>CAYWPN010000038.1:0-1794 GCA_964460175.1 uncultured Alistipes sp. | reverse complement strand
ACCAGCAGAATTACGGCGGTTCTGAGCAGAAATTCAAAAATATGAGCCGTATTGACGTATGGAACGAAACCATTACAGAGGTCAGAAAAGCAACTCCCGATGTGCTTAATCTGCTGATGATGAGGTCGACAAGACCGCAGAAAATCAAGCGGAACGGTGTTTATGTGAAAATCGCAGGCGAACCAATCTGGTTCATGCACGAGGAGCAGACAATCGCAAATCTTGACAGGGAAGTTTTTGTGAGGTACGACCCTGCCGATTTGCGAACGGTCAGAATTTACGATGAAAATGAGAAATTTCTCTTTGAATGGCAGAATGCGGACTTTCTTATGGTCGATTTTCTCGAAGAAAATCAGCAGAAAATCGCAGACGCACAGGAAAAAATCAGTGCCGCAAAGAAGTATATCAGAGAGCAGAAAAAGGGCATTGCCGAAAATCTCACTCCCGAACAGCGTGTTTCAATGCTTGATATGACTATCAGGAGGGCAGAAGAAAATCTCGGAGACGGTATTGAAATCAGAATGCCGAAAAAAATTGTTCCGATGATTGTACACGAAGAGCCTGCCGAAATGAAAAAAGCTGTCGGTGCGGAAGATTATGATTTTGATTATCTCGAAGAAACAAGAGCGATGAACAACCGTCTTGAACAGGAAAGGAAATTGAAAAATGAATAACAATGAATTAAAAACAAAAATTCAGGAGCTTGCCGATGAACTTGGTACAACTCCTGAAAAGGCATATACGGTAATCGGCAAGGTTGCCAATGAAAAAATCGTTAAGGCACTCAATGGCGAAAACGACAAAGACCTTGCGGAAATCGAAAAATTCTTTACATCAAGGGAATACGCCTTTTCAATCTACACGCCCGAACAGTGTGAGATTATCAGGCAGTTTGAACGCCGTATAATCGAAACAGGAAGTGCCGCAAAAGCACTCGGAAACGCCGATATTTCGACAGGCACAATGTCAAGTATCAGAACAGGTACTTATAAAGGCGATGTGGACAAGATGTTCTCAAGAATCAGCAGTTTTCTTCAACTCAAGGACGAAAATTCAAAGGTGTACAAGCATGAGGGCTATGTCCCGACGAGTATTTCAGAGAGCATTTACGAGAATATCAGGACTGCCCACATCAGAGGTGTGTGCATTATGGTGACAGGCGATGCAGGCATAGGCAAAACCGAAGCGGCAATGCAGTACAGGGCTACACACCCCGATAATGCAGTGATTATCACTGCCGAAGAGCCAAAAACGTCAAAGACTGTAATGCTTGAAAAACTTGCCGAGGAACTCGGAATTGACCTTTCAGGAACAAGAAGCAGTATGTACTTCCGTAAAATTCTCTCGGAATTACATGACGGTATGGTGATAATCGTTGATGAGGCACAGAATTTCAGGTTCGAGGCAATTGACACACTCAGAGGTTTTGCTGACCATTTCCGTAACAAAAATCTCGGCACGGTAGGTATTGTGTGTATGGGCAATGATACTTTCAGACAGCAGTTTTTCGGTAAAAGCGGTATCGGCAAGGAACAGGTGTGGAATAGGTTTGCCGAACGCCCAAGATACGAAACAAAAAATATCAGGTTCAGCGATATTGAACTTCTTTTTCCCGAACTCGCCAGAAGAAACATGAAAGATGAACTGAAATTTCTCTACGGCATCGCACTTTCACCCAAAGAAGATATACGTTCCGCAGTACATCTTTTCACAACGGTATATAACAGGAAAAACGGTAACTGTACTATTGAAATGCTCGAAAAACAGGCAAAACGTATGCAGGTTGATGTTGCA
>CAYWPN010000037.1:0-2211 GCA_964460175.1 uncultured Alistipes sp. | reverse complement strand
ACTCCCTGAACTTTTCTTTTATTATACCATACTATCCCTGTTTTGTCCACTCCCTCTCTCAGGGCAACCGCATGAAAAAAATCTAAAAAATTGTGCAAAATAACATAAAAAATATAATGAAATCAGCAACTTTGCCAACAAATTGTAAGTTAATGGTTAATATATGATGCATAAAATAGTAACAATTCAGTGTCAAGAATATATAAATACAAATAAACAACGCATAAATGCCTTTAGTTATGGTATTTCAAACAATATAATCATTATCTTGCTATGCATGTTTAACAAATTTCAAACAAATTTTCATTCGGTTACCCTGACAAATCTCTTTTTTCGCTATTACAACTTTGAACCCATTGGAATCAAAGTTCCTGATTTTTCTTACTCGGCTTCTTGATTTTAGCCACAGCCGTCACATCAAAGCCATACTTATCAAGGATACTCTCAGCGAGAGATTTGATCTCTGCCTTGAACTGTTTTCCAAGTTCATACAGTTCAGCAGAAGGCAAGCTATTTCGTATCAGCTTCTTTTTGAGCGCTGTCATTTTATCCATACGTTCCTGCTTTGCCTGCATGAAAACATCATAGTCATCTGGATGAAAGCGGTCAATCTCCGCCACATCAAGATATCCCTTGTATCTGCGGACAAATGAATCGTAATCTTTTTTTGATAGCAGAATATTCCTGTGTACTTTCCTCGACTATTTTTTCTTTCTGCTGTTTCTGAGATTCGATACACTCGGCAGCGTGACAGCAAACTTCGCTCTCCGTTCCGAGGAACAGCTTATGGCAGAAGCCGCACTCGCAGACTGTCCACTTGTTCTTATGGACGAGCTGCCCGATCTCCGCAAGGGCAGTCAACAGGCAGTTATCGCTCTCGTGAAACACGTTGAATGTAAAATCGTCGGCAGCGATAACCGTTCTGCCCGATACAAGAGCAAAATGCTCCATAGTAATTGTGTGGCTAAAATACGCTTCACTGCATAACAAAGCGAGCTGTGTATCGAAAAAAGCATTGATGCGTCCAAATATACCTGTTTGTATCTTGTTTCTGTTAATCTTGGCAAGCACCACATCATTCGGCTTCAAGAGCTGATAGTACTCGGCATCATACAGTTCAATGACCGCCGACACGAAGCTCTTGAAAAAGATATTCTCCCCATATTCGACTACAAGCCTTGCAATCATATCATCGGTGCTGACTTCTATGCTTTTGCCTATGCGTAAGGCACTGTGAAGCCTGTCTCGAAAAGAATCAAACGGTTCGGTATGCTCCCGAAACACTTTATGCTGATTCATCAGCTCATCAAAGGTTAAAGTCCTTGTATTCAGTACTGCGCCGTGCAAACTATCATCATCATTCTGAACAGACTGTGCGATTTCAATCGTGCGGTCTGTTTCAATTATATGGTAAATTGTTGTAGTATTCATTTTCGCACCTCGCTTTTGGTCTCTTCACATATTATAGCATACAATACGAATTATGTCAATAATCTGCGTGTTCTGAAATATTATTTTCGTATCTAAAAAATAATAGCGTATTGTTTTGCGGATATACGCAATGTCGCCACATTGAAATTTCTGAGGTGGTACAATGGAAATACAGCAGGCGAAAGTCGGCTGATTCTAAAACAGAAAGGTCATAGATATATGAACGAACCTACACCGTGGGCAACTCCCACGCCATTACGTCCCGACGGGACAAACCTCCTGCCGTTCCCCGTGAACGCTCTGCCGCCTATATTAAGAGATATGGTACAGGCGATAGCAACAACCACATCGACTGATCCGGCAATGGCAGGAACGGCGATACTCTCAGCAATTAGTTATTGCTTTTCGGAAGTTTACCGAATATCGGCAAAGCGTGACCATACTGAGCCGCTTGTGCTTGATGCCCTCACGGTAGCAGAGCCGAGTTTCAAAAAATCTCTCGTCATTTCAATGGTGAAGCGACCGTACATACAGTTCGCTCACGACTGGAACGAGAACAACAAGCAGAACATCTTCAAGTCACAGGCTGAGCGCAACATACTTGTTAATCAGCTCAACGCACTTGAAAAGAAAGATAATGTAACTGCCGAGGAAATAGCTGAATTGCAAACCAAGCTCAGCAATATTCCCAAAAGTAACTTTCGCAGGATAGTCGTGGACGATACAGTTGTCCTATTTGACAACAGAAGTGAAATATGATATAATAAAAAAATGAGTAAA
>CAYWPN010000036.1:0-2848 GCA_964460175.1 uncultured Alistipes sp. | reverse complement strand
TTTTCATATTTTTATTATACCATACTTGTCAAGATTTTGAAAATTGATTTCCGTGGTAAATTCATAAGCATTAATGAACGTCTGATTAAGCACTTAGAAAAAATCCAGCTTCAGGGCTGGCGTTTTGAAGAACTAATTACAACCCTGAAACTGGAGAATGAGACATTGAAAGAAGAACTCAAGTTCTCCTAAATGTTTCTGAATTTATTGTATCACAAATCTCAGGATTTGTCAAGTATTTTTTCACGGAGCAAAGGTTAATTTCTTCCTGCTCCGTGAAGAAAGGAGAAAAAATGGACTATTTAACAGTAAAAGAAGTTGCTGAATTAAAAGGTTGTTCCGAGAGATATATACAACGTCTTGTGAAAAACAACAAAATAACTTCGGAGCAGGTCAATAATGTTTATAATAATCAGCCCTGTTATATGATACCTGTATCGGCTTTATCAGAAGACTTGCAGGCAAAATATTATGCAAAACTGAAAGCAGACACAGGAATTGCCCCGGAATTAAATGACGATAAAACGGCGTTAAAACAGCGTTCAAAGCGTGCTCAAAGGTCGTTTGAAGAACTTTCCGAAGAAGAACGCAGACAGGTCAACGAGTGGACGGAAATACTCAAAGAGTGGCAGGGAATGAGGTCAGGCTATCAGAGCAGGACTGAATTTGACAGGCTGTATGTCGGCAAATGTCAGCTCGAACACCCCGATTTGAAAATCTCCACAGATATTCTCTACCGCAAATGGAGAGCATACAAGGACAACGACTTTGAGGGACTGCTTGACGGTCGTGGGGCGTGGAACAGAGGAAAAAGCACAATTCCCGCTCCTGTGTGGGACGCTTTTCTGTGGTACTGGCTTGACGAAAACAAGCCGACTGCAAGTCTCTGCTACAGAAATACGATTACGTGGACAGAGGAGTTTTATCCCGAACTTGTGGGCGATATTCCGAGCGAAAGGGCGTTCCGCAGACAGATTGACCGTGACATAAGCTATGCACTGAAAACGCTTATGCGTGACGGTGAAAAGGCGTTTGATGACAGGTGCAGACCATACATAATGCGAATGTACAGTAATTTAGAGGCAAACGACTGCTGGATTGCCGACAATCACACACTTGATGTGATTTCGCTTGACGGCAAGGCAAAGCACAGACTTTACCTTACAGCATTTCTTGATGCAAAATCGGGAGTGCTTACAGGCTGGAATATTACCGACAGCCCCGATTCACAATCCACAATACTCGCACTCAGACACGGCATACTGCGTTTCGGAATGCCAAAAGTTGCGTATGTTGACAACGGTCGTGAGTTCCTGAATATTGACATAGGCGGGAAAGGTCACAGACGACGTAAATCGGACGAAAACAAGGTTGACCCTACGCCAATTCTCAAAAGACTGGGAATTGAAATGAGAAATGCTATCGTCGAAAACGCCCGTGCAAAGCCGATTGAACGTACTTTCTACACTGTGAAAAATCAGTTTTCAAAACTCTGGGACGGCTTCTGTGGCGGTACAATACTTGAACGCCCCGAAAGCCTGAAAAAGCGTATTAAAAACGACGGTATTCCGTGTGATTACGATGTCCGCAGGGTACTTGAAATGTGGATTGACGGCGAATACAACCAGCAGAATTACGGCGGTTCTGAGCAGAAATTCAAGGGTATGAGCCGTATTGATGTATGGAACGAAACCGTTTCAGAAGTCAGAAAAGCAACTCCCGATATGCTGAATCTGCTGATGATGAGGTCAACAAGACCGCAGAAAATCAAGCGGAACGGCGTTTACATAAAATTTGCAGGAGAGCCTGTATGGTTTATGAATCCGGAGCAGACAATCAACAATCTTGACAGGGAAGTTTTTGTGAGGTACGACCCTGCCGATTTGCGAACGGTCAGAATTTACGATGAAAATGAGAAATTTCTCTTTGAATGGCAGAATGCGGACTTTCTTATGGTCGATTTTCTCGAAGAAAATCAGCAGAAAATCGCAGACGCACAGGAAAAAATCAGTGCCGCAAAGAAGTATATCAGAGAGCAGAAAAAGGGCATTGCCGAAAATCTCACTCCCGAACAGCGTGTTTCAATGCTTGATATGACTATCAGGAGGGCAGAAGAAAATCTCGGAGACGGTATTGAAATCAGAATGCCGAAAAAAATTGTTCCGATGATTGTACACGAAGAGCCTGCCGAAATGAAAAAAGCTGTCGGTGCGGAAGATTATGATTTTGATTATCTCGAAGAAACAAGAGCGATGAACAACCGTCTTGAACAGGAAAGGAAATTGAAAAATGAATAACAATGAATTAAAAACAAAAATTCAGGAGCTTGCCGATGAACTCGGTACAACTCCCGAAAAGGCATATACTGTAATCGGCAAGGTTGCCAATGAAAAAATCGCCAAGGCACTCAATGGCGAAAATGACAAAGACCTCGCAGAAATCGAAAAATTCTTTACATCAAGAGAGTATGCCTTTTCGATTTACACACAGGAACAATGTGAAATCATCAGGCAGTTCGAGAAACGTATAACCGAAGCGGGAAGTGCCGCAAAAGCACTCGGAAACGCCGATATTTCGACAGGCACAATGTCAAGTATCAGAACAGGTACTTATAAAGGCAATGTGGACATGATGTTCTCAAAAATCAGCAGTTTCCTTGAAATCAAAAATGAAAATTCAAAGGTGTACAAGCACGAGGGCTACGTTCCTACAAGTATTTCGGAAAGTATTTATGAGAATATCAGGACTGCCCATATCAGCGGCGTGTGCATTATGGTGACAGGCGACGCAGGTATAGGCAAAACCGAAGCGGCAATGCAGTACAGGGCTACACACCCCGATAATGCAG
>CAYWPN010000035.1:0-3434 GCA_964460175.1 uncultured Alistipes sp. | reverse complement strand
TTTATTGCTGAAACAGGACTTGATGCTGAACTTCCGAACGCTGTTTCAGTCAGCAGGCGAAAGTTCATAAACATCAATGAACGTCTGATTAAGCACTCAGAAAAAATCCAGCTCCAAGGTTGGCATGTTGACAAACTGATAACAACCCTGAAACTGGAATGTGAAACTTTAAGAGAGGAAATAAGACTTTCTTAAATGTTCATTTTAAGTGTATCACAAATTTTACAATTTGTCAAGTATTTTTTTGCGGAGCAGGTTAATTTTTTCCTGCTCCGTGAAGAAAGGAGAAAGAATGGACTATCTAACAGTACAAAAATTAGCAGAATTAAAAAATTGTTCAATAAGCTATATTAGCAGACTTATTAAGACAAATAAAATTCCTGCTAAATCTACATTAAATCCTGTAACTAATAAAATTCACAGTTTAATTCCTGTTTCATCACTTTCAGAAGATTTACAGGCTAAATACTACGCCAAGCTGAAAGCAGACACAGGACTTGCCCCTGAATTAAAAGACGATAAAACGGCATTAAAACAGCGTTCAAAGCGTGTTCAAAGGTCGTTTGAAGAGTATTCCGAAGAGGAACGTGAGCGAATAGCATTCTGGAGCAGGCTTGTCCGTGAATGGCATGAGAACCGTGACAGCTACAAAAGCAAAACAAAGTACGACACAGATTTCTGTGCGAACTGCCGACTACAGTACGGCGAAGATTTCATCATAAGTCCCGATATACTTTACCGAAAGTACGAGGCGTATCTTGCACACGATTATGATACTCTGATAAGCAAGCGTGGCGGTTGGAACAGAGGGACAAGCAGTATCAGGACTGAGGTATGGCATATTTATGCAAGTCTTTATCTCAGCTATCAGAACCCGAAAATAAGCAAGTGCTACAGAGATACGGTTGCATGGTGCGTGACCAACTATCCTGAATTTGTTGACGGCATTCCCGAAGAACGAACATTCAGGCGGAGAACCGAAAAGGAACTCAAAGGTGCTGTGGCATCGTGGGTACGTGACGGCGAGCAGAGATGCCTTGCAAAATTCGGCATTTTCGCAGAACGTGACTATTCAGACCTTGAAGCCAACGATGTGTGGATTTTCGACAACCACACGCTTGATATACGTTCAATTGCTCCCGACGGCAGAATACACAGAATGTCACTTACAGCTATTCAGGACGCAAAAAGCGGTGTTATCGTGGGATATAATCCGTGCGACGACCCGTGTTCACAATCAACGCTTTTTGCAATCCACAGAGCAGTTTCAAACGGCTACGGTCTGTGCCGGTATGCGTATCTTGACAACGGTTCAGAGTTCAGTGCTGCCGATATTACGGGACAGAAAAGTCACAGAAGCCGCAAGCACTGGAACAAGGACGAAGCACCGCCGCCAATCTTTGAACTTCTCGGAATTGAAGCACAGTTCGCACTTCCTGCAAATCCCGACGCAAAAAATATTGAACGCTTCTTCTTTACTTTCAAAGAGCAGTTTTCAAAGTCAACGGGCGGTTTCTGCGGCGGTACGGTCGTGGAACGTCACAAGTGTATGAATGAAAAAGAAAAAAATCTTGATTTACCGACCGATGAAGAAGTAATTAAACTTCTTGACCTGTATATCAAAAGCTACAATGCAGATATGTACGGCGGAAAAGAAGCGAAATACAGGGAAAAACGGCGTATTGACGTATGGAATGAGAGCGTAAATTCAGACCGTGTGAAATTCAGGGATGTTGCGTCCGAAAAAGACCTTGCTCTTCTTCTTGCACGGAGTACACGCTATCAGAAAATCAAGCGTGACGGCGTTTTCGTAAATATGTACGGCAAAAAAATATGGTTCAGGGACAGTGAAACGCCTTTCAATATCGACAAGGAAGTATATGTGCGGTTTGACCCATATAATCTTGACAGCGTTAGGGTTTATGAAAGGGAAACGGGCAAATATCTCTGGACTTATCCGAGAGCGGATTACCTTGATGTGCCGTTTCTTGCTGCTGAATCAGAGGACGGCAAGGACAGGATTGCGGAATTTCAGAAAAAATTCGCTGAAACAAGAAAAGCAATCAAATCGAAGGCTGAAAGCTATACAAACTCGCCTTATGCGGCAGACTCGCTTGCGGCGGCAATAAACGAAATGAAACTTACAGCCGCAGATTATGAAGTAAAGAAACCTGCAAAATTTGAGCCTGTCACGGCACAGGAAATTGATATTGAGTATCCCGAACGTGAAGAAATAACCGACGTTGACTATTCGGAACTCGAAGAACTCAGGGCAATGAACAACAGGCTTGAAATGGCTAAAAAAGGAGCATAAATTATGAACTTACAGGAACTTAAAACAAAGATGCAGGAGCTTGCCGATGAACTCGGTACAACTCCCGAAAAGGCATACACGGTAATCTGCAAGGTTGCCAACGAAAAAATCGCCAAGGCACTCAATGGCGAAAATGACAAAGACCTCGCAGAAATCGAAAAATTCTTTACATCAAGAGAGTATGCCTTTTCGATTTACACACAGGAACAATGTGAAATCATCAGGCAGTTCGAGAAACGTATAACCGAAGCGGGAAGTGCCGCAAAAGCACTCGGAAACGCCGATATTTCGACAGGCACAATGTCAAGTATCAGAACAGGTACTTATAAAGGCAATGTGGACATGATGTTCTCAAAAATCAGCAGTTTCCTTGAAATTAAGAAAGAAAATTCAAAGGTTTACAAGCACAGCGGCTACGTCCCGACGAGCATTTCGGAGAGCATTTACGAGAATATCAGAACGGCACATATCAGAGGTGTGTGCGTCATGGTGACAGGCGATGCAGGCATAGGCAAAACCGAAGCGGTAATGCAATACAGGGCTACACACCCCGATAATGCAGTGATTATCACTGCCGAAGAGCCAAGAACGACAAAGACTGTAATGCTTGAAAAGCTCGCCGAAGAACTCGGAGTTGACCTGTCAGGAACACGAAACAGTATGTACTTCCGCAAAATTCTTTCGGAACTGCATGACGGTACAGTGATAATCGTCGATGAGGCACAGAATTTCAGGTTTGAGGCAATCGACACGCTCAGAGGCTTCGCTGACTATTTTCACAATAAAAATCTTGGTACAGTCGGTATTGTCTGTATGGGCAACGACACATTCAGACAGCAGTTTTTCGGTAAAAGTGGCATAGGCAAGGAACAGGTCTGGAACAGATTTGTCGAACGCCCAATGTACACAACTAAAAATATCAGATATGAAGATATTGAGGTTCTTTTTCCCGAACTGGTCAAAAAGAATATGCAGGAAGAGCTTGATTATCTCTGCGCAATTGCAATTCTGCCACAGGAAAATATCCGTTCCGCTGTACATCTTTACACAACAGTCTACAACAGACCACGGAAATCAATTTTCATTAAGAATCCTTAAAATCATCTTTGAATCCAGTAAG
>CAYWPN010000034.1:0-8211 GCA_964460175.1 uncultured Alistipes sp. | reverse complement strand
CTTACTGGATTCAAAGATGATTTTAAGGATTCTTAATGAAAATTGATTTCCGTGCCCATTTTTAATGTTATCTTGACAAATCAGGCAAAAAGTGATAGAATTATTTCATAATAAATAAAGGGGGACGTTTTTTGAATACACTTCTTATTATAATCGGAAAACTGATTGTCCGTGTTCTGCACCTTTTCAGGCGGAATGCAGGAAATCTTCCGGGGATAATTCTATGGCATCTCACAAGAGGGGAGTGCTGTAAGATTTTCAAGGTAAACTGTCCGATAATTGCCGTGACGGGTACAAACGGCAAAACTTCCGTCACAAACTGCATTTCACAGCTTTTTGAAAAAAGCGGTAAGAAAATAATCATCAACAAAGAGGGCAATAATCTTGATACGGGCATTTGCTCAATGCTCCTGAAATACTGCGATATTTCGGGAAAAGTCAATGCGGATTACCTTATTCTTGAAACAGACGAAAGTCATGTTCCGGTTGTATATTCACAGCTGAAACTCGAAACTCTCGTTGTGCTGAATTTTTTCCGCGACCAGCTCGACAGAAACGGTGAAATGGAAACCTTAATTCAGAAAATCAACAGTTTCTGCAAAACTTTTGACGGAAATCTTCTGCTTAACTGCGACGACCCCAACACTGCACGTCTGGGACAAGCCAATCCGAAAAACAGAAATGTGAAGTATTTCCATGCGGAGCGGTACAAATTCGCAACGGACAAGATTTTTGAAGCGTCTGAGGGACGTTTCTGTCCTTTCTGTGCAAACGCCCTCGAATACGACTACTACCAGTATTCGCACATCGGGAAGTTTATCTGTAAAAAATGCGGTTTCGGTAATGTAAAGCCGTACATCACCGCAGAAAGTATCGACCTCAGCAAGCCTGAGTTCACGGCGGACGGTCACAGATATTCCCCGAAACTCAACAGTATCTACAACGTCTACAACATGACGGCAGTCGCAGGTGTTGCGAAACTTTATGGCATAAAACAGGAAGTCACGGACAAGGTAATTTCAGGATATACCGTCAGAAACGGGCGTATGGAGAATTTTATGCTCGGCGACAGGAAAACTACTCTTAACCTCGCAAAAAATCCCGTCGGGGCTAACATGACTTTGAGAGTTATGAACGAAATGCAGGGCGAAAAGGAACTCCTTTTTGTGCTGAATGACAATATTGCGGACGGTCTTGACGTTTCTTGGATTTGGGATATAAATTTCAGTATTTTCGAGCGTGTAACAAGAGTTGTGACATCAGGCACAAGGGCTTATGACATCGCCGTGCGCATCAAGTGTTCGGGTTATAATCCTGAAAAAATCGTGGTTCAGCCCGACCTCGACAAAGCCGTTGCCGAACTTGCCAGAACTGAGGGACGAAAGTTTGTCATCGCAAACTACACGGCAGTCCAGCCGACGAGAAGCGCACTGAAACGCTATGGGGGTAAGAAATGATTAAGTTAAAAGTTCTTCATATGTACGCCGATATGCTTGACCTCTACGGTGACAGCGGAAATATGGAAATCCTGCAATACCGCTGTAAAATGCGTGGTATCGAATGCGAAATCGAAAAGTATTCAATAAATTCTGAAATGCCCGATTTTACGTCGTTTGACCTGATTTATCTCGGCGGCGGCGCAGACCTCGAACAACAGCATATTTCCGCCGACCTGCACAAATGCCACAGGGGTATTGCGGAAGCCTACAAAAAAGGTACGTTTCTTTTCCTGATTTGTGGCGGATACCAGCTTTTCGGGAAGTACTACAAAGACGCAGACGGCAACAAAATCGACGGTCTGGGCTTGTTTGACTACTACACAGTCGCCGAACCCGACAGGAGAAAGCGTTGTATCGGAAATGTCATAATACGCACTGATTTTACAGGTAAAACTGTTGATATTGTCGGATTTGAAAATCACGGCGGACAGACAAAAAACGTAAAAAATCCGCTCGGCAGTGTTGTCTGCGGTCACGGAAACTGCACAAAAAGTACTCATGAGGGGTACGTTGAAAAGAACGTTATTGCAACGTATATGCACGGTCCATGTCTTGCGAAAAATCCCGAAATTTCGGACTATATCATTGCGTACTGCATAAGCAGGCAGACAGGAAAAAAGGTGAAGCTTTCTGCGCTTGATGATACTCTCGAAAAAAAGTGCAGACAAGTTATGATAAACAGACTTACTAAAAAATAGAAATATATAAACTGAACAAAGGAAAAAGATAATGAAAAAATATTTAATTATATTACTGACGGTAGCGTCGTTGACTTCGTGCGGACAAACTGTAGGCTCAGACAGTGATATTGCCGAAGTTACGACCTCTGCGGTTACTGGGACAACAACCACATCTGAAGTTACTACAACAACTGCTACAGCAAAAAGCATAAAAGCAGTCAGCAATAATCCTCCTGATACAGCATATTTCACAATAAATGACGATATTGAAGTGTACAGCGAGATTACAATAGCTGACCTGATTTCAGATACAAACACTGAAATAATCTACTCCGAAATTCCGGTTGATACGTCGGAAACCGGCGAAAAACAGGCAGAAATCGTATTTGAATATGAGGGCGGAACTTACAGTAAAAATGTTTCCTACACTGTTTCTGATACGACTGAACCGCTTGTGCTGAACTCAGGCTGGAATCCTTATACTAAAGTCGGCGAGCCGTTTGATATAAATTCCATTATCGGATTTGCCGACAATTATGACAGAAGTCCGTCGGTGACGTACACGGGGACGGTCGACAGCTCAACGGTCGGAAGCTATCCGATAACGGTCACAGTTACCGATAATTCGGGAAACAGCACCTCCTGGGATATGACGGTTTTTGTCATGAACGAAATTCCGTCTCCCGAGGACAATAACCCTCGTGTAAACTTTGCGGACTTCAAAAATTACTACAATTACGAAAATATCAGCTACGGAATTGATGTTTCAGCATGGCAGACAAATGTTGATTACGAGGCAGTCAAGGCGGAGGGCGTGGAGTTCGTTCTCATACGCATGGGCTATTGCTACAACGAAATCCAGCTTGACGATTACTATTTCACGAACATTGAAAACGCCGATAATGCTGGACTTGATATAGGTGTGTACTTCTACAGTACCGCAAATACTGAGGAAAAAGCTCGTGAACAGGCGCAGTGGATTGTCCAACAGCTTGACGGCAGAGAACTCGATTTCCCTGTTGCTTTCGACTGGGAAGAGTGGGGGAGCTTTCAGCAATACGGCATGAATATTCACGATTTGAACGAAATTTTTTATGCGTTCTGCGACGAACTCGAAAAGTCAGGATATTCAGGTATGCTCTACAGCAGTAAGAATTTTCTTGACAATTTCTGGGAAAATAAAATAAATCGTCCTGTCTGGCTTGCACATTACGTCGACGAAACGGATTATTCAGGTGCATTCTCCATATGGCAGGCGAGTGCCTACGGCAGAATACAGGGAATTTCAGGCGACGTTGATATGAATATCCGTGTGAACGATATGCCTCTTGATTAGTAATAAAATCCTCTTCCTGTTCATATAATTGAGCAGGAGGAGGATTTATGTTAAAAAATAAAATAATAAAGGATACATTACTGCTTGCTGTAATGCAGATTTTTCTCGATTTTTCGTCAATTTTTCTTAACAGCTTCATCACAAGGCGACTTGGTGCGGCGGCTGTCGGAATTTTTTCGCTTATGGGTTCATTTCTCGGACTGGCAGGCATTCTTGCAAGCGGAAACGCATTTCTTTGTACAAGTCGGCTGATTGCCGAAGAACTGGGCAAACCAAACGGAAATCCTAACAGAATTCTGCTTCACGGAATAAAGGTGTGTACTATCCTGAGCGTATCAACGTCCGCTCTTGTCATATTTTTTTCAGAAGACCTTGCAGTGCGTTTTTTCGGTACGGAGACCGCATCTTCCGTAATTTTCGCAATACGTCTCATGCCTGCCGCACTAATTTCAGGCTCACTGAGTGCGTGCTTCAAGGGATATTTCAACGCCTGCCGTAAAGCTTCAACTGCTGCAATAGGCGATATACTTGAATTTATTGTGAAGTCGGCAGTAATCGTGTTCATGACGTTTACAGGGGGAAATCCCTGTCAGATTATGATTGTCTCCATAATTTCAGGAAATATCGTCTCACTGGTGTTCATGCTGTTTCTTTTCGCAAAGGAACGTGGCTGCAAGTGTTCACATAAAGGCTCACTGAATTTCCGCCAGTATTTTCAGCTTGCATTCCCGATAATGTTCGGCGGACTTCTTACATCTGTACTAAGCAGTGCAAACGACGCACTTGTGCCGGTCTGTCTCCGTCAGTCAGGCGATACTCAGGAACAGGCGTTCGCATTTTTCGGAGTTTTTGAAGCTATTGTCATACCTGCAATATTTTTCCCGTCAGTTATACCGTGTTCGCTGTCGGGCATTGTCGTAACTGAAACCGCCCGTGCATCAGCAGCTAAAAATACTGATAAAATCCGCAGAATGACGGCAAGACTTATTCAGTATACATTAATATATGCATTCATTTCCGCAGTACTGCTGTTTGTCTTCGGTAATCAGATTGGCAGACTTCTCGGCGGTGGTGAAACGGCTGGGAAACTCATTTCGGCAATTGCTCCTGTTGTGCCGTTCATTTACCTTGAAATCGTACTCGAGGCACTTATAAAAGGTCTCGGACTACAGGCATTTTCGTCCATGAATTACCTTGCGGAATACGTCATCAGAATTTCAACCGTCCTGATTTTCGTACCGCAGTCGGGCTTTCTGGGTATAATCATTTCATACTATGCAAGCAACGTTTTTGGTAATATCTCAAGACTTGTGAAGGTTATCAGGTATACGGAAACATCTCTGCGTGACTTCCCTGCACTTTCATGGGTCGGCAAAGAGAAAATTGTGCAAATCAGACAAAAATCAGGCTGAAACGCAGTGCAAAAAAGAGAAATAGTCAACTGGTGTGTACAAATTCACATAAAACTATTGCTTTTTCAATTGCTTTGTTATATAATTATTATAATGTTAAATGTGACTTATTTACATAATTTATCAAAATATACACCGGAGGAAAAAATCAATGAGCAACATTACAGCAAAAATCCGAAATATTGCCCTTGCAGGACATAATGGTTCGGGAAAAACTTCTCTCGCAGAAGCACTTCTTTACAAAGCCGGAGCTTCTGACAGACTTGGCAGAACTGCCGACGGCACAACAGTCTGCGACTACGACCCTGAGGAAATAAAAAGAGCTGTTTCTATCAGTACTTCGCTTGCTTCTTTCAATTACGACGATTTCAAAATCAATCTTCTTGATACTCCAGGTCTTTTTGACTTTTCAGCCGAAATGATTGAGGGTATCCGTTCCGCTGATACGGTTATGATTACCGTTTCGGCAAAGTCGGGAGTTAAAGTCGGCGCAAGAAAAGCGTACAGCGAAGCTGTAAAGCAGGGCAAATCCACAATGTTTGTTGTAACAAAAACCGATGACAAGGACGCTAATTTCTTTAATGTTCTCACAGAACTCAAAACCGTTTTCGGTCCTACGGTCTGCCCTGTCGTTGTACCCGTTATAAGCGGCGGACAGATTGTTTCCTATGTCAACTTAATCGAAATGAAAGCCTATAAATACGACAGCAAGGGTAATGCGGTAGAAACTGATATGCCCGACGCTGAGATTTCAGAGAAATTCGAATATCGTATTGATGGTCTTGTGGAAGCTGTTTCAGAGGCTGTTGCAGAAACTTCCGAAGAACTCATGGATAAGTTCTTTGAGGGTGAGGCATTCACCCGTGATGAGCTTATTGACGGTATTCATGACGGCATGAACAGAGGTATTATTACTCCTGTCGTATGCACTTCCGCAACAGAAATGACCGGAATTGATATGCTTTTAAAGGAAATCGAACTTCTTCTGCCAAATCCATGCGAGGTTAAGAATGCAAAAGCCTGCAATTCCGCCGAAGATATGATTGAAATAGAGTGTGACGAAAATGCTCCTCTTTCCGCTTATATCTTCAAGACTGTTGCAGACCCGTTTGTCGGCAAGCTCTCATATATAAGAGTGATTTCAGGCAGACTTTCCGCAAACAGTGAGGTTTACAATTCAGGAACAGGAAGTTCTGAGAAAATCGGCAAACTCTATACTATGTGCGGTAAGAAACAGACAGAAACTGCACAGGCTTGTGCCGGTGACATTGTAGTTGCCTCGAAAATTTCCGCAAGAACGGGCGATACACTCTGCGACAGTTCACAGATTGTCACACTTCCGCCGATGGATTTTCCGAAGCCTTGCTATTCAATGGCAGTAAAGCCGAAAGCACAGGGGGATGAAGCAAAAGTTTCGGCTGCCATGCAGAGACTTATTGAGGAAGACCCCACTTTGTCATACGCTCAGGACGAAAATACAAAAGAACAAATCATCAGCGGTCTTGGCGAACAGCACCTTGAAGTCGCTGTATCAAAGGCAAAGTCGAAGTTCGGCGCAGATATAAAGCTGTCCGTTCCGAAAATCGCCTATAAAGAGACTATCCGCAAAAAAGTCAAGGTTGAGGGCAAGCACAAGAAACAGTCAGGCGGTCACGGTCAGTACGGTCATGTCTGGATTGAGTTCGAGCCGTGCGTAAGCGATACCCTTATATTCGAGGAACGTGTGTTCGGTGGTGCTGTACCAAAGAATTACTTTCCTGCTGTACAGAAAGGACTTGAAGACAGCGTAAAGAAAGGCGTACTCGCAGGCTGTCCCGTTGTCGGACTGAAAGCAATTCTTGTAGACGGTTCGTATCACCCTGTAGACTCTTCCGAAATGGCATTCAAGACTGCCGCTTCGATTGCATACAAAGAGGGTCTCAGACAGGCTGACCCTGTTATTCTTGAGCCTATCGGTGAACTTAAAGTAACTGCTCCCGACGAGAATACAGGCGATATTATGGGCGAACTTAATAAACGCCGTGGAAGAGTTCTTGGTATGGAGCCTGTAACTCATGGTACTACTGTTATTACTGCGGAAGTTCCTGTAAGGGAAATGCACGATTTTGCTATGTATCTCCGTCAGGTAACAAGAGGTATGGGAAGTTTCACTTTTGATTTCCTGCACTATGAACAGCTCCCCGCAAATCTCATTACGGAAGTTATTACTGCTATAAATCTCGAAAACAAGTAATATTCCTCTTCTCTGTAGTAATCCCCTTTGCCGATATTTCTCGGCAAGGGGGATTTTAGTATCTGCACTGACAAAAAAGCGGAAATATGGGCATTCATAAAGAAATTTTTATGATTTAAAGATAAAGCTTTGTGAACAGTTTATCAAGTTCAGTGATATGCTTTTTTCTTATTATATTTTTTCTTCTCATTATGTAATGATATGGTACAATAAAACTTGACACAATCAAAACAATCAAAGTATAATAAAAGAAGAAGGAGAGTGTAGTTAATGTGAACAGAAAGACAGTATGATGAAAAGTTTAAAGTGGAGGCAGTAAAGCTGGCAAAGGAGACAGGAACGAAGCCTTCAGCAGAAGAGCTGGGAATACCCAAAGGAACGCCGGGAGGCTGGGCGAAGAAAGCCAAGGGACGGAGAGATTGATACAAGAAACGGAAGTTCTGAAGAAGCTATGAGCCTTGCACAGCAATTGCAGGAGGAAACCTGCTAAGAAAAATCGATAGGCAAAATGCCCAAAAATGAAAAATATTTTTGTTGAGAAAAGTGAATAGCAAAGCAGACGTAAGAAGAGAAAATTTCAAACGCCTGAAAATTATTAAAAAAATGACTGAAATATGTCTTTGAGTAAAGTTCCATGACTTTGCCATATAGATGTGCAGGAATTTGTTAAGACCTGCAATCATAGCCTCTTTCCCACATTTGCCCTCGTTCCGCTTTTTCTGTATGTAGTTATAGACAGCGTTGCCGGCAGGTTTGAGCCTTATCAGAGACTGCATAATCTCATAGCTTGCTTTTCAGAGATAGGCATTTCCACGTTTTGAAATATGCCGTTCTGAAGCATTGAATGAACCTGACTGATAAGGCGGAGCGTCAATACCTGCATAGGCAATAAGGGAGTGCTTGTTTCTGAAACGGCGGACATCACCGATTTCGGCGATAATACATGGTGCAAGGGTATCACCGATACAATCCATATCTTTTACAACAGAATATTCGCACGGAAATCAATTTTCAAAACCTTGACAAGTATGGTATAATAAAAATATGAAAA
>CAYWPN010000033.1:0-12903 GCA_964460175.1 uncultured Alistipes sp. | reverse complement strand
GTTGTCTATTGTGGAACCGTCTTTGGACTATATCATTATTATACTAGGAGGAATAACTATGAAAAAACTGATAAGCGAATTTATGGCACTTTCTGTTATGTGTGCTGGTTTAGCGGTTATGAATGCTTCGGCTATTGTACGTCCGTTTGATTTGAATGATGATGCGTTTGACGGCTATGAGAAACTATATCACATAGATTCCGAATATCCTCACTCTGTATTTATGAAAAAATATACAGGTGATGACGGCAGCACACATCGTGATTATATATATGTAAGCACTCATCCGTCTCTGCTTGTAATTGAAACTTATGACAGCAATACTCCTAATGAAAAGATAACAGATATTTTAAGTTCGTATGGGTTGGATTGCCATGTTGAAACAGCTTACAGTGAATATGGAGTAATGTCATACGAAGCAGTTATTGATGAAAATTCCATTTCTCCCCGTGAACTTTACAGCAAAATAGCTGAAACAGCAAAAGTTCAGAAATTTAAAATTTATGGAAGTACAACTACTGTGAGTGGAAGTGGATATATACCATTCAAATCGCCGACTTACTATGTTAATGGTATTTCAGCAGAACAGATTGACAATCTTGCTGAATATGTTGAAGATGAAAATCTTGATTTCACTATTGAATGCGGCAAGGCAGTGCATGAAGATTATGAACTGTATGAATGCAATCTTATACCAAACTATGATATAACACTTGATGAACATATCGAGATAGCAGCAGACATTGCAAATACACTTGGAATAGATATGCCAATAGTTTATCAGGAAGCAGGAAATGTTTCAGGCTCTGGTGATGTTGATATTTTCAATGCCATTAATGGTGATGCAAATGAGGACGGAGAAACAGATTTAGCTGATGCAACTGCAATCATGCAGGCAATAGGTAATCCAGATAAATATGAACTTTCAGCACAGGGAGAATTTAACGCTGATGTTAATGGTAATGGTCTTACTGGCGCTGATGCTATAGCAATTCAAGAGAAACTTATTGAAGCTGGTATGCCTGAATAAAATTAAATAAAGCAATAAAAAAGCACTTCATTATGAAGTGCTTTTACTGTTCCTTTATGACTTTTTTATTACAGAATATGCGGAAAATTCCTGCGATATGCAACAGACAGCTTGACTTTATCCATACAATATAGTATTATACTTATATGAGGTGATTTTTATGAAACTGAAAAAAATTATCAGAACAATTCAGATAATTTCACTTATTGTATCTCTTGTTGTACTCGCTGTGAGTCACAGAATTTCAAGCATTCCTGCACCTGCAACGCTCGAATACCTGAATAATGAAATATTCTCACATTCTTGGCATGATTTCTATGAAACAATTTTAATTGATATCATGCTCGTTCAGCTTGCACTATTGTCTGCACTTATTATAGCTGATATTGTAAACAAAATCAGGAATAAAGTCAGAATAAGCAGTTCGGTTTTCTTTACTGTATTTCTTGTCATGTTCAGTTACGTGACATCAGGGTTAAGTCTTGTTTTTATGGACGGTTTTTGGACAGATGATGACTATAATCCGCAGTGCTATATGTTTACGGACAATAATCATACTATCGTAATCGAAGAACGTTCTTTTCTGCTGTACGGCGGAGGTACTATATATCAGATAGATAATGATAACAAAGCTGAAGTAATCGGCAGTATAAGCACTGACGACGGCGGAAGAAATTACGGCAGATACGATATAAAATGGTCTCGGGACTGTGCCGAAATAACATACAGTTACTGTGATACAGAAAAAAGCAGACAGACAGAAAAAGTATATTTTAAGTAAAGCAAAAGCGTACCCCGAAAGGTACGCTTATATTATGGGCTTTTTATATTCTTCCTGTTGATAAACAGAAAATTAAATTCCTCTCCTGCTTTAAGGTCTGTAGATGTAATGGAATAATAATCGTCCCAGTCGTGCAGATAGTATTGGTCGTATACACGTCCCTCGTCCGTATCCCTGTAAAAAGCAAACGACTGATATTTACCCTTTTCTTCGGTTATATCGTTTTCAGGAAAATAAATCCACACTGTACAGTCCCTGTCACTTTTTATTGAGTACGCTTTTGAGGCGGTTTCACAGGTAAAATTTTCGTTGTTCCATTTTGAAGCGTCAACGGAAGTTATTTCCCTTATACTTATGCTTTCGGGTACATCGTCCTCAACATAATAATAAACTCCGTCAATCTTTCCGAGCGGATAACTCCTCTTTACCGTTTCGGATTTACTCAGAGTGCAGTAGCTTTCAAGATATACTGCTGATTCCTCATCAGTCTTAACGCCTTTTACTTTATACGCATCTTCTGAACGGTATGACATAAGCGTAACGCTTACCCTTTCGCTTTCAAAAAAATCTTCGGGAAAGTCATCTTCCGATATTTCCGAAAAGTCCTCGTTTATGTATCTCGCATAGATATTACAGCCCTTTTCCCCAAACATTTCAGCGGCATTTGTACCGTCAAAATAGGTCTGATACATATTCACGCACTCTTTTTCAAAGTCATCATATGAAGTCGAAACAAGTCCGCCTTTCAATTCCATGTCAAGAGGTTCGGGAATAAATTCCTTAACGTACTCGTACAAGTCCTCCTGCTGATAGTTGTCATAGCCGTCCGTATTCGTACTTGCACCGTCAATATATACGCCGAACTTCCTGTTATTGTAATTCATACGCACATAAACAGTAGTAAGCGGAGTGCTGCTGAACATACCATACTCACGTTCCTGAACAGCGTCGGTGATTTCAGGCTCAAAGCCATACTTATTCTGTATATAGTTCATTGCGTTTGTCTTTGCCGTTGCAATATACTGCTTATTCAGTTTTTTCTGCTCCTCACTGTCTCCGCATGATGTCATGGATATTAATGCGGCAGCAGTCAGAAATGCGACTGCTGTCGTTTTTATGTTCATATTCATTCTGTTACAAGTCCCCTCAGTTCAATCATGTCAAATACGTCAATCCTGTTGTCCTTTACCAAATCTGCTGTTTCGCACTGCTCTTTAGTAAGTGCTTTCTTTGCAAGTATGTGTTCGCTGAGGAGTACCAAATCAGCCACATTCACTTTTCCGTCGCTGTTAATATCGCCTTTAATCTGTTCTGTCTCTGTGTGAGGCTGTGCAAAAAGCGTGAAGTTTACACAGTAAGCCGACTGCCCGTTGTTTCCGATTATTACAGGCTTGAAATATTCACACGTTTTCCTGTAAAGTTCAAACGTAACATCATTTGAGGACGTGAACGTCTCACCTGTTTTTGTATAGCCCTCAAGAAATTCAGGTATGACTTCAACCCGACTGTCAACGCCTACATAGAGGTCGATTTCTTCTCCGGGAGAAAAAGCAAGCGTATTGATTTTTACAACTGATTTTGCATCGCACGATGTCTTCATTATCTCCGCACCTTTCAGGCATTCGGGGATTTCCGCAATAGTAAAATCACGGTCGCCGAAAATAAGTGAGCCAACCTGTGCATTTTCTTCTATTCCCCATGAATAAGCATTAGCTAATTTATTTACAGATGCATGAGTAAAATATTTTCCTGTTAAGATTGCAGTCTCCTTGTCAAATATAAAGCTGTCAGCGTTCATGAGGTAGCCCTCTCCGCCGGTGAATTTTATATAAAGGTCGTGAACACCTGTAATCTGCGGAATATTGAACATAACGTCCTGATAGTCGGAAAATCCGGAAGTACCCTTGAAATTCACTGTCGCAACGGGACTGCCGTTCATGTTGTCAAGATAGAGTTCCATAGTGCAGGCATTACCCGAAATCTTTCCGCCGAATGAATTTGCACCATCACCGAAATCAACTCTCGGATACATTGCATAGTCACCGTTTTCGATAAAGCCGATATTCTGTCCGCCTGTGGACAAATCCTCAATAACCACACCGTCATTTACAGAAGTAAGTGATTCGGCTTCGATAGTTTCAAAGGCTGACCTTACGGGAAAATCAGGTACTTCCTGAGTTTCAGGCGAAAGAGTTACAACACCTTCAGGGAATGAATTTACAGTAAGGTCATTTATATAGTACTCTATGTTCATGTAACCCTGTCCGCAGTAGTCGCCTTTGTAGTCGCCTGCGTCGTTGGGATTAAGACCCCTTGCAAGTTCCCATTCGTCAGGCATACCGTCATTGTCACTGTCGGTGATTTCTTTGGTGAGGACTGCCGACGGATATTCGTAGACAACTCCACACTGTATCTGATATTTGTCGATGTTCACCTTGTTGTCATCTGTTGCGTCGTCATATGCAGCTGTACCACTGCATGAACCTGTACCATTCAGCGTTTCTTCTGCACACTGTATGTCAATTGCAGTTCTCTTATCGGGAGAAATACCGTTTCCCGCATAGCTGACAACGTGTTCATACGATGCCTCCGCACTTTCGACGTTCTGTACAGACGATACATTCTCGCCGTCTATTAAAGTCTGAAACGGTGCTGTTGATACAAGGTCATCTTTGGTTATGCCGATACTCTCCTTAACGTCAACACCTGCCCAGTTGTCATTCGTCGGAGTTTCATAGACGGAATTATCCTGATTGAGTATTCTGTTGCCGTCAATGTATATCTTGAAATTCTGCGGTTTTGTTGAACTGTCAACATTCACATAATGCTTTCCGCCCGTTGTGGAATTACCCATTTTAAGCGTATTATTTACATAATTCAGATGACCGATAGTGCCGTATGCGGTCTGATAACCCCAGTCATAAATAACATTGTTTGTAAAGTCCGCTGTATTCGTTCCCTCAACTTTTCCACGGAAATTCCTTGATACATTGTGAATAATTAGATTGTGGTCGAATGTGAGATTTCCCTTGCCCATCATCATTCCGAAACCATGCAGACCTTTCTTGTGACCGCCCCACGAATCAGCAGGACCAAGAACAGAATACTGCACAGTGTAATTCATGTTGTTGGAATAAAGTCCCCACTGTTCGTCTGTAGTCCAGCCCATTGAACAGTGGTCGATGATAGAGTTAGAACCTTTTTCTCCTCCCCATGCGTCATTTCCTGAACTTGTTGCGGTGTAAGGTCCGGGACGTGAACTTATGTAACGGCAGATGATATTGTCACCCGCCATTCCCATTTTGTAGTTCTTGAGTGTGATACCCGAACCGCCAGGAGCTGTCTGTCCTGCAATAGTCACGTTGCCCTGACAGAGAATGTTGCTCTTGAGTTCAATAGTTCCGCTTACATCAAACACAACAATACGTCCCGACTTGCTTACGGCATCTCTGAATGAACCTGCTCCGCTGTCGTTAAGATTGGTTACGTGGTAAATCTCTCCGCCACGTCCGCCTGTTGCGTACTTTCCCCCACCGACTGCCCCAGGAAATGCAAGAATATTCCCTGCCGCTTTTACCGTCTGAGCCGTAGGAGCAGGTGTCGCCGTACAAATCGAACATACCGCAATTACACCTGCAACCAGTTTTTTCATGTTCATAATTTTACCTCCGTTTTATATAATAATTTTTCTTTATTCAGTCATGCCAATTCCGCCGGCTGCTGCAATCATGACTATTATTTTTTTATGAAAACCACCCCGTTCTATAAAACCATTATAACAGAAATTTTCAGCAAAATCAAGTATTTTTTGGTAAAAAAGCTATTGACTTTTAAGGAAATATATGATATAATAAATTCACTGCCACCGGGTAGTGAATGCACTGCATTCGTTGCACATCGTTAGGTCTTTGAAGATGTGTGAACGAGTGCTTTTTTTATTTGAGGTGATATTTATGATTAAAAAAATTACAGGCTATTTTTCAAAAGGTGAACTGCTGTTATGGCTGTCGTCCGTTACACTGATTATCGGCTGTTTTCTCATATTCGACAGAGCAAATTATATTACCCTGATAAATTCGCTCATAGGCGCAACGTCGCTGATTTTTATTGCAAAGGGTAATCCAATCGGACAGGGACTTACTGTCGTTTTCAGTCTGCTTTACGGCTATATTTCGTATTCCTGCGCATACTACGGCGAAATGTTTACTTACCTCGGCATGACTGCTCCGATGGCTGTTATTTCTCTTGTTTCGTGGCTTAAAAATCCATATCAGGACAACAAGCCGGAAGTCAAAGTAAACAGACTGAAACGCTCTGAAATAGCATTTGCTTTTGCGCTGTCGGCTGCCATAACTGTAATATTCTATTTTATACTGAAAGCGTTCAATACGGCAAATCTGCCGATAAGCACATTTTCGGTATTCACAAGTTTTCTCGCTGTCTATCTTACTTTCAGGCGGAGCAGTTACTATGCTCTTGCTTATGCAGCAAATGATATTGTGCTGATTGTTATGTGGTCAATGGCAATGATTAAAAATATTTCTTATGTGTCTGTTGTTGTATGCTTTGTGATGTTCCTTGCAAACGATTTGTATGGTTTCTACAACTGGAACAGAATGTGCAGAAAGCAATCAAAAGAGTACGGAAACGAGCAATACTCATAAAGAAGTATAGCCAAAAAACTACTTTCGGACTTAGTTTTTGTTATTCGTTTACTATGTAAATCGGAATTTAATTAATCAGCTCAAATTCACTCCATAATGGCATGATATTTAATTCTTTTGAAAATAAATTCAAGCCTTTTCCTGTATGGTTTGAAATTGGTTCAAATTCACTCCAGACTGTATCACATTCATCACATATAAAAATAATTTGCTTATTAAACTTAATTTTTGCTTTTAAAATCAAGCCTTGATTATTGCAATAAGGACAGAACATTTTACCCTCCATAAATTTCGGTTTATCTTAGTAAAATTATACATCATAAAAATCTTTTGTCAATAGAAATGCCATAGCACTTATGACTATAAATCAAAAATGCTATGGCTTTAACTTCTTTATCAGTACCTTACAAACTTTTTTATTCCTGTGCAAGAATTTCCTTATAGAACTCAGAATAATCTGTTCTGCCCAGTTTTGTAAATTCAATAGCAGTGCGTGGGTGCTGATTGAGAAGACCTGTCATCAAATACTGGAAATCATAGCCCCATACCGCACCTGCTTCACGGACAGCAGGAATATGCTTTTCTATGAACTGAATTGCAGGATATACATTATATTTCGGGTTTTTGAGGAAACCGAGAAGAAGTTCCATAGCACAGTTGCCTGCACCTCTTCCCATAGCTGCATAAGTAGCATCGAGCCAGTCAACACCGTCACCCACTGCTTCAATTGTATTTGCAAAGGCAAGCTGCTGATTGTTATGTGCATGGATACCAAGTTTCTTGTTGTACTTCTCTGCGTACTCCTTGTAAATCTCTACTGTACGTGCAATCTGTTCAGGATAAAGCGAACCGAAACTGTCAACGATATAGAAAACATCAACAGGCGATTTGCCGAGAATGTCAAGGGCTGCCTGAATATCACTCTCTCTTGCGTTTGAGATAGCCATGATGTTGCAGCTTACTTCATAGCCCTTACTCTTTGCGTCCTCAATCATGCTGACTGCTGTCGGTATCTGGTGAAGATAAGTAGCAACACGAACCAAATCAATCGGACTTTCACTTCTGTCGTGAATATCGTTTTTGTAATCGCAGCGTCCTACGTCTGCCATAACAGCAAGTTTGAGGTCTGTGTTGTTTTCGCCGACTATGGAACGGATATAATCGTCATCACAGAATTTGCAAGGTCCGAATTTGTCAACATCAAACATGGATTTGTCACCCTTGTAACCGAACTCCATGTAGTCAACTCCTGCACGGATATTTGCAAGATAAAGTGCCTTTACAAAATCATCGGAAAAACGGAAATCATTTACAAGTCCGCCGTCACGAAGAGTAGCATCGAGAACTTTAATGTCTGCCCTGTAACCCATAAGCTTTGAAACTTCTTTCATTAATATATACAATCCTTTCATATGCTTTAACGCTTTAAAGCAAATTTCATCTGCTTATATAGTATAACATATTATTTTGGGTTTGTCAAGAAATTTTTCAAAAAACTCTTGACATTTTTCATTTTTGGTGATATAATATTCTCATGCCGCTGTGGTGGAATAGGCAGACACAAGGGACTTAAAATCCGCTGTTCCAAATCTTTGGATTTTTCAAGTCCGTTTCATAAAGCAGTTCGGCAAATTCCCTTTGAATACGTTGTTTTTCACACTTTTTCGCTTTGAGATGGTAGATAAAATCCCGTAGGTTTTGGCTTATATCTACCAAAATATCTACCAAAAATCGTTTGGTTCAGTTTTTTCCTTGTAAACTTGCAAGCGACACAGCGGATTTTTTATCCGTTTGGTCACTCAAAATTTAATATGTGCCGCAGTGGTGGAATAGGCAGACACCCGGGACTTAAAATCCCGTTCTGGCAACAGAGTACCGGTTCAAGTCCGGTCTGCGGCACCAAAATATGTGCAGTTTGCACAAAAATTCCGATAAAACAGTTATTGAACAATCAATATCTGTTTTATTTTTTTACTTTTATGTAGCTTCTTCGGATTCTTCATTATCATCTCCGCCAAGAACTCTTGCAATTGTTTCGGCAGAAGCAATTTTAGAGTTGTATTCAAGATGACTGTAAAAATTTGCCGTTACATTAAACGTTGAATGACCGAGCCATTCCTGTATCGCTTTCATAGGAACACCATTAGCAACCAAAAGACTTGCACAAGAATGACGCAAGTCGTGAAATCTAAGGTATCTGAGATTGTTTCTTTTGATTACGATTTTGAAGTGGTCAGATATGAAGTTAGGAGTAATCAGCTTACCAAAGTTATCTCTGCACACAAAGCCGTCATATGTTCTATCGAAACCGCTTTTAAGCAAATGTGAGTAGTGAGTTTCAAGAAATTTTCTCTCCCTGAGCATCTTCTCAATTTTAGGAATCAGCGGAAGTGTTCTCTTGCTTGCTTCGGTTTTCAACGTTTCCTCACAGATAATTACCTCTTTACCGTCCCCATAGTCATTGATAATCTTACGGCAGATGGTAATTGTCTTTTTCTCAAAGTCGATTGCATTCCATTTAAGACCGCAGACCTCACTTCTTCTCAATCCGTAATATGCTGCTATATAGACTACAAGTTCCATTCTGTCACCCTTGAATGCCTTGAAAAGTTGTTCAAGTTCCTCTTCATTGTAGAATGTTGCTGTATACTTCTTCAGCTTTGGCAGTTCCGTCTTTTCGGTAGGGTTAGACGAAATCAAATCCATTTTCACAGCGTACTTGAAAGCCTTGTGCATATTAGCGTGATAGTGCTTTACAGTATTGGCTGATAAACCATTGTTGTATATGTCATTGTAGAACTGCTGAATCATAAGACCTGTCACGTCACTAAGAAGCAGATTAGGGTACTTCTCATCAAAATAGTTCTTGATTTTACCGATTGTTTTGCTATAACCAGCATATGTGCTGTATGCAACAGTCGGCTTGGAAGTTTCGAGCCAGTAGTCCATAAATGCAGAAAACTCATATTCTCCATTCGTTTTTGTAACAGCGTTTTTAATAACAGCTTCACTTACAGCGATTTTCTCGACTTTTTCGGACTTGACCTTTGTAGCTTTGCCCGAATAATAATCTTCCGAAAACTGTGCGATTATCTTATCGATTTTCGCTTTGAGTTCCTTTTTACTGCACTTTTCAGGCAGACCAGTAGAAACCCATTTTCTTTTTCGTTTACCGTTATCGTCTTTGAAGTCGAATACTACCTGATGTATTCCGTTCTTAACAGGTGTAGTGTACTTAAAGGGCAGACTTGCTTTCATTTTAATATCCTCCTCTATACTGAAAGCCGGCAGACCCTACTGTTGACTTTTTCATTATAGCGCAAAGCAAGGGATTTTTCAAGTATATCTACCAACTTTGTAAAAATGCACAATACAATATTTGTTAAGTCACCTGTGTTTGTGCGCCTTGCAGAACGTATTTTATCACGCTTACTTTGGCTGCCTTGTAACTTCTACCGCATCGGATAACCGCAATTCTGCCCTCCCGTAAAATCTTGTAAACCTGTTTGCGACTTACGCCAAGCATTCTGGCAATTTCGTCTGCACCAACCACATCAGGATATTCAGCAAACATAATACCACAGCTTGAATCTGTCAGAACATCACTTATCTGTTCCATAATTTTAACCTCCTACTGTTAATTACTAAAATCAAACGAGCGAGTGATTCGTATTCAATTTTCAAGATACTGTGAATACAATGATGTATTCTCAATGAGCATCACAAATGATACCCATTGGCAGTACATCATTTGCAAAGTGCCGGGAGTGGATAACCTGCTCAGTGACAATGCAATATAACTCCCGACACCTCAGAAAAAAGGAGAACTGAATCAAGGGTGTGTAATTTATTCCCCTATATATATACCGAAAAAAAGCCTGACCGTAAAAGCAAAAATAAAGTAAAAACGGCAGTCCGACTGAAAAAGAAGAAAAGTTTGTATGACTGCACAAATTGTCACCGTAAAACTTTATGCTATTTATCAATTTTGTCGCTCAGTTTAATCATTGCACCACGCAAAAAGATTATCGCTTTCTGTATTCTGTTGTAAACAGTCTGCTTTGATACATTGTACTTCTTTGCAAGTATGCTGTAAGATACTTTGTCGCAGGCGAAATAGTAATCAATAAGAGTATTATAATTCGTTTCGTCAGCCGTTCGGAGCATTTCCAATGCTTTGTAGAGAAGATGGATTTCCTTTTCCGTTTCGGGATTGTGTTCAGATGTTGGGATTATGCGAAAAATTGAATAGATTTCCTCATCTTTGCTGAAATGACAAGCTATATGCTGTCTGTCAATCTCCTCAAGATAGCGTTCCCGACGTACAAGTTTCTTGTACTCCTTGATGATTTCCGGTGTAACTCCGTCAACTTTCGTGATGTCAAAATAATCGTTCTGTGCCATATCTTTTTCCTTTCCGTCTGAGAAAAACGGCACACGAACAGAGGCTGATTATCGGAGCGTAATTCTCAGACAATCAACTTTCAGTTTGGTGATTGTGTTTTGTTCGGCGGAACTGAAAAGCACGTCTGCATCCACCGGACTATGTTACAAGTATAATACTTTTCTTTCTGAAAGTCATTTGTGGCAGACAAAACTTATTTCAACGAAAAAACACCATAATCCAACGCTGTTCTGACATTGAATTACTGTGTTTTATTATTTTTCTATGAATATTATACTATTTTCTGTTATCTATCAAATTCGGAAAGTTTTGCGAGCCAAAACTCACCCTCAAAAGTTTACAAAAATTTCATATTTTAGATATGCGAAAAAGCACTTGTCCGAGAACAAGTGCTTTATATTTATTTTAATGCCAACAATTTGATTATTCTATCAGCCGCCGAGATAACATCGGTTTTGCTGTAATCAGGCATTATACCGTTTACCATATGCTGTTTCAGATACTTGTCGCTCTCATCATCATAAAAGTCAAATTGTTCACAGATTATCTTGCATACCATTTGTGCTTCATACTCCTTTATATCGTGACTAAGACATTTCCCACGATATTCAGGTATTTTATTCTGCTCTGTTTTCTTTCCACCATCAAGATGACCGCAATATAAGTGTCCCAGTTCGTGAAGAATAACAAGTGATTTCTGATGCGGTGTATACGATGAATTTACAACCAGCTTGAAGTAGGCATCAACAGCTACCTGTTCATACTGATGTTTGCGGTTTCTTTTGCTGTAATATGTTTTCAATGGGCATTCAAGAGGTGCAATGATTCCGCCCTGACGTTCACCGAACGACTTTTCCTCATATAGAATCCCCATTCTGTTTAACCTCTCACACATTGAATAGAACATCTTTCCGCTGATTTCACTTTTAGTTCTGTTTTTAAAAGCCTGTTTCAGTTCTTCAGTTAAATTTTTTCTTTTGTCATTTTCTCCGTATGTATCTGAATAGTCATAGACAAGCATCACAGGACCGTTAGGCTGTAAGATAACAAGCGGAGCTGCTTCGGGTTTGATAAAACGTTTCTCTTGATTCCAACGGCTTTCCGTTTTTACTATAGTCGCCCCCGGCTTTTGCAGGAGTATCAAGGCACTGTTGAAAACAGAGTATCCTCGATTAAAATAATTGAACACAGCAAATTCCTCAAAATCGTTCCATTGATTATTTTGCATCAAATGAAAAAATATATCGTTCTTACTCATAATCTACTCACCATAATTCTTTTATTTCCAACACATAAAATTTACAAACCTATTATATCACAGAATTACAAAAAATTCAAGTTCGGAAATAATCATTTTGAAACTCTAAGGTTAGTCAACGGAGAAAATCCCCTGCTGATGAGAATCTCGTTGCATTTTGAAACAGTAATTTCTTCATTGAATGCACAGGAATCAAGGAAAAGCTGATAGAGTTTATTTTCATCACAGTTTTTTCCGATAGATATATCTGCAAGACTCAGAAGATATGTACTTTGTTTTGGCAGTAATCTTAATGCAATGCTGATGGCAACGAGATAGTTCTTCTGTTGACTTCTTTTGTCGTTGAGATATTCTGAAATAGTGCTTTTATCAATTCCTGTCATATCGAAAAGCCTTGCACTGATTATCCCCTTTTGCTCCATAAGAAAGCTAAGAAAAGTTCCAACCGTATCGCTGTCACTTTTTGTAAAAGAGTAGTTCTCCATAATCTCATCAACATTCTGGCTTGTGAATATGGGAATTTTACTTGCAAAATCGTCAATTTGGTATATAATTCTATCATTTATCCTTTTTTTCGACAAAATAGGCGTGTCCTCTATTTTTTTTAAAGCTGTATTTAAACCTTCACTATTAAGCATCATCCAGCTTGACGGGATAAGATTATCACGATAAAATGTGTAATTACCATCGGAAATAGCTGTTCTGACTTCTAAGAGCCTGTTCAGTATCTTTTCAAAGGAAGAAAAAAGTGGTATAATAGAATAA
>CAYWPN010000032.1:0-13554 GCA_964460175.1 uncultured Alistipes sp. | reverse complement strand
TTTTTTTTTTTTTTTTTTTTTTTTTTTTTTTTTTTTTTTTTTTTTTTTTTTTTGCTACAATAAAAATTAAGGAAGGTGTATAATATGACATTATCCGAAGCAAAAGAAAAATGGAATATTTCCAATGAAAAATTATGTCAATGGCTTGAATACGGTTTCATTCCTGAAGTAAGGCTGAATAACGGAATTGTAACTGTCGGAGAAACAAAGCCTTTTGTGCCAAATAAAAATGCGAATATTACTGTTGAATCTGTAAGAAAGTACATATTGACAGCGTGTGAAAATTTTGAGTACATTGATTACAAAATTCTTTTATAGAAAAAGAGCAGTTCCATGCTATTCTTTTACAGCTTGAGGAAAATAATTATATCCGAAAAAATCTTCCTGATGCCGACTATACAACAAACAGGAATTTTACAATTACAGAAGAGGGCGAAAAATTCCTGAAAAAACGCAAATTCAAACTTGAAGAACTGAATTTCAGTTTGAATTTTAAGTATCTTAGCTTAGACGGCAAGATAAGAAAGGATTGATAAAAATGAAAAAATTGAAATGTATTTTAATGAGAGTATGTATGTTGGGAGCAATATTCAGCCTTACAAGTTGTGGTGGTGAAAAGTGGCAGGTTTGTGAGGACGTTGTTGTATCTAACAGTGACTGTGAAAGCATAGTTTCAGATGATAAGAAAGAAGATATTGCAGAAGCACTTGAAAAGAAATACAAAAATGTAAATCTTACTGTTACTGATGACAGTGCAAAAGGACTTCTTAAAGATGATATTGCTTTAGAAGGTGAATATAAGGAAGCATATATGGTGCGTGCAGAAGAACTTGACAGCATATTTGAAGTGGACGGTCATACAGTCGAAACTTACATTAATATTTGTTGTGATGAAGAATTTACTTTTATGGAATACGAGATGTATGCACAGTATGACAATAATGAGGATATTTACTGTTTTGCAGAAGTAGACTTTGAATTACCTTCATCTGAAGAAAAATAAATTTTTTAATCAGAAAAGAGAAAAATCATGCAGACAAATATTTTATCTATATTTAGTGTCAGCTTTAATTAAATATTATAATAAATCTCAAACAACTCAAATAAAAAGGCGGATTAAAAAAATCCGTCTTTTTATTATGTATATGCAGAAAAAAGCTGTCCCGAAAGACAGCTTTTTGTTATTTAAGATATAAAATCAGCCCATTGTAACGACAACTTCGTGAACGCCGTCAGCATAAGCAGGAATAACGTTTCCGTCAACAGCCTTTCCGTCAACAGTCATGCTGACAACACCCTTGCAGACGTGGTTCGGGTTCTTTACAGTGATGTTGTACTCAGCACCTCTGAACTTTCTTGAAGCTGTGAAGCCGTCCCATGCAGACGGGATTGACGGGTCAACCCTGAGACCGTTCCAGTCAGCAGCAAGTCCGAGAATATACTGTGAAATAGCAACCATGTTCCAAGCAGCAGTACCTGTAAGCCATGAATTTTTGCCCTCGCCAAATCTGCTTGCGTCCTTACCTGCAATCATCTGTCCGTATACATACGGTTCAGTCTTGTGGAGGTCTGAAATTTCCTCGTTGAAAGCAGGTGCAATCTTGCTGTAGTATTCGAATGCCTTGTCGCCACGACCTGCATAAGCCTCAGCACAGATAATCCAAGCATTATTGTGAGTAAAGATGCCTGCATTCTCCTTATAACCGCCCGGATATGTTGAGATTTCGCCGTACTGGATATAGTACTTCGTGAATGCAGGGTTGTTCAGCACAAGACCGTACTTTGTATTGAGGTACTTGTCGATAGAATTAAGAGTCTTGATGTCTGCGCCCTCTTCCTTACCGATTTCGGACATAACAGCAAAGCCCTGTGGTTCAATGAAGATTTTGCCCTCTTCGCATTCCTTTGAACCCATTTTATTGCCCTCTGAATCGTAAGCACGGATAAACCAGTCGCCGTCGAAAGCGTACTTCATAACGTTTTCCTTCATCTTGTCGATTTCAGCCTGAGCCTTTTCAGCCTCATCGTTCTTGCCGAGATGTTTAAGAATAGCAACGTAGTTAGGTCCTGTGTATGTAAAGAGAGTAGCAACCATTACAGACTCAGCAATCTTTGAGTAACCGCCCTCTGCTGCGAACTTCGGATTTGTGTAAGTCTGGAAACTCTCACCGGGAGTATCTGAATAGCATGAAAGGTTGATACAGTCATTCCAGTCAGCACGCATTGCAAGCGGAAGATTATGAGGTCCGAGATTGTTTACGATTTTATAGAATGAAACTTTGAGGTGGTCGAGCATCGGCTTTGCCTTTGATTCATCGTTATCATAAGGAACGAGTTCATCAAGGATTGTCCAGTCGCCTGTTTCCTTTATGTAAGCGGAAACGGAAAGTATCATCCAAAGCGGGTCATCTGAGAAGTCACCGCCGATGTCGGAGTTGCCTTTCTTTGTAAGAGGCTGATACTGGTGATAGCAGCCACCGTCCTCAAGCTGTGTGGAGGCAATATCAATGATACGCTGTCTTGCTCTGTCTGGTATCTGGTGAACAAAACCGAGAATATCCTGATTGGAGTCACGGAAGCCCATACCACGTCCGATACCGCTTTCAAAGTATGAAGCAGAACGTGAGAGGTTGAATGTAACCATACACTGATACTGATTCCAGATATTAACCATTCTGTCAACCTTGTCATCAGGTGTATTTACATTGATAATTCCGAGGAGTTTGTCCCATGTTGCCTTGAGTTCAGCAAGACCTTCAGCAACCTTTTCGGGAGTGTTGTACTGCTCAATCATAGCAAGAGCCTTTTCCTTGTTTATTGTAACGCCGTCAGCCTCAAATTTTTTGTCAACAGGCATTTCAACATAACCAAGAATGAAGATGAGTGTTTTTGTCTCGCCGGGAGCAAGTGTAATCTTCTTATAGTGTGACGCAACAGGAGACCAGCCGTCTGCGAAAGAATTGTTAGCCTCACCTGCAACAACAGCCTGCGGATTATTGAAACCATTGTAGAGACCAATGAAAGAATCTCTGTCTGTATCATAACCGTCGATTTCGTCGTTTACAGTATAGAAAGCAAAGTGGTCACGTCTGTCTCTGTATTCAGTCTTGTGATAGATTGTTGAGCCGACAACTTCTACACGACCTGTAGAGAAGTTTCTCTGGAAGTTAGTGCAGTCGTCCTGAGCGTCCCACAGACACCATTCAGCAAATGAGAAGAAAGAGAAAGTCTTTTCTTCTGAACTTTCGTTAGTAAGAACAACCTGCTGAACTTCGCCTGCGTAATTCTGCGGAACAAAGAAAGTAACTTCAGCTTTAAGACCGTTTTTCTTACCTGTGATAACAGTATAGCCCATACCGTGACGGCATTCATAGGAGTCAAGTTCTGTCTTTACAGGAGACCAGCCTGGATTCCAGATAGTACCGTTTTCGTTGATGTAGAAATAACGACCGCCCATGTCAATCGGGACATTGTTATAACGGTAACGTGTAATTCTTCTGAGACGTGCGTCCTTATAGAAAGAGTAGCCTCCTGCTGTGTTGGAAATCAGCGAGAAGAAATCCTGTGTTCCGAGATAGTTTATCCACGGATACGGTGTTTTCGGGGAATTGATAACATATTCCTTTTTAGCGTCGTCAAAAAATCCGAACTTCATGATAATTTTTTCTCCTTTTGTTTACGTTATAAATGCAGTGACCTGCAATTTATACTATTATAACATATTTTTTACTTTATTACAAGAGATTAGCAGAAATTAACTGTGTATTATTTTTATGCTGAATTTTGTGCAATTTCAACAAAGACAGACTGGTGACAGATTTGACGGATAAGCACCATTTTCTATAAAATATTTATATAATTTTTTCTATACACTTAATAGAAAAAGGGTTATAAACATCACCACAAAAAAATCATTTGCTGAAAAATCTTTGGTGAGCAGTATAGGTCTCATTAGGCTTTACTTCGGTATAGCCTGAAACTTCGGGAGAAAGCGAGAGATTTGGAGCGTCAATCATGGCGGTCATGGGTTCGGGACAGAAATAGTGATTGAAACCACGGTCATTCCAGATAATCCAGAACTTGTACTCCTCTGAGACTTCATAGCAGAGTTTCTTTCCGCTTGCGGTATCTTCGGCAATAATACCGTGAAATTTCTCTCCGTCAAGGTCAGCGTATTCGCCGAAATACATATCATTGTCAACTACCTGCAAAACAGGACACTTTGTGCCGTTCTTATATTCCAAGTCCCACATAGTAAGCGATTTGAGGTTTTCAGTCGGCAGACAGCGGTCATTGAGTTCGCATTTTTTGCCTGCCGGAACAGTAAGTCTTATGTCGCCCTCTTTTGCGCCGTCAACGAACGGGGAATTGATTGTTGTATGCGATGCAAGCGACATCGGCAGAACCTTGTCCGAAAGATTTGTGAAGCTTATATCCTGCTCCAGACCGTTTTCGGAGAGTGTGAAAGTGTACTCCGCAACGAATTTTACAGGAAGATACTTGAAAAATTCGTCGTTTTCGTCGTATACATAGCGGACTTTCACCCATGCGCAGTTACTGTCCGCATCGTGCCATACAAGTTCAAAGCATCTCTTGTGGAGAAATCCGTGAATATGGTTGTTGTACGGTGCTTTTTCGTTCACGGGGAGCTGATAAAGTGCGTCACTTGTTTTCAGTTTACCGTCCGCAAATCTGTTCGGGAGATAAAGCGTGGGAAGTCCCCATACTTCCGCAGACTGTCTTATATCATCTGCTGTATTGCCGGCATTCCAGCGGAAAAACTCCATACCTTTGCCGTTATCTCTCAGGCGGATAACATTTGCACCGATTTCGTAAGCAATCAGTGCTTCATAACTGCCCGCGTTCATTTTAACGCATACAGTGCCGTTCCAGTTGATAAGCTGTGTTGAATTTTTCATTGTAACCAAATCCTTTCATTAAATTATATTATTCATAACAGATAACATTCTTTTCCACTTCTTCAATTATTTCAGGTGAAATATCATCTACTTTAAGCAGATAAACAGTATTTAATCTTGGATTGAAAATCCCGAATTTCGTAATGCATTTATAAATTCCCTGACCTGAATGTTGACCCATTATCCAGTACATAAGCAGTTGAAGTGTATGTTTGTTTGTCGGTTTTGATTTTGACACTTTAAAATCCCAAAGTGTATCTTCTGTAAGATAATCACCATCACCAGCATTTACTGTTGCTGTATATCCATCTGGTTTAAAATCAAAACCGTCCCTAACAATAGGACCATATTCATTCCAAAAAGTCATACTACGTTCAACCATTATTTTTATATTCTGAACAGTTACTGAATCTGCATTTATTTCATTTGCTCCTTTTGCTGTAAATGCATTGAACGGATTTCTGTACCAAACATCATAAGAAACCATTTTACAGGCATTAATAATTGACATTCTATCAAGTCCTTTTATTTTTGAAAGAAGTTTAACAGAATCATCAATAGTTCCATATTGCATAAATTTCTTTTCTGCAATTTCTGCACCAAAACAAGATATTTTAAATGCATCTTTTTTGTCTGCACCCATTATAAACCTTGTAAGATAATCTACTGTCATTCCAACAATAGAAGGATGTACATTTTCTGATTCATTTAAAGTGAAGCCATCATCATATTCATAAGTCTTGAATTGAGATGGTTTTATATATCCACCTCTTGGTTGCTTTATCTGTTTAATTCTTTGTGTAACTGAACTCATAAAAGTTCCCTTTCGTAAAAAATTTATTCAATCCATACGGTTTTCCATATCAGTATATTCACGCATAGGAGATATAGCCTTGTATGCAGGACGGATAATTTTATTTGAGTTGATAAGTTCCTCAATTCTGTGTGCAGACCAGCCTGCAATACGTGATACTGCAAAAAGCGGAGTGAAAAGTTCGTCGGGAATGCCGAGCATACGATAAACAAATCCGCTGTAGAAGTCAACATTTGCGCATACTCCTTTGTAAATCCTGCGCTTTTCCGCAATAACTTCGGGAGCAAGTTTCTCAACAAGAGAATACAGCATGAACTCATCATGTCTGCCCTTTTCGGAACTCAGTTTCTCAACAAATTCCTTGAATACCTTTGCACGAGGGTCGGAATGGGAATAGACTGCGTGACCCATGCCGTAGATAAGACCCGCATGGTCGAATGCTTCTTTTGCAAGAAGTTTCTGAAGATATTCACGCACCTCATCTTCGTCTGTCCAGTCTTTTACTTTCTGTTTCATATCATCAAACATCATTGCCACTTTTATATTAGCACCGCCGTGCTTTGGTCCTTTGAGAGAACCCAGTGCAGCAGCAATTGCAGAGTAGGTATCAGTTCCGGACGAGGATACAACGTGAACAGTGAAAGTGGAATTGTTTCCGCCGCCGTGTTCTGCATGAAGGACAAGGGCAAGGTCAAGAATACGTGCCTCAAGTTCGGTGAACTTCTTGTCGTCACGGAGCATATAGAGCAGATTTTCCGCAATCGAAAGATTGGGGTCGGGGTCATGCATAAAGAAACTGCCGCCGTGCCTTGTATACTTGTAAGCATTATAGCTGTAAACTGCAAGCACAGGGAAGAGAGTTATAAGTTCAATGCACTGTCTGAGAACATTCGGGATTGATATATCATTTGCCTTGTCGTCATAGGAATAAAGTGCGAGAACACTCTTTGCAAGAGTATTCATCATATTGTCGCTCGGAGCTTTCATGATGACATCTCTTGTGAATGTCGGAGGAAGACAACGGAAATCTGCAAGAAGTTTCTTGAAATCCATCAATTCGTGTTCAGACGGCATATTGCCGTTAAGAAGCAGATAAATTGTCTCCTCAAATCCATAGCGTTTTTCCTTGATAAAGCCGGCGACAATATCTTCAACGTCAATTCCTCTGTAGAAGAGTTTGCCGTCTCCGTGATTAGAACCGCCGTCCTCACCCTCAAGCACCTTGATAGTACTGATGTTTGTAAGTCCCGCAACAACGCCGTTGCCGTTAATGTCACGCAGACCTCTTTTAACATCGTATTGTGTGTAAAGTTCAGGGTCAATTCTGTACCCCTCAAGTGACTTTTCCGCAAGCTTTGAAATCTGCGGAGTAATTTCGGAAAATCTGTAATCCATGATTATCGCCGTCCTTTCTTTCTTCTGTGAATTTATTAAGCAATGATATTATTATAACATATTTCACTAAATCTGTCAAGAGCAGTTTAAACACTCAGTGTAATCTGTCTGTTCTAGCTATACATGATGCACAAATATCATGATAATATACTGTGCATTTTGTACTTGACAAAATCATAACATAGTGTTATAATTTATATTGCGCAGAATAATTAAACGTTTAATTGTTGCACGGTTAATAATTTCCGGAGGTGAATTTCAATATATGATTGAAAATAAACAGCTTGTGGGTATGTTTGAAAATATTCACTTGTTAAGACATCTTTTTATCCGAAGGATAAGCGAAAAATCTCCTATTCATTTTGGTCAGGTTACTATCATGAAGACAATTGAACAGAATGAACACTGCACCCAGACGGCTATAGCTGAATGTCTCGGAGTTTCTCCCGCTTCTGTTGCTACTTCCACAAAACGTCTGCAAAAATCCGGTCTTATTAAAAAAACTGTTGACGAAGATAATCTCAGGTGCAAAAGACTTTCGCTTACTGACGAAGGACGTTCCGCAATCGAAAAATTCATAGGTATTTTTACAGAATATGATGAACTTATTTTCAAAAGTTTTTCTGAAGACGAAAAGATTATGCTTATGAGATTTCTTGAAAGAATTGTCAATGAAATGCGGGAGGCTGAGGGAATTGACGGAGATTTTTCAGACCCTATTGAATTGAGCTGTATGCTCAGGAAAAAGATTGAAAATATTGATACAAGAAAGGAGACTTGATATGTTCAGAAAAATTCTTTCATACGTAAAAGAGTACAAAAAACAGGCATATCTTGCACCCGTCACTATCATCGGCGAAGTTGCAATGGAAGTGCTTATACCATACGTTATGGCATCTATCATCAACGACGGTATTCAGAAAGGCAACATAAAACACGTTGCTTTAATGGGACTTCTTATGGTCGGAATGGCTGTAGTCTCACTGATTTTCGGTGCTGTCGCAGGTCGTTTCAGTGCAGTTGCTGCTGTCGGATTTGCAAAAAATCTGAGAGGTGCGCTGTTCAAGAAAGTTCAGGGATTTTCCTTTGCAAATGTTGACAAATTTTCGACTGCATCTCTCACCACACGTCTCACAACTGACGTAACGAATATACAGATGGCTTTCATGATGTTCATAAGAACGGCAATCCGTGCGCCTATGATGCTTATATGGGCTTTTGTCATGTCCATAAAACTCAATGCAAGGCTGTCGCTTGTATTTCTCTGTGCAATTCCGATACTCGCAGTTGCCGTTGCCCTTATCATGACTAAAGCGCACCCTCGTTTCAAGGCTATGCTTGAAAAATACGACAACATGAATGCAAGTGTGCAGGAAAATCTTGTCGGCATAAGAACGGTCAAGGCATTTGTGCGTGAGGATTACGAAAAGAAGAAGTTCACAAACAATACAGAGGAAGTACGCAAAGCGCAGTTTAACGCAGAAAAACTTACTCTCCTTACAATGCCGTTCATGCAGTTCTGTATGTATGCAAGTATAATCGCAATTCTCTGGTTCGGCGGTCACATGATTACAGGCGGAACAATGGAAATCGGCGACCTTACTACTTTTGTAACATACACAGGACAGATACTCATGTCGCTGATGATGGTGTCATTCATGTTCATGATGTTTGTCATTTCAAGAGCGTCAATCCAGCGTGTATACGAAGTACTTATAGAAGAACCTGATATTGTTTCACCTGAAAAGGCAGTTACAGAAGTTCCGGACGGCTCAGTAAGCTTTAAGAACGTAAGTTTCAGCTATTTCAAGGATATGAACAATCTTGCGCTTGAAAAGATAAATCTTGACATAAAATCAGGCGAAACAATCGGAATTATCGGCGGTACGGGTTCTTCAAAGACTTCGCTTGTACAGCTTATTCCACGACTTTATGATGTGACAGACGGTGAAGTTACAGTAGGCGGAATTAACGTAAAAAATTACGACCTCGACACTCTCAGAAATCAGGTTGCAATGGTATTGCAGAAAAATGTGCTTTTCTCAGGCACTATCAAGGAAAATCTTAAATGGGGCAATGCCAATGCCACTGACGAGGAAATCATAGAAGCCTGCAAGCAGGCGTGCGCCCATGATTTTGTTATGAATTTCCCGAATGGCTACGAACAGGATTTGGGTCAGGGCGGTGTAAACGTATCAGGCGGACAGAAACAGCGTCTCTGTATTGCAAGGGCATTGCTGAAAAAACCGAAAATACTTATCCTCGACGACTCCACAAGTGCAGTTGATACGGCTACAGATGCAAGTATCAGAAAAGCATTCCGTGATAACCTTTCCGAAACAACTGTTTTCATAATTGCACAGCGGATTTCCTCTGTTCAGGACGCAGACAGAATAATCGTCATGGACGACGGAAAAATCACTGATACAGGCACTCATGACGAACTCCTGAAAACAAGTATGATTTACCGTGAAGTATACAACTCACAGCAGAAAGGAAGTGACGAATAATGCCTCCGAGAAAAAATATACCTATGCAGAAACCGTCAGACGTAAAAGGAATAGTCAAGCGCATTTTCAGCTATATGTACGGTTTCAAGCTGCATTTTGTACTTGTTGTCGTGGGAATAATTTTCAGTGCCGTTGCAAGCGTTGCCGGAAACGCACTGCTTACTCCGCTTGTCAACAATATTGCTGACGGTCTTGAAGGTGAATGGGACAAATCAAAATTTATTGCAATTCTGGTTGAAATGGCTGTTGTTTACGCTGTCGGTGCATTGTCTACACTTGTTTTTCAGCGCACAATGATGAGAATATCCACTACAACACTCATGCGCATAAGAAACGACCTGTTCACTAAAATGGAGTCTCTTCCGATTAAATATTTTGACAAGCACACTCACGGCGAACTCATGTCACTGTACACAAACGATACTGATACGCTCCGTGAAATGCTCAGCAACAGTATTGCACAGTTTATCAGCTCCGCAATCACCATTATCGGCGTATTCGGTCTTATGTGCTATTACAGCTGGATTCTGACTATAATCGTTGTCATTATGCTCGTGATTATCGTAAATGTAATCGGGTTTATAGGTAAAAGAAGCAGTAAAGGCTTTATTGCACAGCAGAAGGCATTAGGTAAAGCAAACGGCTATATTGAGGAAATGATTGACGGACAGAAAGTCGTGAAAGTATTCTGCCACGAAGACAAGGCAACAGAAGAATTTGACCAGCTTAATGAAGAACTCTGCGAGGCTGCTACCCGTGCGAATACTTTTGCAAATATCCTTATGCCGATTATGAATAATCTCTCATATCTGCACTATGCTGCTACTGCTATCGTCGGCGGTATCATGGCAGTAAGCGGTTTCGGCGGAATGAATATAGGTAAACTCGTTTCATACTTGCAGTTCACAAGACAGTTCTCACAGCCGATTACTCAGGTATCACAGCAGCTTAACTCCGTTCTCACCGCTCTCGCAGGTGCGGAACGTATATTCAAGGTAATCGACGAAGAACCCGAAGCAGATGACGGCTATGTTACTCTTGTAAAAGCTGAAAACAGGGACGGCGCACTCGTCGAAAGTGAAAACGGCAGTATATGGGCATGGAGACACCCTCACAAAGCTGACGGCACTGTAACTTACACGGAAGTCCGTGGTCATGTTGAGTTCGACGACGTTTATTTCGGCTATGAGCCTGAAAAAACTGTTCTCAACGGCATAAGTCTCTATGCGGACGCAGGACAGAAAATCGCCTTTGTAGGCTCGACGGGAGCAGGCAAAACAACTATTACAAACCTGATTAACAGATTTTACGATGTCCCCGACGGAAAAATCAGGTATGACGGAATAAACATCAACAAAATCAAGAAAAGCGACCTGAGACGTTCACAGTCAATCGTTTTGCAGGATACCCACCTCTTCACAGGTACAGTCATGGATAATATCAGGTACGGCAAGCTGAATGCAACAGATGAGGAAGTATATGCCGCTGCCAGACTCGCCAATGCCGACAGCTTTATTACTCACCTCGAAAACGGCTATAATACAATGCTCACAGCGGACGGTGCAAATCTTTCGCAGGGACAAAGACAACTCCTTGCAATCGCCCGTGCAGCAGTCGCCGACCCGCCTGTGCTTATTCTCGATGAGGCAACAAGTTCGATTGATACACGTACAGAGGCACTCATTGAAAAGGGTATGGACTCACTCATGGAGGGCAGAACAGTATTTGTTATCGCCCACAGACTTTCAACCGTCCGCAATTCGCACGCTATCATGGTGCTTGAATACGGAAAAATTATCGAGCGTGGCAGTCATGACACTCTTATCGAACAGAAAGGCAAGTACTATCAGCTTTACACCGGTATGTTTGAACTTTCATAATAAAACAGAAAAGCACTCCCTCCGGAGTGCTTTCTGCGTGTCAAATGACATCAGTTTTTGTTATTATTTTTAAAAATTGCGTTTGATATGATTGCGATTACGGGAGTAAGTACGCCGGCAATCGGGAAAATAACCCAGCTTCTGCCGAAATCCCATGTTATAAAGCTGTAAGCAAAAAAGACTGCCGTCACAATACACCAGAAGACACCTACTGCACTTCCTGTTTTTGCGGCGGTTGATGATTTGCTGGTGTGAATTCCTGTCTTGCGTTCACGGCTGTGACCATCTTCTTCCAGAAGTATGTTGTATCCGCCGTTTATTATGTTAGTGTTTACTATCATGAATACACCGACTGCAACAAATACAAACAGGAGTACAGTACCAATCAAAGCAAAAAAGTCGCTGTCTACAGATGCGCTGAATGCAATTACAGGAACAACAGAAAGAATACAGAGAATAACGCCGAATGCAATCATCATTGTATGCTTTGGCTGATACTGTTCTTTTTTCGTCTTTACCATTCCGTCAACGCCGTATTCAGTATCGATACAGTTTTTTTCGAGATAATCGAATTTTTTCATTGACATTGAGGAGAAGATAAACAGTCCGACTGCAAAAGCGATAATCAGGAACATAAATACCGCACTTAAATCCTGTAGGACAGAATTGTTGAATATGTCAAAAAGTATCGTCGGAGTTACCGAAACAATACAGAGTGCCACGCCTGACGCAATAAGGAATGCGTGTTTACTGTTCTGAGTTAAAAAGTCGTTCGCCTCTTTCATTGATACAGGTGTCAGGGGCGGTTCTGTTTCATCGTGTATGTCTTCCGCCTGAATATCAGAAACGCCTGTTTTGGTCAGGTCAATTTCGTCCTTGAGCAGATAATCAGTCGTAACGCCGAAAATTTCCGACATTTTAAGTATGCGGTTCAGGTCGGGTGTGGACTGCGCCATTTCCCACTTTGAGACCGACTGTCTGCTTACTCCTAATTTTTCGGCGAGTTCCTCCTGAGACATACCCGCTTTTTTCCGGAGTTCAATAATCTTGTCTGCTAAAATCATAACAAATACCTCCATGAGTTTTTCTATGATTTCAGTATACCATATATGGAAGTTGCAGTCAACCAATTCCGCTTGGAAATATGTCAACTGACAGTTGCAGTGGCTGTAAATCGCAGAAAACTGTTGACTTTGCAATGGGCTTATGCTATAATGTAAAGTGAAAGGAAGTGCTGGAATGGACAGAAAATATGAACTGACAGAAGAAACCAAAGTTATATACGACGAAAACAGCTGTAAGCACACATTATACAGAATAAAGGCTTTGCGTGATGTGGAATTTATGGTAGAAGCCGGCGATTTAGGCGGATTTATAGAAAAAGAGGAAAATCTCTCACACGAATATGACGCATGGGTTTTCGACAATGCCTGTGTTTACGGCAATGCAAGGGTTGACGAGGACGCTGTAGTTTATGATAATGCGGTTGTTTCGGGAAATGCTGTAGTTACAGATGGCACCAGCGTTTATGAAAATGCGAGAATTTCGGGTAATGCTCAGATAGGCGACTTTTCAAAAGTTTACGGCAATTCCCACGTTTACGGCAATGCAAAAATTACTGGTGTTGCGCAGGTATACGGTCACGCTGATGTTTACGGTGAGGCTGATATTTACAGTGCGGAAATTTATGGTCATGCCGAAGTTTACGGCAGCGCAGATATACGTGATTTTGCCAAAATTTACGGAAATGCCGAAATTTTCGGAGAAGCCCGTATTTACAATGAAGCAAAGGTTCATGGTAATGCAAGGATTTACGGCAATGCAAAGGTTTACGAAAATGCAGAGATATACGGTAATGCTCACGTTTATGAACGGTCTGAAATTTATGAGAATGCAAGGGTTTATGACTGTGCTGCGGTTTACGGTGATGCTGTAGTTTTCGGGGAAGCTCAGGTTTACGGCAATGCACGGGTTTATGGAAATGCACGCAAATCAATTTTCAAAATGTTGACAAGTATGGTATAATAGAATTATGA
>CAYWPN010000031.1:0-15597 GCA_964460175.1 uncultured Alistipes sp. | reverse complement strand
TCATCATAAATTTCTTAAAAAATTAAGAAAAATCTTATTTTGAAATATAAAAAAATCGCTGTAAATCGGATTTACCGAAACACAGCGGTTTTTGTTATAGCGGAAACGGTGGGATTTGAACCCACGTGCCTTTAGGGGCAACCTGATTTCGAGTCAGGCTCGTTATGACCACTTCGATACGTTTCCAACAGGTATTATTATAACACATCTTTCTGAAAAAATCAAGAGGAAATAAAAAAATTAATATTATAACCAAATATGACAAATATTTCCTTGACTTTTTTGATAAAATGATGTATAATTAAGTAATAAATATGACTGGAGATGATAAAAATGCGTTCAAAAGGAACAAAAACCATTTCAGAAAACAGGAAGGCACGTCATGAATACTTTGTTCTTGAGACTTACGAAGCCGGAATTGAACTTGTAGGCACGGAAGTTAAATCCATACGTCAGGGGGCTGTTAACCTCAAAGATGCATGGTGTTCGATTGACAAAGGTGAACTCTTTATAAGGGGTATGCACATTTCGCCTTACGAAAAAGGTAATATTTTTAACCGTGACCCCATGCGTGTGCGCAAGCTTCTCATGCACAAAAGGGAAATCAACAAGCTTTTCGGTACTGTCAAGCAGGACGGTCTGTCGCTTATTCCGCTAAGTATTTACTTCAAGGACAGCAGGGTTAAAGTTCAGGTCGGACTTTGTAAAGGTAAGAAACTATATGACAAGCGTGCTGATGCCGCTAAACGTGACGCAAAAAGAGAAATCGACCGCAATATCAAGTCACGCAATCAGTAAGGAGAAAATATGTTCAGAAAAATTATATCAATTCTTGCATCTGCCGCTGTTCTTTTCGGATTTTCAGGCTGTGCATTGGTAAAGAATGAAATCATTGAGACAGAGTATCACACGGAAGTTCCGCCGAAAATGCTTTTTCTGGGCGACTCCATTCCTGCGGGATACGGTCTGGACGGCTACACCGACAGCGACAACTATAACTGTGCCTCTTATCCGAATATTCTTAAAGAACAGTATACGGCTGAACTTGCGGACGTATTTCCGCATGAAATGCAGAATTTCGCCGTTTCGGGAGCTACTTCCGATGATTTGCTTGAACTGATTGACAGCGGTAAACTTGACAGCGCACTTGAAAATACCAGTGCGGTTGTCATTTCAATCGGCGGAAATGATATGCTTCATATTATGTTTGGTCTGCTTGCCGATTTGGGAATGTCTTCCGAAAACAGAACTATCGACCTTGAAAATATTGATATTGTTTCGGCTTTGGGACAGCTTCTTACAATGAGTGATGAGGTTGATGAGGCTCTTGTTGAATTTGAAACGAATATACAGGAGATTTCTACAAAACTCAACGAAAAAACGTCGGGGCAGGTATATGTTCAGACACTTTACAATCCGCTTGAGACATTCACGGATTTTCAGATGCTTGTTGACTTTTCAGAAGAAAAAATCGACAGATACAACGAAATCGTCAAGAATAATGCTGTTGACTATGAAGTAATTGACATTGCGGAGCAGTTCGAAGGCAGATGTGGTGAACTTACAAGAATTAAACAGGTTGACATTCACCCGAACGAAGAGGGACACAAGCTTATTGCGGAAATCATTGACAGCGAGTTCCGCAAAACAGGATTTGACTGCATAGTGCAGGAACAAGCACCGCCTAAACTCACGTTTCTTGCAGTTGCATTGATTTTCCTTGGATTTTTCGTCCTTTTTCTTACTCTTATCCTTGTCATTCCAAATCTATTCAAGAAGTTCAGTAAAAAAGGAGATAAATAATGAATTTACCGTTTGTGGTAACACAAAACGAATTATCGGATATACTTCTCAATATATCACCGAAAAGACCAGTATTTATATGGGGTGCGCCCGGCATTGGCAAGTCCGCACTTGTACAGAAATTCGCCGATGATGTAGGACTGCCATGCGTATCACTTCTGGGAAGTCAGCTTGCGCCTGAAGATATTATCGGTATACCGAAGATTGAGGGTGAAACTTCCTGTTTCATGCCCCCGAAGATGATTGCAAGAAAAGAACCGTATGTTCTTTTTCTTGACGAACTGAATGCCTGTTCGCAGGAAGTACAGAAAGCTTTCTACAGTCTCATTCACGAGCGCAGGGTAGGGGAGTATCATCTTCCGAAAGGGAGCGTTGTAATCGGTGCGGGAAATCGTTCGCAGGACGGCGCAATTGTCAAAACTATGTCAACCGCACTCGTCAACAGAATGTTCCATGTACAGCTTTCCGTCGACGTAAATCAGTGGCTTGACTGGGCAATGACAGAGGGTCTTCACAGCTGGGTGACTGATTACATCATGCAGAGACCGAATCATTTGTTTTCCGAACCGCCTAAAACAGAAGAGCCATATTCAACGCCACGTTCGTGGCATATGCTCAGTGATGCACTGAAAGAGTACGGAGCAGGAGAAAACGATGTTCCCGAAAGAATAATCCGTGTTCTTGCCTATGGTTCAGTATCGCCGAACCACGCAGGACAGTTTCTTGCATTCGTAAAAAACCTTGACAATAAAAATCTGCTCAGTCAGATTATAAAAGGTGAGGCACGTTTTCCGTCTGAACCCTCTGAAAGAGATGTTCTTTATTTTGTTGCACAGAGTTTCCGTTCAAAACTTCTCATGGAACTTCCGAAAGACAAAAAGGAACTCAATCACAGCACGCAGAACCTTACTCACAGGGCAAAAGCCATGATAAAGGATTTATCGCATATTAATCTTGAAATAGCACAGATGGTCGTTTCAGACGATGACAACAAGGTACTTCCTGAATGGTTCATGCTTGAAATAGTCCGTGATTTGCCACGGCTTATCAGAAATGACGGGTGAACGGTATGGGCAGAAAATCAGAAAGCAAGAACAAAGTTTCGCCGAATGAAAGGAAGTTGAGAGAGGGTATCGCCATAATTGAAAATCACGCTCTTTTTGGCTCACTGAGTATTCACCTTGATATAGCAGTCAAGAATTTCAGGACAAAAGGAATATCGGCAATCTCATACGAAAGCGGTGATATACGTCTCAATCCCGACGAAAGTCACACCCCGAAAGAATGGGCGTACATAATTGCACACGCCATGCTTCACCTCTGCTTCGGTCACTTTGATAAGAAGAAAATGCCCGAAAACTGCGACATAAATCTCTGGAATATGGCTTGTGATATATATATTGCAAAGTTTCTTGCGGATATAAAATTCGGCAGTCCTTTTTGTGAAATTGCAGGAGATACCCCGACAGCTTCCGACGAAAAAAAGATTTATGATATGCTTTTGCAGAGAAACATCAGTCCGGATAATAACCTCTACGGAACAGCAAGAGTTTTTGAGCCTGATATGGTATGGAACGGCACAAACAGTTGGAGAATTTACAGATTTGCTTCATATTCCGAAGAATTTGCCTATGCCGTCACACGTTCAGTGCGGAAAGTAATCAATGAAGCCGGCGGAGCAGTTGACGAAAAAAGTGTTCAGCAGCTTGCGGCGGACTGGTTCATTAATCATTATCCGCTTCTGGGCGGACTTGCTTCGGGATTTAAAATCGTGGAAGTCGGCTACGGCAGTAAATCAGTTCTGAACAGTGATATTTCGGTTGCCGCTGTCGATGTGACCGAACGTACTATCTATGTAAATTCCGCATCGGGACTTGACAAGGAAGAGTGGAAGTTTGTGCTTGCTCATGAGTATCTCCATGCAGGATTACAGCATCATGAACGCTGTCAGGGTCGTGACCATTATTTATGGAATGTCGCCTGTGATTTTGTCATAAACAGCTGGCTTGTTGAAATGCAGGTCGGAGCAATGCCACGTTCGGGGTTGCTTTATGACGAAGCACTGAAAAATCTGTCAGCAGAAGAAATTTATGATATGATTGTCACAAATATCAGGAAAAATTCAAAACTCGAAACTTTCAGGGGTTACGGCAAAAGTGATATTCTTGACAAAGGCTATGCGGAAAACAAGTTACAGCCGACTTCCCTCGATGATTTCTGCAAAAACGCACTGAGAAGCGGTCTGGAATACCATATAGGCAGCGGACGTGGAACTATTCCGGCAGGACTTATTGAAGAAATAAAGGCACTGTCTGTTCCTCCGATACCATGGGACGTTGAACTTGCAAAGTGGTTTGATATGAACTTCGCTATGATTGAAAAACACCGCACCTATGCACGTCCGAGCCGACGGCAGTACAGTACGCCCGATATTCCAAGGGCTGGCTGGTGTACTCCGGAAATCCCAGAAAACAGCCGTACTTACGGCGTTATAATAGATACGTCCGGTTCAATGAGTGCCAAACTCATCGGTCTTGCGCTTGGTGCGACAGCAAGTTATTCTGCTTCAAAGGAAGTACCGTTTGTGAGGGTAATTTTCTGCGACGCATATCCTTACGATATAGGGTACGTATCGCCTGACGATATAGCAGGTCGTGTGGAAGTGAAAGGGCGTGGCGGAACAGTCCTGCAACCTGCTGTTGAACTTCTTGAAAAAGCAAAGGACTTTCCGAAGAAAGCCCCTATACTTATTATTACTGACGGCGAAATCGAACATGATTTTAGAGTAAAACGTGAACACGCTTTTTTAATTCCGAAAGGGAAACGTCTGCCGTTTCGTCCGTCAGGAAAAGTGTTCTATTTCAGTTAGATTTTTTAACGTTGAATGCGCTCATCTGCGGATAAACAGCACTCTCACCAAGTTCCTCTTCAATCCTGAGAAGCTGATTGTACTTTGCAACACGTTCCGAACGGCTCGGCGCACCTGTCTTAATCTGGCAGGTATTCAGTGCAACAGCGAGGTCTGCAATAGTAGTATCAGCAGTTTCTCCGGAACGGTGAGAGGAAATAGCTGTATATCCTGCTTTGTGCGCCATTTTTATTGCCTCGAGAGTTTCGGATACTGAGCCAATCTGATTTAGTTTTATAAGGATTGAATTGCCTGCTCCGAGAGAAATTCCCTTTGCAAGACGTTCCGTGTTAGTAACAAAAAGGTCGTCGCCTACAAGCTGTACTTTTCCGCCGAGCTTTGCAGTCATTTTCTGCCAGCCCTCCCAGTCCTCTTCGTCGAGACCGTCTTCAATTGAAATAATCGGGTACTTGTCAACGAGTGTCTCCCAGTGCGCAATGAGTTCGTCGGAAGTAAATGTTCTGCCCGATTTTGGCTGTCTGTAGTAACCGATACCCTTTTCAGTATCTTTCCATTCAGACGATGCAGCGTCCATAGCAATCATGAAATCCCTGACCGGTTCGTATCCTGCGGACTTTACAGCTTCAATAATCGTTTCTATTGTCTCTTCGTCACTTGAAAGGTTAGGAGCAAAACCACCCTCATCACCGACGGAAGTTGCAAGTCCCTTGTTCTTAAGGATTTTTGCGAGTGCATGGAAAACTTCCGCACACCATCTGAGAGCTTCTCTGAATGACGGCGCACCGACAGGCATAATCATAAATTCCTGCGTATCAACCGTATTTGTTGCGTGCGCACCTCCGTTAAGAATATTCATCATCGGGACAGGAAGTTTTGTTCCCTGAATACCGCCAAGAAATCTGTAAAGCGGAATACCGATTGCATTTGCGGCAGCCCTTGCCGCTGCAATTGATACAGCGAGTATTGCATTTGCGCCGAGATTGGACTTGTCCTTGGTGCCGTCAGCCTCTATCATTGCACGGTCAACTGCATAAATATCACTTGCGTCCATTCCAGTGACAGCATTGTTAATCACGGTGTTGATGTTCTCGACTGCCTTTGTTACACCTTTTCCGCAGTATCTCGACTTATCGCCGTCACGAAGTTCGAGAGCTTCAAATTCACCTGTGGACGCACCACTTGGAGCAGTACCTCTTCCCACTGTTCCGTCCGCAAGAACAACCTCCGCTTCAACAGTCGGATTTCCTCTTGAGTCAAGGATTTCTCTGCCGATAACCTTTTCAATTTTCAGACAATTCATTTAATGACACTCCATTTCTTTATCATGATTTATTATTTAGTTAGTAATTACTAACTTTATTTATTATATCATACTAACATTATTTTGTCAAGTACTTTTAAGAAAATTTTTCTGAATAACCTTATTTCCACCGCAGAAATTAATAAAAACAGTACTTTTTCGACGAAATATTTGACTTTTTACGCAAAAGGTGGTATAATATGCTAATAAGAACAAAAAACGGAGGATTACGTGAAAAAATATATAACTACAAGCAAAATGCAGACATATGTTTTTAAGTTTGTATTACGTCTTACAGCATTTGGCATAATGATTGCGCTTTATATCAGAGACAGAAACACTTTTTACCGATATACTGTCACTCCGATAACAGAGGAAATAAATTTTATGCATTTTATGTGGGCAGTTTTTATGTGCCTTATGATTTCACACCTGTTTCCGACACGGTTTAATTTAATGGGAGCAGGAAAAATAAGAAAATCAAATTTTATTCCCATTGAAAACTATTCAGAAAGCGAACTGCTGAAATTTGTTCACAATGAAAACAAAAAAGCATGGAAATCAATGATTGCGTGGCTGACAGGAAATGCCGTTGTCGGACTTCTCTATTTTCTGAAAATCATAGGCAAGCCTGAACTCCTTCTTGTTATGGGATTTTATTTCATAGGCGATTACATCTGTATACTGATTTTCTGCCCGTTCCAGACTTTCGGACAGAAAGACCGCTGTTGTGTTAACTGTCGGATATATGACTGGGGACACTTTTTCATGTTCACTCCTATGCTGTTCATAAAGTCATTCTACAGCTGGACGCTGTTCTTTATGGGTGCAGTCGTAATAATCCATTGGGAATATATGTGGACAAAGTACCCTGAACGTTTCTGGTACGGCTCAAATCAGACTTTAAGCTGTGCTGTCTGCAAAGATAAAACCTGCTTACTGAAAAAAGACGTAACGAAACAGATTAAAAAATTTCTCTGAAAAGAAGTCCGCAGAATTAAACTGCGGACTTTCTCTCAGAAAAATATTGCAGTAACAATAACAAGGGCGGTAACTGCGATAAGTGCGGAAAAAATAACAATTCTGCCTGTTCTGAGGGAAACTCTGCTTTGCCTTTTCTGAACTCCCATACCTGTGATATACCTGTCAATCTCACGTCGGGCGATTTCGTCGGGAAGTGTGCGGACTTCAGGTTTCAGATAGAATACCGCCTTTTCAAAGTAAATGCTGTCAGGATTGTTTACCTCAATAATCTTTTTGTTAACGCCTTTAACCATAAAATAACCTCCGAAAGAATTTTCATGGTTATTATTGGCAGTTTATTTGTCTTTATTCCGCATATAGTGAAAAAGATACTGCTGTGCGATACCTGCATGAGAAAAATCAGGGAAACCGTCGGGATAGTATTCCGCAAGGACACGCTTTATCCATACGTCAACAGGAAAGGCTTCTGTGCGGTGCATACCGAAAAGCAGGACGCATTCCGCAACTTTACTGCCAACTCCACGGATTGATTTAAGCGACTTTCTTGCTTTGTCAATCGGCATCTGTGCGATTTCAGCAAGATTTATTTTTCCCGAGTTTACGCACTCTATGGCATTGCAGATATAGTCCGCACGGAAACCGCTCCGCAGATATGCAAGGCTGTCGGGAGTTGCGCCTGAAAGTTCGGCAGGAGAAGGAAATCCGCCGTAATTATTACAAAGACGTTCAATAATGCCCTTAATTCGTGGAATATTGTTTGCCTGCGAGAAAATAAAGCTGATAAGGCATTCCCAGCTGTCCTGACGAAGAAGCCGTATTCCGCCTGCAAACTCACAGGCAAGGGCAAGAGTTCTGTCTTCTGAGAACATTCGTTTCAGTTCGCCGTAGTCGGTTGTGAAGTCGAAGTAGTCAACCCACGTTTCAAGGAAATCTTTTTCGGACGTATCATGAAAAATAAATTCGTCGTCCGAAATCTGAGAGACCGTAAGGCTGTTGTTGAGGAAAAAGCCTGTATATGTGCATTTGTAGTCGCTTGCAGTCTTTTTCCAGCGGAATGCCTGACCGCAGTCAAGCGTATCATCAAGCCCGAAATCCTTTTCATGTACGATTATGTTATTATTTTTTACAGTATAATCCATAAATTTCACTCCTTTTTCACAAAAAGCACTTGATTTTTCTATTAAATTATACTAAAATATAAATATAAATGCAAGTGTTTTTTATTAAAAAAATATTTTAACTTGAAAGGAGCAGAAAATCATGACTGATATGGATTTCTACATCGAAGGTATTCAGCAATTGCCTGCTATTGTAAATGGCAGCAAAAATGCTCAGGAGAAATTTTCAGAACTTTTTAATGAGTTTCTTGAACTGGGTCATCTCTACGAGTCGGCTATTGAAGTTGTAAAAACTTATCTCAATATACTTGACAGCGAGTTTAACATCAAGTTTCAGCGCAATCCAATTCATAATATTGAAAGCCGTCTGAAATCTGCTGAATCTATCATAGGCAAGCTTCGTAAGAAAGGTCTCCCGATTTCTCCCGAAACGGCAAGGAAAAATCTGCTTGATATTGCAGGTATACGTGTGACCTGCTACTATATAAGCGATATTTATGTTCTTGCGGAAATGCTTTCTCACCGTGATGATTTTATAATAATCAAGCAGAAAGACTACATAAAAAATCCGAAGCCGAGCGGTTACAGAAGTTATCACCTGATTATCAACGTTCCTGTGCATTTGTCAACAAAGAAAACTTATGCACCTGTTGAAATTCAGGTAAGAACGATTGCAATGGATTTCTGGGCAAGTCTCGAACATCAGCTTAAGTACAAGCCTTCTGCCATGATAACTCCCGAAATTTCAGAGGAACTCAGGGAATGTGCGGAAAGAATTGCCGAAACTGATTTGCAGATGCAGAAGATTTATACTGAAATAAACGGCATAGATTAAGTTTTTTCGCTGAAAACCGACATAAATCCTTATAAGAGACATCTTCACTTTTTTGCTGTTATGTGATATAATTATATCGAAGATACAGGAAAGGAGTAATTAAAATGTTCGGAATTATAAAAAAAATAAAGCACGAAGTCCGTGACCGCACAATATATATGGAGGTTTTCGGCGACAATAAAGTTTCTTATCGTGTGACGGCAGGAAAAGTTCTGCTGAACGGTGAGGAAGTTACTACATACGGAGTTGAGGCGGAAGACGTAAGAAGAGGGGAGTGTGAGGCAATCCACGACTTCTCCTGCGACATTGAGGACGCTGTTGACTTTGCTGAAATGCTTATTGCCGGCAGAACACGTCCCTCACAGATTTACACAAGAGCCTTGACTTATCTGTGGATTTCTATTTAAAGGAGAAAAAATGAAAAATTACAACAACTGCGGTAATCCTGAATTTCTGAATGATTATCTTGCACATATAAGAGTTGTAAAAATGCTTTCAGAGAGAACTGTGGAAGAATACTATCTTGATATACGGCTTTTTCTTAAATATTTTTACAACAATATCAGCGATGCCGACAAGACCATTGACGAAACCGATATTTCCGGAATGACAGCAGATGACCTGAAAAAAGTCACTCTGAGTGATATATACAACTTTATTTTCTACGTTGCAGACGAGCGGAGCAATTCCGATAAGGCGAGATACAGAAAAGTATCTGCGCTGAGGAGCTTTTTTAAATACATCACAAAAGTAGCGCATATTCTGGAGAATGACCCGTCAAGAGATATAGAAATACCGTCGCCGAAACAGGCACTTCCGAAATTTCTTTCACTGAATGAAAGCCTCAGACTTCTTAAAGCGTCGGGGGACGGAACATCTGTACGGAATTTCTGTATAATAACACTTTTTCTCAACTGCGGTATGAGACTGAGTGAACTCGTCGGGATAAATATTTCCGATGTTGATTTCCATGAAAACAGAATCCGTATTCTCGGCAAAGGAAACAAAGAACGTATGGTTTATTTAAATCCTGCCTGCATAGATGCACTTCAGAACCATCTTGCAGTGCGAAAAGCCAATCCGAAGGCAGTTGATGAACCTGCACTCTTTATCAGTAATCAGAATAAGCGCATATCAGGACGGCGTGTCCAGCAGATTGTCATGAGCACGCTGAAAGAGGCAGGTCTTGACGGTAAAGGACTTACTACTCACAAACTCCGCCATACCGCCGCAACCCTCATGTATCAGTATGGCGATGCGGACGTGCTTACTCTAAAAGAACTGCTCGGGCATTCAAGTATTGCAACGACTGAAATATATACTCATCTCAATGATGAGAGTGTAAGACGTGCAATAGAGGAAAATCCGCTTGCTAATGTCAAAATGAAGAAATAAAAAAATTCCCCTTGCATAAAAACAAGGGGACAAAGTATGAAAGGAAGTTTTTAATTGAAATCAGCTTTTACTCGTGGTATCTCACACGGTATACCGATTGCGTTAGGTTATCTTTCTGTTTCGTTTGGTTTCGGAATAAGTGCTGTCCGTTCCGGATTATCCGTATTTGAGGCTTCGGCTGTTTCCGCCCTGAACCTTACATCAGCAGGACAAGCTGCGGGAATTGACATAATCGCCGCTGGAGGAACACTCCTTGAAATGATACTTGTTCAGCTTACTATAAATATCAGATATTCACTCATGGCATTGTCACTTTCTCAGAAACTTGACAAAAAATTCACAACTGGTCACAGGCTTATTGCATCATACGGTATAACAGATGAAATATTCGCAATATGTTCTGCACAGCCGGAGATGCTCGTTCCGTCATATATGTACGGTATAATATTGATTTCTGCTGCCGGCTGGGTTCTCGGTACGTTTCTCGGAGCCTATGCAGGACAGCTTATGCCTGAAAGCATATCATCGGCAATGGGAATACTTCTTTATGGAATGTTTCTTGCTATAATAATTCCACCGTCACGTAAACAGGGGAGTGTGCTTTGCGTTGTTATTGTTTCTGCTGTACTCAGCATTATTTTCAGGTATTTTGCAGCTTTTATTTCGTCAGGATTTGCTGTGATAATCTGTGCTGTTGTTTCGGCGGCACTCGGTGCATTGCTTTTCCCTGTACACGATGAAAAGGAGCAGGAATGAGTACAGCCATATATATTCTTGTAATGGCAGGTGTAACGTACATCATAAGAATGTTTCCGTTCACTTTTTTCAAGAAGAAGATAAAGTCACAGTTTGTTAAAAGTTTTCTGAAATATATACCGTATGCAGTACTTAGTGCTATGACAATACCTGCAATTTTCTACAGCACAGGAAATATTACTTCCGCAGTAACAGGAACTCTCGTTGCAATTGTCCTTGCACTCTTCGACTTGCCTCTTATTGTGGTAGCTTTATCTGCCTCGCTTACTGCTTATATTACAGGCATTTTTGTGTGAATTATGCCATACAAGAAAAACGACTTCCTGATTTTATAAGAAGTCTTGTTTTGTCTGTCATAAGAGAAATAAATTCCGAATTCGTGGGGTGATTGAAATTACTTACCCCATATCCGAAAAAGGAACTGACGGCACTGCGGTTTTTCTGCCATGCTGTGTTGATAGCGTGCCTTATCGCTCTTTCAACTCTCGGGGCAGTTGTTTCATGCTTTTCGGCAACTAACGGATAGAGAAATTTGGTAATGCAGTTGAGGCAGTTGCAGTTCTCAACGCATTCAATAACTGCTGTGCGGATATATCTGTAACCCTTGATATTTGCAGGAATGCCGATTTGCTGCATCATATCGGTGATTATAAGTTCAACGTCGCACTGTTCATGCACCTTTTTGTATGAGGACGACATAACAGCCGAGTAAAGTTCCTCTGAAGTGAACGGACTGAAAAGGAAGCTTGATACGCCTGAAGCTATTGCCTGCTTTTCAATAAAACTGCTGTACACATCAGAAAAAACAACAAATGCAGGACTTATCGGAATAATCGACTGCACTGTGCGCATAACAGAAACAGCATCACAGCCGTTAAGGTTAAGGTTGGAAACAACCACATCTGGTTTGTCCTTGATAACCGAGCGGAGAATGGTCTCTCTGTTGTTTTTGCGTGTAAAGGCAGACAGCCCGAGCTTGTTCAGGTCTGATGCCATTCTTGTACCTGATATTGTGTCGTCACAAATCAGAACTTTGACTTTGTTTTCCATATTGAAAACTCCTTTATAAAAAATTTATATAAAAACCTTCTTCTGAAACGACGGAAATAATCTTTCCGGAAAGATTACTCCGACATGAAAAAGATTATGAAATAATTATATAACGTTTTTCTGCACAAGTCAATGTTTTTCGACACTTATACTAAAATAATTTCAGGAGTTTTGTTAAAAAATAAAAATTTATAAAAACTCTTGACATTTCCGTTTTTATGATGTATAATAATACATGTACTTTGCGAGTGTGCTGGAATAGGCAGACAGGCACGTTTGAGGGGCGTGTGTCGAAGGACGTATGGGTTCAAGTCCCATTACTCGCACCATGTACGGACAGGTGGCTGAGCTGGTCTAAGGCGCACGACTGGAACTCGTGTATACGTTAATAGCGTATCGAGGGTTCGAATCCCTCCCTGTCCGCTAAATATAACCGTTTGTGGAATTTCTGCAAACGGTTATTTTTATACCTGAAACTTATTTGTTCATCACCCTGATAAAAGAGAATATACAAACAGAATGGGAACATAAGAATTTTTTGTTCTCATCTTCTTTTATCTTGTCTGTTCATCACTTTTTATCAGTTATAGCATTGCTGATTCTTTCTGCCAGCTCTTTCTTTGCACTGATGCTGTCCGCATAAACTTCTGCTGTAACTGCTGTAGAAGAATGTCCGAGAGCCTGTGAGATAACCTTTATTGGAATATTCAGGTCAACACAAAGAGTGGCATAGCTGTGTCTCAGGTCATGAAAACGCATATCCCACAGGCTTTCAGAACTCTTTTAAAAGCGTGATATAACGTCTATGGTGATAAAATAGTACCATCTTCATTACAGCATATCAAATCATTGTCTTCATACATATCAGCAAGATATTTTTTTCTTTCGTCATACCAAATTTTTTTCAGTCTGATTAAACGTTCTGTTTCGTCTGACATTTCAAGAACACGGTTGCTTTTTTCAGTCTTCAGTGACTTCAGACCATAGTAAGATGTTTCTTTTTCTTTCTGTTCATCATAAGTTCTGATGATTGTAACCTGTCTGTTGATAGTCATGGTATGCTTTTCAAAATCTATATCCGAAAATTTAAGCCCAAGCACTTCGCCACGTCTCAGACCATGCAGACAGTCAAGTTTGATTTCCACTTCATAGCGGTTGTTGTTCAGGTATTCAAAAAGCTTCTGAATCTGTTCCAGTGACAATAAAGTTGCCTTGTAAGGTTTTGATTTCGGAAGTCTTACCTTTGTGCAGGGATTTTCATCTATCAGTTTGTCATCAACTGCCATGTTCATAGCTACTTTCAGTACATTATGTACATATCTGACTGTTTTTGCAGAAAGATTTTTTTCTTCCATGAGGTCATAATAAAATGCCTGAATGGAAGATGGCTTTAAGTTTGCAAGTTTTACAGTTCCTATAGCCGGAATAATATGGTGATTGATATTGATATAATATCCGTTGATAGAGTTGGGTTCAAGAGTTCTTTTGTGCTGTGAAAACCAATGCTCCAGAAATTCACCGACAGTCATTCTTGCAACAGGTATCGTCATGCCAAGTTTTACTTTTGCTTTGCAGATTTCAAGTTCCTTTGCTGCTTCTTCCTTTGTTTCAAAACCGCCTTTGCGTTTTTGAATACGCTTGCCGTTTTCATCTCTTATATAGTAATAAAACTCCCACTTGTTTGCTCTCTTGTAGGGATTGCCTTTTTTATTTTCCATGATTTTCTCCTATCCGGTTTCTGAATTGTCAAGAAAATCATGCACATTTCTGTGCATGAAAATTATAACATATTTATTTTATAGTGTCAATAGTTATATCCATTGCTTCTGCAAGCCATTTATCAAAACTTGCCTTTGAGATGCGATAGGTTTCACCAATCTTCATAACCCTGAACGGTGGATTATACTTGATGAAATTATAAACGGCATTCTTGCTTATGCCTAATATTTCCTTAATCTCTGCAACTGTATAAACCTGTTTCATAAATTTCACTTCCTTTGGTATAATATTATTATAGAACAAACTGAAAACTTCTTCATTCACAAGTAAATTCCATGTTTCTACTACTGGTATAGTATTAACTCAGAAAATCAAGTCCCCATTTATCCTCTTCTTTTGTAGGCAGGGAATCAGTAAAATCCTCAGTATTTTTTTCCTGATTTTGCTTTGAACTGCTGATAATTTTGCTCCAGTCGGTATCAGCTCCTGCCATTTTCTGTCCCTGCTGTAAGGCAAACGGCTGATAAGGCTGCTGATACGGTGTCTGGTAATCAGGCTGACAGTGATACTGATAATCCTGCTGATATGGCGACGGATAACACTGCTGTGAAAAATTCTGCTGAGGCTGAATAAATTCACTGACAAATCTGTCAAGCGTGTAATCCTCAAAGCTGAATCCGTTATACTGTTCGTCCAGATTTTCCATTATCTGCATAAGTTCGTCAATAATCGGGATATACTTGTTTTTCAGAAATCTCTGTGCCAGTTCGTTCCCAGTACCGAAAAAAGAATAATGCTCAGGGTCTCTGTAGAAGTCCAGCACATCACTGCACGTCTTTACCATTCTTTCCTGCAACGGTTTCAGACAGCAGATTTTCTCTATTGTCCTGCATCTTGACAATGCAACATAAAGCTGTCCGTCAAGAAAGATTTCAGGTGTGAGATTAACTGCGTCATACGTCTGTCCCTGTGATTTATGTACGGTAACAGCATAACCGAGTTTCATAGGAAACTGCGTGACCGAGCCTGTTTCTTCTTTTGCAAGGCGGGTTTCCTTTTTTACTTTCGGCTTTCCGTTCCGGTCAGTTACGGGATTTCCGTCCTTATCCAGAACCGGAATTTCTTCCTTTTTCTGCGTATACTTATACTTTGAAAATTTATGTCTGTAGACCTTTGCTGTTTCCGAAGTATCATCAAATGTCACTTCAATGAAACTGCCTTTTGTATCTTCTCCGACATCGGAAATCGTTCCCAGACTGCCGTTGCAGTATTTTCCGTCTTCAGAATTGACTGTCATCACTACTCTTGCGTCTTTTTTGTAAACAAAATTATCAATGCACAGACCGTCTTTTTTTGTACATTCTCCATGATAGACGGCACTGCTTGTCAGTTGTGGATTATCAATCAAATCAAGTTCTTCCTGATTGCGTTTTTCAGCAGTTTTGTTTTTACCGCAAATCCAGATAGCTTTCGGCTGGACTTCCTTTGTACAGTGCGTATTGAAATAATCGACGCATTCTGTTCTGCCCTCTTTGCAGTCGTCAAGTGCCTTGCAGAATTCCGCATCGTTCTGCCGCATATAGTTGTCCTATTTGACAACAGAAGTGAAATATGATATAATAAAAAATGAGTAAAAGTAAAGATTTAAGAGAAGCAGCAGTAGCATATAAAAAGACCGGAAATACATATGAAGAAACAGGAAAGGTATTCGGAGTATCGGCAAGTACAGTACACAGGTGGGTCAGACAATATGAAGAAACAGGTGATT
>CAYWPN010000030.1:0-22824 GCA_964460175.1 uncultured Alistipes sp. | reverse complement strand
GTGCCGACAAGCGAAATCAGTGCCACTATAATTGTGCTGTTCACGGGTTTTCACCTCTTTCTTTAGTACCGTTTTTCTGCACATTTTTCAACGGAAAAACATTGAATTTCCGGAGATTTTTATTTGTAAAAACTTATTACACAGTCTTCAGGGAAAGAAGTCGCCGAATATGTACAGTTTTCGGCAATCTGCACAAATCTTTCATTGATGAAAGTCTCATTATCCTTGAAATTGAAAATGATTTTCATATTCACCTCCTTTGGTGGCAGATAATGGCAGATAATCACTATTTTATAACCCTTTTTATATAAAAAAATTTTATATATATACTTAATATAAAAAACAGTTTATCTGCAACATCTGCAACCATTTAATTTACGATAGAAATACCTGCATAAAAACTTCCTTCTTTTTTTCGTTGCTTATCGTACTTTTTCCCGATTTCAAGGGCGAATTTCCTGCCTGACATCTTATATTCGTTATTGATTTCCGCCCACTTGCAGTAGACGGCATAAAGCTGGGCTGACTTCACTTCACCGCCTCAAACAGGTCGAACTTTCTTTCGCACGTATGTTCGCACATTCTTTCAGATAAGCAAACGTGTACAGCGGATTTAACCCAAGTTTTTCACGCTCCTGATTTATCAGAAAGCCCAGTTCTTCGGCTTTTTCAGGGTATTCCACAATCTCACTCAATTTCCTCAGCTCCTTCCGGAATTTTTACCGCTTCAACTGCCGTCCCCGTGAACACTCCGCGCTGATTTTTCTGACAGGTGTGCCGTTGATGTCCGCCGGAATTACTATCGCTTTGCTTGTGCCGCTATATCCCGTAATTTCGCCGTTTTCGTTTGCTGTATACGCCTCAGTATTGACTTCAAGCCATGCTTCGAGTTCGTTATCCCATACAAATCTGCCGTCGGTACATTGAATTTCCGCCAGCCTGAAATTACCCGAAATCCGCTCGCCGTCCCAGTTTTCAGCCTTCCGGACTGCATTCCACTGCGCCGTCGTCCCCTCGTAGACGATTTTTTCAAGGGAATTGCTGTGCTGAAAAATATTGTTGTCAATCTGTTCAACGCTGGCTGAAATCGTCACGGACTTAAGATTTTCGCAGAGCATGAAAGCGCACATACTGATGACTTTTGCCGAAATACAGGCAGTTTCAAGCTGTCTGCAACCTGTGAATGCGAACTGTCCGACACGCTCAACCGTTGCAGGTATGTTGATTTCTGTAATGCCCGTATTCACAAGCAGACTGTCTCCCAGAGACGTGATTTTGTCCGATATTTCGACGTTTGTAAAGGTTGTATTTTCCTCGAGCGGAGAATTTTCGGCAACAGCATCGGGAGTACCATAGTTGTAGGTTTCGCCGTCGCCAATGATTTTCAGGACGTTTCCACTGATTGTGTACTCCGCATTATCGCCGATTTTTCCTGCGTCAGTGATTTCCTCACCCGATATATGTGCGGCAATCCTGAAAAGAGCGTCGGTTTTTGCCTGCAAATCCACCGTTTTTGCGATGTACTCCTGCATTTCCGTCCTGACTTCTGCTAAGTCTGCAACCTGCTGCCGCAGTCCTTGAATTTCCGTTGCTGTAGCCTGAAATTCGTTGATAACGTCAGTAATACGGCACTTTCCGAGAATACATTTCACGTAACCGCACATATTTTCGTCGTCCCTGTAGTCGTACCAGTCAGTTTCGGTCAGCGAAGTTGCACCAACATTCAGGCGGATACCATACAGAATAAGCCGTGACTGCTCCGCATTCTGTGGAAAATCGGGAAGTACCGGATTTTCATCGGGAGTTCCTGCCGTGACTTCGATATGCACGTCACGGACGTTTTCGGAAGTATCGCAGACGATTGAAACTGCTATATACCGTGGCAGTGAACTGTCCTGAAATCCCGATAAATCGACGGTATACGGCTCATCACTGAGAAAATAGTGACCGTTAATCCATGCTTTACCCGTGCCGATTTTGACCGAAAGTCCGTCCGCACTGAGTGAAAAGCATTCGCCGAAATTGTCATAAATTCCGTTGCAAATCAGACTGCCCAGATAATCGCAGAAATTCTCGCTTGTATACGTACGGTCAAGCCACTTTGAGTTAAAAAATCCGTATGAAAAAGCCATAAAATCACACTCCTTTGAATTTTGGTGTAAGCTGATGTCCGTTGCTGTCGAAACTCTCAATCATGCCGACAAGCTGAATTTTCGGCTGTATCAAGCCAAATCTCTGATGTTCCACCGTCACATAGTCACCTAAAAAATAGTCCTTGTTGTACTGGTACTGCCGTCCGTCAACTGCAATCGTACTTTCGCTTGTTTCCGTAACCGGCACGAGATTTTCCGCACCACGCTGTTTTAAAAGTGCTGTATATTCGTTTTTGGGAATTTCCGTTGATACACCATTATTCTGTGTTTCGTCAGACAAATCCCTTGCGTCAACATAACACTCATAACGTTCCAGAAACTCAGGTACTTCACTGCCGTTGTAAAATATTGTGCGTTTACGCTCGGAACCCTCGCCACTTCCTGCAATATAGGCAAAATTGCTGTATTCCGTGCAGTCAAGGATATAGTCAAACGAAAGAAGATTGTTATAGGTATCCGAAAAAATTATGTGCGGATTTTCGCTCTGTGAAATGCTCCTGTCTGTACCCTCAGAGAGTTCAAAAAGCAAGGAATACTGACCATTTTCGTCCGATTTCAAGCGGATGTTTGCCGTTCCGCCGACAATCTCGCAGATTTTGTAAATCCACTCCATAAGATTTTCATAATTCGTCTGCAACTGTGTTGTCAGATTCCAGCAGTCCCCCGAAATTCCGCCGATTTTTGAGGTCATATACTTGTTTGCCGTTCTGAAAAGGTCAATCTGCTGACCGCTTTCGTTTTCGAGGATTATTTTATAGAACATGAGTGTTACTTCCTTTCGGTATTTTGCACAAAGAATATATACAAAATATACAAATATATTTTTCAGGGGTTGACTTTTCTCAAGGGGGATATATAATTAAGTATGTAATAGGATAGAGGTGAAAACTATGGAAATAAAAGATATATTCATTTTGTCATCTGTAAACAAAGATACTCGTATAAAATGTTATGATGGAAAAGGCAGTATAGCTAAATCATTATTCGAAGGAACTATTACAGATTTAAAATTTATGTCTGAACACGGACATAAATATGTAGTTGGGTTTGGTAAATTCGATGCAGAAGAAAACTCGCTTGAAGTTTTCATTCGCATTGACTAATAAATATATAAATATAAAGGAGAACTGTATAATGATAATTAAAAAATTTCTGAGCTATGTTTCAAGTGCACCATGTCCTAAGTGTGGAAGGGAATGCCATTTCCCTAAATGGGTTTCTGATTTCCCTAAAAATAGGTTTGATTTCCATTGTAATTGGTGCGATATTGACTTTAGTGTTTGGGATAAATAATCACCCCATAACATTTTCCTTCATACGATAAATCTCCAGCCGTGACATCGATTTAGGCGAATTATTCGTCTGTTTCACTGTCACGGCTGTTGTCAGTCTGATAGTAGTTGTTGACCGTTCCCGAAGTACCGCCGTTTATCACTGCTCCTGAAATGCCGTCAAAACTGTACTCAAGATTTGAGTTAAGCGTAAGTTTCATAGCCTCCGCAACGCTGTTTACAGCCTTTTCAATGTACTTTTTATTCCTGTTGATACCCTTGACAAGTCCGCCGATGAAGTCGGGCATCCAGCTTTCAAAGTCAGTCAGCGGTCCTTTGTCGGGGACGGAAAAATGCAGATACTCACGGATTGTATCGGCAACGTTCGTCACTGCGTCCGTAATATCGTTGATTTTGGACTTGATACCGTCCACAATACCGCCGATGATGTCAGAACCCCAGTTCCAAGCGTCGTCTGCAAGACCTTTGACAAAATCCACAGCATCATTGAAACCCTCTGTAATATTGTTCTTTATGTCTGTGATTTTCTCCGAAACTGCCGATTTTACGTTCTCCCAGACGTTTGAAACAGTATTTTTGATAATGTTCATTCTTACTGAAATACTGGACTTTATCGTGTCCCAGACGGTAGTAACAATCGTTTTTACAGCGTTCAGCTTTTCAGAGATATTGGTTTTTATGTCGTTCCAGATATTAATAAAAAAGTTTTTTATTCCCTCAAGAACCGGAGTAATAAACTCGACAATGCCATTCCAGATATCGTGTATTTTTCCTGAAACACTGTCCATAACATCGCTGACAGTATTTTTCACAGTATCGAAAATATTTTTGAAAAAATCCCTGATACCCTCTAAAACCGGCGTAATAAAGCTGACAACGGCATTCCATATATTCTGAATTTTAGTGGAAATCCAGTCCATAACATTACTGATAATGATGTGAATTGCCTGAAAAATTGTCTCAAAAAGGTATCTGAACGCCTCTAAAAGAGGAGAAATAAATCCATAAATGGTATTCCATACGGTTATGATAATATTTTTAACAAGCTGAACTCTGGACGAAACAGTGGTGTAAATTGATGTCCATATACCGACGAAGAAGTTTTTAATACCCGTCCAGATTGTTGTGAAAAATCCGTTTACAGCGTTCCATACATCTATCCAGCCCGTCCTTATAGCGTCCATACCGATTTGGAAGTTCTCCTGAAAGCTATTCCACTTATTGACAAAAAAGTCGCATATTGAGTTCCAGACATCAGTCCAGAACGCCTTGACGGTCTCCAGATCTGTACCGAAAATATCGCAGAGCATATTCATGACATTTTCAAGTGTTGACTTGATAAAGTCCCATATATCAACGAAAAGATTTTTAATTCCGTTCCATGTTGTATCCCAGTCGCCAGTAAAAATACCTGTAAAAATGTCAAAGACATCTAAAATAACATTTGTAACCAACTGAAAAATATCAGCTATTTCCTGAAAAGCTCCCTCAAAAATCGGTTTCAGGAAGTCGCATAGTCCCTGCCATACGGCTTTCAGCACTTCCGTAATATCCTCAAACTCAAAGCCGAGTGCGTTCAGGCGGTCAACGATACCCTGTGCAAAACCGGCAAAAATCTGCTTTATATTCTCCCATATTGAAATAATATTATTGCGGAAGTTCTCGTTGTTTTTCCAGAGGTTCACGAACGCCGCAACAAGTACGCCGATTATTGCCACAACAGCGAGCATTGTACCTGTAGCACCACTCAGAGCCGTTTTTACCGCAGTAAAACCGCCCTTTATTTTGGTAGTAATTGCTGGAATTTTTGAAAAAACAATCATCATTCCGCCAATTCCTGTAGTCAGTTTCCCGACTGCAATCAGCAGAGGACCTATTGCCGCCGCAATAAGTCCGATTTTCACAATCATTTCTTTTTCAGCAGGCGACAGGGCATTGAATTTGTCCACAAGTCCCTGCACAAAATCAATAACTTTCTGCAAAATCGGTGCAAGTGCTTCGCCGATTGAGTAAATCAGAACGTCTATGGAGGATTTCAGTTTCTCTATTCCACCGCCAAAACCGCTCATCATAGTATCAGCCATTTCCTGCGTAGTCCCTGTACTGTTGTCAAGTGAGGCGGATAATTCGTCCAGACGTTTGGGTGCGGTATTTATGAGTGCAAGCCATGGTGCCATCTGGTTTTTTCCGAAAATTATGGAGGCAGCGGAAAGCTGTTCCTGTTCAGAAAGACCCGAAAAAGCACTTTGCAAAGTTTTTACAACTTCTGTAAAAGGTTTCATTTCACCTTTATCGTCAACAAGAATTGCACCGAATTCCGATAATTCACCGCTTCCGTCCTGTGTCAATGCATTTACTGCCGCCTGAGCATTTTCAAAGTCATTTTCAGCTTTTACAAGTGCTGCCTGTGCTGTCAGAGCCTGTGAACTGTTTTCGCCGTATTTTGCAAGAACTTCATTGTATTTTGTCTGTTTTGCGGTCAATGTAGCAGTTTTTTCCTCAAGTTTGTTCTGTGCTTTCTGAAGTTTTGCTTCAATGTCGGCAACACCTGCCATTTCAAATCCCAGTTGACTTAACTGTTTTCCGACTGCATTGTCTGATGTGGCTGTTGCAAGCCGTGCAAGACCTGTTTTCAGTGAATTGGCTGAAACTTCCGCTTCGAGACCTGCATCACCCATAAGTCCCATTGCCCATGCTGTATCTTTCAGACCATATCCTGCTGCATAAAAAATAGGACCTGCAACAGACATTGACTCACAGAGACTGTTTATATCAAGTGCGGAGTTGTTGCAGGCGGCGGCAAATACATCAGCATATTTTCCAGCCTCATCAGAAGAGGCATGGAAACTGTTCATCGTTGCGACAAGCCCTGCCGAAACGGTTTCAAGTTCACCGCCTTCACCTGCGGCAAGGTTCATAGCAGGAGCGAGTGTTGACATTGCTGCTTTGGACTTCAGTCCTGCTCTTGCGAAATTCAGCATAGCATTTGAGGCGTCGCCCATTCCATAGACTGAATTTGCGGCAGCATTTTTCATTGCATTATTTACAGCCTCTGCCTCTTCGGCAGTGTTGCCCATTGTTTTATTGGCGAGCTGCATTGTTTTGTCAACTTCCGCAAAACTGGTTGCTCCTGCCGCTCCAATCGCCGCAACTCCGGCAGTAACAGGCAGTAAACTCTGACCCACACCGCTTATTTTTCCACCGACATTCTGCAAACCCTCTCCGGCGTTACCGATTTCCACAAGAGCAGTTCTTGAATTGTTTGCCTCATTCTGCAAACGCTGTAAATCCTGTTCAGTCTCGATGATTTCACGCTGGAGTGCATCGAAATTTTCGGGCGAAATCGGGTTGCCAAATTCCTTGTCAATATCTTCTTTACTCTTTTTCAGGTCTTCGAGTTTATCCTCAGTTTCCTTGAGTTCACGCTGGATTTTGTCGTACTCTTCCTGCGATATTTTGCCGTTGGAAAGCTGTTCACTGGCTTCTTTTGACTTCTTTTTCATCTTTTCGAGTTCGTCAGAAGTCTTGGCAACTTCAGTCTGAATTGGAGTAATTTTTGCTTTCCAGTCATCGTAATTGTCTTTGGTTTTTGCAGCCTCTTCACTTGCAGTTTTCAGGCTTGCAAGACGGTCTTTGGTATCTTTTACAGCCTCGCCGAGTAGTTTTTGTTTCTGCGACAGAAGTTCCGTGTTGGTCGGGTCAAGTTTCAGGAGTTTTTCAACGTCTTTCAGCTGAGACTGCGTGTTCCTGATATTTTTATCAACGCTTTCAAGCGATTTGGCTAAATCAGTAGTATCACCGCCGATTTCAACCGTAATGCCCTTTATTCTGTTTTTCGCCACTTTCTCACCTCTTTGAAATAATTTATTTTAGGTTGACTTTATCCTAATATTTGTGGTATAATAAATAAAAGGAGGTGTCAATATGAAAATTGATACAAATACAATAGTTTCCATTTCGGAAGCAAATCAGAATTTTTCAAAAGTTGCCCGTCTCGTTGACCAATATGGTTCTGCTGTTGTTCTGAAAAATAATGTGCCTCGTTACCTTGTCATTGATTTTGCACAGGCTGAGGAAATGCTGACAGCCTCTGACGAGGACGTTCTCGCTGTTTCAAAGAAACTTATGGTGCAGAATAAAGCCGTTTATGAGGAACTTGCAAAATGAAACGACTGACTGAAAAACAGATTATCATGCTCCACGAAATGCTTATTGCAGAATCAGGCGGTTCTCCCGAAATACGTGATGAGGGACTGCTTGATTCCGCAGTAAATGCACCTTTTCAGACGTTCGGCGGAAATGAACTCTATCCGACTTTGCTTGAAAAAGCCGTAAGACTGGGATTTGGTCTGATAAAAAATCACCCGTTTGCAGACGGCAACAAGCGTATCGGAACTCACGCTATGCTCGTGTTTTTAGCGTTAAATCAAGTAGAACTACATTACAGCGATAAGGAATTAATTGATATTATTCTGAAAATCGCAGGCAGTGAAAAATCAGAAAAAGACCTGCTTTTATGGGTTCAGGAGCATATTATTTAAAATTTATCGAAATCGTCCTGCGTTGCGAGTTTGTTGTATTTGAAGTCATCATTTGACTTTTCAGTGAACATATCATTGACAAGTCCGACCGTCAGCAAATCAAGTTCCGACAAGGCTATACCCAGTTCAACGCAGCGCAGGAGAAACAGCGGAGTTGTCATTTCCCTGTCAGTCGGGTGAGATTTTTTTTTGCGGTAATCTGAGTTTCGGTATTAAGTCCCCAGAGTTCCATTAACTGTGGCAGTACCTCGTAAATGCTGAACGTGTTGAACTGTTCAAGCCAGTCGTCAGGATTATCGGGTACTTTTTCGGGTTCTGCGTGACGAGCCATGATGTAGGCGATATTCTCGAACATCTCCAGACTTTCAAGCTGTATGCCCGATTTTTCGTTGTCATTTTCGTCTACAGTCGATTTCAGGGACTGCAAATCCCTGAAAATATCACGCCCGAACTTCATACGGTAGAGACGTGGGACGGTCGCACTCGCCTTGAACGGTACTTCGATACCGTCTATAAGAATATTTTTTCTGATACCCATAAAATTCCCCCCTTACTCTGTTTCAAGGCTTCCGCTTGGGTCGGACGGAAGTACGGGCATTGGCACGGCATTATACCAGTTATCGTAGGCGGACTGATTTGTTGCCTCTGTCGTTTTGCCTTTCACCAGACCATTCACGAGAGGAACAGCCGTAAATGAAAGTGTTTCCGTCTTGACTTCCTTGCTGTCCTCAGCAGTACTGCCCTCAGTATTGGGACGGCTTGCGGTACAGCAGAAGAGGACGTGGCGGATTTTGTGCTTGTCGCCCGAGAACTCAAACATAATTGCAAACTGTGCGACTTCGTCCGTATTTCTCTCGAAAAGAACGCCGTTTGCATCAAGTTTTTCACCGAGAATTTTCTGAGCGAAATCAAGCGGAATAAGGGCGATTTCGAGTTCACCCGTGTAGCCTGAGTTATTGTTGATTACGTAACAGACCATATTGTCAGCATAAATTAGGGATTGATTTTCTTGCTCCTGTCTGCTATAATAAGAGTAAAGGAGATGACTGATTATGTATCAAGGGTATAGGTTTGAAAAAGAAGGTAAGTTGTTGTTTTTTATGGAAATCTCATCTTCCTTCGCACCGACCTGCTATTTCAAAGTATATAAAAACCATGAGAAAATGGTTGCATATTGGCGAACAGAATTAAAGCGAGATGATTATTTTAACATGATTTCAAATCTTCATACTATCAGAGTGTCCTCATGGCAGGAATTATCAAAAACAAATGAATATCATAACGAACTGGATAGGGTATCTCCAATAAAATCACAGGTACTCACTAAAGAACAGGTAAGCATTATTTTTAAACTATTAAATGCTGAACTGGACGAAAAGATTGAACTGTCAGGCGGACGTGACGGTCATAGTTATCACATAATGCTTTATGGGGATAAAATGTCAAGTATAAGATGTTGGTGTGTTATTTCGTCAGAATGGAAATTGTTATCAGATGCAATTAATATGCTGGTAATTGATGTTGCTGGATTAGAGCCTATGCATTATGCAATTAAAATGCGTAATTGTTGTACCTGAAATCGCCTGACCAAACATCTTGAGAATGTAGTCCTCAAGCGGAAATGCACTGTCATAAAGGAGTTCCTCAGTGACTTTAATAGCAGCTCCTACTTTGTGTGCGTCAAGGAAAATCTGCTCAAAAGCAGCATCACCGAAAGTAATCGGCTTGCTTTCCTCAATCCATACGGCTGCGGTTTTTGTAGCCGCAATGTTTATTTTATGCTCGCCGTTAGTCTTGATAGTCGTGCCGAGTTTACGCATAATATTCTCCTCGTGGAGCGTATCAATCAGTCGCTTGTCGTACTCAACAGGTACGAGATAACCGCCGTCAGCGTTAACTTTTTTATAATAACTTATATTATCTATTTTAATTTTTTTGGAAATAAAAAGGCTGAGAACACCATGACATTTGAGGAATTAGCAGCGAAATATCTACAGGCTTATAGTTGGTATAAAATCCGAATGCAACAAACAAACAGTCTGACATCAGTTCAAAAAGACAGAGTATGTAATGCAATAAAAAAAGAACTGTACAAAACGTTTCATTTTTATAAGAGTTATTCTAATGATACTCTTGACATTTATTTTACGCTTCGTGATATATGTTATTTAATTGACGTATCCGATGAAGGAGGATATTATAAGATTTGGCTTCAGCCAGAACAATCTAAATTTATATTTAATAATTGCAAATTCAGAATAGATAGTTTTATGGTAAAAACACGGAGTTATAAAGCAGGACGGCTTAATAAGTCAGATAAAATATCAATTAATTTAGATTTAAGAGCAGTAATCGATGTCGAATATGGCGGATATAGGATTATGCTGGAATGTCAAAATGATGAATCTGATATTGCAGGAACTATATCTCAAGGTGATATTACTTTAAAAGTAATGGTCAGAAAAGTATTTGCAGTTTAAAAGTAATAATCAGAAAAGTATTTGTATAATTGCCCGAACCGTAGGCGTTGTGCCAGCCCTGACGGACTTTTTCAGGGTCTTTGATAACCCCGGGGTGTTCAAGAATACCGCTCGGACTTGCGCCGTTCGCAAAGAAAGCAGAACCGTATTCCTCGCAGGCAAGCGAAATTCCGATAGCGTTCTTAGCCATAGCAATCGGCGAATATCCCACTAAACCGTCAAAACCAAGTCCGCAGATATGCAGTACATCTTCAGCTTTAAGGATAATTTCGCCCTGTTCTTTCATGTTGGGGTCAGCCTCATCGTAACGGCTGTATTTGTAAATCAGGCGGTTTTTATCGTCCCTGTCTACCTTCACTCTGTCGGGCATGAGAGGGTACAAGCCTGTGACTTCGCCGAGACCGTTTCTGATGATTTGTGAAAAGGCGTTGCCGTAAATAAGCAGGTGCGACATGAGAGTTTCACGGAAGATAAAACTCGTCATTTCGGGATTTGGCTGGTCGTGGAGCAGAAAATAAAGCGGGTGCTGTGGGACACGTTCCTTGCCCTTGTCGGTGTATTTGTAGACGTGCAGGGGGAGTTGTGCGATTGCCTCGCTGAGTACTCGCACACAGGCGTACACCACCGTATGTTGCAGAGCCGTGCGGTCGCTTACCCTTTTTCCGCTGCTGCTCCGCCCGAAATAGTAACTGTAGGACGGCGAAGAATAGCTGTTTTTCGGCTTGTCCCGACTGCGAAACAAACCGCTGAAAATTCCCATAAAAATCAACTCCTGTCTATAAAATCAACAAACCTCTTGTATCGTAAACGCTTGCACCCGTATTTCCCGCACTGCACCCCAGCGGTCGAAAGCAATTTCCCTGATGTTGAATTTTGTCCCCAGCTCGTCAATAAAATTCTCAATAAAACCGTAGTGGACAACGTTGCCCTCAGTCGTTTTCAGGTAGCCCTGACGTTCCCATAAATCATAGGGAACATGGTCTCGGCGTACCCGCAAAGGAAGTGTTTCTTCCGGCAGCCAGAAGTAAGGCAGAATGTAGTAGAAATCGTCCTCGGAAGTCGGCGGAAATACAAGCACAAATGCCGTAATATCGGTTGTTGACGACAAGTCAAGTCCGCCGTAGCAGACACGTCCTGCGAGGAAATCCTCGTCGAAAGCAACTTTGCATTTGTCCCACTTTTCCATCGGCATCCACCTGACCGACTGCTTTACCCACTGATTTAACCGGAGCTGGCGGAAAGCGTTCTCTTCACCGGGATTTTCCTGTGCAGAACTGCAAGCCGCCTGTACTTTATCAATGCCGATTGTCTCGTTAAGTGACGGGTTAGCTTTTGCCCATACTTCCGGAGAAGTCCAGTCCTCGCCCTCGTCCGCACCGTAAATGACAGGATAAAAAGTCGGGTCGTGTTTTCTGCCCTCAATGATGTCCTTTGCTTTCATATGCTGTTCAAAACAGATTGAATTTGTATCCGTACCAGCCGTTGTAATCAAAAAATACAGCGGCTGCATACGAGCGTCGCCCGAGCCTTTAGTCATAACGTCAAAAAGTTTGCGGTTCGGCTGTGTGTGGAGTTCGTCGAAAACCACACCATGAACGTTGAAGCCGTGCTTGCTGAAAGCTTCGGAAGATAAAACCTGATAGAAGCTGTTCGTCGGAGTGTAAATGATACGTTTCTGCGAGGCAAGAATTTTTACCCTCTTGTTCAGTGCAGGACACATCCGCACCATGTCCGCCGCAACTTCAAAGACGATAGAGGCTTGCTGTCTGTCCGCCGCACAGCCGTACACTTCTGCACGTTCCTCGAAGTCGCCGCAGGTTAGCAGTAACGCAACCGCCGCCGCAAGTTCAGATTTACCGTTTTTCTTCGGGATTTCGATGTAAGCCGTATTGAACTGACGGTAGCCGTCTGGCTTGAGTACGCCGAAAAGGTCACGGATAATCTGTTCCTGCCAGTCCATGAGTTCAAACTTTTTGCCCGACCATGTACCTTTTGTATGGCAGAGGCATTGAATAAAATTGACGGCATAATCCGCCGCCTCTTTGCTGTATTCAGAAGTTTCCGCCATGAATTTTGTCGGCTTGTAATTTTTCAGTTTCCGCATTCAGCCACCTCTTCGGCATTTTCACATAATTTGATAAAATCATTTTTGATAGTTGTATCGTGATACAGTTCTGTCACTGCTGGAATTTCATGAGTATATATTGGTCTGCCGATAATGCCGGACAGATAGTTATAAAAATAATGCAGGTCATTACCTTTGAGCATAGCAAAATCTGTGTACGCCATAATTATGGCACATTCTTGTTTAGTCATTTCTGCCCCCCTTTGACATAAAAAAAGACCTGAAAAATCAGGTCTGAAGAGATAATTTTTAATGTCCTATGTAAAGCCCCGCTGTTGCCGTTGTAAGCCGTCCGTGACCTGCGATAACGTTAAAATTTTCGTCAATAATAATCGGATTGATAAACCCGAACTCCCTGAGAGAAGAACGAAGTTTCGTAATCTGCTCCCTGCTGTGAGTACGGGCATTTTTTGCGTAGGGTATCAGCTTACCGGTCGGGACAAGCTGAAAAGTTGTTGTTGTTTTCATCTGACATCTCCAACGCTTTCTTTACGCTGAGAAGCAGCTTCATAGGTGTGCGAGTAGTCTGTTGAAGAATTTATATTGTATCACACCTTGCCCCTGACGTTCAAGTCTTTGGAAAGTCTCATTATCCTTGAAATTGAAAATGATTTTCATATTCACCTCCTTTGGTGGCAGATAATGGCAGATAATCACTATTTTATAACCCTTTTTATATAAAAAAATTTTATATATATACTTAATATAAAAAACAGTTTATCTGCAACATCTGCAACCATTTAATTTACGATAGAAATACCTGCATAAAAACTTCCTTCTTTTTTTCGTTGCTTATCGTACTTTTTCCCGATTTCAAGGGCGAATTTCCTGCCTGACATCTTATATTCGTTATTGATTTCCGCCCACTTGCAGTAGACGGCATAAAGCTGGGCTGACTTCACTTCACCGCCCTGCTGAATGTATTCCGAGCCCAGAAAGACTTCAATAACGTCCATTTCGTTCCGGTACTCCCTGACGGCATTTTCCACGATTTTCGGCTTGGTCAGTCCCTCAGCCGTCCAGAGTTTGTAACCCTCGACAATCCAAGCCAGAATATCGGGCAGTTCCTCACTCAATTTGTCGCCGAGATTTTTATCAACCTTGTCCTCGGGAATTGTCACAGTAAACGGAATAATGTGAATTCTGCGCCAGATACCCAAGTCCGTACCCCTGATACTCGGTTTGTGATTGGTCGCCAGCCACAGCTTGAATTCAGGTCGGTACTCAAATTCCTCACCGTAGAGTTTTCGTGCGGTAATCATGTCGTCGCCCGTAAGCTGTTTCACAAGTCCCTCATTAAGTCGCATACCCTCATTCGGCTCAGTACACGTCACAAATCTTGCGCCTTTCAGACGGGCAATATCGGAGTTAGCACCGTTATTCTGCCTAATCATAATGCTTTCAGGTTGAATATTTACAGCGTAATCTCCAAAAATTCTGCGGACGGTTTCGAGAAAAGTCGACTTGCCGTTGCGGCCTGTACCGTACAGGAAGAACACACACTGCTCATTGGTTAAACCACTTAACGAATAGCCGAGAGCCTTCTGGACGTACCTGATGAGTTCCTTGTCACGATTGAAAATATCGTCGAGGAAAGTCAGCCATTTTTCGGGCTTTTTCGGGTTTTCGGGCATAGAAGTGCCGAGCATACGGGTCATGTACAAATCGGGAGAATGCCCCGAAATTTCGCCGTTCTCGAGATTTATCACGCTGTCTGGGCAGTTCACAAGTGTCTTATTGGTATCAAGTTCACTCGGCGAAATCGGCACAAGGTGCTGAAATTCCCTAATCATAGCCGTTTTTGCGGCGTTGGAACGGGTCTTTTTCTTGTGCTTTTCAAAGTCATTGAGCATTGAACTTTCCGCCCACAGTTCACTTTCTTTGTTCATTCTGACGAGAATTTCGTCGGCGCACTTAAAAACAATACCTTTGTCGTCGTACTGCCATTTACCGTCAGTATAGTACATCCAACGCTTGTCAGTGAAATTGTACCTCAGACTATCGCAGAAAACGTCGTTCATACGCTGGGCGTTTCCCGTATCGTCAAGAGTACGTGCCTTTATTTCGACACCAGTCGATTTTCCTGTAGTAATTCTGAAACCGTTCTTTTTCGGATTATAGAACTCCGTACAACTGCTCACGCACTTCTCCATCAGAATTTTTCCGTATGTACTGCCCGAAGTTTTCCTGTCCCACTTGTCACGCATAAGCCCTGAATTCCGGTAAATACTGTCCATGAGTGAAGTATCTCCGCCGCACCAGAATGCGAGTATCGAACAGAATGCCATGTCCGCCTCGGACTGCGAATTGTACTCCGAGAAGTCGCCTTTATAAAGTCTCTCCGCCTTTGCCGATGACGCACACATTCTGTCCACGATTTCTTTTTCAGTAAGTTTTTCGGCTTTCGTCGTTTTTTTGACTACGGTCTTTTTCGGACTTCCGAGATACTTCTCATGGAGAAATTTTATACTTTCAGTACAATTTCTCACTTCGTCAAAATGACCAATCTGATTGCCGGTCATTATGAAATAACGACCGCTGTCGTACATCTCGACCTTGCCCTTACGTCTCGCACCGTCGGGAAGTTCGCCTTTGCAGATGATGTGAATGCCGTTGCCCGACTGCGAAATTTCAGCGTAACTGCCCAGAGTTTCAATAAATTCACCGATAATCCCCGATTTATCGCCGTTCAGGTAACGTTCAACTTCCTCTCGGCAGTCGTCGATGTCAATGCCGAAATAGTCACTTTTACTAAACATAAAGCCTACGCCACTGAAATTATGTGCATTTTTAACAATAAGTGCATTGTCGAAATTCGTCCACGTTGTCGGGTCGTTCGACTTCGCAGGACTGCCGTTCAGTGCAGAAACCGGTACTTTTTTTATACCTGAATGCGATTTTTCGTCGGGAATTGCATTCCAGCACACCCAGTTGTTGCAGGATTTCATTTCCTGCGGAATTTTATCAAACATATGTTTACCTCCAAATTTTTTCGGGAAGTCCTCCCATAAGCGAGAGGAAATCCCGTTTTTTCAACGCAAAAGCATTGAACGTTCACAGAAAATTTACAATTAAAATGGCAGTCATCTTCACTTCAGCGAAGACCACCTGTCCGCCCTGTAAAGACATTCACACGGAATATCACACAGCTTTCAGCCAGTGCAAGACGGATTTCATTCTGTATTTTATGCTCCTCAGTCACAGCCAGCCACGCTCCTTTGCCTGATAGTAAGCCCAGCCTTTTTTGTATCCCATTTTCTTTGCATACGCCTGCAAATCATGCATATTTTTACAGTCATCAGGAGTACTGAAATCGAGTGAAAAGCCCGTAATTTTCTTTAGTTCAGTACCTTGCTTTTCCTCTATATTACGTGACTTTTTCGGGAATACATACCCACAGTGCGGACAGACTTTTTCTTTGTTTTCAGGCGGTACGAAAGTATAAAAGCACTCAGGACATTGAAGTATTTTCACACCGTTTTCAGTCCGGTTTTTTTCGGACTTTTTCCTGCCGTCAAGCGACCATTCACGGTCAGCGTCGGGCATACCGAAACGGGCATAATTCCCAACATGGTCAATAATTACAGCCCTCTTGTTGTCCTTGTATCGCATACACCTCATACTCTGCTGAATGTACAAAGTGAGCGATTTTGTTGGTCTGAGAAGTATTGCGCACTCGCAGTCAGGAACGTCAAAGCCCTCTGAAATCAGGTCGACGTTGCACAGGACTGTAATTTCGCCGTCCCTGAACGCTGAAATGATACTGTCACGCTCCCTATGTTGAAAACTTCCGTCAATATGCACAGCTTTAATTCCTGCATTCCTGAAAGCCTCCGCCATAGCCTTTGAGTGCGCCACCGAAACGCAGTAGCAGATTGCTTTTCTGCCGTCTGCAAGTTTTTTATAGTGACCGATAACGTCGCCATAGATTGCGGACTTCATAAGAATTTTCTCAATTCCGTCCGTCTCAAATTCGCCACGGATTACTTTAAGTCCCGATAAATCGGCAATTGCAGGAGCATAGTAATCATATGGTGCGAGGAACTTATGTTCGATAAGCCACTTTGCCGATACGCCCACAACGAGACTGTCATTGACATCTGCAAGCCCTGAGCCGTCAAGTCGGACTGGTGTTGCGGTCACTCCGATACGTTTTGCATTCGGAAATGCTTCGTAGATTTTCTTGTAAGTGCTGGCTAAACTATGATGATTTTCGTCAGTTATGATAAGTTTCGGCGTTTTAAGTTGTGCAATGTGACGGCAAGCTGTCTGCACCATAGCCACATTGCACAAACTCATGTCCACGCCCCACCAGTTAAAAGTTTTTTCAATCTGCTCAACGAGTTCACGGCGGTGGACTAAAAACAGCACCCGATTTCCCTTTGCAGTTGCACATTTCGCCATTTCCGCCACAATTACCGACTTGCCTCCACCGCAAGGCAGTACGATACACGGCGATTTACAGCCGTTTCTGTAAGCCTGACGTGCCTTTTCAATCAAATCAGCCTGATAATCTCTCAGCATATTTTTCACCTCCTGAAAGTGCAGAAAAATCAGTATTTTTTCAACGGAAAAGCATTGAATGTTCACAGAAAATTTACAATTAACTCTTCGTAAATCAGTTTGTCGTGCATGAAATTCTGTACCATATTTTCAAGTTCCCATTCTGTTCCTGCCGTGAGACATTCCGACAACAGCATTTCAACACCTCCTGACAAATTAAAAAGCCCGACAACTTATAAGCTCAGAAATCATCTGAACTAATAAGTCATCGGGCTATTTGGTGGTTCGTTGGGACTTCGTCCACGACCCCGTTGCTCCGTATGATTTTTATATTGATTTCATTATATCACGCCCACACGTTTTCTGTCAAGCGTTCCGCAAAAATTTTATTATTTAATTATTGCCGCAGATTATTTTGACAATAGTACGGCAGTGCGGGCATTTCAGCTCCACAACAACGGGTACTTTCTGCACTATTCCGCCGATGTCAAATACTCTCTTCCTGCACTTCGGGCATTTAATCTGTATCATTGGTATTATCTCCTTTAGAACGGAATTTCAAACAGTTCGTCAAGTTCCAATAAAATGGTATGCGCATTTTGTATTTCCGCCAAAGCCGAATTAAAGTCAAGGAGACGGTTGTCGAAATGTTCGGAAAGGGTACAATTATACGCCTTTTTAACAGAGGTTTTCTGAAGTAAGGTAAGAGCGTCGTAGATAAGCGATACCTCAGTGCCTTTAAATGTAATGGTTGTTTCCTCGTCGTCACGAATAGGAACAGTCTCAGGTCTTCTGTTAATCTCCATTTTCATTCTCCTTTAATTCAATGTATTTCTGCAAGTACCATACAGCTTTTCTGATATCCTCTATACCGTTCTTCTGCCCGTGTCTCCAGAGATATTTGAAAGCGTTCCCGATGCAGAAGTTAACGTCCTCGCCGAAAACGTCAAGCATTACGTCTATGCACTCGTATTTCCCCTGATTGTAGTGATTTGGGTGGTTTACATTGTCCATTATTTTTCCTCCCCGAAATATCCGTACAAAATCTCCTCAAACGGAACATCATCGCAATGCTTGAAAAATTCCGCAAGTTCTTTAATCTGTCTGTGTATTTCAATGTTGTCTGATAAAATTTTCAGTGTTTTATCATCAGAATTTTCTGAAAAACCTCCGCTTGAATTAATTATATTTTCCCTTGCCTTTAAAATCGCAAGACGAAAAATCTGTCCTAATGCAACCTTCATAATCTCTACCTCCTGAACTCAACGACTTCCCACAACTCAGGCTTCGGGAGTGTTGATATGTAATTTTCCGCACTGTATCTGTCAATGAAAATCCTGATTTCGCCGTCGTTATTTCTTAGAAGTGTCCTGGCGAAAACGTTCCTGACCGCCCAGTATCTAATCATTTACCGCTTTGTCCTCCGAAAGAAGTAGAAACAAACGAAATGATAAACCAGATAAGCCATACATATTTCCACGCAAAAGCAAAGCCAAAACATTCAGCTGCAAATGCAACAGCACCCCACGCAACAAGAAAATTCCAGCCCCATACAATCAGGAGCATTAAAATTCCTGCTAATAAATATTTCCAGAATGATGTTGGTTTCTTTTTCATAAAATTTTTCCTCCTTCAAAGTCACTTTCCAGGCAGACTAAAGAAAGATATACGCTTTCGAGTTCAGAAAGGTACTTCATAGCTTTTTGTTCCCGTTTATCAGAAATTTTCTCCTGATGTAGCATTTCAGTAATCAATTTTAATGACTTTCCGGCTTGCTTTGAAAAATTTTTATTATTCATCTGCTTTATCCGATTTGCCCTGAAAGGCAATAAGGCTAAATTTCTTATCAAATTTTTATCAAGCACTTCATAACTAGCATCATTGAAAAACTCATGCAGTTCTTTCAGCTGTTCTATGACCTGTTTCACTTCCTCGAAAATTTTAGAAGATGTCCATTTTTTGTAATGACTGGTATCAATGTCACTCCACTCAGGGCTTTTCATAAATCCTGCATAATCACAGCAATGACCGTAATCCCAGCCAATCCACCAGCCCGAACGCTCCGGCAGAACATCAAGACAACTGTCGGCATAAGTCAGACCGCAGTGACAATCAACCGGAATTTCATCATAGTCCAAACCATAGTAATTATTTCCTTCCGGAAGTCTCACATAAGCACAAGGGTGTGTTCCTCGTGAGACTATCACATATTCGTAACCGTTGTATATTCCGAAACCAAGCAGTTCCGTTAAATGCCTGTTGCTGTAAACCATTTCCTTAATATTCATATTTTTCCTCCATTTTTGCACCGCATTCAAAGCAATATTTTGCTATAAGTTTTTCCTTAATGTATGGATATGCAAAGTTTCCGCATACTGAGCATAAGTAACCTGTATGCTCAGTATCTCCTAAATATATACCGCCATTATTATTCATTCCTATATATGCTTTTTGCCATTTCCCGTGCTTCACAGGTTCGGCTTCAACAGTCTCAGCACCTGTAATTGCGTAAGCAATAGCCCAAGCCTCATTGCTTGCATTGCCATTAATAATCCTCATAGATTTCTTGTGGAGTTCATCTGCATCAATCAGTCTCATTTTCTTCCTCCAGCAGTCCGGGATTGTCGTAAATGTTTCCGATAACTCTGCAATTTTTGTCAATAGTACCCATATCGTCATAGTTGACAATAAAACCGCAGTAATCCTTGTCCCACCTTACAAGTTCGGGAGTAGAATGTGTTGCACCGTCAAAATCGACCTTATCATAATCCCACACAACAATATCTCCCTCGAAAATCTTCACGCCGTTCTTGTCGCAAAGTCCTGTGTACTGTCCGACGGTTTCGGGAATGACTTCATAACCATAAATGCAGCCAACCTTTACTTTAAATTCCAGATTAACAGGAACTATCAAATTATCGACAAGCAGTTTGCCTTCAATCCATTCTTCATTGTCAATTCGTTTACCTCTGAATAAAATTTCTCTGTCCATATTAATTTTCTCCTTTTTTCGCATTTTCACGCCTTTTCTCCTTGTGCTTATGGTAATCTTTTCTTGCCGCTTCAAGACATATTTCACACCTTGTGTGATTTTCTTCAGGCGGCCTCTTGCCGCAATACACACACAGATTTTTTTCAAGGCGTTCTGCATATCTTTCATGAAAACGCTTGCTTGAATACTGTTTTATCTTTTCTTTCTGCTCAGAAGTAAGTCTGCGACGGCAGTTTTTGTTTACTTCTGCATGTCTGACTTTGCATGCAGGGCATAAAATCTGTCCGCTGACTGCTTTTTCTCTGCCGCAATGCACGCATATTCCCTTGCTTTTCAGCCATTCATAGCGTTCCTTGCAGTACTGTTTCTGTTTTTCACTTGTCATCTGTTTCACCTTTTCTGATAATTAATACGTCTGCAATAATCCGCCCATGTTTCACGTCTGTAAATACCGCTGTAAATATACCGCTGTGCAAATTCAAGCTGAGTTTTATTCGGAATAATTCCAAGACGTTCATTGCGTTCAGCCTGTGCGTAAATCGTAATACTTCCCAGCTTTTTAAGACGTTCCACACGCTCAACAGCGTTCTGTATGTCAGCCGTGACAAGAAGATATATAAATATCCTGTACGGCTTTACGCCGTGTTTAACAAGCAGATTTACAGTATTTTCAATCGCACTTATCTGCGGAGTGGTATCGCACGAAAAACGTATATATTTAATCCATTTCAGACGTGCCAGAATACCCGCAGTTCTTTCATCAACAAGACGTGCATCCATACCTTGATTAAGGTCGATTTTATATCCGCTGTCAGTCAGGCTTTCAAGCTGATTTATGCCGTACTCACAGGCGAGAATATTATTATCCATAAGCACAAGTTTGTTGCTGTCGGGTCTTACAAGTTCCTGCCACGTCCTGTAAGGCTTGATATTTCCCTCTTTTCGTGGCACAACGCACCACCGGCAGTTATTCGGACAGCCTCTTGTTATGTACCCTATGGCATAGTCGCACTCAGGATAAATGCTGTAATCAGGGAACATATTCTCAATTTCAGGCGGTAATTTCGATTGAATGTCGTAACCCGTTCCGCCCTTTATGGTATCAGCCGGAAGATACGGATTTTCGGGAGTAAAATCAAAAATCTTGCTTGAATATACCCTGTCAAATCCGCTCATAGGATACCACCATTCAACAGTATCGCCGACTGACTTGTGATAAGCCGATATTTTCATAAGTGCATAATTCGGAAAACTTTTGTTTTTCAGGTACTCCTTTTCGCTGTCGTGAAGCCCGATTTTCATCTGTTTTGCCTCTTCCCGAACTCCACGAACTTCTGATACCACCAGTTGAGTTCTGCTTCTTCCCGACACATTTTCAGTATCAGTTCCACATCAAAGAATTTCCCCGAAAAATATCCGATACCGTTCAGGAAATCCGCAATAAACCACGCTTTCTGAAAATTCTTTCCTGTCTGTTCAAGCATTATTATCACCCTCGTAATACTTAGAAAATTCGCACGGAGACGGACTGTATCTGCAATGTTCGCAGTTGAATTTCCTGCGGTTTATCATTATCGCCCTGTCGCAGTCCCGTTGGAACTGCTCATCGGTTTTATAGAATGAGCAGTCCGTATTTGTACCGTTGCACTTTTTGCCGACCAGAATATAGCATTTTCTTGATGTCCTGAAAAAACGGCATTTTTCGTCATTCATTTTTTCAATCCTCTTTTCAGCATTTCAATCTGTTCTGACTGCAACGCTGCGATGTTTTCGAGTGCTGAAATACGGCTGCGGAACTGCTCGTCCTTCAGCTGATTAATTCGCTTATGAAGAAGTTCATTTTCCACTTTCAGTCCCTCAACAATTTCACGGAGTTCTTTCAGTTCGTCCTTAGTCTCTTTTTTGAGTGCCTTGTCCTTACGGCGTTTTTCCTGATTCCATGCACGCTTTTTCTCTTTCGTAAAGAAAGCCTGACATTCAGGACAGCGTTTCATGCGTATCAAAGCAAAATAATCGCCGTCACCATTGGTATTGCCGAGATATTTTCCGCATACCTCACACGTTACATTGCCGTTTTTATCAATCATCTTTTCACCTTTTTTCTATGTATTTTCAGCGGAAATAACAATGTACTTTTTAACGTTCCGTCAACGTTTTTTCAGCAGAAATAACGTTAATTCCACATCGTTTTTTCTATGCCGTTCCCGACTTTTTCAATCAGGAACGGCAGAAGTATTTCAATTAAAAAAGTCACTGCTTTTTATGGACTGCTTTACAGTCGGGCGATGCCTTTTCGGTATCTTTTCCGTCTCGTCAAGAAGTTCATCTGCAAGTCTTGCACGTTCTGATGAGAGCATTTCAAGAAGCATTTTTGTTTTGTAGTCACCGGTCATTAAAATCTGCACTTCCGTTTCAAGTCCGCCACGACTGCCGTAAATCATGCGCAGATTTTTGCTCACGCACATATCGGGGGCAACAGTTACTTCAAAGTCCGTAATCATATTGTCCACGCACTCCAGTTTGTTCCGGAGTTCCTCCGCCTTTTCAATATGCTCCTTGACTTCCTCCATATCGGGATTTACAAGCCCGCCACGGTTGAAAAACAGCTTATAAAACAGCCAAGTCACAACTACCGTGAATGCCACACCAAAGAAAAATTCAGTCATCTTCCTGCACCTCTCTTTATATCATCACCAGCTGACCGTCAGGGTTCACAAGCACTTCCGCATCATATTCGG
>CAYWPN010000029.1:0-23303 GCA_964460175.1 uncultured Alistipes sp. | reverse complement strand
TCGGCTGATAATCTGTCAGTAAGGCAAAGAACGCTGAAAACGACGGTAAGAGCAAGTGTAATTATTGACTTGACATCGATTAATTTTTTAAGTTTGTCTTTCATGTTCAAGTTCCTCCAGACGTTCCGAAATCATATCAATCCTCGCCGTCAAAATCGGTATTTTTTCGGCGAAATTATTGTGCTTGTCCACCTTTTTTTCAAGCTGTTCTATGCGATAATTCGTCAGTTTTGAACTCACAAGAATACCGCCGAGCGAGCCAGCAAGTGTGCCGACAAGCGAAATCAGTGCCACTATAATTGTGCTGTTCACGAATTTTCACCGCCTTCCGTTCCGGAATTTTCAAGTGCGCCTATACGTTCAGAAAGGGCGGAAATATTTGTCTGTATTGTTGTGATGCTTGCATTTATCCCAGCAATAAGACTGTCGATTTCGGACCTGCTGTAGTCGCTGTCGAGTTTGTCGAGCAGAGGATTTATTTCCTCAACTGTTCTGTTAAGTAATTTATCAGCCATTTTTTACCTCCTGAATAATAGCATTGTAATCTGAATCAAAAACCAGTGCAGCAGACAAATCAAGAAGTTGGAAACTGCTTTTCTGTACTGTCGGAGTCATATCCATAACAGCGGAATTATAGCCGTTGTTGCTTGTGAAACTTCTGTTATCGCCAAAAATAACCGCCTTAGTTTTTCCTGTAATAGCGTCTTTGATAGTTTTTGTGATTTTCAGTCTTACTTTTTCGCCAAGTCTTTCGTCGTAAACTGTGCCGATATTTCCTACTCTGTAATCGGGCTTGTTATTGAATTCCGCAAAATCGGGATTGCCCTGTACATCTTCAATATCGACTTCATACGAAATCAATGGTTTGCAGTTTGCTCCGAAAAAAGTCATGACATCGACACAAAGCAATTTAAATGATTTCTCAATTTTTTCATTGTCTGTCATACTTTGGTCGTCAAATGTGTAGGAAAACTTCTTTGAACGTTTTACGCTATGAGGCATACCCACAAGATTTACAGAATTATCGTCCCATGAGACGTCCAGACTTGCACCATAACCATCAAATCCTGAAAAATAAGTGCAGACTGTAGTAAAATCGACAGTTCTTTTGATTCCTTTCAGATTAGTTCCTATGCGGATTTCAAAAGCATTGTCACTTGAATTTTCCATGCGTTCCTTTACAGAAAAGTAGAAATTATCACGGTAAAGTTCTCCTTTTGTAACTTCAAGCACACCACCCGAATCCATTATAGCACCTACAGGAGAAATGCCCTCAGAATTTGAAAAAATTCTCAGCGGATAATTTTCCGGAATAACCATATCAGAATACCAGTTGAAATTATAGTAAGTCTGTCCCTCAACAATAAGTTTTTCAGAAATAGCGTCAATATAGTCAAGCAAAGACTGCACAGAATAATCTGGAATGAATATGATTTTTGACCTGTTCGGAGAAATCCACCAGTCATTCTGCTGATAGAAAATATGCTCCGCCTTTGCTGTGACTTCATTTTTATCACCGCTTGAATATGTAACAACTTTGATAGTAAAAAGCTGTCCGAGTGCCTTTATAATGTTATGTTCCCTGATATACTGGTACTTGTTGTCGTTGCCGAAAGGGTGAGTTATTGATAATTCCCATTTGCCGTTGTAATTTTCAGTTATAGTGCATGAAGTAGGAGTAAGCACACCGAGACCGTGTGTATTGAACTGATTTTGTTTTGTTTTGGAATCATATATTGTTATGTATTCATATTGAAAAACAGTTTTACGTCGAGCTTTTTTGTTGTATATTTTTATATTATTATCAATAACTTCGCCGAAAGCGTTTACAGCATTAACGACTTTTCCATCAGCAGTAACAGAAAAAGTAATATTCTGTGCTTGTGTGTACCCTTCAGGAGTAACAGTTTCAGTCAATGTATATTCGCCTTGTGGCAGACCAAGAATAGAAGTATCAGTCCCTGTAGAAGTCCATTTAACTGTTTTTTCTGAAAGATTTATAATCAGTTCAGGTGAACCCTCAACCCCGTTAAAACGGCTGTTTCCGTTGTACTGTAGTGTGAATACAGCATTTTCAAGACCAGACTGTGAACCGTCGTCATTTTCACCTATAGCGGTAAATGAAACAGCCCAAGGGAAAGTAATTTCAGGATTATAATTCTCTTCAATATCGAATAACCACTGCGTATCTTTAAGGGGACTTTCAGAAGAGGTATACGGCGCATACGTTCCTGTTGTTACCATGTTTGCAGAAAAATCAGGGTACATGAGAGAGTGACGAAATTCAGGCGTTGTATTGTCGCTGTTTATAATATCGTCAACAGCTTCGGACATTGTCTTTTCAAGAGCATAGAAGGGCATACCAAGATAAGCAATATGTTTATAGCATTCTTCCTCTGTTATACCCTCAAACCATGCTATCGCTGTATTTGTAACACCGCTGTCAGATTTCGCATTAGCTGTAATAACTTTATCCTTTACATCTTCCGGAATGATATAGCTGTTGTATGGATTATTATAATCAAATGCACCGTTCTTTGCCTGCTCTGCTGTTGTGTATTTATCAATGTCAACAGGGTTTGTATACGTATATGCTCTGCCTGACTGTGAAAAGGCTGAATTGCTTGTTGAACTGTGTCCTATTACTGTGAGATAATGTGGGTAATCGTATCTGTCACGAGTTGACGAATTAACAACACTGTCGGTATATGGCAATTGTGTTATCGGTACTTCATTCCATTCAGGAAAAGCATCGATAGCACCGTCAGAAATATTTGTGAGTGTATTTATACTGAGATTAGGAATTTTACGGTATTGTCCTGTATTTACCTGATAATCAGACTGATAAAATATACAAGCATATACACCAAGTATCTGAGAGTATTTTTCAGTATACGGTACACCCTCTTCATCTGAACCATTGAAATATTCCCATACTGTGAACTGTTTCTGATATGAATATTCATCATAGAATGATGTTGATTTAGGATTGATGTAGCATATGCCAGGAAATGACTGTCGTATGTCATTCCATTTCCCTGTTGCAAACTGGTCGGTTACAATTATTACAGGTAATACAGTAATGTTGCTGTATTTCAGATTATTAATAAAGCAGTATTGCCATTTTGCGTTAGGAAAATCTGTCGTAAACCCCTCTGTTTTCGCATTTTCAAGGTAGCCTGTTGTTTCAATCAAAGGACGTACAGCCGGGTTATTCTGCCCGGTTTCAAAAGGTGACCATACAAAGAATGCCGGTTTTTGTCTCTTCGCTGTGTTAGTAGTAGCTTTAACAGGGTCTATTGTATAAACATAACCACCAGTTTTATAGCCACCCATTAAATAGGTATTACCGATACCACTGTTGGCATTGATACCCCATGGACAAATTGTTTCATCAATTGCCGGTGGAAGGTCGCCTGTATACATAAGGTTACGGAAATTCATATCTGCGGACATATGTTTCAAAGTCTGATTACCGCCTAGCCATGTATCTTTGTAGGGAGAATACAGGTTATATATTTCCTTATCAAGATAAACACTGTCTTCAGGATTACCCCATAAATCACGGTTAATATTTTCCTTGAAACCCATTAATAGCACCTCTCATTTTTGCGGATTGTAACTTCCGCTGTGCGATACCATACAACCTGAGTGTCGCCTGTGGGAAGAAAAGGAAATTTTCCTGCTGAATAGTTCCACAGCAGAGTATTTGTTGCCTTATCATATACAATTTTCCTGTCGGTATCGACGATAACAGTCTGTTCTTCTTCCGGAAAAAAAAGTTTTAGGCATTCGCCGTTGAACAGAAAATCCGTTTCACCTGCACCAGTGATTTCGATTGTCGGCTTGCAGTAGCGTGTACCTGTATTTGTGACAATATCACCTGAATTAAGGGAAATCCATGCATTGTCAATCCTGTACTTAAACGGAGCAAGAGTGAAAGTAACAGTATACTTTACTTTTTTCCCGTCGTGTGTTCTTTCGGGAGAAATTTCAGAAACCTGACGGACTTTGAAGTAAAAATCAGGTAAACGGCTTATTTCGAGAGTAGAAGCGTCGGCAAGAAAAGCGTAAATTTCAGTATTATCAAAAGTATCTCTGTCAAAAGTATAGAAGGTAAGGGAATATTTCAGGTTATCATAAATATTATCAGAAGTAATTCCGTCTTCGTCATTGCCGATTTGGTAAGAAGTATATCTCTGCTGAGCCATAGGCGGAACGGACGGAGTATCAACTAAAATCCCGACAGAATTGCTTGAAACTCCGTTTATTCTGAAATAGTCTTTTGAAAGAATTGGTTCTACCATGCAGTTCCTCCTATTCCTCTTTCGTCGGATATGTTAAGCATTCTGAGACGTTCGCTTAATTTTTCAATCATTCTGTCGCTCATTCTGTCAACGTCGTAATCGGACTGCACATTCATTCCTTCCATATTGATATTAAGGTTCTGAATAGTAACATTGCGGGAAGTATTTTTCTGTATATCCGACACATTTTCAGGAACATACTGTCCTGTATCACCTATTCTGCTGATAAGCGGACTGAAATTTTCTGCAAACTGATGATTGACAGAGATTTCTCTTGAAATTTCAGTATCTTCAAAGCCGTTTGCAATATAGTCAGCCGTATGGAAAACAGCGGATTTCAAAGCGTTAGCCTTACTGTTTATACCGTCAATGAGATTTTGCATAAGATGTACGCCCCAGACGTTGTCATCTTTCAAAGGTCCTTCGTCCGGAGTGGAATGCCCCCATATTTTTTGTACAATAGTTGCTGCCGCTGTAACTGCTGTTTCAAGAACTCCATAAGATGCATTGATACCGTCTGCAAAGTTCTGAATCATATCAGAACCCCATTTCTTTGCACTTTCGCTGAGATGTGAAAGGTCGAACAAATCAAAAATTGCAAGAACAGAGCCGCTCCATGCGCTCCACTTATTGATGATTGACGAAGCGAAATTAACCATAAAATTTCCGCCGTGTTCTTTTGAATTTTCTGCTTTCTGCGATAAATCAAAGAAACTGAAAACATTAGCGACACTGGCTTTCCAGTTGTCGAACTTCTCAATAATTTTTGAAGCGAAGTTGATTATAAAATTACCGCCCCATTTTTTTGCATTTTCGATTTCGTCTGAAAAATCAAGAAAACTGAAAACTTCCGAAACTTTTGTTTTAAGTTCCTCCCATGCCGTTGAAATACCATTGACAATATTTGTAACGAGATTATAGCCAATATCAGAAGCCCAGCTGAAATCCATATTGCTTACAAGATTGGCTGCACTTGTATCTATTGCTAATCCACTATTTCTTTTAAATGTATCACTATAATCAAAATCTATATCGCTGTTTTGTTTGAATATATCACTGTATGAATTGTCTGTATAAAGACTTGACATATCATTTGCATCTCTGTACTGCTCTAAAAGTTTGTTGATTTCCTCCTGCGATACATTTTCACCATAAGGAATTTGATTGACAATATCTGCAATTGGCATATTTGGTGTTTTAACATTTATTTCATTTTCATTAATATCTTCAGGAAGCCATAATTCTCCTGCCTTATCATTGTTTATTCCAAACATTTTCAAAATCGGAAAAACATTGCTGAGACCTTCCCACATTCCACTCCATATACCTTTTGCAAAAGCACTGCCGATTGATATACCTATTCCCTTAATCGTAACAATAAATGGCAGCAATTCTTCACTGAAAAATTTTCCTATTTTCTTTCCTATTTGCTCTAAAGCTACCATAATTTCAGGAGTAATTTCGTCAAGAGTATTTGTTATCTCATTTAAAATATTCCCGATTAATTCAGTTACAAAACTGAGGTTATCTGGTTCTGCCATAAACTTGACAAGCATTACAGTAATATCACCCAAATCACCTATAATCTGCTTAAATGCAAGTTGCAGACTTTCAGAAAATTCCTTGTCTGAGAGCAGTTTAGTAAACTCGTCCAGTATTTGCGGAAGTATCTTTGTGATTTCGGTTGTTGTAGTCTCCATACCCTGAACTATTGCCAGAAGAAGAGTACCGCCGATTTCGACGAGAGCAGGAGCGGAATTGACAATCAGTGTAGAAATATTCTGAATTATTGCAGTTATAGCTTTCTGCCATTCGTCCTTGTTTTCCGTAAGGGAATTAGCAATTTTTTCAATGAAATCGGGAGCATATTCTGCAAGGGTACCCGTCACATTTTCAGCAGTTGCAAGCATAGTTGTAAGAATAGTTGCACCCACTCCGACGAAACTTTCACTGTTTTCACTCAGATTAAAGGCTAAAGCATTGAAAATATCGTCTCTTACTTCGCCGAACTTTTCAATAATTTTATTGATATTGTCAGTTATCTGCGGAATATTATCTTTGAAACCGTTTACAAATCTCAATACTATATTTTTACCTTCGTCCATATATTCAAGAATAGACGGAGTATTTTTTTCAAGGCTTTCGTCAACAATATTTCCGATTTTTGCAGCACCAGCAGTAATACCGTACCCATCAATAGCCTGTTGCAGTTCTGTAAGATAGCCCGTCGCTTCCTGCACTGCGTCACGTATAGGATTTTTTATGTATTCATAAATAGCAAGACCTACAGACTGCAATCTTGATGTCATAGATACCATATCACCCATAACTGTATCGGAATATGTTTCACCCATTCTTTCAGTTGCTCCTGCGCACTCATCAATAGCTTCTGTCAGTTTTCCCCATGTTTCAGTATCGCTCAGGAGAGCATAAGCACCTGAAATATTTCTGACATCAAAGAGTTCAGAAAACAGGTCAAGTTGTTCAGAATTTTCAAGTCCTCCCATAACTTCCGTCATATCGTCTACAAAATCCTGTATGCTTTTAAGAGTTTTGCCGTCTTCATACGTTCTGCTTAGTCCGAGACTATCCATATACTGCTGTGCTTTTTCTGTCGGCGTATATAAGTTCTTGATAATATTTCTTGCAAGAGTACCGCCCTGACTTCCTGTATATCCTGCATTTGCAAGAACACTGAGCAGTTTTACGGTATCTTCAAGAGGGACTTGCGCCGCATTTGCCTGTCCGCCTACTACAGTAAAAGCCTCCATAAGTTCCTGAATTGAAGTACCGGAATTGTTTGCAGCAGTAGTAAGAACATCACCGAGATATTCAACAGAATATCCGCCGTCTTTTCCAAGTACATTCATGGAAATAGCAAGCTGTTTAGCCGTGTAAGCCAAATCCATACCGCCAGCTTTGGCGACAGCGAGAACAGTCGGCAGAGTGGCAATAGCATTTTCCGCTTTATATCCCATTTGTGCGAGATAACCGAGAGCGTCCGCAGACTCTTTTGCCGTAAACATTGTTGAAGCACCTGCTTCTTTTGCGGCATTTGAAAGCATATCGTAAATATTTTGTCCCTCTTCGTCAACAGTATCTTTGGTTACGCCCATAATAGCGATAACATTAGCCATACTGGATTCAAAGTCTTTTCCTACAGCGAAAGAAGCTGCACCTGTGGCGAGACCTGCTCCGCCGAAAACGAGAGACAGTTTATTTTCAATATCGTTTGCCTTTTCAACAACATCAACTATACTTTCTGTAAATTTTTCTCCTGCTTCAACAGCAATTTTAAATGACTTTACAGCGACTTCACCGATTTTCTTGATTGCATTTATTACTTTTTCCACAGCAGCGGTAATTTTTCCGAAATTTGTTGCTGTTGCGCTGATACTTGATTGCAGTGAACCCGAAGTCATTTTGAAATGGTCGTCCATTTCGTCGAAAGTGGCGTTAACGCTGTCTTTAAGTTTATCAAAGGCGGTCTGGGACTTTTCGGCACTGTCCTCAGCGGAATTGCCTATACCACCAATTTTTTCCTTGCTGTCCTTAGCTTTGTCGCCGAGGCCGTCAAATCCGTCACCTATACCTTTAACACCCTGTTTGAACTTCGTAGTATCAAAACCGTTAAGGAACTGCTGTAACGCCTTAACGCTTTTTATACCTTTTTCCATAGTCTGTTGAAGTATAAGTCCGGATTCCTTGATTTTAGTAATCTTTTTTTCAAAATTATCTGTATTAATAGAAATCGATGCTTCAAGCGAAAAGACATTTGCTTTTGTATCTTCTGCCAATCAGTCCACCACCTTTCATAAATTTTCTCTCATTTTTTCGAGATTAAGCTTTATACTGCTGATAATTTCTTCTGCTGTTTCGTCTGTAGAGTTATCAGGAGCAGGATTAAGAATATCGCAATACCGTTTCTGTATAATACTTCCACCTAAAAGATTTGCAATACTTTCATTGATTGCTTTCAGGCAGTCAGTAACATAGTACTTATACAGAGTATCTTTTACAGTCTCCTGATACTTTGTTTCTGCATACCTGATAATTAGTTTTATATTTCTGTCGGGATAGTCAAGCAGGCAGGAGTACAGGATGAGTTTTCCGGCTCCTTGTCCTGCTCCTGCGAGGTAAAAGCCTTTATCAGCTCAAAATCTTTCAGAAGTGCCATAAGTTTTGTTAAAATCTGGAATGGATTTACAGTGTATTCTTCTCTTGGTATGCCGTCATAAATTGAAAGTATGTCGACCACTTCTTTACCGTGAGTTTTCAAAGCTGTTGTAGCACCTGCGAAAAGTGATTTTTTCATATTTTCCAGAAAAGCAGTATCTGAAAAGATTTCAGATGCAGGCTCAAGGATTTCACAAAGCATTTCAGCAGCTTTTTCGTTTGTGTATTCTGAAAGTTTTTTAGACATATTCTTCAGCTCCTTTTAATATTCTTCGGTTTCGGTTTCCACTTCGTTTTCAGTAAATTCTATATGATAGAATTTCATAGGCGGGTCATCTTGTGCTTGTATAGACGTATGACCTGTAATTTCCATTGAAAGCTGACCCTTACCGTTTTTTTCTGATTTCAGACTGAAACCGCCCGAAGAGTAGCCGTTTTCGAGACAGCACGCAACAAATCCATCGGAAATAGAGTTACATACCCACCAGACTTTTTTGAAATCAGTCAGTTTGATTTTATTTCGTGGTATTACAACGCTTTTAGTCTCATCAATATCTGCTGCACCGAGAGCAAGCTGAATAGTTTTAAGAGTGATACAGAGCGCAGTAAATGACATTTTAGCTTCCCAGCTTTCATGATATTTAAATTCCATCATGTTATTGGGAACGTTGTCAATATCTTCACCCCAGTCACTTGTTGTTTCAGTGCAGTCTACACTTATACCGCCTGTTGTTGCGGTTATAATATTTTCATCTTTGATTTCAGGATTTTCAGGGTCAAAGTCGTTGAGAAGTACACCTGAATTGCGTATCATCTGCATAAATGCGTCCTGAGAAATCCTTGTACAATTTATAGGCATTTAAAAACCTCCTTTAATTTACCGAAAAAAATTCGGCGTAGATATTTAAAACTTTTCTTTTGATTAAGTCATCGGAACTGTCGCCCATACTCTGAGCAAAGAGAGAGCCACGAGTAATCCATACATATCCATCACTGAACGGAACGATAACACCGCCCTGACCGATAGTTTCCGAAATTTCCTCAGCCTTTGCGTTAGCCTTTACCCACGAAGTAGAGCGATACCAGAGGGAGCAGGAAAGAGGGATAGCACCGTCAAAAGAAGATGTATTGAGTTCGTAAGTAAGATACGGAAAATCGGGTGTACCCTCCATATCGAAAACACTGTTTTCCTCGTAAGCGGTAAGCCCGAACTGCGCCCAGAAATTATAGATAGCCGCCGCCTTAGTCATTAGGTATCACCCACAATTCAGCGGAAACCTGACGCATATTGAGACCAGCACTGTCGGGAGTTTTATTGTCCGTACCATTTGACGTTATTCTGAAAGTTGCGCCGTCATCTTTTCGCCTGATTACATCGTTGTTTTCGAGAGTTAAGGACTTGTTTGTTGTAATCGTGTAAAGAGATGTAACACCCTGTTTTTCGGCAATTTTTGCCTGAATGGAGTTATCAAGTCTTGCATGAGCATAAAACTCCGCACCTTCAGTCCACGTTGTAGTAAAACCGCCCTCACCGTCAGGCTTTCTTGATTTTTCAATAAAATTGAATGGTTCATAAGCCTCTGTCAGCAAACTCATAGAATACTCAGCCTCCTGTAACTGTTAAGATTTGATTTGATACGCTTTTCCCATTCAAGCATATAAGCAGGAGCATTTGAATTAAGCGAATAGGAGTAACCGCCGAAACTTTCAGAAGAGAAACCTTTGTCAGTGAGGGAAAGTTCGTCTACTTTTGCGTTGAACTTCTGAATTTCGGAGCATAAGGCGATAAAACTTTTCGGGACGTTCATTTCCCATACAGCACCCTTAAAAGTTTCGTCTTCGAGACTTTTCAAATCATCGGGAGTATTTCTGTAAACACCGTCATTAAAGACTGAACCTGTAATGCGGAAGTACTGATTAGGGAGCAGGAAATCTGTTCCCGAAATCGTACCGTCCTTTATTGTGTAATCTCCGTGATGAATATAAGTCAAATCATCTTTTTTGCTTGCAGGAGCGAAATAATTCCTGATATTACTGCAAATCTCCGTCATCAGTATCAGCATTTTCAGAACGTCCTTTCTTTTTTGTGAACTTCTTTTCGGTTTCAACGTATTCAATCAGTGGAGTATGCTGTCTGTTTTTGTCGGTAGAAAGTTCCTCAATACGTTTTTCTGAGACCTCTGAATTTTTTCGTGGGAATATATCCCCGACGTTGTAAGCGTAGTTATTGTCCTGTAAATCCGTGAAATATTTTATAACTCTGTACATAATCAGGCACCTGCTCCGAATGAAATATTAGCGATACCGTCAAGATATTCAGCAAAAAGAGCGAGACCTGTAACCGTAGTGAGTTCGGAGGTCATAGTCTTGTGATTGCCCTCAACGTGTACAGCAATAAGATTTAATTCGCCGTCTGTGCGGAACTCAAAACCAGCCTTGCTGAAATCATTGTCAGTAGCGTCAATGTAGTAAAGCACGATATTTTCAGCAGGAGTAGCAATAATTTTTCCTCTGTCCATTCTGGAAGTAAGGAACAGTTTGGAAAATCCGAGGAAATTTTTAATATAGGTCATTCCGAACTCTGTCTGAGTGGTAATATTTGCAGCACCAAGATAGCGGTAAGCGTCAAGAGTATTGCAGAAACCTACGATTTCGGAATAGCCCCTGTCCATATCCTCCCATTTGGTCTGTACCTGACCGACTGCTTCGGCAATAGCCATCTGAAAATCGGTAATTGTCTCACCAGAAGTAAGAGTACCTGTTTTCATAAAAGTTACAAGCTGATTTACAAGTTTAGCTTCAAGACGATAAAGCATATCATCGTCAGCCATCTGCACAGCGGCATCGTAACCATGTTTGGCAATAGCTTCAAGAGTAACACCGATAGACTGCTTGTCGAAAACAAGAGTACCTACAGGAGTTTCATCGTAAACAACTTTATTGAACGGAATTTCTTCACCCTCTGCAACAGTTTCGTTATTGAGAGTGACAACAGCGGATTTTGTAACAAGAGTAGTACCTGCCGCCTGTTTTTCCATGCGGATAGAACCGAGCATATCACGGAGTATCTTAATATCTCTTGTAAAACGTGAAACGAGGTCAACTTCACGCACTGCTGTCAGGTCAGTTGATACAACAGTATTTGTTTTAGCCGGCATAAATCATCTTCCTTTCTTTCAAAGACCAAAAAGCTCCGGATTTTCTGTAATAGCTTTCTGTCTTTCAGCCGTATTTTTGATAGACATAATTTTTTCTTTTGTAAGACCGTTTGCACTTCCTGAATTTGCAGGAGGATTTGACGGAATATGTTCTGATTCTGTTTTCTGTGGAGTAAATCCCGAAAAATCGGCATCAGACTGAATTTCAGAAATCACGCTGTCAATATTTGTTGCTTTGCCGTCCTCACCGATTTCAATTTTATCTGCAAAACCGGAACGGTTAACAATAAGTCTTGTGGCGGAATCGGAATAACCGAGACTTTTAAGCTGAGCGGACAGCGTATTTCTCTTGTTGGCAGCAGTTTCTTTAGCTGCATATTCTGATTTAAGAGTTTCAAGTTCCTGTACTTTGGAATCGTATTTACTCTTGAAATCATCTTTTTCAAATTCTGTGATTTTTGCGTTGGCAGCTTCAAGCTGTTTTGTGTAATCGGATAATTGCTTGTTAGCTTCATCAAGTTTTTTCTGCACGTCTGCATACTTATTTGAATTATCCTCACTTTCAGCTTTGAGACTATCAGTGACATTAACGTGTTCGCTGATTATCAAATCAATTTTTTCTGCATCAATTCCCAGATTTGACAAAAATTTTCTTGTGAGTGCCATAAATTTTACCTCCTGTACTTCGGCGAAAATTACTTTATTCGTTAGGTTTATAGAAAACAAAAAGAGCCGTAAAGGACTTATAAAAAATCCTTTTACGGCTCTCGGCTCTCAGGCTCTCGGCTCAAACTTGCAGACTTGTATCTGTCGCTTACAGCGTTTGCAGTACACAAACACCTTTCCGTTGCACTCAACAGCGACAATCTTTCCGCAGTCACAGCGGACGGGTCTGCTTTCCGTATTCTGTTTTCTACTTTCCATTATATCACCATAATCATTCATTGTCAAGTGTTTTATACATATTTTTATGAATTTTTATTTACTTTTTGCCTGAATTTCATTAAACGTCCATTCTTGTACCGCAATTGGGACAGAATTTACTGAAAACAATTTCAATTTTTCCGTTATCGATACCTGTTATTTTCTGAGGACTGACTTCACCGCATTTATTGCAGATAAAGCATTCAGGGCATTTGCATTCTGCTTTCAGCCATTTGCCGTACATTTCTTTTCTGAAATACTCACAATTGCATTCTTTACCTGCAACACGTTTCTGAATGAGAGTACTTGCCTTGCAGTTCGGGAACAGGCCTATCTTTGCAAATTCCGTGCAGACTTTGTTGTGTATGCAGTCTCCGCACTCCTGCATTGTTCATCAGCTCCTTTCTTATTTCCCTTTCATTTTGTTTTTAATAACATTCATGTATTCTTTTTTATGTTTTGTCATGGCATTTTTCAGAAAGTGAGTAGGCTTGATACCTTTTGTCCAGTGCCAATCTCCGTTTTTATCTTTCCACGCCCATGGACTTTTACGTCCGTTTTTGTCTGTAGCATAGATACCTGTACCAAGTTCAACGGCTATACCATAAGGAAAACCGTTTTCAGCCTTTATATTAGTCCCAATATACACAGTATTTCCTACAGCTTTATGAGTGATACTGTTTTTAAGAGAACCGCCTTTATAGTGCTGTATTCCTGTACTTTCGGGCGTACCGACAGGAGCATTTCCGGCTGCATGACCTTCACCCCTCAGCCCTATTTCTTCAGCAGCAAGCCCGACAGCATTATCAAGAGCAGACAATACAAGTCCGCTGTTGTCGGTAAATTTTATTTCAAAATTACCCATATATCCTTCATTCCTTTCTTTTTTTATTTCTTGCTTTTTTAGCTTCTGAAACTAATTTTTTCCATTGAGCAGGGTTATTGTATTTAAGGTCCTGAAAATCGCTGAATTTTTTAGGTACTTTATTGCCGAGAAGTTTTCTGTATTCCTTGTGCATATCCATGTCACGATTTACGTTGCGTGCAGCCTTGAAAAGCGGTTCACCGCCGTGAGCGTTTTTCCAGTCGCTGTATGACATATCACCAAGTCTGCTGAAAACGTTGTTCGGGTCGTATTCGGTATCATCAAAAGCGGCGACAACAGCACAACGGCAGTTATAGACTTCTTCGGGTCTGCCTTTCGGGTCTCCGGGAAACTCACAGCCGTTGCGGAATTTTTCACCTTTTTTAGCGACATCTCCGTCAATTTCTCTGTGGGATTTACGTGTATGACCGTCATGAGTAGCGAGCCAGCGGCGGTTGCATTCAATACCGAGTTGATTGGCACGTTTAATGGCATCATATCTTCCGCCGTTCTGAGCAGAAGTAAACATAGTAGCGGCATTGCGGAGAGCGGAATTTCTGTTTGCTTCCGACGTAATGACAGCGATACGGTCAGCGAGGGTCTCAATATTTTCACCCTGAATAATAGCCTGAGCGACAGCAGCATTGATTTTCTGTTTATTCCAGCGTTTGTCTTTTGGAATATCAACGGTTCTGTACGGGAGCAGGTCAGGGTGTTCACGCACAAGACGTTCAACGGCCTGTTCATTATAGAGTGTAAAATTTGTATTTATACCGAGAGTATTTTCAATTTTGTAAGTGATAAAATTGAGGTTGGTAGCGTAGACTTCGGGCATATATCCGTTGACAATATCAGCGGCAATAAGATTGATATTAGTGAGATTTGTGGAAACAACGTCAAGCATAGCGTAATGGTGTTTACCGACCATAAGGCGGGTTCTGCGCCAGTTCTGATAATCGGTATTTGAAAGTTTCCCCGACTTTACAAGAGCAGCTTTAGCAGTATCAGCAGCAATAAACCATTTGAGATAGTCAAAAGCAGTCTCACGGAGTTCTTTTTCTGCCTGAGCGTAAATGCTTTCGAGTTCTGCTTCTGCACCATATTGAAGTAAATCTTCTGTTTGCAGATAAGCCTCATCAAAGCGGTTTGCAGGAGGATATTCAATTCTGTCACCCATATATTATTTCTTTACTGCTATTCCGCATCTGGGGCAAAATAACTTACTATCAGTCATGAAATTCATAAATCCATAGCATTTGCCGCACTTATAATACATTCTGCCTCCATTATCAATATATTTTGTGTATATAGCTTTCTCCGAATTATCAGGTCTGTGCATTAATTCTGAAAGTTCTCTCTCTACATGGTCTGCAAGATTATAAATTCTTTTCTCAAGAGCCTTGATTTTTTTATCCTGCTCCTCAAAAATTCCATGTATTACAGCAATTGCTCCTTTGCAGTCAGCTATTCCGGAGCGGCTTTCAAGTTTAGATTTGACAAATTTATCTGTAATGTGTCCTTTGAAATCCTCAAATTCTTTTCTGATTTCAGCTGCATTTTCAACAGCAGTCTTTCCTTTGTTCTCACTGATTTTACCGTCTATAAAAAGTACGTTCATAATTAATTCTCCTTTATATTTTCTTCGTTTTCGGTTTTAAACCTTTCTGCTTCTTCGATGGTTTTTTGTTCTTTAATTTTTTCGTACTCATCGATAATGCCGAGAGTTTCGCAGGCTAATTTCGTTGTAATATCGCCACCGAGAATGGGTTCGATAGCTACGAGAGTGGTAAGGTACTCAGTCTCATTGATATTATTCGGACGTTTGAAATGGAACTCCGCATTTTCGTCAAGTCCTTTAACCCTGAGACAGCCACGGACGAAATCGGAGATATATTTTTCAACTTCGTCACATTTAAGATTGAGATTTTCGTAAGCGGACTTGATTTCGACAGTAGTTTTGTTTCCTGCCGAAAGATTTTCAGTATCAACAGCCTGAAAATCGTGGAAAAGTTCTTTTCTGAGAGTATCAAGAACGGAAATATAGGCCTCATGTCTTGACGAAATCTCCTCTTTGCGAATATCAGTACCGTCGGGAGTATGTACAACCTGACTTTGAATAATATCGCCTACAAAATTCAGGTCATCTCTTTTGTCCATACCGTCGGCATTCTGAATAATCCAGTAAATAGTATTCATATCAACGTTATTGACCATACCTGAAAGAACGACATCATAAGCAAAAAGCTTTTCCCTGTTTCCGACGATAGAGGACTGACCGTTGATAAAACCCATAGGGACAATTGGAAAATCACTGTAATTTTCACCTTTTAATGAAATATCGCCCTCAATTTCACTTCTGACCCTGTGTGTCTTATAAGCACGCTTAGGAGCGTATAAAACTACATTGCCGTTCTCATTTTCTTTGTATTCCGTAAAGCCGTCCAGCTCATACAGCGTTATTCTCAGTGGTTTGTCGGGAGCTAACCGCCAGTAACGGACAGCAGCTTTCATAATGCCGTCATCTTCATCTTTAAGCGGAGCAAGAAAAGGTTCATTGCCATGAATTTTGCAGGCATAGCATAGCGGAACAACACCATTATCCGTAACAAAACCGTAACCCTCACCGTCCAGTGCAGCATAAATAAGAACCTGTTGCAGTCTGAAATCGAAATCCGAACCGCCGAGAGCCTTTTTGATGTTGTTATCCTCGAAGATGATACCATTTCCGAGCAGATAGGAAACTAACTGTGTGATAAAAATATGAAAAAGATTAGTTGCCAGTTTGTGATTTGGAGAAATCTTATCAAGGTGGGGAATACCCTCTCTGTCGTAAACGACTTTTATAACTTTCTCTAAATCAATATCCCTGTTTCTGTAAAAAAGACCGGCAGTTCTGCCGTCCTGAAACATCGGAGACCTTTCATGTTCTGAAATCACATCAAGCAGGAACTGAATTTTTTCCTCTTCACTTGTAATTTTCATCAAATCATTGTATGTAAGAATTTCAACCACCTGCATTTCTAAATCATAATATTTCTGTTAGTCCATTTGTATTTATTTTTCATAATCTGCATAGTTTTCACAAAATACCTCATGCTGTCCATATAGTGGTCATTGATTTTCAGCGGTTTTTCTTCGCTGGAACTGTTATCCCATGCATAGCCCTGAATTTCATTTCTGAACTCTTTTATATCAGGACTGACTTTAATAAGTCCGGCTTGTATAGCACTTGAAGTTTCGCTTATACCGTTGCGGACATCGTTATCGGCGGCAATAACTTTGTATTTTCTTCTGCCTTTAAGTTCGGTAATAAAACTTGTGGCGGACGGGTCAACGATAACAGGCATTTTCACCCATTCATTAGAGTATTTACCAAATTTTTCGTCAATTTTATCGCCGTATTCTCTGTCGGTAAGCTGAATGCCCTTGTCTCTTCCTGAATAGTAGTAACCGTCCACAGCAATCCATATACCTTTGAATTTAGCCCATAAGAGAGCAGCAAAAGCATTCATAGTGCCGTAGTCTACAGAGAGTACATAACTTTCATATTTTTCGTCAGGCTTTTTGGGAGCAGGGATATTCTCGTAAAGTTTTTGGTAATTAGGATATATAAGACCTTCTGCCAAAGCCCATTCGCCGAGAATATAACGCTGATAATAAACAGTACCCTCATATTCAAGACAAAGTTCATCAACGAAATCTTTTTCAAGAAAAGGATTATCAAAAATAGTGTAATGCTGGTTGTAAATATCAGCATCGGAATCAAGAAATTTTTTCAGCCAGTGATTAGGACTTTCGGGATTAAGCGCACCGTCGAAAGTGGAATAAGGCTTGTCAAGTCTTGACTTGAGCATTTCAAAGACATCGGGAGACCATTCAGCAATCTCATCGCCATAGCAGTATTTTATTGATTTACCACGGATTTTAGATACCTGAGACTTTTTCTCCGCACCGAGACAGTAAACAGTTTCGCCGAACATTCTGCACGTATTTTTAGAATTTATATCGCCTACAAGACTATCTCCCCATATTTCCCTCATGGGAGCAAGAATATTTGATTCAATGGTACTCTGAGAAACGCCGAGAATAACAGCAAGACCTGATTTTCCGATACGGTTTCTAATTCTTTTCGGGATAACGAAATAATCAGCATAAGTTTTACCTGAACGGGTAGCACCGACCTTGATATTCCACCGTCTGTCAGCATTTGCGAAATATTCAAGCTGTTTCTGACTGAAAGGCATATTACTTTATTCCCTTAATATCCTTGAGAACGTCATCGAGTTTGTCAAGGACTTCCTTGTTGGAATCTGTATTCGGCTTGTCTCTGTATTTGTCGGGCATACGGTTTTTGAGGAAGAAAATCATAGCTGTAGTATCGGGAGGGATATATCTTTCAGATTCCTTGATATGCTGAGTTTCAGCACCGTCCGGAGTGATAGTAACTTCTTTTGTTTTCTCTGTGACCGTGTACCCTTTCAGTTTCTTTTCGAAGAAAGTATCTTCAACTTCAACTGCAACAGGTTTTCTTGCTTTTTTTATTGTCTCCGAAAACTCCGTAAACCTCTTGCACCATTCATAGAAAGTAGAAGGACTTATACCGATATTCCGTGCGATTTCCTCGTCTGTGAGACCGTCCCTCGCCCACGACTTAATCAGGAGCAGGCTGTCATTTTCAAGCCATTCCTGATATTTTCCTTTTCCCATTCGAACCTGCCCCCTTTCATAAATTTTCACTCAGTTCTATTTAAAATAAGTTGTTGTTGTTTTAAAATCAACTTTTTCTTCAGAAGACGGATTGTTTTCCAGTTCCATAAGTTTATTCATATACCAGTCAGCTTTGGCAATATCCTCTGCACCGTTTTTACGCTCCGCACGATAGCGGTATTTGAAAACGTTGCATTTGCAGAACGATTTCACCGCCTCAATACCAAACAGTGTAATCATCTCGTCAATGCACTCATATTTCCCCTGATTATAATGGTCAGGGTGGTTTACATTGTCAGTTTTGCTTTCGTCTTTTTTGTATTCAATTTCAAAGCTTTTGCAATTATTTACCATATTTTCCCTGTAATCTTTTGGCAATACAGTCAGACCGCCACGCCAGTATAATACTGCACCTGTTTTATTAACAACAAAATAGCAGTCGTCGCCGAGATGAAATTTTTCAAGCCATGAAATAATATCATCAAACATTTCATAAATATCTGCATATTGTATTTCACCATCAGTTTCAGGTATGCAGGTGCATTTGCTTTCTTTAAACTGTTTAATAATGTCAGCTTTAATCTTATTAATTTCATTTTTGTTTTCTTCTGAATAAATCTTGTCAAAATAACTTAAATCACTCATCTTTTATTTACTCCTTAAAATCACAGCATTTTATTTTTGTTATAATTCTGTTGCCCAGTCTGTCAAGCATTTCAACAAGTGGACGTGCTACAATGCCTTCCATATCAGCATTACCTATTGTGGATTCAGGCTGTGATTTTACAATTTCTATTGCTTCTGTAAGTACACCCTGTCCTATAACAGGCACAACATCTATTCCAAGTGTTTTTGCTATATCTTCTACATCTTCACGGTTTAGCCAGATATTATCTATTAGTACATCAAATAAAATAAAGCTAACATCATCACGGTACAGATGACCTTTCTGAATTTTTGGACCATACCCTTCACCGAACAGAATAACTTCTTTTTCTCCAAACAGTTGTTCAAACAATTCTTCCATTTCATTGGTATTAAAGGTATTATTCAGAAATTCAAGCAAGTGATCAGGTATAATTGCTTTATCTGTACGACCTGCAAAATGTGTTGTATGACCGTCCCAGCAGACACGAATATTTGTACCATCAATTTTCTCTGTAAAAATCCACTGATTATCTGCAAGATATTCTACAGCTGGATTTCTGAATTTAAACAGAAGCAAACGTTTAGTTCCTTGTGTATCACGTTCAAATATAGCGTCAATTTTATGATATGTTATCATACTATTTTTCCTCCCCGAAATATCCGCACAAAATCTCCTCAAACGGAACATCATCGCAATGCTTGAAAAATTCCGCAAGTTCTTTAATCTGTCTGTGTATTTCAATGTTGTCTGATAAAATTTTCAATGTTCTATCATCTTTTTGGTATGGAAAATTTTCGCTTGCCTCAGTTATATTGTCAATTGCTTGTGAAATAGCAAGCTGAAAAATCTGTTTTAATGTAACTTTCATAATAATCTCTGCCTCCTGAACTCAATGACTTCCCACAACTCAGGTTTCGGGAGCGTTGATATGTAATATTTTCCGCTGTCCTTGTCCATGAAAATCATAATATCATTGTCATTATTCCTAAGCTGTGTACCAGTGACAACGTTCCTGATTGACCAGTATCTAATCATTTGTTGCCACTTCCTCTAAAAATTCCAGCAACAAAAGTAAGAATAAAACAGATAAGCCATACATATTTCCACGCAAAAGCAAAATCAAAACATTTAGCCGCAAGTGCAACAGCGCCCCACGCAACAAGAAAATTCCAGCCCCATATAATCAGGAGCATTAAAATTGCTTCTAATAAATATATCCAGAATGATGTTGGTTTCTTTTTCATAAAATTTTCCCTCTTTCAAAGTCACTTTCAAAACAGACCAAAGCAAGATATACGCTTCCGAGTTCCGCAAGATACTTCATAGCTTTTCGCTCCCATTTATCATAAGTTTTCTTCTGATGCAGCATTTCAGTAATCAATTTTAATGACTTTCCGGCTTGCTTTGAATATTCAGGCATGAAAGATAAAATGGCTACACCTCTTGCTGAATTTTCAATAGGTACAAAATAAGGATATACAGTTTTGTGCAGCCGTTTAAGCTGCTCTGTAACCTGTTTTACTTCTTCAAAGATTTCAGAAGATGTCCATTTTTTGTAATCAGTGGTATCAATGTCACTCCATTCAGGACTTTTCATAAATCCTGCATAATCACAGCAATGACCGTAATTCCAGCCAATCCACCAGCCCGAATGCTCCGGCAGAACATCAAGAAAACTTTTGGAATAAGTCAGACCGCAGTGACAATCAACCGGAATTTCATCGTAGTCCAGACCATAGTAGTTATGTCCTTCCGGAAGTCTCACATAGGCGCAGGGGTGTGTGCCTCGTGAAACTATCGCATATTCATAACCGTTGTATACTCCGAAACCAAGCAGTTCTGTTGCAGGATTGTTACTGTAAATCATTTCTTTAATCTTCATAATATTTCTCCATTTCCGCACCGCAGTTGGGACAGTAATTGATATTTCCACGCATCAGAAATATTTCGTCACTATATTCTTCGCCACAATTACTGCACTTTACTGCACAGCACACGTCAAGCCATTTGCCGTGCTTTACAGGTTTGACATCATCTGTCTTCTGCTTCAAACTTTCTGTTGTGGACTTACCTGATTTGTCAATCTTGATGTAATCGGTTTTACTAAGGTCGACTGCCACGCAAGTCATGTTAATTACGTTATTTACAAAACTTATTAGACCAGTTGCTGTAAGTGACAGTACGCTTGCATAAGCATCATCAATTTCAATTGTTATTTTCTTTGCCATTTTCTTATTCTCCTCGAAATGGATTTTCGCACACTCGTTTCAATATCTATATCACAATGCTTCTCTTAATTGTTTATATGTCCAGTTTATTATGTCACGTTCCAGAAAACGTTTTCCAGCTTTATCGTTTTTCCAGCCGTACCATGCTCCTTTCCCAACAGATGCGACACCGTCCAGGTATCTTTCATAGCCGAGTTTTTTCAGGAGTTTTATTTTTCTATTCCACTTAATGCGATTAATAATCTCAACGATAAAGCAAATCACAAATATCAAGACGGCGATTACAATGGGAATTATAATTCCAAGGACTTTTAATGTAAACCATGTTTCCTGCATAAAAATTCTCCCTTAAGTTATTTACATAAAATTTAAGATAGGATAGTTTCTTTTTGATTATGTTCATTATCTTCACATTTACTGTTTCTTGTATTACAACAATAATCTTTCAAACATTTTTCCAATTCGTACTTTGAAAAATATTCAAGATTTTTGTCTGCAAGCTGTTTGTTTCGACTGCAAAGAACATTCAAAATAGCATAGAGCATTTCTGTTTCAGTCAGAACACCATTTTTATATTTCAAGTATAAGTCCTGAATACAGAAGTCACCATAAAACACTTCTGTAGATATTCTTGTCAAACTTATAAGGTCTGTGTGCATTTTTTGTATGTTTCGTGATTTTTGTTCTTCATTACACTTATCCCATTCTTCAGCACTAACACAGCGAATCATATTATCGTTATATTTTTCTTTAAAGGCTACTTTTATATCGTTGTTTTCTTGTCTTATGATTTTCTCAAATATATGATTTCCTGTAAGCAGAACAAATTGTATCTTACCTTTTTCAAAATCTTCTAAATGTATAATATGATTACAATCAAAAACATCGTAGAAAGCTCTATAACTTATATCACACATTTTTGATAAATCCATAGATGAAATCAATCCGGACTTATCAAGTTCTTTGTTGTATATATATTTTCCAATCAAATTAATATATTTATCTTCAATTTCCATTTGTTTTTCACCTTTATATTTTGTATTTTTGGTGCAGCAGGCGTGGATTTGCACCACACATAAACAAATTGCTATCTAACGCCCGTCGCACATTTCTGTGGTCTGCAAACTGGAGATTACTTAATAACCTTACCCATAGCAGAATAATAGGTGTTGCTCTACCCGTCACCATAGCGTCTACCTATTCCACCACTGCTGCATATTAACCGATAAAACGCCATTTTACGTTTGTGTATGAACAGGGCAATCGCACATCAACACCGCAGCCCTGATTTGCGGATATAATGCTGAGGCTCTTGTCTGGTGGGCGGAGTAAGATTTGAACTTACAGTGTTTCCTATGTGTCCGATTTACATTCAGGTGCGTTCACCGATTACGCATATCCGCTCATTGGGAGTAGAAACCGTGTGTACGTAAAAGCCAATATATAATTTCTCCCATTGCTTTATACATTCATTGTAGCATAAATTTCCGCACTGTGCCTTTCAAATTATATTGGCTACCTAAACAAAAAACAGGAGATTTTTATCTCCTGTTTTGTACAGATTATATTAATCATCTTTTCTGTACTATTACAATCTTGAAAATATTTGTGTTGAGATTATGTCTGTTAATATAATCATAGGCCGTTTTCGTATTGTTGAAAACGATAATTTTCTCTCTGAAAGGTTTTTCATTTGTGAAATGAGAAACGTACTTTCCTGTAATTGTATTGAGAACAACAGTATTATTTCCGGTAATAACCCATATTTTTCTTTGTGGATTGCAGTCCACATCGTACTTATTTCTATGAAAGCTTGTTTTCATTTTTAACCTCCGAACATAATATCACAGCCAATAAAGTTCCTGCCCGTCTTTCTGCACGCCTCAAAGACGGAGTAACCGCCGGCGGCAGGGTCGCAGACGTAGTCGCCCTCTTCGGTAACAGCAAGGATAAGCTGTTCCTGCAACCCTACAGGCTTTGAATGGGCGTGGGTTTTCGTGACTTTCTCGTCCCACACATCAGGTATGTTGTGCAAAGTCCACGTTGCCTTAGCGAGTTTCGGAAGTTTCTGCAATATGACAAGATATTCCGATTTGCGCCTTGTGCGGTAGCCCATACCGATTTTCTGCTTGTCCCACGTAATCAGGTCGACGGGGACGAGATCTGTCCCCTCAAACCATGGTGTTATGCCCTCGACGAGATGGAATTTGTCCACCCACAGAAAAAGGTAGCCCGACGGGCGCAGAACCCTTTCAATCTGCCTGAAGAACTCCGCAATGATTTCAGCTG
>CAYWPN010000028.1:0-23740 GCA_964460175.1 uncultured Alistipes sp. | reverse complement strand
TCCGAACACGGAAGTTAAGCTCTGGAGCGAAGACGATACTTGGTTGGCGACGACCCGGGAAACTATTTCAATGCCGGCACAAATAACAAAAACTCTCTTTATTATTAAAGAGAGTTTTTATATTTTCGGAGGAAATGTGGATATATTTTATTTTCAGAAAAATGCTGTAATTGAACGAATTTCAGTTGACAATAAACTAAAAATATTTGTAGAAACAAATAATAAAAAACACTATAATATTATTTTTAGTAATTATAGAGAAATTTATATCAGGAATAATATTTCTGCTGAAAGCTGGGAAGCTGAAATAGGTGAAATAGAATTATTTCGTGAGGCTAAGTTTGAAAAATCTCAGGTTTTCGCACACCTTGTAATTAGTAACCACTGGGACGATGAATTGATATTCAGTGCTTATGTTGGAGATTATGTTATAAAAGAAACAGAATTTTAGCATATAAATGGTGATTTTATGTACAATAAACTTGCTTTAAAAAACGGGGACAAGGATTTTATATTTATAGACGATGAATGTATGACTTCTGTTTTTGATTATTTTGAGTGGCTGTATTCAACGCTTTCAGTTGAAAATAATGCGGAACGCAGGTATATGCGTGAACTGATTGAAAATCAGGTTTCATGTAATTTCCCGATTATGTCCGAAAATTCTGAACTTCATTGCAGTTGTGATATTGCGGTTGTAAAAGTAAGATATTATGCTGATTATGTTACTTGGGAAAAAGTCGGAATGATGAAAAAAGACTGGGATTACCATGAAAGTTACAGAAACAGCGGTATCAGACGGGTTGAGGACTGGACAGACGTGGACTGGGAAAAATACGGCGATATTGCCTACGATTTGCTTCAGGACGACTATTTTTTCAATGACTGGTGTTATAAAAATTGGCAGGAAGAGTTGTATCGTCGCTGTTGGGGATACTATCATAAATATTTTAACAATGATGAAAATATTGTATGGGTGAGCGAACTTGACTGTAAATTTGAACCTGATGAATATCGAAAGTTTTTTATGGGAAATATTTAGCGAGGTTTTTATGTATAATAAGCTTACTGAAAAAAACGGATATATTCTTGTTGACGACAGGGATATTACTGAAAAACTTGTAATATATGATGATAACGGTTTTATAGAATGCGAATATTATGGGCTTGTTTCGTCACTTTGGAATGAAAATCAAGGAGAAGTCCGCTATATAAAGGAACTCGTAAGCAAAAAAGTTGACTGTAATTTTCCGCTTCTTATATGCGATTGCGACTGTGATTTTCATTGTACTGTTGCTGTTGTGAAAGTAAAATTCTGCGATGACTTCATTAAATGGGAGAAAATCGGTGTTGTAGCTGGTAAGGAAAAAGGGGACAGAAAGGCTTTTTTTGAGAAATACAGAAACAGCGGTATCAGACGGGTTGAGGACTGGACAGACGTGGACTGGGAAAAATACGGCGATATTGCCTACGATTTGATTAAGGATGACTATTTTTTTGACGACTGGTGCGCTAAGAACTGGCATGAGGAATTGTACCGGCGGTGCTGGGGATATTATCACAAATATTTTAACAATGATGACAATATTGACTGGGTGAAAGAACTTGACTATAAATTTCAGCCCGACGAATATCAGGAATTTTTTTGCGGAGAACTTTTATGAAAATACTTACTGTTGCTGATGAGGAAAGCCGTTATTTATGGGATTTTTACGACAAATCCAAACTTGCTGACATTGACCTGATTTTGTCCGCAGGCGATTTGAAAGCTGAATACCTTGAATTTCTTGTCACGATGTCAAGAGCCGATGTGCTGTATGTCAACGGCAACCACGACAGAAAAGAACCTCAGGGTTGTATCAGCGTCGATGGCAGTCTGATTAACTATAAGGGACTGCGGATTTTAGGTTTCGGCGGTTCAATGCGGTACAGTACGGGCGAAAATCAGTACAACGAAAAGGAAATGAGCCGTCGGATTAATAAATGCAGATTCAGCATTATGCGAAGCAAGGGATTTGATATTCTGCTTACTCATGCTCCTGCTGCCAATATCAGTGATATGCCTGATTTGGCACACAGAGGATTTGAATGCTTTGCGGATTTAATTAATAAATATAGTCCGAAATATTTCATACACGGTCACGTACATAAGAATTACGGAAATTTCGTCCGTGAGCAGAAAATCGGCGCAACTACTGTGATAAATGCCTTTGAGCGACATATTATAGACATATAGCGAAAAAAGTCGGATTACTCCGACTTTTCTCGTTTTAGGGTGGTTTATATGAATATAGAAGATGTCATAAATCTGTATCGGGATTTTTGTGCATTCCGCCGAAATTCCGTTCAGGCATTTCAAATTCTCCGTTTTCATTAGTAGGGGGCTGAAAATCGCCTTTTCCACGACCTCCGCCAAATCCTTCCATACCTCCGCCCATTGCGGACTGTCTGCCGATAGTTGAAATGATTTCGCTTGCCGTGAAACTTTCGCTTTCAGTATCATTGAGATAGAAAGTGTAAGTTTTATCTTTTAAAATATCAGGAGAACTGATAATGATATTGTCAAAGGTTTTTGCGGAAGTGAAAGTGATAATCTCACTGCCGTTTTCGTCAAGTAGTTTAACAGAAGTACCTGCCTGCTGTGTACTTTCAAAAGTTGCGGAGACTACATACTGTGTTGACGAACTATCGGGGCATTCAGCCATCTGTGAACTTCCGGCAGCTATAAGAGTACCGCCGGTCACAATAATTTCATTGTTGCTGTCCAATGCACCGTTACCGCCGTTTGCAGGGCCGTCAATGATAACAGTACCACCGCTGATAGTCATACCACCGTTGCTGTCGAGACCGTCGCCCTCAGCGTTGATGTAAACAGAACCGCCGCTTATATTGAGTGCTACGTCGTTTGAATAAGTACCCATACCGTTCCCCATACCGTTCTGATTTGTAACGCCGTCGGAAGCGTTGAAACCGTCATCTGAAGCGTTAACTGTCAAATCACCGCCGGATACATTAATAACAGCACCTTCAATTCCCTCATAGGAATCCGTGATATTTATTGCACCGCCGTCAATATATAAATTGGAATCAGCGTGGATACCTTTACCGCCTGTTGTAAGGGTGAGATTATCACCGCTTATTACTACATTTGCGGAATGTACAGCGTCATCAGCGGAATTTACAGTAAATTCACCGCCTATGATATTAACGGAAGAACCGCCTTTAATTCCTTTAGTACTTATTTTCGTTTCAGTTGTATCAGCCTGATTTTCCTGAGATGTTATATCGCCGGAATTCTGTGGACTGAAATCATCGGGAGGTGTCATGTTGCCGAAATCCTGCGGATTGAAGTTATCGGGAGGTGTCATATTACCGAAATCTTCACGGTTGAAATCACCATTAAGTCTTCCGCCACCGAAACCGCCCATTCCACCGAAATCATCGGAATGAGTTTTTGTGGAGTTTTCACTTCCGCCGCCGCTTGTGATGTTGAAATTTCCGTCAGATATAATCAAATCTGTTTCAGCCTGTATGCCGTCCTGTGTGGAATTTATAACAAATCCGCCGTCCTGAATATAAATATAGCCTAAAGAAGTATCATTTGTGTTTGTGGACTTTATGCCGTCTTCACCCGAAGTTATGTTGATATTTCCGTCCGCAACAGCAACATAGTCTTTACCCTTTATGCCGTCGCCGTCGGAGATTATATTAATATTTCCGCCTGTTATTACAACGTCGTCTTTGCCGTGAATACCGCTGAGACTTGAATTGACATTCAAAGTGCCTTTGCCGTTGATTGTAAGGCTGTCCTTACTGAAAATGCAGGCATCGGGTTCTTGATTTGTTTCGTCTGCATAGGTATAATTTTTGCCGTCCGTCAGGTTATTCACGCTGTTTTCGGCAAGAGAGATAAAAATTTTCTTTGAATTTACTCCGTATATTGCGGAAGACGTACTGCAAGTAATATCGGCGTTATCAAGAATAATCTGTACTTTTGCGTCTGGAGCATTGACGATAATCTGTCCGTCGTCGAGAGTACCTGAAAATCTGTAAATGCCCTCTTCTGTAATAGTTATTGTTGAACCGCTAATTGAAATTCCGGAGCTGTTGCATTCCGCAGAACTGCCGTTTAGTTTGACTTCCGCTGTAATATCGTCAAAAACTGGATTTAAGTCTCTGTCCGAAAAAACGTCGGCATATTCGTATGTGATTTTTTTCGGCTGACTTGCAAGAGGGTCAGCATCTATTATTTCGCCTTCGGAACTTTCTGTAGTTGTTTCCACCGCCGAACTTTCAGAAACTGAATTTTCGGAAGATGTACTGCTTTCCTGTTCGGAAACCGTATTGCTGCAACTCATCTGTGCAGCAGCAAGGACAGTAGCAGCAAGAAATCCGAATGATTTTTTGAATGAGTTAAAATTGTCCATTATATTTCACCTGTTAATTCAGTTTGCCAATTCCTCTTTATCTCTATGTTGTTATTCTATCCCATTATTATGTAAAATATGTGAAAGAAAACTGAAATAAAAAGTAAAAATCCAGTTGCATTTTTTCACATAATCCATTATACTATAATTATGAGGTGATTGTTATGATATATATGCTTGAGGACGAAAGCGGAATAAGAAATTTTGTTTTGTATGCGCTGAATAATTCCGGACTTGATGCCGTCGGATTTGAAACTCCGTCGGAATTTTACAAGGCTATGGCGGAGAGACTTCCCGATTTGCTTCTGCTGGACATAATGCTTCCCGAAGAGGACGGAATTTCAATACTTAAAAAGCTGAGGTGTGATAAAATCACCCGTAAACTGCCTGTAATACTTCTCACAGCAAAAGGAACTGAATTTGATACGGTAACAGGACTTGACAGCGGTGCGGACGACTACATTTCAAAGCCGTTCAGCACTATTGAACTTATTTCACGTATAAAGGCACTTCTCCGCCGTTCATACGATAACAGCGAAAATGATGCAGTTATATTCAAAAATCTTGTTATATCGCCTGAAAAGCATGAGGTATATTCGGACGGAATTAAAATTAATCTCACACTGAAAGAATATGAACTTCTGCTGATACTTCTGCGGAACAAAGGAAAAGTTTTTTCCCGTGACGAACTTCTTAAAAAGGTATGGGGATTTGATTTCAAGGGCGAAAGCCGTACAGTTGATGTGCATATAAGAACGCTTCGTGCAAAACTGGGGGCAGGCAGTGAACTTATTGAGACAATCCGTGGAGTTGGTTATAAGATTGGAGAATGAATATGACATGGAAAATTTTTCTTAGTATTCTGATTACTTCCGCTTTATCTGTTGCAGCTGCAATGCTGCTTACTGCTTATTATAATAATAGTATCGGCGGACTTTTCGGAATATTTTTTTACATAATTATTATTGTCTGTGCTGTATCAGCCATTCTTGCGAAAAATATTGTGAAACCTGTCCGCAATATCGATTTGGACCACCCGAAACCGAAAAAAAGTTACAAGGAACTTTTTCCGGTGCTTGAAAGACTTCGTGTGCAGAATGGAAGAGTAAACCGCCAGCGCACTGAAATCATGAACAGCCGTGAACAGTTCAGCACAATCACGGAGAACATGAAAGAGGGGATTATTATTGCTGACTTAAAAACTGTCATTCTTGCTTGTAACTCCACAACATACGCATTATTGGGCATATCTCCGCTTGAAAAAGGACAGAGTATCTATTCACTCAGTCATGAAGAAGTTTTCCGCCACTGTATTCAGGACGCTATGGGCGGGCGGAATGCGGAGTGTTTACTCAGGACAGAACATGGTGACCGTAAAGTTATAGCAAGTCCTGCGAGCGTTTCCGAAACAGTCAACGGAATTGTTGTTTTTATTCTTGATGTGACTGAACAGCAGAAACTTGAAACAATGCGCCGTGAGTTTACATCTAACGTTTCGCATGAACTGAAAACTCCGCTTACCACGATATACGGCATAGCCGATATGCTTGCAAATGGTATGGTGAAACCTGAGGACTGCGCATCTTTCGGGCGTGATATATGCAGTGAGGCAAAACGCCTTATTTCGCTTATAGAGGATATTGTTTCGCTGTCCAAACTCGACGAAAATTCTGTTCCGAGACAGGACGAACTTGTTGATTTATACAATCTTTCAGCGGAAATTCTGGCGAGACTGCACAAAAATGCGGAAGAAAAAAATATATCGTCCTCACTTTCGGGCGAACATATCACCGTAACGGGCAACAGGACTGTCCTTGACGAGATAATATATAATCTGTGCGACAATGCAATAAAGTATAATGTTGACGGCGGAGCATTTGAAGTTAAAATTTCGCATATTCCTATGAAAGCGATTATCACGGTAAGCGATACGGGAACGGGTATTCCTGAAGAACATATCGAACGTATTTTCGAGCGTTTTTACCGTGTTGATAAAAGCCGTTCACGCAAGATAAACGGTACAGGTCTCGGACTTTCAATCGTCAAGCATGGCGTGAATTATCATGGCGGAACTGTCCGTGCCGTGAGTTCCGGAAAGGGTTCATCATTTATCGTCGAGCTTCCGATAAAGTAAAAGACCGTCCGAAAAGGACGATACTTATAAAAAATAATGCCCGAAAGTAGTTTCTGAACTGCTTTCGGGCTTGGTTTATTTTATAGGATTACTCATATAAATCAGAATTTATTTCTGTAGTTCGAAGTTATCATTATTCAATATTTCAGGATTTCTTGTATAATATGCAAGAACAGCAAAATCAAGTCTTTCAATATAGCTATTATAGTCTTTGGGAAAATTGTCTATAACGGAAATATCCTGCGATGAAAAATGATAAATTATCTCTTTCAATATTCTTTGATAACTTATGCTTATTTTAGCTGTCATATCATCATTATAAAAAAATACATTTACAAGTTGAACAATACTATCATAGTATTCCCAGAATTGTTTTAGTGAAAAATAACATTCATTATATAGAGAGCAGACAAGGCTACCATCATTACCAAGGTAGTTGTCAGTTATAATCTCTATCGCCTTTAATGTGTCCATTTTTTACCTCACTAAATTTCTTATCTTACTAAATACTGTGGCTTAAACTTCTTTATGAGTATTTACCTGAAACGAACGGTTTTTATGTAATTATTCAGTTTTTTCTGCATCGTTAGCCTGAGCCTTGAGCAAATCCCTGATTTCAACAAGGAGAAGCTCCTCATTGGAAGGCTTCGGAGGTTCAGCAGGCTTTTCAGCCTCATGTCTGTGGACAGCATTCATAAGCACATTGACAACTTTCATCATGAGGAATACAACCGCAGCCATGATAATGAAGTTTACAACATCATTGAGGAATGCGCCGTATCTGAGTTCAGCTCTCCAGAGGGTAAAGCTGAGACCGTTGAAACCGCCGTAGTTGAAAAATCCGAGAATAGGCGAGATGATGTTGTCAAGCAGTGATGTAACGAGATTTGAGAATGCACCGCCGACGATAACACCGATAGCCATATCCATTATGTTTCCACGCATTATAAATGCCTTGAATTCGTCAAGTAACTTTTTCATTTTAAATTCTCCTTAAAATTTTAATTCTGTTTCATTTTTGGAAGAGACGGAATTTCCACCGTTTCTTCGTGCTGAGTTTTCTTTGCCTGCATATATTCAGGCAGTTCTATTGCATCAAGTTCGCTTTGATACGGATTTGAACGTTTCGGCATGGCTTCGACAGCACGGTCGGCACTTCCCATAATAGCCTCTTTGTGTTTGGGAACATACGTTTCAATTGTATCAGGGTCGGCAGAACCTGCTGAAGTCATTGAAATTTTAGGCTTTACTTTCAGTTTGACTGTCATTCTGCCAGCGTCAACCTGTCTTGTCGCACCCATTTTGTCACGTTCACTTGTTTTTCTGCGAGTACCGCTGCCCATGAGGTCATTTGAATTTACATTATCCGCTTTTTTCATGTACATCTCATTATATTTGGACGTATCATTTTTTTCCAGATTGCTTGCGTCAACAATAGGAGTATCACTCATATATGAATTTTTCTTTTTTTCCGCTCGCCTGAGTGCGCCGAAATCAAGACCCGTCATTGAAACGTCACCCATAGCGTCACTGTGTGCAGATTTTCCGAAAAAGTCGTCGGCGGACGGCTCTTCTCTTGGTTCTGATGATTTTCCGCCGTCAAAAAATGCCCAGAAATCATCGGGAACATTAACTTTTTCTTCTTTTTTCTCAGGCTCAGGAGTAATCACAGGCATATCTGGTATACCTTGCATTGCCGGAGGGGGAGGTGGCGGATAAACCATATTCTGCGGTTGTGCATACTGATTATATACAGGCGCATAAACAGGCATACCGTTCTGGTCATAGCCGACAATCTGCGGAGGCGGTGCGTACTGGTTATACATCGGTGCATAGACAGGCATACCGTTCTGGTCATAGCCGATAATCTGCGGAGGTTGTGCATACTGATTGTACATCGGCGCATAAACAGGCATACCATTCTGGTCATATCCGACGGGCTGATTGTACATAGGAGGAGCGTTCATATATGGGTTATTCACAGGCTGCTGCGGGTTTATGTTCATATTTGGCTGTGGGCAACTCTGTGGTGACGGCATAGGAGTACTTCCTGCCTGTGGCAATGAAACACGTTCAGTGTCAAGTCTCGGAATGAACGGCTCGTCAGTTCTCACAGCAAGTTTATTTCCGCACATACGGCAGATTTTCGTGCTGTTGTCATTTTCAGTTCCGCATATATTGCATATCATAAAGTCACCGCCTTTCCTGACATAAAATACTACCCACATAATCATTATAACATTTCTGCAATGTATTTTCAAGTCCTTTTTAAAAGATTGTGCATATTATCACAAACTCTGTTATTTTTTTGTTATATCCTACTATAAGCACAATACAGCACTATAATATTTGTCGAAAGTATACAAATCCTCATGAATATATTTTTATAGGCATAATGCACTGCTAATCCACATAAAAAAAGCTGTTATTTGTGATTTCTGACAATATGTGTGAAAAACTCTATATTTTTTCACAATTATATGGTATAATATATTCAGAAACATTCCGCAGATAGATATAAAAATAAAAAAGAGAATAGAAAATGTGTGGATTAAAGCCGTTCAAGCGGCAGACAGGAGCAGAATATTATGCCTAAAGAAATAAGCAGAGAAAAGAGTATAAGGCGGACAAAAACTTTAACAGAACTTGTCTTCTGTGCAGTAATAGTTGCTTTTGGTGCATACGTTGTCAAGGGCGGTGTTGATAATATGAACACTGTCCGGCAGTCGAAATTCGTCGATACTTCGGGTAAAGATGATATTGATATTCCTGACACCACAGAATCCATTGACCCCGATAAAATCATTTTCACTAATTTAACAGTCAGCACAAAAGATAAATTCAAAGGCGACTTAATTCTTGTCAACAATCAGTATGAATATTTCAGTGCAGGCGACGAAAACCTTGTAAGTATCATGGAGAAAAATGACGAAACTGAACGTTCGGAATTTACTGCCGTCGATTACACATACACTATTTTAGATAATGTCTATGAGCCTATGGCACAGATGATTGATGATTTTTATGACATCTATGAAAATAATACTCTCATAATTTACGGTTCGCACAGGACAAAGGAATTTCAGCAGGAACTTTATGACAACTTCACCGCATCGGAAAACAACGAAGATGCGCCGATTGTCGCAAAACCAGGTTTCAGCGAGCATGAGACGGGCTACGCCTTTGATTTCAGTGAAACAGAAAACTGGGATTATCAGGGTACGGGCGATTTTGAGTGGCTGAACAGTAACTGCTATAAGTACGGTTTTATTATCCGTTATCCCGAAGACAAAGAGGAAATCACAGAATTCCGCTATGAACCGTGGCACTTCCGCTATGTCGGAGTTCCTCATGCAACTTATATGACAACAAATAATCTTTGTCTGGAGGAATATATAGACCTCCTCCGCATGAATTATCCATATGACGGAGCGCATTTGCAGATTATTGCTGATAATCAGGAGTATGAAGTATTTTTCTTTCCGTCGGACGACAGTTCGGACGTAACAAGCGTGCCTGTTCCGACCGGATATAAGTACGATATTTCGGGAAATAATGTTGACGGATTTATCGTGACGGTACACAAAAGCGAGAAAGTCGCTCCAGGTGAGGAAAATCCGGCTATGACTACAACTTCCGCCGAAACAACAGTTGATGAGACTGAAACTACTCCAGTTGAGTAAAAAAATTTACCGCAAATAAAGTCGATACTCATATAGAAATTTTTAGCCATAGTTTTTTGATGTATAATATTAGTAAAATAAATCGTAATTTTCAACAGGAGAAATCTAATGATATTAGCAAAAAGTAATAATGGTTGGGAGTTGCATACAATTGAAAATGGTAGACTGTCTTGTGAACATTTTAATTTAACTCCTGATGATATTGAGCGAATAGAAAAAATACTTCAACCTGAATTTGAGAACTCAATGAAAAATGAACAAATTATAATTAGTTATGATAATTGGTCAGGAGTTTTTATTATGCAAATGTCGAGAGATAAAACATATTCCTCTGATGATGTAATAAAGAAAATATATGATTTTCTATCAAATTCTGATTTATGTGAATAAACCAATAATTAAGATAAGCCCGAAAGTAGTTTTTTAACTGCTGTCGGGCATTACTTCTATATGAGTATCGCTTTTATGTGCGGTCTGATTTTTCAGAAAAGTCCACGTACATCGTCGAAAGTAAGCGACGGCTGAAGTGCAAGGTTTATCCCGAACGCTATAAGCTGTGACGCACGTTCGGTAAGGCGGTCAATATCTCGTGGAGTAACCATCATATTCGGCAAATCACCGTCAATTTCTACTCCTGCGAGACTGCGGACAATTGTGTGCATATCGACAACAGTCGGCACGCCTACAGCGATAACAGGTACGCCTAAATTCGCACGAGAAAGTTCCTTGCGTGTGTTTGATACACCGCTCCCAGGAGAAATTCCGCTGTCGCTTATCTGGATTGTCGTTCCGAGGCGGCTTATGTCGGAGCAGGCGAGCGCATCAACTGCAATCACTGCGGACGGCTTGATTTCATTGCAGACTGCTTTTATGATTTCAGCGGTTTCAATGCCAGTCTGTCCCATTACACCTCCTGCGAACGTACTTACACGGCGCAGAGATGTCAGGAATTTTTCTTCGTCGTTGTCAAGTTCGTCCTGTAAGTGACGTGTTGCAAGCACCTTTTCGGCAGTCTGCACACCGACCGCATCGGGAGTTATATCCCTGTTGCCCAGTCCGACGACAAAAATTTCTCCGTCAGGAATAAGCGGACGGATTTCGTCTGCAAGTTCCTGAGCCATATCCTCGTAATTGTCGGAAAATCTGCTCAGACTTCCGCTTTCGAGTGTGATATATTTCCCACGACCTTTGCCGAGTGAATGACGGTGTCTGTCGTCAGCGATAGTTATTTCCGTGATTTCAAAAGCCTCTCCACGTTTTTCAATATGAACTCCCGACGGAAGTTTATCTGTAATCTGTTCAACAGCAAGGTCAGACCTGAAATTCATAAAAAATCCTCCTTTTGTACAATATGCTGTATTTTGACATAAAAATTTCGTCATAATCTTTAGAATATGCCTATTGCATTTTCTGAAAAAAAATGGTATAATTATAGTTGTCTCAGTAGGCAGTATGTGCGTTGCATCTGCCGGAGCATAATTATTTATGCTTATATAATATGTAAATCTGCGGAGTTTATCCGTGTACAAAAATCGGAGGTGTACAAAAATGCCAAATATCAAATCTGCCAAGAAGAGAGTAAAGGTTAACGCAACTAAGGCTGCTGCAAACAAGTCAAGAAAGTCAAATCTCAAGACTATTCTCAAGAAGGCTGACGCTGCTTGTACAGCTAATGCTGAAAACAAGACAGAAGCTGTAAGACTTGCTATCAAGAGAGTTGACCAGGCTTGCGCAAAGGGTCTTATGCACAAGAATAAGGCTGCAAGAAAAAAGGCACAGCTTGCTAAAAAGCTTAATGCTGCCGGCTGATTTCTCATAAAAACCAATCCCCGAACACTTGCTGTTCGGGGATTTTTATTTATTCAATGATATTCTTGTAATCGTCGTCCTTTTCTTTTTCTTCGGCGATTTTCTTTGCTTTTCTAGCCGAAACAGGCGCACCCTTTTTTGCCCTTGCCATTAGTACAACAGCAAAAACTATAATTACAACAGCAGCTCCTATGCCGATTACTATAAATGCCATACCTGAAAGATTTTTGTCAACGGTCGAATATTTTATTCCATTGGATTTTGCGTAATTCTGTCCCTCTGAACCGGAATATACACTCATTTCAACAGATTTATCAGAGATATAATTTCCGTCTTCGTTAATAGTATAGCCGTAGGAGTTGTCGCCGATTGATACAACGCTTTTCGGAATACTGAGATTAAGCAGTTTTGTGCAGTTGACAAATACTCCCTCGCCTATCGTCTGAACACCTTCGGGAATTATTGCACGGTTTAATTCAGTGCAGTTGAAAAAAGCTCCGTCGCCGATTTCCTCAAGTGTTGTAGGAAATTCCAGCGATTGCAGGGAAGAGCAGTACTTGAATGCTATTGCAGAAACAGAAGTAAGTCCCTCAGCAAAGTCAATGCTTTTCAGACCCAAGCAATATCCGAAAGCGTCTTCGCCGATTGTTGTTACAGATGACGGCAGAAACAGGTTTTCTATTCCCGCACATACTGAGAATGCTCCCGGCTCTATTGTCGTAACTGTATCGGCGATATAAACATCACCTGTAAGTTTTGTTGAAGCACGGTAAATATTTGTTTTTGTGGAATTATACAGTATATCGTCCTCAAACACAAAACTGCTTGTGCTGTCCGCATCAAAATTCTCAATGGAACTGCATTCCGCAAAAGCCATAGGCTGAATTGTTACAAGATTTTTCGGAAGTTCGACTTCTTTCAGTTTGGAACAGTTGTAGAAAGCGTATGAATTTATTATCTTTACGCTGTCGGGAATGTCAATTTCTTCAAGAAGTGTACAGCCCATAAACAGTCCGTTCGGAATATTTTCAATTCTTTCAGGGAGGCATACTTCTTTCAGCGACGTACAGCCTGCGAATGCACTGTTTCCGATAGAAGTTATTGTATCAGGGATTTCGAGTTCTGAAATCATGGTACAGTTTGCAAAAGCATAATCTGCTATGGCTGTGACTGCATATCCGTTGCGGAGTTCAGGTATCTCATTAATAATAGCAGTCGTTTCACATTTTGTGATAGTATATGTTCCGTTGACAAGTTCATAGGTAAATGTGCCGTCAGTGAGTTCTTCATTTGTGTTTACCAGTCCATCTTCGGCGGACACGGGTAAAGCAGTCAATGAAAAAATCATTGCAAATCCCGTTAATGCCGAAACGATTTTTTTCATTATCATCACTGCTTTTTTCCTTTCTTTTTCTTTATATTTTTTCCTGTGATTACTCCGATAACAGCGATTACAACAGCACCGGCCACGCCTGCAATTACATATATGAAGTTCTTATCTACGTTCTTTCCGCCGATTTGTGTGGTATTTGAGACTGTTTCAATTCCGCAGAACTGTGCATACTGATGTGCAAGAGTATCTTCCTCGACATACATCTTAAAACCGTCGATTACTGTGTATGGCTCTGTGGCAGTACTTTCGCCGTTTGTGATACTCTGTGCGAGTTCCTCATTATATTCATAGCCGAAAGCATAGTCGCCGATAGTCTCGACCTTATCATACACACGTATGCTTTCAAGGGAAGTACAGCCGAAAAATGCGCAGTTTCCGACAAGAGTAAGATTTTCCGACAGCTTTACGCTTTTAAGCTTCGGGCAGTATTCAAAAGTATGGTTTCCGATTTCCTCAACCCCCGATATATCGACTTCTTCGAGATACTCGTTATCACAGAATGCGTAAGAGGAAATCATTTTTACGCTTGACGGAGCAGTAAAACTTTTATCGCTTTTCTGTATCGGGTATACGATAAGAGTTGATTTGTCCTTATTGTACAGAATACCGTTTTCCGACGAATATGAGCCGTCTCCCTCACCCGTGACGTTAACTTCTTTCAGTGCGAGACAGTTAAGAAACGGCGATGTTTCCTGTATCTCCGTACAGCCGGCAGGAATTGTAATGCTTTCGATTGTCTGTGAGAAAACAGCCTCGCCGATTACCTTTACAGTATCGGGAAGTATGATACTTGTTGCTTCATTCGATATGAATGCGCCCTTGTAGATTTCAGTAACCGTATAGCCGTCGATTTCGGCAGGAACATTAATAGTGCTGTCCATTGATACGCAGAAAAGGAGCGCACAAGTACCGTCATCGAGTACAGAATATTCATATTCGCCGTCTTCTGAGGTAACAGGGTTCATAGCAAGGTATTCCTGTTCAGCATCGTAAGTTTCTGCCGAGATAAATTCAAAATTATTAACAATATCGTATTCGCTGTCAGTATCAGTTGCATAGGTCTGTGCCGCAGAACCTGATGTACCGATGATTGTAAAGTCATCTATTGTGTTTTCGTTTATATCGTAGCCGAAAGCGCAGTAGCCGATATTTGTCACGCTTTCGGGAATGCGGACGGACATCATGGCAGTTCCGAGAAATGCGCTCTGTCCGACTTCCTCAAGTCCTTCGGGAAGTTCGATTTCCGCAAGACTTTCACAGCCTATAAATGCGCCGAGTTCAATTGCCAGCAGACTTTCAGGAAGAATAACTTCTGTGAGCGATGTGCAGTTAGCGAATGTCATTACATCAATTTTTTCTACAGTTGTCCCGCTGAGGTCTGTTTTTTTCAGATTTTCATTGAAACTGAATGTGTGGCGACCGATTTCATTTACAGTATCAGGAACATTTATTTCCTCAAGAGATGTTTCGGCGATTGAAGCGATACCCAGCTGTTCCACGCCGTCGGGGATTGTATACGATTTACCCTCCTTTTTTGGTGGGTAGGAGATAAGTTTTTTCATATCCTTTGAGAAAAGTATGCCATCAACAGCACAGTAATTCTCATTGTTTTCGTCAACCGTGATTTCCGTTAGGTTAAGGCACGCTACAAACGGATTTTCCGCCGATATGTATTCAATTGAAGCAGGAATGTGTATTTTTTCAACCTTGCTGTCAACAAGTGCAGCTGCTTCAATTTCCGTGACTGTTATTCCGTTTAGTGTTTCGGGAATGGCTATATTCGTATCGGTGAGAGTACAGCCTGTAATATGTGCAAAACCGTCGTCGTCAACGGTATAAATAAATCCGTCCGCAGACAAATCGCCGTCAGTATCTGTATTGTCCTCATCTGTATCAAGCGGCATAATCTGGTCGTCATAGTTCACGTTGTCCTCATTGTCAGCATGGGCGAATGTCGGTGCAGTATTCAGGCATAACAGCAGACTTACAGCAAATGCCAGCACTTTTTTGTGGTTATTCATTTGAAAAAATCCTCTCTTTAGTTAATAATCAGAGTTCATTACTTTAACATTATATCACAATCATACAGAAATTGCAATAAATTTCACATAGTTTTTGATTTGTACACATATTTATCAGAAAAAATTTCAGAAATAGTACTTGACAAAACAGATTGAGTATGATATAATAATAATGTTATAAAGTTATTCCGGAATATAGATGTGCGGGCCCTGTGCAACAAGACACCGTGAACCATGTCAGGCGGGAGACCGAGCAGCATTAAGCGGAGCGTCTCGTGTGCCGCAGCAAGCCTGCACATCTATGTTCCGGAATTTTTTTGACGAAAATTTCACGGAAGGGGAATGCTGTATGTACAAGGCTTTATACCGCAAATGGCGGCCGCTTACTTTCGATGATGTCATTTCTCAGCAGCATATTACTGAAACTCTCAGAAATCAGATAAAAAATGACAAGACTGCCCATGCGTATCTTTTCACGGGTTCTCGTGGTACTGGTAAGACTACCTGCGCAAGAATATTTGCAAAAGCCATAAACTGCCCGAACATGAAAGACGGCAATCCCTGCCTTGAATGCGATATATGCAGAGAAGCAGATAACGCATCGCTTACTGATATTATCGAAATTGATGCCGCATCTAACAATGGTGTTGAGGATATACGTGACCTGCGTGACGGTGCAGTATATACTCCGGAGCGGTGCAGATATAAAGTCTATATCATCGACGAGGTTCATATGCTTTCTCCGTCTGCATTCAATGCACTTCTGAAAATTATGGAAGAACCTCCTCCGTATGTCAAGTTTATACTTGCAACAACCGAAGTCCACAAAGTTCCGGCGACGGTTGCCTCACGATGTCAGCGGTACGATTTCAGGCGTATCAGGCAGAATGACATCGCAGGAAGACTTATGTATATCGCAGAACAGGAAAATCTTGAACTTACGCAGGACGGCGCATACCTTATCGCTAAACTTGCAGACGGTGGTATGCGTGACGCTGTTTCCCTCTTTGACCAGTGTTCTGTGTGCGCAGAAAAAATTGACGCTGATATTGTTTCACAGACAGCAGGCATTGCAGGTCGTGACTTTCTTTATGATATTCTTGACGCTGTTGTATCTTCTGATACTTCAAAGGCACTTTCCGTTACATCTCAGCTTTATGATATGTCAAAAGACTTGACAAGGCTTTGCGAGGAACTTATTATGCAGTTACGCAACATAATGCTTATTAAAGTTTCTCCTGCAAATGCAGAGGAAATCATAACGGCTATGCCTGATGATATAGTGAGACTTAAAAATATCGCTGAAAAATCAGAACTTAACAGCATAATGAACTGGCTGTCGCAGTTCCAGACCTGCCGTGAACGCATGAACAGGGTTATGAACAAGCGTGTTGAATTTGAAATGAACCTTATAAAAGTCTGCGGAAATATTGTACAGAATGTGCCTGCTGCCGTAGATAATTCCGTAATTTATGACAAAATCAGAAAATTAGAGGATAAAATAAATTCGGGCTATACTCCGCCGAAAAAGGAAGTGCTTACGGCGACAAGTCCGGCTGTGGAGAATGAACCTGCGCCGAATGTTAAAATCGATTTGAAGTCCATAAAGGAAGAAGACCTCGAACCGTGTTCACGCTGGGACGATATTATGACGGAATTACGCAGGATTAGCCCTGCCGTTGCAGGAAGTCTTGAAGGTTCTCGTGTCTCAACTTACGGAAATGTTATGTTCATTTTCACTCCGAACAGATTTTTTATGGAACTTCTCAAAAAAAATGACCATGCTTTGTCTCTTGGAAAGGCAATAAAAAACGTTCTCGGACAAAGTTACAGAATTATGGCTCGCTGTACGACTACAGTCGAAGAACAGAAATCAATGGCTGAACAGATGATTAAAAAGGCAATTAACAGCGGTATCGAAACGGCTGTTGATAATAATAACTAATACTATTTTTATAAAAGGAGATTTTTTAAAATGAAAGCAAGAATACCAAAGGGCGCAGGCGGCGCACAGAATATGAATCAGGTTATCAAGCAGGCTCAGAGAATGCAGGACCAGATTACTGAACTTCAGGAAGAAATCGAAGCCCGTGATTTCTCTGCCACAGCAGGCGGCGGTGCTGTTGAGGTTGTTCTCACAGGCAAGAAGACTATCAAGTCACTTACACTCAAACCTGAAATAGTTGACCCTGAGGACATAGAAATGCTTCAGGATTTGATTATCAGTGCAGTCAATGAGGCTATCAACAATATTGAAGCTGAAACAGAAGCTGAAATGAGTAAGATTACAGGCGGAGTTTCTCTTCCGGGACTGTTTTAATGGCTGACCATAATGCACTTCCGCTTGTAATACTTGCGGAAAAATTCGCATCACTGCCCGGAATTGGCATGAAATCGGCACAGAGACTTGCTTATCATGTCATGTCAATGGATTTGCAGTCCGTCGAGGATTTCGCAAAAGCACTCATTGACGCTAAAAAGAACGTGAAATGCTGTTCGGTCTGCCAGAACCTCACAGAAAAGGACGTATGCCCGATTTGCAGTGACCCTGACAGAAAGCAGAATGTTATATGTGTTGTCGAAAGTCCGAAAGACGTTACAGCTTTTGAACGCACAAAGGAGTACGGCGGTGTGTACCATGTACTTCACGGACTTATTTCGCCTATGGACAATATAACTCCTGACAAACTGCGTATAAAGGAACTCCTTGCGAGAATTTCGGCAGGTGGAGTTGATGAAGTCATAATGGCGACAAACCCTACTGTTGAGGGTGACGCTACTGCACTCTACATTGCGGGACTGCTCAAACCTCTCGGAATTAAAGTCTCACGTCTTGCATTCGGACTTCCTGTGGGTGCAATGCTTGAATATGCCGATGAAGTCACACTTTTCAAGGCACTCGAAAACAGAAATGATATGTAAAATCAAAGCCGTTTGTTCAATACAGACGGCTTTTTATCAAAAAGCAGACTATTATTTGAAGTGAGATGATATATTTATGAGAAAATGGGCTTATCTTAAAAACCCGTACAAATGCAATAATAAAGATACAGTTTATAAAATTATGATATACACGCACCGCAAGGAAGGAACGTTTGTTTTTCTTTACTGCTCGAAAGATGCCATTCAGTGTTCTTTCGACCTTTATTATCATGACTTATCAGACGCTTTAGAAGATTGGGAATGTGATATTGACGAAGAGGGCTGGCATGAAATTGATGACCCTCTGCCTTTCTGTCAGCACGATGCACTTCTGCCCATAAGAGTAAAAGGCAGAAACACAGGCAATCCCGTCTGGAATGAATTGGAAATACTTGAAAACGGAAAATGGGTTGATTATAAATGAGGTGAATTTTATGGACAATGTTGTACATGAGGAATATTCAGCAGACGGGAGATACAGGTTTGTTGTCTGCAAATGGGGGAAACTGTATAAAGTATGGCTTGAAAATAGGGTAACTGATGAGTACATGGGTGACGAATGGTTTGATTACTGGCCGGTTTCTGACTATATGCACATCGCCGATACACTCGAAAGGGCGGTTGAAATCGGAAAAGAAAGTCTGCACTGCTTTACATGAGATAAGCTCCCGAAAGGGAGCTTTTTGTTATTTCTTTTTCAGGAACGTTTCGTACTTGTCACAGATTTCCTTTGTTTCGCCGAAATCAATCTGTCTGCCCTTGTCGAGCCACAGTACTTTAGTTGCCATACGTCTTATCTGCGCAAGGGAGTGCGATACAAGGAGCGTTGTTGCTCCTCCGCTGATGATTTCCAGCATTTTCTTTTCGCTTTTCTGGCGGAATGCACCGTCGCCTACTGAAAGCACCTCATCAAGTATCAGTATTTCGGGCTTTACGAGACAGGCTATTGAAAATGCAAGTCTTGATTTCATTCCCGACGACAAATGCGAGAATTTCCGGTCTTCAAATTCCTTGAGTTCAGCAAATTCAATGATACTTTCATAAGTCTGGTTCATAAATTCACGGGTATATCCGAGCATTGCACCTCTCAGGAATGTATTTTCCCTGACAGTCAAATCGCCGTCAAAGCCAGTGCCGAGTTCAAGCAGTGAGGCTATACTTCCACGCACAGCCATAGTTCCTTTTGTCGGACGCATTATCCCAGAAATCACTTTGCATAGTGTTGACTTTCCTGCGCCGTTAGTACCGATAATACCAAGCAGTTCGCCCTCTTCAATAGAAAAATTTATGTCGTTCAGTGCAAGAAATTCTTTTTGAGTGTAAGTGCCTTTTATTTTCTGAATTATCACATCTTTCAGCCCGATATTTGAGAAGTCGCCGACAATATAAGAAACAGAGACGTTGTTAAGTTCTATTTTTTTCATGAATTACCTCCGCTTACATATTACATATAGTACATGAACTTATAGTTATATTTTTTATAAATCAGCGCACCTATTCCCAGTGCAAGAACGGCGTAAAGCAGACAAAGTACATGGACTTTCCAGCTCGGGATAATGCCGTCAATGACAATCTGTCTGAAATACGTAATGTAGGTGTACAGCGGATTAAGGTAGAAAAGTTTCTGCACCTGCGGAGAATAGGTGTCCGTGTAGTAGAAAATTGCCGAAAGATACATCAGCATAAGCGTGAATATATCGTACAGATACTGTATATCCTTGAATATTACGAACATCGCCGACAGGATAAATCCGCACCCTATATTGAACAGAATAAGGCAGACTACAGGATATATCAGCATGAAAAAGCTGAAATGAAAGTCTATGCCGTCCACAAGGGCAAATATAAAGAATATCAGCAGTGTAAGAACGTAATTTATGACCGATGCGACGTTCTTTGACAGCAGGAACATATATTTCGGCAGATTTATCTTTGTTATGATACCCGCATTCTGCATAAGTGAATTCATTCCGCCTGTTGTGGAGTCCTTGAAAAATGCGTAAGTGAGATTTCCTGCAAAGAGGTATATCGTATAGTGCGGCTTGTCCCTGCCGAAAAAACTTGTGAATACTATGCTCATGACAAGAAGCTGCATAAGCGGAGAAATCAGACTCCACAGCATACCCAGAACAGTCCGCTTGTACTTTTTCTTGAAATCACGTTTGACGAGTTCCTCAAAAAGAAACTGATTTTTCTTGATTTTTGCAACTATATTCTGAAACATACTGCACCTCATGTCAAAATCAGCGAAATGCGTTTTGCAGAAACAACAACCGGTGGATTTGGTGCAGGTGTTTCACCTTCTGCGACAGGCGGTTCGGGTTCTTTTATTTTTGCCTGAAACAGCATACTTCCCTGTTTTATTCTTGTTTTTGGTGAACGCACAGGGAGCAGGAGTTTCAAATCACCTTTCTGTATTTCGATTTCGGGTGAATTGAGTACAGGCACATCAAGCGTGTTCCTGAAATGATACGATACTTTCAGCACTTTTCCTGCGTACTTTTTATACACGTCCTCCGTTATCACAACAGGCACTCTTGTCCAGCAGTCATGCTGAAACTGTATATATTCAGGTGCGTGAAGTTCAAGTTCCTTTGTTTTCGGGTCAAGGTGGATTATCATTGCAGGATATTCGCCCTCTTGGTCGAAGTAGAAACGGCTGTAGCTGTCAAATACTTTGCGTTCGTCGAACTGCTGTTCTATTGCCTTGCGGAACAGAAACGCTTTTTCCTGATTTTCCGCCTCAATACCGTCGTAGTATTCCTGAGAAAATCCCTCGAAAATATTACCCTCTTCGTACATTTCCGCATAGTAGTTCTCAAAGAGGAAAATTCCCGGAATGTGATACAAATTCCAGCTTGTGAGTTTTCCAGGCCAGCACATCGAAACATTCGGGCAGGGCTTGAATAAATCGGGGTGATGATATATGCCGAAATTGAAGTAGGTACTCCATTCGTCATAGGGATTGTTTTCAATTCCTTTGTGGGTTTCAAGCATTTCACGGAAAATACGCTTATCAATAATCTGTGGTTGATGTGAGGAATACTGATAAGTCGGATAGCCCTGCGATATGAGAAAATCACGGGTTCTGAATGCGCCTAAGTCGAAACTGCTGTAGTTGTTGTATGTTCCCTGCCATTCTTTGAGGTCATAGAAGTAGTACGACTGATAGCGACCGTTTTTCAGGAATACTTCCTGTGTCATGGGCTGCATGGGTCTGTAGTCGTCGTCAGTCATGATAAATACGTCGTCGAGAATATCAAGTCCCATAATCATACAGCGCAGAAAGAAATTTCGTGCCTGATGGTCTTCGGGGAGCGGTCGTCCGTTCAGTAACTGGTCATCCGTGCGGAAAATCAGCTTTAAATTACCCTTGTAATTCTCTTTGAACGGCTCAACATTCCATTCAGGACAGCACACGACGAGTTCCTTTATGAACGGCATATATGCTTCTATGAACGGCAGGGACTTCATAATGTCCTCGTGGCGTGCGGTGAGGACAACCATCTGTTTGATTTCAGTCGGCGGAACTTGTCCGATTTCTTTTGATGCTGAGCTGAGTGCGGCTGACATTTTTTCCGCAAATTCGTCCCATGAAGTCGGTCTGTAATTTTTAAGCTGTTCTTTTTTTGAATTATAATAATCAGGATTTTGTCTGCAATAGTTAACATATTCAACAAGTGCCTTGCAGTCCGTATTGTCGAAGTAATCGGCATATTCACCGCCTACTTCACGGAGTACGGGAATATCTGAGGCAATTACGGGTGTACCGTGCTGAAAAGCCTCGACAAGCGGAAGTCCGAAACCCTCATTGAATGTCGGGAATGCCAGCAGATAAGCGTGTTCATACAGGTAATTTATTCCTGCGTCATTGACTTTATTAAGCATGAACAGCTTTGTATTATAAAGAGGGTGATTTATTATGCGCTTTTTGAGTTCACCTGTGTTCCAGCCCATTTTGCCGACTATAATCACGTTGATGTCAAGTCCTGCGTCGAGTGCGTCAATGACGAGCTTATGATTTTTTCGTGGTTCGACTGTGCCAATCATGAGTATATATTCGCCTGCGTTCACAGCTTCAATTACTTCCTGCTGTACGACAAGATGACGGTATTCAGGCAGAATATTGCCGTTTTCGTCTTTCGGAAGACTTTCGCTGTCGGCGCATTCCGTGACTTTCAAATCACAGCCCAGCGGCATTACTGAATATTCAGGCATGGGCATATCAAGTTTTGCACAGAGTTCAGCAAAAACGTCCGCATCAGCCTTTGCAGAAAAGCATACATGGTCTGAATACTGTACTACAGCACCAATATAGCCGATAAAGTGCATTACTGTGTTTTCGTGCGAATACTGTGGGTGTGTGACGGGCAGAATGTCATGGACAAAGTTTACAATCTGAATGCCTGTTTTTTTCAGTATGGGATAGAGATAACTCCTCGACAGACGGCAGTTCCATGTATTATCCATATCAAGAAAAACTGTGCCTGTTTTCAGTTCGTGAAAACCTAAAGACTTCTGTGTATAGCACTGTCCTTTAGTTCCGGTGTGATTTGCAAAGAAGTCATAAAATCTGCTGTTGTCTACTATCTTGAAATTCTCGTTCTCTGAATTGTAGCAAAGCAGAACTACAGAAAAGTCCGCATTTTTCAGCAGTCTGAGGGTTACTTCCTGCACAACACGCTGTACGCCTGTCATATAGTTGACCTGCATAATCATTGAGAGGTCTATATAAATTCTTTTTTTCATAATCAGTTTCCTCCGATAAACTTGCGTATAGGTGCTTTTATCTTTTCGGGAAGTTTCTTGTAAACGGGCATGAGTTTCTGGATTGCCCTGCCTTTCAGACTGTCTTTCTGCGGATTTTTCTGTTTAACAAATATATTGTTGTATATCCGCTTGTGGCAGACGTTCGCCTCTTTTGAAGTCACAAGACGCTTGATTACAAGTCGTCTGAACTGTTTTTCCGGCATACTGAAATGCTTTTTCCAGCTCTGGTACGCTTCGGGGTCTACAGGACGGTTGAGCAGATTGATGTACGCAATATCAAGAAATTCAGGATTGCTCGCCTTTACCTTGAAAAGTTCAATCAAATCGACTTTGTGCGGGTCGAGTTCCGTATAGCACATAAACGCAGATTTCGGGTGCGTGAATTTATTCCCCGATTTCCACATATTTTCTTCGGAGATGTCAAAAATTTTCTCATATATATTCTTTTCCATGCAGCTTTCTCCCATACATTTTTTACTAATTATAGCACACAAGAGTAATTATGTCAAGGTTTAGAATTATGCAGCCACGGAAATCAATTTTCATTAAGAATCCTTAAAATCATCTTTGAATCCAGTAAG
>CAYWPN010000027.1:0-26551 GCA_964460175.1 uncultured Alistipes sp. | reverse complement strand
AAAAAAAAAAAAAAAAAAAAAAAAAAAAAAAAAAAAAAAAAAAAAAAAAAAAAGTGATAATTGTGTGAAAGTTTTGTGAAATTTTTTCGGAAAACACAGATTTTGAAATTCGCCTTTTATATACAAAAACCGCCGTACTGTTTCCACTCAGCACGGCAGTTTTTTAATGTTGTTTGTGTGAGAAGTTTATTCTCAATATAAGTCATTCTCAATAACATTATTTTCTCTTTCTCTGAACAACATTTATAGTACTTATAAGTACTATAATACGCATTATATCACAAAAATATGCTAAAGTCAATATGTAAACCGATTATTTCAAAAAAATCGGCATATTCTACATATATTGGAGATGATTTTTGTGTATTTTCAAAGATTGAGGGATTTGCGTGAGGATATGGACATGAACCAGTCACAGATTGCGGAATTGCTCAATACAAGACAAACCGTCTATTCACGCTATGAACGTGGATTTCAGACAATTCCCGTTGAGCATCTTATTAAGCTTGCAGATTTCTACAACGTTTCTACGGACTATATTTTAGGTCGTACTAATATCAAGGAATTGAGTAAATAAGCAGAAAAAGCAGGTCTTCCGACTTGCTTTTTTCATAAAAATATAACGGTAATTTCATGAAGATTGTATCAATTTGCTATTGAATTTTTTAACATGGTGTGATATAATAACAACAGATTGTTGCTATAATAGAAATTTGAACAAATGGAGTGGCTTTAATGAAAACCAAATCAATTTCAATGGCTAAAATGCGCCTGATTACTATGACAGGACTTTTCGCCGCACTCATCTATGTTTTCACGGCATACATACACGTCCCGACAGGCGCAGGATATACTCACGCCGGTGACGGACTTATATATCTTGCCGCCTGTATTCTTCCCACACCTTACGCAATGGCGGCAGGTGCAATCGGCGGAGCGTTAGCGGATGGTTTATCAGGATTTCCCGTGTGGATACCAGCAACTGTAATCATCAAGGCTGTTACTGTACTCTTTTTCTCGGATAAGAGTGAAAAAATTCTTACATGGAGAAATCTTCTCGGAATTATTCCCTCGCTTGTGGTGTGCGTAGTCTGCTACAGTCTCTATGAAGGTACTGTTATGGCTGGCGGTCTCTCGTGGACTGCAATAACAGCCGCATTTGCACAGACCCCTGCTTACTGTGTACAGGTTTTCGCAAGTTCACTGCTTTTCGTTTCAGTCGCACTTCTGCTTGACAGAATTGGTTTCAAGAAAATGCTTAATAAATAAACAAAAGGGACTGTAAAAAGTCCCTTTTGTCTGTTGGCGGACATGAGTTTGGCTGGAGAACAGCTCATTATTTAGAATAAAGGTGTTTTTATGGCTTTTGTTTATAGTAAATTGTCAGAAGAAGAAAAAAAAGAATTAGTGGATAAATATAAATTTAATGATTATTTTAGGAAAAGCAGAGCTGCGAAATTATATAGTCAAGTCTATGATGAACAGCGAAACATGAGATTAGTTCCTGTTGTCAGGGGAGGTATGAACGGAAAAAGAAATAAACCTGGCAAACCTTATCATTGGGAAATTCCAATCATATTTGCATTTATTTGGAATGAAGAGATTTGCAAGGTAGAAATTTATTATGAAATAAAAAAAATTGATGAAAAAAGATTTTCTTATCTGGAGATTCCTAGAATAGTTGCTTCGGAATTTTTCAGATACAAAGAAAAAGAATTGATTTTTTGGATCAAGGAAGCATTAAAAAAAGAAAAACGTTTTTTAATGTGGGGCTGTGAAATTGTTTTCCCTAAAACGATCCCAGTTCAATTTACAAATAAGAAAGGCTGGAGTTATGAATAATCTATATGAAGAGTTAATTAATTGGATTAAAAGTGAAGCTACGCAGAGATTTGGCGATAATCGAAATTAAACTGAAAATTATGATGAAATTCAAAAGTTGGCTGAGGAGTTTAATAAAGATTTTGTTGATATGGCAAAAGAATTAGGACTTTTTTCACTTAATGGGAAAAAGTTATTGCTCTATAGTGGAACTATAAAAATAGGGTCACAAAATCCAAATATTTATGACATTTTAAATCCTGTAATTGGAAAAACTTCTGATTATACAATTGCAAGAGATATAAAAATGAATGATTTTTATAATGAGGTGGAGGAAAAACAAGAAATAGAGGAAATATTTACTAATTTAAGTTCAGATGAGAATTTCGCTTTAGAACTTTGTGATGCTTTTCTCAGTTACTTTTATTATTCCATATTTCAAGAGGCAATTGTAGAGAATATATCCACAAATGCACTTGCTATAGTTATATGATTTTGTAAGCCAACTGCAAAATTTAATTAGTGTTTTAGCTCATTATTTAGAATGAAGGTATTTTTATGGCTTTTGTTTATGAAAAAATTCCTGAGGAAGAAAAGGAAAATTTAAAAATAAAATTAATTAAAGCCGAAAATAAAATTAAGGAAATCGATAAACCGTATGATAGTTTATTTGGGAAAGATGGCTTTATTGATTATTATGAGTTTCCAGATGTGTGGATTATAGATAGAGAAAATCAAATGATATTTTTACAATATGGATTTTGTGACCATGATTCTTCAATAGAAATGCCTTTTAATTATTATTGTTTATATGTTTTATTTTTTGAAAATGAAATTATAGTAACATCTTTATTTGAAGATTTGGCACCAAAAGGATTATTTATTGACATTGATGAAATTTATATTCCTTGTATATTCAGATATAGTAACATTGATTTTTTTAATATAATAAAGCAGGCTTTTATGGAAAAATATCCTAATAAAAATGTGTTCTGTCGCTTTCTTTGCAATATAAATTTTATTTAAAAATTAGTAGAAAAGATGAAGATTTTAACAAAATAAAATGAATATTAAAAAGGAGGATTATTTTATGGCTTTTATTAATTGTGAATTAACCGAACAAGATAAAGATAAATTAGCTCTTCTTAATCTTAAAAATCCTTTATTCCCCGAAAAACAAATTGAATTAAATAAATTATCTTATCAGACTTTTGATGAAGAGCAAAGTGCAAGATTGTTAGTTATCAGACCTGAAGTTCTATGGCCTATGGTAGCTTTGTTCTTATGGAAAGAAAATGTATGTGAAATATATGCTCATGATACTATAAATTATGGTGAAATAGATGAAATAAATCTAAAAGTAATTATTACTATAAAATGTAAGATTGATAAAATTAATATACCCAAATGTTTGAAAAAACGAAAAAATGAGCTTTTAATATTAATAAAAGAGTCTTTGATTGTCAAGGCTAAAAAAGCACATTGTTTAGATAATATAGAAAGCTGTGTATTTCCTGTTTCTGTTCAATATAATACTGTTTTTGAAGGTGAAGCAGAACTTATATTTTATTAATGGAGAGATGAAAAGACATGGCAGCAAAAAAAGTAAGTAAAATGTCCCTATTGTGAGAGAGAATTATATGATGCTATTTCAGAATACAGCAAGCCTAAGACTGAAAAGGGACTTTTTTAAGTCCCTTTTGTCTGCTCATATAGTTCCCTTACATTAACAACTATGTCTCTGTCGCAGCAGTGTATTGTTAAAGTATCATTGCTGTCCTTATCGGAAACATCAAAGCCTAACCTGTAGCTTTTACTTCCGAACAGAACGGGGTAGAAAGTGAGTTTGTGTTTAAGTACCATTTTACCGTTTTCTATATCAACATCACAGTCATTTTTAATCCTGAAAGCAGGGAATTTGCTTTTGAAATTTATCTCTAAAAACTGGTGAAGTTCTTTGGTAGTCGTTTCGGAAATTTCCTCTCCGTTTTCGTCAACATCGCAGTTATAGAGATATTCCTCTTCTATTGTAACATCACGAATTAAATCCGATGAACTAATCGGGATAACTCCCACGAACATAATCAGAAATAAACCAGCAAGAATGACCGTACTGCTGAAAATACCGATAATCAGCCTTTTTATGAAACTTTTTTTCACTTTCTTCAGCGGATTGATATTTTTGTCCTGTTCAGTCATAGTAAATTCCTCCTTTGACATATTTTCGTAGATTTCAGTGCATTCCACACAGTTACGCAGATGATTTTCGATTTCCTCATTGCTTTCTGCCGACGTGAGTTTGTCGCAGTAAAGCGGAAGCAAATCACGGATAATACTGCACTTCATTGTAAATCACTCCTTTTTAAGTTTCTGTTTTGCACGGTAAAAGGTAACTCTTGCCCAGTTCTCTGTTTTACCGAAAATTTCGCCGATTTCCCTGAATGAAAGTTCACCTGTCGCACGGAGCAGAATGATTTCTTTTTCATTTTCAGGGAGTTCATGAATTTGCCTTAGTAAATTCATTTTACTGTCTTTCAGTTCGGCTATTTTATCAGGTGGGGGAGATAAATCGGCTTGTGAGTAATCAGGCTCGGCAATGGGATTATTTTTCTGCCGTTTCAGCTCCCTCAGCCACATATTTTTTGCAATACCGCACAGCCACGTATACACGGAACACTCCCCACGATATTTTGACAGCGAGCGTATAGCCTGACAGAAAGTCTCCTGCGTGAGTTCTTCAGCAATATCTTCATTATGGCACAGGCTCATCAGATACAGATATACTTTTCTGCCGTACTCCTCATAGTAGGATTTTATATCATCTGCCATTCTCTTACCGCCTTTCTGTAAGTTAGTCGCTTTAAAATGATTTTCGTTACAAAAAAATCAGGGAATTTAAAAAAAATTCCCTGATTTCTGTTAAATTATATAACCTTTTATTTCGTTGAAGCCGTAGCACACGGCAAGTACAGTATCGCCCTCCGAGACAGAAATAAAGTCCTCACGCAGACAGTTCACATAGCGGACATATCTGCCGTCGGCAAGTTGCAGAGTGAGGTAATAGAACTCCTGTTCAACGGTAGGTCTGTCGGTTTGCATAGGTTCAGTGATATAACGTCTGTATCTGTACTTTTTTCCGGCGAGAACCCTTTGTGTTATAATATCCTTGCGGACGATAGTTCCATAAGCGGAAGCCGTATATTTTAAATTACCAATAGTAACTGTATTTACCCATATTATAAAAGACAGCAGTATTACAGGTTTAAAATGTTCTATATTAAAGTAGTGCAGAAAAAATATGGAATTAATTATCAGGCATATACAAACTATAAGAGCGATAGATACAATACCAATGAAAATAAGTGGTTTTATATACTTCCTTTCAGATTTGATAATAATTTTTCGTTCTTCCTTTGAAAGTTCAGTGTAGCCAATCTGGTCAGGCTGAATGTAGTCAATATCCCCCATTATATCACATACCCTTTTATTTCGTTGAATCCGTAGCACACGGCAAGTACAGTATCGCCCTCCGAAACGGAAATAAAGTCCTCACGCAAACAGTTTACATAACGCACATATTTTCCGTCCGCAAGTTTCAGAGTGAGATAATAGAACTCCTGTTCTGTTATCGGCTTGCTCGTTGCAGGAGTATCGTTAGAAAATCTTTTGTAGGTGTATTTTATTCCCTTGATGACTTTCTGAGGTACAATTTCTTTTTTTACCACTGTACCATAGGCAGATGCCGTATATTCGACTTTTTTCGGTTGAATGTACAGCATAACCATACATAAAATATAGGCACAGTATATCACAAAAAGCACAATCCACTCAATACGGTCAATCTTATTTATGGTTACTGCCAGCAAAACAGGGAAAAATATTGACAATGGCAAACCACGTCTTACCCTGTTTTCGCTGAAAAATAACATTGTTGAAATATCAGGATTGACGGAGTGTTTCATGGTTTTCTTTATGATTTTTTTCTCCTCTTTGGAAAGTTCAATGTAACCGATTTCGTTTGGCTGAACATATTCAATAGTCCCCATTATATCACATACCCCTTTATTTCATTGAACCCATAGCACACAGCAAGCACCGTATCGCCCTCCGAAATGGAAACGAAGTCCTCACGCAGACAGTTGACATAGCGGACATATCTGCCGTCGGCAAGTTGCAGAGTGAGGTAATAGAACTCCTGTTCAACGGCAGGGCTGTCAGTTTGTATAGGTTCAGCGATATACCGCTTATATCTGTACTTTTTTCCTGCGAGAACTCTTTGTGTTATAATATCCTTGTGTACAACTGTGCCATAGGCAGAAGCCGCATATTTGATTTTCGTTTTCGAGAACAGTATAATTACAGTCCATAATGCTCCTGTTGCTGTAAATGTCAGTGCCGTTTCGCCGACTTCTCCATATAAATTCATATCAATTTTTATAAAGAGTATGCCGAGTGCAAGGACGGCAAGGGAAATCAGTACAGCAATAAGGTTACTGATGTGTTCTCTTTCGGCTTTGCGAATAATTTTCTGTTCCTGTTCGGAAATTTCCGTATATCCAATCTGATTAGGCTGAATGTATTCAATATCCCCCATTTCAATAATCCCCATAAAAGTTTAATATCTGAACATTCCACCGCCTATAAATTCACATATAAGCGAATCGGGAGTAATATATTTTCTGTCGAGTGCTTCGAGATTTTCGAGTACTTCCATAACGTCCGCAAGTTCGGGAATATCAGTCATGGATTTCAGTTCGTCAAGCAGGCTTTCTTTGTATACATTCATTTCGTAATTCATGAAAGTATCAATATCATAGTCGGAACGGTGCTTGTAGGGCATGATGTACTTATTTTCGCCGTCCTCAACGCTGTTGAACATATTCATAGTCTCACGGAGCGAGCGTTTGCGGAAGTTCCTGTCTCTTATCATTCTCCGCATAAGACGTACTTTTGACGGGTGCAGGATAATATCACCGCAGACAATACGTGTCCGCACGCTGACATAGAGTTTGCAGAGCTTATCTTCATCAAACGTAATGACATCAGGATTGAGTGCGTGTATACCCTCAAATATAACAAGTTCACCGTCGCTGCGTTTGAAACTCATCTTTATGCCGTCTCTTTTTGACATTGCAAAGTTATAATTTGGAATTTCAACTGCCTCACATCTGCTTATTGCGGAAATCTGCCTGTTGAGCAGTTCCTTGTCAACCCTTTCGGGCGATTCCAAATCGAGTTTGCCAAGCACGGACAGTTCACGTTCTTCGTCAGTAAGCGACTTGAAATAATTATCCATAGAAAGTGTGTGTGTCGGACAGCCCATATCGCTGAGCATTTTTGCGATGATAAGTGCAGTGGTGGTTTTTCCTGAGCCTGAAGGTCCTGAGAGGAGAATGACAGGTTTCTGCTCTTTGTTTTCAGCAATATTTTTAACGATTTCTTTTATATGCCACAAATATATCTCATTTGCTGATTTGACATATTCCTGCGGATTTTGTTCAATTCCTGAATTAATTCTGTTAGTCTCAATATTCATAGATAGATACTCCTTATAAATAAGAAAAAGCGGACAGCAACGTGTCCGCTTTCAGAATTTGTGAAAGATTATCGTTTTTCGCAGATAAGCTTCATAGCGGTTCTTTCTTCACCGTTAATCTCAATGTTTGCGAAAGCAGGGATACATACAAGGTCAATGCCGATAGGAGCAAGATAACCTCTTGCGATTGCTATTGCCTTGATTGCCTGATTTGCTGCGCCTGCACCAACAGCCTGAACCTCAACAGACTTATGTTCTCTGATAACTCCAGCGATTGCGCCAGCGACTGAGTTTGGTTTTGAATTTGATGATACCTTAAGAATTTCCATATAACTTACCTCCTATAGCTATTAGCTTTGTTTCTTATCTTCAGCCGTGAAGCATTGTGATATTTACTTCTCAGCTGACTTTAATATATTATACAACATATTTTCAGAAAATGCAAGTGTTTCAACTAAAGTTTGTGAATTATTTCATAATTACACGTTTAATTTTGTGCGCTTTGCCGGTTTTTTCGTCAAATTGAACATATACACCGCACATAAAGCAGTCTCCGACTGCCTCAGTGAATTTTGCAGGCGTGCGGAAACGGAATTTATTAAGCACGGGCTTGATGTCAGTTCCGAGACAGGATATTTCCACACCGGTCATTCCGGCATCGGTTATATATGCCGTATGTCCGCCTAAAATAATTTCGTCCGCAGTCTGTACGTGCGTGTGAGTTCCGAAAACACCGCTTACTCTTCCTGTCAGGTAGTGACCCATAGCCTTTTTTTCGGAAGTTGCCTCAGCATGAAAGTCAACGAAAATATTAGGTGTGTCGATTTTTCCGAGTATTTCGTCTATTTTCGTAAACGGGTTGTCAAGTGCGTCCATGAAAGCAGTTCCCATGAGGTTGACAAACGCAGCGGAATATGTTCCCATATCAAGAACACACGTTCCTTTTCCGGAAGCAATTCCGTCGGGATAATTTGCAGGACGGATTATGCAGTCAGACTTTTCGTCGAACATATCATAGGCTTCTTTTCTTCTGAAAGCGTGATTACCGGTGGTTAACACGTCAGCTCCTGAGTTAAGCAGGATATTTGCCGAAAGAGGTGTTATTCCGTTTCCCTGTGCTGAATTTTCTGCATTTACAACAGTAATATCAATATTGTACTGCTTTTTCAGTGTTCTGATTTTTGAGCAGAAAAAATCACAGCCCGACTTTCCGACAACATCACCGATAAAAAGTAAATTTTTCATATATATATCAACCTTACTTTCTGAATGGTATTATTATATCATTTAATAATACGTTTGTCAATAGGATTTTAAAAAATTTTATGCACAATTCATGTATTTTCTGCATATCTATATAACGATAAAATAAAAACGGAGGTTTTTTTATGTGCGGAATTGCAGGAGTTATCAGCTTTAAAGATGATATGCGTGGTGAAGTCAAATCTTGCGAACTTATGCAGAAGGCTCTTTTACGTCGTGGTCCTGACCAGCGTGGAATTTTTCTTTCGAAGGAAGTCGCTTTTGTTCATACAAGACTTGCTGTTATTGACATATCGGGCGGAAGACAGCCTATGACTGCAAATATCGGCGGAGCTGGCTACACTATTGTGTACAACGGCGAACTCTACAATACACAGGAACTGCGTGACATTCTTTCGGCGGAGTTCAGGCTTGAAACGAAATCCGACACGGAAGTTGTGCTTTACAGCTATATCAAGTGGGGTGCGGACTGTGTTAATCATTTTAACGGAATATTCGCTTTTGCCGTCTACGACGAAAAAAATCACAGAGTATTTCTTGCGAGGGACAGAATAGGCGTTAAACCGCTGTTCTACTGCAATCTGCATGATAAGCTTGTTTTTTCGTCGGAACTGAATGCACTGCTTGAATATCCCGATATTCCGCATGAAATCGACAAAAACGGTGTTGCGGAACTTCTGCTGTTAGCTCCCGGACGTACAGCAGGCTGCGGAGTTATCAGGGGGATTGAGGAAATAAAGTCAGGTTACTGCGGATTTTTCTCCGCCGAGGGACTGGATTTGCGGCAGTACTGGCGGCTTCATGCTTATGAACTTGACGAGACTTTTGAGCAGACCGTTGAGCATACCCGTGAACTTGTTCTTGACTCAATCCGCCGTCAGCTTGTCTCGGACGTTCCTGTGTGTACTTTTCTTTCGGGCGGACTTGATTCAAGTCTCATATCGTCCGTTGCGTCATCTGAACTGAAAAAGCATGGAAAAATCCTGCATACTTTTTCGGTTGACTATCAGGACAATGAAAAATATTTTACTAAAAGTCACTTCCAGCCGAACAGCGACCCTGAATATATCAATTGTATGGTTGAATATCTCAACAGCGTTCACCACTGGACTGTCATTGATACTCCCGAACTTGTCGGCGCACTTGATGATGCCGTGTATGCAAGGGGACTTCCCGGAATGGCAGATGTTGATGCTTCAATGCTGATTTTCTGCCGTGAAATCAAGAAATACGGTACTGTTGCGCTGTCGGGCGAATGTGCGGACGAACTTTTCGGCGGTTATCCGTGGTATCGTGACAAGGATATAAGAATGACAGACGGTTTTCCGTGGGCGCAGAGTACGTCCTACCGCAAACGCTTTATCTGTGATGAGTACGCAGAAAAAATCAATGCGGAGGAATTTGTTTACAGTGCCTACCGCAGAACTGCCGACTATGCGGAGAAGCTCCCAACGGACGACGAAACGGAATACAGAATGCGTGAGATGACTCAGCTTAATTTCGACTGGTTCATGCAAAATTTACTCGACAGAAAAGACAGAATGTCTATGTACAGCGGACTTGAAGTGCGTGTGCCGTTCTGCGATTACAGAATAGCAGAATATATGTACAACGTGAAATGGGAGTACAAGGACTATATGGGTCGGGAAAAGGGTCTGCTCCGTGAGGCAATGAAAGACTGGCTTCCTGAAAAAGTTTTAACAAGAAAGAAAAGTCCTTACCCGAAAACGCATAATCCCGCATTTCTTGAGGCGGTTTCAGAAAAACTCAGGGAAATCATTTCACAGCCCACACCGCTTACTGAACTCGTGAACAGAAATGAACTTGAAAAGCTGCTCCTGCACGAAGACCATGTACAGTGGTACGGACAGCTTATGAATTTACCGCAGACAATAGCTTTTTTCATACAGCTTGACTGCTGGCTGAAACATTACAAAATCCGTCTTGTGTAAGAAAGTTATAATGTATTTGCAGGCGTATCTGATTTTTTTCGGATACGCTGTAAAATTATGCTGAAAATAAGTTAATATAATTGTTTTATTTCAGAATTTGAAAAAAATTTCAAAAACATCTTGCTTATTACATATATTTGTGATATAATATTATTATAAAGAAAAATGTGCGTCTGCCACACGCACTGAAGCCGAAGCCCTTATGCTGTTCAATCGTCTTTTTGTAGAAAAAATGATTTATGCGTTAACTATATTACATTTAGTATAAAAGTTGGTGAATATTTATAAAAATTATGTGATTATTTAAGTCAAAAACACGATTGAAAAATAACATTCAATATGTTATAATGATTATTATTAAGGCAGTGTGAATTGCTACGGCTTAATAAAAAATATGGAGGTGGTTTCTTTATGAAGAGTTATTCCTATGTTGCTCAGGACGCTCGTGGAAAACAGGTCAAGGGCAAGGCAAATGCTGAGAATGAACAGGAATTCCTCGAAAAGATGAAAGAACGAGGTCTATTCATCAAAGACTACAAAGAAGAGGCGGAAAGCGGTTCAAGGTCAATTTATAAATTCAGCACCAATGAACTTTCTTTCTGCTGTCGTCAGCTGAGTGCCATGCTCACTTCAGGTCTTACCCTCGTTAAAGCAATCGACATCATGACAAGAGAACAGGAGAACGAAAAAGCCAAAGCTATCTGGCAGGACATCTATGAGAATGTCCAGAAAGGTGAATCTTTTTCGTCAACACTTGAAATGCACGCCGGTTCATTTCCGGACTTCCTCATTTCAATGGTCAATGCAGGCGAGTCCAGCGGTTCTCTTGATGTCATCATGACAAGAATGTCAGACCATTATGCAAATGAAAACAAACTGAAAAATACTGTAAAGAGTGCGATGATTTACCCGATTATCCTTGCGGTTCTCTGCGTTGTTATTGTTATCTTCCTTTTCGCATTCATCATGCCTACATTTATTGATATGTATGATGACCCTTCAACAATGCCGGCACTCACAAAGATGATGAAAGCTATTTCAGACTTCATTATCGGTAAATGGTATATACTCATTATCCTTGTTGTTGCAGCATTCTTTGCTATAAGATATGCCCTGAAAGTACCAAGCCTGAGAATGAAAGTCGACCGTCTGCTGATTAAAGCACCGGCTGTCGGCCCTCTTATGACAAAAATCTACACAGGCCGTTTCTCAAGAACTCTTTCCAACCTTTATTCAAGCGGTATTCCTATGGTTGACTGTCTCCAGAAAGCATCGGCCGTTCTCGGAAATATGTACGTTGATGAAAAGTTTGAAAATGTTATCGATGAAGTTAAACAGGGCGAAACTCTTTCCGCTGCTATCACAAGAACAGAAATTTTTGAATCCATGTTCTGCTCCGTTATCTATGTAGGTGAGGAATCAGGCGCACTTGATTCAATTCTTGACAAAACTTCTGACTACTATGAAGAAGAATCCGACTCGGCTGTAAAACGTCTTGTAAGTATGGTTGAGCCTGTAATGCTTATCTTCATGGGCGTTATCATCGGATTTGTCGTAGTCGGAATTTATCCTGCACTCTATGGTGCTATGGAAGGCATGGAAAGCGAATAAAACGCAGAAAGGTGGAAAAATAAATGCTTTCATTTGATATTACAGACAGAAATATAAGAATTGTTAAAGGTACTGAGGGCAGCGGAAAAATCAAAATCACTTCCGCCGCAACCCTTAATGTTGAAGAGGGACTTATCGTAAACGGTCATGTTAAGGATATCCCCAATATCGCAACTCTTATCAACGGTGTTTTAAAAAAGAATAAAATGCCGGACAAGGAGGCTATCGTAAGCCTTTCGTCAAACCTTACAATCTTTAAGGAACTTACTGTTGCAAAACCTGCCAAAGCACAGGATATGCAGAAAGTTGTTAAACAGCAGATGCAGTCTGCACTTAACCTTGATGAGTCTTTCAGCATTACATACGCTATTGTAGGCGAGGCTGAAGAAAAAGGCGAGGCAGGCGAAACAATGATAAAAGTACTTGCTACTGCCTGTCCTTATGAAATTGTAAACAGCTACAGGGAAGTGTTTAAACTTCTCGGCATATCACTGAAATCTGTTATGGTCGGCTGTAACTGTATCACCAAAGTACTTCTTGCAGATACAAAAATCAAGTCAAAGATGCCTTTGCTTGCTGTACAGATTGACAACAACTTCATTTCACTCAACCTTTATGAAGAAAGTCAGCTTTCATTCTCACGTTTCGCATCAATCGACCCTGCTGACTACAACAATTCTCCCGATTACGTTCTGGAGGCTGTATCGGAAAACGTCTTCCGTATGTTACAGTTCCAGAGAAGCCGTAATACAGGTGAAGTCGTTGAGAATATTATTCTTTACGGCGATACGCATGACTATGTAAGACTTCAGGACGAACTTGAGAAAATGGACTTGAGTGTTGCACAAATCAACGTTCCTCCGCAGATACATGGTCACGAAAATCTTGAATTTTCACTCTATGCAAACGCTATCGGCGCAATGTTCAAGCGTAACAAGGATACTGAGAAAATCAACCTCCTTGAAACAGAACTCGGCGCAGCTATCAAGAGAGCAGGTTCTTCAAGCTCCGCAAACAATCAGGCAGGACTTCTTGTAATGCTCGGCTGTATAGTAGGCGCAGCAGTAATCGCAGGCGGCGCATGGCTTGTAATGAACGGTATCAACAGCGGTGTTAAGAATGATATTGCTGAAACAGAAGAATATATCGCCTCAAAACAGGAAGATTTGGATTACCGTACAAGACTTCTCGGCATTAAAGCAAACGTGGACGCTTACAATACAAAGATTGTGAACGCAAGAGACGCATTCTATTCACAGCCTGTTATCAACGGTGACAAGTACGACACTATTCAGGCAGTGCTTGACGAAACAGCAGGTGAACTTTCACTTGACGACTGCTATATCTCAACTCCGACTTATTCAGGCGGTACAATGTCATTCTCTGTAACTGCCGCAGGAAGCGGAGAAATGGTTCAGAAACTTCCGTCGCTTTTCATTGACCATCTGCAAGATGCGGCATACGAGGGCAACAAAGGCTATTATCACACTGCTACATATTCAGGATATACCGTTACAATTACTGAGGAAGTAATTGAGGGTGAAGATGCGGACGGTAATCGTGTTACATCAAAGGGCGACGAAACCGAAACAGCTACATTCAGCGTAACAGTTGCCATTAACGGAAGAGAAAGTGCTTATAAGCCTGCTGATGATACATCTTCAGAAGCTGAAGCAGAATAAGGAGGTAGATTGAAATGAAACTTAATTACAGAGACTTGGTCATTCTTGGTATTCTGCTTGCACTTGCTATTCTTATCGCAGGATTTTTCCTTCTCATCAAGCCAAAGAATGAGGAAATTAAAACAAACAAGGCTACTCTTGCCGACCTTGAAACGCAGAAAGCAGAGGTTGACAATCTGATTGCGGAAATCGAACCGCTTAAGGAAGACATCACTGCTGTATGCAATGATACAAATGAACTCTCATCTGTTTTCGTTAACAGGGAGGACATCATGAATGCAAGAAAAGTCGACCAGTATATGCAGCATTTTGCAGAGGAAAATGAAGTAAAGGTTATGACACTTTCTACAGCAGACCTCGGTACAGGTTCGCTTAACTACTACTACTTCACTCCTACATTCCTCGCAGAAGACCAGCTTGCACAGGCTGACCTTAATGGTGAACAGCAGGCTAAAAATGCTGAAGAGAGAGTTGAAAGCAATGCAATTTCCGCAAGAACTCAGGAAAGCGTACTTGCTGCTCAGTATTCAATTATGGTTACAGCGGAGGACAAGGAAAACATCTGGAACTATATGTCAGCTATTGAAGAGCAGGAAGAAACTATTATCATCAACAGCGTAACACTCAGCAATATTGAAATCAAGGAGCAGGAAGATAATTCCGGAGATGACGATGAAGAAGAAAATCTTCCAACTGCACAGTTTGTTATTTCAATTTACTCTGTTTACGACCTTGCACAACCTAATCTTAACAAATAATAATTTTGCCATTCGCATAGTTATGAGAAACATAAGATAACTTGAAAGGCGGTTAACTATGATTAAAAGAGAAAAGAATAGAAAATTGCGTGGTTCGGTTCTGCTGACAGTCGTTTGTGTAATGTCTCTTCTCATTGTGTTCCTGTTCGGTACACTTGCACTGGCAACGGCAGCCAACAACAGAGCGCACGTTAATTATTCGACGGCACAGACAGGCGTAACTTCACGTACTGTAGTTGACGCTGCTATAAAGGCTATGGAGGCAAACTCAACTTTCGGCAACGCTGTTTCTGCAATCAAGAAAGATGATGCAAGCAGCGAATTTGAGGTTAATGTTCAGCTTGGCTCGACAGTGCCGAATGCAGGAAGATATGGAGATATTTCTCCCGTAAGCATTGAGTATGCAGGACAGAAAAAATTCTATGATTCAGACAAAAATGAGTGGGTTGACGGAGATATTATCAGGTTCACATCTACCGTTTCAATGGCAGGCAATGACTCGACAACATCTGCCTATATCGTAAAACAGCCGCCCGCTGAAGGCGACAAAGGCAGCGGCGGCGGTGCAGGATTTGTTACCACTGCCGGTGCAGACCTCTCCTGTCAGACTAATCTTTATGGCGGTTCTTATATCAGCCTCCCGAGACTTGGCGAAAACAACAACGGCACAGAAGGTTATCAGGAAGGTACATCTGACGTTGCAGGTGCTATGTTCTATAATTACGATTACAGAACTGTAATTGATACAAGCGGCAATGTAAGCGATGCAAAGTACAATGACTGGACAACAGACAAGACAATCTACAGACAGTTTGCTCCTTATAATTCAAGTGATAAGAACAAAACTGCATTTGTACTTTACAACAGCGATGCTTTTGCTGAAACTGACCTTTATGTAAACAATAATATGTATATTGAAAACTGGTCGGGATTTATTTTCTCAGGCAAAGGAAAGGGCATAACAGTCTGGGGAGATATGGATTGCAGTACAAACGCAGGCGACCATTTAAAATATGTTTTCAAAAACATTGATTCAACAGACATCAAATTTAATGAAATCCCTTACATCTATATCGACGGAACAATCACAGGCAGTGCTATTCCGCTCGGAAACGCTTCTGAGATTGAAACTGAACATTATCCTCTTAATATCTTCTGCGGAAATATGATTGCTGATGGTGTTGCCAGCGATAAATTTAAAATCGACGGCGATTTATACCTCATGAATGAAAAGAAAACAAGTATAATCAAGCCAAGCAGTCCCAGAAAGCTTTATTCATGGGTGGGTTCTGTTATAAATAAAGCTGTTTCTTCTGACCCGAAAGATAAAAAAGCAAGCAGTATCTTCTCAAAGGGAAATCTTATACTGGGCAATATGATTATTGACGGAGATGTTCGTGTTGAGGGAGACTGCACAATATCTGCAAATACTACAATCAAGGGCGACCTTGTTGTAGGCGGTAAGCTTACAATTGAGAATGGTGCTAAACTCAAGTTCACAGGCGAGGAAAGCAAGCTTTACTGTGATGCAAGCAAGGCAACAGGTCTTGATGCTGGTATTACAACAGACCCGAAATACAAGGAAGTAAACACAATTGAACATTCAAATCCTGCTGACCACCCTGACGCTGAAAAGGTTGAAAACAAACATCGTTATTATCTGGAATATCCTGCAAAGAAGATAGATACTCCTTGGGGCGGTACAGAATGGAAAGGTCTTTTTGACGAATGGGCTAGTAATGGTGTAATATTCTACTATAAATGGAAAGATGATTTCAATCCTGATGATTGTGAAGGTCATGCATTTGTTAATTATACTGACATTAATGAATGGAATGCAAATGGTATTGATATAAAGAACTGGCTTGTCAAAGAAGCTAATCCGTATGGAAAATATCCGTGGGGCGATACCAGACCAAGAAATATAGATAATAATGTTGATTATTACTATGTTGAAACTGTATGGGACGATGTTCAGGGTGAATATGTTACAAAATCAGTACCCACAAATGAAAGAGAATATTATGTAGACAAGAACACACACGAAAGAATTAACGCATACAGAACAGTTCCTGCTTTTGACGGTTCAGATACAGGCAATATGATGTCAACTCTTTCAGGTCTCGGCTATGATGAGGGAAGTACATCTGTATGGTACGAAATCAAGACAGAAACAATCGTTTCTCAGGACGTTGCTGCTCCGAAGTCATTCCCTATAAGCGACCTCGCAACTTATGGTGATATTTATCCTGAATATGCTGAAAGAAACGTAATACTTGGTATAGACACAATCAGCGGCATTTCAAAGGAAGAAACACAGATTGTCAAGAAAATGGACGAAGTTCTTAATACTGTTGCAAACCCGTACAGTCATGAAGTAATGCCCGAAGATTTCAAGAAAGTCATTGATGACAGCAGCAGCAAGAGATTTACAGATACACTTCAGATTATTGAGTATAATAATAAGGTAGCCGTAGATATTGATGTGAATACCGGTAAATATGAAGAGGCTACATATACCGGAAAAGCAATACATGGCGGACCAAGCTGGCAGAAAAAGGACGGTACAACAGGCGATGCGTCCAACCTTGGAGATACCCGTGCTGCTATCATTACTGAAAGCTGTATTCTTAATCTGTCAACTTCTGATACAGGCGGTAAGTCAATTATAATTGACCCTGCCGGACAGGAAATTTATATTGTTATTGAAAAACTCAGCATTGCCAGCAGCGGCAATATTATCATCAATGACAGCAATCCCGGAAGTGTTGTTAACTTCTATATTTACAACAATACTCCTGACATTCAGGCAACAGATGGCAGTGCAAGCGGTGTAATGAAACTTGACAAGACAAGACTTGCTACAACAAGCTATCTCAGTGAAATGGCAAAGTATAACAATCAGACAATGAGTTATGGTTCTTCAGACGGCGATTTGAAACTTGAAACTCTGGGTAAACCGAGAGTTAACATCTATGGAGGAAAAGGTTCACTTCTTTCAAGTTCAAACACAAGACTTCTTACAGCAAACATCATTTCGCCTAATCTTAAAGTACAGTTCAGCGGTACAGAAGGAGCATACAGTTTCAGCAATATCTACTATAACGATATTGACATCAAGAAACCTGATGGTTCTACAAGCAACGACATCTGTCAGTATGTTATCGGCTGTCTTAACGCAAAAGATGTAACAATCCCGAACCAGTTGAGTGTAATTTATGTTACAGATAGTTCAAGCGGCGGCGGCGGCGGTGCAGGCTCAGGCGAGAATGCATTCAACTACAGAATTCTCTACTATGATGAGTATTAAGGAGGGAGAGCAATGAAAAAAAGAAAGACTTTCAAGGGTATGACCCTTATGGAGATTATTATTTCTCTTGCTATCCTTTCTGTTCTGACTCTCGTTCTTGTGCAGACTTCAAGCACTATTAATATGTATCTGAAGTCTGCAAAGAATGTAAATCAGAAGACTGTACAGCAGGCACCTGTTGCAGAAGTCGGACATAAAAGCGCAGGAGAGCAGATTGCAACAAATGTTGAAATCCGTGTTGAAAGAAACGGTGCAGGCGACCAGTCGTTTTCCGCTGAACTGAGAGGCAATGCTTATAAAGTAGGCGAGCCTGCGACGGAAGTCGTTACAGATGCAGAAGGCAATGAAACTGTTATAGACAAAAACGAACTCGGCGGTGATTTGAATATGCAGTATATCGTTGACCTTGAGGCTGTAACTCAGCCGACAACTGCGCCGACAACGTAACAGAACGGAGGTATTGATTTGAATAAGAAAAAAACAACCGCAAAAGGTTTCACTCTTATCGAACTTATTATCGTTCTGGCAATTTTCAGTGTTATCATGACACTTGTTATGTCATTCATTGACCCTGTGTCAAAGGTAATGTCAAAAACTTCGATAAAAGAGCGTACATCGGCTTATGTCGATAATATCGGCGAGTATATTTCAAAATCTATCCGCCATGCACAGAATATAAATGTATATGAAAAAGGTCTCAACGGTGCAGACGAAGCAACTGTTGTAAGAGATTTTATTGACACTTACTATGACGGTGCTGTTGATGAAAATCTTGCAAGCCTTACAGGAAAGGTTCATGTACTCAAGCTGATAAATGATGACGGCGGTCCTCTTCAGGCTGGCGGGATTTATGAAAGCGTTTACAAGTTTACAGCAGGTCAGGGAAGACCTGGAATTGCATATATAGACGGGGCATACAATGAAGTTGATGTTACAGGTATGTCCGGAGATGAAATCAAAGATGCAGGATATACGCAGGTCAGAAAAGTGACATATGGTACTTATGATGGTGTAGATTTTCCTAATTCAACTGTTTCTCTTATATCAGAAAATGTATCTGTTATAAATGATGAGCATTTCAAGGATTATTCCTATTACTATCAGCTTGGTATGTATACTTTCGACCCGATTACAAATCCTGCGGACTACGGTCTTACAGAAGATGCAAATGCAAAATACTTCTACAGCAGACTTAATAAAATGCTCGATGCTTCAAGTTCAGTAATCAGCGACAGCGTAAATGAGTACCAGTTTGTTGTGAATGTTGTGTCTTTCAATAATGAAAAAGATGACAGCGGAGCTTTTGTCAATAAGACTGACGTTTCGTACACAGTAGGCGAGGGAACAAGTGCGGTTACTGAAAACTTCACTGCATTCAGGTCTCCTGCCGCTATGAGTTCAGTTGGTATGACACTTAAAAATGTTCAGTTGCAGAAGAAAAACAGTTCTGAAGCTGTAAAATATTATCGTATAAAGCTTAACGAGGACGGTAAAATGCTTGACACAGACGGAAATGTAATTGCAAGCGGAGGCACTCCTGCAATTGAGGCTGTTACAAGCAATCTCCGTGCCGACCCGTTCAGAAGAATAACAGAGGGAACTTCAAATGACATCTATATGATATTTACCGTTCCCACTGAAATCAACGACACTGAGTGGAATTTCTCTTAAAAGCAGATAAAAACAGGCAGCAGTCAAATAAATGCTGCTGCCTGTAATTTTATTGTTCATATGCAAGAAGTCCTATGTACCATTGCGCAATCTGATTTCCCCATAGCATTGCAACGGCAATTCCGATTGAAAGCCATGGCCCAAAAGGAAATGTTGAATCTTTTGTTACTGCTTTGAGAATAATTCCGCCTACTGCGGCAATGACAATGCCAATCAATGCTGAAACGATAACAGCCTGTGTTCCGAGAAGTGCGCCTGCGGCAAACATAAGAATTGTGTCGCCCAGTTCAATCGCACGGAAATCATCACCAAATTTCTTTCTTATAATCGGACGGCTTACCTCTCCTATTATAAAGAAAGGAACGCTGATAACAAATGCGCCGATTATGCGGCTGGTGAGTTCCACGTCATCTGTGAAAATGGCAGCAGGAACTGCAAGCAGAAATATGAGACCGACTACTATCATATCGATTTCTCTTGTGTCCCAGTCCATGAACCCTACAACTATCAGCAGAGACATAAGAAAACAGGTTATTATGGCTTTAGCATTAATATCAAGTATAATGAACGTCAGTACATACATAATGCCGTTCAGACTTTCCACAACCGGATAGCGTGGCGAGATTTTTTCTCCGCAGCTGTGGCACTTTCCTTTGAGGAAAATCCAGCTGAAAACAGGAATTAAATCAATAGGTCTGATTTTTGTTCCGCACGTCATGCAGTGCGACGCTCTTTTGATAAGCGACTCATGTCGTGGAAGTCTGATTATTACAACGTTCAGAAAACTTCCTATGCATATGCCAAAAAGAAATACGATGGTTAAAAACATGATTTTGAACGGAAGTTCCATGAATTCGTCATGAAGCATATTTTCAAATCCAAACATGATTTTTTACCTCCTTTACATTAAAGTTATTGACATAATATTATTATAACATATATTTTAAAAATTTCAAGTATAATTTGAGATTACGCCGAAATTATTTTCGGGTAATCCTAAAAATAAGCGGAGGTTTGTATATGAGAAACGAAAGAATAGGTGACTACTTAGTCGGTCAGGGACTGATTACAGCAGAACAGCTGCAAAAAGTTCTTGAAACTCAGAAAGAGTCAAACGGTTCTAAAAAGTTCGGTGATGTCGTTGTTGAACTCGGTTTCATGACTGAAATCAATTTCACAAAGGCACTTGCCGGCAAGCTGAGAGTTCAGTATGTTGACCTTGACAACATTGACATCAACACAGATGCAGTGCAGAAAGTTCCTGAACAGCTTGCGAGAAAGCATACGGTTATTGCAATTGCTGTAACGGGAAAACGTCTCACAGTCGCAACAAATGACCCTGTAAACTTCATAGTTCTGGAAGATATTAAAGTTTCAACAGGTATGGACACTGTTCCTGTACTTGCAACTACCACTGCAATCAACAAGGCTATCGGTAAATGTTATTCCATGCAGAACGTTGACAGCGTTGTTGACAGTGTTATGGCACTTGCGGGCGACAAGATGTCGGCAGAGGAAGAGGAATCAAGAGACAGAGTTGAGTCTGCTCCTATAGTAAAGCTTGCTACTACTATTATTGAAAACTCATACCGTGCGGACGCTACCGATATTCATATCGAGCCGTTTGAGAAATATACAAGAATACGTATCCGTGTAAACGGCGACCTTGTTGAGCTTATGAGTATCTCATCAGCCGTACAGAGTGCGCTTGCAACACGTTTTAAGCTTATCAGCGGTATGAACATCGCCGAAAAGAGAATACCTCAGGACGGCCGTTTCACTCAGATTGTTGACGGCTGTACGCTTGATGTCCGTGTGTCGTCGCTTCCTATGGTTCACGGTGAAAAGATAGTTATCCGTATTCTTTCAACAGGTCAGATTGCCCTCAGAAAAATCACCGATCTGGGTATGTCGGATTACAACTATCAGCTGTTTGAGTCAATGCTCCGTGTACCGCACGGCGTTGTACTTGTAACAGGTCCTACCGGTTCAGGTAAAACAACAACTCTTTATGCCGCACTCGGTGAAATCGCAAAGCCTAACGTTAACGTTGTTACCGTTGAAGACCCTGTCGAAAAAGCTATCGACGGAATTAATCAGTGTCAGGTTAACCAGAAAGCAGGTATGACATTCGCAGCCGCTCTTCGTTCTATTCTCCGTCAGGACCCTGATATTGTTATGATAGGTGAGATGCGTGACTCGGAAACTGCCGACATCGGTATCCGTGCCGCTATCACAGGTCACCTTGTTCTTTCCACACTTCATACAAACGACGCTGCTTCAACTGTTGTCCGTCTCGTAGACATGGGCGTTGCTCCGTATATGGTTGCTACTTCCCTTATCGGCGTTATTGCACAGCGACTTATTAAAGTACTTTGTCCGGCGTGCAAACAGCCCCGTATGTCTACAGAAGAGGAAAATGAACTTATGGGCATTCCAGAATCAATCGAAATATATGAACCTGTCGGCTGTCCGAACTGCAACAATACAGGTTACAAGGGCAGAACTGCTATTCATGAGATTATCCACTGTACCGCTAAGGTTTCCGCTATTATTGCTGCCGGCGGCGGAAAAGAGGAAATCGAAAAGGCCGCAAAGGCTAATGGTACAAAACTGCTCCGTGACAACGCTTCTGTACTCGTTCAGGCTGGACAGACTTCTATCGACGAACTTGTGCGTTCAACATTTACTGTATAATATACTCAGGAGGAAAATTTTATGGGAATTATCAACATTCACAGAATACTCGACGAAGTAAGACTTCTCGGCTGCTCTGACTTGCACTTCACAAACGCTATCGCACCCGTTGTACGTCTCAACGGCGCACTCAGAACCATGCGCACTCAGTATCCAGAAATGGACGAAGAGGAAATAATGGACATAGTTGCGCAGATGACTAACGAAGGTCAGCAGACACAGATTAACAACCACATCGATACCGACTTTTCATTCCAGACGAAAAGCGGCTACCGTCATCGTGTAAATGTGTATTTCCAGAAGGGCAAGCCTGCCATTGCTATACGTCTGCTCCGTAATGATATTCCTACACTGGAAGATTTAAGTCTTCCGCCTATTCTTGCGGATTTTGCCATGCGCCCACGTGGACTTGTGCTTGTAACAGGACCTACCGGTTCCGGTAAATCCACAACGCTCGCAGGTATGATTGACTTTGTAAACCTCAACCGTTCTGCCCATGTCATCACTGTCGAAGACCCTATTGAGTATGTTCACGAACATAAAAGATGTATGGTTAACCAGCGTGAAATCGGTGACGACGTTCCGTCATTTGCCCTTGCGCTCCGTGCGGCACTCCGTGAAGACCCCGATGTTATCCTCGTAGGAGAAATGCGTGACTTCGAGACAATTCAGGCTGCCGTAACTGCCGCTGAAACAGGTCACCTTGTTATGTCCACACTTCATACAACTTCTGCCGCTGATACTATCAACCGTATTATCGACGTTTACCCTGAACATCAGCAGCAGCAGATACGTACACAGCTTGCAAATAACCTTGTCGGCGTTATTTCTCAGACGCTTATCCCGAAAAAAGACGGTTCAGGACGTATTGCCGTTATGGAAATCCTCAACGTTACCGACGCTATCGCAGCAATGATTCGTGACAACAAAATCCACCTTATCCAGTCCGCTATCCAGACAGGTAAACAGCAGGGCATGATGTCGCTCGACCAGGAACTTGCCCGCCATACTGCAAAGGGTACTATCAACGAAGTTGACGCACTCGAAAAATGTCAGGACAAACAGGAATTCTACAGATTTCTCGGTCAGATGGGCGGTAATCCCACAGGCGGTATGAATTAAATTACTGAAATCGGCGGAATATAAATTCCGCTGATTTTTTATTACAGAATGTAAACAGCCAGAATAAATTTTCGGACGGTAAATAAAGCAGAACTGAAATCCGTTATACAAAAAGTAATATATACTTGTTAATATACAATAAACCTGTTAAATATGTTGACATATATTGTTATAATTTTTGATTTATTAATAAAATTTGTGCATATTGACGAAAATAACAAAAAATAAACGGCTATTCACCGTTCGGGTGTAAAAAATGAGATAATCAAGAATTTTTTTTCAATAAACTATTGACATTTTGTGAATGAAGTGGTATACTATAATTACGGAAAGGGGAGAGGGAAAAAAAGATGCCTTCCCCGTAAGTGCTTCGGCACAAGAAATTTTATAAAGGAGGGTTTTCATTATGAAAACTACAAAGAAAGGTTTTACCCTTATCGAGCTTATCGTTGTTATTGCTATCATCGGTGTACTCGCAGCTATCCTCGTACCGACTATGCTTGGTTACGTAAGAAAGTCAAAGCTCTCATCTGCTAACTCTACTGCTGCTTCTGTTTACAAGGCTATCAACTCAGCTCTTACAGAACTTGACGAAGAAGGCATTGACGTAGGCGGAGATTACATTCTTGACTGTCAGGGCGGTACAACTACATGGACTTATACTACTGCTGACGACGATGATGATATTCAGAGTAATTTGGATAAGGTTTCAAAAAAGGTAAGCAATTTCTTTGCAGATATCAATAAAGTAAAGAAAGGCACTCAGGCTGCTATTGCAAACGGTTCTTGTGTTGCAGTTGCTATTGCTACTGATTCAACATACACAGGTACATATCCGGCAGGCGTTGTTACTTCAGACAATTATACCGGCTACAGTGATAATACAGCAGATGCTCTTGTAGATGCTATTGCTGTTGCAGCAGGTGCAAAACTGGACAATGACACAAAAGACAAAGTAGGTCAGGGAACAGTTCCTAGTGGTCATGCTTACGAAACAGTTGCTGGTAAGGTTGAGTAAAATTTAAAAGCAAACACAAAAGCTAAAAGCAAACACAAAAGCCTCTTTCTTCGTGAGAGAGGTTTTTTATATGGAGAAAAATATGAATATTGATAAAATAACGCCGTATATTGCGACGGGGCTTGTCTGCTCCGCCGTCACCGCAGGAATATGCTGGTTCTGTATGGGCAGTTCGGGCGGTGAGGACAGCATTATAAAAGAGTGCAGGAAAATCATCGCCGAAAAGGGCAACCCCGATTTTGACGATAAATCCGCTGAAATCGGCAAAATCAACGGCTATCTCAACGGCGGCGGTGATAAGTACACCTACTATTATGAGGCATATAATGCTGATAAAATTGAAACTCAGACGAATTATGTCAATACCGCAGGAACGGCGGTTGCAAGCGGTTTTCAGATTGATGTTTCGGACGACGGAAATATTCTTCTTACAGAGGTTACAGAGGGTCTCGCCGCAGATAATCAGGGACTGAAAACAGGTGATGTTATTACGCATATCAACGGTGTCAGCATTTCCGAACAGGGCTACGAGAATTACGCAAATAAAATTCTTGGCAAGCAGGATACGGAAGTAAATCTCACTGTGCGCCGTGACGGAGAAACTTTTGAACTCCTTTTCAGGCGTGACAATGAGATTATCCGTGAGGTTGAAAGGGAAATGCTCGGAGATATAGCCTATATTAAAATCAAATGCTTTTATGAACTTTCCGTAGCAAATATGTCAACTGCAATGGAGGAAGTCGGCGGTGCGGATAAGTTTATCATAGATTTGCGCAACAACTTCGGCGGTGCGAATGAACTCATGATACAGTCGCTCGATTATTTCGTCGATAAGGGCGAATTTGTTACTCATAATTATAACGGTGAGGATTACGTCTATTCCACTGAGGACGGGGCTGTCGATGCGCCGATTGTCGTTCTCGTCAATGAAAATACGGCGAGTGCTGCGGAAATTTTTACGTCGATGTGTATGCAGTACGGCAGAAATGTAACTACTGTCGGAACGAATACTTTCGGAAAGGGTATCTTTCAGAAAGAAGAAAACCTCAGCAACGGCGGAAAACTGCACTACACAGCAGGATATTTTACTGTCGGCGACATGGAATGCTGGCATGGTGTCGGCATTGCTCCCGATATTACTGTTGAAATGGACAGCGAACTTATAGGTACGGAGGACGATATTCAGGTTGCAAAGGCTGTTGAAATTCTTGAATAATGCACAAAAAACAATCTCAAAAATTGGGCAGATTTTCTAAGCAAATATTGTTGACAAATTGTTAATAATTTGCTATAATATATATAAGTTTAAATTCGGGAGGAGTTTATATGAGAAAAAAGGGTTTCACGCTCATTGAGCTTATCATAGTTATTGCAATCATCGGAATACTGGCAGGCGTGCTTATTCCATCATGGGGATATTATATGCAGAGAGCAAGAACAAGAAGTCAGAATCTCAAGGCAAAAACCGTCCTCAACGCCGCACAGACCGTCGTCACTGATATGAAATTTTCCGAAAGACGTTATATGAACGACTATATTGATGACCCTGCCGAAAGAGGAACTGTGAATAAATATATTTTCGGAAATGTTGTGGATATTACAGCTGAAGACGGAACTTTTATCAGCGCAACTACAGAATGGTATTATTATTGGGACGGCAATGCAGGTTATATGACAGATGCCGGCGGAAATGCAATCACCGATACATCAAACTGGGACGCTAAGGCTTTGGAATGGAATGAAAAAGTTGCTGAGAAGATAAATAAAATTATTAACGAAGATGATTTTGTGTACAGAATTTATGTCAGGGACTACAAAGTTATGTCAGTTGCCTGCGCTCGTTCAGCAACGGACAGATATATCGGCACTTATCCGACTACTCTTGACGAACTTGAGGAAAAGGGCGTTGATGTTGACACTATAAGAGCGGGCAAGATATTGGGTACAAATATGTCTGATTTCGTTCTTTAATGAAATATATAAAGTGCAGTTTTGAACTGCACTTTTATTTTTATCGTCAAAAATGACAAAAAGTGACGAAAATCGGGTAGAATATTTTACTTGACAAATGAAAAAATACATGATATAATAATAAAGCTGTCGGACGGAC
>CAYWPN010000026.1:0-30150 GCA_964460175.1 uncultured Alistipes sp. | reverse complement strand
TATCACATATTTTTCAATTTGTCAAGTACTTTTTCAAACTTTTTTCAAAAAATTTGTGATTTTTTAAGTCTGCTTCATTCCATAAGGAAAATGTATCCTCAGGAGAACGCTTCCTTTTGCTCTCGTCCGACAGCTTTATTATTATATCACACATTTTCACATTTGTCAAGTAAAATATTCTGCCCGATTTTCGTCACTTTTTGTCATTTTTGACGATAAAAACAGTATTATTGTTAATATTAAAACCCGAAAGGTTCTCTATAAACCGGCTGAATTTTGAATAACCATACGTTTTTATGTCAAAATCAGGGATTTTCAGGCAAAGCTGCTTTTTCAGTTCGCCGAGATTATAGCCCTTTGTTCCACCAGTCCGCACAATAGCCGACAGAATTCCCTCGACTTTCCGCAAATCGTTCTCTTTTGACTTCTGTGAAACAAGTATACTGCTCCCGACCTGCCGGAAATTCAGACAGTCAAAGTCCTTGAGAAACTGTGAAAATTTTGAGTACCCATAATTTCTCACGTCGAAATCGGGGTAGCGACCTTGCAGACGGCTGCCGAGTTCGCCGATATTGATTTCCTCTTCGAGATTGGCATTTTCAGCTATAATTCGGATAATAGCGGACTCCAGTGTTTTCAGTTCCACCTTGTCGCTGTCATTCGTCTGAACTTCCTCTTCAGCAAGAACTTCAAGATATTTAAACGAATTGCAGGCAGTGCTGAACGGCTTCGGAGTTTTTTTCTCACCCATGCCGATTACGTGCTTGCCTGACTCTCTCAAACGAATTGCAAGCCTTGTGAAGTCACTGTCGCTCGAAACAATGCAAAATCCGTCCACATTGTTGGAATAAAGAATGTCCATAGCGTCAATAATCATGGCTGAATCTGTCGCATTTTTGCCCGTTGTGTAGCTGTACTGCTGAACAGGCGTTATAGCGTTGTCCAGCGCCATATTTTTCCAGCCGGCAAGGTTCACCCTTGTCCAGTCGCCGTAAACTCTCTTATATGTAGCAATTCCGTAATTTGAAAGTTCGTCGAGAATATTTCTTGTGTATTTCGGTGCAACATTGTCCGCATCAATCAGGACAGCATAACGCATTTCCACTTCCATAAGTCACCTCTTTTTCTTAATTTCAGGTAATTCTTCAATCATAGCATTCAGCAAATCAGCAAGGAACTGTCTGTCATCAATATTTTCAACAAGGAGCATTTTCCTTGCATTTTTATAAGGCAATTCAAGCGGAGCATCAGGCATAAAATTTCTTGCGGATTTTGTTGGCTTTACAAGAAACCTGTTATCATAAATTCCGCCGACAATCTTTTCTTTGTAATATATAATGTATTCGCCCATCATTTTACGGCTTCTGACATTTTCAAGTTCTGAAAGCTGTTCCATGATAAAATCGTGATATTCCTTAGTTGATGACATATATTCACCGTCCGAATAAATATTTTGTATATAAAGAAAAAATCCCGAAACTATTGCTTCGGGATTGCTTTAATACCAAGGTTATTACCCCAGTACTTCTGGAGCGGATTACGAGGCTCGAACTCGCTACCTCCACCTTGGCAAGGTGGCGCTCTACCAGATGAGCTAAATCCGCATAAAGTGCCTCCGGTCGGAATCGAACCAACGACACGGGGATTTTCAGTCCCCTGCTCTACCGACTGAGCTACAGAGGCATAAAATAGCGACCCGGATGAGGCTCGAACTCACGACCTCTAGCGTGACAGGCTAGCGTTCTAACCAACTGAACTACCGGGCCAATGTGGTGGGGACTACAGGGCTCGAACCTGTGACCCTCTGCTTGTAAGGCAGATGCTCTCCCAGCTGAGCTAAACCCCCGCATTGCCATTTTATTCATGTCGTTCGGTTTTGTTCTGTCCCTGACGACGTATATTATTATATCACAACTTTTTGGATTTGTCAAGAGTTTTTTGAAAATTTTTCAAAAAAATTTTTTCGGGCAACTTTTCCCGATATTTCGGCAGAAATCAGCAGTTCCCGAAGAAAAATTTCAGGAACTGCGATATATTTTTTATATTTAACAAAATATTTCTATCTCATCAAAAGCAATTGAGCCTGAGTAAAAATCAAGTGAACATGAACGATAAAAATCGGCGAGCATTTCGGGAGTACTTTCTGTGATAATTTTTCTGTATTCAGGCAGAAGCCAGCCGAGATGATTTTTCCACTGTTCGCCCTCCAGTTCCGAGAAATACGCATCATCACCGAAAAACTCAGCCTCTTCGACAACATATTCAACGCATGACAGCATCATAAGATAAAGAAATTCATCAAAATCCCTGCCGATAATCTCAGGATTATAGCGTAGATTGTGTTCGACCATTACAATTTTCGGCTCGTCCGAACCTTTTTCGTACATAAAACAATAATAATCAAAATAGCCGTTCATTGCAAAAGGAATAAATCTGAACTTTTCGTCAAGTCTGACATTCATAAGCTTTTCATGAAATTCAATAGCATCATAAAGTTCCCTGATATATTCAGGAATACTCTCAAAGGAAATCGGAAAAGGGTCACCGGAAAGCACAAAAAAGGCATCAGGGTCATTCATATAGAAGTCTCTGTTTTCTTTCTCGCCGTCGACTTCCAGCCATTCCATAGCACCCGTTTCGTAGATTTCGTGGAACTTTTTCGGGAATTTCACATCAAGGGATTTTTCAAGTTCAGCTAAAGTCATAAAAATTCTCCTTATATATATTAACTAAAAATTTCTGCCTCTTCAAAATCAATTGCCCAGTAGAAATCAGCAAGTCTTTCGGGAGTGCTTTCAGTAATCTTCTTCCGGTACTCAGGCAGAAGGTAGCCGAGATTATTTTTCCACTGTTCTCCCTCCAGTTCGGAGAAGTCCTCCTCGTCGGCAGCATTTGCAGCACACGAAATCATCATTATATACAGAAATTCGTCGAAATCCCTGCCAATAATATCAGGCAAATCCCAAGTATCATGGGCATACATTATAACTTTTGGCTCGTCCACACCCTTTTCATGCAAAAAGCAGTACATATCACCGCCACCATTCATTGCAAACGGAATAAGCCTGTATTTTTCATTCAGTTCCTCATTAATATCTTCCTTACGCCACACAAGCATTTCATTCAGAGTTTCTATCAAATCAGGTATATCCTCAAAAAAAGCAGGCTCACAGTCGCAGTAAAGCATAAGAAAAGCTTTCGGGTCATTGAGATAGTGTTCCCTGTTTGCGTCAAACTTCTCACTTCCGACTTCTATCCATTCCATAGCACCTGTTTCATAGATTTCATGAAATCTTTTCGGAAATTTCACATCAAGGGATTTTTCAAGTTCAGCTAAAGTCATAAATAATCCTCCTTTTTATTCCCAGTTTACTAAAAACTTTTTGTCAATAAATTCAGCACTTTGTATTTTAGAATAATTACTTTTAATAAGAACACACATTTTTTCATACTCATCTTTATTGTCATTCCAAAATGACATCGGAAGATTAAGCACAGCATTCAGCAAATCGCCGTCATAATATGTAACTTCCTGAAACAAGTCATCTTCCAAAGCACTGACCGCAACGGGAAGCAGATATTTCACACCAATTTTCTGAGTAATAAGCAGTCTTACTTCCTCAATACTGAGCTGATTCAAAGGCTTTTTCAGTGCATTCAGACTTGTCCTCACAACATAAGAATCCAAACCGCAGTCTATACATTCTATATTTTCAAGTTCGGCAATTGATTTATTGTCTAACATATATTCTCCTATATATAATGTATCAGCCGCAGAAAATTCTACGGCTGATTAGAATAATTAACCTTTAAGTTCAACACGGCGGATTTTACCGCTGATAGTCTTAGGCAGTTCGTCACGGAATTCAACAATACGTGGGTACTTATAAGGAGCAGTATGCTTCTTTACATAGTCCTGAATTTCCTTCTTGAGTTCTTCAGTACCTTCAGTACCCTTTACAAGCACGATTGAAGCCTTTACAACCTGTCCACGAACAGGGTCGGGGGCAGCACTTACACCGCATTCAAGGACATATGGAAGTTCCATGATAACGCTTTCAATCTCGAATGGTCCGATACGGTAGCCCGACGACTTGATTACATCGTCAACACGTCCGACATACCAGTAATAGCCGTCCTCGTCCTTGTAAGCAGTATCGCCAGTATGGTAGATGCCGTTGTTCCACGCCTCTTTGGTCTTTTCCTCATCTTTATAATAGCCAAGGAACAGTCCAGGGGGAGTATTTTTATCAGTACGGATAACAATTTCGCCTGTTTCGCCAGGTTTTACAGGATTACCGTCTGCGTCGACAATATCAACATCGTACTGAACATTAGGCTTGCCCATAGAGCCGGGACGTGCAACCATACCAACAAAGTTGCCGATAACAAGAGTAGTCTCTGTCTGACCGAAGCCCTCCATAAGTTTAACTCCTGTTGCTTTCAGGAACTGATTATATACTTCGGGATTGAGTGCCTCGCCTGCAACAGTAGCATACTTGATACTGCTGAGGTCGTATTTTGACAAGTCCTCTTTAATAAAGAAACGGAACATAGTCGGCGGAGCGCAGAAAGTAGTGATACCGTATTTTTTGAACATCGGCAGGATTTTGTCTGCATGGAAACGCTCGAAGTCGTAAACGAAAACGCACGTTTCACTGAGCCATTGTCCATAGAGTTTTCCCCAGAGAGCCTTGCCCCAGCCTGTATCAGAAATAGTGAAGTGAATGCCGTTCGGGTCGACGTTGTGCCAGTAACGTGCGGTAACGAAGTGACCGAGAGCATAAAGATGACTGTGTGCTGCAATTTTCGGATAACCTGTTGTACCTGAAGTGAAGTACATAAGATTTGTGTCGTAACCGCAGGAAAGTTCTTTCGGGTCTGTGGGACGTTCAAATACATCACTGCAACCCTTTATGCCTTCGTCGAAACTGAACCAGCCGTCACGCTCACCCTTGACAATCATCTTCATAATTTTCATACCGCATTCGTCAACGGCAAGGTCAACCTGATGTGCAACGTCGCCGTCAGCAGTGCAGACAATAGCCTTGACATCAGCTGCCTTAAATCTGTAAGTAAAGTCGTGCTGTACAAGCTGATTTGTCGCAGGGATAACAATTGCGCCAATCTTGTGGAGTGCGATAATTGAGAACCAGAACTGATAGTGCCTTTTAAGTACGAGCATGACCTTATCGCCTTTTCTTATACCCATTGAGCGGAAATAATTGGCAGTCATGTTGGAATATTTCTTGATTTCGGCAAAAGTGAAACGTCTTTCGCTCATGTCGTCCGCTACATATATAAGAGCAGTCTTGTCGGGACTTTTTTCTGCAAGGAAGTCCACAACATCAAAACCGAAGTTGAAAATTTCAAGATTTTTGAAACGGATATTTTTCATTGCGCCGTTTTCGTCCGTATCAACCTCGACAAAACGGTCTGCAACAGGATTTTCAACTTTGGCAAGGTCGAAATTGGTAACACCTGGCAGGATAACAGGTTCGATATGCTGAATAACCCTCTGAGGCTGGTTTGTACCGAAAACAATTGCATAGAACTTACATTCTTTTCCGCCGACAGCCCATTCGTCGTGCATTTCGGAACTGTCATAATAAATAGAGTCGCCCTCGTTGAGAATTTCGATATTGTCGCCGACCTGAACTTTAAGCTGTCCGCTTACAACAATATCCATTTCCTGTCCCTCATGAGTGTGCGGGTGAGGAACTCTATACCTCTCATCAACATAAGGTATAGTAACGAGGAAAGGTTCTCCGATTTTGTTCTGGAAGTTCGGAGCGAGACGCATATAGCTGAGACCCTTTCTTCGTGCAATGGGAAGTCCATGCCCTGCTCTTGTCAGGTCATAACTGTTGATATGCGGTGATTCACCTTCCATAAGGTCGGTGATGTCGATACCGCAGGCGTTTGCGAATTTATAGATAAAAGTGAAGCTGAAGTCTTTTGCTCCGCCCTCATAAGCAAGATACTCATAAGAGGAAACGCCGCATTTTTCAGCCATTTCGTCGGGAGTGAGACCTACTGACTCACGTGTGAGCTTAATTCGCTCGGCTACCTCTCTTATCTTAAACTCGGGATTAATTGAATTACTCATAGCAAGCCTACTCCTTTCTTAATATTTTGCATCTTTTTCGCTGAAAAAACATATATGACGTAAATTTACAGGAAAAAATCTTTTTTTTGGGGTATTAAAAACAGGAAAATCATGATAAAATAAAATCATAGAAAGAGAACAAACAACGATTAATCGCAAATGTTAGCTTCCTGATATTGAAATGGCAAAAGATTTGAGATGCACATGAAGTCAACGCTTACATGAAAATAATTATATCACAAGCGCAATGAAATGTCAAGAAAAATCTTAAAAAACGGTCAAATCAATATAAAGGCAATATATAGCGGTATATAAAAAAATAATATCGCAATCCGTTTGATATATTAAAAAATATGTTATACGGAAAGTATAAAAATTCGTTGTGCAAAACGACGAAATCTATTGTTGAAAATGCCAAAAATAAGTAAAAACCCTTGAATTTTCCAGAAACGTGTGCTATAATCAATTATAGATTAAAGGGTTGGGAATTCAAAACGTTTAACCCGGCGTAAATTTTTCGGAGGTGTGTGTTATGTTAGCAACAGCAAAAAGATTTTATTCAAAAATGGTGAGCATCCTTACCGCAATGGTAATGGCTTGCACAACAGCAGTATTCACTATTTCAACTGCATCAGGTGAGGACCTTTCAGAAGCCCGTATGAGAGAAATGGTTAATGAACTTGCTATACTTGTAAATCAGGAGAGAGAGGCTCTCGGTCTCGACCCGCTCTACTGCACTCCTTACCTTATGGAATGCGCAGACATCAGAGCTAAGGAATCTTCAGAGTATTTCAGCCATACAAGACCTGACGGCTGGTCTTATTCAAACGTTGTTGATTACAATATTATTCCTTGGGCTTATATCGGCGAAAACCTCGCCGGCGGCAGCAATACTGCTGAGGGCGCAATGCAGCAGTGGAAAGATTCACCGAAACATTGGGCTACAATCACAAGACCTGAATATACTCACATGGGTATCGGTCTCTGCTATAACCCTGACGGCGACGGCGGCTACACTTGGTACTGGTCACAGCTTTTCACAAATGAATGGGACCCCGTTGAATACGAAGGTCAGTACCTCCCTACAGACAGAGTAATCGTTCCTGCTGACGAAGGCGACCTTGACGGCGATGCTACAATCGGTACATTCGATTATATCACTCTTGTTGAATATCTCCGCAAAAAGCAGGAAGGTAAACCCGCTTACCTCAACGATGCACAGATGGAAGCTGCTGACTGTTTCCAGGACGGAAGAATTACAGAAGCTGACGCAAAGGCAATGATGAGATATATCCTCGGCGAATACAAGTCTCTTCCTTATGTATTCTGATTAATCCACAAGAGACAGTTCGTATAACTGAAAATTTTACAAAGTCTGCTCGTTTCCGGGCAGACTTTTTTATGCATTAATCCGAAATTTATTTATACATCTGCTGAAATACCCATAACCTATTTCAATTTGATAACAGAAGTGATATAATATAATTAACATTATTAAAAAGGAGCGTTTATATTGAATATCAGGAAAATAGCAAGCATTTTTACCGCAGCAGTAGTTGCTGCGTCAACATCTTTGTTCACATTCTCAGGTACAGTAAATAAGGCAAATACTGCTTCTGCCGTATCGACGGACGAACTTGTCAATGAGTTTATGTCGCTTGTCAACGAAGCAAGAGCCACACTTGGAGCTGAACCGCTTACCGTTGACCCGTATATCAGCCAAATAGCGCAGATAAGAGCGGAAGAACAGATTGAAAGAGTGGGACACACACGTCCGGACGACACTTTATGGATAACAGTTATTGACCAAAACAAACTTTTGTATAAAAACGCTGCTGAAAACGTTCTCGGCGGCGCAGGAACTGCAAAATCAGCATTTGAATTATGGAAAAATTCCGAGGGTCACTGGAAAAACATAACAAATTCCGTATATAAATATACCGGTGTCGGCATCGCATACGACCCTGACAGCAAATATGGCTGGTACTGGGTGCAGATTTTCAGCGATGCACCCTCAGAAGACTACACCAGCAAAGTCACAACAGGCGATTTGAACAGCGACGACATAATTGACGCTAATGATGCTTCTCTTATCCTTAACGAATACGCCACGGTTTCAACGAACGGCACAAAAACCTTTACTGAAGCCATGACTAAAGCTGCTGATGTAAACGGCGACGGACTGACAGATGCCGTTGACGCTTCCCTTATTCTCGGCTATTATTCGTATACTTCGACAGGCGGAACAGCTACAATTGAAGATTATCTGAAATAATTAAAACAAAAACTCCCTTGATTTTATGTCAAGGGAGTTATTTATTATTTCCTGCTGATTTTCATGGAAATATCAAAACATCTGACTGAGTGGGTAAGCGCACCGAGCGAAATAATATTCACGCCTGTTTCAGCAACTGCACGGATATTTTCCGCCGTAATATTTCCCGACGCTTCAAGGAGTGCCTTGCCGTCCGTGATTTCAACAGCCTGTCTCATTTCGTCACAGTCCATATTGTCAAGCATGATAATCTCGACCTTGTTTTCAAGTGCCTCACGCAGTTCGTCGAGCGTGCGGACTTCCACTTCAATCTTGACCGTGTGACCGATTTTCTTTCGGAGTTCAACCACAGCCGGAGTAATTCCGCCGTATGCGTCGATGTGGTTATCTTTCAGCATAGCGCAGTCTGAAAGATTATACCTGTGATTTTTTCCTCCGCCGACCGTAACAGCGTATTTCTGCAATGCACGAAGTCCTGGAAGAGTTTTTCTTGTATCAGTAACAGATGCGTTTGTACCTGCAACCAGCTCCACGCATTTGTTAGTTGCCGTAGCAATGCCCGACATATGCTGGAGGATATTCAGTGCAGTTCTCTCGCCCTTTAAAAGTGTAAGCGTACTGCCGTCCATTTCGGCAATAATATCGCCCTTGTTTACTTTAGTACCGTCCTGAATGAGTATTCTGAAATCAACATCACCGCCTGAGAGGTCGAAAACCCTTTTAGCGATTTCGATACCGCAGACAACGCCCGTATCCTTTGCAACATAATATGCGGAACTTCTATGCTCCGGCGGAATGAGATTGTCCGCAGCAGCGTCAATGTAGTTGATGTCCTCCATAAGAGCTGTCGTGATAATATTATCAATATAGCACTGTAAAAGTTTCATAATCAAATCACCTTTTTATAATTATTTAAAGATATTCGTCAGGAATGTCACATTCACACCCCTCATTGACAACAACCAACTTTATTCCCGATACTGTGTTCAGGGCAAGCAGAATGCCCTCAATTGAAGTATTCTCATATTCAGGCTTTACATTGCCCAAATCAAGATAAATAAATATCTTGTCATCGTAACCGGAAATATCAAGATAGCCCATATAAATATCTTTATCACCGTAAGGCTTGCGGAAATCATCCACAGCCTTGCAGATTTCCTTGTATTTTTCTTCTGTAACGTCGCCGTCAGGGTAAATGCTGTAATAAAAACATTCACCGTCAAGACCGTCCGTCCTGATATTGTAGTAAAGTCCGAGCTTATCAAAACCCATTGATTTTGTCAGGTCGAATTTCATTTCATTGTCCATAACTTTTTTTCCTTAAAAATCGTAAAGACCTTCATTGACTACAACAGACTTTATCCCCGATACTTTGTTGAGGGCAAGCAGTATGCCATCAATTGAAGTATTTTCATATTCAGGCTTAACATTTCCCAAATCAAGATAAATTTCTATCTTGTCATCTTCTCTGGAAACAGAATAATAGCCCATATAAATATCCTTTTCCTCGTAAGACTTCTGGAAATCGTGTACAGCCTTGCAGATTTCCTTGTATTTTTCCTCTGTAATGTCGTCAAGATAAACGCTGTAGTTAAAGCATTCGCCCTCTATACCGTCTAAACGAACCTCATAGTAAAGATTAAGTCTGTCAAAATTCATAATTTTTCTCCTTTATTGTATAACCTCATTGAGTATGATATAAGCAACAGTAACGATTGACTTTGCAAGAACATAGTCCGCATCGACGAGATACTTACCGCTGAGGAGGTCGTTGCGTATCTCTTCAACACGCTTTACGCCCCTTTCCGCAGCATTTTTGTCGGGAATAACAAAGTAGCTGTTCTGCATGATTTTTCTTGTTTCCGTGCGTATGCCCGACGGAATATGTTCCGCACCGATATGTGCATCAAATTCAGCCTCCTCGAAATCAGCAGGAACATCTTCAAGTTTTGTGGCTATATTTTGAGCGGCACGGCGTGAGAATACAAGTGCTTCGAGGAGCGAGTTGCTTGCAAGACGGTTGCTTCCGTGGACTCCTGTATGTGAACATTCACCGCACGCATAGAGATTAGGGAGTGTTGTTTCGGAATTCTGGTCAACATCAATACCGCCCATAAGATAATGCTGACACGGGAAAATCGGCACTGGTTCTTTTGTGAGGTCGTAGCCCTGTTCAAGCAGATTTTTGTAAATCATAGGGAAACGGTTTTTCAGGAACTCGCTGTCCTTATAGCTTATATCAAGATAGAAGTCAGTAGAATTCTGCTTGCGTGACTCGAGTACAATGGCATGGGAAACAACATCACGGGGAGCAAGTTCAAGACGTTTGTCGTAATTGTGCATGAAACGTTCCTTATGGCAGTTAAGAAGATATGCGCCCTCGCCACGTACTGCCTCTGAAATCAGAAAACACTCTCTTGTGGCACGGTTGTTGAAAGCAGTCGGGTGAAACTGTACATAGCTGAGGTTTTTAATCTTTGCGCCCATTTCGTAAGCGAAAGTAATACCGTCGCCCGTAGCAATTGCGGAATTTGTCGTGAACTGGTAAACCCTTCCGATACCGCCTGTTGCAAATATCATAAAATGGCAGTTGGCCGTCGTGTAGTTGTTGTTTGCATCTTTGAGAAATGCGGAATACCCTGTGGAAGTTTTTTTAGTGGCACACATAACAGTATTCTCCATGATTGTCACATTCGGGAGATTTTTCACATTTTCAAGAAGAGTAGTAGTAATCTCCTTTCCTGTGGAGTCGGCACGGTGGAAAATTCTGTGGTGACTGTGACCGCCCTCAAGAGTTCTGTGATAAGTACCGTCAGGATTTTTATCGAACTCAACGCCTAATTTAATAATATGTTCCAAATCCTGCGCTGCTTCGCTTACAAGGGTATGAACAGCGTCAACATTATTCTTGAAACTTCCTGCGATAAGAGTATCATTCTGATGATACTGTATATTGTCGGAGGGAGATTTATAAACTCCTGCGATACCGCCCTGTGCAAGCATGGAATTGCACAATGACAGCTCACGCTTACAGAGGATAAGTATTTTCAGGCTTTCAGGCAGATTGATAGCGGCATAAAGTCCTGCTGCGCCACAGCCTGCTATAATAACATCATAATTTACAGACATAAATAACACGTCCTTTGCAAAATGTATAATAATTATATTATAACACAAAGTTATTCATTTGTCACTATATTTTACTTAATTTAACATAACAATAATATATGTAGAAAATTGTATATTTTGCCGATAAAATTTACTGATGACTTTCAGTATAAATACAAGTCTTAATATCATTAGCCGAATTATTCAGCAAGATAACATTTTGTATTCCCATATTTTAATTCTTTAACCTTGTTCACAGAAGTACCTCATAAGCATTAAATTTTAGCACTCATTGAAAAAGAGTGTTAGCACTCGAAGAATGAGAGTGCTAATTTTCATGTATTTTTCACAGTATCGTCATAATATGAACATAAATCAAGGGTATTATATAGACAATGAAACGAAAGGAATGATACCAATGGAACACAAAGTATATTTCGAAGGAAAATTCATAAAATAACAATGAGTGCTATGATTAAAATATCAACAGAAGATACTGCTTTATACAGAGGAATTTTCTGGATAACTGATATTGACGACGTAAGCGGTTCGGGTTTGTATTTCCGTATACCGTGCGACAGAAACGGCATTATCAGTCCGGAATTTGAAATTCCGCCGTCGATGTCCTCAAAGAACAGCGACAACTACAACCACAGAAACGTCTGGAGTACTTTATCAAAAAAAGAAACAGGCGGAAAACCATTTGACTATTATCCGAGAGGACGAATAGAAATCCGTAACGGCACGGCTGTTGTGTATGTATCTCCGCATATTCCGCTCGACGAACTGGAAAAATGGCTTGCTGATACTTTTAATCTTACCTCTTCAAACGGAATTAAAAGAATGAAATTCAATCGGGATTATTCAGAGCATTACAATTGCTGGCTGGATAATGATTGAATAAAAAATGTATTTTTGGAGGAATTTATTATGATGTACGGTCTTACACCTTTCACAAGAAACGCTTTCAGCATTTTCAATGCACTTGATGAACTCGACAAGGACTTCTTCAGCGGAAGTATGTCGGTCAACGCTTTCAGAACAGATATTTCAGACAAGGGCGACAAATATGTCATGGAGTCCGAACTTCCCGGTTTTGAAAAAGAGGACATCAAAATTGACATCAGCGGTGACTATATCACCATTTCAGCAGAGCATAAGGCTGACAATGAAACAAAGGACGAAAACAGCAAGTATATCCGCCGTGAACGCTCATACGGTTCATTCAAGAGAAGTTTCGGCATTTCCGATGTGAATGCAGACGAGATTTCAGCAGAATACAAGAACGGTATTCTCACTATCGACCTCCCGAAAAAGAAACCGCAGGAGCCTTTCTCAAAGAGCCTTGAAATAAAATAAGCTTTTTCTCCTATCTCATAATTATATCATCAAATTTTCCCCGAATGGCATTCACAAGGCTGTTCGGGGAAAGTTTTATCTGTGTGCCGATACGTCCGCCGCTTATATAGAATAAATCAAGATTTTCAGCAGAATTGTGTACAACAGTCATGAACTGCTTTTTCATGCCGATTGGAGTACAGCCTCCACGCACATAACCTGTGATTTTTGTTATATCCTTTACATGAAGAAGTTCGACAGACTTTTCTCCCACGCTTTTTGCGGACTTCTTTAAATCAAGCTCCTCTGCAACGGGAAGCAGAAAGCAGTAATATGCACCCGATTTTCCCTGTGCTACAATAGTCTTGAAAGTCATTTCAGGCGGCTGATTAAGTTTTTCCGCAATGTGTATGCCGTCGATAAATTCCTTGCATTCGTAAGTCTGTATGGTGTATGCTATTTTCGCCTTATCAAGAAAACGCATTGCATTAGTTTTGAGTTCTTTAGCCATTTTTCGCTCCTTTACTGTATACACAGCCGCAGTAATTCTGACGGTAGAGATTATATTGTGCGGAAAGCTGAATTGAATGTTTGTAGCCGTCATGTTTCTTGAAATCAGAAAAAAGATACGGAATACCATACTCTTCTGCAAATGCGCCTCCGCACCTGTTTATAAAGTCGCTGTCCTTATGCGGACTTATTGTGAGTGTTGTTGTGAAAAAATCCGCATGAATTTTTTTTGCAAGTTCAGCCGTTTTCCTGAGACGGTAAGCAATACACTTCTGACAGCGTTCACTCCGTTCAGGAAGACTTTCCAGTCCCTTTGCAAGTTCATAGAACGGCGCAGGATTATAGTCCTCATCAATCATAGTGACATTGAGAGAGAGTTCAGAAATCAGGCGTTTAAGTTCTGCTTTTCTGAAATCATATTCCTCTTCAGGCGCAATATTAGGATTACAGAAATATACAGTTATATTGAAAAAGCTGTACAGATAAAGCAGTGTGTGACTTGAACAGGGCGCACAGCAGGCATGAAGAAGAAGGGACGGCTTTTCACCCGATTTCCGCAGTTCGTCGAGCTTGTCATCAAGCATTCTGCCATAATTTATACGCATATTATTTTCCCTCAAGATTTTTCAATGCCTGTACTTCGTCTTTGTTGACTTTTATTTCTGCATCTTTCACAAGCTTTACTTCAGACCTGTCAAAAGTTACAGGAACTTCTGAACTGTCCGTCTTGACTTTTATCTTGCCTGTAATCAGGTTAATATCAGTAACTTTTCCTTTCTGCTTATCCGGAGTCATGACAACCGCACCTATTTTGGGTGTAATTTTCAGGAGGTCTTCATAAGCAGACTGTTCATTTTTCAGACAGCACATAAGACGACCGCAAGTTCCCGATATTTTTGCAGGATTAAGAGACAAACCCTGCTCCTTAGCCATTTTTATTGAAACGGTCTCAAATTCGCTCATGTGAGCCTTACAGCAGAGTTCACGTCCGCAAAGACCAATTCCGCCGATAACTTTTGCCTCATCACGCACACCAATCTGGCGGAGTTCAATACGTGTACGGAATATCGCAGCCAAATCTTTTACAAGTTCACGGAAATCAACCCTGTTTTCCGATGTGAAGTAGAAAAGCATCTTGTTGTTGTCGAATGTACATTCAACATCGATGAGGTTCATTTTCAGCTTGCGGAACTTTATTTTTTCCTCACAGATTTTAAAAGCGTCCTGTTCTTTTTTGCGGTTCTGGATAACCATCTGTATATCCTTTGAATTAGCCTTGCGGATAATTGGTTTAAGCGGAGAATTAAGTTCGCTGTCATCGATTTTTCTGTTTGCAATGACAACCTCACCGCATTCCATACCTCTTGCCGTATCAACGACCGCAAACTGTCCGATGTCAAAATTTACTCCCTCAGGAGAAAAATAGTAAACCTTTCCGTTTTTCTTAAATCTTATTCCTACTATTTCTTTCATACACTCCTCCTAACTTATAACTGACATAATTTCAGTGCAAAGGGCAGCAATAACAAGCGGAACGGAAACGTTTGCCTGTAAAGCTCCCCAAGAATTTTCGATTAAGTCGTGAATACGTGCTGATTTCGCAGGTGTCAGAATTTCCGATAACTGCAAAGCCTGTTCCCTGAATAAGCCTATTATCTCCGCATTTTTGTCATTGTACATAACAGCACAGTCTCTCATGAGTTTATCGAGGGCTGAAAAGATGTCATAAAGTTCATTGCGTGACGTGCCTGCCGATGTAAATACAACATTCAGTTCATATTCACTACCTTTTATTATACTATCTGCAATGCGTTTTGTCAAATCAATCTGTGTGCGGACTTTGCCGTCGGATATATATTCAATGCACCTGCCTATATTTCCGTGAAAATGCGAGACTGCCTTTTTTATATCGTCTTCGCTGTAACCCTGTTCAGTAAGTGCGTTTATCGCTTCATGTTCTTTACATGGTGCGACGGCAAAGCAGGTACAACGGGAGATTATCGTCTCAAGAAACTCCTGTTTTGAGCCTGCTGTAAGTATAAAATAAGCATAATCAGGCGGTTCTTCAATGATTTTCAGCAGAATATTCTGTGTCTGTGCGCTCATCTTACGGCAGTCACGGAAAACGAAAACCCTGCGACCCGACTTATTATTCGGCTTGACAAATGCTTCTGTTATGACTTTTCTTGCGGACGAAACAGAATAGCTTTCCGACTTTCCCTCAGTCTTTACATAGACAACATCAGGGTGCGAATGGTTTTCCGCATTCCTGCATGAAGCGCATACTCCGCATGGCTTGCCGTCATGCAGATTTTCGCAGAGGAGCTGCTGAATATAGTAATCCGCAATGAGTTTCTTGCCCGTACCGCTTTCGCCGTAAAAAATAACAGAATGCGGAGCTTTTCCGCTTACCGCCATATTTTCAAGATTTTTCAGCAGTATATCATTTCCATAAATTTTTTTCATTTCAAAACCATAACTTTCTTTATATTATATCTTTCAAAAATCTCAATGCAGTTTTCGTTGATTACTTCACCGCTGACAGCTATCGGGATTGCAGGCGGACAAGGTACTTTCACCGATGCACATACTCTCCCTTCAGCCATTTCAACAGGTATTTCCTCAGACGGCAGAAATACCGCCTCACCCATACTCATTGCCTTCTCAGGCAGTTCAGTCAGGAACGGCATATCGGGTATAGTCCGTTTTTCTGCGGCGTTCAGGGCGTTTCTGAGGGCGTATGCAAGCCTGATATAATCATCATGAGTGCTTTTCGGCGACATAAGAAGTATGATTAAATTTTCGTCGGAATATTCGCATTCAGCACCGTTTTTTCTGAGAAGTTCCGCAAGCTGATTTCCGCTGTAACCGCTTTTTCCCGAATTTATCGCTATATGAAAAACGTCTCCGCTGACAAAATGAAAAGGAAATCTTTCCTTGAAATCTGCGATATATTGCAGATTTTTTTCAATATCACTGCGTATTTCCTCATGAATATACCTGTTGCAGTAATCGAGCGAGGCAAGTATCAGATATGACGGACTTGTTGAGGCAAACATACTCATACACTGTCTGAGACGATGTGCGTAGTATTCAGAGGACGTGTGGAGTACCGCTGAACCTGTAAGTCCGACAAGCATTTTGTGTGCGCTGTCACAGCAAATATCAGCTCCGAGAGCAATAGGGTGAGTATTTTCCGGCATGAATGCAAGATGTGCGCCGTGTGCATTATCGACAAGAAGAGGCGCATTATACCTATGGCAGATTTCCGCAAGCGTTTTTATATCAGCCATACGTCCGGTGTAATCCGGAGAAGTAACATAAAGGCAGGTTCTGCCGTTGCTTTTTATATGCTCCTCAACAGTCTGCGGATTGATTTTCCCTGAAAGTATACCGTTGTCATAATCGGGCAGAATCCAGTCAACATCGAGATTAAGAAGTGCTGAAGTATTGACGAATGAGCGGTGGACATTGCGGACTGCTGTAATCTTTCTGCCGTCCTGTTTCATGGCAAGGAGCATAGCCTGTATACAGAGGGTTGAACCGCCGGCAGACCAGAATGAAGCCTGTGTGTCGTAAAGACGGGCTGTATTGCGTTCTCCTTCGAGAATAATACCGTCCGCCTCAAAAAGACTGTCAGCACCCTTGATTTCAGTTATATCATATCTGCTGAGCATTCCCTTGTGTCCCGGCATATGCGCACGGACAATTCCGCTGTCTGCATATCTCCTGAGAAAGTCAATAACAGGTGTATCCATGTTTAATCTCCTTTCTGCACTTTTGTCAGATAATCTAATCAAAATAATATCTCAGAACACGGTAAATTCTGTTTCTTGCCCTTGAGAGAGTTGCGGAGACAGCCTGAACGCTAACGCCCGTATCATCGGCAATCTCCTGCATTGTCATGCGGTTGAAATAATACATCATAATCATCTTCTGCTGATTTTCTGTAAGTTCGCCTTTTATAACTTTCATAAGCATTCTTTTTATTTTAATATGGTCTGTTTCATTCTGTCCTGTACCTAAAAGTTCGGAAATAACCTTATCCGGCTTTCCCTCAAATCTGTCATCATAAGTAAATCTTGTTGCCATAAATATCACCTGATTTCATATAGAACATTTGTTTTTTCAATTTCCTTGTGATTTAATTATAACATAAAAAGTAAATTTTTGGCAATAGGAAAAGTGCTGTAATTTTATCCACATTTTCAGTCAATATGCTGAAATGCAAACTGCTTGACAGCTACAGAAAATTATGCTATACTTATAATAACAATAATATTAAGGAGGATTTCCAACATGAACTTTTTCAAGAAAACCATGACTTCCGCACTTGCCCTCTGCATGAGCGTTGTATGCGTTCTGCCTGCAATGCCTGTGTCTGTGGAAGTCAATGCCGAAGACATAACTGATACTATGGTATGGGACAGTGTTAAAATAGGCGGCGGCGGTTTCGTTTCAGGTATCGTTACAGGAGAAAAGGAGATGTATCTCCGTACAGACGTTGGCGGTGCTTACAAATGGAACTATGAAACAAATGAATGGGAGCAGATGTTCGCTTTCCTCAATGAAGCAGACAGAGGTCTTCTCTCCATCAAAGGCATGGCTATTGACCCGACAGACGACAATACCCTTTATCTCCTTTGCGGGTGCGCTTATTTCTCCGACGCAAGAACTGTTATCTTCAAAACGACAGACGGCGGTAAAACTTTCACTCAGTCCGATGTCACAGAACATATTCAGGTACACGGCAACGGCGACGGTCGTGAATGTATTGAGCCGATTGCTGTAGACCCTGATAATCCGGACATTATCTATGCAGGCGGTGACGTTACAGCAGGCAAATCCGCCCTTATCAAGTCTACCGACGGCGGTAAGACATGGAATGCTGTTGAGGGTTATGACGAACTCGGTCTCTTCAGCGAAAGTCTCAAGTACCCTATGTGGACTGAACATATGGTCCGTGGTACTGAAAGCAAGGAATACAATCAGCAGAACGGTATAGGCTGTATTCACATTGAGGGCGGAAAAGTATATGTCGGTACTTCCGTTACGGGTCAGGCTAATATCCACGTTGCCGATGTAAAAGATGACAAGTTTGAAGTACTCACGGAAGACCTGCCCACAGCAAACTACCCCTGCTCAATCACAAACGACGGTCAGGGCAATATCTTCTTTACCTACATTGCAGGACTTGCATTCTCAGGAAGTGCAGGCGGTGCTTATAAATATAACACGAAAACCGGCGAAGTCACCTGCTTTGACGAACTCAAGAACGCTATTGGTATGATTGAAGTCGACAAGGAAAATCCCGATAAACTTCTCGCAAGAACCTGCGGTGTGTGGTCTGACCAGTGGTTTGAGGAAGAATGGACTGAGGGAAGTATTGCATGGGGCGACCACTTCTACCGCTCCACAGACGGCGGTGATACATGGCAGGATATTACTCCCGGACAGGGTGAAACTATCTATGATGAGAACGGTTCGCACAAGGAATTTGTTTCGCTCCCTATTGACACAAACGGATATGACTGGATTTACGGCAAGGCTTGCCACTGGGGTTCAGGTATTCTCCTCGACCCCCGAAACCCCGACAGAATTCTCATGACTTCAGGCAACGGCGTTTATGCCTGCGACAACGTTTGGGACGAAAAGGGAGTTCAGTTCTATTTCCAGCCCGACGGCGTTGAGGAAGTTGTTGCGCTCGACTTCACAAGTGTTCCGAATGGTGCTAACTACTCCGCTATCGGAGACTATGACGGCTATATTCATACCGACATCGATACAGTCGGCGAGCAGTATAAGCCAAATATCGGCTCGACAAGCGCAATCGCTTACTGTCCTCAGAACCCTGATGTTATGGTAAGATTTTCCGAACACGACGGCGGTGGATATTACAGTACAGACGCAGGCAAAACATGGACTGAAATGGCTAATCCCGGCGGAGCAGGCGGTAAAGCTGCCATCACTCAGCTTGATAAGGACACCTACCGTATATTCCACTCGGCAAGTGACAGCGGTGCAGTACAGTACTCCGACGACTTCGGAGAAACATGGAACAGCTGTTCAGGTATTCCTTCACAGTATGGTTCAAAGTCTACTTTCCTCCTCTCAGAACCTGAACACCCTGAAATCGTATACGCATACGCAACTTACTATAACTCATCATGGGGATATTCAAAACCTGAACCTACTGCCGAAGACGCACAGTATAAGTTCTGCGTAAGCACTGACTACGGCAAGACTTTCACTTCAACCGATGTTTGTATGTACGACCAGTGCGACAGTGCCGGACGACTTGCTTATCTCGGCGAGGGTGAACTCATTCTCGGCGGCGGCTGGTACGGTATGTATCACGCTACAGTCAAGGACGGCAAGGCTACAATAGAAAAGCTCGATAATGTAAGCTACTGTAAAACTGTCGGCTACGGCGCACCCGAAAAAGAGGGCGGTCTCAATACTATCTTCATGTACGGCAAACCTGACGACACTGACCCCGAAGGTATCTACCGCTCAACTGACGGCGGTGCAACATGGGACTGCATAAACACTGACAAACTCTATGGCGGTACAGGCAACGGCAACTTCCTTGTCGGCGATATGGACGAATTCGGTACGGTATTCATGTCAACAGTCGGTGCAGGTATTGTATGCGGAAAACTTTCCGACGCTCCTGTTGTAAAGCCCACAACAGAACCGACTACAGATAAGCCCGAAACTACTACAGGCAGTGTTAAAGTCACACTTATGGGCGACGCTAACGAGGACGGTGCTGTTGACCTTGCTGATGCAACTGCTATTATCCAGCACATCGGCAATGAAGACAAATACGGACTTTCTGCACAGGGTCTTGCAAATGCTGAATGCACAGGCGACGGAAAAGTTACAGGTGCTGACGCTATGGCTATCCAGAAACTTGAGGCAAAACAGATTACAAAACTCCCTTATGTTGAATAAGGAGAATTTATGAATACGAAAAAATTTATTGCGGGCGTACTTGTCTGCTGTGCTGTGGGCGGAACTATCCCGTCCGCAGTATATCGTATTCCATGCGCTGTTGTGGCAAGTGCGACTGATTTCACATAGGGAACTTATGAAAAGCTTACATACAGAAACTATGGCGATTACATAGAAATTTCTGCCTGCGATAAATCCGCAACAGAAGTTGAAATCCCTGCTGAGATTGACGGCTTGCCTGTAAATAGCATTGGAGCAGAAGCATTTTATAACTGCACAGATTTGACGTATGTTAAAATATTAAATCCTGAATGTAAAATCTGTGACAATGAATATTTTATAAGTGATACAGCGACTATCTATGGCTATAAGAACTCCACCGCTCAGGCTTATGCTGAAAAATACAGCAGAAAGTTTGTTTCTCTTGTCAAAAATAAGGACTACGCATTTGGAACGTCCGGACTGCTTGGCTACAAGAACTACGGTGACCACATCGAGATTGCAAACTGCGATGTATCGGCAGCAGATATTGAAATTCCTGTCGAAATCGACGGCGTACTTGTTACAGTTATCGGTGAGAACGCATTCCAATACTGCGGAAACCTGACATCAGTTACAATTCCGGACAGCGTTGCGAGTATCGGAAAACAGGCATTTTCTAGTTGTTCTGTTTTGACATCGATAGAAATTCCCGACAGCGTAACAGTTATTGAAGAGGACACATTTTTTGGCTGTAAAAACTTAAAATCGTTGACAATTCCGGAAAGCATTGCAGAAATAGGCTATTGTGCATTTGGTGAATGCAGAAATCTGTCAGACATGACAATACTCAATCCCGAATGTGAAATCAACGACAGTATGCTTACCATATACGACCAAACAGTCATATTTGGTTACAAGAGCTCTACCGCTCAGGCTTACGCTGAAAAGTATAAAAGACAGTTTTTTGCACTTGTAGAAGTCCTCACAGGCGACGCTAACGGCGACAATACGGTTGACCTTGCCGACGCTACCTCTATCATTCAGTATATCGGCAATCCGGACAAGTATGACCTTTCTGAACAGGGTCTCGCAAATGCCGACTGCACTTGTGACGGTAAAGTTACGGGTGCTGACGCTCTCGCTATCCAGAAACTTGAAGCAGGTATGATTGATAAACTCCCTTACACTGAATAAAATAAAAACTGCCGTATTTCATGAGATACGGCAGATTTTTTTCAGTTTTCGTCGAGCATATCAGTCTGTGCCTTTTTTGCGTTTGCACCAAGAAAAGGCGAATTTTTAAGATTGCGCTGGAGACCCTCTTTTGTCTTTTTTATTTTGTCGAGCGACTGCTGATGTGTTTTTTCCGCCTCATTGAGCATCTGCGCAACGGAAAGGACTGCCTGTTTCTGTACTTCTCCTGCTTTAAGCTGTGCATTCTGGAGAATATCGACAGCTTTTTTTCTTGCGTCTGCAATAATGGCTTCCTGCGAACAAATCTGCTCCGCACGCTCTTCTGCACGGCGGATAATACCGTCGGCATTTATTTTCGCCTCATTAAGTATGCGCTGACAGTCAAACTCGATTTTCTTTGCCTCTTTCAGTTCATGAGGGAGATTAAGGCGCACATCATTGATAAGTTCACGCATACGCTCGCCGTCGACGATTTTTTTATGCGACACAAACGGAACAGAAGTCGATTTGTCAAGCAGCTCGTCCATTTCCTCTAAAATTTCATCAATATTCATAATAATTCTCCTTAATTATTTTTAACAAGTCTCTGCTGTATATCATCAAGAATAGCTTCAGGAACAAAATGACTTATATCTCCGCCGAAATAAGCAATCTGCTTGACAACACTTGAACTGAGATACATATTTTCTGATGCAGTTGTGAGGAAAACGGTTTCAGCACCTGCATAAAGCTTTTTATTGGCAAGAGCCATCTGAAATTCGTACTCAAAGTCGCTTACGGCACGAAGTCCCTTGACTATTGCAACAGCTCCGACATTTCTTACATAGTCGGCAAGCAGACCGTCGAGAATATCAATAACGACATTATCAAGGTCGTATGTGACGGTTTCAATCATGCGCATACGCTCCGTTGCAGTAAAGCTTGGCGTTGCTTTGCCTGCATTGCGTGAAATAAGTACAATAACCTTGTCGAAAAGTTTCGATGCCCTTGTGATAATATCGAGATGACCCAAAGTCACAGGGTCGAAACTTCCGGGACAGACAGCAATTCTTCTCATTCGTCCTCCTCCCCAGACGGCTTGACAAATACAGAAACATTTATTTTGCCGTATCTGTAATGCTTTTTCAGCATCATATTTTCGGGAGCATTCGGAGTTTCAGCTCCCTTTTCGTATTCGCATATTATAAGTCCGCCGTCATTCAGCTTTTTTTCCGCTAATGGCAGAAGTCTGTGGATATGACCGTATCTGTAAGGAGGGTCAAGGATAATAATATCAAATTTCTGTGCAGTAAGGCGGATATAGTCGTAGCTGTCACGTGAAATCACTTCCGCCTGCCTGTAAAGTCCGGTATTCCGGAGATTTTCATTCACACATCTGACGGATTTTGCAGAACTGTCCACAAAAACGGCATGGGAAGCACCTCTGCTTAGTGCCTCAATGCCCATCTGTCCGCTGCCTGCAAAAAGGTCAAGAACGTCTGCACCGTCAAGATTGAACTGTATTGAGGAAAAAATTCCCTCTTTTACTTTTTCAGTAGTCGGTCGCACGTCTATTCCGTCGGGAGTGACAAGTCGACGACCTCTTGCTATACCTGTTATAACTCTCATATATATCAAACTCCATTTTTCACATATTGAATATACAATCTTATTATAACCTATTTTTAAGATTTTGTCTATATTTTTTGTAAAATAAACTAAAATTTTCTGCCATGCACCTTAATTATACCATAAATCATGAAAATGTCAAGCGTTTTGATATGATGGGAGTGGGCAACAGCGTTGCTAAACAAGAAATACAGAAATATATATTACTTTGACGACTTTGTAAGACTTTCACCCTCATCAAGCTGAACACTGAGATTTGCAACTTCTCACTCGTTATCCTCATACGGACAGCCGAAAACATCTGTTATTTTCATAATTAAGCCAGCTCCAGTTTTTCAAATTTTTCAGCCAAATCCTCCAGTTCAGATTTTTTAAGCAAAGCCTCAAGCCATCTTTCCGGAATATTTTCATAGCCATACAGAATACCTGCAAGGCTACCTGTTATACCGCCGATAGTATCAGTATCATAGCCCATATTGACGGCTGTCAGCACAGCACTTTCATAATTGTCCGTATTAAGAATGCTATATAATACAGACTCAAGAGTTGCTACAACATAACCGTTTTCCTCTGCAATTTCCGTATCTTTGATATTAACGAAATCCGGATTAAGGATTCTCCTGTGTGCGTGTACAGCATTTTCTGAAAAATATTTACTGTAATCAATTTTCAGAATATTCTCAAATGCAAGCATTTTATCACCGGAATGAATAATAGTTCTCATAAATTCCGTATAAATAAAACAGCTCATCTTGCTTATATCGTGTGCGTGAGTAACTGAAGAAGCTTTACCTATAAAATCAGCAGTTTCCTTTTCCGGCATATCGGTTTTTATGGCATACAGCGAAAACGGCAATATACGCATTAAAGAACCGTTGCCGTTATCATAAATTCCTGTACCTCCACACTCAAGGACAGAACAGCCGCTTTTATAACGCTTGAGAGATTCAGAAACACACCCCCCAAGACCGAACGCCATATCAATTGAACAATATTGATTATTTTCCCACCAGTTCAAAAAATTCTGCATGATGTCATTATAATCCACTCCGCCATTGTTTTTTACTATAGAATCCATTCCGGCAATAAGCATTGAAGTGTCATCGCTCCATGCACCAGAAGGAATTATTTCGCTCCACTGGCTTTTGAAAGGAAGAAACCTGTCACAACCTATCATATCAGTCAGATAAAGACTACGTACTTCAGCACGTGTAAGAAATTCAACAGGTACTCCCAGTGCGTCGCCGACTGCAAAACCTATCAGAGAATCTTTTGTAATATTTTTATTATTCATGAGAAAATACCCTTTCTGCTTATAAATCAATATGGATATTTTATCATAATTCACAAGAAAAGTCAATAGAAATACAAAATCAGAAGTGGGTGGCAGTGTTGCTAAACAAGAATACAGAAATGCTCCCGTTATCTGTCAGACAGGAGCATTTTTTCTCTATTTACTGTAGATTATCGGGCGGAGCTGTATACCCTTGAATGCGAACTCTACCGCCTGCGGTATCATTTCAAACTTTGCAACAAGCGATGCGGGTTTTTTCTCTATATCGTCCTGCAACATCGGAACAAAGTAATAATTCTTGCGGTTGAACAGTTCACCGATATTTTTTGCCGAACCTAAAAGGCTGTCATTTGAGGCTATCGCAAGAACAACAGGTTTTCCGCTCCGCAGATGTGATTTTACTGCCATTGTAACGCTCCCGTCCGTGATACCGTTTGCGAGTTTGGCGGCTGTATTTGAAGTGCAGGGGGCGACAACCATAATATCGGTGAGATTTTTCGGACCAATAGGTTCTGCATCGACGATTGACATAATAACTTCACGACCGCTTATTCTGTTAAGACGGGCGATGTTTTCAACATCTGAACCAAAACGTGTTGAAAATCCCGAAGCCGTTTCGGACATTATCGGAATAATTTCTGCACCCATTTTCCGCAGTTCCTCTGCCTGACGGAAACATCGGTCGAAAGTGCAGAAAGAACCTGTCATGGCAAAGCCAATCCGCACACCCTTGAAAGTATCACTCATATTCGTCATCTCCTTCCGAAAGTATGTTGATTATTGTTTCTGCGACTATTTCACCTGCCGTCACAGGAGCAGTTTTTCCGGGAAGTCCCAATGCCCATATTACCTTTTTATTCAGTTCAGATGCACCCATGAAATCAAAACCGCCCGGACGTGAAGCAAGGTCAATGAACAGCGTATCGTCGCTGAATTTCTGCATTACTTCACGGCTGAACACAAGTTCGGGAGCTGTATTGAACACAAGCCTGTAATCCGCACCCATATCCTTTGTGCATACAGACTTTATGCCGATAACTCTTGCTTTGCCTGCTCCCCTTGCATTGCGGACAGCTACAGTTACATCTGCCCCGAAACCTTTCAGGATTTCCGCAAGCGCAGTTCCAATCCTGCCCATGCCGACTATGAGTACAGAAAGTCCGCTGAGTGTAACAGGAAGTTCAGCAAGGGCAATCTCAACTGCTCCCTCTGCCGTAGGAACTGCATTTTTCAGAGACAAGTCTTCACGGCTCATATAGTCGGTAATTCTGCTGTAAGGGAATAATTCATTAAGTCTCTTATCATATCTGCCCGTAAAGATAATGCAGTCTTTTTTCATGAATTTTTTCAGCATACCGGCTGAAATAATATCGGCAGAACATGGAGTGCTTATATTTCCTCTTTCGTCGAGCGGAGGAACAGGAAGTACAACACAATCGAATTTATCGTCGGACAAATCGGATTTCATATCACAGTCAATTCCGATAATTTTAACGCTGTATATATCACTGAGCTTTTCTGCACAGTAAATCTGTCTCATGTCTCCGCCTGCAATAAGTATATTGATTTTACTTTTCATAGTGTTCTCCATTCAAAAAAATTATGCGAGAAACATTTTCTCTGTATATTATATGTATTCCGCCGAAAATGGTGTATATTTGTAAAATCTCTTGATTTTTTATGCCAATATGTGTTATAATGTTCTTATAGTTATATAAGGAGTGATTTTTTTGAAATATACCGGAGAAAAATGCACCTGCTGCGGAAATATATTTACAGATACAGACGATGTTGTTGTGTGTCCCGAATGCGGTACTCCGCAGCACAGGGAATGCTACAGAATGAACGGAGAATGCGTCAACAAAGTGCGCCACAGTGCAGATTTCAGGTGGAGCGGTCTGGCAGGAGAAGTTGTTCCGCCGGCTGAAATACCTGACGAAACAGCTGATACTGAGAATACAGAAAACCCTCAAGTCCGTCATATCGAGGTAAAGACGCTTGATGAGTTTGTTGAGGAAAATCTCAAAGTACTTGACAAGGAGGAGAAAGACGGCTGTTCTTTCAGGGAAGTACTTGATTTCGTACACAATAATGTGCTGTACTATATGCCTGTATTCACGGGAATACGCAACTTCGGCAAGAAAATATCATTTAATTTATCCTGTTTTCTCTTTCCTCAGATGCAGTTCGCATACAGGAAAATGTGGTTCTGGGCAGTGCTTACATCAGTGTTAAGCATTATCCTTATTATTCCGATGATGATTAGCCTAATCGTATCAAATCCCGGTACTATGCCAGCAAGCGTTGTCGAGGCAGTGAACAATAATTCTGACCTCGTAAATTCCCTTATGGAAATCTGCAATGGCATTGATTTGATTATGCGTCTTCTGCTGTGTCTTTTCGGAAACAGACTTTATTATAAATTCGCCGTCAGGTCGATAAATCGTATGAAAAAAGAGTGCGGTGAGGATATTACAAAGGAACAGCTTATCAGTGCAGGAGGTGTGCGTATTGCAAACGTTATAATTATTGCACTTATTATGTTCGCCCTCATTTTCGGCACTATGAGTTTTCTTATGCTAATTCTGCCCATGATTTTCTAAGGAGTGATTATTCATGAAAAAGATTACAGGACTTTTTTTGATTGTTTCCCTGCTTGCATTTACAGGGTGTTCGGATATTATCGACGAAATACTTACAGTATCGGACGAAAGTTCCACAGCGATTACGACAGAGGCTGAACCAGCAACAGAACAGTCCACAGAGGAAGTAACAACAGAAATCACAACTGAACCGCCCACAGAACTCCATACAGAAGAACAGATTTTCGATGACTACGATGATAATATTGCAGTCGAATACAGTTTCCGCACGAAAAATCAGCTCGAACAGCATTTTGAAAAGCACGGCAGTGAATTTGACAGCGATTTCGGTTATGATACTCCTGAAGAATACGAAGCAGGTGCGAATGATGTCATAAATAATCCCGACGCACTATATAAAACCGAAAAAGAGGACGGCGACAGTGTTTACTATCTCGAAGATACAAATGAATTCGTCATTCTCTCTACGGACGGCTATATAAGAACTTATTTCCGTCCTACAGCTGGTATTGACTACTTCAACAGGCAGTAGGTGGCGGAATGAATGAGAGATTACCATATCTGAGAGAAAAAACTTCTAAACTTACGTCCTCGCCTGGTGTATACATCATGAAAAACGTAAAGGGAGATATAATCTATATCGGCAAGGCTAAGAACCTGAAAAAACGTGTGACAAGCTATTTCAGGGAAAATCCTGACCATACGCCGAAAGTTTCCGCTATGGTGTCCAATGTCCACGACTACGATTTCATTGTCACTGACAGCGAATACGAGGCTCTTATGCTTGAATGCAGTCTCATCAAACAGCATAAGCCTAAGTATAATATTTTACTAAAGGACGACAAGGGCTACCACTATATCCGTGTGTCAGACGACGAATACCCACGTATTACCGACGAAAAAAATATGTCTAAGGGCGGAAAGTATATCGGAGTTTATACAAGTTCGACAGTTGCAAGGGAGGCTGTACGTGAGGCTAACAGAGTGTTCATGCTTCCGACCTGCCGGAAAGTTTTTCCATGCAGTTCCCGTCCGTGCCTTAACTACCACATAAAGAACTGCATGGGCGTATGCACAGGAAAAATCAGCAGGGAGACTTACTGCAAAGCTGTTGAAGATGCCGTTGAGTTTATAAAATCGGGCAGTGCGTCGTCCATTGAACGTATGGAACAGGAGATGTACAAGGCTTCCGAAAATCTCGATTTCGAGAAAGCGTCCGTACTCCGTGACAGGATTAATGCAATAAAAAAAGCCGCTGAAAAGCAGAAGATACTCAACAACGGTGTGAATAATGCCGACGTTATTGGCATTGTGGAATTTTATGACGGCGTGTGCATTTCTGTGCTGATTTACCGCAATGAACGTCTGTTCGACAAGGCAGTCTTTGAACTTGAACAGGCGGACGGCGATATTCTTAGTGATTTTATTTATCAGTTCTATCACGGCAGAGATGATATTCCGAAAGTAATAATAACAGACCACATTCCGCAGGATATAGAACTGATAAATGAATTTCTCGAAAAGAAATCCGGAAGGAAAGTCAGGATACATCAGGCACAGAAAGGCAGATTATATGAACTCCTGAAACTTGCAAAAAGTAATTCCGCAGAATATGCCGCACTGAAACAAAGCAGGACTGGCAGGGAAGTAATCGCACTGGAACAACTGGGCAAGGTTCTCGGACTGGAACGTCCGCCGAAATACATTGAAGCTTATGACATATCAAATCTTTCGTCGGAAACGATGATTGCAGGTATGGTTGTTTTCGAGAACGGCAGACCTCTGAAAAAGGCGTACAAGCATTTTAATATAAAAGAATTGCAGTTGCAGAACGACTACGGCAGTATGCATGAAGTACTGAAAAGACGGCTTGCGCATATCGTAAATCAGGACGGCGACGAGTACTTCAACAGAACTCCCGATTTGATACTCCTCGACGGCGGAACAGGTCATGTACACGCTGTTGAGCCCGTTCTGCGTGAACTCAATCTTGATATTGCGCTTTTCGGAATGGTAAAGGACAGCAAACATCGTACAAGGGCAATAGCAACAGGCGGACAGGAAATACAGATAAACAACTTGCAGTCCGCTTTCAGTCTCATAACGCAGATACAGGACGAAGTTCACAGGTATTCCGTAAGTTTCATGCACAAAAAGCACAAAAAGAAAACCTACTCCTCAGAACTGCTTGAAGTCAAAGGAATAGGAGAGAAAAAACTTGCAAAAATCCTAATGAGGTACAGGACGAAAGAAAGTCTCATGACCGCCACGCCCGAAGAACTCGCAAAAACTGCCGGAGTAAACATGAAAACGGCACAGGAATTATGGGAAGTAATCCACAATATGTAAAATTATTTTCTGCCTAAATAACGTCTCACTTTTGAGGAATACTCCTTATACTCGCTCCCGAAATTTTCAGCAAGCCAGTCTTCCTCCTGTAAAATCTGCAAATGAAGCATTACTGCTGCCCATACTGAACATATAAGAAGCGGTATATTGAAAAACATCAGCAGAATTGACGTATACAGCAAGTCAAAGCCAAGAAATGCAGGATTTCTGCTTATACTGTATATTCCATGAGTTATAATTTCAGTCTTCTTTTCGGGAATACCCGCACGCCAGCTGTCTTTCATTGTAATCACTGCAAGGGCGAAAATAATTACAGCACATAACCCGATTACCACACCGGCTGTCCTTACAAAATCCGGAACGTCAGGCTTTACCACAAATACGCTTATGACTTCCGCAATAACCGTCAAAGATGTGGCGATACTCAGTATTTTTTCAGTAATGAGTACCTTTTTCGGCTTATCGCCTGTTCCCATCTGATTTGTTTTTATGGATTTCTTCGACTGCACCACTATCTTTGCCATATAAAAGAAATAAAATCCTGCCAGTATCATAACTCCAATCATACTGTACATCAATCATCACCTCTCCGGAAATTATATCAGAATTGTGATTTTTTGTCAAACTCCATTATCTTTGGTTTACAATAAAACAGGAGTGATTATAATGAAAAAAACTGAATTTAAAACCGTCAGGGACAATAAATATTTCTGGCTTTACTATATTTCAACTGCTTTTCTTAATGCTTATGACGAAGAAACAGAAGTAAGAACTTGTTCTCATAGGAAAAATATGATATAATAGAAATATGAAAGCAGAATAT
>CAYWPN010000025.1:0-31164 GCA_964460175.1 uncultured Alistipes sp. | reverse complement strand
ACAGTTAGAACAACCCTCAAACGACAGAAAAAAGAAAAAGTTTGAGTTGGAATAAAATAGAGAATTTTAGATAATAATAATTACAACATACAGAACAGGAGAAATCGATTTGGAGATAACAAGAAATAAGAATTTTATTGAAGTGTGGCTGACCAATGAGGAGCAGGAAACAGTTGACCGTAAAGAACTGACAGATAAGTTACTTGCTGATAATGAGAAAAGCAAGGTTATTTTCTTTCTGTCGGGGAGTGCGAATCTGATTGACTGTACAAGTCAGCTGTTGATTCGCAATATATGACATACAGCAGGTGCGGTTTAAATAACCGTGCCTGTTTTTTGTATAATATGCCAATTGATTTTTATTTCAATATGTGCTACAATGTTATTATAAATTACAACAAAATATCAATTAATATTGACAGTAAGGAGAAAATATGAGTAAAGCACTAAAAATTGCGGGCTATTGCAGAATTTCAGTTGACGAAGAACTCGACAAGGACAACACATCAATTGAAAATCAGAAGTCAATTATTGAAGATTATGTGTATAGAACTTTTCCCGATTCACAGCTTGATTTTTATGCTGACCGTGACCGTTCGGGATATACATTCGACCAGAGAGAAGAATATCAAGTATTACGCAAAAAAATGTTCAGGGGTGAGTATGATATTCTTATTGTCAAGGATTTTTCGAGATTTTCCAGACGCACAAGCAGGGGACTTGTTGAGCTGGAAGATTTAAGAGATGCTGGTATGCGTATTATATCTATCGGCGATGGTATTGATTACCCCACATCTGACGAGTGGACGGCAATTCAATTCAGGTTTCTTGTAAATGAAATGCCCGTGACAGATACTTCTAAAAAAGTTAAATCTGTTATTAAACGTCGTCAGGAGGAGGGCAAATGGATATGTGCCGTACCTTATGGCTATATAATGACAAACAGCAAGACTATGCAGTTTAAAGTTGATGAACCGTCAGCCGAAGTTGTAAGGAAGATTTTTCAGCTTTATTGTGACGGCTGGGGATATAAGAAAATTGCAAATTATCTCACAGACAACCATATTCCAACACCACGAAAAACTGAACAGCTCCGAAAAGAAGCAGAGGGCGAGGAATATAAAATCAAGTCAAGACCTGAATGGAGTATCATAACTATCAGCGAAATTCTGAAAAATGATTTCTATATAGGTACTCTCAGGCAGAGAAAATACCGCCGTAAGAAAATCAATGGCAGTGACGAAAAGTTACAGGAAACAGACCACATTGTAATTGCGAACAATCATGAAGCTATAGTTGATTATAAGGTTTTTTCAGCAGTTCAGGAGCAAATGAAACTCCGTTCGACTTCAAATTATCGTGGAGTTAAAAAATATGACAATGTTTATACGGGGCATCTGTTCTGCGGTGACTGTGGAAGTCCGATGTTTTCAATGAGCCGTGCAGATTTACCGCCTGCTTATCGCTGTGGAACTTATCACAGGTATGGTGTGAAAGCATGTTCTTCACATCATACAAGAGTTGATATGCTGGACAATTTACTTAAATCTTTTGTACAGAAAGTCAGGGATAATTCAGAGTTCATGCTTGAACAGCTACAGAAATCTATTGACAACGAACAGAAAGAAACATCATCAAGTAAAAACGTTGTAGAAGTGCTGTTGCAGAAGATTGAGGACATCAAAACAGAACTGAAATTCCTGAATCGTCAGCACGTCAAGGATATTGCAAAGCACCCTGAAAGAGAAGATATGCTTGAGGAAATCTATCAGGAGCAGGTTGACGAGTTAACGTTGCAGATAGAGGGTTTTAGAAATCAGATACAGCTCGCTACTGATAAGCATAATGCAATTATTTCCATGAACCGTACAGCAAAGACAGTTATGGAAGTTTTTGATGCTATCCTTAACAAGAATGCTCTTACAAAGGCGGACGTTGATTTTATTATTGACAGAATCGACGTTTTCACTGACCGTATCGAGATTAAACTGAAAGCTGATATTGACGAACTTCTGAGAATCGGCGTTCCTGAAGAACTTAAACCCGAAAGCGAGGCAATTTCCGCAAATTTTAGTAAAGGCACTGGGAATATATCGTCACAGATTACCACAAGCAAGGGTAATCCTCTCAGTGTCAATGTTATCAGTGACGGCGACCCACTTGAAATTTACACTAACAGTGAAGGTGAAGTTATTTTCAAGAAATATTCGGCTATCAGTGAAATGAGTGAAAATGCCTCATATGTGGCTGATGTCATGTACAAAGTGGCAGGCTGTCCCGTCGTGATTTTTGATAAAGACCACGTTACTGCGTCAGCAGGACTTCCGAAACGTGAGTTCTCTGAACGCCGTGTGTCTGCACAGCTTGAGGAAATCATGGAGAACAGGGGGCAGTATTATTGTCCCGATGGAAGTACAAATAACTTCTATCCTGCGGAGGGTGTGGAGCGTACAGCTATTGCTGCTGTACCTATAATCACGGCAGGAGACGTTTCGGGTGCTGTGGCATTCATGACATCTGAAAAGGTCACGGAGGCTACAGACTTACAGAAAAGCCTGATAAATGCAGGAGCGCAGTTTCTTGCAAGGCAGATAGAAGGCTGAAAAATAAAGGAATTTCAGCAGACAGATGTAATTATAAAGAAATATAGCCCTGAAGCAGTTTTGTTTCAGGGCTTATATTATTATTCGGTTATTCGTATAAATCAAAATTTATAATACCATAAGCATTGTTCCTATGCCTATCAAAATACACCCTATTAATGACTTTGTTGTAAACTTTTCGGGCAGGAAAATGAAGCGGCAAGGGATTTATACCTTTACCCCCGAAAATGCTGTCCTATTGCGTAACATTCCAACATCTGCACCCATAAAAAACCGGGGCGCGGTGGCTATGTGATAGCTGCCGCGTCCCGGCTTTTTTGGGCTCTACAAATTGGCAAATTATTGACTTAATTCGATTGCTTTTATTGCGCCCTTTGCATGAATACGAACCACTTTTTCATCATCATGTTCTTTCAGATACTGTAGCTTTTCAACATATTGTTTAACATATTCTGGTCTGCGTTTTCCGATAACACGGAAAAACTCCGGTGCCTCAATTCTTACCCGGTTATTTTCATCATCAAGCAACGCAGCAAACACAGATATATGTTCCTCATATACTTCGGGTGTGTTTGTTGCAATATTTTCACTTGCCCATATGAAACTCAACCTCACATTGGGGCAGCTATCGGTTGACCGCTTAAATAAAAAATCAAAATATGGGGCAATAAGTTTGAAATTTGCACGTCCTATTCTTCCCAAAGCATTTACGGAGCGTTCACGAAGCAAATCATCTTCCGACTCTAAAAATGGTGCTATTTTATCCACATAAGGCTCTATTTTTTCAGGATATTGTAATCCCATTTCGCCAAGCATCCACAATGCTTTTGCAGTTATTTTTGGAGAATTGCCAATAAGCAGGGAACCGACATAATCGATATTTTTCTCCCATTGGCTCTTATTATTTGTTAAAAGTCCAAGCTCAGAATATAATCTTTTTTCATCCATGTATGCCTCCATCAAATACCGATTTATCTTAATAATATTATACATTAAAAAAGCTGTCATGTCAATAAAACAACGACCGTTTTTTGTGAAATTTATGAAATTTTCTGTTTTTCTTGACATACAGTGAAAAATGTTATATAATTAAATAAGCGGCATTGCCGTATAATTTAATGGAGGACTAAAATATGAAAAAATTTGTTTCTGCTGTTTTATCCGCATCTCTCGCCGTTTCCTCAATGGGAACACTTTTTGCTTCCGCTGCGGAAGTTTATGGCGACGGTTCAGATATTGTCGTTTTCGGTGACAGCATTGCAGAGGGCTATGACCTCTCTTCAAAAGAGTATAATTACGGACAGATTGTTGCCGATTATATCGGCGGAACTGTCAGCAATTATTCAAAAGCAGGCGATGAAACTTCTGATACTCTCGAAAAAATTTCGTCTGCCGCAGACCTTAAAGATGCAGAGATTGTTATCATTTCTTCCGGTGCGAATGACATGATACACTATGCTGTAAATGATTTGCTTAAATTCTTTGCACAGAACAAACTGCTCAACGACGGCTATACTACCGATAATATTCCGGAAAATCCGACTTTTGACCAGATGCTGAACATGATTGATATGAATGCTGTCAAGGAGTTTATCACAAAAACTACAAATACAACAAAAATTGCAATGAGGCTTGAAATGCTGGAGGCACATCTCATCAAAGGTGCTGCTGATGCCGGATATGAAAACTATGCTCACGTTATCGAAGCACAGATTGTTCCGAACATCGAAAAAATGGTAAGTGATATAAGAGCTGTAAATCCGAATGCACGTATCATTTTGCAGACCGTTTACAACCCGATACAGCTTGAAGAGTCTTACCTTAACGAAACAATTCCGTCATCTTACAAGCAGTTCTTCTCTTTGCTTGAGCCTAAATTCACGAATATTATCAACGCATACAATGAGAAGATAAGCGCAATCGAGGGCGTTGAAATTGCTGATGTCTACACTGATTTTGCTTCCGCAGGCGAAAATACATGGTATTTTACAGGACTTCAGGATAATGATATAAAGGAATTTAAAATTCACCCGAATCAGGCAGGTCATCTTGCTATCGCTGTAAACATTCTCAATGTTCTTGGCGAAAAGAGCGAGGACGGCGGACTGCTTAATCTTACATACGAAAAGCTCGAGAAAAAAGACAGTTATCCTGAGTATGCACTTGCCGAATACAACAAGGTTGCAGGAACTTATGTTCTCGGAAATATAAACGGCGATACACTTATTGATGCAAATGACGCTACTGCTGTTCTTGCTGATTACTCTGTATCATCTACAGGTGGTACAAGTACTTTGTCTGAGAATGAACAGAAAGCAGCTGATGTCAATGCAGACAGCAAAGTTGATTCCACTGACGCTTCCGTAATGCTTGCTTACTACGCTTACACTTCAACAGGCGGAACTGGTTCACTTAAGAATTATCTTGTAAACAACTGAAAAATGTGACTGAAAAATCCGCTGAAATCAGCGGATTTTTTGTATCAGTTAAATTCAAGGGTATTGAGCATGATTTCCATATCGTCTGCATACTGGTCATGCTGTGACGTTTCAAAGAAATTATTCGTCGTAACATAATTATTTTCAAAGACAAAAAATCTCCATACGCCGTTTCTGCTGTATTTTTTTACGGACATATCTTTCATTGAAGTAGTAGTTTTATCGAAACTGCCGCTTATAGATATAGACGAATGCCATGTTATATCCATACTTCCCACTGCGCCGTCGGGAGCAAAACGCACTCCCCAGTCAGTAAATTCACCCTCCTGCGGATAGTCAATAATCTTACTGTTCCAGCCTTCAGGTACAAGCAGGGAAAATGAAACGCTGTTATATTCATAATGTTCAAAACGGTATTCCTTGTCTGCTTTTTTTGTGACTTCTATTGAATAGGCATCATAGGCATAGTTCACACTGCCCTCATTGATAAGTCCGTCGTATGTTATCTCAACCGTATCGCCGACTTTAATGTCCTTGATTTTGGAAGTGTCGGAAAAAGAAACCTGTAGTCTCTTTAAATCAGTTTCATTTATAACTATATATTTATCATGGATTTCATACACAACGCCGTCAAGGTAATATACTTCTTTCGGGGGCTGCGTGGCAGCGTCAGTTGGTACTTCCGTTGTGGCTGTATCCGTATTTTCTGGGGCAGTAGTATCAATATTTTCTGTTTCTGCCGGAACAGTTGTTTCAGTTTCTGTTTCTATTTCGGTCTGTGTAGTAACAGTATCTGCATTTACTTTTGTAGCTGAAACGGTATCTGCTTTAGTTCCGGAACTTACGTTCTCATTTGCGACTGTTTGTACAGTCGTACTTGTCTCCTCAGCTGCTGTAGTTCTTGCAGGCTGTCTTTTCGGTTTGGCTGGATTATCAGTCTCAGCTGTATATTGTGGACTTGTCTCTACACCTGTTCCGTCATCAATACCTAAATTTCTCTGTCCGCAGCCTGTAATAAGTAAAGCTGCTGCGATAAGAGCAAACATAATTTTCTTCACAAATTATCACTCCGAATAATAATTTAATGAAGCATTGAACTTAAAAATCAACCTCGTCTTTTATCGTTATAGTATCAATATCAGCCGAAACGAATTTGTCAGATGAAACAACGTAAACATATCCGCCTATATACAACGCTCTGTCATAGTAGTTGTTATAGTACATAGTATCATAGCTGAAAGTTTTTGCAATTTCGCCCTTTGGAATAAATTCGCCGTCTGCATATTCAAAGAACATATATTTACTTGTTCCACTGTCGGAACTATCTATGATGACCGGAATACCTATGAAATTCTTTTCAGGTGCGATAAGGAGTTCTTTTCTCTCCCATACAGCAGGCGAATAGATATAATTATCTTCTGAGCGGTTGATTGTATACAGTCCGACTTCCTGAAGATTATACGGGTCGGAATTATCGAACATAACAAGTTTTACGCCGTTTTCGATACCGTTTTCGTCAGCGTCAACGCCGAAACCTAAAAGAAGTCCGTCTGTCCAGTTCTGCATATAAGTGCTGTAGCCGAGAATTTTAAATTCGTCTGTAATGAACGGTTCGGCAGGATTTGACAAATCAATTGCAAAAAGCGGGTCTGTCTGTTCGTAAGTTACAACGTAGCCCATGTTTCCGCTGAAATTCACGGATTTTATAGTTTCGTTCTCGCCGAAACCGCTTACACAGCCGACTTCATTCAAGTCCATATCAAGAACATAAACCCTGTTATCCTGAATATGTTCGCTGTCAGTAGCAATTCCGAGCATATCAGTAAAGAAATTGCCGTTGTCCGTCCATTTGTTAATGGTTGTTGCAATACGGAAATATCCGTCGTACTCACTCATAGAGAACTGGTCTTTGACGTAGCCCTCGACTGTACCTGAAGCGGCAGGAATAATATTTCCACCGCTTACTGATATTCTTGTTATGTCAGTATCTTCCCAGCCGACAGTTGTGTAGATATTTTCTGCGGAAGTATAGAGTTCTCCCGTGTAGCCGGCGAGAGCCTTTGTGTCGGCAGGAGTGAACTGTGCTGATACTGTAAGGTCAATGCTTCCTATTATAGTATAACTCAGATTTCCGTAGTTGTCAAGTATCTCTTCGGGAAGAAGTATATCTTCGGGGGGCAGACATTCCGTATTTTCGTCAATTCCGCATTCAGGAATATATCTTGCAGTATTTTCATAAGTGCCGATTTCGTCAAAACTGACTGTCTCGTAAGTTGATACGAGGTACATATAGCCGTCGGGAGCGATGCGCACGTCCTTATACCAGCCTTCCTGCCAGTAAGTGCCGATAAGTTCAGCGTCTTTTGTATAGAACGATACAAAGCACTGCGAATCGTCTTCCCATTTATAGTAGTCCTCTTCCTCGTCGTATGTTTCATAGTAAGAATAAACAGAACCGATAACTGCAATCATATCGTTATATAAATACATATCGTTTACAGATATATTCTGTTCCCAGCCGTCTTCAAGGTAAGTTTCGGGGTTTACATCAATCTGCGTACTGTCTGTGAAATTTCCCTTGTCAACAGATGCAATATTCAGTACAGGGGTATTATATGAGTTGCTGGCATAGTTTACATAGATACCGTCGTCATTATATCCGCCTGAAATCCATTTGTTTGTTAAATAATAAATCTTTTTGCCGTCAGTTTTGACAATATCAGCCTCAAGAACTCCTGCTTCCTGATTGTAAGTTTCGGAATAGTCGTCATCATCTTCTGATACTTCTGTAGTAGTTGTTTCTGTAGTCGGTTCTGTTGTGGATTCCGTCTGTGCAGTCGTTTCTGCTGGTACTTCCGTTGAAAGTTCTGTTACTGCCGGTTCTGTCACTTCCTCTGTCACGGGTTCTGTTACTGCTGGTTCTGTTGGTTCTTCTGTAGCAGGTTCAGTCTCAATGGGAGCAATAATAGGTTCGGGAGTTTCAGTTTCTCCACCCATTCCATATCCATCTGTTTCAATACCGTTTGCCTGTGCTGACTGTATATCATTGCTTCCGGCTTCCGCCATAGAACTTTCAGACATTGCGTCGTCTGTATCGTATGCTGCCTCTTCCATAATTTCATTGGTAAAATACTTGTTACTTCTTGCACTCTTTTTGAGTTCCTTGTCCGACTTTTCAATAAGCCTGTAAATCTGCTCATAGCTTTCCGCACCGTTCATATACGGAGCATTAACCTGCTCCAGAGTTACCGTTTCCGCCGAACTTACGGCATAAGGATTTCCGTTTTCGTCCGTGCCGACCTCATACGGCACACTTTCACCATTACCGCTGTAATTTGGGTCGACGCATATATAACCGCCTTCAGTATTATCTTTACTGCGGAGCAGGTGTACTGAGCCTGCCGTTGCTCCGACGATTACCGCACAAGCCGCCGCAGTTGCTGTTATACGTCCCGCAACGGAAATCTTCTTCCTCTTCTTTGCAGGAGCTTTTTCGTCAAGTATTTTCTTTACATTTTCCGGACTGAGTTCTTCAGGAACTTCTTCCTGTTCAAGTATTTCCCTGATTTCCTTATCGTTATTCATACTGCAAACTCCTTTCATGAGAGTTCAAGTCTTAACCGCTTTTTTATGCGTGAAAGTCTTGAACGCACTGTATTTGATTTTATATCGCAGATTTCGGATATTTCCTCACTTGTATAGCCCTCAAGTACCGACATGGATAATATAATTCTGTCCTGCGGTTCAAGATTTTCAAGAGCCTGTTTCAGTTCGATATTTTCAAAACCGAACTCGCTGTCGGGTTCGTTATCATCTGTCAGCTCCGTTGTATCAATAAAATAATCACGCTGTTTCTGTTTGATTTTCGCCGAAAGTATACGCATTATCCAGCTCCTGAACGCTTTTTCGTCCCTGAGTTTTCCGATTGTACTGAAAGCGTCAAGCACAGTATCGCTTACAACGTCGCACGCATCATGCGTACTCCTGAGACTGTAGAGTGCTATGTGATATAAGTCCTTGTATACAAGTGAGTAAAGTCTTGCAAAAGCCTCTGTGCTTCCATTCATGGCAAGCTTTACATCTGCGGAGAAATCATTCATGTAAATCCCTCCTTTGAATTAATTCATAAATACAGTGTAAAAAAAATGGGATTTTGTTGCAGAAAATAAAAAAATAGCTATATGCACAAAAATCTGTATAGAAATTTGTACATATAGCTAAAATTTTATTTTAATAAGTTTCTGTATTCAGGGTGTTTGTCCTCGATTTCTCTGTAGCTGTATTTTCTACAGAATATCGAACCGCCCAGTTTATAGACATAAGTATCCTTGATTGCGAGCGTACAGGTTACATCACAGTTCTTATCGTATGTAATATAGCCGATTTCCCGATTTGCGTAATTCAGGATAACCCATACGGATTCAGTGCATTTCGGGACATATTTTGCCACCCTGTTTAAAAGAAATTCATACAGACATTCATAGGCAGTGTAGGAAATTTCCTCTGCGTTTGGTGCATTGCAGTCATCGCCCATACATACGCTTGAACGTGTTGCGAGAATAGTTTTTTGCTGATTTCTTTTACTCCTCTTACTCATTGGCCTTGCCCAGGAAAGCAGCTCCTATGATACCAGCGTCGTTGCCGAGTTCAGCAATAACTATTTTAGTATTCTTTTCAGAATTACGTGTGAATACTTCCTTTTCAACAATAGCCTTCATAGGCAGAAGAAGCGGGTCTCCTTCGTTGCATACGCCGCCGCCGATACAGAGTATATCAGGCTGGAAGATGTTGATTGTGTTTGTGATACCTGCTGCGAGGTACTTTATGTACTTGTCAACGACAGCCTTTGCGTACTTGTCGCCTGCTCTCATGCAGTCAAAGGAAGTGCGTGCAGTAACCTTGCCTTTTTCGTCTGCCATTTCAGCCATTTTGCAGTCAGGGTGTTCAGCAATAGCCTCTTTGGTCATACGGATAAGACCTGTAGCAGAGGAATAAGCCTCAAAACAGCCTTTACGTCCACATGAACACTGTGCGCCGTCTACTTCGATAACAGTGTGACCGATTTCAGCACCGGCAAAGTTTGAACCTGAATAGATTTTGCCGTCGATGATAATTCCGCCGCCTACACCTGTTCCGAGTGTGATACATACAGCGTTCTTTGCACCCTTTGCAGCACCTGCAACGTATTCGCCGTAAGCAGCAGCATTTGCATCGTTCTCAATAAATACAGGCTTGTCAATAGTTTCCTTGATATACTTCACCATAGGAGTATTATTGAAACCAAGATTTCCTGCAAATTCAATTATACCTGTTGAACTGTTTGCAATTCCGGGAGTACCAATGCCAATCCACTCGATGTCGTCGATAGTGAGACTGGCATTTGCTACAGCCTGCAAAGCCATCTTCGCCATATCGTCAGCGATTTCCTTGTCGGGACGTGGGCAGTTTGTCTTTGTGCTTGCCTTTGCGATGATTTTATAATTCTCATCGACAACACCTGCGACAATATTTGTACCGCCAAGGTCAATTCCTACATAGTATTTCATAGATTTTTCCTCCGTTTATAAAATAATTTATAAATATTATATCAGATATTGCGGATATTGTCAAGCGTCAGAGTAAAAATTTCAACCTGATATATTATTGGACTGTGCGACAAGTTTTCTGAGTTCAATCATGTCAAATATATCAATACTGCCGTCTTTGATTAAATCGGCTCTTTCACACTGCTTTTCTGTAAGTGATGATTGTGCGAGTATATGATTATTCATGAGTATCAAATCATATATGTTGACTTTATTATCCATGTTTATATCTCCATATATATTTTCATCAAAATCTTCCATACTCGCAAATTGATACCCTGAAGTTATACTGCCATGATAAATACTGTAAAATTGGAGATGCTTATTAAGTTCTCTACAGTTTTCGGCATATTCCTGAGCAGTAGAACCTTCATAGCCATGAATAGTGCCAAGAAAAGCATAAACATAGGATGGGCTGTTGTTAACCCAGAATTTTTCATTTGCAATAGTCATTCTGGAATCATATATTTCACATTCTGGGTTCATAATCCATATATCTCTAAGTTTTTCGCAAAGTACAAAAGCATCAGAACCTATTGCTTCGACAGATTCAGGGATAACTATTTCAGTCAGGTTTTTACAGCCATTGAACATACTGAATGGAATTGCTGTAACACCGTATGGTATTTCTATATTTTTGAGACTGGTACAGCCGAAAAAAATTCTTGTTCCTAATTTTAATTCGCTGTTTCTTTTTTCAAAAATGATTGTTTCCATGCCTGAACAGTTATTGAAAGCATTGTCGCAGATTTCCGTAACAGAGCTTGGTACAGTAACTTTTTTCAGATGTTTCTTTTTATAGAAAGCTATTTCGCCAATTTTTGTAACAGGAAGACCATTTATTTCTGATGGTATTTCCAATTCTGTTACAGATTCATCAAAGCCATAGATTTTGACATAATCGCTGTACTGTGCATATTTCAGTGAGCCATAAATGCCGACAGTGTAATCAAGTGCTTCAGCAGTTGTTATAGGGCAGAAAGTATTACTGCAAAAAGGCACGGTATTGAGTAAAAATGCAGATGTCATAATTCCTGTGATAATTTTTCTGATTTTCATAAAAAATCCCTCCTTTTATACAATAATTTATCAACATTATATCATATGTTTAATGTATTGTCAAGTACGGGAGTAAAAATTTCAACATGAAGTCTATAAACTGTTTTCAGCAAAAAATTCTTCAGGGGACTGCGTTCCTCCTGCCGCCGAATATGAATAGTAATCAAGCACAAGTGAAGCGTCATTTACATCAATATTTGTATCGCCGTTTGTATCAGCGGACAAAATCTGCGTTTCTGTAAAGGAAGTCTCATTGCCTGTTGAAAAATCTGCATATATCGTAAGTATACATGATGCGTCAGTTGCATCAATAAAGCCGTTGCTGTTTACATCGCCTGTGATGTATGTTTCAAGAATACCGAAATTGCAGTTGTATTTCTTTGCATAGTTCTGTGCTGTTGAATTGTCATATCCATATATAGTACCGTCGAAATAATATCCGCTATTTTCGCTTGTAAATCCGTTGCTGATTGCGTCATTACTTATTTCGCAGACGGGATTTTTTATCACTATTTTCGTCAGGTTTTCGCAGAAATAGAAAGCGTATTCACCTATACTACCGATATGTTCGGGAATTGTAACTGCTGTCAGACCTGAACAGCCGTTGAAAGCACTTGTGCCGATATTTGTGATATTGTCAGGAATTTTTATTTTTGCAAGATTTTTGCAGTCACAGAACGTCTGTTCTTTGATTTCAGTAACATTTTCGGGAATGTTTATTGACGTAAGACTGTAGCAGTCTGAAAAGGCACGCCTTTCTATACTTGCAACGCTGTCAGGAATGATTACTGCTGTCAGAACGGAACAGCCCATGAATGCTCCGCTTTTTATAATTTCAATGCCGTCAGGAATATATACGGATTTCAGATTTGCGCAGTTATAGAATGCCTGTTCACCGATAACTGTAACGGGCAGACTTTCTATTTCAACAGGAATTACAACTTTTTCCGCTGTTTCGTCGCAGTCCGTTATTTCTACATGGTCGCTGTACTTGCAGTATGTGATTTTTTCATAAGTGCCTGTATTGTCAGTCGTTGTTTCTTCTGTACTTACAGCCTCCGAAGACGTAATTAACTCCTCATTTTTTTCCGTGCAGGCAGATACGGCACACATTACAGCTAAAAATAATGTTAATTCTGCAATAATTTTTCTTATGCTGAACACCTCCCTTAAATCATGGTATAGATAATACTTGCATTTCCTGTTATATGCCACTCTGAGTCAGCCGTAATAAAAAAGCTGTCACCCTTTCTGAAATCCTTGTTGTCATTGAAAACATCATCATAATGAGAATATATTTTACCCTCGCCGTCAAGTATCAGAACATGGGTGAATGACTTTGCATTGTCGTGCCATATGCCGTCGCCGTGTATGCCCTCTTTATACACCTTGAAATATTTACATCTTGCAAGTAAATAGTGATAAGTTTTCAAAGGAAAAAAACTGCTTTCAATTGAATTTCTTAAATCCATGTTATGCTGTTCAGGGACAGGCATGGGAGTACGCTTTGCAACATCAAGAGCCTTGTCTATATGAAGTTCACGGGGTCTGCCGTAGTCGTAAACCCTGTACGTCACATTTGAACTCTGCTGTATTTCCGCAATAAGACAGCCTCTGCCGATTGCATGGAGTGTGCCTGCCTTTATCATGAACACGTCACCTTTATGCACCGGTATTACGTTCAGCTTGTCAGGAAGCGTATTATCTTCAATAGCCTGTCTGAACTCCTTTTTAGTTATCCTGTCTTTGAAACCATAGATAATAGACGAATTTGGTTCACAGTCGATTACATACCACATCTCAGTCTTACCGTGTTCGCCCTCATGTTCCTGTGCATATTTTTCATTCGGGTGAACCTGCACGGAAAGATTATCCTTTGCATCAATTAATTTGATTAATATAGGGAAATCGTCAAATTTTTTACAGTTTTCACCCATAGCCTCGGGGTGATTTGCAAGATATTCCACAAGCGGAATATTCATGCCGTCTATAATGCTCAGTCCGTCATGATGACAGCTGAGTTCCCAGCTTTCAGCGATAATCTCACTTACGCTTTCTTTGCCGTATTCCTCACGGAGCTTGTTTCCGCCCCATATATAGTCCTTTACAGGTGCTTTTAACTTAAATATCATAATATTTATCAAATTCCTCCAGAGTTCCGCAGAAGACGTTGTAGTCAATGCACGGCTCACTGCCACTGTAGCCGTCAAGAGTACCTTTGTCGCTGTACTGCCAGAAATCCCATTCAAACAAATCGGGTTCAAACTGAGTACATCTAATCCACAGCGGATATTCACTGTAATTTTCATGGACATATCTGTAGTAAACAGGCAGAGTTGTGTAGATTATCGGCTTTGTACCATAATAATCTTCGAGAGTTTCAAGCAGGGGAGTGAGTATTTTTTCAGCTTCCTCACAGCTTGGCTTGTTCAATGATTTGTCGCCGTAGTACTCAATATCAACGACAGGCGGCATATCTATCTCATCTTTGCCGACTGTATTAATGAAGTTTTCCGCCTGAGTTTCTCCCGAACTGTCAAAGCTGAAAAAGTGATAGCATGATTTTCTTATGTCTGTTTCAGCTATATTTTCCAGATTGCTCCGCACAGACTCGTCAACATGACCGCTTCCCTCAGTTGCCTTTATGAATGCAAATTTAACTCCCTGTTTCTCGATAGTATGCCAGTCGATTTCCCCCTGATAATTCGATACATCTACGCCGAAAACAGGATATTTTATTTTGCTTGGCGATGCCGTTGAAAATACAGCACCGAAAAATACTGTTGCTGCCGTCATTATTCCTCCGACAGCAGAAAATATAATTTTGTTTTTCATTAATTTCTCCTTTTTGTTCATACAATTATAATATACCCTATTTTTTAAGATAAGTCAATATTTTTTTAAAAAATCATGGACAAATTTGTTTTTTTGTGCTATAATAATATAAGCTTGCTTTATTGTCAGGTTAATTTGTTATGATTGGAGCGATTTTGATGTCAGAAAAACCTTTTTACATCACTACACCGATTTATTATCCGTCGGGTAATCCGCATATCGGGCATTGCTATACTACAGTTGCCTGCGACTCTATTGCCCGTTTCAAGCGAATGCAAGGTTATGACGTAATGTTCCTTACAGGCACAGACGAACACGGTCTTAAAATTGAACAGAAAGCTGCTGATAAGGGCGTTACTCCTAAAGAATTTGTTGACGAAACCGTCGGAAAATTCAAAAGTTTGTGGAACTATATGAATATCAGCTATGACAGGTTTATCAGAACTACCGACGATTATCATATTGAAACTGTACAGAAGATTTTCAAGGCTCTCTATGATAAAGGATATATCTACAAAGGCGAATATTCAGGAAAATACTGTACTCCTTGTGAAAGTTTCTGGACAGACAGTCAGCTTGATGAAAACGGCTGTTGCCCTGAATGCCACAGACCTGTTGCGTTTGCAAAAGAAGAGGCTTACTTCTTTAAAATGTCTCCTTTTGCTGACCGTATAGAAAAACTTCTCACTGAAACAGACTATCTCCGTCCGAAAACCCGTGCAACCGAACTCGTAAACAACTTTATCAAGCCTGGTCTTGAGGATTTGTGCGTTTCAAGAACTACTTTCAAGTGGGGTATTCCTGTTACTTTCGATGACAAGCACGTTGTCTATGTATGGATTGACGCACTTTCAAACTACATTTCCGCACTCGGCTGTATGAACGGCAAGTACAACGATTTCGATAAGTTCTGGCCTGCCGATGTTCACATGGTTGCAAAGGATATTATGCGTTTCCATGCAATTATATGGCCTGCAATCCTCATGGCTCTTGATTTGCCTCTGCCGAAACATCTTGCTGTTCATGGCTGGATTACGTTCAACGGCGAGAAAATGAGTAAATCCCTCGGCAACGTCGTTGACCCGTTTGTACTCGGCGAACGCTATGGCTGTGACGCTATCAGATACCATATTCTGCGTGAAATGGCTCTCGGTGCGGACAGTTCATTCTCGAATGAAATCATGATTAACAGAATAAATTCCGACCTCGCAAACGGTTTCGGAAATCTCGTTTCACGTACTGTTGCAATGGCTGACAAATATTTCGGCGGTACTCTTCCGGAAGAACGTGAAGCCGATGCACTTGACGACGATTTCAGGTCTGTTATACTCAATACTTTTGCGGAAGTTGAGAAGTATATGGACGAGACTAAAATAAAACAGTCCCTTGAGGAGATTTTCAAGGCGGTTGACCGTGCCAATAAATATATTGACGAAACTGAACCATGGAAACTCGGTAAGGACGAAACAAAAAAAGCAAGACTTGCTTCTGTTTTATATAATCTCCTCGACGCTGTCAGAATTATTTCCGCACTCCTCAGCCCGTTCATGCCTGCAACTATGCCGAAAGTATGGGAGCAGATTGGTGCGGCTGAAAGCGATGTTGAATATGACAAACTGTCTGTTTTCGGTGTACTTCCTGCAAATGTGACTGTCCATAAGGGCGAAATCCTTTTCCCACGTATCGACGTTGACAAGGAAATTGAGGAACTTAATGATATAATTAAGAAAAATATGGAAGACGCACAGTCGAAACTTTCGGCAGAGGAAAAAGGCACTGCACAGCAGGAAATTGAACTCGCACCCGAAATCACAATCGACGACTTTGCAAAGGTCGAAATCCGTGTTGCAAAGGTTCTGTCATGCGAGAAAGTTAAAAAATCAAAGAAACTTCTCTGCTTACAGCTTGACGACGGTATGGGCGGACGACAGGTTGTTTCGGGTATCGCACAGTATTACAAGCCGGAGGATTTGGTTGGTAAGAAGATACAGCTTATTGCAAACTTAAAGCCCGCAAAACTTTGTGGTATTGAAAGCAACGGCATGATTTGCGCTGCTGACCTTGCAGACGGCAGCTGTAAAGTTATTTTTGTAGATGACAGTATTCCTGTCGGTGCAAAGATAAGGTAAATAAATTAACAGGCGGCGGATTTTCTGCCGTCTTTGTTTACTTCGGGTAACAAATGAATTTGTTTTTCATTTATTTTATGAAAAAAATTGCAATAGATATTGACTTATTTTGTCAATGATAGTATAATATAAGTGTATGGCTGATGCTGACAATTTATATATAAATTTTTATGGAGGTTTTTTTAAATGAGCAGAGTTTACAATTTCAGTGCAGGTCCTGCTGTTCTTCCTGAGGAAGTTCTCAAGGAAGCAGCAGACGAAATGATGGATTACAAGGGCTGTGGTATGTCCGTTATGGAAATGTCCCACCGTTCAAAAGTTTATGATAATATCATCAAAGAGGCTGAAAAGGATTTGCGTGAACTTATGAATATTCCTGACAATTACAAGGTTCTCTTCCTTCAGGGCGGCGCTTCACAGCAGTTTGCAGCAGTTCCTATGAACCTCATGAAGAACAAAAAGGCTGCTTACATAATCACAGGACAGTGGGCTAAGAAAGCCTATCAGGAGGCACAGATATATGGCGAGGCTGTTGCTGTAGCATCTTCTGCTGACAGGACTTTTTCTTATATCCCTGATTGCTCGGACCTTGATATTCCGGAAGACGCAGACTATGTTTATATCTGTGAAAATAATACAATCTACGGCACAAAATTCTGGGAACTCCCGAACACAAAGGGCAAGGATTTGGTTGCAGACGTTTCGTCATGTTTCCTTTCAGAACCCGTTGATGTTACAAAGTATGGCGTAATCTATGGCGGTGTTCAGAAAAATATCGGACCGGCAGGCGTTGTAATTGCTATTATCCGTGAAGATTTAATCCGTGATGATGTTCTTGCAGGTACTCCCACAATGCTTAAATGGAAGACACAGGCTGACAACGATTCACTTTATAATACACCTCCCTGCTATGGTATCTATATCTGCGGTAAGGTATTCAAGTGGATAAAGAAAATGGGCGGTCTCGAGGCTATGAAGGCTCTTAACGAGAAAAAAGCTGCTGTTCTCTATGATTTCCTCGACCAGAGCAAGATGTTCAGAGGCACTGTTGAGAAGAAAGACCGTTCACTCATGAATGTTCCTTTCGTAACAGGCAACGACGAACTTGACAAGAAGTTCATTGCAGAGTCAAAGGCAGCAGGTTTTGAAAACCTCAAGGGTCACAGAACTGTAGGCGGTATGAGAGCTTCTATCTACAATGCAATGCCGATTGAGGGCGTTGAAAAACTCGTTGAGTTCATGAAAAAATTTGAGGAAGAAAATTCCTGATTAAATAATTTAAGAAAGAGGTAGACTGAAATGTTTAACGTTCAGACACTTAACAAAATTTCTGCTGTCGGTACAGATATTTTCGACAAAAGCAGATATGCTGTTACAGACGAATGTGCAAATCCCGATGCTATCATGGTAAGAAGTGCAAAAATGCATGATATGACATTCGGCGGAAATCTTCTTTGCATCGCCCGTGCAGGAGCAGGAGTAAACAACATTCCTGTTGACAGATGTGCGCATGAGGGTATATGTGTATTTAATACTCCAGGTGCTAACTCAAACGCAGTAAAGGAACTCGCTATCTGTGCATTGCTTCTCTCATCAAGAAAAATCACAGAGGCTGCTCAGTGGGCTGCTTCACTCAAAGGTACGGAGGACGCTCCGAAAACTGTTGAGGGCGGTAAATCAAAGTTTGCAGGTCCTGAAATCGCAGGAAAGACACTCGGTATCATCGGTCTTGGCGCAATCGGCGGTAAGATTGCAAATGCTGCTGACGCTCTTGGTATGAAAGTTATCGGATATGACCCGTATCTTTCTGTAGGTGCTGCACTTCACCTTGAGCCGTCTGTAAAGGTTGTTACTGACATAAACGAACTTTATAAAAACAGCGACTATATTTCAATCCATATGCCGTATACTCCGCAGACTAAGAATACTATTGACGCAGAACAGATTGCCATTATGAAAGACGGTGTCCGTCTCATTAATCTTGCCCGTGGCGAACTCATCAACAGTGAGGCTGTAATTTCCGCTATCAAGGCAGGCAAGATTGCAAAGTATGTTACAGACTTTGCTGATGATGTTGTACTGGGTGAGGAAAATGTTATCGTTCTTCCGCATCTTGGCGCATCTACTCCCGAAAGCGAAGACAACTGTGCTGTTATGGCTGCTGAGGAAATCATCGACTACATTGAAAACGGCAATATCAGAAACAGTGTGAACTATCCTAACCTTTCAATGAACGCTGTCGGCACAAAAATCTGCGTAATCCACAAGAACGTGCCTACTACAATTGCTTCAATCACTACAGCTGTAGGAAACGAGGGAATTAACATCGAGAACATGGCTAACGCAAGCAAGGGCGATTTCGCTTACACTATGCTTGACGTTACAGGCGAAGTTCCTGCATCTGTTGAAGGCAAAATCAATGCTGTTGACGGTGTTATCCGTGTAAGAGTTATCAGCAAGTAATCCGGATATAACAAAAAGGGGAGCGTTTTCGCTCCTCTTTTTTATTTTCTGACAATTTTAAAAGAACCCCTGTCAATTAAATCGCCATTAATTATTTTGGTAAAATGATTTTCAATCCATTCGCTGAAAGAATCGGCAATGACTTCAGGCGGAATGTCTTCAAACAAATTCCAGTCAATGCCGACGATTTTGCCATAATTTTTACCCTTGCACATTAAAGCATAATCGTATGAACAGCCGGCAGTACCAATTATAAGCATACCGTTTGCAAGCTGTTTTTCAATACAGCTGTATACTTCGCCATTATCAGTATTATCGAGTTCTATACAGAGTTCCGCCCATTTCTCTCTGTAATTATCATAATCGAAGATAGTTTTGTCGGAATATAGATTTATTATTTCGTCCTGCATTCTTTCGAGCGTATACACGCCGTAGTCCACACCAGCACCGCCGTTGCCGACCTCTGTTAAAAATTTTACAAAATCGTCGGGCAGTGCGATTTTATTTCTGTCCTCAAATTCATGGACTTCAGCAGGAGAAACAACAGGATTGAATTTATATTTATACTTTTCTGCTCCGAAAACTTTGCACCATCTGTCCGCTTTTCTTGCCAGTACAGCGAGTTTTTTCAGACGTTCAGGGAAATTGTCGGACTGTTCAGGAAAATCATCTGACTTTTTCTTAAAAAATGGGATTAACATATTTTTTAGTCCATACGTCGTCATATACGGGATTTTTGCCCAGATTCTGACTTGATGTGTACAAGTCGTCGGCGAGTTCGATGAGAGTGTCGTACATTTCAAGATTTTTCAGGAACTTTTCGGGAATAGCGTCAAGACCGAGATAAGCTCCCATAATATTTCCCGTTACTGCACCCGTGCTGTCGCTGTCGCCGTTATGATTTACAGAAACCGTAACAGCCTTTTCAAAGTTATCGGAATATTTTATTGAGCAGTAAAGAGCGATTGCAAGGGTTTCCTCTGCAACCCAGCCCTCACCGAGTTCATGGATAGCTGTAAGGTCGTCCGTGTCGCTTCCGGCGAGGTGTATAGCCTTTGAAATGAGATTATTAAGTGCCTGTGCGTGTTCTGCGTCGCCGAAAATCTTATCACACAGAACAGGAAGTTCAAAAGCAGCTTTATAGATTGTGGTATCACAGTAAGTAAGCTGATAAATCAGGTAGGAAAGAAGTGCAGACGGTATATATCCGAGTTCATGACCGTGAGTTATGGCAGAACATTCCGCCGCACATATCGCACATTCATTCGGAGAGTCCTTGAAATAAAGTCCTATAGGGGCAATCCGCATGATACCGCCGCAGCCTTTGCTGTTGTTTATCGGCTTGTCAAGATTTCCTTTTTTGCCTGACTGAAGGGCGGAAATACAGGTATTGCCGGGCGCACGTCTTGCGTAAAGTTCAGGAACACTCATAATCCACGATTTATACTGTCCGTCCTGAAAAAACTGTGTTGCAAGCCAGTCCTTGTAAGCAGAGTAAACATAGTCCGAAACGTCGCCGAACGCTTTGCCGATATTCTGCTGTGTCATTCCGTAGATAAGACCGTTTGCGGTGAACATTGTCATCTGCGTATCATCAGATACAATAGCTTTTCCGTCGGTAAGTTCATATTCTGTTATGCCGTTTTCTCCGTATTTGTTAAAAATATTGTTTTCGTTCATAAATTCCACAGGATAGCCCAGAGCGTCGCCGACAGCTCCGCCGACAAGACAGCCACGAAATTTATTATTTATTCTATCCATAAAACATCAGCCTCCCATACAATTTATTGTAACATATTCTTGAAAAATTGTCAATAATTTTATTCGGAAAATCATGTATATTTTTATATATTTCTGAAATAATACCATAAAAGGAGGCGGTAACATGAATATAACACCGCAGGCATACAGTGAAATGAGTAAAAATGCAGAGCCTAAGTCCAATGTTATAGTAAATACTCTTACAGCATTCTGTGTTGGCGGGGGAATTTGCGTAATAGGACAGCTTATCCGCAATGCTTTTGAAACAGCCGGATTTTCAACGGACACAGCGTCCATATGGACTTCTGTTATTCTTGTTTCACTCAGCGCATTTTTCACAGGACTTGGCTGGTATGAGAGACTCGGCAAGCACGCAGGTGCAGGAACGCTTGTTCCTATAACGGGATTTTCCAATTCCATAAGTTCGTCGGCGATTGAGGCAAAATCAGAAGGACTTATACTGGGTGTGGGTACGAAAATATTCACAATTGCAGGTCCTGTCATTCTGTACGGCTGTGCAGCTGCTTTTATTTACGGATTTATTTACTATATTTTTACACGTTTCTGATTTGTTTTCATAAAATCTGTTGCAAAAATTCCTTTGGTATGATATAATTAATATATCATATCAAAGGAGTTGAAGCAATGAAAAAAATAATATCTGTAATGATGTCAGCGGCTATGACATTCACAGCCACAGTTCCGTATATTGCTGTATATAATCAGGACTACGTTTATGCGTCGTCCGGAATAAGCGTTGCTGAACATACACCACAGGAAATCAAGGCGTATATTGAAGCAAATGACTTTGACCCATGGGTACTGAGCGGTATCGGCAGACCGTCTCCTTATCTTTATAAAACAACACCTTCCACAAGCTCGCCTTATGAAATCGGTGAACTCTCTGACAGTGAACTTGAAAACAGTCTCAATGCACTCAACTGCATGAGATATATTGCAGGACTTCCTGAAGTTTCTCTGAACAGCGAATACACAAAGCTGGCACAGGCGGCATCTCTTGTAAACTGTGTCAATGATGAGCTTACCCATTATCCCGAACAGCCGTCTGATATGCCTGATGATATTTATAAACTCGGTTATCAGGGTGCATCATCATCAAATCTTGCAGGAGGAGGACGTCAGTGCAGTGCTGCTTATTCGATTCTTCTCTATATGGAGGATAGTGACCCATATAATATAGAAGATTTAGGTCACAGAAGATGGTGTCTCAATCCGAGCATGAAAGAAACAGGATTCGGCTGGACAAAAGAATATACAGCCATGTATGCATTTGATACAGGCAGAACAGATGCGACGGAAAAAGGTGTATGCTGGCCTGCACAGAATATGCCTGTTGAATATTTCTCCGAGCTTCAATATTCAGGTTATGAATATGCATGGAGTATATCAATGGGTGAATATGTTAACAAAGAAGATGTTCAGGTTACTCTTACAAGAAAATCCGATTCAGAACAATGGAATTTCAGCAGTTCTTCCGCAGACGGTGATTTTTATGTTGACAACAGTTATTATGGACAGAAAGGCTGTATTATTTTCCGTCCGTCCGGTGTTTCATACAGCGCAGGAGACGTTTTTGATGTGAAAATCACAGGACTGGAAGAGCCTGTTGAATATACTGTGAACTTTTTCTCGCTTGATGATATTCCGAGCGAACCTGTTACATATTCTTTCGGCGATGTAAATGCGGACGGCGAAATAAATGCAAACGATGCCTCAGATGTTCTTGCGGAATATGCCGCTGTTTCAACAAATCAGACCGGCACGCTCAGTGACGGGCAGAAACAGGCCGCTGATATAAACGGTGACGGTAAAATTGACGCAGCTGACGCTTCCACAATACTTGCCTATTATGCGTATCTCTCAACAGGCGGCGCAGTTATTGATATGAGAGAATGGCTCAGTCAGCAGTAAGAAATTATGCGGACTTCTTTAAAAAAAGAAGTCCGAAATTAATCGGACTTCAAATGAGAAAAAATAAAAAATGTGTAGAACAAAAGAAAGGAGACAACAAAACGAGTGATAAATAATTCAAAGAATATTTAACACTGTAGATATTATACCTTATTTTTGGTCTTCCGTCAAGAGAATTTCAAAAAAAAGTCAATCAAAACACGGGATTTTGTCATTTTTAACAATTATAAATACTCTGATTATTGCATAATACACAGTTATTTGTTGATTTTTTATGCTGATTTGATATTTGTTTAACAAAGGAAATGCTTTTACAGGATTGTTTGCTTTATATAACTAAGTTTGTATAATCTAACTTAAAATTACTAAAATATCACAAAAAATTATTTACAAATGCAATATTTTATGTTATAATAGTATACGAAGTTAAGCGTGTTTTCAAACACCTATAACAGTTGTAAAAATAAATTAATGGAGGTCATTACCAATGGCAATCAAAAGAAAAATGAAAACCATGGACGGTAATAATGCTGCTGCATGGGTATCATATCCATTTACTGATGTAGCTGCTATTTACCCGATTACTCCCTCTTCCGTTATGGCAGAGGTTACTGACAGCTGGTCTGCTAAGAATAAGAAAAATCTTTTCGGACAGCCTGTCACTGTTGCAGAAATGCAGTCTGAGGCTGGCGCAGCTGGTACTGTTCACGGTTCTCTTTCCGCAGGCGCACTCACAACCACATACACAGCTTCACAGGGTCTTCTCCTGATGATTCCTAATATGTACAAAATCGCAGGCGAACTTCTCCCGAACGTTATCCACGTTTCTGCCCGCTGTGTATCTTCACACGCCCTCAATATCTTCGGCGACCATTCAGACATCTATGCCTGCCGTCAGACAGGTTATGCTATGCTCTGTTCTTCCAATGCACAGGAAGTTATGGACCTTGGTGCTGTTGCTCACCTTTCCACTATCAAGGGAAGAGTTCCTTTCCTTCATTTCTTTGACGGTTTCCGTACTTCACACGAAATCCAGAAGATTGAAACATGGGACGATGAGACACTCTACAGTCTTCTCGACAAAGATGCTGCACAGCGTTTCAGAGACGGCGCACTTCACCCTGAAACTCCTGTTCTCCGTGGTTCAGCACAGAACCCTGACATCTTCTTCCAGGCTCGTGAGGCTTGCAACAAGTACTATGATGCTCTCCCTGGCATAGTTGAAGATTACATGAATAAAATTAACGAACTCATCGGCACAGATTACAAACTCTTCAACTACTACGGTGCTGCTGACGCTGAACATATCATCGTTGCTATGGGTTCAGTTAACGATACTATCGAGGAAACTATTGATTACCTCAATGCAAACGGCGGTAAATACGGTCTTGTCAAGGTAAGACTTTACAGACCTTTTGTTGCTGAAAAGCTTGTTGAAGTTATCCCTGACAGTGTAAAGAGAATTTCTGTTCTCGACAGAACTAAAGAACCCGGCTCACTCGGCGAACCTCTTTACCTTGACGTTGTTGCTGCCCTCAAGGGTACAAAGTTCAACGACGTTCCGATTTTCACAGGTCGTTACGGTCTCGGCTCAAAGGATACAGTTCCTGCACAGATTGTTGCTGTATTCAAGAACACTGAAAAGCCACGTTTCACAATCGGTATCGAGGACGACGTTACAAATCTTTCACTTCCTCTCGAAGAAAATCCAGATTCTGCTCCGGCAGGTACAACAGCCTGCAAGTTCTGGGGTCTCGGTTCAGACGGTACAGTCGGCGCAAACAAGAACTCCATCAAGATTATCGGCGACCACACAGACCTCTATGCACAGGCTTACTTTGCATACGACTCAAAGAAATCAGGCGGTGTAACTATTTCTCACCTCCGTTTCGGAAAAACTCCTATCAAGTCAACTTATCTTATCAATAAGGCTGACTTCGTTGCTTGTCACAATCAGAGCTATATCGATAAATATGATATGGTTTCTGACATCAAGCCCGGCGGTACTTTCCTCCTCAACACAATCTGGGATATGGACGGTCTTGAGGCTAATCTTCCCGGACAGGTTAAGAGATATATCGCTCAGAACAATATCAAATTCTACACAATCAACGGCGTAAAGCTCGGCGAAGAAACAGGTATGGGAACAAGAATTAACACAATTCTCCAGTCCGCATTCTTCAAGCTTGCCGACATCATTCCTTTTGAAGATGCTATTAAGTATATGAAAGCTGCTGCTGAAGCATCATACAGCAAAAAGGGTCAGGACGTTGTTGAAAAGAACTGGAACGCTATTGACGCTGGTCACCAGAATATCGTCAAGATTGATGTTCCTGATTCATGGAAAGACGCTCCCGATACACAGATGGGTATGGCTGCTGTTACCTGTGCAGACCAGAAACTCGCTGACTATGTAAACAATATTCAGATTCCCTGCAATGCACAGAAAGGTGACAAACTTCCTGTTTCAACATTCGTGGATATGGCAGACGGTACATTCCCACAGGGTTCTGCTGCATTTGAAAAGCGTGGTATCGCTGTAAAAGTTCCTGAATGGATTCCGGAAAACTGTATCCAGTGTAACCAGTGTGCTTATGTTTGCCCGCACGCTGTAATCAGACCTGTTGCTATGACACCTGCTGAAGTTGAGGCTGCTCCTGCTGCTATCAAGACTCTTGATTTCAAGCCTGCTATCGGCGACCTTAAGTTCACAATGACTGTTTCTACTCTTGACTGTACAGGCTGCGGCGTTTGTGCTAACATCTGTCCTGCAAAGAACAAGGCACTCGTTATGGAGCCTATCGCTTCACAGATGGAACAGCAGGAAGTATTCAACTATGGTGTTACTATCGACGAAAAACCCGAAGTTGCTGCTAAGTTCAAGGCAGACACAGTAAAGGGTTCACAGTTCAGACAGCCGCTCCTTGAATTCTCAGGTGCCTGCGCAGGCTGCGGTGAAACTCCTTACGCTAAACTCGTTACTCAGCTCTTCGGCGACAGAATGATGATTGCCAACGCTACAGGCTGTTCGTCAATCTGGGGCGGTTCTGCACCTTCAACTCCTTATACAGTAAACAAACAGGGCAGAGGTCCTGCATGGAGCAACTCACTCTTTGAGGATAATGCTGAGTTCGGTTACGGTATGTATCTCGCTCAGGAAACACTCCGCAAGAGAGTTACTGACAAGGTTCTCGCTCTTCAGGCTAAGGCTGAAAAACAGGAAGTCAAGGACGCTATCGCTGAATACCTCGACACTTACAATGACGGTGCTAAGAATGCTGTTGCTACAGACAAGCTCGTTGCTGTACTCGAAGCTTGTGGCTGTGATGACGCTAAGGCTATCCTTGCTGAAAAACTCTATCTCTCAAAGAAGTCACAGTGGATATTCGGTGGTGACGGCTGGGCTTACGATATTGGTTTCGGCGGTCTCGACCACGTAATCGCATCAGGCAAAAACGTTAATATCCTCGTATTCGATACAGAGGTTTACTCAAATACAGGCGGACAGGCTTCAAAGTCCACACCTACAGGCGCAATCGCACAGTTTGCTGCTGCCGGTAAGGTAATGAAGAAGAAAGACCTCGCAGGTATTGCAATGAGCTACGGCTATGTTTACGTTGCTCACGTTGCTATGGGTGCTAACATGAACCAGTGTATCAAGGCATTCGCTGAGGCTGAAGCTTACGACGGTCCTTCAATCGTTATTGCTTACGCTCCTTGTATCAACCACGGCATCAAGACAGGTATGGCTACTGCTCAGGCAGAAGAAAAGAAGGCTGTTGAGGCTGGTTACTGGCATCTTTACAGATACAATCCTGCTCTTAAGGAAGAGGGCAAGAATCCGTTCTCACTCGACTCCAAAGCACCAAATACAGACGAATACAAGAACTTCCTCATGGGTGAAGTACGTTACAACTCACTTGCTCGCTCAAATCCTGAAAGAGCAGAGAAACTCTTTGACACGGCTGTTGCTAATGCTAAGGACAGATACGATTATCTCACAAGACTTACTGCTCTTTATGGTCAGGACTAATTCCTGAACTGAATAACATATTATTTATGGCGTTACTTTTGAGCAACGCCATAATAATTTATAGGAGAGAATATAGTGAACTTTATTGATACAGCCCTGAAAAATCATCTTGAATGTGACGATTTCTTGCAGGAAATTGCAGTAAATATCTACTTACATTCGGAAATCAGGGATATTCTCAAAAATTATCCACAATTTGTAGCTGACGCAGTTTCGATTATAGATTATGATACTGATTTGTCAATGGACGGAGATATATTTGTTAACAATAGTGATAATGTGTCTGGTATTATAAAGGCACTTCAAAACTGCGGTATGAAAAATGATGCTGAAATTCTGCAAAAATTGCAGGATTTATATATCAATAATGATGATAATTTCTGGAGTGAACAAGGTGACAATCTGTATTCTGAATTGATGTGGAATAAAGATATTGACAAGTTCTGGCTGATTGTTAAAAGTTATATCAGTTATTCACTAAGTAATTATTATAAACAAAAGGACTGATAAAATATAAAAAGCGACTGCATAAACAGTCGCTTTGATATTTTACATAAGTTCGCAGATAAGGTTTGAAAACTCAACAGGATTTTCAATCTCCATGCCCTCAATAAGAAGTGCCTGAGTATAGAGAAGATTTGCATACTTTGCAAGCTTGTCCTTGTCGCCTGACTGAGCAATTGACTGGAGTTTGCTGAAAATCTCGTGTTCGGGATTGATTTCAAGTACTCTCTGTGCCTTGATTTTCTGGTCGCCAGGCATTGAATTGAGTACTTTCTCCATTTCAAGAGTAATTTCGCCCTCACTTGTAAGACAGACGGGGTGCGATTTGAGACGTTTCGAGAGGATAACTTTAGTTGCTTTGCCGTTGAGTGCCTCCGCCATATCTTTCAGCATATCAGCACTTTCCTCTTCCTTTGCCTTGACTTCCTCCTGCTTTGCAGTATCGTCGATACCCAAATCGTCGGCGGAAACATTTCTGAATTCTTTTTCCTTGTAGTTCATAAGTGCCTTGATTGCAAATTCGTCAACGTTATCGGTGAGGTAAAGAATTTCAAATCCGTTGTCCTTGACAAGTTCAGTCTGCGGAAGCTGTTCGATACGTGCAACACTGTCGCCTGTTGCATAGTAGATATATTTCTGTTCCTCACGCATAGCTGTCGTGTACTCATCAAGAGTAACAAGCTTTCCGCTTGAAGAGGTGAACATAAGCAAATCCTGAAGTTTTTCCTTATTCATGCCATAACTGCTGTAAACGCCATATTTAATCTGCAAGCCGAATGCTTTCCAGAACTCCTCATACTTCTCACGCTCATTTTTAAGCATTTTCTTAAGTTCATTGCTTATAGTCTTTTCAATACTTTTTGCGATTGTCTTAAGCTGTCTGTCATGCTGGAGCATCTCACGGGAGATATTGAGTGACAGGTCGTCGCTGTCAACAAGACCTTTTACAAAACTGAAATAATCAGGAAGCAAATCAGCGCATTTGTCCATAATCAGAACACCGTTTGAATAAAGCTGTAAACCTTTTTCATACTCCTTTGAATAGAAGTCGTATGGTGCATTTGCGGGAATGTATAGCAAAGCATTGTAACTCGGTACTCCCTCGTTGACAACGTGTGAATACTTCAGTGGCTCTTTGTAATCGCTGAATTTCTGTGTGTAGAAGTGATTGTAGTCCTCCTCTTTGAGTTCAGATTTGCTTTTTTTCCAGAGAGGTACCATGCTGTTGAGTGTCTCAATTTCGGTATAATCTTCATATTCAGGAGTTTTTCCTGCCTCCTTGTCCTCTTCGGACTGCTCAACCGGACGGCTGTGTGTGACTTCCATTTTAATCGGAAAACGAATATAGTCTGAATACTTGCGTATAAGACTCTTTATGCGGTAAGTGTCAAGAAAATCAGCATAATTCTCATCATCTGTATCATCGAGAAGTTCGAGGATAACTTCAGTACCGACGCTGTCCTTGTCAGTCTCTTCGATAGTATAGCCGTCAACGCCCTCAGAAGTCCACTGATAAGCCTTGTCAGCACCGTAAGCCTTTGAAATTACAGTAACTTTCTTTGCAACCATAAATGCGGAATAAAATCCTACGCCGAACTGACCTATAATCTGGCTGTCGCCGTCAAGTTGATTTTCATTCTTGAACTTGAATGAACCGCTGTTGGCGATAGTGCCAAGATTATTTTCAAGTTCCTCAGCAGTCATACCAATACCGTTATCCGTGATTTTAAGAGTACGGCTGTCCTTGTCTGCGGAAATCCATATTGCAAAATCGTCCTTGTTCAGCCCTACTTTGTCATCAGTAAGCGACTTGAAATAAAGCTTGTCAATAGCATCGCTTGCATTTGAAATAAGCTCACGGAGGAAAATTTCCTTGTGAGTGTAAATTGAATTAATCATCATGTCAAGAAGTCGTTTTGACTCTGCCTTGAATTGTTTTGTTTCCATTTTTAACATCTCCATAATCTGATTAGCACTCTCACTCTTCGAGTGCTAATATAAGTATAACGCTTTCTACATAAAAAGTCAAGTTTCAGGGGAAATGTTTACAATTTGTTCACAAATGGAAAGAACGAATTTTCCGTCATGCAGAATGTACTGCCTGAAACAGCAGTCCATAATATTTGAATTTATCCTGCCGTTCTCAAAACTGAAATTCGCCTTGTTCATGGGAAAGGACAGTCCCATACCAATTGACTTTATGTACGCTTCCTTGAGCGTCCACAGGCGGAAAAACAGCAGATTTTTTTCGTTTGCGGGAGCAGAGAGAACGGCATTTCTTTCTCTCTCCGAAAAGGCACGTTTCATAACCTGCGGACGATATTCACGGACATTTTCGCAGTCGATACCGCATTCGTAATCCGAAACGATACAAGCACTTATGCCGTCCGCATGGGAAATGTTGTACTTTATATCGGGAAATTCCGTCAGCGACGGCTTGCCATATCTGTTTTTTGTTGTCTTTGCATCTTCGGAATAGTCTATGCCTAAAGGTTTCAGGCACTCACGCAGAATTCGGTGGGCATGGGTATGCTGTTCAGTTCGGGGAATATCTTTTATAGAAATTATCAGCATTATTACCACAGAATTTCCTTTAAAATCTTAGGACCGCTTGTGTTACAGCCTGCAATGATTGATACTGTTGTTGAGGCAGAATATCCAGTAATATCTTTGATTATAAGCCCATCATCGTTGAAGTATCCGTCATTTTTAAGCTTTTTCCACGTATCCTTTATTGACGGAGAAGTAGCTTCTGTAAGGCTTGCAGCAACGTATCCGCCGGCATAGATTTTGTATTTCCCATGACGGCTGTCCCTTGTGATATAGCAATCCTTATACAGAACGGAATTCTGTATTCTGTCAATCAGACTGCTGTAATTTTCAATAAGATTATCAACATCGTCTGCAATAACCGTATTTTTGGTGACAGTTCTGAGTGCTTTAAGTACCTCAATTTTTTCTTTGATTTCCTCGATATTATAATTTTTCATTACGAGAAACTCCTTTCAAAATATCTTTCAGACTTCTTTTATGTCTGTAATTAGATTGTATCATATACTTTAGACAAAACCAAGTCTTTTTCACATACTTTTTCTAAAATTGTATATATGCACAATAATTGTTAAAAAAAGTGTATCTTTTCAATAAAAACCCTCTGTTCAATAAAAACAGAAGACGTTTAAAAATACACATTAACGATAATATCACACCAATGAAGTACTTTTTTATAGTGTGAGCAATTTAAAATTACTTGTTGTTGATAGCAGCCTGTACTGCTTTTTACACGAATTGAAGTTTTCTGGCATCAGTCAGCATTTTCATAAACTGCGGACGTTTTTGTGTTGATGTTCCTGTAATGCCTTCGTCCACATAAGAACGAATAAAAGTCCATTCAGAGTGCATGGTAAGAAACGGCTTATACCACCAATCAAGCTTATTTTCGAGTGCAGATAGCTGTGCTTCGTGGGCTGTAGAAACTCTTGCATAAATAACTATGCTTTTATTGGAAAAGTGTCATTATAGCCGTACATACATATTCCTCCTAGTATTACAATTGTAATGACTTCTGGTATTCTGCAAAAATATCCGTTATATTCCTCTTCTGTTTCCACTTCTTCAAAGTACTCCGTTATTCCGTTATTTTTCATAATTCTATTATACCACACGTTGTCAAGTTTTCAAAATTGATTTGCATGTACAGCGGGAATGTCCAAACAGGAAGTTTATAAAAAATTGACCAAGCCAAGTGGAAATTCGCGATTGGGATTAGAAAGTCTGAAATTAAAAACAGCCATATGGAAACGATTATAAGCATCCGCAAAG
>CAYWPN010000024.1:0-33342 GCA_964460175.1 uncultured Alistipes sp. | reverse complement strand
CATTTTTTATTATATCATATTTCGCTTCTGTTGTCAAATAGGACAACTATATAAATATTCACTGGGACGGCGGCTGGGTAAACAATTTTCCTGATGACAAAGACGAGAGTATGAAACGCTACACCCATATGTGGGAACAGATTGCAGAAAGCTTTCAGGATTATGATGACTATCTGATTTTTGAATCCCAGAATGAAGAGCTTGGCTGGGAAAAAATCTGGAATCCGTGGGGCGGAACAGACGGAAAAGCAGAATCCTACGCACTGTGCAACGAGATAAATCAGAAATTCGTTGATACAATCCGCAGTTCTGGCGGCAACAATCCGGAACGACATCTTCTGATTTCCGGCTATAATACCGGCATAGACCGAACCTGTGATTCGCTTTTCAAGATGCCTTCCGATCCGGCAGGACGAATGGCGGTATCTGTGCATTACTATTCTCCGGCAGGCTTTTCAATTCTGGAAGAAGATGCAAACTGGGGCAAGGCAACGCCGACATGGGGAAGCGAATCTGATTATGCGTCTCTCCGCAGCGAAATGAATATGATGAAGAGCAATTACACCGACAAGGGCATTCCCGTAATTATCGGAGAATATGGCTGTCCGACAAAGAACAAAGAGCCGGAATCAGTCAGACGCTTTCTTTCAGCCGTTTGTGAGGAAGCCTACAAATGCGGACACTGTCCGGTTATGTGGTCAACGCCCGGCGTTCATTATGACCGTGATACCTGCAAAATGGCAGATCAGGAATTGCAGAAGGCACTATATCAGATTGGCGGTAAACCCTATACTCCACGAAACATAAATACAACTTCCGAAGAAGTTATGGGAGATATTAACAATGACGGTGCGTTCAATATTTCAGATGTTGTAGTGCTCCAGAAGTGGCTGCTTGCCGTTCCTGATGTTAAACTTGAAAGCTGGGAGAATGCAGACTTTTGTAAAGATAATCGCATCGACGTTTTTGATTTGTGCTTGATGAAACGGGAATTGATGAAACAGGGCAAATGAAAAATACTTAAGCAGATTATGAGGATAATATGATGAGTATCTAATGTTTCATAAGCCATTACACTCAAAAACCATTCCACAAGGGTTCTTATCGGATTTATGACACATACCATATATTAACTGAATAAAGGAAAAGTCCTCAGATTTGCTTTATAAAGCGTTTCTGAGGACTTATTATTTCATTGGTCAGTTTTCAGCTCAAAAGGTTCAGACGGGTGCTATTGTGTGGTGCTGACTTATAAATTTGAACTATGTTTAAGAGCATTCGCCATGACCTGCGTCGAGGATAATAACGGGAAGTTCCTGTTCGGATATGAGTGAAGTCGGGACGGCATTTTCGGCTATTTTATCACTGAGAACAGCAGCACCGCCGATAGCAGCTATGGAACAGCCGAAAAAGAGTGTTCCCACAAATATTTTACGATTAACTTTATTCATTGCAGTACTCCTTGTCAATATATTGGACTACTACAAAAATATGCGGAAATGGTGAATACTATTCCGAATGGTTTTCGTCTTTTACTGTATATATAGAGTCGCCGTCTACGGAATATACTATCAGATAATTGAATTTTTTTGATACTATGTAAAAGTCATAAAACATTGCTGATTCATTAAGTACTGAAATTATTTCAGGAATATAGCCTTCATAAACCCAGCCATACTGTAATATAAGGTAAAATTTCTTATTTTTTTCGTCATCGGGAAGCATATCAGGTAAATTATTGATATATTCGTCCACGTCATATCTTGGAGACGATTTTTTTAGACGTTCATGGAAGTGAAGCCAAAGATAATCTAAATTATTCAAATCAATCTCAGTATTATTAATCCCATGTTCAAAAAATGAGTAATAAAATCTGCGTCTTATTTTCTCATATTCAAATTTTGATACTTCATAAAAACATCTTCTGTCAATATTTTCTTCTTTGATAGTTTCTTCTATTTCGTTGCGAATTTGATATTTTAATTTTTCACGCCATTTGTCCATATATTTCAACCGCCTGTAAATTAATCTACTTTAAAAACATCAGGGAGCTTGTCGATATATTTTGCGCATTCTGAAAGTGGATAAACACGTTCAAATCCGTTTTCGGTAATTTTTACAATATCATCATAAATAAGGAAATGCTTGTTGTCATATCGGTAGTCACGGTGATAGTGACCCGAAAACCACATATCATAATTCAGCTTTTCGTCAATTTCACCGAAAAAATCTGTAAGTATATTACGGCTATAGCCCATATTCCTGAAAATATGGTTCTGTATGTGAGTGGAAAGGGAGTGAGTAATTACAATATCTACATTCCAGTCCACAGCTTCAAGCGACTTTCTGCCACGCTCCAGTTCCATTTCGTCCGGCAGTTCCTCGAGCCATATTGAACGTCCTAACTTGCGGTATTCCTTGTCATGACTTTCCGCACCGCCGAACGCAAATATTTTTTTGCCATCGATTTCAAAAACATACCCTCTGCGGAGGTGGAATATATTATCAGTGATTTTCTGTATCTGTCCGCCGTGCCAGTCTTCGACGGGGTACTCTTCCAACAGGTCGTAATTTTCGTGATTTCCGTCAATCCAGAGAGTAGTCCAAGGTTTTTCGTCGAGCCATTTCCGCCAGTACAAATCATCTTTTGAATTGTCCCACACAAGACCGAAATCACCGCATATAATGAGGTAATCGTCACGGCTGATATTATCAATCGTCCTGAAATTTCTGTTTGAAAGCTTGTGTATATCAATACTTCCGTGTATATCACCTGTTATAAAAATCATTTTGTCACCTCTTCAGTTTTTTTGATTAAAGAAATCAATAATAGCTGTTATTGCAACAGGGAAAAAATTATTTGCATCAACACCGACATCATAACGCCTTATATTTTCCAGTGCATTGCCGGAATTATATTCAAAGCCGTTTGAATGTATATGTCCATGCAGATGATAGCTTCCGTGATACATCTTATTCCATTCCATGAAAGGATAGTGCATAAGTATGAAGTTATTGCCGTCCCATTTAATTTCCTTGTATACTGTTATCTCCTCAAACAGACTTTCATCGTACTTTTTATCATGATTGCCTGTAATCAGATATTTTCTGCCGTTAAGTCGTGAAATAATTCTGTTGGCTTCATCTAACGGAATACGATAAGCCAGGTCGCCGAGTATATAAACAGTATCATTCGGCTGTACAACTGCATTGTAATTTGTAATAAGCACACGGTTCATTTCACCAACATCAGAAAACGGACGTTTTTCAAGCTTAATGACATTTTCATGACCTAAATGCAAATCACTTGTAAAATAAATCATTTTTTGTCCTCATTGTTATATATTATCCATTCAGAACTTTCCTGAATACGTCGTAATTCTTTGTGTTTCTCGGCGGACAGTACACAGCAAAGCGGATTTCCCTGAAATATCCCGTAAACTGCGGCAGGATTTCCTTGTAAGCCCTTGCAACAATTTCAGGATTATTCATGAATGCGCCGCAGCCGAATGCTCCTAAAACAAGCACATCAATATTATTTTTGACAGCTATGCTTATGATATGTCTGCCACGTCTTTTGTGAATTTTCATAAGTTCCATATCGGAAATTCTTATAGTCGAAACATTCGGTGCAGGACAAGTGAGAACGTCAACACTGTACCACTCACTTTCAGGCATACTTTCAGGATAATTCGTATCAGTTTTGATAACAATAATATCGGGAGTATAAATACAGGCATCAGTATAAGTCAGTTCTTTTAAACTGCGGTGCATCTGATAGTAATTTTCAAAAAGATATTCTGTATCAAGACAGGGATAAAGGGTGGAACATCTGCAAAGGCACTCCTCCTGAGCTGATGCGCCCCACACTACTCCTCCGCCGACGTTTCTTGCTGACGCAAAATTAAGCACGCCGATTTTTGCGTCCTGATACTCGTTTCCAAGATTTTTTACAGCCTCAAAAGTACGTTCCTGAGTGACAGTAATTTTGCAGTTTCCGCTTTTCACCTGTATTTCAGGAGTTTCGCCCTGCTTATACAGAACAGTGCCTCTGACTGAATTTTTTATGGCTGAAATGAGTACTGGATTTGTTTCACATTGTTTCATTGTGTCTTCAAAAATTTCAATTTTATTCATTAAAATCACTCCTTACTGAAATTATACCATTTTACTGAAATCATGTCAATATAATTTTGTTAAAATTATACTTTTATAATTTCAGGTTCGGTATCGCTTATAATATCAATTACATGGTCTAAACAGCATATCCCGAAATGCGTTAGTTTTCCAAGAACCTGCTCCGCAAAAGTATTACTGTTGATGTAGTCCATATATCTGGATTTTGTATAAATCCTGAAACAAATACCTCCATAAAATTCCTCACTGCTGTCCCATGAAGTATAACTCTCGCATGATACATTATAAGAGACGTATTTTTCAAATATAATACGGTATATAGTGCTTTCGTCAGGTATTACCGCAGTTGCTCCGGACATAATTTTTCTGATATTCTCATTCAGCTCATCATCACAATCATACGAAGGGTCAAGATATGAACCGCATATATCAATAATAAGCCTGTCCTCATCTTCATGAAGTGTATCAAGAAAAATCATTTCAAAACTGTTTATCTCTTCTATAATATTCTTATTCATAAGTTATTCCCTCTTTCTGTTTAAAGATTATACCACAAACGGCGATATAAGTCAACATAAAAGCTAATTCTGATAAAGTATGTCCGGAATAATTTTATAAAAACATAAAAAATCAGTAAATAAGTACTAAAAATCATTTCAATTTTGAATATCCTGTGATATAATACAATCAACGAAATAAAAAATAAAAACGGTAAAAACAACATTGGCGGTGCTACCCTCTCAGGCAATTGCAATGGTTTTTAATTAATAAAAAACTGACTTCGCAAAAACGGAGTCAGCTTTTTTATTTCAACAGAAATCATTTCAATTTTAACTTATTTTAAACTCTGTCACAAGAATTATTTTGCCTCATGAGTTGCTGTCTGTTTCACTGACAGATTCTGTTCCGGCAGTAAAAGTAAGTGTATCGCTGTATGTACCTGCATAAACAGCATCACCGAGTTCAGATACAGTCAGTGTAACAGAATTGGCTTTGCCCTCGTCATTATATGGAACTTCAAGAATATTGGCAGTTGCTTCTGAAATCTCCTTATCACCTATACTCATTTTATAGGAAATTTTCTCAGTATTTTCAGTATGTACCTTGTCCGCAAGTTTCCAGCCATTTGTACTTGTAACAGAAACAGTCAGCTTTTCACCAAAGTTCAGAAAAGCATTCGCTGCTACTTCAAATTTCTGACCCTGCGCAAGTTCCTGTGTACCCTCAGGAATAGTGATAGTGTATGAAGATGTATATTCCTTTGATACTTCTATTGTCTGCTCATCACCTGCTGCAAATGATGCTATGGGAGTGAGAGCTGTTATAGCTAAGGTAAGGGCTGAGAGTAAAGCATTCATTTTTTTCATAATTAATACCTCCATTATGACTATTGTTATTTGTTTTTTGATTTATTAAAAAAGTCTGACTGGTTTAATAATCTAACCGACTTTTTATTCAACAATAAGCTTGGTCTGCATATCCGCATTGTTGGTAGCAGTTTTCTGTTCGTTCATGCGGTAGGGCTGAACATGAATTACAGCGTCGTAAGTTCCTGCATCAAGTTCACGGGAAAGCGTGATATTCTGAATATGCAGTCCGGGTTCAACAAGACCCGATTTATAAAGTACTTCATATCCCTGCTCGCTTTCGTCAGGAATACGGAGTTCAAAGGTAAGATGATACAGTCCCTTATTTTCTTCGGGATTATAGAAATCCACCGTCACTTCCTTTTTGTTTTCAGGAATATTCAGCGAATTCCAGCCTGGAATTGAAATTCCCTTTGAAACAGTATTATCCGTTTCCGGTTCGACGTATTCTCCTGCATTCAGGTCAAGCTCCGGAATATCCGGATTGTATTCGTCGGAAACAGAAGTGTTGTCTGCGTCAGGAGTGTGTGCATCAGGAAGCGGACTGTCCATAAATTTTAAAATGCTCACGGCAAGAACCACAGAAGGAACAGCGACAGCAAGTGCTTTGAACCACCATGAAGTATTCCACTTCTTTTCCTGTGTATTTGTATTGTCACGCATCTCAATTACATCTCCTTACATATATTTCAGACAGGCTTATTTTTCTTTTCCCTTGTCTGTAATTATTATATCATAAATATCTGATAGGTCACACCCGAAAAAACAGCGAAAATACTTAAAAAATCCGCTATATTACGTCAAATGCCGCTTATCAGGAAAACCCCCGTTCAGAAAACGGGGGTTTATAATAAGTATTCTCAGAAAGCTTTCACTTATCAGGAAACATCTACGTTAAATGTAAGTGTATCAGCAAATGTACCTGCCATTTCCGGTTTGTCTATTGAGATAATAGTAAGCTTTACATTGCCTGACTTTTTACCGTCGCCGACAGTGAGAATAGTTTCTGTCTTGGTTTCTATGCCGGTTAAGTTATCTCCATAACTCATACGATAGATTATACCTGTATCGTTTGTGGGATTGTTTTTGTCCTTGAGTGTCCAGTTATTTTTACTTGTAACCGACAATTCAAGCGTCTGACCGTGTTCAATCAGAACATTTTCAGCACTTACAATGAAATTCTGTTGTTCTTCAAGGTTTTCTGTGCCGTCGGGAACAGTAATCATATAAGAAGATGTGAACGTCTTTTCAATCTCAAAGAACTTGCTTTCACCATCAATTGCAGTCGTGGTTGTAGTCTCCGCTGTAACACTTCCGCTTGTATTGTCTGAAATATCAGTAGTAGTTTCAGTAACGGCTGTGTTTTCAACACTGAACGCTTTGTCTGTCAAAGTATCCTGTGAAACGAATTTCAGTGAATTTTCAACAGCAGTTATTTCGGCATTAACACTGTTTCCGTCAGTATCTGTTGCAGATACCGCACCTAAGTCCAATAAATCCGAACCATTGAAAATCGGTTCATTATCAGCCATATAGATATTCAGTGTATTTGTGTCCTCATGATAGCGGAACTCAGAAATCTTAATATCATTTTCCTGATTGAAGTTGAATGAAACATCAGCTGCTTTGTCGGTTTCAACTTTCAGACTCATCTGAATTGCAGTAATACCGTCCTGTTCCGCATTTTCGGACGTAAGTGAAATATTATTATCTTCGCCTATTATGATACTGCTTGTTTCAGCCGCCATTGTATTGAGAGATACAAGCATACCAAATGTCAGGGCAGTAAACAAACATTTTATAAATAGTTTTTTCATAGTTCTACTCCTTTACTTTCCGAAAGTTATGTCGGGAAGAGTGTCTAGTACATCTTCAAACAGCGAGTCGCTGACAAGACGCTGACCTTCATTTGTAATGGCGTTATTTACTCTGTACAGCTCAACACGTACAGTTTCAGGAATTTCCATATCTTTCATCTGTTCAGGTTCAATCCAGTAAATCCATGTACCGTCTGATACGTTTGCAATATTACTGTTGTCAGGCACATCTGCAAGAATAATCTGCTGTGCCATGAGGTTGTTTTCATTGTCATAACCGCCTACAATATTACCGTTGCCGTCATACAGCATAACCACGTTGTAAGCAGGATTGCCCTTGTATGAGCCTGTGAATATGAGAGAATCTTCCGGAATAACGTCTTCTGGATTTTCGCCGTATTTATAGTCTGAACTCAAAGTACCTATAACGGCTGACTTTTCTTCGTCTGTTCTGCGGAAGTCAACATTATCGCCTGTTGCTCCGAGTACATCAAGTTCAGCAATTGAAACTGTCTTATTATTCTGATTAAGAAGTACAAGCTTTACTGCTGTTGCAGAGTATGTGCTGATATATTTGTCATCATCATTTGCAAAGTAAACAGTCTCACTGCCCTTGAATGTACCTTCAGCGGTAAGCACCCACTCGCCTCCGGTCATAACATACACTTCGTAAGCACTGACAGATAAGCCGTCCCCTGCTGTGTATTTCAGTCCTGTAGCTGTAAGTGTCTGGTTGAAATCAATGACGATTTCTGCTCTGTCCTTAGTTACATTCGGAGCGTAAACAGTATTCAGGTCGTGGTCGATAGCCAGTTCAGCAGGATTGCTTACTGTCTGCTCACAAGGCATTTCGTCTGTAGCCTCGCTTACAACGGATTCCGCTGTAAGACCGTCAGTGCTTATATTCCAGTTTGTTTTGTCCATACTGCCGTCATGTTCAATCTTTACCATTTCTGTAGTGAAAGAAGCAGAACGGTTAAGGTATTTATCAATAAGAGTAACTTTATAGAATACAGCACGGTTATTCATGGTTGTAACTGTATCTGTAAATGTGGAGTCTGTTGCAAAGCCTGCCGGAGTTTCTTCAGTCTCTCCGCCTGAAATAGTACAGCGGATTACTTCATAGCCAAGTATATCACTTTCGGGAATATCAGCCGGAGTAAATCTGAGTTCCACCTGATTTGCTGTTTTACCAATGTTCACTGAAACATTCTTTATTGCGGAAACTGAACAGTCAGTACCGAGAACACTTCCCTCACCGTTTAATGCATAAACTCTTGCGTCATCGTTTGCATAGAATATTGCACGGGTTTCCTTTTCAAACTGTTCAGCGTATGCGATTGTTGCTGAATCAGGAGTTTTGCCCCAGCGTTCAAAGAACTCAAGAACATTTTTATTTGCTGCCGCACAGGAAAGTCTCATAAGATTCTGGTCTGTGTTGCTGCCAAGAGTAAGTTTTATACCTTTCGGAGCAGGAGCGGCATTTACATTTCTTGAATAAGTATCAACTCTTGCATAGAACAGACTGTTTAACTGCTCTGTGTAATTTGAATAAGTCTTATAATTCAGACCATTGTCATAGGCAAGATGCAGCTGCCAGTACATACCGAGCTGTGTTGCAATATTGGAGCAGTTTCCCTTTGTACCCGAAGATACCTTGTCATAGATATTGCTGTACTGGAAACGCATACCATTATTAGTATCCTTTGCCTGAGCAAGCTGTGCGAAGTAGTTATTTGTGATTTCTGCGACTGCGTAAGTACCCTGATTGATACAGTGACCTATTTCATGAGCAATACCCCAGCCGAAATAACGTCCGCTTATATACTTTCCGTCCTCATCTGATTCAACAGGTACAGCGTTCATTATACCGCTTGCTGAACTCCATTCAATTCCGATGTGATTTCCTGAGGCATACATAAACGCACCGGAAAACATACGCTGATAACGGATATTAAGATGTCCTTTCGGAATCTGATTCAGTTCAGCCGGAGCAGAAGCATTCAGTCCCTTATGCTGATAGAAAAGATACATCATATCTTCCATAGCCGTCATTGATTTAAGCAGAGTTTCTGCACGCTGTTCAGCAGTACCGTTTCCTGTTCCGGCAAGCATCTGCTGTGCAGGAAGTGAAATCATCATAGTATCAAGAAGTATATCTGAAGCACCAAGAATGCAGTTCTGATGGTCATATGCATAATCAACATTTTTATTGCCTGAGCCTGCATGGACTTCATTGTGAAGAGTTTCTATCTCAGGAACATATTTATCAAGCTTTTCAATATATTCAACTGCTCTTTCCATACGTTCATTTTCGTCGGTTACTTTGTAAAGGTCGAGTATCGGGACTTCCGTGCCACCGCTTACACGCACTGAATACCTGTCATTTACATTACTTCCCTGATACTGAACGTACAATGCACCGCCCGCCTCGTAACCGGAACTTGCATTTGCTCCTTTAGGTATGGTAAATGTATTTGCTCCGACTTTGAGATTAGCTCCTGATGTAATAACGCCGTTTGATTCGGAATGATACTGTGTACATACAAGACGTAAATCTGTATTGTCGCCTGTTTTCTTGGTATTGTGACCAACATAAACTGTTATCTGTTCTCCTGCCGGAAGAGAAACTCCGAGAGGCTGCCATGCGTTCAGACCACTGAAACCACGTCCTGTATCTCTTGTGGTAATACCTGCATGAATTTCAACAGCACTGTTGATTTTTCCATCATTCAGAATTTTCTCTGCTGTTTCAAGTTCACGGAGGAGAGCAGTTTTATTTAAATTCTCTTCTCCGAATTCATCAGGAGAATTGACTTTTACACGTAAATCATCAATAATCTGCTGAGTGACATCTTCTTTCAGGACTGTGTGCAAATCGTCTGTATACAAATCCATAATCTCGTCGATAAGTTCATCATAACGATAGAAATAAACTTCTGAAACTGTAATATTGTCAATTGAAGCTAAAGAATGTGCAAAGCCAATCTGAATTTTTTTAGCTTTCACAGCATAAGGAAGTTTCAGCATATAATAAACTCTTCCTTTTTTGTCTCTCATTGTCTGGACGCACTGTATTCTGCCTGTTTCGTATGACGTTCCGTCCTCTGTCCACCATTTTATTTTCTGATAGCCAAAGTCCATATTTCCAACAGGTCTCAATAAAGCAATAGTATCAATTTTGTATTCTTTATCAAAAGTATATGTCAGACCTCTGTCACCCAGAGAATTATAACCGCCGTCGTCCCAAGTACCTTTTGAGTAATATGAAGCCGGATTACCGTCGACAGTTCCCCATGCGGTATTGTTCAGACCGTTGTCCATTTCGCTGTCCGTCATTGAACCGCCGTTTCTGCTGGCAGAAATAATGTGTGTACTGCCTGGATTTCCGTTCTCATCACGGTTAATCATGTTGTATTTCGGCATTTCAGCAGCACCAAGGTCGGTTGTAGTTGCAGAACAAAGAAGTGACATCGGACTTTCACCCAGTTCATTCACACCCGTTACATAAATTTCGTATTCTGTAACGTCCTCAAGATTTGAAATAGTATAACTAACTGCATTTACACCTGAAATTTTTGTATATTCTTCACTGCTGTCTCTTAATCTGTAGTAAACGTTGTAAGATTGAGTGTCGTCCATGTTTTTCCATTTAACAAAAATACTTCTGTATTTTCCTGAAGCTGTAACGTTGTCAGGCTTATCAGGACGCTTATTTGGTTTCGGAGTAACTTCAACAGAATTGCAGTAACCGCTTTTCCATGAACCATTGACTGACTGTACACTTACTTTATATGTAGTATAATTCCTGACATCTTTTCCGTTGAATGAGGAAATAACCATTGAATTAGTTACAGCATTTACTGTTTCGGTAATATCACCCTGCTGTATTGTTACTTCATAACCTTTTACGTTCATACAAGGGTCCCAGCTGATAATGAACTGTTCACTTCCTGCCTTTGCACTGAGATTTGCGGGTATATCCATTTCAGGCTCAGGAATACGGCTTTCCATTCCGTTGACAAATTCAACTTTGCTGATTTCTGCAAGATTATTATTTTTCTGCATTCCCATAATTTTCAGAGTAACTTTCTTGACTGCTATCTGTGTTCCCAAATGAACGTGAATATTGCCGTTTTCATCAAGCGAGGCGTACGCATTACTTTCTTTGAGCAAATAATCAATACCGTCACGCATGGGGACAGTTTCTGTATGTTCTGCTCCATCTTCACCGATATATGTAATACCGATTTCTGCATCAGAAACAGGATTTTCACTGCCTGTTTCAAAAGTGATACCGTCAACAACAGTATTATTATTGCTGTCGAAGTCAAAACCGATTGTTACGGGATTATCTGCGGAAATTTTACCGTTGTCAGCAGGGCTGAGACTTAAAGTGCCTTCGCCTGCAAGAACTTCTTCCAGAGAACCGTTGACAGAAGTATTATTATCTGACAAATCAGTCCTGACAGAAACAGGTGAAATAAATTCTTCAATAAATGCCTCTGTATTCTTTTTTTCTTCCTTATAGCTTTCAGAAAGTAATGTAAGGTCTGTCAGGTCGGTTTTATCATCGTAATTCAGGTCAGTTGTATAATCCTCTTCCACAACAATACCGTCAATTTTATTTACAAGAATATCCTTGTCGTTGTCATCTACATTACCATTGCCGTCAACGTCGCCAATCATCAGAACACCAGGGTGAAGACCGCCTTTTTCGTAGGTATAACCCTCGCAGAAACCTGCTGTCAGTCTTACAGAATAAAGCTTCTGTGCAACGCTGATATTCTGTCTGTAAACTGCAAATCCGGGAGCATTAACTTCAAGAATATATTCACCGTCTGTAAGATTATCAAAGCTGATTTTGTCCTCGCCTGAAGTTCCGGCACTAAGTACTCCGTTCTTAATTTCACCATAAGTATCTGTTAATGTTGCAGTAAATTCGACACTTTTTTTAAGTAAAAGAGCTGAACTTAATGAAACATCAATTCTTCCTGCCGCATTAATATCTGTCGTATCTGCTGAAATTTCTGACGCTGTGTCAGTTTTTTCATTCATAGATAAAACAGACATTCTGTTTTCCTGAGATACACCGATATCAGAAACTACAGCTCCTGCATTTACTGCCTGCGGAAAACTGCATACCATAGATAATGCCAGCAAGAAAGCAGTTCTTCTTTTAAAATTGCTTTTTCTCATCATCTTTTTCATAGTGATTAATCCTTTCTGATTTCGGCAACTCTTATTATGATAAGAACAAAAAAACAGCTTTTATCTTCTGAAAGATACAGCTGTTAACTGAAACAATCGCACGGCGATTATCTGCAACTGGCTGTCATACCGTTTCCGGCTTAGACCCTTCAGCTTTGCGTCCCTATTTTTCAATAAGTTTGCCAAACATTTAGTTTATAATTATATTATAACTGTTTTTTACGATATGTCAATAAGTTTTACTGATGTTCCCTGTTTTCTGCGGTAATTTGACTGGATTTTTATGGATTTTAATCAGCTGATATTAAATTTACATAAATAAAAAAGTTTTTCAGCATATTGACTTTTTAATAAACAAATGTTATACTGAATAAAACAGTTATGTACAAAATTAACTATAAATCAGAATTTATTGGGATTTATTAATATGAATGGGCATACTATCCGCTATACATATTTCATAATAACCAGAAGTTTCAATCCTGATAATATACCAAAAGGAGAATATATATTTTTTGATGAATATACTTTTCTTTGATATTTCATAAAGTTATAAAAAAAGAGTTACCCGATAAGAATATCAGATAACTCTTTAATTTTGAGTAATTCAGAAAGCGTTGCCATAATAACAGAATTATAACATATTTTGACTATATACAGCCATATTTTTCGGGAATTTTATTATTCCCACTCAACAGTTCCGGGTGGTTTTGAAGTAATATCGTACACAACACGGTTGACGTGTTCAACCTCATTGCATATACGGTTGGAGACACGTGCGAGAACGTCATAAGGTATTCTTGCCCAGTCAGCAGTCATGAAATCGTCAGTAGTAACGGCACGAATTGCTATGAGATGGTCATAAGTACGATGGTCGCCCATAACACCGACAGTACGTACATCAGGGAGTACAGCAAAGAACTGCTTCAAATCGCTTTCAATACCGCTTTTAGCGATTTCGTCACGCAGAACAGCATCAGCTTCCTGCAATACCTTGATTTTATCTTCTGTTATTTCACCGAGAATACGCACTCCGAGACCAGGACCTGGAAACGGCTGACGCCATACAAGTTCGTGTGGAATACCGAGTTTTTCGCCGACTGCACGTACTTCATCTTTAAAGAGGTCTTTGAGCGGTTCAATAGTACCAGCGAACTGAATATCCGCAGGCATTTCAACCATATTGTGATGAGTTTTTATGACATCTGTTTTTCCATGACCAGCCTTGTTTCCCTTACCGGATTCGATACGGTCAGGGTAGATAGTACCCTGAGCAAAAAAACCGTCTGTCCCCTGCTCACGAATTTTGTCCCAGAAAACGTTGTAAAATTCAGTACCGATAATTTTACGTTTCTGTTCGGGGTCAGTAACGCCATGAAGAGCAGTCAAAAACTTGTCCTTACAGTTAACACGGACGAAATTCATATCAAAGAGACGAGTAAAAGTCTGCTCGACAAAATCACCCTCGTCCTTACGCATAAGACCCTGGTCGACGAAAACGCAGGTAAGCTGTTTACCAACAGCACGGGAAAGAAGTCCGGCTGCGACTGAGGAATCAACACCGCCTGAAAGTCCGAGAATTACACGTTTACCGCCAATCTGTTCACGGAGCTGTGTGACAGTCATATCAATGAAATTGTCCATTTTCCAGTCACCCGAAAAATTGCAGACTTCATAAAGGAAGTTTCTGAGAACATTTTTTCCGTACTCACTGTGTGTGACTTCGGGGTGGAACTGCACGGCATACAGCTTTTTTTCGGGATTTTCAAATGCAGCAGCAGGACAGTCCTCCGACTTTGCAGTTATTTTAAATCCTTCTGGCAGTCTGCTTACAAAATCAGTATGACTCATCCATACAACACTTTTTTCAGGTACGCCATTGAAAAGAATTCCGCCAATCTGAGAAATTTCAATCTTGCCGTATTCGCTTTTAGCACAGGCTGAAACTTCACCGCCAAGAGTATAAGCCATAAGCTGACAGCCATAGCAGATACCCAGAATTGGTATATTAAGTTCAAAAATTTCTTTGGAAATATGCGGAGAACTATTGTCATAGACGCTGTTAGGTCCTCCTGTGAAAATAATTCCCATAGGATTCAACGATTTAATTTCATCAATAGGTGTAGTGTGACTCTTGATTTCGCAGTAAACACCGCATTCACGAACCCGTCTTGCGATAAGCTGATTATACTGTCCGCCGAAATCAAGAACTATACAAAGCTGGTTTGCCATAAAAAACCTCCTCAAATTTTGAGTAAATGATATATAATCATTATACCATTTTTTCCGGAAAATTTCAAGATAACAGACAGATTTTTATGTTATAAATTACTAACAAAAAAATTTGACATTTTGATTGAAAAGTGGTATACTATAGATAATCGGGCTGTGGGATTACATTCCGCAGCCGGATTTCTCAAAAAATATCACGTTTTCGGGTGACAAGGTTTTCTTTGTTTTCGGTCAACAGTAAATAAAACTGACTTTTCATGCCCGATTATATCTTCGGGCATTTTTTATTTTATTTAACATGAAAAATTTCAACTGCAAAACAAAATATCCGCTTTTCTTTGTACACGGCATGGGTTTCCGTGACAGAAAAATCTGTGGATACTGGGGAAGAATACCGAAAGTTCTGCGAAAACATGGTGCGGAAATCTTTTTCGGATTTCAGGACGCTAACGGCTCAATAGAAGACAACTGCAAAACACTTAAAAAATCGCTCCTCGACTTCATTTCACGGACAGGAGCGGAGAAAGTCAATATAATAGCCCATTCAAAAGGCGGAGTTGAAGCACGCTATCTGATTTCAACAATGGGCATGGGCAGATATATTGCCTCTGTCACAACGCTGAGTACTCCGCACAATGGCTCGGTTACTATGGATAAGCTTATGCGTATGCCGAAAATTCTGCTGAGAGCTGGAAGTAAAATATTTGACTTTTTCATGAAGATATGCGGAGACGAAAATCCGCAGACTTACCGCTGTCTCGAACAGCTTACAACTCGCTTTATGGCAGATTTCAACAGAAAAAATCCTGATAATAAGAATATTTATTACAGGAGTTACGCTTTCAAGATGAAAAATCCGTTGAGTGATATTATAATGGCAATACCTTGCATTGCTGTAAATCTTATGGACGGCGAAAGTGATGGTATGCTTACTCCGAAAGAAGTCGCATGGGGAGATTTCAAGGGAATTTTCACCGGTACGGGCAATCGTGGAATATCGCACCCCGACGAAGTTGATTTGCGCCGTATGAAATTCAGCCGGAAAGTTCCGCACAACAGGAACGAAATATCGGATATTCCTGAATTTTATGTGGAAATCGTATCAGAACTGAAAGGCATGGGCTATTGAATGGAAGAAAAAAGAATAGCTGTAACTGCAATTGTCGTCGATGACCCGACGGCAGTTGCGGAAGTCAACAGCGTACTGCATGAATACAACGACATCATTATCGGGCGTATGGGAATACCGTACAGGGAACGTGGAATATCGCTGATTTCCGTCGCACTCGATGCATCGCCCGACAAAATAAGCAGTCTCACGGGACGACTGGGACGTATCTCAGGTGTTTCCGTCAAGTCGGCTATATCAAAAAAATGAGGTGTATCAATGTGTAAAGAATACTGGGGATTTGAACAGGAAACAGGCGGAACAGGGTTTCTTGCAGGCGTTGTGGACGTTTTATCTGCTAATCTTGGAATGCTCCTTGATTTTCCCTATGCAATGGAAGCTGATATTTTCTATGTAAAGGACAATGATGTTTCCCTGCTGAACAGTGCGGTAAAAAAGCGGCTGCATTATTACAAAGAAAAATATGGCTGTAAAACTGAAACAGATGAGATAAATTCGCTGAATTTTGAACTTGATAAGCATGAATTTGTTTCAGACGGAGGTCTTGCAGGACAAATAGGTACTTATTCTTCAAGCAAAGAAATATCTGAAAAAGTTGATGATTTTTTCAGAACATTGAACTGGTATCTGAATAAACCACTTTACGTCTATGAGCCGAAGAAACTGCCCGATAAAAATGTTAACGTTTTGGGCGAAATATATCTTTCTATGGCTTGGCACTACTTCTTTATATCTTACTATGATTATTTTGTGCTGTTCGTATTTGGAACAGTTGAATAAATAAACGGAGGAAAAAACTATGTATGATGTAAAATCTTTAAAGGCTGAAGAGTTTATCAATCACGAAGAAATTCTTGAAACTCTCGAATATGCCGAGAAAAACAAACATAACAAGGAACTTGTTGAGGAAATCCTTGAAAAAGCAAAACCGAGAAAAACGGGTCGTGGAGTTGAATGCGCAGGACTTTCGCACCGTGATGCGAGTGTACTTCTTGCGTGCGATTTGCCTGAAATGACGGAGAAAATCTATGCGCTTGCAAACGAAATCAAGGAGAACTTCTACGGCGACAGAATTGTTATGTTCGCACCGCTTTATCTCTCAAATTACTGTGTAAACAAGTGCGTTTACTGCCCCTATCACATTCAGAACAAGGAAATCCCACGTAAAAAACTCACTCAGGAAGAAGTTAAACAGGAAGTAATCGCATTGCAGGACATGGGTCACAAAAGACTTGCAATCGAAGCAGGCGAAGACCCTGTGAATAATCCGATTGAGTACATTCTTGAGTGCATAAAGACTATCTATTCAATCAAGCACAAAAACGGTGCAATCAGACGTGTTAATGTGAATATTGCCGCAACAACGGTTGAGAATTACAGAAAACTCAAGGAAGCAGGTATCGGAACATACATTCTTTTTCAGGAGACATACCATAAGGAAAGCTATGAAACTCTTCACCCCGCAGGACCGAAACATAACTATGCTTATCATACTGAGGCTATGGACAGGGCTATGGAAGGCGGTATCGACGACGTTGGTCTTGGTGTGCTTTTCGGACTGGACAAGTACAAATATGAATTTGCCGGACTTCTTATGCACGCTGAACATCTCGAAGCCGTACACGGTGTAGGACCGCACACAATCAGTGTTCCGAGACTTAAAAGAGCGGCAGACATTGACCCGACACAGTTCGATAACGGTATTGACGACGATACTTTTGCAAAGATTATTGCTTGTATCAGAATATCCGTTCCGTACACGGGCATGATTATTTCCACAAGAGAGAATGAAAGCTGTCGTGAAAAGGTAATGAAGCTTGGTATTTCGCAGATTTCGGGCGGTTCAAGAACATCAGTCGGCGGATATGCGGGATATTCCGCAGAGGAAAGACCGCACGATACAGAACAGTTTGACGTTTCCGACCAGCGTTCACTTGACGAAGTTGTAAAGTGGCTTATGGAAAGCGGCTATATTCCGTCATTCTGCACAGCCTGCTACCGTGAGGGACGTACAGGCGACAGATTTATGGCACTCTGCAAAGTCGGACAGATACAGAACTGCTGTCACCCTAATGCACTCCTCACATTGCAGGAATATTTGCAGGACTATGCAAGTCCCGAAACACGCAAAATCGGTGAGGAACTCATTGACCGTGAAATTCAGAAAGTACCCGACCCGAAACGCCGTGAGAAAGCACTTGGCTACCTCGAAAAAATCAGGAACGGCGAGCGTGATTTCAGGTTTTAATTTGACAAATCCATATAAGTGTGATACAATAGTTAAGGAGTTCATTCTGAACTCCTTAATTTTGTAAACAACAATTATGGACGATTTCCAAACAGTCTTATTCCGATACAAAAAACTATAAACAAAAAGGCGATACCTCACGCTTGTACGCAAGGTATCGCCTATACTGTAAGCGTAAAATAACCCACGTTTAATTACAGCAGTAAAAAACCTCACCGAAAAACACAGTGAGGTTAAGAGCGTATTAGATTTTCCATGGTAAAAGAATTGTGCCAGTCGGTTGTGAGAACAACTCGGTCAAGTATTTTTCGGCGTCCAGTCCGTTTGCCTGAGCCGTAGAGATGATCGAATACAGAATAGCGCTGCACTTTGCACCACGCTCGGTATTGTTGAACAGCCAGTTTTTACGACCGACTGCAAACGGTCTGATCGCATTTTCAGCACGGTTGTTATCGATTGGAACATTGCCGTTTTCTAAAAAGGCATAGAGATATTTCTTTTCATTCAGCGCATAGCCAGCTGCTTTAGCCAGCTTGCCTTTTCCGCTGACATTTTGTTCTTCAAGCCATAAGAAGAAAGCCTCAAGTAAGGGTTTATCCTTTACAAGACGCTGCTCATAACGTTCAGTTGCTTTCAGATCCGCCAGCTGTTTTTCTTCATAGTAGACCTTGTCACAGAAGCTCACTGCTTTTGCTGCAACAGATGTACTGTAGGCGGATTTGTCTTTTGGCAAGGCTTCTACAAAACGTCTCCTTGTGTGCGTCCAGCAGCCGCACCGCTTTGTGCCGACCACAGCGTTGTATGCGTCGTAGCCGTCGCATATCAGAAAGCCTGTAAATCCTTTGAGAAACTTAGCTGGATAAATGCCTCCTTTCGTTTGCTGGTATTCAAAAATAATAATGCTGCGATCATTCATCTTCCCATTACAATAGACCCACATCCGAGAGTCGGTCGTAGCTTTCCTGTCCGCCTCATGCAGCACCTGAAGCACGGTTTCATCGGCGTGGATGATTCCGGCTAAAAGCAGTCGCCTGTGCATTTCTTCGAGAATCGGCAGACACCAGCGCTCCGCAATCATGCATACCCATTCAGACATGGTAGCTCTAAGAATTGGGATGCCTTTGGATGTGAAGTCCTTTTCCTGCCGATACAGCGGAACTGCTTTTGCGAACTTTTCATAAATAATATGTCCCGCTAACTCCGGCGAACAAAAGCTGTGGGGGATCATCGGCTTAGGATAGGTAGCACAGCGGATATTGCACTTCTCAATGTCATCCGTATAATTTGCATCATTCTCAGGATTCATCCCACACTTCTTACACTTGTATTTCTTGGCAATATGACGGCGTACATAGAATTCACCGGGAACATAGACAAGTTCATCGTATACTTTTTCTTCCCCGATCTCTTCCATCTCTGTGCCGCATTTCTCGCATACTGGATTATCCTCTTCATGCCGTACTTCTTTGATTGGCAAGTTACTCATCCATTCGTCATGTGTACGCTTTGCCTTGCGCTGATGCTCAGGAACGGTGATCGTCTTTTCGGGAACAGAAACAGCTTGCTCCTTTTCTTCCGGAAACATTGAAAGCTGTGTACCGCCATCCATGATGACAGAGGTCTGTTCGGTCTTTCTGCCGAAAACCTGTTTTTTGAGCCAATCAAACTGTTCCTGCAAAAGTGCAGGCTGTTCTTTGAGAATATTCACTTCATTTCGGAGCGCAACATTTTCCTGTGCCAATAACTGATAATTTTTAGTTGAAATCTGTCTGGACATACTGCACACCGACCTTCGTTTTGTACTGTATATATTATAGCACAAAACTGTCAAAAAGTCAAGTAAAATCGAAGAATATACAAAAAAATCTCACTTAATAAATAGCACTCCTGCGACCTTTCTGTATCGCTTTCGGCTGCTCGATTTTTAGCCCCTCCAGCAAGCCAGCGTCTCTGTTGCGTTGTAAGCAATAACGCTTCGGTTTCATTATGCGGCCATTGAAATCTGCCGTTATCAAGCCTTTTGTACAGAAGCAGAAATCCGTCACCTTCCCAGAGCAATCCTTTGATGCGGTCACAACGTCTGCCGCAGAACAAAAACAATGCTGTGCTATACGGATCAAGCTGAAGCTGTGCCTGAACGATCGTTGCAAGTCCGTCTATGGAGCGCCGAAGATCAGTGTATCCTGTAACAATATATGTCTGCTGACCGGGTGGAAGATCGTTCAGCATAATTCGTGCACCAGAGCGATCAGCGTTTCCGTTGAAATATCCATGGGTAAGAAGATCTGCAGTAAGCGCCAACCACCCCCAGCACTACCCAAGCAGCAAATAATGTGGTAAAATAGTTCCAAAGGGTTTTACCCGAAAGGAGCTGAGTGTATGCAAAAAATTAAAGAAGTCAAAAAGGAGCTGCGGCACAGGGAGTGGGCAGAGCAGAAGGAGATACCGCTTGTCCTTCGGCACAAATCGTTGCCCTGATCGACAAGGCGGCAGCTTATGAAAGGGAGGCTAAAAAGGCTGAATATACGAGGGAGCAGATATTAAAAATGCGCCGGAAAGAAGTAAAGCTTCAGCTCGATAAGGCGTATGAGATCATTAATACCTTGCGGCCGAGCAAAGGATCTGCCCTCGGCAAGGCTGTCACTTATGCCCAAAATCAGAAAGAAAAGCTGTACCTGTTCCTTGACAATCCCGATGTAGAGATGACCAACAACCTTGCCGAAAGAACGGTCAAGCCCTACGTCATCAACCGAAAGAATTTCCTGTTCAGCGATACTGAAAAGGGCGCAGATGCAAGTGCGGCTGTTATGAGCATAATCGAAACAACCAAGAGGAACGAGTTTGACGTGTACGGATATCTGCTTTATTTGCTGACCACTCTGCCAAAGTGGGGTGAGAACCCGACTGAAACGCAGCTTAAATCAGTAATGCCTTGGAGTATAGAAGTGCCAGCTTACTGCCGAAAAACGTACAGTGAAATACAGTGACGTACAGTATATGACACATGCGGTCTCCCCAAATACAGAGTTGGGGCTTGCAAAACATACAGTAAGCGACAGTATTGTAACAGTAAATGATACACAATAACCACAATGCCGAGGCACTAAGCCTCGGCATTTTCTATTTCTGGGAGCTTGGGATTGGTTGGCATTTACTATATTTTTTCATGCGGAAGCCCTGGGGTGCATCAAGTGTTGTAATCGTTTGATTTTGCACCCTATTGGACATTATTGTTTGATAATAATTATTCAAACAAAACACTACTTCCAGCTTGCATTGTATCACCATACACTGATACATCTTCTTTCAATGTTTCATCAAATGTCTGCAATATGCTTTCACGGAAACTATTAACATATGTATTTCCTTTTATAGCGATTGCGTATTTTTCCATTTCTTCTAATGATATATTATCAGATGGTGTGAATAATGTTAAAATTGTGATATTGATATTCCTGCCGAACTTTTCACAATGAAATAGTATATTTACACAACGATTTCTCTCGGAAACAAATGTAAATAAAACAGCGTTAGAAAATTCTAAATTTGAAAGATCTACTGCTTTGGCATTAACGCATTTCATTGTTACTTCTCCGTCAAAATCATTGACCATGTCTCTGAAATTCTTAAGTAACAGTTCGGATGATAATTTTTGACCAGGCAATAAAGGTATCGCTTTTTTCCATTCTATTAATGCTAATGAATAGTTCATTGATATTTTTTTCATTTTAATATTTCGGAAGCAAACAGAAATGTCTTTATCTTTCCAGCTTTCAGCACTACTATCAAAAAGCATATAATTTGATTTAGGTACATCATATACTTTTATGCTTGAAGTACCTCCCTCTGAAAGAAAAGTGAGCCTTTCCTGTATGTTTTCATCAAGCTGTACTCGGTTTTGAACAAGATGTTTTAAAACTTCAAGTTCAAGTTTATACAAGCTCATCCATGCTAACGCAGCTGATAAACGCTGTCCGTCACTACTATTCACTTCACCATCTTCACACTTTCTAATTGATAGATCCAACCATTCAAAGATAGTTTTTTTATCTGTTTCTACCATGCTTTCTCCGCCTAATTCATTTTTTACATATATACGGGCGATAAGTTCAGAAAGAGGATAATCTTTAAGACTTCTTTTACCATTTGCTTTGAATCCCCAGCCACTGATATAGTGATAAATTTCACAAGCTTGTTCAAACTTATTACTATCAAAAGGTTTCTTTTTAGCATAGTACCACATTACATATTCAGCATCTAGGGGTAAATTAGGATAAAGGCAAGTTGTTAAAGAAGTAAAATGATTTTCTGGATCTGCAATAAGCTGTGATAGGCAATTGTGAATATGGATTTCTAACTGATTTATTTTCATTGAAGCGGCTTGCAGTTCAATATTATCACTAAAAGGTACTGTAACATTACCATAATTTTTAACACTAACTTCACATAATATACCCAAACACTGGCAATACCAAAATCTATATGCAGCTAAAGCAGCAGGCAAATATCCTTCATCACCAGTTATAAATACAAGTTGAAACAAGTAATGTAATAATAAACCGTAAATTTCCTCACTGAAATCCATGTTTCTACATTTCTCAATTATTTTTACAATACTGGATTTAAGTGAGGAAATTCGATCGCCAAGTTGTTTATTATATGCATTGGTATAATTTACATATTTGGTATTACGACTTAAATTTGCAGCTTCAACCTTAAGGCTTTGTAAAACTTTTTGCAAACGCAGGTATTCACTTCTGTCATAGACAGGTTCAGCATTATCGTCCATTCTATTTATTGTATCAATGTCCTCTGGTGGAACAACGCTGATATTGCTCAACCCATTTAAAACAACAATAAGCTTTTGATTAATCCACTCTGAAAGCTGATGTTCTTCTCGTGCCTTAGTTTCAGCTTCTTGACGATTTCTTTCCTCTTCGGCTAAGCGTCGAGCCTCTTCTTCTTCAAAACGCCGCTGTTCCTCTAATTTTAATGCTTTTTCCTTTTTTCTCTTAATAGAATAAATGATGACACCAATAACAATTGCAAGAAGTACTAATGGCCAAAACTCAATTATTCCGTAAATTATGAGTCCAATAATTATTAATATGATAACAAGTTCCATTTTTTATCCTCACATTATTCATAATACTGAATCTGACCATTCGGACCTCTAAATTCCTGATTTGCATACTGAGCGATATTATTGTAATACTTCATCGCCTGATTAGCCCAAAATGAATTATCATTATTTAAAGCTCTTTCAAAATATGCAAGACTTGTTTCATAATTGTTTTCGCCCATAATATAGAACCAGTAATATCCAAGTGTAAAGAGAGCCTCTGTCATATTATTTTCTTCAGCTAACTTGAGAGATATGGCATATCCGAGGGCACGAGAATTTAATGAATCTTCCATAACATAAAGTCTGCCAAGTTCAGCGTATGCTTCCCACTCATAGTTATAAAATTTCTGAGTGTCTTTACCATCATTTATGGTGTTGAGATCAATAACCTGATCAACAAAAGCTAATATTTTAAGATATCTAACTTTCTTATTGATATCTGCAGTGAGCTCTAACCCAGCAAATTTTTTTCCGGTATATAAATCTATAAGCATCTTAAGTGCATCGGGCTGACCAAGTTCTGCTGCATAATGAAGATATTTAAGTGCAAGCTCTTTATTCTCTTCATATCCTTCAGTACCGTTACAATAACACGCAAAAAGACTCATTGCAGCCTGAGGATCGCCTTTGCGTAAATTAAGTTTCCTCGCTATTTTAGCTTGGTTTTGTGTCATTTCAGGCATTGCTATTTCCTCCTATTACTCAAAAAAAGTATTCTGATTTGCTGAAGAATCTGTATCGTATATATCAACTTTATCCTTTAAAGAGGAATCCACAGCCTGCAGAATTGATTCTCTGAAACTTTCAACATATCTATTTCCCAGAGCTGCCCTGGCATAAGCTGCTGCATCATCAGCCATATCATTAACAGGTGTGAATAATGTAAGTATTACGATATTAAGATTTCTTCCAAACTTCTCACAATTAAATAGTATCGTTATTCCACGATTGCGTTCAGATGTGAAATAGAATAATGACGAACCATTATATAAAAGTGTACTTGTATTAACTGCAGCCGCATCTCTAACTGAATAAGCAATTTCACCGTCGAAGTCATCAACGAGTTCCTTAAATTCTGAAATTAAAGATTCATTTGAAAACATTTTATTTTTTGGCAGTGGAATGGTTTTTGACCACTGATTAAGAAGCAGTGAATACTGTAATGATTGGCGTTTGCGCTTAAGCAAATCAAATATAGCATTTATGCCATTAGAATCAATGCCTTCAGTTGACGAGTCAAACATAAACTTATCTGTGACGATAACATCATAAATCTTAATTTTGTTGTTTGCTCCACCTTTAGATAAGAATTCCAGCCTTTCAAGCATATCAGGGGTAAGCTGGATTTTTTCCTGTACTGCCTTTTCAAGGACTTTCAACTCAATCTTGTAACATTCAATCCAGGCAAGGAAAGAGCAGATTGCACGGGCATAAATAGGATTGCGGAAAGATGCTTCTTCCATAAGCTCATTGATATTCTGCATAACAAGATTCTCTCCGCCAAGCTGATTCTTAACATAAATCTCTGCAACTATACATTCGAGAGCATTTTCTGAATTAGAAATTGAGATGTATTTATTCAAATTAGCTTCAGCTTTGTCAAATGCCATTTGATTGAAAGGCACTTGTTTAGCATAATACCACATAATTTGTGCAAGGATTGAAATAAACTCAGGCTTGAGTGAATTTACGATGCCCTCATAATATCCAGTTTCATTTTTTAAAAGATTATCTTCAACAGCTTTTACAACAGTATGAAGTTTTTCAATATCAGAATCTTCAACATTTTCAAGATCGAATTCACCGTGTTCTAAGGGTTTGAGGTAACAGAAAATGCTAAGATTAGCTTTATGATATTCATGAAGAGAACATATCGTTGCATTATAGCCATTTTCCTCACATATTATCTCCAGTAAGCATAAAAGAGGAACAACAAAAAAGAAGTTTAATGCCTTGTTGAACGGAGAAACTACACAGCTTTCACTTGCAAGCATTTCATTTATTTTAGTTTTAGTTTTTTCTATAAGTGCATTTTTTGCTGTTACATATTCTGCTTTTAAGGTATCAGTTTCAGCATATTTTTCATTTACGACAAATACAGCATTATAACGATACCTTACATATTCATAAACTTCAGAAAGATCCTTGTCGTTTTTCAGAACATCAACGTAAAAAACAAAAAAACCATTAATATTAATAAGTGATTCCAGCGTTTCGTTGATTGCATCTGTCAAACCATTTCTGTAAAGTTCACATCTCGTATCTGCTATGCATTTTTTTCCACTGCTTACACAGTTTTTCATAAATTCATCAAGCATCATAGCGTTATTATCAAGTTGCTGCCGAAGTTTTTTGTCATTGTGTGCAGCTACTCCAGCATCAATTGCTGCTTCTGCTGCTGCGCCTACTAACCCAAAGGCACCACCAATAAGATTACCGAGAAGTCCCATAATTACCTCCATTGATTTATTTTATATTATTTTGTAACTATTCAGTCCCACTGAAAAATCAACAATGTTGAATTTGGATTTTATTGTGCAAAACGACAAGGTGTGCTCATTTATAGTTGTTTCTTTTTATTTTTGTCAAATTTGAATGCCTTTTTAGCACGATCGGATTTTATTTGTGACATGTTTGCAGGAGTTAAATTGATTGACAAAGAATCATCGAATTTAAACAGTATATCCGTTCCGTTATCATCCATGTACAACCTTTCCCTGATTCTCTCCGGTAAGTGATCCAATGTTGCCATCATTATTTCCCTCATTGATTCTTTGTAGTTAAATTCTTCTGCTGTATGTGAGCGGTTTACATGGCGATTTTGTATCTCTATCATGATTGTAGAATTTATCATCGCTGATAATTCCTCTTGATTCATTCCAAGTTCTGCTGCAAAGGCTTCTAAATGACGTTTTTCAAATCCTTTCAAATGCCCGTAATCCCATGTTGAACGTTCATTCCGATTAATGAAATCACCATTTGAATCTATTGTTTTTCCCTCAGCAAAATTATGAGCAATTTCTTTTTCAACCGAATTGATTTTGCCTGTCCCCGCATCCAATTCTGCGACCGAAGGGCAACTACATTCAAAAGGAGCCACCTCTATGTGATGAAAGAGAACGAGCTCTTCCAGACAGCTTATCCAACTGCTGCTGGCTTTCGTTTATAGTTTCTTGTATATCATTGAGTTCCTGTTCTTTCCCTTCAAGCTTTTCAGTCATTCTACCACCAGTCATTTTATCAAAAATTTCTGCTGAACCTTTGCTTTTTTCAACCTTACTTTGCTGTTCTTGGTTTTCTTCTCTTATCTCGTTCAATTCGTTTGTTTCTTCCTGCATTTGTTCTGAAAGCTGTTCACCCTCTCGCTCAAGCTCCTGCATTCTCTCTGAACTTTCTTCTCGAATCTCGGCAAGAACTTCATCATCCAGATCCATTCCTTCTAATTGCATCCTTGCATCATATGCTTGATCATATCGTTGTTCTAAGCCTTGAACTTGCTCTTCCCTTTTTTCGAGCTTTTTATTTATCTCCTGAATTTTGCCTTTTCTACCTTCAATACTCTTATTTCCCATAAAATCACTCCTTGTAAAATAGTTCGTATGCTCTGATAAAATTATTCATACAAGATTCAAAAGATTGACCAATTACCGTAGCAAGTTCGGTAATACTTTTAATATCTTCATCTTCAATTTGGTCAGCATCAAGTTTTGAAATCATTGATAAGCATTCTTCTCTTGATTTGAAAAGCTCTGAAAGAACACCTTTACATGAATTTATGTAATTGACAAATCTTGACCTTGAAACTTTTGTAAAATCAATTTTATCTAAACCAAATAAAGTGTGCGATTTTTCATTTTCGTCATCAAAAAGGTTTGCAATTTTAGTAGCAATGAAATCAAATTTATCATATTGCAGCCTTTGCAGATATTTCTTAAACACAGGTTTTTTTATCATTAAAGAATAAAGTTCGTCATCATTTGGAGTCTCAGAGCCATGTTGTTCAACCATACTTACCTGCATTTGAAAAGGGCGTAAAAGTTTTTCATATGTAAATAAAGCCTGACCACTTGTATATGTAGCCATATTTTCCATCTGTAACCCTGAAGCTGACATAGTGCTACCAACAAGTTCTCTGTCATCGCCGGAAGTTAAACGGTGTACCAACTTGATATTTGTATTTTTGATTACTTCTGGAGCCATAGCTGTTGGAAGTTGATCTGCAATGATAATGCCTTCTCTTAATGCACGGACTTCTGCCAACATTTTTACTATGAATGCGGTTGCAGCTACCTTTGGGTTGGAATCCATACCATCCTGTATTTGTGCTTCTGGTGCAATAAGATTATGAGCCTCTTCGATAAATATGATGTGTCGAACAGGTTTTTCCCTGTCCTTTAATGGATCGGCTTTTAGTGTTTCACGAATCAAAGTACACAATAAAAGCGTTACAAAATTTGCAGGACCTTCGCCAAGAGCTTCAAGCTCTATAATAATCGGCTTGGTTAACCATTCTTCTGGAGAAAGAGTCGATCTTTCAGCATTGAATATATCTTTCATTTCTCTCCTAAGCAAACTTCCAATTCTCATCTCTAAAACAGAGCGGATATTTCCTTGTATTTCACTATCATAGTTTGTTGTTTGCAATTCCTTTTCAAATTGGTCATATAGTTCTTGCATTATCGGATAAGGCTTATTTCCATTATTTATATCGCGATAATTCCAGCCTTTATTTTCATATATTGCCTGAATTGCTCTATCAAGAATAAAGGGGGCTGGAGGTGATATAGGAAATGCACCTTCAAAAACTTGACACAATTTACTGATATGTTCTGAAAGGGTCAATCCAACAGGAAATTCAAAGGGATTAATACAAATAGGAAAATTAGTACACGCTGAAGGTGAAAACACTAACAGTTCAGGAATATCAAAAAGTGCTAATTCCCTATATTCACGTTTAGCAGGCTCAAGAACAAGAAACGGAATGTGTAATTTATGAGAAATTCCATCAGCATCAATAACCTCTGAATTCCAAAGACTATTAGCAATATGTAGCATAGTGTTTGTTTTACCTGAACCAGGCACACCACACACAAACATATGCTTGGGGAATATTTTTTGTGAAATTGCAACATCATACCCATTTGTATCCTTACCAAGAACAATGCCTTCTTTTTCCTGAATTGCAGTTGTTTCTTTAGGAAGTTCAATAGTTTCTCCATCATACAAAACAGGCAAGCGACAAAAAGCTGCTATTTCTTCCGCAGTAAATGTTGTTGTCCAATTTTTGAGTGACTGCGGCGTTTGCTGCATATGTAAACCATCTGGTAGTTCAGTTAAAAATGAAAAACAATCAAATGTTCCTGTTGCTGTCTTGGTAACTGCATTTCCATGTCGAACACATTCAGCTATACTGCTATTTAAAATCAATTGGCCTACTTGTTTATCATCACTTAAAGCAGATATTCTACATCTTAAAGCGGACGAATCATCGATTGTCTTCAGCCAATCTTCATATTGATGTAAAGCTTCATCACAATTTGGATCTCGCTTATTTTGAATCTTAGAAAAATCTGATAATGTTGGAGCACCAGATCTTGTCGATATATTTCTTAAAAATGAAAGTGGCTTTTCAAAGCTTTGATGAATCGATTCTTCAAGATTATCTGAAACGTAAAGATCAACTCTATAGCAACACTTTACATCAAATGACTGTATTAGCTGAATCATACTATACAGACGTGCTTCTTCGTTTATTTCCCAGTTTGGGACAATATAGAAATTATGAGTTTCATTGTCCACAACTGTTTGCAACACTCTTTCTTTCTTATGAAGAACAGTCATGTAATTATAATTAGCTGTTTGCAATTTATTTATTTCATCAAATTGTTTAAGTTGAAAATAGCCACAAATATTGGAAGCGTTTACAATTCTTTTTATTTTTTCCGAATAAGGGTCATTTGCATTAAGTCCGGAAAAAATCATAAAAATCCTGAGTTTTTCACCTGAAGATAATTCAGGATCATAATTGTAAAGGATATGTAAGTTTATTTTACCCAAAAGCAAGATCCGATAAATCTGTCTTATAAATTGAGTATGAGCCTCTAACATTCCCTCAATACCTGAATCGGCAAAAACTTGATATTTACTTAAAGTTAAGTCAGGTAAACTTTGAACTTGGTATATAAGCATTATAGACATCCACTTTCTACTTATAATTTAATGTTTATATGTCATACTTTTTGATGTGGAATATGTTTTATATAACATATAAGTTGCAATTTCATAAAGAAACTGTGACTTTATAATTGTAGCTGATCGACATTCCACAGTCCCTTTAACTTTACATTGTATACTTTCGCATAGTTTGCCTAAAGATTAAATTTTCTTAGTCCTGATTTCGCAAAACTCAAAATGATTCAGCGATTTTGAGGAAGGGACAAATCCAGCTGTTATAGCACCCGAGGGCATAGCGTATTTTTTTTGGCGTGATCAGTCAGATGCCCCACTATCAAAATAAGCTTATCAATAACTGTCTGTATTCTTCTGTGCTTGATTGTACTGTAACGAACTGGCATATCATGCACCTTCATTGCTGTCGTTCCATTGAACCTCATTTTTGGAGATTGCTTCGGCAGTCTTATTGTTGTGCCTTTTCTTTCTTCTGTGAAAGTTTTGTGAAACTTTCATTTTACCCCTTGACTTTTATTTGCAGGGCTCAAATCTATGCTATAATATAAGGTAATAAGGCAGAGAAGCTTTCGTAAATTTCAGTCATTGACGGCAACGCTTCAAATTCAGCCGATATTTAGCCATTTTGTTTATATAAGTGACGTGATTTTTGACGGTTCAAATAATTAATTCCAGTCTGTTCATACACTCTCGTTTACGATTGTCGGAGGAATGAACGTATCTGTTAAGTGTCAGCTCAACCGTTCCATGTCCTAAAATTTTGGACAGCGTCTTGACGTCAAATCCAAGTTCAATACAGTTCATAGCGAACATATGACGGAGACTGTGAAAATTTGTTGACAGTAACTTTGCTTTTTTCAGAATTGCCTTAAATCTGTACTGCATCGTTCTCGGCTCTATGATTTTTGAGGTTCCGGAGAGAAAATAATTCTCATAAGCTGACGGTTCAAATTCTCCAAGAATACCGCTCAGAAAAGATGGCAAAGGAATATCACGTACAGAGGAATTGATTTTAGGAGAAGTAATCACTACCCTTGTTCCATTTTTGCAACGAATCCGCTGACAAGTTTTTGAAATGTGTAGTGTGCCGTTTTGCAAATCAATGTCGCTCCACCTCAAAGCGCATAGTTCTCCGATTCTAATACCGGTATAAAGGCAAAGTAAAATTCCGAGTTTAGGAAGGGTAACGTCCTTTAAAAGTTCGGACTTCAAAATCGTTTGCTGTTCTTTTGAATACGGTTTTAATTCTTTTTTACAAACCTTTGGCAGTTCAACATCAGCTATTTCATTTAAGCAATGGTGAGTTTTAGCTGCATACTTTGCCATGCTTTTTAGGATTATCAAGATATCAGATATATATTTTGCTGAAAGCCCTTCAGATTGTTTCATGTGTATGAAATCATAAATCAGTTTGGGTGACAAATCTCGAAACTTCAAATCTCCAAATACTGTGAGAAGATGCTTTTCGATTTTGAAACGGTAGTTCGAAATAGTAGATTCTTTCACATGAATGCTCTTGTAGCTTAGCCATTCAGCAAAGAGACTTTTAACCGTCAAATTACATTTAGAAGTTGTCGTTTGCTGTGAAACTTGAATTTTGAGGAGCATTTCTTTGACTTCTCCGTAGGATTTAGCGTATACAGAATGATAGTGACGCTTCCCATTGGATTTAAAGCCGTCTGTATATCTGCCTTCCCAGCGACCGTCCTTGCGGTGGTATATGTTCAAACCTCGTTTACTCATGAAAATTCTCCTCTCTACCAAAATATTGACGGCTTAAAATATTAAAGTGTACAAAAAAACACGAATCCAATTGGTAATATTAACAGTTTTTTTTCAAGCTCTCAGTTTATATATTGACTTTTTTGATAAATCGTGCTATACTTATTTTAAACTATTGAATTGGTAGTGTCATGTTTTACGTTGCCGTCAATGACTGAAATTTACGAAATAATGAGCCGATAATAACACTAAGGTGTATGTCGTCGGCTTTTTTGTCGTTCCTGTTCCTGCATCTATATGTATTATATCATATTTATTCTGACATTTCAAGAGAAATATCAGAAATAATCCGATAAAAATTCTCCTTGTATGGTATACAATAGAATACAAGGAGATGATATATCATGTATGAAGAGTTATTCCCGGTTAGATTAGCAAAATTAAGAGAGCAAAAAGGCGTATCCGCAAGAGATATGAGCTTGTCAATCGGACAGAACGCAGGCTATATCAACAACATCGAAAACTGCAAGGCACTCCCATCAATGGCAGGGTTCTTCTTTATCTGCGAATATCTGCATATTTCACCGCAGGAATTTTTCGATTTTGATTCTGAACAACCTGAAGTTCTGGATGCTGTTGTGAAAAATCTAAAAAAACTGAATAAACGTCAGTTGCAGAATATTTCAGAGATTGTTGAGGATTTGATATCAAAATAATTAATTAAAGAGTTGCCTTGACAAAGTCGGAGCGTTTTATATAATATGTGAAAGCTTACAAAATTTTAGAAACGTAATCGTTCTGCCAGTTCATAATTATACGTATCGTCTGCACAAACCCATTAGACCTCCTCGGAAACTCACGAAGCACCAGTTTACGAGGAGGTCTATTATATCACAATCTTAATAAAATACAAGTTATTTCTTGTTAAATAAAAAATTATGACCGCGTCACTCATTGTGGCACGGTCTTTTTTTATTTTCTTTTGGAATGCATTTCAGCTGCTTTATTTCTGAACATAACGACCGTTAGTTCATTCTTATGGTATCTGTTAGCGGTCATTAATCTTGCAGTATGCAGATACATATGTTCAGCGTTTTCATAATCCTGCAATGCTTCAAGAAGCGAAGCAAGGGTACTGCAGGGCAAATAGTAATGCTCTGATGTTTCCTTAACCATGTTATCAAGAATTTCAAAAGCATAATTCAAGTATTTCTGCGTTTCATCAACGTCTTCAAGTCCAAGATAAGCATATGCAATATCAGAATACGCATCAGCACGGAAATCAATTTTCATTAAGAATCCTTAAAATCATCTTTGAATCCAGTAAGCATTCAAACATAAGATGAGAAACAGCTTGTTTGGAATTATTTGAAGATTTGAACTGCTTGATAAGGTTAATGGCAGCTTTTCTGAACATATTCAGACATTGTTGAACAGCTTTGCTCTCGACCCTGCACCAGTCCTCTTCAAAATAAACATCAAGAAGCCAGTGCATTGATTCTACAGACCATTCCATTCGTGCATGATGAAGCAGCTGTTGTGCAGTCAATTTACGGCTTGAAATATAATAATGCCATTCACTGGAGTTTCCCTTTTTTGAATGAAACTCCGTATGTATTGCACCGATACAGCAAAGCTTTTTCCATTCACTCTTTTCCTCCAGCCATGCAATATTTTCAGTAATATAGGCAGTTCTTGTTTCTATTCTGCCATAATTTTTTTCTGTTTTTGAAGTAGTTTCCATGGTATTCCGCAGTGTTTCATCTTGAATATATTCCTCGATTGCCTGTTCCAAAAGCGGATGATTCTCTTTCACACAAAGCAGATAATCTGCCTTTTGCTTAACAATTATTTCTGCTGTTTCTTTCTGACAGTTCAGGGCATCTGCAACTATTATATTTCCTTTGATATTCAGTTCTTTCAGAAGTTCCTGTACCGCAGGTATTTCATTGCTCTTATCATCGGTACAACGCTGTGCAAGCGTCAGTCCCATTTCACATACCTGAGCACTGATGATATGCAGCGGACTTTCCATATTCTCCATTTTTATCGTTGAGCATATTGTCTTTCCGTCAAGAGAAATCGTCATATTCTTTGATTTTTCAGGCACAAACGAATACACCCAATCTGCAAAGCAGCGGTTGAGTGATTCTGGCTTGATAAGG
>CAYWPN010000023.1:0-36518 GCA_964460175.1 uncultured Alistipes sp. | reverse complement strand
GACAGGACTCGAACCTGCGGCATCTTGGTCCCAAACCAAGCACTCTACCAAACTGAGCTACGCCTCGCTGACAGCTTTTTTATTATATCACAGTTTTCCGGAAATGTCAATAGATTTTCGGAAATTCGTGAACCTGCACAAAAAAATTATAAGTTGTGCATAATAAACAGCGAAAAGGGACATTGCTGTCCCTTTGTTTCTGTATTCAAGGATAGAATTATTCTTCCTCTTCTGTAGTTTTTTCAGTGATTTCGTCAGCAGCATCTTCTGTTTCATTGTCAACAAGATAATCTGCGTCAAGTTCGTCGTCAAGGTCAGTATCGTCGATTTCAATGTTTTCCTCATCGTCGCCGAACTCTTCTGGGTAATCGTAATCAAAATCGTCGTCATCATAATCGGTGTCGGAATTTTTGCTTTTAAGGAGTTTAGAAACAACCGCACCCAAAACAACAGCTGAACCGGCGATAAGCAGACCAATTAAAAATTTTTTCATTTTAAATCCTCTTTTCTTCGCAAGAAAAATTATATTATCGAAACGCTTGCGAACGAATCCGATAAGCTAATTACTATTATAACACATCTTTTTTAAAATTTCAACTGTTTACATATTATTTGTTAAAAACATCAAAATTGAGAGGGCAGAAATTGGTGCAGTTTCACAACGAAGTATTCTTTTTCCGAGCCATATTTGTTCTGCGCCTGCTTTTACAGCCTCTTCAGCCTCTGATTTTTCAAATCCGCCCTCGCTTCCGATTATCAGTGCGACGGATTTTGTTCCGCTGAAATCAACCTCGCCGAAACGTTTTCCGCCGCCTTCATACAGAAGAAGTGAATTGTCAAATTTTTTAATTTGTTGCAGTGCATTCCTGTAGGGAACAATTTCCGAAACGTCCGCAATTATTCCTCTTCCTGACTGTTTTGACGCTTCCTCTGCTATTTTGTTAAGTCGTGGGAGTTTTTTTGCGAAATCCTTTTCAGTCGGTCTGGAAACACAGCGTTTTGTAAGTACGGGGACTATGTGCGATACACCAAGTTCAACACTTTTCTGTATGATATATTCAAGTTTGTCGAGTTTCGGGACAGCCTGAAAAAGTGTTACTTCAATATCGGGTTCAGACTGACAGATGATTTTTTCTTTCAGTTCAAGAAAAACTGTATCTTCTGTAATTCTTGATATTTCGCAGTTATAGTCGGTTCGGTCACAGCACACTGTAACTTTCTCACCGGGTCGCATACGCAGAGAACGCCCGATATGTCTTGCGTTTTCGCCCGTAAGCATTATATCATTTTCATTTATTTCGTTAACAAAAAATCGTGGCATAAATATACTCCTTTCGTAATAATTCAATTATATCATTTCTGTGCGGATTTTTCAAGGTGTTTTGTGAATATATACAATATATTCCGCCTGTTTTTGATGAATATAACGAATTTATTAACAGAATTTGTGCTGTACATAATTTGTTAACAAATTGTATGAAGAATAATGCTATAATTATAATATATATCATCAGATTTTTCTGATTATGAAAGGAACGATTTTATCATGAAAACCACAAAAAAACTCACTGCAATGGTTGCTTCTGCTGTTATGGCAGTTTCATCGCTCCCGATTGCAGGAATGAGTGCGTCGGCAACAGACCATAACTATTATGAGGCTCTTGCAATGTCACTCTATTTCTTTGACTCCAATGCCTGTGGTAAAAATATCACAGACGGACCGCTTACATGGCGTGGCGACTGCCATACATACGATGCTGAAGCCTCTGTAGGCTCGCTTGACGGTTCACTCAAATCTGTTGTCGACCCCGACGGCGACGGAAAAGTAGATGTTTCGGGCGGCTGGCACGATGCAGGCGACCACATCAAATTCAACCTTACAATCGGTTTCGGACTTTCAAGTCTCGGTATGTCCGAATATCTCAACGAGGGTATCTATGAAAAAGCAGGCGCAAGAGACCACCTTGAATACGAAATGCGCTGGGGTGCTGATTACCTCATGAAAACGACTTATCTCGATGATTCAGGCAATGTTGCTGCAATCGCTCATGTTGTGGCGGACGGAAATACCGACCACAGTTTCTGGACATCTCCCGAAGTGCAGACATACGACAGACCTGTTTACTGGCTTACTGCTTCAAAGAATAACTCTGCTGTATGCGGCGAAATGGCTTCAGGTCTTCTCGGTGCGGCTTATGTACTCAAAGACAGCGACCCTGCTTATTCCGCAGAGTGCATAAAGTATGCAAAGGCACTTATCGATTTCGGTACAAAGAATGTCGGAAACGAGGGTGGCGGTCTCAGTTCATTCTATGGTACTGATTCGATGTATCAGGACGAAATGGCTCTTGCTTCCGCATGGCTCTACATTCTCGGAGAGGGCGATAAGCCGACACTTAAGCCAAATGCAGGACAGTACAACGGAATGTATGACTACTATCTCTACTGCTGGGATAAGGTATGGCAGGGCTATTCCGCACTTATGTATAAGGCAACTGGTGACAGTGCATACTCAGAAGAACTCAAATTTGAACTCAACAATCAGGGCGGTCTCAGCGAGGGTACATATAACGCAGACGGCTGGGGTGCTTCACGTTATAACTGCGCAAAACAGATGAATTCATATATTCTTGCGGACGGCGACGCAAATTCAAGCTATGCAAAGGGCGCAAAGTATCAGATAGACACAATTCTCGGCGATAACAGTTATGGTTATAGTTTCCTGATTGGTTTCGGCGACAAGTGGCCTACGCATATTCACCACCGTGCGGCAAATCCGGGCGGTGACGGTATAACTTCCGCACAGAACCCTGAGGCTAAATATACCAATTACGGTATGCTCGTAGGCGGTATCGACGGCAGCGGTTATGAAGACCATGCGGACAGATACCAGTACACAGAAGGCGCACTCGATTACAACGGCTGTTTTGCTATTGCGTGTGCTTTTGCGGCTAATCTCTACGGCGGCGATGCATCAGCTTTTGATGCAGTTAAATCAGGCGCAAGTGAAATCAATGCGGATTTCAAGTTCGGAGATGGTTCTGTAACTCCTCCCGAAACAACAACAGTTCCGGAAGAGACAACTACAACAACTACAGAAGAGACAACAGTAACAACTACAGCTGCAACGGAAACAACAGTTGTTACAACTGCTCCTGTTACTACTGAAGTCATCGGAGAAGATAAAACAATAACATTTGTTGATTTTATTACCGAAATCAATGATAATTCAGTAACTTTCCAGACATCAGGAAAATTCACTGTTGAGAGGGCAGAAGATATTGAAAAACTCCGTGCAATCGGTGTCGGAAATCCTGTATCGATTAAGTTCCTCAGTGCAGGCGATACAACAATAAAGGAAATTCAGGAACTTCATGAAATGGGAATGGGTGGTTCTGATATTGTAATCGGCGACGCTAACGAAGATGGTATTGTTGACCTTGCTGACGCAACATCTATTATTCAGCATATCGGCAATGAGGACAAATACGGTCTTTCCGTACAGGGTCTTGCAAATTCCGACACAAACGGCGATGGAAAGGTTACCGGTGCAGACGCTATCATCATTCAGAGAATTGAAGCAGGACAAATCAGCATTGACCAGCTTCCTTACAAAGAATAAAAAAATAAGCGGGACTTTAACAGAAGTCCTGCTTATTTTTTAAATCAATTCATATAAATTTAACAATTTCAGAGATATTAACAAATTTTTAACGTGATTTTATACAAATCAGACAACGTATTTTAGTTCAATACAGAGAAAACACCGGTTTTAACCAAATTTTAACGTATTTGTAACCATTTTGTAACCCAAAATGTTAAGAAACTATGTATAATAGGCTTATAGGCGAAAGGGTTATAGTCTAATTTTTATCGAAAGAAGTGTGATATTGATGTATTCAAAAAAATTAACAAAAATCAAGTCCGCTGTTCTCAGCGGAATGATTGCGGCAGTATCTGTTGCAGGCAGTTTTTCAATGACTGCTCCTGTACTCTCATCTTCTGCTGCTTCAGACGATTACGCAAAACTTCTCCAGTACTCGCTCTATTTTTATGATGCAAATATGTGCGGAGACGAAGTAGGCGAAACTTCAGGCATTACATGGCGTGACGACTGCCACACAGGCGACGAAGTAAAGGGCGGTTTCCACGACGCAGGCGACCACGTAATGTTCGGACTTCCTCAGGGATATTCCGCATCAACTCTCGGCTGGGGATATTATGAGTTCAAGGACGCTTACAATGCTACAGGTCAGGCTTCCCACTTTAAGACAGTTTCGGATTATTTCTGCACATTCTTTAAAAATTCCACAAAACTTGACGGAAGCGGTAATGTAACAAACTTCCTTTATCAGAAAGGAGAGGGCGACCCTGACCATTCTTACTGGGGCACTCCCGAAAAGCAGGAGCAGGAACAGGGTACCCGTAAAATGTACTGGACTTCAAACGGTGCAAGCGATATTGCTGCTGAATATGCTGCCGCACTCGCTCTCAACTACATAAATTTCGGCAATGCTGAGGATTTGAAGTATGCAGAGGCTCTTTACAAGTTCTCTACACAATATAATCAGGTTGCAACAGACGGCACAACTCCGTTTTATTCTTCAAACAGCTGTAAGGACGAACAGGCTTGGGCTGCCGGCTGGCTTTATATTGCTACGGGCAATGAAAGCTATAAGACAGACTGCGCTGACAAACAGGTTCAGTATCTCGGCACAAATCACTGCTGGGAAAACGTTGAGACTGGTGCAGCCTGCGTATATGCTGAAATTACAGGCGACTGGAGCAAGGTAAACGGCTGGCTTGAACAGTATACAAATCAGAGCGGTTACTGCTTTATGTCCGAATGGGGAAGTGCAAGGTCAAACACCGCTATGCAGCTTACAGCTCTTGTAGCTTCAAAAAATTCAAGTGCTGATTATTCGTCATGGGTAAAAGGTCAGATGGATTTCATTCTCGGCAACAATCCGCTTAATGTATGTTATGTAGTCGGATTTGATTCAAATTCCGCAAAAAATCCTCATCACCGTGCAGCTTCGGGCATGAGCGGCTGGGAAGAATTCAACGCATCTGACGTTATCACAAACGGTCATACACTTGTCGGCGCACTGGTAGGCGGTCCTAAGAGTGCGGACGGTACAAATTATACTGATACAATTAAAGACGCAGTCTGCAATGAAGTTGCTGTTGACTATAATGCAGCATTCGTAGGTGCAGCAGCAGGTCTTTATGATATTTACAAATCGGGTTCTGTTGTATCTTCCATTGAGGGAGTTGACAAGATTTACAATGAAACTGTTTCTTCTCCGGCTGTTACTACACCTCAGCAGACAACAGCAAAACCAGCGCAGTCAACTCAGACAACACCTGCTCCGTCACAGTCGGGCGGTTCATACTCACTTTCTCTCAATCAGAGTATTGACTATACTGCACTTCCGGAAGATGACAAGATGATTGGCTGGGAATGGTCAAAGTTCAATATTCCGTCAGGTGAAAAGCCTACAAAGGTTGAAATCAAAATTTCAGCAAACGGCAATATCGGAAAATGGCAGGGCGCATTCGGTTCGTCTACAGAAGTTTCACCTGCTTACTGGACGCAGACTGACGATATGGAGCAGACATTCAGCGGAAATTCAGGCACAATTACATGGGATATTTCCTCTGCTGATTCAAGTGTAATCCAGACAAAGTACGGCGGAGAACTCAAATTCGGTATCTGGTGGATTGACTGCCAGCAGTTCACAATCGACAGCATAACAGTATACACAAACGGTTCTACAGGTTCAGTAGTAACACAGGCTCCCGCAACACAGACAACTCCTGTTCAGTCACAGACAACTCCCGTTACTCCGTCGGGTTCAGGTTCTTATGAAGTTAAACTCAATCAGAGTGTTGACTACACTGCTCTCCCGAAGGACGACAAGATGATTGGCTGGGACTGGTCTGATTTCAATCTCCCGTCAGGTGCAAAGCCGACAAAGGTGGAAATCAATATCTCCGCAAACGGCAATATCGGAAAATGGCAGGGAGCATTCGGCTCATCTACAGAAGTTTCTCCTGCTTACTGGACACAGACTGACGACATGGAACAGACATTCAGCGGAAATTCAGGTACAATTACATGGGATATTTCTTCTGCTGATTCAAGCATAATCCAGACAAAGTACGGCGGACAGCTTAAATTCGGTATCTGGTGGATTGACTGCCAGCAGTTCACAATCGACAGTATCAAGGTCTACACAGATACTTCTTCAGGCACTCAGTCAACACAGTCCACAGCAAAGACAACTCAGTCCACGCCGAAGACTACTACAACAACAGTAAAGCCTATAGGTACTGCAACAAAGCTTGGCGATGCAAATGAGGACGGCGTTATCGACCTTGCAGATGCAACATCTATTATCCAGCATATCGGCAATGAAGACAAATATGGTCTTTCCGCACAGGGCTTTGCAAATTCCGACACAAACGGCGACGGAAAAGTTACCGGTGCTGACGCTCTCATTATTCAGAAAATTGAGGCAGGTCAGATTAATCTTTCCGACCTTCCTTACAGAAATTAACTGAAAATAAAAAGACTTCCGCCGGAGCGGAAGTCTTTTTTATCAGGAATTGTCTTGTTCCTTTTAAATTTATTAAAAATTGCGGTTTTCTATATTTATTATTGACAAAATAAATATTTTGTGTTAAAATAAAACTGGTAGTATTTATTTCGTGTAATATTACAAGAAGAGATGTAAATTTTAAATCATGGAGGGTATGATTATCATGAAGACAAAACACTTCAACAGATTTGCTGCCTGTACTTTTGCGGCAGCACTCGCTCTTTCCGCTATGCCCACAGCCTGTGCTGTAGACGGCGAAGAGACTGAGCAGAAGGGAAAAGTTGTCTACTCATTCGACTTTGAGGACGGCGACGTTTCTGCATTCACAAACAGAGGCGAAAACGATACAACTGTTCTTTCTGCTTCAGACGAATTTGCTGTAAGCGGAAGTAAATCAATGCTTGCAAGCGGACGTTCAAAGGATTGGAATGGTCCTGCTTTTCAGCTTGATGACAAGCTCGAGCCTTACACTGAATACTATATCAGTGCAAAATTCAAGGGAAGATATTATACAAATGCTACTTTCAGCTTCCAGTATACAACTTCCGACGGCGAAACAAAGTATTCAAATCTCGTGCAGAATATGAACCAGTCAACTATGGAGAGCGATGACGGCTGGATTACTCTTCCGCCGACAAAGGTCAGCTTTACTGATGAGATGACAGGCGTTTTCGTTTATTTCGAGGGCGGTCAGGACGATATTTTCATTGACGACTTCACAGTAACAGAAGCTGTTTCCGCTGAAATCGAGCAGGATATTCCGTCGCTCAGTGCTGTTTTCGCAAATGATTTCAAAGTCGGAAACGCTATCACTCCCAATGATTTGAGTTCAAAGCCTACTATGGAACTTATTGAAAAACACTTCAGCGGAAGTCTTACAGCAGGAAACGAAATGAAACCCGACGCTGTACTCAATCAGGCTGCCTGTCAGGCTTATTTCGAGGAAACAGGCGACGACACAGTTCCGCAGATTTCATTCAGTGCAGCAAAGCCGTTCCTTAACTACTGCCAGAAGAATAACATTCCTGTAAGAGTACATACTCTTGTATGGCACAGCCAGACACCTGACTGGTTCTTCAAAGAGGGCTATTCTGCTGAGGGCGAATGGGTATCAAAAGAAAAAATGCTTGCCCGTATGGAAAACTACATCAAGGCTTATTTTGAGGAACTTACTGCACTTTATCCCGATATTGACTTCTATGCCTGCGACGTTGTAAATGAAGCATGGATGGAAGACGGCAATCCCCGTCAGGCTGGTGAACAGGGACAGAGTGGTTCAGCAAAATCGGCATGGGTACAGGTTTTCGGCGACAACTCATTCATTGAGCCTGCATTTGAGTTCGCAAGAAAATACGCTCCTGAGGGCTGTAAACTCTACTACAATGACTACAATGAATACATGGACGGCAAAATGAATGCAATCATCAATATGGCTACAGACCTCAAGGAAAAAGGTCTTATCGATGGTATCGGTATGCAGTCGCACCTTGATGTACGTTCAGGTTCGGACGCTTTCCCGTCTGTAAGCGCATATAACAAGGCTCTCGACAAGTATTCCGAACTCGGTCTTGACATTCAGATTACAGAACTTGATGCAACAACTAACACAAATCCGACAGAAGAGAGTTTCACTGCTCAGGCTGAGTATTACAAAGGTATTGTTGACGCAATCTATGCTCACAAGGACAATATCTCTGCACTTGTTGTATGGGGTGTTACTGACGACGGAAGCTGGAGAGCTGACAGATGTCCTCTTCTTTTCGATGCGGATTACAAGGCTAAACCTGCTTTCTATTCAATAATTGAGGGAAGGGAAATTCCTGAACCTGCTGTTACTACAACTGCCGGAAATCCTGTTGTTACTACAAATTCCGGAAAACCTGCTGTAACTACAACGGCTGAAACGACTGTTACCACAACTCCAAGTGAGACAGTTGCTGTAACTCTTATGGGTGATGCAAACGAAGATGGTGCTGTTGACCTTGCAGATGCTACAGCTATCATTCAGCACATCGGCAACGAAGACAAGTATGCCCTTTCCGCTCAGGGTTTTGCAAATGCAGAATGCACGGGTGACGGAAAAGTTACTGGTGCTGACGCTCTCGCTATTCAGAAACTTGAGGCAAAGATTATAACTCAGCTCCCTGATATTTCAGCAGAATAAAACATAATAAAAAAAGTCCTGCGGTGCATGTGAATTAATCTCAAAAAGTTAGACAGAGTTTAACTAATAATTATGCAAAGCGACTAAGAGAAATTCTGGTCGCTTTTGTCATACAGTCAAGCGTCTGAATTGAAAGGGAGACATAATATCAAGCTTTCTCTTCTGGCATAAAAATGCCCCCTTTCGTCAGATTTTGATGTGGTATATTTCTGTTATACCACATTGTCTGACAAAAGGGGAGCATTTCATAATATTACAACATTTTTATTAATCTTCTATAAGTTGAACAGAAATTTTCTGACAGTAAAATTCGAAATAGATATCCTGTTCAAAACTCGATAATCTGTATCTTGAATGTTTATCCCAGTCCTCAAAATATTCTATCTGAAATCCGGAATAAAAACCATTAATAACATCAAAACTCACCAGACCATATACGTTTTTCAGTTTCATTCTGATTTTATATTTCCCGTCATAAGAAGCAAGAATCATATCAATATTTCTTATATAGTCAAATTCTTCTTCGTAATCAAATTCCTTTGCGAACTTAAATTCAAGGACATCACAAAAGTGATGCCACAACTTATAACCGTCGGGAAGTTTTTCCAGAAGAGTATCAAGACCGTCAACGTACTTTAAATGTCTCATTTATATCTGAGTTGAATAGTTCGGAGCTTCTTTTGTGATATAAATATCATGCGGGTGACTTTCTTTAAGTCCTGCTCCTGTAATTCTTACGAATTTTGCGTTTTCGTGGAGCGTCGGAATATCAACACAGCCACAATAGCCCATTCCTGAACGTATACCGCCGATAAGCTGGAATATAGTATCTGCAACAGCTCCCTTGAACGGAACACGTCCCTCAACTCCTTCGGGAACGAGTTTTTTTGCGCCCTCCTGAAAGTATCTGTCTGTTGAGCCGTTAGCCATTGCGCCGAGACTTCCCATACCTCTGTAAACTTTGAACTGTCTGCCCTGATAGATTTCAGTTTCGCCGGGAGCTTCGGCACAGCCTGCGAGAAGTGAGCCGAGCATTACAACGTCTGCACCGGCCGCAAGAGCCTTGACAATATCACCTGAATACTTGATACCGCCGTCTGCGATAACAGGTATACCGTATTTCTGCGCAACGCAGGCAACGTCATATACTGCTGTAATCTGCGGAACGCCGATACCTGCGACAACTCTTGTTGTACAGATAGAACCAGGTCCGATGCCGACTTTGACACAGTCCGCACCTGCTTTGATGAGGTCTTCTGCTGCCTCTGCTGTTGCGATGTTTCCTGCGATAACGGGAGTATCGGGGAAATTTTCCTTGACCATGCTGAGACATCTGAGAATGTTTGCGCTGTGACCGTGTGCGCTGTCGAGGACAAGAACGTCTGCCTGTGCCTCGATAAGTGCCTTTGCCCTGTCGAGAACGTTTGCAGTTACGCCGATTGCAGCACCGCAGAGAAGTCTGCCCTGTCTGTCCCTTGCAGAGTTCGGGAACTGTACAGCCTTTTCTATATCCTTGATTGTGATGAGTCCTTTGAGACAGCCGTTTTCGTCAACAATCGGGAGTTTTTCTATTTTGTGTGAGCGGAGAATTTCCTGTGCCTGTTCGAGATTTGTTCCGACAGGAGCAGTAATAAGATTATCCTTTGTCATGACGGCAGAAATCTTCTGATTGAAATCAGTAAGGAAACGCATATCACGGTTAGTAATAATTCCGACGAGCTTGTTATCGGCATCAACAACGGGAACACCTGAAATCTTGTATTTGCCCATAAGTTCGTCAGCGTCCTTGACGAGTCTGTCCTCAGTGAGTGAGAACGGGTCAACGATAACGCCGTTTTCCGAACGCTTAACCTTGTCCACTTCTTCTGCCTGCTGTTCAATTGACATATTCTTATGGATAATGCCGATACCGCCCTCTCTTGCGATAGCAATAGCCATGCGTGAATCAGTGACGGTGTCCATAGCGGCAGTCATGACAGGCGTATTAAGTCTGATATTTTTCGTAAGATTTGTGCCGAGCTTAATCATATTCGGAGTAACTTCTGACTTTGCAGGTATAAGAAGTACATCATCAAATGTCAAGCCCTCTTTCTGAAATTTGTCATCTGTAAGCATAATTTTTTCCTCCTCATCAATTATATTACCTTTTATCATACCAATTTTCAGACGATATGTCAAGAGTTACATATAGAGAAAAATAATGTTTGTTTATGTCACTTTTTGTTGATTTTTATGAGCTTGTTGAAAGTTCTGAATAAATTTCAAGAATTGCGCTTGCGTCGTTTGCATCGATAATACCGTTCATATCAATATCGCCGATTATATTCTGTTTTTTTGTGAATGTCAGGGACGTTCCTGTCGACGCTCTTGCGTATTCCGCAAGGACTGCACTTGCATCGGTTGCGTCAATGAGACTGTCATTATTGACATCTCCGGCCGTGTAGTTATTCATATCAATAAAATCAATATTATGCGCCTGTGAATAATATTCCGCATAGCTTCCCGAAACGCCACGCACGAGAAAGTCGTATATATTTACATATTCATTGCTGTGCGGGTCTTTAGTCATTCCGAACGCATTATCGCCTATGGAATAAACGTTCTGCGGAATGTACAGATTGAGAGCGGAACAGCCGAAAAAAGTTTCGTTGCCGATTTTTTCAAGACCGTCGGGAAGAGTTATTGTTTCGAGTGTGGGACAGGCGAAAAAGCAGTCGTCGGGGAGAGATTTAACTCCTGCTCCGATTATGACTTCCCTGAGAGAAGTACAGCTCATGAATGCAGAATCACCTATATAGCTTACACTGTCAGGAATTGTTACTTTTTCTGCGGAAACCTGTCCTGCGAATGAAAACTGTTCTATTCCCGAAACGGTGTAGCCATCAATTGTTTCAGGGATTTGAATATCCGTTAATCCTTCAGGAATTGTCACAGCTGTTATAACTGCTGTATTGTCGTACAGAAGTTCGTATTTGTATGATACACCTGAAACAAACGCTGTTGCAAGCATAAAAGGAATGAAAATCATATATCTCTCCTTATGATTTCACCGTCAATCATGACGAAGACGGGTTCAGAAAGAATATCAAGGGGGTCGTCGTCCGCCCTGTAAAGCTGAATATCCGCATCTTTGCCAGCTGTAAGACTTCCCACTCTGTCATCTATTCCCAGTATTTCAGCAGGTTCTATTGTTATCAGTTCAAAAACAGAATAGAAACCGATACCGCCTTTAAGACAGGCTTTTGCGGATAAGGGCAGATACTGTATTGGCACAACAGTGTGGTCAGTGCATACTGCAACCTTTACACCTTCCTTCCAGAGTACAGCAGGATTATTTATGTCAAGACCTTTCATTTCAGGTTTGCACCTGTCGCAGATTACAGGACCGCATATAACAGGTACTTCCTCATCTGCAATAATATCAGCGATTTTATAGCCCTCTGTTCCGTGGATTATAACCAAATCAAGCGAAAATTCGTTTGCAATACGCATGGCAGTGCATATATCGTCTGCACGGTGGCAGTGGAAAAACGCTTTTTTTTTGCGTTCAAGCAGAGGAATAAGAGCCTCGCACTTGATATCATATTCAGGCGGAGACGCATTTTCGCTGTCGGAATAGTAGCTGTCCATATCGTGTGCATATCTGCGTGACTTATACAGTCCGTCACGGATAATAGCAGCAGTCGCCATGCGTGTGACTGGAGTTTCGTCTCTGTCGTTGTAAACTCTCTTCGGATTTTCTCCCAGTGCGAATTTTATTCCGCATGATTTTATAAGCATATCATCAATGCGCCGTCCTGCTGTTTTTATGGCACAGATTTCACCTCCGCAGGCGTTGGCACTTCCAGGGGACGAAGCAACAGCAGTTATTCCACGCATACGGGCTTCCTCAAAGCACCTGTCAAAAGGATTGATACCGTCAATTGCACGCATTTCGGGAGTGAAAGGGTCTGTACTCTCGTTGCAGTCATCGCCCTCAAAGTCAATACCGTCCTCAATTATACCTAAGTGAGTGTGTGCGTCGATAAATCCCGGAAGGAGTATTCCGCCTTTTGCGTCGATACTGTCTTCGGGGATATTTTTTGGTATGCCTGCTCCGACTGCTTTTATTTTTTTACCCTCTGTTTCAATCCAGCCCACAGGTATTTCATAGTCTTCCGTCATTGTCAGAAGATGTGCATTATATATCAGCATACACTTCTCCTGACTTCCTCAGCCGTTTCAACAGGGCTTCCGTCTGCGTCAATCCGGACAGTTGAATTTTTAAGATAGATTGCGTGACGTTCATCGAAAATTGCTTTCAGCTGTTCTTTTGTGTTATTCACAACAATAGGACGGTTTGTGTCGCAGCTTATGCGCTCATAGCAAGTCTCGAAATCAACGTCAAGGAAAACGACTGCTCCGCCTGCTTCAGCCACAGACTTTGCAGTATCGGAATTAATCATCGCACCGCCGCCGCATGAAATTACGGCGGACTTTCCGCACATCGATTTGACAATATCCGCCTCAACCTGTCTGAAATAAGGTTCGCCCTTTTTCTCGAATATTTCAGGAATACTCATGCTCTGATTTTCGACGATAAGTTCGTCCGTGTCGTAAAAGGCACAGCCCATTTTCTTTGCGGCAAGCTTTCCGATTGTAGTCTTTCCACAGCCCATAAATCCGCATAAAAATACAGTCATTTAAAATTCTCCTCTCTGTATTCGTTCAGCATATCGAAAACTTCATAACATTCCTTTTCATCGGCAATTTTAACATAAGTTTCTATATTGCGTTTGGTTATGAATTTTCCGGAACTGATAAGTTTCTTCATTACTTTGACAGCATCTCCCAAACCATAATACTCCCGTCTGAATATGTTCTGAAAAGTAATTTTTTCTATAAGAAACATAAAAAACTTCTTGAAATTCTTTTTTATGTATGCTGTTGTAACATCATCACCGTCATTGAAGTAAATCTTTAAAACAATGGGGTATTTATAATCAAGAGGCAGTCTTTTGAAATACTTTTTATTGGCTATCATATCAATTACTTCATGTAAAGGCATATTATATTCTTTCCTGAAAATAATACCACGATATGTAACAGTGTATTCAATATTAGCAAAGCGATTCCAGAAAGCCCATTGGTTTATACTTTCAAGACTGTCAGGAAGTTCAACAGAATTAAAGTTTCCATATTCCTTGAAAACTTCAAATTCTATATATTTTACACCATCAGGAATAATTATTTTTGTTATATTATTGTCATCATTATGATATGCCGTCAGAACACCATGTTCGTTTATTTCAAATCTTTCCATTATTCCTCACCATACGGCAGAACTTCATAAAAGCCGTTTTCCGTAACACTGTAGTAAGTATCCGTATCGGTATCAACCATAAGTACAAGTATATTGCCGTTTGTCAGCACGTCGCCGTCAATGTAGTAATGGCTGAGACCGTCATAGTAGATTTCGTTAAACCTTTTATCTTCTGATATTACGGAAGTATAAATATGACCAGCAACAATTTTCTGTCCGGTAGAGAAATAACCTGTTTCAGCAGGAAATTTGCCCGTGAATATATAATCACCTGTACCCCATTCCCAGTCCTCTCCGGCTTCCTCGTCAATACCAGCGTGTACGAAAATAGTATTGCCCTCCGTGTAATATCGTGGCAGATTTTCCAGCCACGATATATATTTATCTTCCCTGTCGGAATATTTGTTCCCGTCTATACTTTCAAAGCCGTCGATAACCCATTCCTCGTGGTTGCCCATGAGTACGATTACTTTTTCGCCATATTTTCTCTGCAATTCGATTATTCTGTCAAGTACATCATAGCTGTCAGAACCGCCGTGAATATAGTCACCCATGAGAATGAGTTTAGTGTCGGGTTCTTCGAGACGTTCGAGAATTATGGACAGTGCGTATTCAAATTCGTCCATACAGCCGTGAATATCAGAACAGCAATATATTTTACTCATAAAATTCTACTGTATATAACTATTTATTCATTCTGTTTACTTCGTATTCGACAGCTTTTATGATTTCCGCAATATCAGCAGATTTAAAAGTACCGCCGTACCATATTTCATGTGCCTTTACTGCCTGATACACAAGCATTGAAGCTCCGCCGACAGCCTTTTTACCCATATCACGAGCTTTTTTCATAAGGAGCGTTTCAACGGGATTATATATCACGTCAAACACACTTCCGCATTTTGCGATAACTTCGTCCGATACAGCGCAGGCATCGCATTTCGGGTACATTCCGACGGGAGTTGCATTGACAAGCAAATCGTATTCACCCTCGATTTCAGAAATAAGGCATATCCTTACATTCGCATTGTCGCACTTTTCAAGAATTTCTGCCATAGCGAGTTCAGCAATTTTGATGTCCTGCGGAATGACTGCTATAGTGAGTTTTGCACCATGTAAAGCAAGTTCAATAGCAATCATTCTGCCAACTCCGCCACAGCCAATCAGGAGCACTTTTTTGTCAAGCGGAAGATTTTCATTTTCAGCCGAAAGAACAAATCCGAAACAGTCCGTATTGTAACCCGTCATAATACCATTGTCGTTCGATATGCAGTTTACGGAATTATATTTCAATGCACTTCCGTCAAGTTTGTCAGTCATGGGAATAACTGCCGTTTTGTGCGGAATTGTGATGTTAAATCCCTTTAATTCCTTTAACATACTTTCTTCTGCTTTGAGGTTTTCGGGTGCTATGTCAATGAGTTCATAGCTGTAGTCTGTAATACCGCTGAGGGCGAAAAGTTTTTCGTGTATCAGCGGTGACATTGAGTGACCGAGAGGGTGTCCGATAAGACCATACTTATTCATAAATATCTGCTCCTTCCAGTGCTTCAAGATTTTCAATGCTTACTGCGGTAACTCCCTTGAGCGTTTTTTTGACAAGTCCTGTGAGGGTTTTTCCTGCGCCGAATTCAACGAATTTGTCTGCGCCGTCATTCTGCATTGCAGTGAGTTCAGAAGTAAAGCGGACAGGCGAAACGATGTGTTTTGCAAGAAGTTCTGCCATATCGCTGAAATCAGTGAGTTCTCCGCCTGTTACGTTTGAATAATACTTCACGTCGGGCGATTTGAAAGTGATTGTCTTTGCAGTCTCATAGAATTTTTCGGCTGCCGACTTCATGAGTTTGGAATGGAATGCGCCTGCAACATTGAGAGTTACAACCCTTGCTTTGAGTTCAGCAAATTTTTCGCTTACTTCCGCAATACCTTCAGGAGTTCCTGCAATTACAGTCTGCTGCGGTGAATTGTAGTTCACGGGTGCAACGTAATTCTTTGCCTGCGAGCAGATTTCTTCAATCTTTTCAGGAGGTATTTTCATTACGGCAGCCATACCGCCTTTATGTTCCTGCGTAGCCTGTTCCATAGCCTCAGAACGAGCTTTTATGAGGCGGAAACCGTCCTCAACTGATACCATGCCGGAGATTACGAGTGCAGGATATTCGCCGAGCGAGTGACCTGCAACGCCGTCGAATTTAAATCCCTTGCTGATTGCCGCATTGATACCGACGAGCGAAGTGAGCATAATGGCAGGCTGTGCATTGATTGTGCGTGAGAGTTCCTCCTGTGTGCCATCAAAGCAGACTGCTTTCATGTCACGTCCGAGAATATCGGAGGCGGTGCTGTAGAGTTCAGCGGTTTCGGGAAATGCCTCCGCAATATCCCTGCCCATGCCGACAACCTGCGAACCTTGTCCTGAAAATAGTGAAATTGTCATAATTAAAGACTTCCTTTCTGTATGCTTTGTATAAAACATTCCCATTTTTACCAAAAAAAGTTCAATATTATTTGTTAAGAATTAACGAAAATCAATTACAGATGTAACAAATAAATGATTTTTCATTGCAAAAAAACGGGAAATGATTTACAATATATATGTGTGTATTGTATTCTGCCAGAAGCTTTGTACAATAATAATATAACATATATTTTGGTTTTTTACAACAGTTTTTTGCTTTTTATTTTTTTATTTAATATTTGGGAGACAGAACGGCGGTAAATACCAAAGAAAAGGAGAGTTTTTTATGGGTATCAATATAATGGGCATGGGCAGTTATCTCCCTGAACAGACACTTAAAAACGACGATTTCAAGAAGTTCGTCGATACAAATGACGAATGGATAAGAACCCGCACGGGTATCTGTTCACGTCATATGGCAGGCTGGGAGCCTGCATGGTATATGGGTAAGCAGTCTGCGCTGAAAGCAATAGAGAAAGCAGGTATCGACCCGAAAGAAATTGGTCTTGTTATCACAAGCACTATCACTTCAGATTTTCTCACCCCGAGTATCGCAAGTGTAATCCAGCATGAAATAGGTGCAGAAAATGCGTTTGCCTTCGACCTCAATGCAGCGTGTTCAGGTTTTGTCTATGCACTTGATACGGCAAGACGTTTTCTTCAGACAGAGGACGACCTGAAATATGTTCTTGTTGTTTCAACCGAAGCCCTTTCACGTTTCACGGATTTCAAGGACAGAGGTACTTGCATTCTTTTCGGCGACGGTTCGGCTGCTGCTGTAATCGAAAAAAGCAGCAAGATGTACTCTTCTTTCCTTGCGTCAGACGGCAGCGGTGCAAAGAAACTGTTTGCAAGGAATATGCAGATTGCTCCGGAGGTAAAAGTGGACAGCGATTTCAGCGACGGTTTCCCTGAAAAGCCCATGCACCAGCTTTATCAGGACGGCAAGGAAGTCTATAAATTTGCAGTAAAGGCTCTCCCGAAAGCATTCAATGCCGCTGCCGGAAAAATCGGTGTTACAAGTTCTGATATTGATTGGTTTGTACCGCATCAGGCAAATATAAGAATAATAGAAACCGCCGCAAAAAATCTGGGTATAGGCACGGACAGATTTGTCGTTACCGTAGACCATCACGGCAATACATCAAGTGCGTCTATTCCGCTTGCACTCTGTGAGGCTATTGACAAAGGCGACATAAAGCGTGGACAGAAACTTGCCCTTGTCGGTTTCGGCGCAGGTCTTACTTACGGCAGCATTATACTGGAATACTGAAAAGGAGATTTTTATTATGAAAACAAGAATAACTGAACTTTTAGGCTGTGAATATCCGCTGATACAGGGCGGAATGGCATGGGTTGCTGAACATACTCTCGCTTCTGCCGTATCAAATGCAGGCGGAGTTGGTCTTATTGCAGGCGGTTCTGCCCCGATTGACTACCTCCGTGACCAGATACGCAAATGCAAGGAAGAGACTGACAAGCCGTTCGGTGTGAATATCATGATGATGAGTCCGAATACTGACGATTTGGCACAGCTTTGTATTGACGAAAAAGTCGCAGTAGTTACTACAGGTGCAGGAAATCCTGCAAAGTACATTCCGGCATGGAAAGAGGCTGGAATTAAGGTTATCCCTGTTATTCCGTCAGTTGCACTTGCAAAGCGCATGGAACGTGCAGGAGCAGACGCAGTTGTTGCAGAGGGTACGGAATCAGGCGGACATATCGGCGAAAATACTACAATGTGTCTTGTTCCGCAGGTTGTGGACGCACTTGAAATTCCTGTAATTGCGGCAGGCGGTATAGCAGACGGCAGAGGTGTTGCCGCTTCATTCATGCTCGGCGCAGAGGGCGTACAGATTGGAACACGTTTCCTTGCTTCTGAGGAATGTCAGATACACCCGACTTTCAAGGAACTCATTATCAAGGCAAAGGATACCGACAGTGTTGTTACTGGAAGATACACGGGTCACCCTTGCAGAAATATTAAAACAAAATTCTCAAAGAAACTTGCAGGAGGAGAGAAGGACGGCTCACTTACTCCCGACGAATTTGAGGAACTCACTCTCGGTTCACTCCGCAAGGCTGTACAGGACGGCAATCTTGAGGAAGGTTCGTTCCTTTGCGGAGCAATCGCAGGTATGATTGACGAAATCAAGCCGTGCAGTGCCATTGTAAAGGAAATCATGGAGCAGGCAGAAAAACTGCTTAACAGATAAAAGGTATGAAACAATGGATAAATTAAGTTTCAGATACTGTCCCATATGCGGTGAAGAACTTGATATTGGAGAAATGAGGCTTTTAGAGCGAGATTCAGTCTTTGATAGCGAATTTTTTCTTATACAAGTCAAGGAGAAAAACCATCCCGCAGGATATTGCGAAAACTGCAACAGGATTTTTGCAGAATTTGAAGTTACAGAATATTAAAAAATCGGAGGAACAGAGAATATGGCTACAGCAATAATAACAGGTGCGTCACAAGGCATTGGTGCTTGTATCGCAAAGAGACTTGCACAGGACGGCTTTGACGTTGTAATCAACCACTATCCGAGCGACAGCGACAAGGAAAAGGCAATCGCCGTTGCTGAGGAGTGCAGAGCATTCGGAGTAAAGGCAGAGTGTATTGCCGCAGACGTTTCAAAGTACGACCAGTGCGAAGCTATGGTGAAGCAGGTAAAGGCTGATTTCGGTACTATTGACGCACTTGTCAATAATGCAGGTATCACAAAAGACGGTCTGCTTGCACGTATGAAAGAAGAGGATTATGACGCTGTTATCGCAGTAAACCAGAAAAGTGTGTACAATATGCTGAAACACGTATGTTCTGTAATGATGAGGCAGAGACACGGCAGAATTGTCAATGTTTCGTCGGTTGCAGGACTTTACGGAAATCCGGGACAGGTTAACTATTCAGCTTCAAAAGCTGCAATAATCGGCATGACAAAAACTGTTGCAAAGGAGTTCGGCTCACGCAATATCACCTGCAATGCAGTCGCCCCCGGATTTATCCACACTCCTATGACGGACATTCTTTCGGACGAGCTGAAAAACAAAATGCTTGCACAGGTTGCACTCGGAAGATATGGTGAACCTGAAGAAATTGCGTCTGTTGTTTCATTTCTTGTTTCGGACAATGCGTCATATGTGACAGGACAGGTTATTGAAATTTCGGGCGGACTTTCAATGTAAACAAAAAACTACAGAAGGGAAATTAAATATATGAGCAGACGAGTTGTTATCACCGGTATGGGAGCTGTTACTCCTTTAGGCACAGGCACTGACAAATTCTGGTCAGGGATTAAGGCTAATAAAATCGGTTTTTCTTTTATCGATAAATTTGACACAACAAACACGGGTATTAAAATCGCAGGAATTGTCCGTGATTTTGATGAAACAGCTTATTACGGCGTGGAGGGCTGTTTTGATAAAAAAGAAGCAAAGCATATGGATATGTTTACAAAGTACGCTGTTGTTTCCGCACATGAAGCTATGACAGACGCAGGCACAGACTTTGCAGACGTTGACAAATTCCGCAAGGGAGTTATTGTAGGCTCGGGTATCGGCGGAATTGACCTCACTCTCTCCGAACACTGCAAGTATCTTGAAAAAGGTGCAGGACGTATTTCCGCTTTTTATATTCCTATGATGATAAGCAATATGGCGGCAGGTACAATTGCCATGAAAACGCACTTTATGGGTGATAATTTTGAAATTTCATCAGCCTGTGCAACAGGTACTCATGCTATTGGTGAGGCATTCAGAAAGATAAAGGACGGTTATCTTGATGTCTGTATTGCAGGCGGTACTGAAAGTACAAATGTTGAGTTCACATTTGCTGGATTCTCCAACATGAAAGCACTGACAAAAAGTGCAGACCTTGAAAGAGCGTCCATTCCGTTCGATAAGGAAAGAAGCGGATTTGTTCTCGGAGAGGGAAGCGGTATACTTATTCTGGAGGAATATGAACACGCTAAGTCTCGTGGAGCAAAAATTTATGCAGAAGTTGCAGGATACGGAGCAACAGACGACGGCTATCATATGACTTCCCCTATGCCGACAGGTGAGGCAGCAAGCATGGGAATGACTCTTGCAATGCAGGAGGCAGGTCTTGCACCGTCCGAAATTGACTACATCAACGCTCACGGTACAGCTACACATCTCAACGACCTTTATGAAACAACAGCTATCAAACGTGCTTTCGGCGACGACGCTAAAAACGTTAAAATCAGCTCGACAAAGTCAATGACGGGTCATCTTCTCGGTGCGGCAGGAGCTATTGAGGCTATAGTCTGTGCAAAGTCAATTGAAGAGAACATCATTCATGCAACAGTCGGCTACAAAGTACCCGACGAAGAGTGCGACCTCGACTACTGTGTAAACGGCAATGTGGAGCAGGAAGTAAATGCAGTCCTGTCGAATTCTCTCGGTTTCGGCGGACATAATGCAACACTCTGTTTTAAGAAAGTTAAGGATTAAGGAGGTATAGAATGGAGAATAAAATTTTCGGTTCTGTTGAAATAGAGACAGTTGAAAAACTTGCTGAAATTGTTTCAAGTAATGAACTTTCGGAGATTACAATAAACGTAGGAGACTGTAATATTACAGTCAAGGGCAGAAAATTCCAGCCTGCACCGCCTGTAATGCCCGTACCTATGGGTATGCCTGCACCCGTGCAGACTTCTCCTGTACCGTCTCAGAATGCTGCGGAAGATGTTCCACGTGAAACAGACGGCAACGTTGTAAAAGCTCCGATTGTGGGTACTTTCTACCAGTCACCGTCGCCCGACAAACCGCCGTTTGTGAAAGTCGGCGATAAAGTCAGAAAGGGTGACGTTATCATGATTATAGAATCCATGAAACTCATGAACGAGGTGCAGTCGGAATTTGACGGCACTGTCACGAAAATTCTCGTCGGCGACGGTCAGCCTGTTGAGTTTGACCAGCCGATTATGATTATAAAGTAATGGCTGTTCCGTCCTGTTTAAAAAACTTTATCACTGATTACAGGGAATACAGTGATAAAGTTACAGCAGATATTGTTGATACTCGTGGCGGAAAACTGTTTGAAATATGGTATTACGGAGAATATCTTAAAATTTCAGGGCTGAAATATCCTATTGTTGTAAGTACAGAATTTTCAGTACCTAAATTCGTTGCGAAGTCGGTTAAAACGGGAGAGGAAATTCTCCTGTTTGACCGTGCTTTTCACGGCTATGACGCAATGTTCTGTGACAGCTTTACAAAAGAACAGATTGAAAACCGTCCGTTGAAAAAGCTTGATATACCGCCGTCTGAAATTAAAATCGAATTTTATTACAGCATTGATTTTGACGCTGAAAAAGATGATTATGATTTTGACGAAAACGGCAGATGTATACTTTCTGACGGCGGAACTATGTCATGGGAAGACGTGAAATCAAACGGAATGGACAGTATTGCACTGTATTATAAATCAGAAAAAGGCAGATGGATTGAATTTGCCGAAGACGAACTTGCATAAAAAGAATGGAGGCAAAAATGTCAGAAGTTTTAATGAATAAAGAACAGATTATGGAGATTATTCCGCACCGTGACCCGTTTCTCCTCATTGACGAGGTACTCGAAATGGAAGTAGGCGTGAAGATAAAGGCAAGAAAATATATCAGAGAGGACGATTTCTGGTTCAGGGGACACTTCCCGAACTACCCTGTAACTCCCGGAGTGCTTATGGTTGAAATGCTTGCACAGGCAGGTGCTGTATGTATGCTGTCAAAGCCTGAATTCAAGGGTAAAATCGGACTTTTCGGCGGTATTGACAAGGCAAAGTTTCGCAGACAGGTTGTACCGAATGACGTGCTTGATTTGGAAGTCGAGGTTATAAGGCAGAGAGGACCTGTTATAACCTGCAAGGCTCTTGCGTCTGTTGACGGCGAAAAGGCTGTATCATGTGAGATTACCTGTGTTCTTGCCGATAAGTAAAGGAGCGGACTGATGTTCAGGAAAATATTGATTGCAAACAGAGGTGAAATCGCAGTCCGCATAATAAGAGCGTGCCGTGAACTTGGTGTGAGGTGTGTTGCTGTTTACTCCACAGCAGACAGGGAGTGCCTTCATGCACAGATTGCAGACGAGGCTGTCTGTATCGGTCCGCCCGCAACAAAGGACAGCTATCTCAATATGAATGCTGTTATTCAGGCTGCCTTGAATACAGGTGCGGAGGCTATTCACCCAGGTTTCGGTTTTTTATCCGAAAATGCGGAATTTGCACGGCTTTGTGAAAAATCAGGAATAGTATTCATTGGTCCGTCATATAAATCCATTGAAATGCTCGGTGACAAAGCGTCCGCAAAGGAAACAATGAAAAATGCGGGTGTGCCTGTAATTCCGGGTTCTGACGGCGCAGTGAAAAGCATTGACGAAGCAAGAGAAGTTGCTGAAAAATGCGGTTATCCCGTACTCGTCAAGGCATCGGCAGGCGGAGGAGGTCGTGGAATACGCAGGGTTAATTCCGAAGACGAACTTGAATCGCAGATTATAGTCGCACAGCAGGAAGCTAAGAACTTTTTCGGCGATGATACCGTATATATTGAGAAATTCCTTGTAAATCCGCACCACGTTGAAATTCAGATTATTGCAGACAAATCGGGAAATACCGTCTATCTCGGCGAGCGTGACTGCTCAATGCAGAGACGTAATCAGAAAATACTTGAAGAGTGTCCCAGCCCGATTGTTTCGCCTGAACTCCGTGAGAGAATGGGCAGGGCTGCGGTTACTGCCGCAAAGGAATGCGGTTACTACAATGCAGGTACGATTGAATTTCTTGTCGACGAAAACAGAGACTTCTATTTCATGGAAATGAATACAAGAATACAGGTTGAACACCCTGTTACTGAGGAAGTCACTGATTTCGACCTTGTTAAAGCACAGATTGAAATTGCTTACGGCATGGAACTAAGTGTAAAGCAGGAAGATATTGTGCTGAGGGGTCACGCTATTGAATGCCGTATAAATGCGGAAAATCCGGAACAGAATTTCCGCCCCTCTCCCGGAACTATCAATGCACTTTATGTTCCAGGCGGTCCGGGAATAAGAATTGACAGTGCAGTCTATCAGGGTTACACTATCACTCCGTTCTATGACTCCATGATAAGTAAGCTTATTGTACATGGCAAGAACCGTGACGAAGCTATCAGGAAAATGCGGTGGGCTTTGTCGGAATTTATCGTAAGCGGTGTTGATACAAATATCGATTTTCAGCTTGAAATTATAAAACAGCCTGAATTTATCGGCGGTGACTATGATAACGGCTTTCTTACAAGATACATGGAGAAAAGGGCGGTGAAGTAAATGTTTGATGATTTTTTCAATGTTGTTAAACTCCGTTTCAATGGAAATCAGGACGAAACAGTGCCGTCTTTCAAATGCCCGAGATGTCAGAGTATCGTGACTATGAAACGCTATGAGGAACTCCACAGGGTATGCCCGAACTGCAATTATCATGGCAGACTTTCTGCTCCCGAAAGAATTTCAATCACTGTTGACAAGGACAGCTTTACAGAATTTGACAGTGATATGCTTAGCTGCGACCCGATAAATTTTCCGGGTTATCCGCAGAAACAACAGGAACTCCGTGACAGCACAGGTCTTAAAGATGCAATAGTCACAGGTACGGCGGCTATAAGGGGTACAAAAACTGTCATAGGCGTTATGGATTCACGGTATATGATGGCTTCAATGGGTTCAGTCGTCGGCGAAAAGATTACAAGAGCATTTGAATATGCAACAGAAAATAATCTTCCTGTAATTATGTTCACCGCTTCGGGCGGTGCAAGAATGCAGGAGGGTATTGTTTCACTCATGCAGATGGCAAAAACTTCAGGAGCGGTAAAACTCCACAGCGATGCAGGCGGACTTTATATCACAGTCCTCACAGACCCCACTACAGGCGGAGTTACTGCAAGTTTTGCTTCTCTGGGTGATATTATCATAGCAGAGCCTAAAGTTCTTGTCGGATTTGCAGGCAGAAGAGTTATTGAAAGTACCATGAAACAGCGTCTGCCCGAAGATTTTCAGCTTGCGGAATTTATGCAGGACAAAGGTTTTGTTGATATGATTGTGGAACGGAAAAAACTCCGCAGTACTCTTGCAAATCTGCTTGCCATGCACGGTTACGGAAAGGAGTGATTTGCAGTGGATAACAATAAAACAGCGTGGGAGCGTCTTGCCGTTGTCCATACAAAAGGCAGACCCACTATCAGAGACTATATTCCGCTTATTTTCACAGATTTCTATGAAATGCACGGCGACAGGCATTACGGTGATGACCATGCAGTTATGGGCGGTATAGCACGCCTCAACAATACTCCAGTGACTATAATTGCACAGGTCAAAGGCAGAGACATAAACGAGAATAAGGACTGCAATTTTGCAATGCCGCTGCCGGAAGGCTACAGAAAGGCACTTCGTCTTGCAAAACAGGCAGAGAAATTCCACAGACCTGTTATATGCTTCATTGATACTCCGGGCGCACACGCCGGAATGGCGGCGGAAGAACGTGGACAGGGTGAGGCGATTGCAAAGAATATCGCTGAATTTATGACCCTGCGCACTCCGATTATTTCAATCGTTCTCGGTGAGGCAGGAAGCGGAGGTGCGCTTGCACTGGGTGTATGCGATGAACTCGCCATGCTCGAAAATGCACAGTATTCCGTCGTATCTCCACGGGGATTTGCAAGTATTCTCTGGAAAGACGTGTCCCGTGAGGAAGAGGCCTGCAATATTATGCAGGTTACGGCGGAAGATATGGTGCGTTTAGGCGTTGCAGAAACAATCATTGAAGAGCCGCTGGGTGGCGCACATAACGATTTAGACAAAATTTCGGAAAATATTAAAGAATATTTGTCACATAAAATTGCAGAAAAATGTCAAAAACCTCTTGACGAATTGCTTAAAGAACGCTATACTAAGTTTAGGAAAATCGGTGAGTTCACAGAGTGAGTGCCGGTTTGGATAATTTTAATAAATTTATGGAGGAAACTATCATGACTTTTGACAAAATCAAAGAAATCATTATCGACCAGCTCAGCGTTGAAGAGGACGTTGTTACTCTTGAGGCTAATATTCAGGAAGACCTCGGCGCAGACAGCCTTGACATTGTTGACCTTATCCAGACTATTGAGGACGAATATGACCTCTCTATTCCCGACGAGGCTGTTGAGAACATCAAAACTGTAGGCGACATCGTTGCTTATGTTGACAAGAATGTTGACGCTGAATAATTACACAGAAAGCAGTCCCTTGATTTATTCAAGGGGCTTTTTCTGCATTTTTTTGTTAGTGAATACTAATTAAATATTGCATTTGCACTGTTTACGTGCTATAATAAAAATAAGGCGGTCTTGTACCGTTACTGATTTGTATGAGGTTTATGCTATGAAAAAAATTACTGTTGTTACGGGTCACTATGGAAGCGGAAAGACAAATCTTTCCGTCAATCTTGCTGTCAATGCAAATAATGAGGGAAAGTCAGTTGCTGTCGTCGATTTGGATTTGGTAAATCCTTATTTCAGGACTGCTGATTTCAAGTATTATTTTGAAAGTATCGGTGTAAAGCTTATTGCTCCCGACTTCGCAAACAGCAATCTTGATGTGCCGTCGATACAGTTCGATATTGAACAGCTTGCAATGAATGAGGACTGCCTTATTATTGACGTTGGCGGAGATGATGCAGGTGCTTTCGCTCTGGGAAGATTTTCCGAAGCACTGTCAAAGTATAAAGATAACCTCGATATGTTGTATGTCATAAATCAGAGACGTTATCTCACCGAAACAGCAGGCGAAGCCGTAAAACTTATGTATGAGATTGAATCTGCCGCAAGAATGAAGCATACTGCGATAGTCAACAATACAAACTTAGGACGTGAGACAACCGCAGGAATTATCACAAAATCGGCTGATTTCGCAAGAAAAGTCTCACAGATTACAGGACTTCCGCTCGCATTCACAACCTGTCCCCAAGAACTGTGCGAACTTATTGATATGCCCGATATTTTCCCGATAAATGTTTTTGTCAAAGCAATATGGGATTAAATAATATAACAATCTGAAAGGTGGTGTTGAATTTGGCAAAGATGACTGTTATCACTGAACGCTGTAAGGGCTGTGGTCTCTGCGCTGCTGCCTGTCCGAAAAAAATCGTTGAATTGCAGAAAGAAAAGCGTAACAAGAAGGGTTACTTCTATGCCGTATGTACTGACGAAAATTCATGTATCGGCTGTGCAATGTGCGCAATGATGTGTCCCGACTGCGCAATAGTTATCGAAAAATAAATGAAAGGAGCGTAAAGCTTTGGAAAGAAATCTTATGAAAGGCAATGAAGCTCTCGCAGAAGCTGCAATACGTGCAGGCTGTAAGTGTTTCTTCGGCTATCCTATTACTCCGCAGACTGAACTTGCCGCATATATGGCTAAACGTATGCACAAGGCAGGCGGTGTATTTTTACAGGCAGAAAGTGAAATCGCTGCTATAAATATGGTACTCGGTGCGGCATCAACAGGTGTCCGTGCAATGACATCATCTTCTTCTCCCGGACTTTCCCTGAAGAGTGAGGGTGTGTCCTACCTCGCAGGTTCGGACGTTCCTGCTGTAATCATCAATGTACAGCGTGGCGGTCCTGGTCTTGGAGGCATTCAGCCGTCACAGGCGGATTACTGGCAGGCTACAAGGGCATTGGGTCACGGCGATTTCCATATCCTTGTATTCGCACCAGCTTCCGTACAGGAAATGGTTGACATGGTTGTAAAGGCATTCGACAAAGCCGACGAATACCGTGTTCCTGCAATGATACTTGCTGACGGTCTGCTCGGTCAGATGATGGAGCCTGTTTCATTCCCCGAAATCAATGCAAATGCCCACGACAAGAGCGGCTGGGCTGCAAACGGTCACGGCGGAAAGCGTGAACATCATATCATAAACTCGCTTTACCTCAAACCTGACGAACTTGAAAACTCCGTTACAGAACGTTTCAAGAGATATGAGACTATCAAGGCTAACGAAACCGACGCTGAACTCTATCTCACGGAAGACTGCGATATACTTCTCTGCGCATTCGGTGCAACAGCAAGAGTTGTCAAGTCTGCTGTAAATTCCGCAAGGGAAATCGGCATCAAGGCTGGACTTTTCCGCCCGAAAACTCTCTTCCCGTTCCCTGTGAAAGAAGTCAACGAAGCCGCAAAGAACGCTAAGAAACTCCTCAGCGTTGAAATGTCAATGGGACAGATGATTGATGATATTAAACTTGCAATCAACTGCTCAAAGCCTGTTGAGTTCTATGGACGTACAGGCGGTGTAATTCCTACTCCTGCGGAAGTTCTGGAGCAGATTAAGAAAATCGGAGGTGCATTATAATGGCTGTTGTATTTGAAAGACCGAAGTCCCTGCTTGATGTGCCGATGCACTACTGCCCCGGCTGTACTCATGGTATCGTCCACAGACTTATCTGTGAAGTGCTTGACGAAATGGGTATAGAGGGCGATACAATCGGTGTATGCCCTGTAGGCTGTTCAGTTATGGCTTACGACTATTTCGGCTGTGATATGATTGAAGCTCCTCACGGTCGTGCGCCTGCTGTTGCAACAGGTGTAAAGCGTACAAATCCCGATAAGTTCGTGTTTACATATCAGGGCGACGGCGACCTTGCCGCAATCGGTACTGCCGAAACTGTTCACTCCGCAACAAGAGGAGAAAATATTGTTATCATATTTATTAATAACACTATCTACGGCATGACTGGCGGACAGATGGCTCCTACCACACTTCCTGGTCAGGTTACGCAGACTACTCCTTTCGGTCGTGACCCTGAACTTGCCGGTTATCCCGTGCGTGTGTGCGAAATGCTCTCCACTCTCACAGGTACGGCTTACGCTCACCGTGTAGCTGTTGACAGTGTTCCGCATATACGTGAAGCGAAAAAGGCTATCCGCAAGGCATTTGAAAACCAGAAAGCGAAAAAGGGATTTTCTATTGTTGAGGTTCTCTCAACCTGCCCGACAAACTGGGGACTTACTCCGACAGAGGCTATCAAGAGACTTCAGGACGAAATGATACCTTATTATCCGCTCGGCGTTTACAAGGATACTACAGAGGAGGGCAATAAATAATGGCTACTACTGAAATTCTTCTGGCTGGCTTTGGCGGTCAGGGCGTACTCTTTGCAGGAAAAATCCTTGCATACTGTGGACTTATGGACAATAAGGAACTTTCATGGCTTCCCTCCTATGGACCTGAAATGCGTGGCGGTACTGCTAATTGCTCCGTATGTATTTCCGACGAACCAATCGGCTCCCCGCTTGTGCTTACTCCTGATATTCTTATCGCAATGAACCAGCCGTCTTTCGACAAGTTCGTGACTGAGGTAAAGGCTGGTGGTAAGGTATTCTATGACAGTACTCTTATCGAAAACGAATGCACACGTACCGACATAGAAATGTTCGCTGTCCCGTCGTCCCAGCTTGCCGACGACAACGAACTCAAAGGCGGTTCAAATATCATTCTGCTCGGCAAACTTATCAAGGAAAGCGGTCTCTTCTCACTTGATACTATGAAAAAGGCTATTGAAAAAGTTGTTCCACCTTCTAAGGCTCATCTTATTTCCAATAATTTCCGTGCCATTGAACTTGGTATGAACTCATAAAAACAAAGCGGACGGCTAAAGTCGATACTCATATAGAAATTTTTAGCCATAGTATTTTTGATTATAAGTCCAAAATACTATGGCGTTTTTTATTGACATAACACAGTTTTTTTGATGTATAGTTTTACTAAGATAAATCAGAATTTATAATACGGAGGTGTGATATGGCATCATATACTATAATTAATAAAAAAGATTTAAATATATTTAATGATTCAGCTGATATGAATATTACAATGTTATCAATAATATCACATATAGAAGTAGATTTAAGTGTATTGAATCGTTATCCTAATCTTAAATCACTTGATTTATATGGAAAATTTACAGGATATGAGCATGTTTCTTCACTTGAATATTTAGAAAATTTAAAAATTTCGGGTTTTATTCCAACCATTAGAAAATTTTCAGATTTAAGTTTTATTGAAAAAATTCCAAATCTTAAAAAGTTGTGGCTTGATTGCTTACCTTCTGTTGTGTCATTACCCGTTCTACACAATATTTATGCTTTAAAAATCTATGAGTTGCATAAACTTGAAAATTTGGAAGCATTGCTCGATTCACAATTACATTTTCTTGATTTATGTCTCTGTGCTGATAAAGTTCCTGCCACTAAAATTGCTGAAATATTATCAAAAATTGACACTCTTGAAAAAGTGGGCGTGGTACTTGACAGAAGTGGCAGAAGAGAAGAAGTATTGCGAAATCAACTTATTAAACGAGGAAAAGGATATTTAATAGATGATTATGGAGTACTGTATGCTGAAAATTGGACCAATCTATAATATCATCGCTAAATTCTGATTTACATAGGTAAATGAATAACAAAAACTAAGCCCGAAAGCAGTTGAAAAACTACTTTCGGGCATTGCTTCTATATGAGTATCGCTTTTATAAATCGTCCGTTTTTTATTACCAGTTCGTATGAATATCACTGAACATAAAATTTTCTGCATCGATATAGTAATGTTCACCTGTTTCAAGACGCTCTAAAATCAGTTCAAATCTTTCGTCCTCAAAGGAAAAGTCACCATTATTGAGAAAAACAGACTCGTCAATAACACGTCGCCCGTGAACATATTTCCGCAGTATATCTTCATTACAGCACATAGGCTCTTCAAATTCTGTGATGAGTATATTGTTTTCTGCGAGTACGGATTTTATTATATCGGGGCAGTTTTCTTTAATCAAAGCTACAGGATAGTCAACTGACAGATAGCCGTAAATATCAGTAAGCATATTGTCTTCTGTTTCCCTGCAAAGATAATACCAGCGGTAAGTACACCACTCGTCGTCTGTTCCACAGTAATTATTGCCGATTGCATTTATTACATCACATATTTTATCTATATCATATTCCAGTGACAAATCTATTGCCTTTGAGAATATTTCAGTGTAGTCTTTCATTGGTTATTTTTCTGAATTAATGAACATATCATAGATACGGCGGATAGCTTCTGCGAAATCATTTTCACTTACGCCGATGATTACATTAAGTTCGCTTGAACCCTGGTCAATCATCTTGACGTTAATTCTTGCGTGAGCCATGCTTGCGAATACTCTTGCAACAGTACCACGGGTGTTTTTCATACGTCTGCCGACTATAGCAAGAATAGCAATTCCGTCCTCAATTTCAATATGGTCGGGATTTACTTCCCTGCGGATTTCCGCAAGAACTTTTTCACGTACCGGCGCAAGTTTTGAACTGTCAACTGTGATGCTCATTGTATCAATACCAGACGGCATATGCTCGAAAGATATTCCGTTATTGTAGAGAACGTTAAGAACTTTCATTCCGAAACCAAGTTCGTTGTTCATCATTGCTTTTTCGATGTTTATTGTGCTGAAGCCTTTCTTTCCTGCGATACCTGTAATCGTGTGACCGAGACTTTCCTTGCTGAAATCATAGTCATTTGATACAATCATAGTACCTGCGTCCTGCGGTCTGTTTGTATTGCGGATATTTATCGGTATACCTGCGGAGCGGACAGGGAAGATAGCGTCCTCATGGAGAACGGAAGCTCCCATATATGCAAGTTCACGGAGTTCACGGTAAGTTATTGTCTCGATAACGTCAGGATTTTCAACTATACGAGGGTCAGCAACGAGAAATCCTGAAACGTCAGTCCAGTTTTCATATATTTCTGCGTTGACGGCATTTGCAATAATAGAACCGGTAACGTCCGAACCGCCTCTTGAGAAAGTCTTGATAACGCCTTCTGTTGTTCTGCCGTAAAATCCGGGGATAACAGCATTTTCAAGATTTTTCAGTCTTTTGCGGACAGCCTTGACTGTTTCGTCAAGGAGGAGTACGCCCTTTGTATCGAATATAATTACATCGGCAGCGTCAACGAAATTGAAGCCGAGATAGTTTGCAAGAATTTTTCCGTTGAGGTATTCGCCACGGCTTGCGGCATAGTCTCTTGCAGGACGTGACTTGAGTTCCTTGATAATAGTATCGAACTCTTTATCAAGGCTCATATCGATACCCAAATCAGCGATAATTCCGTTGTATCTGTTTCTTATAAGCTGAAAATCGTCGTCGAAATCAACACCGCTTCCAGCGAGTTCACAGCACTTGTAAAGCATATCTGTAACTTTTATATCATCAGAAAAACGCTTTCCCGGAGCGGACGGAACTACATATCTGCGCTTGTCATCTGATTTGATAATATCTGCAACTTTTCTGAACTGATTTGCATCGGCGAGAGAACTTCCGCCGAATTTTACTGCTTTATTTCCCATTGTAAATCCACCTTTTATATGTTATTTTTGTATCAATATTTATTATATTCCTGTTTTTAAAAAAAATCAATTGGCAGAAATGCAGAAAAAACGGGTTTGAAATCTGTTTTTTTGGTAAATACGCTTGTACGTCGTTCACGGACATACAGCGTAATCGGGTACAGTATTTTTCTGTTGCTTTTTGTCGGGAAATATGATATAATATAAAAAATATCACAGAAAGCAGGTACTTTTTATCATGATGGGAAAAACACATATATTTATAGGAACAGCGGCGGCACTTGCACTTACTTTTGCCGATACTCCTCTGGAAATACTCTCCGCACTGGCAGGAGGTGCAGTAGGCGGAATGATGCCCGATACTGACCTTGACAGCATAAAGAACATCAGGGATATAAATACAAAGGCAATCGCAGGAACTATTGCCGGAATTTGCTTTGTCATTGATTTTTTCTTTAAATGCGGTATGACTGAAAGCATAAAAAATTCAAACCATACTGTTGCACTTATCGGGCTTGCGGCGTTCATTGTGCTTTACTTTATCGGTGCAGCTGCCGACCACAGAAGTTTTACTCACTCGCTTTTTGCTACAGTCCTGTACAGTACGGCAGTGGGTATGATGTGCAGACCGCTTGCCGTACCGTTTGCAATCGGATTTCTTGCACATATTGTACTTGACTGCACCAACAAAAAGGGAGTTAAAGTGCTGTATCCCTCAAAGAAAAAGTTCCGTCTGAAATGGTTCTATGCCTCCAGAAAGGCGAATATTGCTTTTTATTACATAGGTATTGCCCTTACTGTTGTTTTTGGTATAATATCAATTGTAAGATGGATTTTCTTTTAATCAATTCACAGAAAACACTTTAATTAAAACTGTTATTATGTTATAATATGATAAATTTTTTATTAAAAAGGAGAAATGAAATGACAGAAGATACAAACACAGGTGCGGAGCAGACAGGCAATGTTCTGTATGACAGTAATATTCCCGCATTGAAATACGGATATGACAATCTTAAAAATGCGGTTACTCCCTTTCAGCTTGCATTTCTGAGAAATCCAAAACCTTTTACAGACGTAAATCCCACGTTGCAGGCAGGTTTGTTTGAGGCAATATCAAACAGCTTTATTGAGCTTGCCACCATGCTTGCAGTTCTCGGTATCAGCATGAATAAAACAACTGCCGATATTTTAAACGGAATGCTTGTTTCAGATGGTTTTATGTTCAAAGTAAGTGATATACAGGAAATCAGCAGAATGCTCGGAGTATCAGATTTTCTCACAACACATCAGGTAAGTCCGGAAATCAGGACTGTACTTAATAATTTCACGGACAGCGATACTCTTTTCGTTCAGGCACTGAAAGTTATTAATCCGTCCTATGAACGTTCATATATTGCGGTTCTCTATGCGAATGTCATTGCGCTTGTCTGCTCAACTATGGAGCTTGCCTGCAATAAGAACAGCGTGTTTGTGACATTCCTGAATAATTATCTCTATCATCAGTACACGGAACTTTCACATTTAATTACCGATAATTCTCTTAATGCACAGTTTAATGTATGTATAAATTATCTCAGACGGGTCAATTCTCAGATGAAAAATTATTGAAAGACAGTGCCATGTATAAATGGCACTTTTTGTTATGTTGCACAAAATATGTAATGATATATACTTGATTTTTGTTGCCTGATTTCCGGAACAGCAAACGAGTTAATAAGAGAAAATGAGAAAAATGAAGAGAATGAGAGAGAAATAACGATACAGATTAAAAAAAACCGGAAAAAACTCTTGACTTTTCACGGAAATGCTGATATAATAATATTCGTTGCTAATTTAAATTTAAAAAACGGAGGAATTTTCTATGTCAACTACAATGGTAAAACCGGCAGAAGTTAAGCGTACATGGTATATCCTCGATGCAGAGGGTCAGCCTCTCGGACGTGTTGCTGCAAAGGCTGCACATATTCTCAGAGGTAAGCATAAGCCCGACTACACTCCCCATGTAGACTGCGGAGACCATGTTATCATTATCAACTGCGAAAAAGCTGTCCTCACAGGCAGAAAACTTGAACAGAAAAAATACTACTGGCATACAGGCTGGATTGGCGGTCTCAAGTCAAAGTCATATAAGGACATGATGGCTAATGAGGCAGACAAGGCAATGATGATTGCTGTCAACGGTATGCTCCCGAATAACACTCTCGGCAGAACTCAGCTCAAGAGACTTAGAACTTACAAGGGTGCAGAGCATAAGAACGCTGCTCAGAAGCCCGTTGCTTACACACTTTAATCAGGAGGTGCTTTTAAATGTACGAATCAAAAGTTAAATACTACTACGGAACAGGCAGAAGAAAGCACTCCGTAGCAAGAGTAAGAATTTATCCCGGCTCAGGTAATGTTACAATCAACGGCAGAGACATCGATAATTATTTCGGTCTCGAAACACTGAAGCTTATTGCACGTCAGCCACTCGCTCTTACAGATACTCTCGACAAGTTCGATGTTGTATGTACAGTTGCAGGCGGCGGTGTAACAGGTCAGGCAGGCGCAATCCGTCATGGTCTTACCCGTGCGCTTATCAGATACGATGAGGAACTCCGCCCTGTTCTCAAGAAGGCTGGTTTCATTACCCGTGACCCTCGTATGAAGGAAAGAAAGAAGTACGGTCTCAAGGCTGCTCGTCGCGCTCCGCAGTTCTCAAAGAGATAAGAAATTATCTCAGAATTGCCTGTTTTACGGTATTTTTCGAGATTGTTTCACAAAGTTGTTCAACAATTGTTCAACTGAAAAAGATAATTATAAACCTCTTTGGCGTGAAAACGTCAGAGAGGTTTTTGTTCTGATTAATCATCAGAAAGTTTCATGTCAATAATTTCAGCAACCTTGATTTTCTGCTTTTTCAGAACGTCCGCATATATGTTTGCAGTAACTCCGATGTCACAGTGACCGAGATGTTCAGAAATTACTTTCAGTTCCACACCACTGTTAAGCAGAAGTGTTGCATTACAATGACGAAGTTTGTGAAGTGTCATATCCTCAAATTCTGTACCTGTTGTCATTCTTTTAAGTGAGTGATATACAGAGGAACGGTCACGATAGTTGCCTTGTCCTGACGGAAAAATCATTTCTGGGTGAGCATAGTTATCACCGAGTACATCTTTAAGGCTGTTAGTATACGCTTTTTGTTCTTTCAATAGCTTTTCAACAGTTGTGCTCATAGCAATTATACGTATACTGCTTTCAGTTTTTAGAGTATCAAGATAACTGATACCGTTTGCGTGTGAGAGCGTATGCCTGATAAAGATAGTCTTTTCCTCAAAATCCACATCTTCCCACGATAAACCAAGACATTCTCCGATTCTCATTCCAGTAAACAACAGAACCATCAGGATTCGCTTAACATCATTGTCCCATGATTTTTCATTTACCAGTTTTATGAATCTCTTAGTTTCTTCTTCAGTAAGTGAATAACGTTTACCAGCATCCTTTTTCTTCGGAATGATAACATTCTGACAGGGATTTTCTTTAGCTGTAATGCCCTGCGGTAGATACTCTGTACCACTATGTAAATTTTTCGGATTGTAGCAGGACTTAATTTATATTGTTGTCCGAGCTGTCTGAGAAATTCCGTAAGCAGTGGTGTGGTGATTTCTTTGAGTTTTTTATGCCCAAGAACAGGTTCAATGTGATTTTTATACTGTCCTTTGTAGGTGTAGACGGTACTTTCTTTCAGCTCAATCGGAGCATAGTTGGTGAAGTACCAGTCGGCAAGCTCCGAAAAACGCATATTCTCGTTTAGCTGAGAGTAGCCTTTGCAGTGACGTTCAAACTCAAAAGCGTATTCCTGAGCCAGTTTTTCAGCTTTTTTCGGTGAAGTACCCTCAGGTGGAATGTAAGTTGTAGATTTAACAATTTGTTTGCCGTTTGCATCACGACCAGTAAAAACTCTTATGAGAAACTTTCCATTTATGTTTGTAATATTTGCCATATAGTCTCCTTTACGGAATATGGCATATCTCGCATTATCATTGTAGCGCGCATTTTTCTTTTTGTCAAGCGCTATTTTACGGGATATGACATAATTTTTCTTTTGTTCTGTTTTTTTATTCTAACGTTTTCTTTTTGGTAGCGCTATTGTATCTATATTTCTGATAATCGGCACTCAATCCGCAGGCTGAAATAAAAGATTTCGCCTTTTTCAGTTCACGGGACAGCTCGTTCTCTCGGCTGATACGCTCCGCATCTGCATTCAGCTTGTCACGGGAGAACATTCCTCGTTTCTGTTCTTTCTTTTTGTAAGCAGATAACTCTGCACTTGCCATATCATACTTGCCTTTTAGGTCATCGTACTTCTGAACAGCTTCATTTCGCTCTTTTTTCAGCTTCCTGACTTGCTTTATCGAAGCAACTTCACGCTTGGCAAGAGCCGTGATATTGTCCCAATCATCTTTTGCGACCGTGACCTTTCTGCTGAATACCGTCTTGCCCGTTTCCAACTTGTCAATATCATCGAGTTTAACTCCACGCAAATCAATTTTCGCCAATCACTTTCAAAATGGAGTAAGAATCAATTAAAC
>CAYWPN010000022.1:0-36590 GCA_964460175.1 uncultured Alistipes sp. | reverse complement strand
TTTTCATAATTCTATTATACCATACTTGTCAACATTTTGAAAATTGATTTGCGTGTCTGTTAATTTTTCACTTATCTGAGATTATAAAAATATAAAAGCAGGAAATATGGATTTCCGTTTTCTCTTAAAGGAGACGGAATACTTTCAAGGGCATCATAAGCAAACTGCATAAAATCGTTGAACATGAAAATTTCCTTTGTATCCCCGTCCATAATTCCTTTTTCATAATAGGCAGCCTTAAGGGTTTCAAAGTCAGCGTATATTGATTCATAAGCTGAATTAATCTTACCTATACAGCTGTCATACATGGTATGTCCGGCAAGCTGAGGGAATTTTGCAATCATTTCTTCAGAGGCAGCAGGAAGAGACCTGAGATGTTCTGCATTTTCGGTTATCCATTTTTCTGTTGCCTTTGCACTATAAGCTTTTGTCAGACTTAAACCGAATTTATCAATGATTACAATATTATTTGGATTAGCAGCATAAAGGTACTTTAACGTTCTGCAACGGATAATCGGAGGCAAAAGGGAAAATCTGTTTGCAATATCCATATTGCTGCCAAAACTGAACATTCCGAAATACTGCATAAAAAGGCAGGCATAGAGTTCCTGTATTGACTCAATGGAATAACGGTATTTTTTTATCGGGTCAGGGTCTTTTGTTCCTGATTTTCTGCAATCAATGTCAGCATATATCATATCTACTATATCAACTACACAGGACTTTATGAAATTTTTAAGATTATGGGGAAATGAGTATGCTCTGTTTACAAAGTCCTGTTCTGTTGTCTGGTCAGTCGGATATGGAATTATAATTTTGCGCAGAATAAGTTCTGATGCATTAGCCACAAAATCAACCTTATCATTATAGGTTGTATTAATATTGGCAGGCTTGTTAATACATTCGTTACGGAATTCCAGATAAGCGTCTACGTTCATTTTAAAACCTCTTTAATTATGCTTAAAAAAACAGCAATTATTTTTTACTTACAGGCTTTGCCTTTTTGCAGTCTGCGACATCAACGGTCTCAATCCTGACTGTTTTCGGCAGATTGATTATCTGCAAATTCGGGCATTCAGAGAAATCAAGGCTTTCAATACTGCTCGCATTTATGGTTATGGACTGCAAACCCGAACACTCTGAAAAGTCAAGATTTCCGATAGTATCCGCATTGATAGTAAGTTCGTGCAGATTTTCACAGCCTGAAATATCAAGATAATCAATAGATTTCACCGTTTCGGGAACAGCAGTTTTTAATCTTTCGCCACTCTTCATATATTCAGCTATAGCCTTTGATGTAATGAAAGGCTTGTTGCAGTAACTGCAAATCCATACATCTTTGGAATCATCAACAGGCAGAACAGCACTGCAATGAGGGCATTTTGAATCAACAAATGACATAATAATCTCTCCGCAAAATAGATTTTATAATACTATTATACAATAATATACGGCAGTTGTCAAGATTTTTATAAAGAAAATTTGATTATTTCTTTTCTTTTAACTGCCTGCCGATTTCATATATTACTTCAGGAATTTCAAGCATCTGCGAAATGAAATACCTGAAATTATCCTGTGCGTCAGCCTTCCGGTTTCTGATTATATCATCATAATCAATTCTGAGAACACGGCACAGTTCTTTTCCTGTCAGTATGTGGTCAGTATCGAAAACTTCCTTAAATCCTGTTTTAATGATGTTTTTGTCCTCCTGATTGAAACAGCAGACATAATATTCCGTATTAAAATTAATATTTCCACCGAACTGCGAAACAAACTCCTCAAGATGTTCACGTTCGCCACGGGATTTTTTAGTATCGAACATATCGCCGTCCTTGAGTTCAACGACCTTGCACACCGGATTTTCCTGCACAATAAAAACAAGCAAATCGGGTTCATGTTTCGGAACAGTCAGCCTGCTTTTTTTAAGAACAGCCTTTCTGCACACATAAACACCATAAGGCTGAACGCCGTTTTTTGTCCTGTAGACAAATTCGTCCAAATCGGGAATATTCTGTGTACGCTCCAGAATAATTCTTTCCAGTTCAGAACCGTTTGAGATGACAGTAGCCTGAGCCTTTGACATAAGCTGACCGAGTTCAGCATTGTCAAAAAGTCTTATGTAACCGCTGTTGCCGTCCTTTCTGCCTTTTGCGTCACGTATTTTCATAATTAATCTTCCTTTCCATAATATAACAGTTATTTTCCAGTCGTTTTTTAACGACAGCAGACAAGAATTTCAAAATCCGTATCTGCAAAAACCTCCTTAATGATTTCCGATACTTTTTCCCATTTCAGTCTGTCAAGTCCACAGCCTATAAGGGGCATACCTATTTTATTCGTCTGAACATCAGGGCTGTTTTTCATATCTTCAAGTGCCTGTCTGATAGTATCGTAAGTGGGTTTATGATAATACTTTTCTTTCGTAATGAGATTTGCAACAAGCCATCTGCCTGTACCGTCTTCAGCCATATTACTGAATGTAAATTCACACCGCCCGTTTCCGTTCCATTGGTTCTTAGAAAATTTTTCCAGCAGGGCAGTTTTTACGCCGTACTTCTTATTGAATACTTCGGCAATACCTGCACCAAGTGCATAATCAGCACTGATGCAGTGTGCAAGTATATATCTGTCGCTGAGGGTAAATAAATCTTTTTGTATTTCTTTATATGTCATCTTTAAATTTCCTCACCGTATTCAATATCACAGCCGATAAAATTTCTGCCCGTCTGCCTGCACGCCTCAAAGACGGAGTAACCGCCTGAAGCAGGGTCGCAGACGTAGTCGCCCTCTTCGGTAGTAGCAAGGATAAGCTGTTCCTGCAATCCGACTGGCTTTGAATGGGCGTGGGTTTTCGTGACTTTCTCGTCCCACACATCAGGTATTGTATGCAGAGACCACGTTGCTTTTGCACGTTTCGGGAGTTTCTGCAACACAACAAGATATTCCGACTTGCGCCTTGTGCGGTAGCCCATGCCGATTTTCTGCTTGTTCCATGTAATCAGGTCAACAGGAACGAGCTTTGTCCCCTCAAACCATGACGATACGCCCTCAACGAGATGGAATTTGTCCACCCACAGAAAAAGGTAGCCTGACGGACGGAGAACTCTTTCAATATTCTGAAAGAACTCTGCAATAATTTCAGATGTCATCTGCTGTAATGCACATCGCCCCTGACCTCTTGTTTTACCCTCATTGCCGTACTTCATTTTATCAAGCACTCCACGATACTGGGGGTCGAAGAAAACGACTTTCAGTGTGCCGTCGCCGATTTGTTTCAGCATTTCAATTCCGTCGCACCTGTTGCGGAAATTTACTTTTATATCATCGCTTTTAATAATATCGGACATAAAAAATACCTTTCTCATATTTCTGAATAAAAACCCACCGTCCGAAGACGGCGGGATTATATTTATTCGTCTTGCTTTTCGATTACTTTTCTGTATTCCTCTGAAAAATCAATGTCAGCAGGAACAGGCTTGTCGTCACCATCTTCCTGTTCCTCTTTTTCGGGAAGTATATCGACCTCTGCAACAGCACCCTTTGACTTTATGATATTCTTGACGGGCTTTTTCTCTTCCTGTTTCGGCGGATTGTAGTCGATTTCAAGTCCTTCTTTGCGGAGCAGATAAACATTATTGTTTTTTCTGTCCCACATAAAGAACACAACTACTGCCGCTATACCGAGAATAAGCAGGAGAACACCTGTTTTAAATCCGGGAGGAGAGTAAGTCATTTCGATTGTGTGGTGACCCTCTGTAAGTCTGATACCCATAAGTGCATTGAGTATAACAACCTGACCCGGATTGCTTTCGTCGTAACCTGCGTCATTTGCAGTAAAGTTTCTCATAATACTTGTGCCGTCTTCGGAGAAAGTTTCCTCAAACTGTTCACCGATTTTCTTTCCGTCCACTTTCACAGTCCAGCCGGGTTCATACGGAATTGAAGTATAGAAAATCTGTCCTGCCTGAGCGTCGATTTCGCCGACAAGATGACTGTCAGTAGTCTTGTCCATATTCAGATTCCAGCTGTTCTGCTTGAGTTTCTCTGTATCTTCGTGGAAAGCGTCATAATCAAGATGATAGAACTGGAAGTCCTTAACCATGATATATTCATTACTTCCCGATTTATCCTGCTGGAGAATTGTGAGGCGGATTTCGAGTTCAGTACCTGCCGGATAAGTGCCGATATTCACGATAGAATAATCATAGCCCTCATAGTAGCTTCCGTAGCCTGCAAAAGTACCCTCAACAAATTCACCTGTTGCTTCGTCTTTTGTAGAGGAAATCCAGACATTGCACTTTTTCGGGTTATCCGATTTGAGATACATATAAATCGGAGATTCCTCGTCAACAGTGAAATGTATTCTGACAGTCGGGTCGCCTGCACCTGCATTTGCGTTATAGCAGTGCTGACCGCCGTAATCGGACTCCCAGCACTCATTGAGTACAACTTCAGGATTTTCCGTTCCGGGAATTCTCTTGAAATACTGTTTCGGCTGTAATCCTGTTGAGTAGCTTTCTTCGGGAGTACTTCCTGTAAGTGAACTCATGAAGTTATTCATACTGTTGAAAGGATTGTCGTTTCCGAGGAAACTGAGGCGGAGAATATCATCATCAGCCATAAATCCTATAGGAAGAGCGTCGGGATTTTCGTAGATGTCGAGTTGTTTCTCACCGCTTTCAGCCTGATAGGTTGTACTCTCGACGAGGTTATAATAAGGGCTGAGAAGCGACTCATGGTCGTTTCTGACTGACGGGTCGTCAAGCACGTACTTGATGCCGAGAAGCGAGTCAGCAACAGGCGTATTGCCGTCATATCTTGTTTCGTAAGTTTTTGTGGTGTAACCGAGAGTTTCAATAAAGCGGATAATTCTTGCGTTCATTACGGAACTTGAATGGGAAATGCCCTTCAGGTCATAAGCCTGATTGTCGTTGACGTTACGGAAGAAAGTTTTTTCCGCACGGTAGAAACCGTCGTCAATGCTGTCAAGCTTGTCCTTGACGTTATGAGCGTCCATGATAGCCGTGTAGGACTTCTTTGAAGAGTAATAAACTTCCTTGTCAACCTTGAAAATAGTATCGAATGCGTTGTAGCCTGCCTCAAAGAACACTATAACAGCAATAACGCCGGTTATAATGTTGTATGTCATTTTCTTTTTCACACGGCTCATCACGCAGAGTAAAGCAAGGTAGACTGCCGAAAGCACCGCACCGAAAACGATAGTACCAAGGAACAGATGTTCCGTTGACTTTCCGTTGATTGTGACAGTTTCGGAGTAGGGCATAATTGCGGCGTACTTGTATAAGTTTTCATTGTAATTGAAATTCGGCTGAACAGCGTCATAAACAAAGCAGAGAACGGCGATAGCGGCAAAAACACCGACAGCGTGCTTGATTTCCAGCTTATATCCCTCAAGATTAGAGAACGCCTCCGCCGCCATAGATACGAGTATGAATGAAACAAGGAAAGAATATCTGTAAGGAAGCCAGTTCGGGTCTTGTCCGCCGTGCCACATCATGTTTATGGGCTTAATCCACATACTTACAAAGAGGACAACGAGAATAAACGAATAGCCTATTTTGCGGTTTATCCTGATATTCTTGTTGAAGTAGTAAAGCGGAACGAGAACGAATGAGAGTACACCACAGTAGATTTCAGGTCGTCCGTAAAGTCTTGTACCCTCGTCAACGTTTACGGAATAATACTGGTTCGGGAAAAGCGTGGGAAGGAGTTCAATCGGATTGAACATCGTCTTGACTGTATAATCTGGGACGGAGAAGTCGAATTTACCCAGCGCAAGAGCATTGTAGACAGGTACAATCATGATATAACTGCACAGGAGGACAATGCCTGTTGCAAGCACCATTCTGCCGACAACCTTTGCATATTCCATAATACTGCCGAACTTTCTCTTTGCGCCGAAAAAGAGATAGTAAACGAAGTACAGCGCAACGAAAATTGCAATCATGAAGCCGATATAGAAGTTGGCAATGAAAGCAATTGCAAGCGGAATGATATAGTTGATTTTTCTGCCGTCGTCGACAAGGTATTCCAGACCGAGAATAACAAGCGGAAGGAAGACAATACCGTCAATCCACATCGGGTCGATAAGCTGGATTGCAACGTATGACATCTGCGCATACATCGTCGCAAAAATTACCGACTGCAACGGCTTTACTTTTTTGGAGTGATACGCATACGCAAAGAAAGTTGCACCGCACGCACCGACTTTGCATAACTGCATAATCATAAGACTTTCAAGTATCATGCTGTGCGGAAACAGTATGACAATAAAAGTGAAAGGACTTGCGAGATAGTAACCGATAACACCCTGATAACCGCCCGAAAGATTTCTTGACCAGCTGTAAAGCGGATTTTCACCGCTCCAGAAGCATTCACGGATATTCTCGAAATAGTAGATATACTGACCGTTCAAATCAAGTGCCAGTACAGAACGCTCTCCGAATGGATACACTCCGAAGATAGCGTAGGCAATAAATGTCAGCAATGCAGGAATAAGAAAAGCTGCAACATAATAAACAGGCAGGAGCTTTACTTTTTCCAGAGGTTTTGTCGGCAGTGCCCCGACAGGAACTTTCTTGCTGACGGCTGTTGTTTGTGACAATTTTTTTCCTCCTCAATAAATTAATTTAATTTACAATAAATCCAATTGCAAATTATACATTAACAATTATACTATACTTTTGCTCCTTTTGCAAGAGTTAAAAGCAAATTTTTTAAGAAAAATCAGAAATCCGCCGGATTATCCCCGACGGATTTTGTTTATAAAATATTTTCAAGAACTTTCTTCCGCATATCGACCATATCAAACACATCGACAACGGAATCTCTGTTCAGGTCAGCATTTGCATACTGTTCAGCGGAAAAGGACGCTGTATTCAGAAGATACTGCTGGAGAAGCACCAAATCAGAAATATTGATGCTGTTGTCAAGATTTAAATCGCCGGCTGTTTTGTCATCGGCACTGCCCACATAGAAGACGGAACTTATAAGAGTATTTTTGTTTCCGCATTCGTCCTCCGCCTCAATTTTGTAGATATAAGAACCTTCATTCAGTCTGTTGAACGTAATCTGCCTGTCAAATTCACCTGAAAGGTCATAGCTTTTTGCGTAAGGATTTTTTTCCGCAACACACACAGGAGTTATGCCGTCGCTTTCGTATACACCGCCCCACACTCTGTTTATATTCAGATTTGAACTGACAGTACCAGTTATGCTGAATTTTGCTCCCACACTGAAAGTACCCTGCGGAGCGTTCGCACCTGAAATACTCATTTCCGACGAAAGTTCGCCTGTTTTCTGAAGATATTCCATAGAACAGCAGCCCGATATGCCGTTATATTCAACGTGCGCCCACACGCCGTCGGACTTTGTTACTTTCACTTCTGCATTCGGCGGAATTTTTCCCACAGCTTCCGCAGACGTGCTGTGACCGTTCCTTATATTGAGGTAAGTGGCAACGCCGTGAGTGGTGTAAGTACCTGCATAGGACGTATCGCATGAACAATCGTCCGTAACTGCCGGTTTACTGCTTCCGCCGTCGTAGGAAAAATAAGTAAGGGGGTCATAATATGTAACATACGGAGTACCGGCTAAAAGTGTATCGCAGATACCGAAATGGAGATGATTTCCGTATGAAACGCCGGTATTTCCGACGTATCCGATAACGTCGCCCTGACTTACAGTCTGACCGCTGTATACAGCCAGAGAGGAGCAGTGGGCATAGAACGTATATACGCCCAGATTTTCGTGCCATAGAATGATAAGATAGCCGTAATCGTCATGCCAGTCCGCAGAAATGCACACTCCGTCGCTTACCGCATAAATATTTGTACCGTAGTCGGCAGGAATATCGACTGCATTGTGTGCCGACGAATTGCCGTAGTTTCTGCTTTCGTCGAAATACGTGGTTATATCAGTATATGAACTGTCCAGAGGCCACAGCACAGAACCATAAGCCTCTGCACTGACTGCCGTGCATACAGGAAGTGCAAGCAGGAATGCCGACAGCAGACTGACTGATTTTTTTAGTATACCCATAATCAATACGCCTTGCCCCAGTAAACCATACATTTTGCAGGCTTTCCACAGCATACGCAAGTACCCGCAATTTTCTCCTGCATGAACGGAATACAGCGTGAGCCTACACCTGTTTTCTCCTTGACTTCGTCTTCGCAGGCTTCCTCACCGCACCACATAGCCTTGATAAAGCCGTCGCCGTTTTCTTCGAGAGCCTTTGTGATTTCGTCGAGTGAAGAGCAGGCGTAAGTGCGGTTATTCATATTTTCGAGAGCCTTGTTGTACATACCGTCGTGGGCTTCCTGCAATTTCTGTGCGACTGCCGTTTCGAGTTCGTCGAGGGAAACAGTTGTTTTCTCACCGTTCCAGCGTGAAGCGATAACGCACTGGTTAGCCTCAATATCTTTCGGACCGATTTCAACACGAAGCGGAACGCCTTTCATTTCGTATTCTGCGAATTTCCAGCCGGGAGAATTTTCGCTGTCGTCGATTTTAACACGCACTCCTGCCGTTTTAAGACGGTCAGAGAGTTCATTTGCCTTGTCGAGAACACCCTCCTTGTGCTGTGCAACCGGAATGATTACTGCCTGAACAGGAGCAACAGCAGGCGGAAGTACAAGACCGTTGTCATCGCCGTGAGTCATGATTACTGCGCCTATGAGACGGGTAGTAACGCCCCAGCTTGTCTGATGAGGGAACACACGTTTGTTTTCCTTGTCAGTGTACTCGATACCGAAAGCCTTTGCGAAACCGTCACCGAAATAATGGGAAGTACCAGCCTGAAGAGCCTTGCCGTCGTGCATGAGAGCCTCGATAGCGTATGTGGAGACTGCACCTGCGAACTTGTCGCTTTCGGTTTTCTTACCCTTTACAACAGGCATAGCGAGAGCCTTTTCACAGAAGTCTGCGTATACGTTGAGCATTTTTTCAGTTTCGTCAACAGCCTCCTCTGCTGTGGCGTGGATAGTGTGACCCTCCTGCCAGAGAAATTCTCTTGAGCGGAGGAAAGGACGGGTAGTTTTTTCCCAGCGGACAACACTGACCCACTGATTGTAGAGTTTCGGCAGATCACGGTAAGAATGGACGATATTTGCGTAATGCTCGCAGAAGAGGGTTTCAGAAGTCGGGCGGACGCATAGTCTCTCTTCGAGTTTCTCACCGCCCCCGTGAGTTACCCACGCAACCTCAGGCGCAAAGCCTTCAACGTGGTCTTTTTCCTTCTGGAGCAGACTTTCAGGAATAAACATCGGCATACAGACGTTTTCGTGACCTGTCTCCTTGAACATTCCGTCAAGAATACGCTGGATATTCTCCCATATTGCGTAGCCGTAAGGACGGATAACCATACAGCCTTTTACACTTGTATATTCAACAAGTTCAGCTTTTTTGCATATATCAGTATACCACTGAGCGAAATCCTCTTCCATGGAGGTGATAGCGGTAACTTTTTTATCTTTTGCCATAAAAAACTTCCTTTCTTTTAATTTGATATATATTATAGCACGGTTTCTGCGGATTGTCAACACTTACTGCATTTCAGAAGTTTGCAGAACAGTATAATTATCATAATAAGGCTTGACAATATCAGGATTTTCGTCCGCATAAGCGAAAATGCGTTCTGCGAGACCCTTTCTGAGAAATTCCCTCAAAATATCGTGATTCTGCCCGTGAACCGCCTCACAGAGAGTTGAAACGGCAATAACACGCTTACCGTCCTTTTCCATGACCCTGAAAGGATAGATACGGCAGTCAAAAGGTTTGTCGTCGCCCAGTATACAGCCGTTTTCGGCGAGTGCAGGACAGGTGAAGAGGTCGCCCTCAGCGAGTTCGCCTGCATTGAGCATATAGCCATTGCCGACCTTTGCGAAAACTGCACCTGAATTAAATTCAAGGACTTTATTTTTAGTCTCCTCATCAAAGACGGGAGTTTCCCATATATCGTACCTGTCGAAGATACAGCACATTCTGCACTCCGCACAGGTTTTTCTGTTGAGTATTTCCTTTAACATAAAAATTCCTTTCTAAAAAAAGCTACCCATAGTATATGAATACTATGGGTGCTTTCCACTCGTGGTTAACAACAACAAAAAGAAATAGTCGCCCATCTCTACCAAAGTCGACAGCTATTTTCAACTATTGTTGAGAGAGAAACTGCTCCCACAGTACCCTCTTTATGTATAATAACATATTTTTTATATTATGTCAAGTAAATACAAATATTTTTTACCAAAGTCTGAAACCGAAATTATCATTAAAAGCACTTCTCATCTGCTCATAATTCGGAGCAGTTCCGCCATAGCAGTAAATATTCTGTTCCGAGCCGTCCGCATATATTATATTTATATCAACACTTGATAAGTCATATATATATGTATCATAATATTCTTCCCAGTCAAAAAAGCCATAGAAATTTGCACTTTTTATAAAATTCCTCTTGTTTTTTTCAGAAAAGAAACTGTAAACCGGTTCTTCATCATTATACGACATTACAAGAGAATTATCAGTAAAATCAACTATATATTCTGCTTCTTCAAAGAAATAATTGCTTGTACATTCAACTTCAATTCTCAGAATATCATCAGCGGATTTTCCTTTCATTACGGGAATATAACACCATGAAAAAGCTGAAACGGCAATAAGAATAACGCCGAAAAGTACGGTCAGGAGTTTTATAAGCAACGTATTATTTTTCATATAAAGTCCTCATTTAATAGAACTGCACCGGAAATTCTCCGGTGCAGTTTTGTTTATGTTACTTTATATCGCCGTGATGAGCCTGAAGGGACATAACGCCGATATTCCTGTTATTTTTGATAGCCCTGATACCCTCAACGCTTGCTTTGGCAGCAGCCATGGTAGTGATATAAGGCACACGATGCTTGATAGCAGCCTTACGGATATAGCTGTCATCGTGGACTGAGGATTTGCCGGCAGGAGTATTGATGATAAGCTGAATTTCGCCGTTAGCGATTTCGTCAGCAATATTAGGTCTGCCCTCGTAAATCTTGAAAATTCTCTCGCACGGAATACCCTCCTGCACAAGAAGTTTATAGCACTTGTGAGTAGCAAGGATTTTAAAGCCGATTTCGTTAAATCCCTTAGCGATTTCAAGGAGTTCCGGCTTATCCCTGTCGCAGATACTGAGGAGAACTGTACCCTCGCTTGGCAGAGGATTTTTAGTAGCTTCCTGAGCCTTGTAGTAAGCCTCGCCGAAAGACTTCGATATGCCGAGGACTTCACCGGTTGAACGCATTTCAGGACCGAGAACAGGGTCAACCTCGGGGAACATATTGAACGGGAACACAGCTTCCTTCACGCCGTAGTGATTAATCTGTCTGTCCTTGAGTTCAGGAACAGGAGACGGCTTGCCTGTGAGGGAGGAAGTGATGATTTCCGTGGCAATCTTAACCATGTTTATATCGCATACTTTCGATACAAGCGGAACAGTTCTTGAAGCACGGGGATTAGCCTCGAGTACGTAAACGGTATCGCCCTCGATAGCGTACTGCATATTCATGAGACCGCAGACGTTCATTTCAACGGCAATTTTTCTTGTGTATTCCTTGATAGTCTCAACCTGCTTTGCAGTAAGGTTCTTTGATGGGAGAATACAAGCGGAGTCGCCCGAGTGAACACCGGCAAGCTCGATATGCTCCATAACGGCAGGAACGAAGCAGTGAGTACCGTCTGAAATAGCGTCAGCCTCGCACTCTGTAGCGTGATTGAGGAAACGGTCAATCAGGATAGGTCTGTCGGGGGTTACGCCAACAGCGGCATTCATATAAACACGCATCATTTCGTCGTCGTGTACTACTTCCATACCACGACCGCCGAGAACGTAAGAGGGGCGTACCATTACGGGATAGCCGATTTTGTTTGCGATTTCGATAGCCTCGTCAGCATTTACAGCCATACTCGATTCAGGCATAGGAATACCGAGTTTATCCATCATTGCACGGAAGTGGTCACGGTCTTCAGCGAGGTCGATAGTTTCGGGAGTTGTACCGAGAATATTGACACCGTATTTCTTGAGGTCGTTTGCGAGATTGAGGGGAGTCTGACCGCCGAACTGTGCAATAACACCGACGGGCTTTTCCTTGTCGTGAATAGCAAGAACGTCTTCAAGGGTAAGCGGTTCAAAGTAGAGTTTATCGGAAGTATCATAGTCGGTTGAAACGGTTTCGGGGTTGCAGTTGACGATAATTGACTCAAAGCCGAGTTTTTTGAGAGCGAGTGCAGCGTGAACGCAGCAGTAGTCAAATTCGATACCCTGACCGATTCTGTTAGGACCTCCGCCGAGTATCATGACTTTCGGCTTATCCGTATCAACAGGACTGTTGTCTTCGTCGAGGTGGTATGTGGAGTAGTAGTAAGCAGCGTTCTGTGTACCGCTTACGTGAACGCCCTCCCAGGCCTCTTTTATACCGAAGCCGATACGGGCGTTGCGGATTTCCTCTTCTGTGACTTCGAGGAGAGAGCTGAGGTATCTGTCGGAGAAGCCGTCGAGTTTAGCCTGTTTCAGAACGTCTTTTTCAGGCACACAGCCTTTCATAGTAAGGAGATTTTCTTCTTCCTGAACGAGTTCGAGCATCTGCTCAAGGAAGTAATGCTTGATTTTAGTGAGTTCATATATTTCGTCGATAGCAGCACCCTTGCGGAGAGCCTCATATATAATGAACTGACGTTCGCTTGTGGGATAGCGGAGATTGTCAAGGAGTTCTTCCTTGCTCATGGAGTTGAAGTTCTTGGCGAAACCGAGACCGTAGCGACCTGTTTCGAGACTTCTGACAGCTTTCTGGAAAGCCTCCTTGTATGTTTTTCCGATACTCATTACTTCGCCGACAGCCCTCATCTGAGTACCGAGCTTGTCTTCCGCACCCTTGAATTTCTCGAATGCCCAGCGTGCGAACTTGATAACGACATAGTCGCCGTCGGGGACGTACTTGTCAAGCGTGCCGTACTTTCCGCAGGGGATTTCGTCGAGAGTGAGACCGCAGGCAAGCATTGCTGAAACGAGTGCAATCGGGAAGCCTGTAGCCTTTGAAGCGAGAGCAGAGGAACGTGAAGTACGTGGGTTGATTTCGATAACGACAATTCTGCCTGTTTCGGGGTCACGGGCAAACTGGCAGTTGCATCCGCCGATAACTTCGATACTTTCGATGATTTTATATGACATCTCCTGAAGTTCTTTCTGAACGTCTTCGGGAATGGTAAGCATAGGAGCAGAACAGAACGAGTCGCCTGTATGAACGCCGATTGGGTCGATATTTTCGATAAAGCAGACTGTAATTTTATTGTTGTCAGCGTCACGGACTACTTCGAGTTCGAGTTCCTCCCAGCCGAAAATGCACTCCTCAACGAGAACCTGTCCGACAAGGGAAGCCTGAAGACCTCTTGCGCATACTACTTTGAGTTCGTCGACGTTGTAGACCATACCGCCTCCTGCTCCGCCCATTGTGTATGCAGGACGCAGAACAACAGGATATCTGAGTTTTTCGGCGATTTTAACAGCCTCGTCAACAGAATAGGCAACCTCACTTTTCGGCATACCTATGCCGAGTTCACGCATAGCGTTCTTGAATTCAATTCTGTCCTCGCCACGTTCAATAGCGTCAACCTGAACGCCGATAACCTGAACGCCGTATTTTTCAAGAATACCAGCCTTGTCGAGTTCCGAGCAGAGATTGAGACCTGACTGTCCGCCGAGATTTGGCAGAAGTGCGTCGGGACGTTCTTTTTCGATAATCTGAGTAAGTCTGTCGAGATTAAGCGGTTCAATGTAAGTGATGTCAGCAACATCGGGGTCAGTCATGATAGTAGCCGGATTGGAGTTGACGAGAACAATCTCATAACCGAGATTTCTCAGAGCCTTGCAGGCCTGAGTACCCGAATAGTCGAACTCACAAGCCTGACCGATAATAATAGGTCCTGAGCCGATAATCATAATCTTGTTAATATCCTGTTTTTTTGGCATACAATAAATCTCCTTTTAAATTATTTAAGAATTTAAAATTCCATTACCTTATATCATAACACAAAAATCACAAAAAAGCAAGTACAAAGTGACAATTCCGACAAAAAATTTAATTACTTATGCTTAAAGCAGTATCAAGGGCAATTTCCATCATATTTCTGAAAGAAGTCTGACGTTCCTCGGGAGTAGTTGAGAGATTACGGAAAGGGCAGTCGGAGACGGTGAGAATGCAGAGGGCATTTTTACCAAATCTTGCGGCATTCATGTAAAGCGCAGCCGTTTCCATTTCGATTGCAAGCACGCCCATTTTCCTCCACTGTGCGAGACTGTCTGAATCGTCATAGAAAGTATCGCTTGAAAGGATATTGCCGACGTGATAAGGACAGCCTTTATTCTGAGCAGTTCCGACAGCAGCTGAAAGAAGTTTCCATGAAGCAGTGGGGGCGTAAGTACCGGAAAGATTGTACTGGTCTGCGTATGCGGAATTAGTGCTTGCACTCATGGCGATTACGATGTCACGGAGATTTACACTGTCGTCTATTGCTCCGGCAGTACCTATTCTGATGATGTTGTCCACGCCGTAGACGTTATAGAGTTCGTGGGAATAAATCGCCATGGACGGCATACCCATACCGCTCCCCTGCACTGATATTCTCATACCCTTGTAAGTGCCTGTAAAGCCGAGCATACCACGTACTTCATTGTAGCAGACGGCATTTTCAAGGTAATTTTCGGCGATGAACTTTGCACGGAGAGGGTCACCGGGCATGAGGACTGTTTCAGCAATATCGCCTGTTTCAGCGTTGTTGTGAGGTGTCATAAAAAATCACTCCTTAATAAATATTTCAAGTTTTCCGTCATATATATTAACAGGAACAGACGTTCCGAAATTATATATTGACGGGAAATCACTTTTCTCAAAGAAATAAACAAGAATTTCCCTGCTGTTTGTATCGATAATCCAGTATTCACGCACGCCCGAATTTCTGTACAGGAAGAGTTTGTTGACATAGTCCTGCCTGTAATTTGACGACGTTACTTCTGCGACGAAATCGGGAACACCTTTGCATATTCTGCCGTTTACCTTTGAACTGTCGCACACAACGAACACATCGGGCTGAACGACATTGAAATCATCAAGGCGGACATCAAGCGGAGCAAAAAAAGGCTCGCATTTTCCGTTATTTGCCTTAATATAGCTGTAAAACTGTGCGAAAACGTCTCCGGTGATGCGCTGATGTGTCACGGACGGAGAAGCAAGGGAAACAATATCGCCGTCTATCAGTTCGCACCGTTCGTCTGTATCTTTATTTGCGGACAGATATTCGTCTGACGTGTATTTTCTTTTTTTTATTACCGCCATAAAATCACTCCTTATTTTCTGATAATTTTTTTAACGGTCAGAAGCAAATCCCTTGCGTTGACAATCAGGACGGCAACGAACAGCAGAATATTAAGAACCTGCCAGAACGGTACATCGGTGATGATAAGCCAGCTCATGAGGAAAATAATACCCGTGTTTGCAAAGGACCTGAATGCGCTGAACCTGAAAGGAACATAGTATCTTGCGTCAATCATTCTTGCCCAGTAGCAGACGTAGTAACTCAGGAATGTTGCAACTGCCGCACCCTGAAGTCCCCATTCGGGAATGAGGAAGAAGTTCATGATGAGATTTACAACGCACGCCACGAAACTTGTAAGCGCACTGTTCTTTGAGAGTTTTCTTGCGTTATAGATACCGCCGAGGAACTGATTGAGCGACATGAAGACTACAGCTATTATGAGTACAGGCGTATAGATGTATATAGTGCCGTACTCCTCATAGTTTGAAGTATTGGTGAGGAAAGAAGATACGGGCTTGATAATCATGAGAAGTCCTGCGGAGGCAATGAAGAGAATTGCCTGATAAGCGGAGTAAACACGCCCGTAGAATTTTTTAACGTCCTTTGAATTGCTTTCGGTTATGGCGGACATATTCCAAGCCTGAAAGAAGATAGTGGAGACCATAGAAATGAGGTTGGGAATTCTGTTTGCGACGGAATACAGTCCTGCGGCACTCTCTCCGAGTTCAGCACGGGTGCTGTGCATATTTGTTATGAAAAGCCTGTCTGAAAGACTTGTGATAGTCCACATAACGATAGTGGGTATGAGCGGTAAGGCAAAACGCATCATAGCTTTTGCGAGTTCCTTGCTGAACCAGCGCGGGCGGAAAAACTGTCCTAATCCGGCAGTGCTGAACAGGAAAACCGAAGAACAGAAATCCGAGAGAATGACGGAAATCATGAAGCCTTTAACTCCCATGCCCATTTCTGCAATGAACACCATATTAAATATGAAGAGAGTTAGTGTTGCGAGTATGCCGTCGAGGGAAAAAAGTTTAACCATTTCCCTTGAGCGCACGAACTGCTGGCAGAGCATTCTTATTGACGACATGGCGACATATACTGCGAGAAGAGTTGCATTTCCTTTCAGGAAGCTGAGTATCGGAATAAAGCGAAGAGCAGGAACGACAAGTATCATGACAGCGAGACCGGATAAAGTAATACAGGCGGAAGTTGAAAAGACTTCCTTTTTGCTGTAGTTTCTGTCGAGACCAAATCTTATCATGTATTCCTGCAAAGCGAAAGTGAAAATGGGTTGCAGGAACAGTGCGGTTGTTTCGAGCATTTCCTTTGTGTACATATCAGAAGGGCTTATATGCTTTGTGTAAAGCCTTGTGAGAAGCAGGACGAGTATTTTCGAGCCGAAACTTCCTATTGCAAAAATCACCGTATTTAATGCAAGCTTTCTGTATTTATTCATTTAATCACTCCATTTATTTATTCAGAATAATCCTGATATTATTATAACATATATTTACAGAAAATACAATAGTTGACAAGTTATAATTAATAATGTATAATAATTAATGGGAGTTGATAAAAATGAAAAAAATACTACTTAAAAGACTTGCAGACGGAAACTTTGTCTCAGGAGAAGAGCTTGCAGAAGATTTCGGAGTCAGCAGAAACGCTATATGGAAAATAATCACATCGCTGAGAAACGACGGCTTTGACATAGAGGCTGTAAAATCAAAAGGATACAGGATTTCCCCCGAAAATAATAAGCTCGCACCCGAATTAATCGGCGAAAAAACAATCGTTCTCGATGAGGTAAGTTCCACCAATGACTATGCAAAGAAACTTGCCTCAGACGGTGCGGAAAACGGTACGGCTGTAATTGCGGAATACCAGTCTGAAGGCAGAGGCAGAATGGGCAGAACTTTTGTTTCACCGAAAGGCAAGGGACTGTATATGAGCGTTGTACTCCGCCCCGATTTCGATGTGGAATACGCTCCTCTGATTACTTCCGCCGTTGCAGTCGCCGTTGCAGAAGCAATCGAACAGCTTATTGAACGTGATGTGCAGATTAAGTGGGTCAATGACATATATCTTAATGACAAGAAAATCTGCGGTATACTCACAGAAGCCTCGCTCGGTCTTGAATACAAGTCGCTTGAATATGCCGTTGCAGGTATCGGAATAAACGTTCTCTCTCACGATTTCGGCGAACTCAGTTCAGCAGTCACCACAATCCAGCAGGAGACAGGAAAAAAGATAAGCAGAAATACCCTCTGCCGTCTCATTCTCAGCAATCTGGACAGGATTATACCAGCTATTCCCGACAGAAAATACCTCTATGAATACAGGCGCAGGGAAATCCTTACAGGGAATATAATTACCGCAGATATAGGAAACCGTAAGATTATCGGAAAGGCTGAGGGCGTGGACAGCAATGCAAATCTCATTGTGATTACAGGAAGAGGCGTGAGAATGCTTTCTTCCGGAGAGGCAAATCTTCTGAGGATAGTGATAGAAAATGATTAAAACTTTCGCAAAGGCAGTTCTTGCAGGAATAATGATAGGTATAGGCGGAACAGTCTGTCTTTCGGCGGAAAACAAGATAGCCGGAGCATTTCTTTTCAGCTTCGGACTTTTCACGATAGTGCGGAGCGGATTTGCGCTTTATACCGGAAAGGTGGGCTATATTCCTGAGAACAAGCCGGAATATATTGCGGAAGTACTTACGGCACTTGCAGGAAATATTGCCGGAACAGGTATCACATCACTTCTTCTGCGCTTCACACGTATATGGGAGAAAATCCACACGAATGCTGAAGGCATAATGGACGGAAAACTTGCGGACGGCGTTGCAGGTCAGTTTATTCTGGGCATATTCTGCGGAATGCTGATGTATCTTGCAGTAGAAAACGGCAGGAACTGCCGTGACAAAGCGGACGTATCGTTTGTGTTCGGTATCTGCGTACCGGTCATGATATTCATTCTCAGCGGTTTCAATCACTCCGTTGCGGACTGTTTCTACTATTTCACAGCAAGTCCCGACCTGAAGGGCGCATTGTACATTATTACTGTCGCACTGGGAAATGCAGTCGGGGGTATGTTCATTCCGGCAGTAAAGAAATACATAATAAAGTAATGTTCGGCGCACTTTTCGGCGATATAATCGGTTCTTACTACGAAATTCACTGCACTAAGGACTATAATTTTGAGTTCAGACGGGAAAGCACCTTCACGGACGACAGTGTTATGACCTGTGCAGTTGCAAGGGCAATCCTCCTGAACGGTGAGAATACGCACATCAGACAGCGTGCAAAGGAATATGCCGTGCAGTATAAGCAGTATTATTCTTATTTCAAAAATGCAGGCTACGGGAATATGTTCAGGGAATGGGCGGAAAATCCGCAGAATATGCGTAAGGTGCGGAGTTACGGCAACGGCGGAGCAATGCGTGTTGTTCCGGTTGGTTACGCCTATGATACAATAGAACAGGTGATGTTGCAGGCAAAGGCAGGCTGTATCTATACCCACAATTCCCGTGAGGCAATCAGGGGTGCGCAGGCAGTTGCAGTTGCGGTATGGCTGGCGTTTCACGGTGAAACAAAAGAAAGTATCAGGGATTTCATAAGCCGTAAATTCAGGTATAACCTCAGTTTCCGTCTCCGTGACATAAAACCGTGGTACTCATTCGACAGCAGTACGGATTACAGTGTACCGCCGTCGATAGTGGCATTTCTCGAGGCGGACGACTATGAAAGTGCAGTGCGGAATGCCGTATCACTGGGCGGTGACGCTGATACTATGGCTTGTATAGCAGGCGGTATCGCAGAGGCTTACTATAAAAGTATACCAAAGCATATAGAGAGTTTCTGTTTCAGCCGTCTTGACTATACCCTTAAAAGTACGGCTCTGGAGTTCTGCAAAAAATACGGTATAGACAGTTTCAGATAAAGGAGTAAAATATGGATTTCAGGCTGATAACAGCAGACAGTGAGGAATGGGCGGACGTAATTGAATTTGCAGACAATTGCTCATGGAGAACAGGGAAAGTCCTTGCGGATAAAATGCGCCGGAACAGCTTTGCGGACTGGGAACGGGTAATAATTGCAAAGGAACAGGACAATATTGCCGGATACTGTACGGTTGCAGAAACGGACTGTATTCCGGAACTTCCGTACAGTCCGTATATATGTTTTGTATTTGTGGGTGAGGAGTACCGTGGGAAGAGGTTAAGTCAGAAAATGATAATATTTGCGATGTCATATCTGAAAGAACTTGGATTTGAAAAGGTCTATCTTATCAGCGACCATGTAAATCTGTATGAAAAATACGGATTTGAAGTAACAGACAGACAGTCTGCCCCTTGGGGAGAAGAAGAAAAGATTTATATGCAGTCATTAAAATAAATTTTAATTTATTGATGAAAGCCCTCAGAATAATCTGGGGGCTTATTAATTTAAATCCGCATAACACAAAACAGGCACTCCCCCGAAAGTGAGGAAATGCCTGTTTTTCGATGTTTTCTGTGGAGCTAATGACCCGATTCGAACGGGCGACCTGCTCATTACGAGTGAGCTGCTCTACCTGCTGAGCCACATTAGCATAAAAATATTCCGAAACTATTGACAAATGACAATAATTGTGGTAAAATTATTATATCACAACGAAACGGATTTGTCAATAGACGATTTTTCCCAAGTGTCGAAAAAGTCCGATGTTGAAAACTTTTTTATGTTGAAAACCTGTTGAAAACCCCGTTTTTTGCTGTTGAAAACCTGTTGAAAACCTGTTGAAACCGTTCACAGACCGTTCATAAAAGTTTCGCCAAAAACGTTGTAGACACGTGTCTATTTTCTCTTTGTGAAATGTTGAAAACTTGTTGAAAACTGCTGTTGAAAACTTTGTGGAAAACCTGTTGAAAAGTGTTGAAACTGTATTGTTTTTCCCTGTTTTACGTTCCGATGAGGTTAAAGTTCTCAACACTGCCTATGTTGAAAACTATGTGGAAAACCCCGTTTTTTGCTGTTGAAAACCTGTTGAAAAGCTGTTGAAAAGTGTTGAATGTGAAGTTGAATATCACAAAACTATCACATTTTTCACTGCATGAACATAAAGTTTTCAACACTTTTTGAAAAATGCCATTGTTGAAAACTTTGTTGAAAACTTTGTTGAAAACTGCCCGAAAAGTTTACAATTTATTCATAAAATCGCCATTAACAAACTGTTAACTCAATATGTACTCAATGTTACAAATATTAAAATATTTATCCTGAATTTCAGCCGGTTTTCAGTAAAATTTATGCCTTTCGGGCATAAAAAAACAGGAAACTATGTTCTTTTAATTACAGCAAAAATATTATTAACAAAAAATTCATAATTTCTCGGGCATAAAACAGCAAACATCGAGGATAATAAATCATGTTGCAACGATTGCAGCAACTCGATTATGAATGGAATGATGATATGAAAAAGACTTTTGCGACAATTCCGCTCGCACTGTTGACTATATTTTCGCTTGCCTCATGCGGTGACAGGGATAATGACAGTTCCGACAACGGTTCTTATTATGAGGACCACGACTACGGATACGGCAACTCCGACCGTGACGACCGTGACGACCATGATAACCGTGATGACTATGACGACCGCCGTGACAATGACGTTTCTGACGATTTTTCCGACATCGGCGACGACGTGAAAGATACGGTTGACGACGTTGTGGACGGCGTGGAGGACGCAGGCGAAGGCATTGTAAGCGGCGCAAATTCGGCAATTGACGACATGACCGACACTACCGATACAACGGCGGAATAACAAAAAAACCCTGCTTCCGATAAAAGAAGCAGGGTTAATATGTTCAATTGTTCACATATTCATATGTTGTCACATACCACAGATTTCAACTATTGTTTCCGCCATAATTTCGGCATTTTTCAACAGACTTTCCTCAGTAATGAACTCGCCGCAGCCGTGAATATGGCAGTCCTCATCGGGAAAAGCCGCTCCGAAAGCAACACCGCCGTCGATTTCGTGTACATAAGTTCCACCGCCGATAGTGATGCAATGCCCCTTTTCGCCCGTGACTTTTTCGTACACACGGAGCAGAGAGCGCACAAAATTGCTGTTTTCGTCAGTGTAATGCGGTTCAGAGCCGTCGCAGCTGTCAATCTGAAAGCCGATTTCACGCAGTTTTGCGCAGATAATACCGCCGATTTCGGACTTCGTTCTGTCGAGTGGAAATCTTATATCGACACCGCCATGCAGACGGTTTTCTTTTGTATTCAGCAGTGAGAGGACGCAGGTAATACCCGAAATATCGCCGAAAACCGACTTTCCGTCCCATTCGCCGTGCGGAAAGAGACCTGCAAGACCGTTGAGGATTTTATTTCTCGTGCCATGATGAGCAAGGAAGTAAGTTATAGCATTCTCGCCCTTTTCGGGAGTGGAAGCGTGGGCGGATTTTCCGCTGTAAAGTGTTGAACAGCGTGCGCCGTCGCCGACGGAACAATGCTGAGGGACAGCGTTTATGACCTCACCGCCGCTAATCCAGTCATCGTCATAATCAACAGAAAAATACACTCTGAGCATACCTTTTTCGCCGTTTATGACAGGATATTCGCCGTCGGGAGTGAAGACCATAGGCGGAAGACTTCTTTTTGTGCGGTAATATGCGAGGTCAGCCGAACCGTTTTCCTCATTCGTACCGAAAATCAGGCGGACGCCCTTTTTCAGCGGAATACCGAGTTCCTTTACGGCACGGAGTGCAAAGAGTGAAGCCACCGCAGGACCTTTATCGTCGCTTGTGCCACGACCGATAAGCATACCGTTTTCACGTTTCAGGACAAACGGGTCGCTTTCCCAGCCGTTGCCTTCGGGGACAACATCGAGGTGGGAGAGTATGCCGAGAACGGTTTCACCTCCGCCGAAACTGGCAGAACCAGCGTAATTGTCGATATTTTCGGTAATGAAACCGTATTCAGCACATTTATCCAGCATTTTTGCAAGTGCTCTGGCAGGTTTTCTGCCGAATGGAAATTCCCCGTTCGGCTCATTCTGCACACTTCTTATTGCAACAAGTTCCGCTAAAAAGCTGAACATTTCGTCTTTATGGATTTGAAGATACTTTTTAATTTCGCTCAAGAAATTCACCACACAACAATCGCAGAGGCAGACAATCTGACAACACATAGCCATACATAAATTTTCTGCCTCTGCTTTATAAAAATGATGATACTTAACATTAAATTGAAAGGGCAGACAATCTGATAACAGACAATCCTGTAGCTTACCGCTGACATTCTGGCGTGTGCAGTCCGCAGGCTGTACACCTTTTAAAAGTAAGTTATCAATAAATCCGGCGGTAAAGGACACATCTGCCCTGTTTTAAATCAGTTTACGATAGTTTTTTCAGTTTCCTTGTCGAAGAGGTGAATTCTGTTCGGGTCGATGGCAATATTGATTGTATCGCCGATTTTTGCAGTTGAACGTGGGCTGACTCTTGCAGTGAGAGCGTTTCCTGCGCAGTTGAGATAGAGATAGATTTCAGCACCCATCATTTCAGTAAGTTCAACATTTGCCTGAACAACGCCTGTTGTAGCGTTTGAGAGGTACATTTCCTCATCGTGAATGCTTTCAGGGCGGATACCGAGAACGATTTCCCTGTTGACATAGCGGGCGAGTTCGTCGTTTACCTTTGATTCGGGAACGATAATCTCAAACTTGCTGTCTCCGCCGAACTCAACGATATACTGACCGTAATCCTGACGGAGAACAGCGTCAATGAAGTTCATCTGAGGCGAACCGAGAAATCCTGCAACGAACTTGTTCACAGGGCGTTCATACAGATTCTGAGGTGTATCAACCTGCTGAATCCAGCCGTCCTTCATGCAGACAATTCTGTCGCCCATTGTCATAGCTTCTGTCTGGTCATGGGTTACATAGATGAATGTAGTACCAAGTCTCTTGTGGATTTTTGAGATTTCAGTTCTCATCTGCGCACGGAGCTTAGCGTCGAGGTTTGAGAGAGGCTCATCGAGAAGGAATACTTTAGGTGAACGCACGATACAACGACCGAGCGCAACACGCTGACACTGACCGCCTGACATAGCACGGGGCTTTCTGTCGAGGAGGTGTGAAAGGTCGAGGATTTTTGCTGCTTCGTTTACTTTTCTTTCGATTTCGTCCTTAGGAACTTTACGGAGTTTAAGACCGAAAGCCATGTTCTCGAAAACAGTCATGTGCGGATAAAGGGCGTAGTTCTGGAAAACCATCGCAATATCTCTGTCCTTAGGCGCAATATCGTTTACGAGACGGTCGCCTATATAGAGTTCGCCCTCTGAGATTTCCTCAAGACCTGCAATCATACGGAGAGTTGTTGATTTACCGCAGCCGGACGGTCCGACAAGTACGATAAATTCCTTGTCTCTGATTTCTAAGTTAACATCGTGAACGGCATGAAATCCGCCGGGATATTTTTTCTGAATATTTTTAAGTGTTAAGCCTGCCATTTATTCTTGTCCTCCAGTAACAAATTTTCTTGCTGATAATTTTACGCAGTATCAGCTATAATAATATAATAACATTTTTTTGAAAATATTTCAAGATGCTAAATTGCCAAACTTCACATTATTTGTTTATGGGAATTGCCGAAAATTCGCTAAAAAAATTTTCGCAAAAACGGTCAAAATCGAGGGGTGAAAATAAGTTTTCAACATCTTTGTGCAATAATTCCATACACTCTCCGTTTCCCAGTTTTTCGGGAAGAACGAGACCGCCGACGGAAATTCTCATCAGTTTTTCAACATGATTTCCGACCGCCGAAAACATTCTTTTAATCTGATGATACTTGCCCTCATGGAGTTCAACAAAAGCCATATTTTCGCTGTTTCCGATGCTCCTGACCCTTGCCGGAAGACACTGTTCGCCGTCGCCGAGAACAATGCCCCTCCAGAATAAGTCAACATATTTACTTTGAAACGGTTTGGCAAGTTTCACAATATAAATTTTCGGGATATGTTTTTTTGGCGAAAGAATTCTGTGTGCAAGACCGCCGTCATTGGTGATAAGAAGTGCGCCGAGACTGTCCTTGTCGAGACGACCGGCAGGGAAGAGACCCTTAGCCCTCATTTCAGGCGGAACGAGTTCAAGAACGCTTATTCCGTCGCTGTCCTCTGTGGAGCTGACATAGCCGTCGGGCTTATTCATGAGGATATACCTGAAAATATCGTTCCTGACCTTTTCTCCCGATATACGCACATCAGCAGTTTCCTCGTCGATTTTGACATCGCACTTTTTCACAGTCTCACCGTTGACTGTTATTTTTCCTGTCATATCCTTAATCTGTGAACGTGTATACTCTGTTCTTTCCGAAATGAATTTATCAAGCCTTACCATTTTATGCCTCCGAAAGATTATTTTCTGCATATTTTACCATTGCCGGCGAATAATAATTATCAGTCAACAATTGAGGAGTGATTGTCATGTCAAAGAAATTCGTTGTCACAGCCATAATGATTGCCGTTGCACTTTGTGCAGTAATCATAATATTTCCCGACAACAAAGAAACGCCTGAAAATACGGGAAATGCCGTCACGGACGCTTCAGACACCGAACACCGCACCGCCTATTTTGCGTCGCACGGGTGGGAAGTTGAGGAAATTTCCGTAAAGGACATAACTATTCCGTCGGATTTTTCGTCCGCCTATGAGGAATACGCAGTAATACAGGATAAACAGGGACTTCCCCTGCGTGAATATGCCGGACGGAATGCACAGGTTTACACATACAACATCATGAACTACAGTCCGGACAGCAGAAAGATGTATGCTGAACTTCTTGTATGCGACAACACGGCGATAGCTTCTGTAGTTTACGGAAACGGCGAAAATCTGCCTGTAAGCTGATTTACCTGTAAGGCTCAGTCATTCTGCTGAGGACGTTATAGCTGTGAACCAGTTCGCTTATCGCCCCGAAACCGCTCCTGTAGAGTTCAAGCACCACACTTGCATTGTGATTGTAAGTATCCAGTTTTTCAAAGAACTGTTTAAATCTGAAATTACCGTTGCCTATAAGCATACAGTCGCCTAATTCACCGCTGTCGCTTATATGGACGTGAACAGTCTTTTTTCCCGAGGCTTCGAGAAAAGCGAACGGATTTTCTCCTGCACGTACAGCCTGTTTTGTATCAAGCACGAAAGCGAACTCATCGCCGAGCATTCTTGAAATTTCACGTATAAAAGCCGACGAACCGCTCTGACAGCGTGAGACGTTCTCCACCGCCACGGTAACGCCGTATTCCCTGCCGAGCCTGAAAAGACGGGAATATCTCTCGCAGTAGAGTTCCTTGCCCCTGTCGGCTTTTCCGCCGTGAAAGACGAATATTTCCGCACCGACAATATTCATGAAGTTGAAATAATTTCTGTGGTATTCAAGAAAATCCCTTGTGCGCCGTTCGTAGTCGGAAAAGAGCATAATGGGGTCGATTTCGCACGTAAAGGGGTGAACGGAGACGCATTCCATATCAAATCTGTCCATCATTTCCCTGAGGTTCTGAGCATAGGCTCTGCCGAGTTCCGAGTGGGTATTCAGGAAAATTTCAGTACAGGCAACGCCGTTAACCGCAAGTTTATACAAAGCGTCCTCAAGAAGTTCAGGATAAAGGCACGCCGTTGATACACCAGCTTTCAAATTTTTCACCTGCCATTATATTATTCAGGAACAGCCGTTCCCGATATGATTATACCACATATTATGGTCTGATGTCAATTGCTGATTTAAAATTATTCTTCTGTTTTTTTAACAGCTTCTCTTACAGCAACTTCTTTGCAGTCCTCAAAAGCATTTTCGCCTGTCCTGCATTCACTGCTGTAGGAAATGCAGAGATTTTTACAGCCCTCAAAAGCACCGTCGCCGATTTCCTTAACATCATCATTGAGATAGATTTTTGCAAGGCTTTCATTGCCGTAAAATGCAGATTTTTCAATCTTTGCAAGACTGTCAGGCAGTTTCAGTTTTTTCAGTTTTTCACAGCCGGAAAAGGTGTATTCCCTGATAACTGTAATTTTATCAGGAATACTTACTCTTTCAAGTCCTGCACAGACAAATGCAAGTTTTTCCAGTTTTTCAAGTGAAGCAGGAAGATTGATTTTTGTAAGTGAACCGCAGTGGGAAAATGCTTCCTCTCCGATAACTTTCAGTGTTTCGGGCAGGTAAATTTCTCTGAGGGACTGACAGCAGAAGAAAGCCTTTCTGCCTATTTCCTCAAGGTTTTCCGAAAGAACCACTTTTTCAAGATTTTCACACAGTTCAAAGGCAGATTTGCCTATTCTGACAACGCTGTCCGGCATATTGATTTCCCTGACAGTATCATTATTCTTGAAAGCCCATTCCTTGATTTCCTTAACGCCGTCAGGAATATCTACAGCAAAGTCATCGCCGTAATAGTCGCAGAGAACGCCGTTTCTTATATCGAAATCGTCCTCATCGTACTCAGTTTTCTGGGCGGTATCCGCCTTGAAGGGCGCAATATCGTCTTTTTTTCTTATTACAATTTCATCTTTCATTTTCACACCTCTTGTTAAATTTTTTCAATTCACATAATCCTCCGCCGTGACATAGTATACAGCGGAGGTGAATGCCATGATACAGGAAATAATACTTGCACTGATAGTGAGTGCAGACACGTTTCTTACAGCAGTCGCATACAGGAGCAGTGACATAAAAATTCCGGTGATTTCGGCATTTGTGATAAACTTCACAAGTGCGCTTATGCTTATGCTGTCACTGTTACTGTCGGACTTCATAGGGCAGTTTATCAGACCTGAGATATGCAGTATAGCAGGATTTATAATTCTCACAGCAATCGGACTTGTCACGATTTTCAAGAGTATAATCCGGACGCTTGTCCGCAAACTCTCTGAGAGGGACTACATAGCCCTTAAATCAAACGCAAGCGGTATCATAGTGAAACTATACCTTGACGACACATCAGCCGATTGTGACGGCTCACAGACGCTCTCAGCGCATGAAGCACTTGCACTCGCACTTGCCGGCTCACTCGACAGCGTATCAACGGGACTTAGCTGTGGTTTCAATTCAATCAATGCAGTACTTTCGGGAGCGTTCACACTCATAGCAGGTTTCACCGCCATTAAACTGGGAACACTTTTCGGGCGGAAAATAGCCTCATTAAATCATGATTTCTCATGGCTCGGCGGAGTATTTCTCATAGCTTTTGCGGTATTTGAGTTCGTCAAATCTCATAACTGACGATTTCAGGCGGATTGAACATTCTGAGTTTACCGACACCGCCCGAAACGCACAGTTTCATACCGCCTACATCATACACACCCTTTGAGTATTTCGGGAAGAATTTTCTTTCGGGCGACAGAATACCTACACCGAAAAGCCGTACAGCACCGCCGTGAACGTGACCGCAGAAAGCATAGTCCGCACCCCATTCGGCGTAAACGTCCGCCCAGAGCGGATTATGTGCCAGCAGAAGCACTTCGCCGTCCGCCCTGTCGCCGACGGCAGATTTCATATCGCTTAATGTGAATTTATCAAGATTTCTGTAACTGCCGTTTTTCTTGTAGGTGGAGTATTTCTGCACAACGCCGTAAATATGGAGATTTCTGCCCTTTACGGTCGTATGCAGAGAATTGTTTGCAAGCAGTTTAACGTCTGTTTCCGCAAGCATATCAGTGAACCGGTGTAAATATTTATCGGGCAGACTTTGTTCGTGATTTCCGAAAACCATGTAAACGGGAGCAATATTGCGCAGTCTTCTGAGGAGAATTTCCGCAGACGTGAATTCGAGTTCCTTACGTGAAACCAAATCGCCTGTAATGAAAATCAAATCGGGCTTTGATTTTTCCGCCATATCCGAAATACGACGGTTGTTCTTACCCTTTCTGCTGTTATGAATATCAGATATATGCAAAATCCTGATATTTCCGCCGAAACTTTTCCGGCGGAAACTCAGTATAAACTTATTTTCGGCGACGGATAAAACGATAATCAGGAAGAAAAATATAAAAGCTTTCAATTTTCTGCCGTGTCGTCGGTCACGTCATTTTTTTCCTCAGCCTGTGCGTCGGCTTCAGCCTGACGGAGCTGTTCTTCTGTAAGCGTTTCGACTGTTTCTGTTCTGGCAGTCTCATCGTGTTCAGCACGGGTAACAGCAACAACCTTTGCACCCTCGCCGACACGCATAACACGCACACCCTTGGCATAGTGGCTCATGATATTTATATCGCTTGCGAGAATACGGATAATAACGCCGTCGCTTGAAGCGAGGATAATATCATCGTCATTGTCTACAATCTTGATACCGCAGACGTGACCACGCACATCATCGACCTTGTAATTCATAAGACCGTAACCGCCTCTGTTCTGAATTCTGTAGCTGTCGATTTCCGAACGTCTTCCGTAGCCGTTTTCTGTGACGGTAAAGAGAGATGCGCCCTCACGTATTCTTGCGATACCGACAACATAGTCATCATCACGCAGACTTATCACCTTAACGCCGTGAGCGGAACGTGACAAAGGTCTTCCGCCCTCTTCGATACGGATAGCCCGACCGTTGTGAGTAGCGATAAAGAGCTGTTCAGAGCCGTTGGTCATGCGCACACCTGCAATCTCGTCGCCCTCGTCGAGACCGACAGCAATAAGACCGTTCTTGCGGACGTTTCTGTAGAGAGAGAGGTTAGTGCGTTTTATTTTGCCGTTTTTGGTGACTATAGTGATATATCTGTCATCACTGAAACCAGTAGTCTTAATCATAGCCATGATTTTTTCATTTTCAGTCAGCGGAAGCAGGTTTATGAGATTGAACCCACGGGAAGCCTTTGAACCGTCGGGGATTTCAAAGCATTTCAGCTTGTACATAATACCCTTGTTTGAGATAAAGAGAACATTATCATGAGTACCGCAGATAAACATTTCCTCCACGAAATCCTCCTCACGCTGTTTCATGCCTGTTATGCCACGTCCGCCACGCTTCTGGGTTTTGTATTCGCTGGCAGGCATACGCTTGATATAGCCGTTATTGGTGAGAATGACAACGCAGTCCTCAACGGGAATTAAATCCTCGACATCTACTTCACCGCTTACAGCCTCAATGTCAGTCCGTCTCTTGTCGCTGAATTTTCTGCGGATATTGTTGAGGTCAGTCATAATAATACCGTAAACCCTGTTGACATCGGCGAGAATATCCTCATAGTCGGAGATTTTTGTAAGCAGACTGTAAAGCTCGTCGGAGATTTTCTGTCTTTCGAGACCGGTAAGCGCACCAAGTCTCATCTGCACGATAGCCTCCGCCTGTTCGTCGGAAAGACCTGTCTGCTCATCGATGTGAATACCGGTGAAATCGTACTGGGATTTATCAAGCAGGGCTGACATATCGGTATCGCTGAAGCGTTCCATGAGGGCAGTTTTAGCGTCAGGAATAGTCTTGCTGTTTCTGATTATTGCAATAACCTCGTCGGTATAATCGGCAGCGAGAATAAAACCTTGCAGGATATGCGCCCTTTCGAGAGCTTTATTGAGGTCAAATTTTGTCCGTCTCTGAATGACATCGACCTGAAAATCGAGGTAATGCTGGAGCATTTCCTTGAGGGTAAGAATTTTCGGTTCGCCGTTTACAAGAGCGAGCATGATGATACCGACAGTATCCTGCAATTTGGTGAGGGCGAAAAGCTTGTTGAGGACAATCTGCGGAACAGCGTCCTTTTTGAGTTCGATAACGATACGCATACCGTCCTTGTCGGATTCGTCACGGAGGAAATAGATACCGTCAAGTCTCTTGTCCTTGCAGAGCTGATTGATATTTTTGAGAATAAGAGTTTTGTTAATCATATAGGGGATTTCGTCCACGATAATGCAGTTTCTTCCGCCGATTTCCTCGAAGTGAGTACGGCTTCTGAGGATAATCTTACCCCTGCCCGTACCGTAAGCGGAGCGTATGCCAGCCTTGCCCATGACAATACCACCCGTGGGGAAGTCAGGACCTTTCACGCATTCCATAAGCTGTTCAAGAGTGCAGTCGGGGTCGTCAATCAGAAGCTGTAAAGCGTCGATAACTTCTCCGAGATTATGCGGAGGAATATTTGTCGCCATACCTACAGCAATACCGGTTGAGCCGTTGCAGAGGAGGTTCGGGAAACGTGAAGGCAGGACAACAGGTTCTTTCAGTCTGTCATCGTAGTTTGACTGAAAATCGACAGTTTCCTTGTTTATATCGGCGAGCATATCAAGGGAAATCCTTGCCATTTTAGCCTCGGTGTAACGGTAAGCGGCAGCCTTGTCGCCGTCGATAGAACCGAAGTTTCCGTGACCGTCGACGAGCGGATACCGCATAGAGAAGTCCTGAGCAAGGCGGACAAGAGCGTCATAGACGGAGCTGTCGCCGTGAGGGTGGTAGCGGCCGAGAACCGCACCGACCGTATCGGCGCATTTTCTGTAAGCCTTTTCGGGAGTAAGACCGTTTTCATGGAGCGTATAGAGAATACGTCTGTGAACAGGTTTAAGACCGTCCCTTACGTCCGGCAAAGCACGTGAAACGATGACCGACATTGCGTACTGAAGCATGGAATTTTCCATTTCGTCGACAATTTCGGAATGAATTATCTTTGAATTGTCATTATAAAGCAAAACACTGACCTCCTGTCAATTTTTTTCGATATTTCTGATTATTTCGGTTTCAGCCTCTGAAAAATCATCTTTCGGCACAATATAGAACATGACTTTCCCGTCAGCGAACAGGAAAAACCTGTCATATTCGAGTATTTTCAGCCGTTCGTTTTCAATCCGTGAAGGCGGAACAGGCTGGTTTTCAACATCTCCACGTTGAATTGTGGAAAACTCCGCAGGATTATCTGTTTCCGCAAAGTTTTCAACATCTCCACGTTCAATTGTTGAAAACTCAGTCCATGCGTCCCCGACAGTGATTTTATATTCCTGTCCGCCCATATCCTGAAATGTCTCAATGACGGCACGGCGCATTCTGCGTGGATTGAACCATTCCTTTGCCATACAGGCAAGGCAGACGGCAGTCATGATATAGGCGAAGTAGTTATCTGGAGCTTTCACCGCACCATAGACGAAATTCAGAGCAAGGACGAAAAAAACCGCCATAAACAGATAATTTTTCGGGTATACGAATTTTTTCTGATAAGCTGTAAATCCTTCACGGAAAATATCAGTCGGGATTTTATAAATCTTTTCGAGTTTAATCTGTTCCAATTTATCACCTATATATCGAGATTCTGAGCAAACTTAGCGTTTTTCTCGATAAACTTCCGGCGTGGTTCAACCTTGTCGCCCATAAGTATTGAGAAAATCTCATCGGCTTTTAGAGCGTCTTCCATGCCGATTTTGATGATAGTACGTCTTTCGGGGTCCATAGTAGTTTCCCAGAGCTGCAAGGGGTCCATTTCGCCGAGACCCTTGTAACGCTGGATTTCGACCTTGTATTTACCGTTTTCGGAGAGTTCGGCAATATACTTGTCTCTCTCGTCGTCGGAAAAGGCATAGCGTTCCTGTTTACCTCTCCAGACTTTGAAAAGCGGAGGCTGGGCTATATACACGTTGCCATTGCTGATAAGGGGGCGCATATACCTGAAAAAGAACGTAAGCAGGAGAGTTCTTATGTGCATACCGTCAACGTCGGCATCAGCCATAATAATAACCTTGCCGTAGCGGAGTTTTTCGATATCGAAGTCCTCGCCGATACCCGTACCGAGAGCAGTAACAACAGGCGAGAGCTTGTCGTTGCCGTAAATCTTATCAATTCTTGCCTTTTCGACGTTTAGCATTTTGCCCCACAGCGAGAGAATAGCCTGATACTTTCTGTCTCTGCCCTGTTTGGCAGAACCGCCTGCGGAGTCACCCTCAACGATGTAGATTTCAGTATATCTTGCGTCTTTTTCGGAGCAGTCAGCGAGTTTTTCGGGCATAGCGGACTTGCCGAAAGCATTCTTGCTTCTTTCAGCCTCACGGGCTTTTTTGGCAGCCTCACGTGCTTTGAGAGCCGAAATACTCTTGTCGAAGATAGTCTTTGCGGTATCGGGATTTTCCTCAAGGAAGTTCATAAGCTTTTCCATGACGAGTTTTTCGATAAACGGCTTGACTTCGGGATTACCGAGACGACCTTTAGTCTGCCCCTCGAATTCGCATTCCGTGAGTTTAACGGAGATAATGGCAGTAAGACCCTCACGCACATCGTCACCTGTAAGTTTTTCCTTGTCTTTGAGGAGACCCATTTTCTTTCCGTATTCGTTTATGACCTTGGTTAAAGCGTTCCTGAAGCCTGTTTCATGCGAACCGCCGTCTTTGGTGCGGATATTGTTGGCGAAAGAGAGAATGATTTCGTTGTAGCTGTCATTGTACTGTAAAGCGATTTCAGCGAAACTGTCGCCCTGTGCGCCCGAAATATAGATAACGTCGCCACTGAGACTTTCAAAGCCTCTTGTTTCGTGGATATGCTCGACGAACTGACGGATACCGCCCTCATAGTGAAGAGTTTCACCCTGAATATTTTCCTTGTCACGCAGGTCAGTGAAACTGATTTTTATACCTGCATTAAGAAAAGCCTGTTCCCTGAGCCTTTTGAGGAGTATTTCATAATCGTAGACAGTTTCCTCAAAGATTTCGCCGTCCGCCTTGAAAGTAACGGTTGTACCTGTTTCGGTAGTTTTACCGATTGCCTTGAGTTCCTCATCATAGTGACCACGTTCAAAACGCTGAAACCAGACATTTTCGCCGTCCCTGACGGTAAGTTCGAGCCATTCGGAGAGGGCGTTGACAACGGACGCACCAACGCCGTGCAGACCGCCTGAGACCTTGTAGCCTCCGCCGCCGAATTTACCGCCTGCGTGGAGAATAGTGTAAACGACAGTAGCGGCGGAAATCTTTTCTTTCGGGTGAATACCGACAGGAATACCACGACCGTTGTCAGAAACACGGATAATATCGCCTTCTAAGATTTCGACCTTGATTTCAGTGCAGTAACCGGCGAGAGCCTCATCGATTGAGTTGTCCACGATTTCGTAAACGAGGTGGTGCAGACCGCCTGAACCTGTAGAACCGATGTACATACCGGGTCTTTTGCGGACAGCTTCGAGACCCTCAAGAACCTGTATATCATTTTCGTCATAATTATTATTCTGCATAATTCCCTCCATAATAATTTATATTTTTAATTATATCTTTCTATAAAACTTGCAACCTCAATGAAAATCCTGATTACAGAAACAGCGAACGGAAGAATAAAAACAAGCCAGATAATAAGTCTTAACCAGAATTTTTTTAATTTCTTCTTTTCCTGCTCCTGTAATTTCTGCTGTTCATACTCATAGTCAACGAGTTCGCCGTCTACAACAGAAATATTGCTCATATCTGACTGATTATAGTCTTTACTATCCATAATTTCACACTCCTGATTAACCTAGTCCGCCGCCGTTTTTTAGCCTTTTTTTCAGCGTACTTGCGGAAAGCTGGGAGAGGTAGACCCTGTCATTCGTGATAATGAACGTTTTGGGCAGTTCATACGTAGCAAGGAAGATTTTCCTGTTTTTCTCGGCATTGTCGAGGAGTTTTTTAGTACAGCCGGTAACGGTGGTATTGTCCATATCGAAAATGCCGATAATCTCACGGACATCGACAGAATAGTTGTTGCCTATGTGCAGATAAACGGTATTCATACAATGCGCCCCTCTTTCATGCACAGGATTTTTCCCTTGATTTCGGGCAGAATGGCACTTTCATTCGGAGTAGTAAGAAAGACCTGCATATCCCTGATTATGTCAAAGATAAAACGCTGACGGTTTTCGTCGAGTTCGCCCATAACGTCATCGAGGAAGACAACAGGAGCGTCCTTTGACTTTTTCATGAAGATTTCAGCCTGAGCGAGTTTCATGACGAGGGCGGCGGACTTAATCTGACCCTGCGAGCCGTAGTCTCTGGCACTCACGCCGTTGATTTTAATTAAAACATCATCTCTGTTCACACCGGCATGAGTAGTTCCTGTGCGGACATCGTAATCAGCGCATTCACGGAGCTTGTTGAAGTATTTCTGAACAGCCTCTTCACCGCAGGGAGTATCGAAATCGCCTGATTTATAGACATTCGACCTGTATTCGAGTTCAAGTATTTCATTGCCGCCCGAAATTGTTTTGTAGAGTTCACCGCAAATCTGATTTATTTTTTTAACATAATCATTCCGAAGATAAGAGATAACAGCACCTTCAGCAGCAGCCTGTCTGTCCCATATTTCGAGTGAGGAGGGCTTGTCTCTGCCCTGTGCGACAGCTTTCAGAAGAGCGTTGCGCTGATTTAGAATAACATTGCTTTTATTCAGGTGGACGACAGAAGCGGGATTAAGCTGAGAATAAGCCATATCGACAAAACAGCGTCTTTTTTCGGGTGAACCCTTGATAATATCAACATCATCAGGAATAAACGCAATGCACTTGAAAACGTCGAACAGCGAGCGGGTGCCTTTCTGTTTCACACCGTTGAGGGTAATAATTTTGTCAGCATTTCTGGACATATCAAACCTGATTTTCTGTTCACGCACGCTGTCGAGGATTTTAATTCCTGCGGACATACGGCTGCCATTGAGAGCGATATAATCTTTCTCTTTCGAGCCACGGAAACTTCTGCACCCTGACAAAATCCACATAGCCTCCAGCAGATTGGTCTTACCCTGAGCATTTGCACCAACGATGATATTATACTTCCTGTCGGGAGCGAAAGAAATACCTGATAAGTTCTTAAAGCCGTCGATTTCAGCAAAAGTAATCAGCAAACCACTTTTACCTCATCTCCGCCGACGGCAACAACGTCGCCCTCACGGATTTTCTTACCCCTCATGGTGCAGACTTCGCCGTTGACAATCACCTGACCGTTCTGAATGATAGCCTTCGCCTCACCGCCCGAACTTACGAGGGAGGCGAATTTCAGTAAAGCGTCGAGTTTGATAAACTCCGTATTGATTTTTATTTCAGTCATAATCTCACCATTAACCTTTCAGCTGAATAGGCATAACGAGGAAGATATAATCCTCACCCATAGGCGGAAGAATTTCGATAACTTTCATTGCGCCGTTGAAACGAATTCTTACCTTATCGCCCTCAGCGGCTCTCAGCGCCTCAAGAACGAGCTTGTTGTTGAAGCCAATGGTAACACCCTCCCCTTTGATGTCAGCGGGTATAGCGTCGTTCACACGGCCTATGGAGGTCTTGCAGCTTATTTTCATTACACCTCCGCTTACTTCACAGCGTATCGGCGACTTGTTTTTCTCGTTGATGATAAGCGAACATCTTTCCAGACTGTTTGAGAAGTCCTTCTTGTTAACGAAAACCTCAGTCTTGAAACCGTTCGGAATACTCAGTTTGTAGTTATGGAACGCACCTTCAAGCAGACGTGAGATAACGAAGAAATTATTAATCTCGAAGATAATATGACGTTCATTCACGCTGACAGTGCATTCCTTGTCGTCTTCACTGAGAAGATTTGAAACTTCCTGAAGAGCCTTTTTAGGCACAACGAAGTGGTATTTCTCATTAGTGCCGATATTTTCAGTCCTTATAGCGAGGCGGAAGCCGTCAATAGCAACAAGAGTGAACCTGCCGTCTTCGATGTCAAAAAGTTCGCCTGTAAAAATCGGTTTGCTTTCACTCTGTGAAACCGCATAGCTTGTCATGTTAATCATAGACTTAAGAACAGCCTGCTGGACATGGAAACTCTTCTGAGTATCAACAACAGGCAAATCCGGATATTCGTCAGCTGATATAGCAGAGAAACTGCATTCTGTCGTATCACTTGAAAGTCTGACAACGTTATTGTCGTCAACTTCAACCGTAATATCGTCTCCGTTCATTTTCTTTGTGAATTCACTGAAAAGTCTTGCACTTGCAACAAACTCATATTCCATGTCAGCATTTGCGCTGATAGCAGTCCTGATACCCATTTCGAGATTATAAGCCGTAAGTTCAACCTCATTTTCAGATACCCTGACTTTAATTCCTTCCAGTGCCTGAATGGTCGACCTCTGCGGTACGGCTTTTGATACGCTGATAATAGCTTCGCTCAGTTCATTCTTGTTGCATACAAATTTCATTGTGATTAATACCTCCGTGTTTCTGAATTTGATTTTTCTTATCTGTCTCTTTTCCGTCTGCTTGCAAAAAAAAAAAAAAAAAAAAAAAAAAAAAAAAAAAAAAAAAAAAAAAAAAAAA
>CAYWPN010000021.1:0-40700 GCA_964460175.1 uncultured Alistipes sp. | reverse complement strand
CAACAAACTGTATAAAATTAGGGTTTGACGCTAAAACACTTTCTGAAATTCTGGGTCATGCAACTGTAGAAACTACGCTGAATCGCTACGTTCATTCATCTATGGAAAGAAAAACTGCTTGTATGAACCTGCTCCGTTTGCATGAATAAAATATTTTAACCGTCAGCTATGCCGTCAGAAAATATGAAAAATCAGCTGTATTTTAACATTTGTACAGGTTTTTTCCTAAATTGTCGTATTTTGCGAAAGATTATCTAATCGATTATACATATTATAACACTTTTTGAAATCTAGGGAAAGCCCTTGAAAATTGGAATTGCAGAATAATAATTAAATTTGTAAATGTGATTGAGTAAATATATAAAAAAGGAAATGATATTATGAACTCGAATTTGTATTGTGTTAATGATAAAATGCTGGTGGTAGATTACAACAAGTTTTGTGATGAGCAGAAAATATATAAAAGTGGAAACAATGATTTTGTGGAGCAGACAGTTACATCTTTTAAAAAACTTCATCAAGCTATTTTAGAGACTTTTGATAATAATAAAGTTGTAAAGTTTTTTCAAGAAGATTTAAAAAGTGAAGATGATTACAAAGCTTTTTTACGAGATAACCAATACAGGTATGGTGTTTATATACATGTATTGAAAAAACGCTGTGCATATGAAATTGAAAAATAATTATTTAGGAGGAACATGTTATGGCTAAAAAAATTCGTTTTCCGTTAAACATGAACGGAACAGATGTAAGAACTATTGAGGAACTGAGAGAGCATTTTGACCTTGAAAGTGTCCTCGGATACTTCACAAACGGTAAGCTTGTTACATGGTTGAAAGACCGTTACTATGATAATGAGGCTAATGCCGTTGAAGCTCTATCTTCTGATGATACAGAATTAAGTCACAAGATTATGTCGATTTTTGGATTGGCATCTGATAATGTTTCTGAAGAAATTGATTTGGAGTCTATACAGAGACGTAATGAAAAACTTATAAAACTCCGTCAGTTTACTGATGACAATGAAATTATTGATAATGTCGATTGCGTAGCCTTTAATCAAGATGATTTGCTTGACATTCTTGATGAAGGTGCAGAAAAGATTTATCTGTGTCAGGGTGAGTTTGAAGTACCGCTTACCGTAAAAAACAGGTACTATATAGGGATTGGAAACCCTACTGTGAAATTGCGCCAGGCAGAATCTATGGATTTATCTGAATTAAACATCAAATTCAAAAATGCATGTTTTTTGGATGATATTGAAAGTCAGTTGAAGGAAGAACTGCTCGAGGCGGATACGGTGGTGAAGGAAGAATACATTGATTACCAAAACGCAATACAGATGGTAGAGGAATATAAGGGGAAATTGTTAAAACACCCTTCGTTTGTTCTTTATACAAATATGTTTATCACCAGAGATTTCCATGCAAAACTCAGCTACTTTTCAGACCATTTTACCTCAAGAGATGCGTTAATTAACGCTATGAGAAATCATCTGCAACGTCCTTATGATGCTAGAAGGTCAGAAGTTGAAAGCAAATCGAGAGATGACGCTAATACATTGATAAAGTACAGCGTTTATGATAATGTAAAAGGAAATTTTTATCACGACTCTATTGAAGAGATAAGTGAAACTTTGCAGGAACTCATCAAGTTGCTTCAGGATTTAGGCATTTACTTAAAAGATAATATGCAGATGTTGGATATTAATTACACGGAGTATCCCTCAATCAGTTATCAGGAGATCACAAAAAGATTAAGTGATGATGTTGTAAAAACTGGAAGCGGCTATTCTATTTACGATTACATTGAGAGTTATGGTAGAATAAATTCCAGCACAGGCAGAGAACGTGTAAATGGACTTTTCGGTGCTACGTATTATAGGGACGTTACAACATATGACTGTAGTGAAGAATTCACCATCGCATGTAAAATGAATGAAGATTTGGAAGATGCATATAAGCGAAATTGTGAGATCCTTGAAAAAGAAATCAACAGTTACATCGAACGATTCATCAGATATGTCAACGGTATGTACATTGCCAAACTGAAAGAGATTCAAAAAATGATAGAGGATAGAGAGTGCTAATGCCTGTGTTTGTGAAATGACAAAGAACATTCTTACAAGTCTTAACAGAATGCAATAATATATGTTAATGCATCAAAAAACTGTTTTATTGGAGGATTTTTAAATGGCTAAAAAAATTCGTTTTCCGTTAAACATGAACGGAACAGATGTAAGAACTATTGAGGAACTGAGAGAGCATTTCGACCTTGAAAGTGTCCTCGGATACTTCGCAAACGGCAAGCTTGTTACATGGCTTAAAGACCGTTATTATGACAGTGAAGCTAATGCCGTTGAAGTTTTATCTTCTGATGACGAAAAGCTTGGTAAGAAACTTTGTGAGATTTTGAATGTTTCTTATACAGAAAATGTGGGAGAAGTTGATATAGATACAATCAAAAGAAGAAATGAAAAATTAGCATTGCTTCGTCAGTTTACTGACGACAAGAATATTATTGACAATGTTGACTGTATAGCGTTTAATCAGGACGACTTACTTGATATTCTTGATACGGGAACGGAAAAAATGATATATCTGTGCGAGGGTGAATTTGAAATTCCACTTACTGTTAAAAATATAACATATGTCGGACTTAAAAACCCTACTGTATTGTTAAGAGCCTATGATAATGTCAACTTTGTTTCATTGAATTTAAAGTTTGTTGATATCTGCTATGGCTGGGATATATCCCATACAACAAGTAATGACCGTATGTATCAGGCTGAACGTTTATATGAATTAGGGAAATTAGACGAGGTAAGGAAGATACTTAAAGAGCTTGCAGAGGAAAAAAATCCACGTGCCTGCTATATTCTGTATAAAATAAACTTTTCCAAAGACGAAAAGCTGATTGATAACTTATGCGATGTTTTTTGCTGTGTTGAAAATAATAAATCAAATTCTGTGCTTATAAAAGTGTTGAGCAAAATGGAACGCAGAGGAGATAAATTTGCGATGTTTATGCTGGGCAATGTTTATGACTTTGGTACAGGTATAGAACAAGATTGCAAAAAAGCTGTGGAGTGGTACGCAAAGGCTGCTGAGTTGGGAAATCCTCTTGCACAATTTGCACTTGGTCGCTGCTATAGACGTGGTGATGGAGTAGAACAGAATGATAAAAAATCTTTAGAGTGGTATACAAAAGTTGCTGAACAAGGAAATGAAGATGCACAATGTACAATTGGCTGGTACTATGAAAATGGTGAAGGCGTAGAGCAAGACTACAAAAAAGCTGTGGAGTGGTATACAAAGGCTGCTGAGCAGGAGAATACTCATGCACAATATACACTTGGCTTGTACTATGAAAATGGTGAAGGCGTAGAGCAAGACTACAAAAAAGCTGTGGAGTGGTATACAAAGGCTGCTGAGCAGGAGGATGCTTGGTCACAATATCGTCTTGGCTTGTGCTATGAAAATGGTAAAGGTGTAGAACAAAACTACAAAAAAAGCTGAGGAGTGGTATACAAAGGTTGCTGAGCAGAAGAATTCTGATATACAATATAATATTGGTTGGTTCTATGAGTACGGAATTGGAACAAGTGTAGATATTACTTTAGCTAAAAAGTGGTATAGGATAGGAGCAGATTTGGGTAACGATAATTGTATAGAGGCATGTAAAAGATTGGGATGTTAAAAAATGGAAAATAAGAAGCTTGTCATATGTGGCAATGGATTTGATTTATGTCATGGGTTAAAAACCAATTATTTTAGCTATAAAGAGTATTTGAGTAATACGCACCCAAAACTTTTAGCAGAATTAGAAACCGTTTGTAATAGTTTGAATTTTTCTATGACTGAAAGTGATTTTTGGTATGATATAGAAAAAAGTCTTTCAGACATTTATAATAATACTTTTTTGTATTATGATGAAAATTTTATGGATAGACTGACAAGTGTAACTTTTCAATTTACTGGTGGAGTTTTTTTGGACTGGCTCTTTCATGTATATAACCAAGGAAAAGAAAGTATTAAGATATGTGATGAATTTTCTGAAATCATGAGTAATTCTTTATTTATTAACTTTAATTATACACAAACATTAGAAGATATATATTCAGTTAACAAGGAAGATATTCTTTATATACATGGAAATATTGAGTCTGTTGTAAATAAGCAATTGAATTTCGGAAATTATAGTTAGATATTGGATAATAATTTGACTCACAATTTAATTGAATTTGGAGCTTCAGATATTCATATAAACACAATAATAGATGATTTGAAATATGGAGATATCAATGATAAAATATCCTTTTATTTAAGTGCAACAAAACATTTAGAAAATAAAAGAGAAACAATTGAAAAATTTATAGATAATAAAGGAATTGAAGAAGTAATAATATTGGGTCATTCTCTTTTGGGAGATGATTTGTATTATTTTAGAAAAATACTTATTCCCAGATATAGAAAAAAATTGTGGACACTTTACTATTATGATGAGAATGACAAAAAAGCAAAAGAAAATTTTGCAAAAGAAAACAGGTTGGAAAAATACAAATTAAAAAAATTTAAAAGTGAGACGTTAATTTAATGATTGCGAGGGTAATTGATGAAGTTAAAAAATCAAATAGTAAAATACGTCGACGCAGGCTATCCAATAATCTACATAAATTCCTTTGAAGAGGTAAAAACAGACGGTATCATAAAGGAAGTTATGGGTGGACGTGAAGGGCTTGAATGGAACGGAGCAAAAGGCTTTGTTGAGTTCGGTACAAAGAGTACTCTGATTGAGGGAAAAACCCTTGCGGAAACTCTTCGTCTGCTTGATACAGATAATGAGCTTGATAGGAAATTTCTTGTTTTAAAAGATGTTTCTGGTTATCTGGAGGAGAATGAAGTAATAGCTTTGCTTAAGGATATTGCATTGCAGATTTCCCAGGGACTTGATGCGGTTGTCATTATTGTTTCCTCAATTGTGAAAATTCCGAAAGAACTTGAAAAGTTTGTAACAATTCTTGAACTTGAATATCCTGCACAGGACGAAATAAAATTACAGATAAACAGATTTTCAGAGGAGCAGGCTGTGCCTATTTCTAATGAACTTCTTGAAGAAATGTCCATGTCGTTCAAGGGGCTTACAGAATTTGAGATTGAAAGTCTTTTAGCCGCAGCACTTGCACAGGACGGAATGTTTACACGTCAGGATTTGAAACTGATTTTTGAACAGAAACAGCAGATGATTATGAAGTCTGGTATCTTAGAGATGATTCCTTTGAAAGAACGTCCTGAAGATATAGGCGGTCTGGAAAACCTGAAAACATGGTTAAAACGTAAAGCAAAAGTCTACAAGTCAATCAATAAGGCTATGGATTTTGGTGTGGATATGCCGAAAGGCGTGTTGATTGCAGGTGTGCCAGGCTGCGGAAAATCTCTTGCGGCAAAGGTTACTGCACAGCTTTTTGAAGTACCGTTATTAAGGCTGGATATGGGAAAAATCATGGGCAAGTATGTCGGTGAATCTGAAGAAAATATGCGTAAAGCTATCGCTTTGGCGGAAGCCATATCACCTTGCGTACTTTGGATTGATGAACTTGAAAAGGCTTTTGCAGGTATTGACGGCTCTGGAAGTGAAGTGACTGTCAGACTTTTTGGTACATTTCTTACATGGATGCAGGAGAAAACAAGTCCAGCGTTTGTGATAGCAACTGCAAATGATATTACCAAGCTTCCTCCCGAACTTATGCGTAAGGGAAGATTTGACGAGATTTTCTATGTCGGACTTCCTAATACAACAGAACGTAAGAAAATATTTGAAATACATATTTCCAAACGCCGTAAATCTGATTTGAGCAGTATTGATATTGATAAACTTGTAAGCAGAACTGAGGGTTACAGCGGTGCGGATATAGAGGGCGTTGTGAAGGACGCTGTTGAGAATGTTTTTGCAGATGATAAGCTGAATCTGACTACTGATTATATTCTGACAGCTATTAATAATACACATTCACTTTCTGAGATTATGAAGGATTCAATTAATAAGCTTTCCGAAGAATACAAGAACCGAAAGTTCAAAAATGCTTCTGCATAGGAGAAACTGCTATGAATTCAGAAAAGTATATTAACGAGAGATTACCGCAGGATAAAGCCCAGCAGTTTGCAGATATTTTACGTGATGCAATCAGCAGTTATATTGAGAATAAAGATAGTTGTGATGTTAAAGAGTGGCTGGGAAATTATCTGTCAGAACAGATTCCTTATAAAAATGCGGAGGAAATAGCTGCTATCAGGGATTCAATAATCGGTACAATTGAAATTCACGAACGGACTGTTGAATCAATGCACAACGCTTTAAATTCAGGAAAATCCGTTGAGGCATGGTTTCAGGAAGAAACAAATAATGGAATATCAGCAGGCAAACAGGCATACGGACTTGTTGAAGCTCATTCAGCTCTTACGTCAGTTTCAAATCAATATTCTGAACCTGATGAACAGCAGGAGGTTATTGATGTTGAAGTAATATCTCCAGAAGAATGGGAGGACAGAAACTGGAACAAGTACAAAATGAAAGACCTTGTTTCTGAAACTGTTCGTCAGGCTGGTGATATGGCACTTAGAACAACGGCAAGCGATTTATATGCAAAAACTATGGAATATGGTTTAAAAACTGTTCTGACTGATAAAAAGATTATAAGCGAATCTGTTATGAATGGTGCAGGTACAGGTCTGAAAATTGCAGCAGCTGGTGCTATGGAAATCGCTGAATCAAGAAATATAATTCCAGCTGGAGAAACTGATACAGAAAGTCGTTCATTGATAGCATCTTTGGCGATTGAGAATTTAAAAACACTCGGAAAAGTTACAAAGGGAGAAATAGGACTTGCTGAGGGTCTGAAAAATATAAAAGACACAAGTGTTGCTACAGTTGCAGCAATTGTAAAAACAAAAGTTACTGCTGTAGGAGCTAAGATAGGGGCAACTGTAGGAGCTGTTTTTGGACCTGTCGGAGCAGTTGTTGGTAATTTTGTCGGCGGTGCTGTCGGAAAAATGGCTGGTACGAAGGTTGGTTCTAAAATAGTTGAAACAGCTAAAAAAATTGGAAGTGCGGCAAAATCGGTTGTATCTAAAATTTCAAGTACTGTCAAAAGTGTTGGAAGCAAAATTAAAAGCGGTTTACGAAAGTTATTCAGTTGGTGAGGTTTTTTAGGAGATGATTTATTATGATGGCAGCTTTTAAACTGGAAGGAAATAAAAATCAACGCTGTGCATTCTGCAAGTATTGGTATGACCCGACAAATCAATACATCAAACCACAAGACCCAAAGCACGGTTTTTGGAAATTTGAAACTACTGCAAAATGCCTGTGTCTAAAGTGCAATTTACAAAAGGGTGCTGGAATGCGGTGCGATAAGTTTGAGAATAAAATCGGTTAAAATTCCATAAAGGGGCAAATCAGAATCTCCGCAGGTTTCGGCTCGCGGAGATTTTTTATTGTCTTATTGTTGCATTTCTCTATTAAATGTGTTATAATATGTATAAACATTACTAAAATCAGTGATACTAAACTGAAAGGAGATGTTCAGATGCTCAGGATTTTTTTTGGTAGCCGTGAGGACGAAATATACAACACTGATGTATATTATCAAAATCAGTATGACAAGTCATGGATAACAGACGACTTTGCAAGGAGAATTATAGCTGACATTGACGATTCTGAAGTTATCGGGGAAGATGCAATAAAAAACGATATTTTTGGTACATTCAGTTCAACGGAACTCTCCACAGGTGTTAAAACGCTTTTATTGATACACAATCAGCCTAAACGAATATTCAATATATCGAACTGTGGTGACAACTGTGCGAAGTATCTGCTTGAAATGGCAGAAGAACGTGACATAACTGTATGTCTGCACCACTCAATGAATTTCGGTGATGATTTTGCAGTCAGAGTGATAAACGACAGAAAAAGAAAGATTATAACAGACCCTAAAGAATTTCTGCTGCTTGCACATCACTATCTGAGAGGTGAAGCAGATGAGGGGGAAAATAAAAATACATGTGAAGAACAGGCATATAACATAATGTGACAAAACGTGTATTGTATTAGAGGGTAGAAGTTGGGAGCAAGTGCTTGATGATACACATGACAGTGTTGTATTTTTCGAGGAAAGCACACGTTTTCTTACTTCCTTAGGCATTTGTAAAAGCTATGAAAAAATAAGGCAACGTCAATAATAAAGCGTTGCCTTGTTTTTTATTTTTTCAAGTATCGTTTCAGCAAAAAAGCACAGAAATACGGAAATGTATATATATCGTCGCTGTAGCCTATATTTCCGCCAGTGAACTTTATTCCCCAATCAATATCGGGATAGCGTTCAGAACTTATAAGCGTTCTAAGTGACTTAGCCCTTCCGTTTGTAGCTTTGACTTCAACAGGTATCAGATTATCGGCAGTGCGTACAAAGAAATCCTGCTCCAGTACAGAGTCATCTCTTTTATAGTAGTATAAGTCATAACCGCTTTTCACAAGTGCCTCAGCGACAATATTTTCATACAATGCTCCTTTATATACACCAAGATTTTTATTAGCTCGCAAATCGTCCTGTGATTCATCATCAAGCATTGACACAAGAAGTCCCGTGTCGGCAAAGTACAACTTATACTTATCTTCAATATAGTTGCCTTTCAATGGAAGTTCAGGGAAATTCAGACAGTAGCACACATTTACCATTCCTGCATCAACAAGCCATTCAATACAGCCACGATAGTCCTTGAATCTTGCTCCTGATGCAACTTTGGAAATCTGAAATTTTTTGTTTTCCTTTGCAAGCTGTGGGGAAATATGATTGAAAACGTTCAGAATACGTGTCTGGTCAAGTCCCTCTGCATACTTGCGAATATCCTCTTTGTAGTCTGCAATAAGCTGTCGTTGCGTTTCGAGTGAACCCTCAAACGTTCCCTTTTCGATATAGTCACGCACAACAGCAGGCATTCCGCCAAGCACACAGTAATCAAGAAACATAGAATGCCCGATATTCAGTTCCAAATCGTTAAATGGTTTCATCTCTTTCATATGAATTAAAAGATTATCCACAAAAGAATTATCATAGCCCTTTGCCCAGATAAATTCCTCAAAATCCATAGAATACATGGTAAAATCGGTCTTATAACCTACGCTGTTGCTCTCTATTTTTCGGTAGTTGATACCAAGCATTGAGCCACTGCAAATAACATCGAACCGCCCGTCCTCCTTGAAAAATTTCAGAGAAGTTGCAATATCGGGAAACTTCTGAATCTCATCGAAAAATATCAACGTTTCGCCCTCTATGAATCGCTTTGACGGGTCTATGAGTGATATATTCTTGATAATGTCAGAAGTCTTGTAGCCATCAGAAATAATCATCTCGTATTTTGGTTCTTCGACAAAATTTATCTCAATCACGCTTGTATAGTTTTTTTCCGCAAACTTTCGTATAGATGCAGTCTTACCGACTTGCCTTGAACCTTTGACAATAAGCGGTTTGCGGTCTGCACTCGCTTTCCATTCAGTAAGAAAACTGTCAATCTTACGTTTCAGATACATAAAGCAATCACCTCCTGCTCTTATTATACAATAATCATAACGAAAAATCAATAGAAAATCACATTTTTTCTTACGAATATCTGATATAAATTTACAGTTTTTACAACGAATAAGAACTTGACATTTTAGCTAATTTGCGATATAATATTATTAACTAAAACAATGGAGGTGTATTTATGATTACAGCAACAGAAACAGAATTTCAGAATAATTTTGGTCGCTATCTGCAAGCGGTACAGAATGGTGATGAAATTATTGTTATTAAGAACGGTAAAGAAGTGGGTCGTTTTATATCGCATCAATCAAGTGTTACATTCCTTGCAGATTCACTCAAAGGTGTCTTAAAGAATGACTATGATGATAAAGCAATACTGACAGAAAGGTATGAAAGCAAATGAAATTGCTGATTGATACCAACGTGATACTTGATGTACTGTGTAATCGTTCCGAATTTGTTGAAGCATCATCTCAGATATGGAAATACTGCGAAGCTGGAGAAATTAAAGGTCATATTTCAGCATTGTCAGTACCAAATATAGTTTATATTTTACGCAAGGAGCTTTCTCCTGAAAGAACAAGGCAAATAATTGAACAGCTTATGCTCATATTTGAAGTTGTTGAACTCAAAGGCTCAGACTTAAAAAATGCCGCTGATATGCTTACATCTGACTTTGAAGATGCAATACAAATTTGCTGTGCCAAACGAATAAAGGTGGACTACATTGTGACAAGAAACATTAAAGACTTCAAAAACAGTGATATACCAGCATTCAAACCATCTGAATTGCTTGAAAGAATATAAAAAAGCGGATTTTTTGCCTTATTGTAGCCAATCAGGAATTAAAAGTGTCAAGTCAGATGAGCAAACAATACAGAAAAACGTATAGGTATAGCAAAAAAACAAATTAGGACAGGGACTGCCCTAATTTACGCCTGTGGAGATAGCAGGTTACAAAGTTGCAGAAGCAGGAAGCCCATTGTCTTTAGACAATGGGTAGTTCACAGTATTATCAATGATATGAAAAAATAAGGCAACGTCACTAAAACGTTGCCTTTTTGCTTATAAAGTACAGCAGATATTGATAATCCGTTCAGAACCTTGTCCAATGTGTCTGGGTCTATCGGTATAGCTGTACTTATTATTTCTGCCATATTTTACAGGCTTGTCCGTCGTTTTTATCGTATCAGCAGCAAGTCCGATAAATCCCGATTTACCGCCGTTTTCAGCACTATGGAACATTACCCTTACCGATGTAGGTACAGAAGAACTGGCGCACGTTGAGGTTATATCAGCAATTTTGTATCAGCTTACAAGAAACCTTACTATTGAGCAGATTAAAGAAAGCGGATTTTCTGAATACTTTGTCGACCACACAACAGGCATATATCCGCAGGGAGCTTCAAATGTACCGTTCACAGCAGCATATTTTCAGTCCAAAGGCGATATAATCACTGACTTGCATGAAGATATGGCTGCTGAACAGAAGGCACGTACAACTTATGACAACATTCTTCGTCTTGCTGATGACCCCGATGTCCGTGACCCGATAAAATTTCTGAGACAGCGTGAAATAGTTCACTATCAGCGTTTCGGCGAAACGTAGCGTAAAGTATCAAACGTTTTTACAAAGTATTCTGTATATTAAAGTGTATTCTTGTAAAGCTTGTACAATAATCGTAAAGATTAAAATACATAAGATTAATATAATTAACCTGAATAAATCAAATAATAAAACTGAGCATTTCGTCAGCACTCTTAAATCTTTTATCGGGACTTATATCCGTACATTTTGCAATTAGTCTGCCTAATTTTCCTTTTTTATATAACTTTACAGCAGGGTGTTCACCTGTCAGAAGTTTATTTGCAAGTATACCTACAGCAAATATATCAGTACGTTCATCGGTAGCTTTAATATCATACTGCTCATATGGTGCATATCCTACAGTACCCCTAATAATTCTGTCTCTGGTATCGCCTGATTTGTACAGTTTTGAAATATCAAAGTCAATTATTTTGACAGTACCGTCACTGGTAATCATGATATTATTCGGATTTATGTCCCTATGAATTATTCCCATTGAATGAAGTGCAAACAGACCATCACAAAGCTGTAGGAGTATACGTTTCACACCTGTCGGTTTCATTGTCATAAACGTACCGTCCGCATCATTCTGTAATAAACTTCCGAGTGTAATACCGTCTATGTATTCCTCAATTACAACTAATTTACCGTCCGATTCAGAAACGTCAAGTACCTGTATTATATGCTTATGCCTTATCATCTTTAAAACATTATAAACGTCAGCAACACCTGAATCAATAATATTATTAATATGCACAACTATATTTTTTCTTGTTTTTTTGTGACGGTATAAATAAGCAAGATTATCTTTTTTATTATTTTCAATATCATAATCATTATTTAATTGCTTTACAAAAAAATACTCATTTTCAAGAATATTATTGATATTTTCATTCATTTTTTTAAAAACTCCTTGCATTTCAACTCCGAATATGATATTATTATATATAAAGGAGCTGATTTTTTATGAAAAGTACTGACGATTTACTTAAAGACCTTGAATCCGTCGGAAATATTGATGATTATATAAGCAATAATAAAATACACTTTGCAGATATATCACTTTCTGATTATCTTCATAAACTGCTTAAAGAAAAGAAACTCAAACAGGCTGACGTTATACGTAGTGCAGAACTGGATTCAGTTTATGGTTGCCAGATTTTTTCGGGAGCTAAAAGTCCCACACGTGACAAGGTACTTTGCATTGCATTTGGTATGGGACTTAATCTTGCTGAAACACAGCAGTTACTTAAAAGCTGTAGTCTGCCGTTTCTTTATGCAAAACACAAGCGTGACAGCATAATTATTTTTGCAATCAACAAGAAACTGAATATAGTTGAAACAAATAATCTGCTTTACGACAGAGGAGAAAAAACTTTAGGTTAACTCATATAAGCATTTACTGTAACGGTCTGAATACCTGAATCATATCCGACATCACAACTGAAATCTCCGTCAGCTATATGACATGATGTTTCATTACTGCTTAACATATCACGTATGGCACTTCTTATATTGTCACCCATAAATGGTGGATTATATCCTAAAACTATTTCAGCAAAAGCCCTTATCGGTTCATCAATACCATATACAAAACTGCCTATTGAGTATTCATTACCCGACATAGTAAGCACATATGACCTGAAATCATCAGTGGAAGTAAGTGTGCAGTTTATATGCTCTCCCATGAGTGTATCTGAAAATGTACAGCTATATCCGTCAAACGAAAGTGTTCCGGCATCTCCCAGACCAATCCACGAATCAAAACCATTTCTTATCATAGTTTCAAAATCCGCCTATGGTACTTGTATCACGGGCATTTCTTCTGTCTCAGGTACTGTAATTTGTGCTGTTGTACTTGTATCAGAAACAGCCTGAACAGTCGTAACCTGCTCCGTTGTACTGATTTCCGGAAGTGACTGCTCATCTGTCTTTTTATTGTTGCCTGAAAGTATAAAAATAATTATTGTAAACATTATAAGCAGTATGCACAACGTTGTTATGACAATTGCCGCAAACCATTTATTTACTTTAGGTTTATACCTGCTTTCTATCTCAACAGGTCCGTTCTTCTCAAGAACTTCCATACAGAACTGACAGAACGCCATTCCTTCAGGTATTTCAGATTTGCATCTCGGACATATATTCTTCCTGCCTTGCCTCATAAATTCACCTTCCTGCTTATTATTATACATCACTCTACAGGAAAATGCAAGGAAAAAGCGTCACTAAAATTGTAACGCTTTAGAATATTCTGTTTTATCAGTTAAATGAATCAAATACCTCATTACTTATCTCTTTTATCTCATTTAAAGTAAGTCCTTTAAATGTTTCAGCATATGATTCAGGATAAACAAATACTGTATCGCTATCAAAACTGTCAGCTGCAAATGCGTAATCCACCATGCCATTTTCACATACCACAAGCCATTTACATGAATCGGCTTTTGCATAATAGGTTAATATACTATTATAAAAATCATCTGTAATATCATTTTTTGTAGTATCGGAAATGTTTTTATCAGAATCGAACCAGAAAGCACCACCAATATCAATACCATTTTCGTCAAATTCCACAAGGGCAGTATTTGCGGCTTTATATACACCGTTTGCAGCTCTTTCTATATTGTACTCCTGTTTGATGTCATTTAAAGTTTTGCCTTCAGTATCAACGTTTTCATCGCCATAATAAGCTACAGGCTCACTCTCAAAATCATTTGCAACATATACTTCTGATATGCTTGCAGTTTTAGATTCCCTGCCACCGCCTGAAAAGAAAATAACCCAAGCAGTATTTTTTGAATCTTTACATTCATCAGTAATTTTGTCTGATAAATCATCTGTAAATTCCAAATCGTCATAGAAACATTTTTTATCTGAGTCAAGCCAGAAAGTAGAAGATGTATCAATACCATCTTTCGCAAGTTCTGTAAGAGCTGTATTACCAGCTTTGTATAAAGAATCTGCAATATCGTCCAGTTCTTCAGCCGTTCTGACTTTATTTCCACAGCCTGTGAAACAGGTAAGAACCATAGCTGTCACTCCGAGCAATGTAATTAATTTTTTCATAATAAACCTCTTTCCGTGCAAATGCACTATAAATTATAAATAATTAACTGTTGTTATTGCATAGTAAGCAATATCTTCTCCATATATATTTACTGTAAAATGCCAGCTTTCACCCTCTGATAAAGAAAATGATTTTGTAGCTAAAGTATCAAGTGTGTTATGATTTTTGTCATAAGCTGTTACATTTACATAAGCTCCATTTCTTGCTGCAAAGTCTGTCTTTATTACTCCCTCAACTTCAAGAAGATTTGAATTATAACTTGCCTCATAGCTTTCAAGTGTCAGTCCTGATACTATCGGCGGATTTTTTGTTATATCCTTTACTTTACTTGAAGAAGAAAATATATTGGAAAAACCTCCAAAAAATCCTCCGCCGGCTATTATTACAACTGCAACAATAGCAAGAATTGTTTTGAGATTGCTGTCAGAGGAATTTGCTTGCGGGTTTCCGACATTGCCTCCTCCGCAATCAGGGCATATACCTGTGGTGCTGTTTATTTCCTTACCACATTTTGGACAATAAGCCATAAAATTTTCCTTTCCGTGCAAATGCACTATATTTTTTAATCAGGAGTTAAGGAACTCTTTCAAATCAGCTGTACCGCCTGTTGAAGTGTAGGCATAGTATGCAAGAATAGATGTGGCATCGACTGCATCAACAATACCGTCTCCATTTATATCGCCAAATACTTCTGTTGTTGTGGTGGTAGTTGTCGGAGATGCTGTGGTGGACGTTGCTGTAGCTGCTACAGTAGTAGCTGTGGTGGTTGTAGTTGTTGTATCAGGAGACTGCGATTCTATAGCTACAAATGAACGATTGTATGCAGATGCATATGTTTCAGCAGTTGAACCCTCATAACCGTAAATTATAATGTATTGCTGAAATGTATCTTCGTCATCATAAATCTCACAGTTCGGATTCAATATTTTAACGTATTCGCAGTTATTACAGCCAATAAATGCCCAGCTTCCGATACTTTTAACACTTTCAGGTATTGTAATATTTTTCAGCATAGAACAACCTTCAAATGCACCTCCACCAATTTCAGTTACTTTTTCAGGTATTGTAATACTTGTTAGTGCCGTACAATGAGCAAATGCACCGCTGCCAATAATTTCAACACTTTCAGGTATTGTAATATCTGTTAACTTATTGCAGTTAAAAAACGCATTTCCACCGATTTCAGTTACACCTTCGGGAATATATACCGATTGCATATTCAGACTACGACTGAAAGCGTCATCACTTATTTTTTTAACAGGCAAACCATCAATGGTATCAGGAATAACCATACTGGAAGGAGTAGAATAATCCGCATATCCTGTTATCTCAACAGAATCTTCATGCTTTACATATTCAAAATATTTATAAGTTATTCCTGGTATAGTTCCTTTTTCTGTTGTTACAGTAGTAGTTGTAGTTGTTATTATATTGCCCTCCGAATCTATAGCTAAAAATGAACGATTGTACGAAGCTGCATATGCCTTGGCAGTTGAGCCTTCACAACCATAAATTATAATGTTTTGCTGAAATGTATCTTTATCATCATAAATTTCACAATTTGAATTCAATATTTTAACATATTCGCAGTTGTTACAGCCAATAAATGCCCAGCTTCCGATACTTTCAACACTTTCAGGTATTGTAATATTTTTTAGCATAGAACAGCCACCAAATGCATTTCCACCGATTTCGGTTACTTTTGCAGGTATTGTAATATATTCCAGCATTGAACAGTTAGCAAATGCACCAATTCCAATAATTTCAACACTTTCAGGCATTGTAACATCTGTTAACTTATTACAGTTAAAAAACGCATTTCCACCGATTTCAGTTACACCTTCGGGAATATACACTGACTGCATAGTCAGACGGCTGAAAGCATTATCACCTATTTTTTTAACAGGCAGGTCATCAATGGTATCAGGAATAACCATACTGGAAGGAGTATTATAATTTGTATACCCTGTTATTTCAATATAATCTTCATGCTTTGAATATTTAAAATATTTATAACTTATTCCCGCTACAGTTCCGGCTTCTATTGTTTCAGTAGTAGTTGTTGTAGTTGTTGCTGTAGTTGTTATATCTATAATTGAAGTGGTAGCAACAGCTAAAGCAAGCAAACCCGATATAAAACGTTTTTTATTTATCATAATAAAACCTCTTTCCGTATAAATGCACTATAAATTTTTAACGCAATGATATTATACCATAAAATGTTACTAAATGTCAATATTATTTCCTACAGAATATTGCAAAATATTTTGTTTATATTGTACAATAATAAGTTAAGGGGTGATGTGACTATGAGAACGGTAAATTATACTCTTGTAGGGCAGAAAATCAGGGACAAACGTCTGAAAATGGGTATAACTCAGGAAAAACTTGCTGAATTGTGTTTAATTTCTGTAAGTTACGTTGCACATATCGAACGTGGAACGAGAAATCTCTCACTTGATACGGCAGTACGAATATCAACAGTTCTTGATATAAGTCTTGACTATCTTATACTTGACGAACTCCGTGACAACAATCGCATAATGGATTCACTTGAAACTGAACTCAAAAAATGTTCTCCAAAACAGGTTGATACTTTTCTCAGAATATCAAGAGTGCTTATCCAGAATATTGATGAACTTTAAAAATATTTCAGAAATTGCGACTCTTTATTATATTAATCTTTTAAACTCATAAGAAACATAGTGAGGTAGCTGCTGGTTGAAAGCGAATAGTTGTATTCTTTGTCATCATATTCATATGAAGGTTCATATTTGTTCGTATAATCAGCATTATCAAGCAGATTATTTTCCAAATCAAGTGTTTCAGAAATATCATAATCTAATGTAGCTGCATATGGCAGTAGTTGTAAACCTAAAAGAAAGGCTTTAGTCTCTGCTTCATATTTGCTATTACTCATATATCCATTAGCAACAGATGTAATTGTCTTTATATATCCGTTTGCATCTGTACCGATTGTTAAATTATATGTACCATAGCTATAGCTGAATATATTTGATGAACCTTCAGCCATTTCTCTTTCAGATAATTTAAAATTATCATTGAATTGTTCAGTTCCTAACGATTGTAACAGATAGCTTTCTATCAGTGAATCAAGACGTTTTTCAAACTGGTCAAGTGAGCATTTATTATTTGATACGCTTGCGGCAGTAGTAGTTTTTGTTTCTGTTTCTGTATTGGTTTTAGTTTTGACTTCTGTTGTGGTTGTAACTTGTGGTTTTTCTGTTGTAATTTTGACATCAATTTCCTGTTTTACATCATTCAAAGTCTTACCACTAATGTCAATACCTTCGGTATTTGAAAAATACCCCACAACTTCGTTGTCAAAATTTTCGGCAGCATATGCTTCCTTTACTGTTCCACCTTCACAATACATAACCCATTCATATAAACCTGAATCTGAATAGAAATCTGATACTTTGCTGTATAAATCTTCTGTATGGCTTAAAATATCTTCGCTGGCAGTATCGGAAATATTTTTGTCAGAATCAAACCAATATGTACCACCGACATCAATGCCCTCTTCGTCAAGTTCCGTAAGGGAGGAATTAACACCTTTGTATAAACTATTTGCTATATCATTAAGCTCCTCAGCAGTTTTATCTCCGCAGCCTGTGAAACAGGAGAGAATTGTAGATGTAGTTACGAGCAATGCAATTAATTTTTTCATATAAATCTCCTTTTGTGCATAAGTACTATAATCTTTCAATTTAAAAGCAGTATCTCTATGATTTTATTATATCATAGAGATACTGCTTTTGTCTTATGCTGTCAGCATAATTTTCAAAAAATTTTATAAACTGCTGTATATAGCTGAAAAACTGAAATTCTGTAAATTATTATGTATGATACTTTACATATCATAAGAATTTGCAATATAATAATTAGAAAACAAAAAGGAAGTGATTTATTATTGACGTATATGGTTATATAAGAGTATCAACTGAAACACAGGCGGATAAGGGTTATGGTTTAGATACTCAGAAAGAAGCAATTGAAAATTACTGTAAAAAGAATAAATTTAATCTTGTGCAGATATTTGCTGACAGGGGCATATCAGGTACTATAGGTGATACTGATGATATAAGTAAACGTAAAGGACTGGTTCAGCTGCTTTCAGCATTAAGCAATATAAATACTGTTATTGTAATGAATACAAGCAGGCTATGGCGTGACGAACAGGCTAAGATATTCATAACACGTGAAATAAGGAAACTCAACGGTAATGTGATAAGCATTGAACAGCCACGTTATAGTCTCTACAACAAAGACCCTCAGGATTTTTTATATAACTCCATGATGGAGATGCTTGATACATATGAAAGAATGTGTATCAGTTTAAAACTTGCAAAGGGTCGTTTTACAAAAGCGGAGCAGGGTTATAAACCTGCCGGTGTTGCACCATACGGATATATGTACAGCAATGATAAGAAACACATTATTGTAAATGAAGAAGAGGCAGTAAATGTAGAACGTATATTCTCTATGGCTCAGCAGGGTTACAGTCTGCAAAAGATAGCTGATACACTTAACAATGAAAATATACTCACAAGACGTAACAAGCAGTGGAGCAGGGCAGGTCTGAACCTCATATTAAAGAATGATTTCTATACAGGTGTTCTGACTTACAAAAATCAGAAATTTTCAGGGTCTCATTCTGCTATTATTTCTAAAAAACAATTTAACAAAATTAAAAATAAAACAAGATAATAAGTAACAGAAGTTCATATTTGATTTATTTAAGTCAGTTTACAGGTTCAGAGTCAGTCTGCTCTGTTAACTGATTTAATAAAAAATATATATATTTAATTTTAGGAGGAATATATTTGAAATTATATGATGTATTAAAAGATTATGAATTTGAGGCTACGATTCATACTATTCAGCTTGAGATACCTTACGAAGAAGCTTCTACATTAAATCTTCATAAGTGCAGTTTTATGCGTGAACCAATAACTGTAGAAGGTAATGTGCGGATTATTTTAAATCTTAATGATTATCCCTGTAAAAACTTCAGTAATATACAGACATTAAAGAATTTTAAAGCAACGTTTGAAAAAGTTATTACAGAACTTGGCATTAAAGAATATATCATTTGCAGAGTTGATGTGGCGATTAATACTGAATGGGATTATCAGGAATGTTACAAACTTAACTGTTATATCAATAATCTTGATGCATTAAGAATGTCAGTTAAAAACAGTTATTTTACTAACGACTTTAAATTTAAAAAACGTACCCTTAAAAATGCAAAAGCAGGATATGAATTTGAAATTTACAACAAAGAACTTGAGAGCAACGGTAAAAACGAGGCACGTACACGGCTTGAATACAGAATAAAGAGACATAGTGGACTTACATTTGAATCAGCAGTAAAGGACTATATAAATGCTGTTTCAAAGTTACCGAAGTATATTGATGAATTGAATAAACATCGTATAGATGATTTATTCAGGCAGTACTGTTATGAAAAGGAAAATAATTTAGTTCATACATTTACTGAATTTGTATGCAAATACAATGAATTGATTTATAATACTCAGATGTTAAATGGATTATATAATAAATGTATGAATGGAAATGCTTGGAGCTGGTTTTATAAGTTTAAATTTAATCATGAAATTGATTTATACACAAATCAGGATATAAAATCTTACATTTCTGTATTAAAATCTGCTCTTGAAAAATATCTTAAAAGCTGAACTATTGGTATATATTTTAACAATATGTATTTTATATCATTATATTCAGAAAACGTTAATATTACGCTGAAAACACAGCTTTTATATCAATAAAAATTGTGTTTAATATATTTAACATTTTAAACAAGCCTGTAAACATATAAATATGACGGGAGGTGATTCAGATGAAAGAAGATATAATCAGAAACAGCAGTAAAAAAGCTGAAAATAAAGTAATGAAGTTTGAAATAACTGACGAATATCCTGACAAAGTATCAGACGAAACAAGGTCAGATATTGAAACAAAACTTTTTAATGTATTTAAAAAATATGTTGATAAAAAGTAAGGAGATTTAATTATGTATGCAATTTATGCAAGACAGTCAATAGACAGGAAAGAGAGTATCTCGATTGAAAGTCAGATTGAATATTGTATTCATGAAATACACAGTGATGATTATAAAATTTACACTGACAAAGGCTACAGTGGTAAGAATACCGACAGACCACAGTTTCAGAAGATGATGGACGATATAAAAAATGGTATTATTACAGATGTTGTAGTATATAAACTTGACCGCATAAGCCGTTCAATATGTGATTTTGCAAATATGATGGAAATATTTCAGAATCACAAAGTAAATTTCATTTCATGTAACGAAAAGTTTGATACTTCCACATCAATGGGCAGAGCAATGTATAGTATATGTATGGTGTTCGCCCAGCTTGAACGTGAAACGATACAGCAGAGAGTTACTGATGCTTATTATTCAAGATGTAAAAAAGGATTTTATATGGGTGGTAAAGTTCCGTATGGTTTCAGTATTGAGGAGATTTATATCGATGGTAAAAAGACTTCTAAATTTGTTGAAAATCCACAGGAAAGCGAGCATATAAAGTTAATTTATGAACTCTATGCAAATCCTGAAAATTCTCTGGGAGATATAATCAAGTATTTCAATGAAAATAATATAAAACACCTGAGAGGAAGTAAATGGACTGCACCAAGAATAAGTGATTTTTTAAGAAATCCCGTGTATGTAATGGCGGACGCTGATATTTATTCATTTTTTGCAGGACAGGGAGCGGAAATAGCAAGTCCTGTAGATGATTTTGTAGGTACTAACGGTTGTTATCTGTATAATATTACCAAAGATAAGGTAAACAAGAGAAGCAGTCTCAAAGATAAAGAACTTGTATTAGCACCTCACAAAGGGTTTATTTCAAGTGATTTATGGTTGAAATGTCGTTTAAGATGTATGAACAACAAGCAGTCCGCAAAGAGTTACAAGGCTAAAAATTCGTGGCTGTTAGGTAAAGTAAAATGCGGTAAATGTGGCGGCAGACTTAATATTGCCAAATCAAATACGAAAATGGGACGTTATTTTTTATGTGGTACAATGCGTGAAACAAAACACGGTTCTTGTCGGGGTACTGGTTGTACCATTTATGCAAATGAACTTGAATCAGTAATCGCTGACAAAATAAAGCAGGAACTCAGCAAGTTCAACAGTATTTCATATAACGAGGAGAATAAATCTCAGCCACAGATTAACGAAATAAAAATAAAGATTTCACAGATTGATAAGAAAATTACTGATTTGGTGGACAAAGTGAGTATGGCAGATAATGTGCTTATGAAACTGATAAATGAACAGGTAAATAAACTTGACAAGGAACGTCAGGAACTTAATGCACAGCTTACATCACTTAACAGTAATATCAGCAGTGAAGTTATTTCCGAAATATCGGGACTTACTAAAAACTGGGACTTACTTTCATTCGAGGACAAACACGCTATAGCTGATACTCTTATAGATATTATTTCAATTGCAGACGGTCATATAAATATCAGGTGGAAGATTAATGTTTAATACCTTACGTTCCGGTGAAGCACTTAGAATAACACAGGATAACCTTAATTCAAGGAACTTCTATGCCTGCAATCCTGCATTTGACAAAAACTGTCCGGGAAGACGATAAATCTGTATAGAAATCATAAAGCACAGTGCATATTTATTATGTACTGTGCTTACTTTTATCTGATAAAACAGCAGGGTGATTTCTTGTCAGAATTTTTTCTGAGATATTTACTGTAAATTTATATAAAAAAACAGTTTTTCTGTAATTCTGAAAAAGGCAAAAAAACTCTCCTTATTAAAAGGAGAGAATTTTTTATTCAAATACAGTTGTAATATCTTTTCCTGAACATTCAGGAGCGTATTTCCATTCGTCGATATGGACAGCGTCGCTGAAATATCTGAAATCACGGTTGATGATACCGTCCTCGCAAACGTCCACAATAACAAGCTTGACTTTCATTTTTTCGGGGATTATCGCCTTTATGTAGACACTCACACTCTGTCCGGCAGAAATATCATCTCTCAGTTCGGCAAGACCTGCAAGGTTCGGAGCGAGTTCGACGAAAATTCCGTAGTTCTCAACTGAACGGACAATTCCCGAAACGGTTTCGCCAGCCTTGAAACCGGCAGTATTTTCCTCCCATGTTCCGAGAAGTTCCTTGTGGGTAAGGCAGATTCTTGAATTTTCACGGGAGCGTACAACAGCCTTGATATATTGTCCGACTTTGAAACGGTCGGACGGGTGAGAAATTCTTGAAACGGAGATAGCGTCAATCGGGATAAGCGACGGCACACCGCAGCCAATATCAACGAAACAGCCGAATTGTTCAAGGTGTGTTACTCTTGCGTCGATAACGTCACCGATTTCAAGTTTGTCGGAATATTCCCTTATAAATTCATTCTGAGCGTCGGCTCTTGAAAGTTCAGCGGTAAGCCTGCCGTTTTCAGTGCGTATGTCGATAACTTTAAAGCAGACAATTTTGTTGACCCGTGATATTAATGCTATATCACGGGTTTTTCCTTCTGCTATGCCGACTGCGCCGGCAGTGCGTGGGATAATTCCGTAAGCGCAGGGCAAATCCACGATGAGATTATGTTCACTGTCGCACACGGCAACTCTTGCCTCAAGGATAATACCTTTCTCCATAGCTTCGGTAAGACCCTCAACAGTTGAGATATACTTCTGGTTTTCTGCTGTTCTGAAAAGACAGCCTTCGGGTTTATAATTCATATTTTTACCATTACTGAAAACTTATAAAAAGCTATAAAAATCCGCCGGTAATTTATAACTTTTATGTTTCAGCCCTTTTCCGTATCCGTGATTTTAAAATTTCAACTGATACTATTCTAACATAAAAGCATATAAATGTCAAGGCTTTCAGTAATGGTTTTCACCTCTCTTTCAAAGATTTTTAAAACTTATAATTTTTTATAACTTTTTATTCTGATAATTTTTCAACTATCATTCAATGATAAATCATATTCAAAAGGAGGTGAAAATATTCATACCGTCGGAGAATAAATATCTGTTCCGCCCATACCGCTGAGAATTGAGTGTATTTTATCCGTGCCGCTGCCGTCGCATACAATAAAGACAGTCGTCTTTTTGCTCCTTGCCGGTTCGGGAATTACGTCCTCTGAGGCAGGGGACAGGAGCGTGCCTGTAAGATAATTTTTTGATGTTACAGCAGTAGGCATAATGGTGTAAATCGTACCGCCTCTTAATTTTTCCGCCTCATTTGAACGTCTGTTGTAAACAAAATTTGTCGAATACACGCCTCTCACTGTTTCCCTGATTTTCTTGAGTGCGCTCTCTGCGATTTCGGGAGCTTCAAACTCCGCCGTTACTCTTGTTACCATAGTTAACTCCTCCGTCTGCAATTTTATATAATTTTAACTTCCCTTTTTGTTATTTTTACACAAATTCTGAAAAATATACATCTTGCTATTGATTTAATTTGAATTTTGCGGTATAATATATTCTGTACAAATTTTCTTGAGGTGAGATTTTCTGTGGATATTCAGGTGAACGATGTGCTTGTAATGAAAAAACAGCACCCCTGCGGTGCAAATGAAATGACTGTTCTGCGTTCAGGAATGGATTTCCGCCTGAAATGCAGGGGCTGCGGCAGGGAATTTTTAGTTCCACGCAAAAAAATTGAAAAGAATATCAGGAAAATCAGACGGGAAACTGAGGGTTAGCGTATTGTCTGCAAGCCGATATTTTTAACCTGAAAGGAATTTTGATATGTTTGAAAAACTTGAATTAATGGAACAGAAATACGAGGAAATCAGCCTTAAACTGTCCGACCCCGATGTTATCAGTGATAACAGACTTTACGCACAGCTTATGCGTGAATACAAGAATATGACCCCGATTATTGAGAAATACAGGGAATACAAAAAGGCAAAGTCTTCTTTTGATGACGCAAAGGAAATGCTCGACGAAGGAATTTCCGACAAGGAACTGAAAGAACTCGCTCAGGCTGAATATGAGGAAAACAAGTCAGCTATTGAGAATATCACTCAGGAACTGAAAATACTTCTTCTTCCGAAAGACCCTGATGATGACAAGAATGTTATAATTGAAATACGTGGCGGAGCAGGAGGGGAGGAGGCTTCTCTTTTTGCCAATTCCCTTTACAGAATGTACACCATGTACGCTGAGGCAAAGGGCTGGAAACAGGAAGTCCTCAATGCACAGCCTACCGAACTGGGCGGTTTTAAGGAAATCAGCTTTTCCATTGAGGGCGAGGGTGCTTATTCCCGTCTGAAGTATGAAAGCGGAGTTCACAGAGTACAGCGTGTGCCTGAAACAGAATCGCAGGGACGTATCCACACATCTACTGTTACTGTTGCTGTTCTTGTGGAGGCTGACGAAGTTGAACTTGAAATCAATCCCACAGACCTTAAAATCGACTATTTCCGTGCGAGTGGTGCTGGCGGACAGCATATCAATAAAACAGAGTCCGCAGTCCGCATAACTTATCTGCCGACAAATGTCGTCGTGGAATGTCAGGACGAAAGAAGTCAGCATAAAAACAAGGATAAGGCTATGAAAATTCTCCGTTCACGCATTTATGAGGCTATGCAGTCGGAACAGGCAGAGAAAATCGCCTCAGAACGCAGAACTCAGGTAGGCACGGGCGACCGCTCAGAAAGAATACGCACTTACAACTATCCGCAGGGCAGACTTACAGACCACAGAATTGGCTTGACTATCTATCGTCTGGAGGATATCCTCAACGGAAATCTCGACGAAGTTTTTGACGCTCTTGCAACGGCAGAACAGGCTGCCAGACTTGCAGGTCAGGAAGAATGATTATGAAGACTGTTTTACTTGAAAATAATGAAAAAGATATAGAGACTGCCGCTGAATTAATCAGGCAGGGACAGGTTGTCGGAGTGCCGACGGAAACAGTGTACGGGCTTTGTGCCGACGCACGCAATGAAAATGCGGTAAAGGCAGTCTTTTCCGCAAAAGGCAGACCTGCTGACAATCCGCTTATTGTACATCTTGCTGATTTTTCACAGGCGAAATTGTACACATTGCACATACATGAACTCGCATACAGGCTTGCGGAAAAATTCTGTCCCGGAGCGTTGACAATGGTTCTGCCGAAAAATGACTGCATACCGCTGATTACATCGGGCGGACTTGATACCGTCGGCATACGTGTTCCGTCGCACCCGATAATGCACCGTGTAATTGAACTTTCGGGCTGTCCTATAGCTGCGCCGTCCGCCAATATTTCAGGACTTCCAAGCCCCACCTGTGCTGAACACGTCATGCGTGATATGGACGGCAGAATTTCAGCTGTAATCAACGGCGGAAATTCACAGTACGGCGTGGAATCAACCGTAATTTCATTTGACGACGAAAACACAGTAAGAATTCTGCGCCCCGGAGCAGTAACAAAGGAAATGCTTTCGGAAGTCTGCACTGTTATTATTGACCATGCTATTCTCAATGAACTCGAAGAGGGTGCGAAAGTATCTTCTCCCGGAATGAAGTATAAGCACTATTCACCAAAAGCCGATGTTGTTATGATTGAATCGTCCTTGCAGAATTTTACTGACTTTGTAAATAAGCATAACGGAGACAAGGTTTATTCGCTTATATTTGACGGCGACGAAAAAAGTTTTCCATACAAATATCTTACATACGGTGCGGACAGTGCGGAACAGGCTCACTGGATTTTCCAGCGTCTCAGGGAACTTGACGATATGGGAGCGGAAAAGGTCTATGTGCGTGCGCCGTCAACTGACGGCATCGGGCTTGCTGTTTACAACAGACTTATAAGGTCAGCAGGATTTGAGGTGATAAGACTATGAACGGCGATGTTATGATTGTCGGACTTACAGGACAGACTGGTGCGGGAAAAAGCACCGTTTCGGAAGTTTTTGCGAAAAACGGCTATGCGGTTATAAACGCTGACCGTATTTCACGGATTGTTGTTGAAAAGGGGACTGAATGCCTGAAAGAACTTGTTGACTTTTTTGGCTTGCCAATACTCAATCCTGACGGAACACTTAACAGAAAAGCCCTTGCCTCTATCGTATTCACGGACAAGACAAGGCTTGAAACACTCAATTCAATCATTTACCCTTACATAACTACTGAAATCCTGTCGCAGATAAAACAGTATTCCGACAACGGAAACAGACTGATTCTGCTTGACGCACCTACGCTTTTTGAAAGTCACTCAGATGATTTCTGCGAGATAATTATTTCAGTCACGGCAAATCCCGAAACAAGAAAAAAACGCATTATGGAGCGTGACGGTATCACGGAGGAGCAGGCTCAGAACCGCATGAACTCCCAGCTCGATACACAGTATTTTATTGACCACTCAGACTATATTATAGAAAACAACGGGACTTTTGATGTTGTCTATGACATCTCAAAGGAACTCGCTGATAAAATAAAATATTATTACTATGATATCCGTTCAGCTTTTATGACGGATTTCTGAAAGGAGTATTTTTTACTATGGAAGAAAAAAATATAGCAAAAGAACTGAAAGAAAAACTGTTCCTTCAGCGCAAAAACGGTTATAACCGCATTGAAAGCGATGAGGAAAAAGCAGTTTTCAGTTTTGCGGAAAAATACAAGTCTTTTCTCAACGCCGCAAAAACGGAGCGTGAGGCTGTGGTTTATGCAGTAAAGGAACTCGAAAAGAACGGCTTTGTTGAGTACAGAAAGGGCATGGAACTCAAAGCAGGCGACAAAATCTACCGCAATAACAGAGGAAAAGCTGTTCTTGCCGCTGTAATCGGTACTGCACCCATTTCCGATGGTGTAAGGCTTTGCGCTGCACATATCGATTCGCCACGTCTCGACCTGAAACAAAATCCGCTTTACGAAGACAGCGAACTTGCATTATTCAAAACTCATTACTACGGCGGTATCAAGAAATATCAGTGGACAACAATTCCGCTTTCCCTGCATGGTGTGATTATAAAGGCGGACGGCGAAACTGTTTCCGTAAATATCGGTGAGGACGACAATGACCCTGTTTTCTGCGTCACTGACCTGCTCCCGCACCTTGCGGCTGAACAGATGTCACGCACAGCAAATAAGCTCATCAGGGGCGAAGACCTTAATCTGCTTATCGGCTCAATTCCTTTCAGGGACGACGAAACAAGCGAGGCAGTCAAACTGAACATCATGAGTATTCTTTTTGAAAAATACGGCATTACAGAGGCTGATTTCATTTCCGCTGAACTCGAGGCTGTTCCTGCATTCAAAGCAAGAGACATCGGATTTGACAGAAGTCTTATCGGTGGTTACGGTCACGATGACAGATGCTGTGCATTTCCTGCACTCATGGCAACTGCTGACTGCAAAAATCCCGTACATACTGCTGTTACTGTTCTTACCGACAAGGAAGAGACAGGAAGCGACGGAAATACAGGTCTCTGCTCCGATTATCTCAGATATTTCATTGCTGATATTGCAGATTCCTTTGGCGAAAACGGAAGAGATGTTCTTTCGTCTTCTGAATGCCTTTCCGCCGATGTAAACGCTGCTTTCGACCCGACTTTTGCAGAAGTCAATGAACGCAATAACTGTGCTTACGTAAACAAGGGTGTGTGCATTACAAAGTACACGGGCGCAAGGGGAAAATCAGGCACTTCCGACGCTTCCGCAGAGTTCGCAGGACGTATCCGCAGACTTATGGACAGCAGAAATGTAATCTGGCAGACCGGTGAACTCGGTAAGGTAGACGCAGGCGGCGGCGGTACTGTTGCAGCTTATATCGCAAATCTCAATGTTGATACTATTGACATGGGTGTGCCTGTGCTTTCAATGCACGCTCCGTATGAAGTTATTTCAAAACTTGATTTGTATATGGCTTACAAGGCTTTTTCAGCTTTTATTGCTGACTGATATAACAAAAGGATATTACATATTCTGTAATATCCTTTTATTTATTTTGAACGGTAATTCAGAAGAAAACGTTTCTGATATTTTATCCGTGCATATTCTGAAATCTGCTTCATGTAAATCACGTCATAAGCACCGCCGACAGCTCCGACAACGGGAATACCTTGCAGGAATTTCATGTAAAGAAGTTCTTTTGAAAGAACACTGCTTGTTTCCGCTATCTGCCGGCTGAAATCGTAGTTTTCGGGCAGATTTGGACTGCGCATGAACGTTTCAATTTCAATATCAGTCTGTTTCAGCTGTTCTCCGTAAGATACAGCACCTTTGATTATAAGAAGTATAAAGTATTTGTCTTCCGCTGAACTATAGTCAAATCCGTAATTCAGGGCTGTTTCGTAAATACATTTGAGTATCATTCCCGTAAATATCGGAATATCGGGAATACCTACTCCCAGAAGTCCCATTCCGACGCCTGAAATTCCTGATATAGTTAAATTCACATTGCTGAGAATATCGGCATTTTTTGAAAAGGTGTGAATAGTTTTCCGTGTCCTGTAAGTTTTGTCAGCATAAACTCTTACCTTGAAATCCTTTTCCATATTTTCTTTTTTATATGTTTTTTCGATTATCTGAGTACCTTTTTCAAAAATAAGTGAAAATGCTTTTTCAAATGCTGTATCAAGTGTATTCTGCAATTTTTCGGGGATTTTTTTCGCAAGCAGATTATTAAGTGTACTTTCTTTTCTGTCTGCTCTTTTATTTAAAAACTTCTGTTCTCTTTGTGACAGTTCATACCATTCCCTCTGTCTCGGAGTTCTTTTGCTGTAAGGTACATTCATAGGCTTCTCCTTTCGTATAATAAGATTATATCACATAAAACAGCGGTTTGCAATAGTTATAACAAAAAAACTGTACAGCAAAACTGCACAGTTTTTGTCGTTATATGCACTTCTGCTGGTTAAGGAAGAATATACGTCCACGACCTGACATCTTTGCATTTGTTACGGCAATATCAGTAGTTCTGAGGATTTCTCCTGAGTTAGTACCGTTTGCGGGATATTCTGAAACGCCGAAACTTACTGTAAGCTGAATGGGAACGTTGTTTACAGTAACCGGTGCGCATAGAGCGGAACGGAGATTTTCGATATATTTTACAATTTCTGTGTCGCCGGAAGAGCCTTTCACGATAACAGCAAATTCTTCTTCACCGAATTTTGCAACGAAATTATTTTTACCGCAGTATCCACGAAGTCTTTCTGCGTATGTATTGATAAGAACATCGCCCGTATTATGACCATACATATCAATAATTCTCTTAAAATCGTCTATACTGGCAATAATAACAGTAAACGGAGCATTTGCGTCTTTTTTTATCATTTCGTCAATCTGTTCAACAAAAAGTTGTCTGTTTGCAAGACCTGTAAGAACATCATAGTAAGCAAGATAAATGAGTTTTTCGTCTTTTTCACGGATAATTTTGTTTGTTTCGACCAGTTCGTCATAAGCAGATTTTACCTCCGCATTAGCCTTTGCAACTTTTGAAGAGTACATATGGATAATACAGCAGGTGATTATTGTTATAGGCGGAGCGACAACTGCGGGGGCAGAGTCATAGTTTTTCATAAGAATTATTACGAAAATAATCGTATACAGGAAGTCCACAATATTCAGAACAAGTGAAGCGGCAAAGCCTTTTTTAGCTGTGAGGACTGTAAGCAGAACAGATACAAGCACCTGCACCTGCATGATGACGCCGTTGATACCATTGTTTCCGTCATGTCTTGAAACCTGCATCTGAACAAAAACGGATATGACAAAAATAATTATTCCACATATAATAAGAATATTTTCCTTTGATTTTTTCATTTTTTCTTCTCCATTCTTTCATATATAAATATTATTATACTATAATTATATTACAGATAATCGCATTTGTCAAGAAAAAGTAAAAAATCTGTTATTATTTTGTGTATATTATTACAATTATACAATATTATGATGAAAATATTAAGAATTTTTTATGAAAATATTTTTTTATTATGTGTAGAGTTATTGCAATATTATACATTTTGTGATATAATAAATATAAGACTATTTCCATTACTGCAAACGGGAAGGAGATATTTTATAATGATTGAACTTAAAATCGGTCAACAGGTTGAAATGGAATTCGGCGGAAAAGCTAAGGTTCTTAAAATTATCGGCAGCGGCGGACAGGGTATTGTATACCTTGTTGAGTTTAACGGAATGAAGTGGGCTTTGAAGTGGTATGACATCGATAAAATCAAGCACCCGAAAGAATTCCGCAGAAATATTCAGAATAATATTGCAGACGGTGCGCCGAGCAACAGATTTCTCTGGCCAAAATACCTCACCAAAGAAATGTCCGACGGCAGTTTCGGCTATCTCATGGAACTAAAGCCCGACAGTTTCGATTCGTTTGTTGATATTCTTAATACATATAAACTTGTTATCGACCCTTTTACAGGTCATGCAGTGAAAAAGCCTGTAAGATTTTCAAATCTGTATGCTATGGTCACAGCTGTTATTAACATTGTCAACGCTTTCCGTCAGCTCCACCGTGATGGCAAAAGCTATCAGGATTTGAATGACGGCGGTTTCTTTATTAACGTTGATACAGGTGCTGTTCTTGTGTGCGACTGCGATAATATTGCTCCGGAGGGCAGTAATTTCGGTATCGGCGGTAAACCGGGATATATGGCTCCCGAAATTGTGCGTGGAATTGCAAAGCCCGATGTTCAGACTGATAAGTATTCGCTTGCCGTTGTGCTTTTCAGACTTCTTTTCCGTGGCGACCCTATGGAGGGAGAACGTGTTGTGAAAGATGTCTGTCTTACAGAAACTTCTGAACTCAGACACTACGGACAGAATGCACTTTTTGTCTATGACCCCGATGACGCTTCAAACCGTCCTGTTATCGGCATTCACGATAATGTCATAAGGTTCTGGCGGCTTTATCCCGATTATATCAGGGACGCTTTCACACGTTCTTTTACTGCCGGACTTCACGACCCTAACAAGCGTATCATTGAGAACGAATGGCAGAAACTATTTATCCGTCTTCGTGCGGAGATTATCCAGTGCAGCTGCGGACGTACTAATTTTACTACCATGTTCGGCAGAAATAGCGACAATACTTATATATGCCCGAAATGCAGAACCGTTTTCCCGACAATGAGTTTTTCAAATCATGATTTCAGGTTTCCGCTGTATGCAGGCCGTCGTTTCTTTGAATGCGAAATCGATACGGACAGCAATGAATTTCTTAATCTTGCAGGTGAGATTGTCGCAAACAAGAATAATCCAAGCATTCTTGGCATAAGAAACTGCTCTGAAAAAACATGGAAAGTCAAAATGCCTGACGGAAAATTCTACAATGTGCCGTCTGGAAAAGGCTTTCAGATATGGGACGGTCTGGAGATTGATTTCGGAAACGTTACCGCAAAGATTGACTAAGAAAGGATTTTTTTATGAATGAAAATGCAACAGGCTTTAATTATGAAGAAGACGACCCGCTCAACGCTTCAGAGGTTTCCAGAAAAAGCCTTGTAATCTTCTTTGTGATTGATACATCAGCAAGCATGAAGGGAAAGAAAATGGGCGAACTTAACACTGTTATGGAAGAACTTATCCCTGAAATAAGACGTGTCGGCGGTGCTGATACCGATATAAAAATCGCTGTGCTTACCTTTTCGGGCGATGTGAACTGGATGTACAACATTCCGGTTTCCGTTGAGAGTTTTGAATGGGTAAGACTTAACGCTTCAGGAGTAACAAGTATGGGCAAGGCATTTGAAGAACTCGCCTCAAGACTGTCAAGAAACAGTTTTCTCAGTTCGCCGTCGCTTTCGTTTGCACCTGTTATCTTCCTAATGACAGACGGTTATCCGTCCGACGACTATAAAAAAGGTCTTGGAATGCTTAAGGCTAACAGCTGGTTCAACTATGGCATGAAAGCCGCTCTCGGAATAGGCAATGAGGCAAATGACGATATGCTTGCAGAATTTACAGGCAGTCCCGATACAGTTGTACACGCTTACACAGGAGGACAGCTTGCCAGAATGATTAAGATTGTAGCTGTAACTGCTTCACAAATCGGAAGCAGGAGTGTTGCTCTTTCCGACGAAAACAAGGAACTCTCAGACAGCGATGTATATAAATCAAAGCAGAAACTTCTCGGACAGCAGATTCAGGAACTCGTTTCAAACGACGAAGATGATTTCTCATTCGATACAGGCTGGTAATAAAATCAAACTAAAATATCTTATGAAAGGAAGTTTTTTATGGCACTATATATTTACAGCATTGATGAAGCTGTTGACAGAAAATATGTTGTTGCAAAATCAATGAGCGGACAGGCAGCCGCCGGTACTCTCGTTCATATCATGGACTGCGGGGAAAAGGGGGACGGAAGTATTTCCGTCAGCTATCGTGTGACGGAGACAGGGCAGAATTTCGATGTGGATTTTCCAAATCTGAAAGCATTCTGCAAATGGGCAAGACCCGATAACTTTATCGCACGCCACTATGAAAACCTCAGTCAGAAAGATATTCTATACTATATCCGTGTGACAGGCAGAACTTTTACTTCGTTCTATCTGCCTATACTTATTGCAGTCATTGCACTTGTGTGGATTATCTCGCTTGTTGCTGTCAAGGGCATCATCGGAGTTGTCGTCGGGGTTGTTCTTACCGCTGCCGCTGTCGCAGGAATTGTATTTTTCTACAAATATCAGAAAAAGCAGGTTTCCATGAATATCTACAGTAAAGTCGGCAGTAACAGCTGGGGCGTTGTTATCAAATAATTCAATGAAAATGCCGTTTGATATAAACGGCGTTTTTTATCAGGAGTTGATTTTATGATTTATATTACAGGCGACGTTCACGGCGAATACAACGATTTCATGAACAGAATTTACAAAGCAGGAGTTAAGACAGGAAGTACCGTAATTGTCTGCGGTGACTTCGGTCTTGTCTGGAATGACGAATATCACCGCTATTTCCTGAAGATACTCAAATCCCAGCCGTTTAAATTCTTGTTCGTGGACGGCAATCATGAGGATTTTGACCTGCTTTACACTTATCCCGTTGAAGAATGGAACGGCGGAAAAGTCCACAGAATATCAGACAATATATGTCATCTTATGCGTGGACAGGTGTTTGAAATCGAGGGCAGAAAGTTCTTTACTATGGGCGGTGCGTATTCGATTGACAAGGCTATGAGACGTGAGGGCATAAGCTGGTGGAGTGCTGAACTCCCCACGAATGAGGAATACAGAACAGCGGAGGAGAACCTTGAAAAATGCGGATATTCTGTCGATTACGTCATTACACATACTATTCCTGAATCGGCAATATATCGTCTGAAAAAAGTTCCTGCCGATAATGACAGAGAACTTACGGGCTACTTTGAATGGCTTTACAGCGAAAAACTGGAGTTTAAAAAGTGGTTTGCGGGTCACTGGCATAAGAATACTCTCGTTAACGAAAATTTGCAGATACTTTTTGACGAGGTGCAGGAAATTGAATAAACTTGCCGGAAAACTCCGCAGAAACGGTTATGACGTGAAGTACGACGACAAGAACGGCGTGATTGAAATTCCTGACAGAAATATTATTGTGTATGAGAAATATTGTGTGAGAATGCACATAGACGGACAGAATTTCGAGCAGAATATAGCAAACCGTAATGATGCGTATGATTTTCTTGTGGACGTATTATCAGGGAAAATCACTTTCACAAGAACCGACAGGACAGTTATGCGTATTGATAACTGGGAAGTAGATAGAAGAGAGATTAAATTCAAAAAGATATTTCGTTTAATCAGCAGGATTCTTAATGTAGTAATCGGAGCAGGACTGGCTCTCTGGTGGCTGGCATTTCTGATAACGGGACTGGTGTATTTCATTGATTACACATCGCTGAACTGGCTGGCAGATTCAACTCCAGTACCTGTGGCGGTTGCCGGAATAGTAATCGGTGTGAGCATGGTTCACCATGGACTGACTAAAAAACCGATTTCTTTCGGCGGAACAGTGCTTTATGGACTGGGAGTTATGCTCACATCGTTTGGAATGTCGCTTTTATTCTGCCTTTGCAGTGAATATAATATAACTCCAAAGGTTGATTTTTTCGGGGCAGTTGGAGTATTTATAATGTTCATGGCTCTGGGAGTTTTTATGCTCGTCGCAGGGCTGCGCAGTGAAAGACTGGAGGAACTGAATGTTAAGCCCGTACCTCGTCTTATTTTCAGAATACCTGACCTTCCGCCTGAAAAGGATTTTGAACGTCTTGTTGATACAATAAAGAAAAAATCGGTAAAAGAAGGATTTTTAATTATTCCCGATACCGAAAAAAATCCATCAGTTTTCGACAGCAAGTTCGGCGGTCTGCCTTACTGGGATTTGTCCCGCCCTTATCCCACTGACAGTGAGGGAAATGAAATGCAGCTGCTTGCACAGTTCAATCTCAGTAAAATTCCCGAAAACGATAAACTTTCAAAAGAGGGAATGCTGCAATTTTTTATTTCAGTCAACGACGAGACAAAAGTTGTATATCATAAATCAATTGACAAATCATTCAAGGAAAGTAATACAGCTTTACTGGAAATTCCCTGCAATGAGGTATTTTCGGGCGAATGCGGTATATCGTTTCGGAAAGAGATGTTTCCGATAAGTTCATACGACGTTTCCGCTTATAATCTGCTCCACGAAACCGCAAAGGAACTCGGTATTCCTCTTGACAGTACAATTCAGCTTTACGAAATTTACGATGACAGTGATTTCGATGACTTTTTCGGAAGCTGTCTGTTAGGCAATGCGTATTATATAAACTACGATATACGTCCCGAAAACAGCAGACATAACACCCTGCTTTTCCAGATGGATTCCATTGAAAACGAAAAAATCCATATAATGTGGAACGACTGCGGTGTGTGCCAATTTTTTGTAAATGATGAAGATTTGGCAAATCTGAATTTTGATGACGTTTTTTTCGGATATGACTGCTATTAAGGAGGAAAATATGCTTCACTACATGAAATTAACAGAAGAACCGTTTTATAAGATAAAATCGGGACTGAAAACAATTGAACTCCGTCTGAATGACGAAAAAAGACAGAAAGTCAGGACGGGCGATTTTATTGAGTTTACGCTTATCGGTGATGATACTGAAAAACTTACGGTACGGGTGACGGCACTGCACCATTTTAAATCGTTTCAGGAATTGTTTGCCGTAATTCCAAAAGAAAAAATGGGTTACGGAGCAGGCGAAGTTCCCGACCCATGTCACATGGAAAAGTTTTATTCCAAAGAAAATCAGGAAAAATATGGTGCACTCGGAATTGAAATTCAGATAATTCAATAATTCAACAAAAATCCACAGGAATATTCAAAAAAATTTTGTGAAATCCCTTGACTTTTCAGTAAATATGGTGTATAATATTATTATTCAGATGCACTTCTGAAAAGTCGGGGGCGTAAAGGTTTCGACGGGGATTTTGAAGTGTGATAAGCGAGCGGAGCTGCTGTGTAATCTCCTTAAACTGCACTACGTTTAAATATAAACGCAAGAAAAAATATTACAGTTACTAGAAATAGTGCACTGGTAGCAGCTTAAGTCTGCTTCCGTCCTCTTGCAGAGTACCGTGACTGCTTGCTGGGCGTCGATTAACGGTGAACGATTCTCCGGTGTGTCCGTACCGCTGAATTGTATCCGGACTACCTGTGCTTTCAGCCTGTTTACCGGCGGTTAGTTCAGGGAATTTTAATTGATAAACTACGCTCGTAGAAAGTTGCATGAATAGGTTTTCGGACACGAGTTCAATTCTCGTCGCCTCCATTTCAAAGCAAACCGCTGTAAATCGGGAATTACCGAAATACAGCGGTTTTTCTTATTACTATTACCGCAGAATATTGTTTTAAAACTCAAAATTTTGCGGTAGAAAACAGCATTTTGCGGTGAAACTTGCCATGAAATTTGCCACAAAAAGTCAACGGGGAAGTACCCGTTGACTTATTTTTCGTTGATTTTACGCATAACACTGTTATAGAGACGAGGATTTAGAATTTGGAGTGTGGACATAAGTTCGTCAATAAGTTCCCAGAAATTTCGGGAATCCATGCCCTCAATGGCTTTAGCAAAATTGGAATCGCTTATGCGGGGGATTTTGGCGGAATCAACTGACATGGGCATGAACATTTCAGGTTCAGCGTAGTAATCATTGTAGACGGCACGAAGAACAGCTAATTTCTCATAAGTGCGATAGGATTCGGGAGCATTTTCAAGCTCCCGAATTTCTTTTTCAAGTTCATTCTGAGAAATCATGCGTTTTCGAGTTCACGCATAGCACGGTTGATTATGTCACGTTCACGGTCAGTAGTAGCCATTTCAGCAGCTTCACTGAGTTCGTGGTACATACGTTTTTTGGCATCGTCATAGGAATAGTGACCACGGACGTAGTGACGGTTTCTGCCGCTGTACCCGTCGTCATTGCGACCGTCACGGCTTCTGCCCCTCATACTTCTTCCGTCGGTATCGTAAGAGCCGTAAGCCTGCCATTCACCGCCTTTGGAACTGTAATCGTTTTCCTCGTATATACAGATTTTGTCAATATTTTTAATGGTATCAGTTAACTTGTGGATAGCTTCAATGTCACCAGCAGAAACTTTGCCTTTGTGAGCATAATCCTCAAGTTCCCTGTGGAGCATATCCTTAATATCATAAAGTGCTTTCATATAAATCCTCCTTAAGAAACTCTCTCAACGATTAGGTTCGCATTCTGAATATTAATCGCCTGAGTGCTTGTATTTTCTGCTGAAACAGTGAGACAGCAGCCTTTTGGTACGTCAATGAACGCCGAAACATAGACGTTGAAAAACTCGTTGACAGCCGCAGGAGTAACAATAGCCGTAGCCGACGCAAGCGGTTCACCGCTGATTGCAAGGGCAGTTGATATTGCACCTACAGTACCGCCTGTTGGTATGCTGATATTAGCACCGAAACTCACACGGAAACGAGCCTTGCATTGATTTGTAAGCCCTCTGAGAGTAACAATGCCTGAACCGTCACGGTGAATTATGCAAGCCTGACCCCTGACAGGAGTTTCATTTAAAAGTACGTTCTGACCTGCCGCAACGTTCTGTAATGCGGCATTTGTGTATTCTGCCAATTTTTATCAATCCTTTCAGAAAAACAGCAGGAGAATATAATTTTCCCCCGCTGTTCTTGTAATTTTTATCAGCAAAGGAGCTGAACATTTCAATCTCTCATGAAAAGTTATAAGGTATTAAATTTTCAGCAGGCACAGCCGCCGCAGTTTCCGTTATAAGCATATCCGCTGTTGCAGCAGAAAGGATTTGGAACGGAATAAGCAGGAATCGGACAAGGTCTGAGCTGATTTACAAGATAGCTGTTCTGAGCCTGCTGAGATGCAGCAAGACGGAGTGCCTGATTCTCGTCACGGAGGTTCTGAGCATTCTGAGCAGCCATGTAATCAATAATTCTGTCGCCGACCTTATCAATTGCCTGAAGAGTAGCACAGTTATTCTGGGCAGCGTCGAAGCGTGACTGTATAGCCATTTTCTCGGCTTCGCAGCAACAGTTCTGAATCTGCTGTTGAATAGCAGAAGTATTCATAACAGACTGAGTATTCACGTCCTTGATATTCTGCTGAGTTTTGCAGCAGCAGTCGGCAATCTGTGAACCGATTTCCTGTGTTGCAAGACGTGTTTCGTAACCCTGTGTAATCAGTCCGGTATTAAGACCGTTGAAGCCCTGATTCATTGAGTTCTGAAGCTGTGCGGTATTCTGTGCATTGTTCAGCGTGAGATTACCGAAACCAGTAAGCATATTGGTATTCTGAGCATAGAAACCGTCGCAAAGACCATTTTCAATACCATTAAGCTTGTTCATTACAGACTGATTGTCAAATCCACGCTGCAAATCGGCACGGGTATCATAGCCCTGCTGAGCCATACCGCCGCCAAATCCGCCGCCGAAACCGCCCCAGCCGAACATGGCAAATATGAGGAAGATTATAATCCACTGAGACCAGTCGCCGCCCCAACCGTTACCGTTTCCGCAGTTGTCGTTGCAGGTACACGCACGGATATCTGCCGGAGACATTTCATTTGATAAAGACATATTTTGTCCTCCTTATGTATAAAATTTAACGGAATTAATACCGTTATTGACTTGTTATTTTCCGAAACCGAACATAGATTTCATGCTGTCAAACTGACCCATAAGCTGCTGAGCCTGCTGTTGAGCCGTATTAAGCTGTGACTGATTAACTTTGCCCGAAGAAATCATTTCATTAAGTATAGCATTCGGGTCTCTGCCTTTCATCTGATTCATAAAATTCTGGAACTGGGAAAACATATTTTCCTGTGGAGTATTTCCCATAGATTTAAAGAATGGATTTGCCATAATCAAGCACCTTCCTTACAAATTTTTTCGAGTTCTGCTATTCTTGACATTGCATTCTGCAAGTCGGATTTCAGAGCGTATTCATCGGATTGTACAACCGTTGCAGTCTGCTGATTTGACTGCCTTTCAACAAGTTCGTAAATTCTTACAGACGGCTTACCGCTTGCATCAGCTTCTTTTTTGTAGACAAACGGCTTGTCGATGTCCCATAGTGCCACCGCTGAATTTGGTGCGACAAGGTAGTTATTGACCTCATTTTCATGTACCCATATCATACCGCTGCCGGACTGGTCCTGCTGTGCTGTAACCTGTGGAATGGGTACAGGCTGAGTATTCATCTGAGTCTGCACCATATTCTGCTGATACGGGGAATTATATGCAGGCGGAAAAGTCTGTCCGAACTGCTGCTGCTGAAAGTACGGATTGTAAGTATTATAGCCCATATTCAAGTTTCATCATCTCTTTTCCAGTAGTAAATCGGCACTTCATATCCCGAATCCCATGCGTCAAGGTAATCACCGTCAACGACCGCTATAACGTGTGTACCCGTAGCAAGTATGCACCTGTTACAGATATTTTTATCACAGAAATCACAGACTGTAAAGTCGTCGGGAATAAGTTCCCTTGAATAGCCCTTACTCCTGAGATAGTCGCCCCATACCGCATTGCTTGACGGCATATCGTGCATCATCAGACCATGAATTGCTAAATCCATGTATACTTTTTCCCATTCTTCGCCTGAAATAATAGCTATCGCACGGACTACACAGTCGCCGACCGCTTTCCTGTCGGGATTTGGATTCGTGTATATATAACTCATTTTCATCACCGTTCTTTGTTTGCTGATAATATAATATCATAATTTTCTGCTCATAGACTTCACTTTTTCTGCATTGAAACTCTACTATAATTTCACTATAACTTTACAGCATTGACAAATCAGAAAACTGTATCAGGGCATAAAAAACATAGTTTTTTTGTCTAAATGTTTATATCAAGATATTTTCATAAATTTGTGATATTGCACAAAGGTCACTGATTGAATTTATATAAATTACTAATAGACAAAGCAATTGATATGTAGTACAATTATAATAAATAGATTTATAGTAACCGGTAAAAAGGTGTAGCAATGCATAGTAGGCAGTGAACGCTTTGGTGAGGGTAGTTATGCGTATATTGCCATAAAAGATAGTGGGTTCGATTCCCACACTGTCTTAGAACATATTCAACGCTTTACGTGAATCCTATGGTTGCACTATAAAACTTTTAAGATAAACCCGACACGCCTCTTAACAATGCGGACCACGTCGGGTCATTTCTTATATGCATTTTTTCAATAAAGTCGTCATTTATGGCGACTTTAATTTTTTTATTGAAATATAAAGTATGATATAGAAAGAGGTGAGTTCAATCGCAAAAAACAGAACTCAATAGCATGAGACAAGGTGAGAAGATTGGCATTGCAGAAAATGAACGCACGTACTCGCTGATATTGACACTCTTTCGCCTGAGTACAAGAATATCCCCATTGTGAAATCAAAGGTACACACTTAATTTTTAATTTCTGTTGACAAAAAACTATTGCATTTTTTGAGAAAATGTGATATAATAATAACTGCTATACAGACTAAAGTATCATATTTTTAAGATGCTTTTATCAAAAAGAAAGAAAAGGCACGTTTTATTGCGTGCCTTTTTGCTTTTGATTAAGTTTTTTGAGCTTTCTTTTTCTTTCAGGCAGAATATCAGAATTTTTCTGACAGCAGTCGTATTTCTGCATACATTTTCTTATAATTCTGTCAACATTGCTGATTGACATATTGAAACACATTGACATTTTTGCCCTTGTCCAGCCGTGAGCCTTTGCAGTAATAATTTTCTCTTCGTCCTCACTCAGACAGCCTGCACGGATAAATTCATCAAGGATTTGTTTTGTCCATAAAATATTGTTCATTTGAGTAATATTTCCCAGTCCTCGCCGCCGAGATAGCCAGTACCAAGACCGTTTTCAGTCTGGAATTTTTCAATAGCGGACATGGTTTTAGTTCCTGCGA
>CAYWPN010000020.1:12145-41816 GCA_964460175.1 uncultured Alistipes sp. | reverse complement strand
TAACTGTTCGTCGAGTTCAAGACGTATATCGTCAAATTTTTTCTCTGTTTTTGAATTTTTTTCAAAATCGGGAATATACCGCAGAATATCGTTTGCCGTATTTCTTAACTGCTCCAGTTCTTCGTGCGTGGAACTGATTTTATTCTGAAAACATGAAAGCGTATTTTCCGCAGAAATTAGCTGATTTTGCGTTATTGAAAGTTGTGCATCAGCCTGTACAATTTCCTTTTGTCGCTCCTGTTTTTTGTAATTCAGTACACTCAGGTGTGGATTTTCCGTTCCGAGCTGTTCCCACTCAATTCCACGTTCTTCCATAAGTCCTGCAAGCGTCTGTTTCTCGTTCTCAATCCACAATTTCGAGGCAGTATTCAGCTTTTCTTCACCTTTAAACCCCTGCTGCTCCAACGCTTTTGTAAGTGATACTCTGGTTGACAGACCTCTTTTCTGTTCGGTTGCAAACGGCACAAAATCAATGTGCAGGTGCGGAGTTACTTCGTCCATGTGAATTACAGCATTGAATACTCTCAAATGTGGATTTCGGCGTTGAAAGTCCTCCGCAAACTGTTTCAGAATATCCGCACAAATTTCTGAATCAGGCGTACCGATGTGAGTATCATCACGGTTGCCAATCTGAAAAATTACCTCGTGGAACTCTTTTTCCTGTCGGCTATGCTCGTGGTAGTCCTTGATACGCCTGTCCTTACAGGTCTGTTTTGCGTTGTATTTTTCAAGTGCTTTGTCAAAAAGTTCATGATAGACCGCTTTAACATCTTCCTGAACTATCGTGATATTATTTGAAATTTTATCTTTGTCAACATTTTCAGTAATAATTTTTCGGTTGTTGTGGCGAGTACTTCCTTTGCCGATGACCGCACTAATCGTCTTTTTCATTGTTAACTCCTTTTACAAAATGAAATTCACAAACTCTGCCTTTGTTACTTTCTGCGAAAGTAACGCAAAGATACTTTCGACAGCCGAAATCCGTCTATCAAAAGTATCTGTTGCGCTCTGCGAGGCTGAACGGCAGACGGAGCTGCCGAAATCACTTCTGAAAATAAGAAATCAGGTCAGCTTTATTGACGAGAATTTTTCCACGTTTACCCTCTCCGGTGCGGACGAATTTCACCTTGTTTTGTGCCACAAGTTTGCGGACAGTGTTCTCAGAAAGTCCCTTGATTTCTTTGCAGCATTCCTTGACCGTGAGCATCTCAACAGGCTTTTCGGTAGGTTCGGAAACTTCCGTATCATTTGTAAGCTGAATTAACAGTGTCATAATCTGGTCGGCGATTTTTTCTTTCTCAATCTTTGTCATAAAAACTCCTCTTTCTCTCTTGTCGAGTTTTAGTTTTGTGAACTTTAAGCATTTTAGACATTTTAAAATTTTAATGTGCTTAAATGTTTAAAGTTCATGAGTTGAAATTCCCGAGCATACCCGCCTCGTCTGAAATCATCAGCAGAGATTTGTTTTCATAAAGAAGTCGCACGAGTGCCTCTGGCGTAACATCATCAACAACGATACGGCGAAAATTATTTTCCTGAATATTGCTGATTTGCGTCTGTAAATCGGCGATTTCGTCCGTTGTAACACCGTCTTTCTTTTCAAGTGCAATAAGCTGACTTTCAAGAATTTTTCTTTCTGCATGACATTTGAAAATATCGGTTTTATTCTGGTTCCAGTCGTGCGTGAACTGCGAAAAAGGGCGTTTTATCGCTGAAATTACAGGTGATTTCTTGAAACTCGGTTCGGCAATCGTGAGTGCATCGATTACGAGCGGTTCAGTGTGGTCATGCTTGCCCAACATTCTGTAAACTCCAGAAAAGCAGTAGCTTACCGAAGAAATCAGGGCAGTTCCAGCCATTGCAACGTCCGTTGAGGTGGTTGTCGCTATCGCCTGCACCATATCTCTTAATATAGGTGGCAGGGCGTTCACGGGGAACTTCAAGAGGTTTATCCCATCGGGACGGAGAGAGGTGGGCTGAACCCACTGATTGTAGTCATTCAAATTTGTATCAGTCATTTCTGATGTTTTGTAGTGTGTCAACTATCTTTCTCCTGCTGATATGAACATTGTAACATTTCTAATCGAGGCTAAGTGAGGACATTGCGTATACCTCCAATCAAATACGCATAATATTTCAAAATACGTAATAGTTTTATTAGAATACGCATATTATTGACAGATTGTGTATTATATGATATAATAGGATAAGATACCAAAAACGAGGTGAAAGTATGAAAGCTACCACAATTTACCGTATAAACGAAACAGACCGCACAATCGACATCGCACAGTTTGTACAGAATGATCAGAATAGCTTACACGGTGCTGTACTGAACACGAGGACATACACCTTTGATGAGCTTATGAATCAGCAAAAAGTTTTTCGTGAGAATACCGAGCCATTTGATACGTTTCGGAACAGGCTTCATAGAGCCTTGCGTATCGGCAGGAGCATTGAGGTAAGCACCGAGGATATGATCGCAAGGTTTGTTGCCGAGTATGGAGAAAACATCTTTTTCAGGGGTTTTGTATCGGCGGTCATTGATCTGTATGATGCTGAGCGTTATCAACTCTTGAAGCCGAATGACGTGGTGCTTGCCAAGCTGAACAGGAACAAAATTCAGACAGCTATCTCTGAGCGTATCAACATTTTTTTCGATACGCAGCTCGCTTTTCTATGCGGCGAAGCGTATTTCAGCTACAATGTTACTATGGAGCATTTCGCTCTTGTATCGGGAAGAACGGTAATCGCCATTGATGATTATACATATAATGTGTTTCACGAGAGTGACAACTGTCTGCTGACCGTCCTTGCGGAGATCGGGCAGCTTGTGCATCGCAGTAAGTGGACGGTCTGTGAATGCGGTTTCTGCCATAAGCTGTTCCTCGGAACAGAGGGCGAGGTATGCTGTCATTCCGCAGAGTGCATTGAGGCACAGAAACTACAAAAAGAAAAAATCATCGAGGAGAATACGCAGGAATATTCTGCCATCAAGAAAGACTACGATTCTTATGTCCGAAGATACAAGGGATACCTCGATGTGGTGGAGATAGACCGCTTTCATCCTGATGATTACGATGAATTCATGCAGGCAAAGCAGGAGCGTATGGATAAAATGATGGCGCTCAAAAAGAGACTGATCCGTAACGGCTTGCCGTCTGCCGAGTTGTATGAGTTGGGAAGGCAGTATAAAGTTGAGATCAAAGCTCTCGCTGAGGGAATTCTGGAGAAGTATGGGTTCAATGTGACGACGGTGGCTAAGATCAAAAAGCCGAGGGAACAAAATCAGGGACTTTGATTCTGGTGGAGTCAAAGTTGAATAGATTGGTTAGTTTTACTACTTTTACAATTTTAATTTTTAGCATCAGCCGTTATTTTTTATAGAAAAGCTATTGAATAATTTGTCAAAATATGGTATAATAAAATCAATTATATCATACGGAAGGACAATCTGCAATGAGTGAACCTATTACTTCTATACCGAGTGCTAATATTCTGCTTTCTTCACTTCGCTCTGTTGGTTATACTCCTGAAATGGCAATAGCAGACATTATCGATAACAGTCTATCAGCAAATGCTTCAACTGTTTCCATAGAGTTTAACTGGCAAGAGCAAAGCATTATCATTTCAGATAATGGTGAAGGTATGTCTAAACAGGAATTATTAAAATCTATGAATATAGGTTCATCTGATCCGCTTGATTCAAGAAGTATTCACGATCTTGGTCGATTTGGTATGGGAATGAAAACTGCGTCTTTTTCCCTCGGAAAGAAACTGACTGTTCTTTCAAAAAGCAACGGAATAATTAATAATGCAAGCTGGGATTTAGATTATGTAAGAAAAGAAGATCAATGGCAGATACTGGTTGAAGATAATTCCACCTTGTTTATCAAGGAACTGTCTGACAGGCTTTCGGAGTATGATAATGGAACGGTGGTAAGCATATCAAACATTGATAAGATCATATCATCTGATTCTGCTTATGAAAAGAAAAAATTCTATAAGATTATTGATAATGTGAAAAATCATCTTTCGCTTGTATTTCACAGGTTTATGGAAATGGGCAAAATATCTATTATTGCAAATGGAACGCCATTATCTCCTTGGAATCCCTTTATTCCCAGCAACAATGCACGTCAAGAATTAGAACCTGAGGAAGTAATCAAAAATGGGCATACGGTTGTTATACGTCCTTATGTTCTGCCTCATAAAACCAAGTTTTTCAACGATGATGAAGTAAAAGTTGCTGGTGGATATAAAGGCTGGTTGCATCATCAGGGATTCTACGTTTACCGAAATGAACGTCTAATCATCTATGGAACGTGGTTTGGCTTATTTAAAAAGGAAATGTCATTTAACCTGGCAAGAATACAACTGGATGTATATTCAGACAGCGACTTTGACTGGCAGATTGATATAAAAAAATCGAAAGCTGTCCCGCCTGCTTATACCGATGATATTATTCGACTTGCTGCCGAGAAAGCAACAAGACAGTCGGTTAAGGTATATAATTCAAGAGGTACATATTCTGACCGAAAAGGAAATGCGAATGCGCCTCAGCTGAGTTATGTTTGGGAACAGCGAAAAGATTCAAGAGGATCATATTCTTTTGTCCTCAATAAGAAGCATACTTTGCTGAATAAACTTAAAACATCACTTACTCCTGAACAAAAAGAACTGTTAAACGCATATTTGAACCTTGTTGAAAAATGCTCTCCTATGGAGCTTTCAGGAGTTAATGATATGTCAGTAAGCAAAGGCAATTTGCCTGAAAACGAATATAATGATCTCGCCTATCAAGTTAAACGACTGATTACAACATTAATAACCAACGGCAACTCAAAAGAAGAAATTCGAAGCCTTTTCCAACAGTTGCCTGATTATATTATCTTGATGGACGATTTTGATAACATATATACGGAGGCTTGCAATGAATCAAAATGATCTTAGAAATTTTACAGCCGCATTTGATATTTGTATTGGAAAAATAGAGAACGGTACTGAAAGAAAAACCGCTATAGAAGAAACTATAGCCGTTTTAGGCAGACTTGTATCGGATACTGATGAACTTCGCAATTATCTTTATGAAAATGTTAGCTTTTCTTCCAATGATATAGCATCAATGCTCAGTGCAGATGATCGAAAAGACAGAGAGTGGTGGAATAAATTCAGACAATCACTGGGATTTAAGGGGACTTACTGGAATAGATATAAAGCCTATCTATCAGGTACAAAAAAATGGAGTCAGAAAACAATCGAGAAAAGCATTAATGAACCAACTGATTTCGTAATGAACTGTATCTCTAATCCTAATTCCGGTGTACCTGAGAAATCATATGGAGCTGTATTTGGATATGTTCAGTCTGGTAAAACCGCTAACTACATAGGACTTATAAATAAGGCGGTGGATGCAGGATATAAAATAATAATCGTTCTTGCTGGTATGCATAATAATTTGAGAAGCCAGACGCAGATGCGTATTGATGAGGAAGTACTTGGCTTTGAAACCAGCATTGAGTATCTCAAGCAAAAATCCGGGCTTGTTCCTTCTATAATTGGAGTTGGCACTCTTAATATTAAAATGGACAAGTCAATTGAAGCTCTTACCTCAAGAGATGAAAAAGGCGATTTTACTAAGAGCAGAGCTGGAGTCAGCAGACAGTATGATCAGCCAAAAATCTTTATTGTAAAGAAACAGAGCAAAGTATTACAGTATGTCTATGATAATTTATCAAAAAACCACGCTGCTGTTCAAAATCCTGACGGTACAAGCCTGTTCCCTTGCGAATACTCTTTGCTTGTAATTGATGATGAAGCAGATCAGGCTTCTGTTAATACAAGATACAGGACTGACCGCAGCGGAGAAATCAGAGATGATTCTGAAGTGTCTAAGATCAATGAGCTGATAAGAAGGATACTGTCTTTGTTTTCATGCCGTTCTTATGTTGGATATACCGCAACGCCGTATGCTAACATCTTTATTCCTCCGCAGATAAATGATTCCGAACTGGAAGATGATTTATTTCCAAAGGATTTTATTGTATGCCTTCCTAAGCCTACTGGTTACGTTGGTGCAATGGAATTCTTCGGAGAAGATGAAAACAGTGAAATAATGCCACTGCGCAGAAAAATAAAAACTGAACTTGATAACTTCATTGATTCAGAGACCAAGCAAATAATCTCTTCGCTTCCTGACGAATTGAAGAAAGCGATCCTTTGCTTTATTATTATAACAGCAGCAAGAAATGTTAGAGGGCAAGTCTTGGAACCTAACTCTATGCTGATTCATGTGAACAGACTGAATGATATTCAATCTTCCTTGAAATCAATGGTTGATGATTATTTTGGCGAAGTGCAGTCTTACATTAATGGCGGAGATACTGAAATATTTGATATTATGCATAATATATGGGACGATGACTTTGTCCCGACAACGAAGAAAATGCAACAGGATTTCTCTGTCTATATGGAAGGCGTAGATTGCTCCTCTTGGATTGATATCGAAACAGAGATCAAGCGTCTTATCGGAAACCATCAGATTAGAGTGTTTGAGATTAACGGAAAAAGTGATGATGTTCTTTGCTATAAGGAATTTAAAGACGAAGGCCGTCAGCTTAATGTTATTGCTATTGGCGGAGATAAGCTTTCACGAGGATTAACACTTGAAGGTTTGACTGTAAGTTTCTTTATGCGTTCTTCTCAGATGTATGATACGCTTATGCAGATGGGAAGATGGTTTGGTTTCAGACCTAAATATACTGACCTTTGCCGTCTTTTTGTTTCTGATGAACTGTTCCGCTGGTTCATGGTTGTTTCATTTGCAACCGAAAATCTCCGTAATCAGATTCACTATATGAATGAATATAATCGTACTCCTATGGATTTCGGGTTAAGAATAGCTTCTCACCCCGATATGCTTATTTCTTCAAGAAATAAGATTAAAACAGGACAGGAACGAACTTTGACCTTTAATAACACAGTAAGCCAAACAAGATCTATTGATATTAATGCAAATACTTACAATCGTAATTTTGAAGCCGTCGAAAACTTTATATTCAAACTTGGAGCTGAAAGCAACGATCATTGGGAGAAACTCGGTAGAAAATCAGGTACAAATCATGTCTTTTGGGATAATGTTGACGGCAGTCTTGTTGCAGATTTTCTTTCGGAATATCGTACATCTGAAAAAGCAAACAAGGTTAATTCACTATATATGGCTGAATATATCAGAGATCAGATCAAGCTTGGCGGGCTTACTGCCTGGACTGTATGCTTAAAGAATACTGGTCGTACTAATCCTCCGCTGTCTATCGGCAGTTATACTATTGGACAAGGTCTGAAAAGAAGTGAAGGTCAGTATGCTTGTGATTCGTTCGTATGTTCCATTAAATCACTCAAATCCAAAGATGAAGAATATATTGATTTTTCGCAGGAGCAGATACAAGAAAAAGATCAGATGAAAGCAAATGACGAGAGCGATGATAAAATAAGAAAGCAGCTTAGGTCAAGAGATCGAGGATTATTGATTCTTTGTCCTCTTGACACGGAAGAAATAAAAGGATTAAAAATAGAAGGGCAATCCTATAAAACACCTTTTGGATTTATTGCGATATTTCCTGACAATGAAGGTAAAGGAAATAATGTTACATATCGTTTTAATCCTATAGCAATTGAAAATGGTGATGAATTTTGAGTAATGCAATAAAAATATATCAGGAGATCATTACTGACTTCAAAAAAGCAGAGAATTCCAGTTTAACAGTTTTGAATAGAAGTATTCTCCTGAAAAACAAAATACGAATAGTTTATATTGTTGCTACGAAGGATCTGCAAAGAATTATTGCAGTGATGCTTCCTAAAGATTGTCAAAAGGAACCGCTGAACCGTTTCCCTAAATGGCACGGAATAGAGTTTGCATATGATCATATTACTGAATATCAAAACTCCAACAGCGAGAATGAGTACATAATAATTTCTCAGTCAAAGGACTATGACAGCGGCATCTTCGAGATAATAGCCAATGATATAACTGATCAGCTTGAAAAGATAAATACACAAAAGAAGATGCTAAGTTGCTTGTCAGACACTTTGAGCAAGTGGAAGAAGTTTTTTGCATTAAATTCCGATGTGATTATGTCTGAGCAATTGCAGGAAGGACTCTATGGGGAATTACTCGTTCTCAAAAAGCTTATATTCAATTTTGGCAATGAAGCCATATCATTTTGGAGCGGTGCAGATAAGGAACCTCACGATTTTTATGTAAATAATTCAGCGATTGAAGTAAAAACAACATCTGCAAAATCCACTGAAAAGATAAGAATAAGCAGTGAACACCAGCTTAACCCTAAAGATGTAGAGAATACCTTGTTCCTGTATGTCAATATGGTTAGAAAGAGCCGCAGTGATGGTGAAACTCTGCCTGGTATCATTAAATCTATACAGAATGGTCTATCAGAACCATATAAATCTCTTTTTGAGGAAAAACTGTTTAAATACGGCTATATTCCTTCATGTGAAGAACGATATACACTTGGATTTCACCTGAGATCTCATCAGACATACGAGGTGAAGGTCGACTTCCCGAATATCGTCCCGGAAAATCTCGATAATGGTATATCTGAGGTTACATATTCACTTGATCTAAATGCCTGCACTAATTTTGTGATAAAATGGAATGATATAGTAAATATTTTGAAAGGGGGCATACTAATTGGAGAATCGTGAATTAGCTGATTTCAACCAAGAGTTAATAGAAGAAGTCAAGGAATATGCCTCGGAGCATTCTGAAAATACCGAAAGTGCCTTTACAAGCGTTTTTCTATCATACCTTGCCGATTTTGGCGAATCTAAAACAGCCGATGCAGAAGTAAGCTACTGCATGAAAGAGTCTGAAAAGTTTAAAGTTAATGCATATGCTTTCAGTGAATACTTTCAAAGTCTAACACTCATAGTCAGTTGCTACGAGAAAAACGGCAAAATTGAAAAGCTGAATAAGTCAGAAACCGCCAAAATATGCAAACAGGCATCAAAGTTCTATAAGTTATGCTGTTCAAGCGCAAGTATTCTTGATGAAATGGAAGAATCATCAAACGAATATATGCTATATGAGTTTATTAAGGACAATAAAGATAAGATTGAAAACCTTTATGTAGTCCTTCTTACAAATAAACTCATTAACAGCGAATTGCCGGAAGATGCGATGATTAATAAAACCACAGTCAAATACGATGTTTGGGATATTGAACGTCTTGTGCAGGCTGTCTATCAGAGAAAGGAAGCCGAAAAACTTGTAATCCGTTTCAAAAACAAATACAAGTATCGGCTAAAGCTCATCAAAATACCGCAGGAAAGCGATATTTATGACTGCTATGTCGGATACATATCAGGAGAATGTTTAGCGGAAATATACCATGATGAAGGACAGAGACTTATTGAGAAAAATGTAAGATCGTTCCTTCAGGCAACAGGAAAGGTTAACAAGGGTATAAGAGATACTTTAAAGAGTAATCCTGCGATGTTCATGGCATACAATAATGGCATTTCAACTATTGCTGAACAAATAGTCATTGGTGAAAGTGAAAGCTCCGATGATTTTATTCTCGTAAAGGAACTGGTCGGCTGGCAGATAGTTAATGGTGGGCAAACAACAGCATCAATATATGCTGCTTTTCAAAACAAAGTTGATCTATCCAATGTTAACGTTCAAATGAAGCTTACTGTAATCAAATCTTATGAACAGATGGATACTGTAATTAGCAACATATCAAGATACGCAAACAGCCAAAACAAAATCACTATGTCTGATTTCAGTGCTAATGATGATTTTCATATTAAGCTGGAGCAGCTGTCAAGGCGTGTTTATATTCCTGTTGAAAAAGGCAAACCTTCTCAGCGATGGTTTTATGAACGTGCAAGAGGACAGTACAATGTGGAAGTAAATAGACAGCTTACTGTTGCGTCAAAAAGAAAGTACAAAGAGCAAAATCCTAAAAACAAATGCATTTCAAAAACTGTGGCAGCTAAATGTGCAATGTGTTGGCTGAGACACCCTGATATTGTCAGCAAGGGACTTGAAACAAACTTCATTAGATATTCAGAAATGATACAATCAGGTGAAATAGGCAAACCAGATGAAAGGTTCTACTGTAATCTTATTGCTCAAGTTATTCTTTTTCAACAGTGCGATAAAATAGTAGATGCTCAGAATTTCGGCGGATATAAAGCTCAGATCAATTACTATACAATAGCTCTGATGTCAGAGTATCATAGTGATAGGGTTGATCTCAACTACATATGGCAACACCAAAATATATCTCCTGAAGTATCACAACTTATAGAAGATATCTGCTATAAAGTATGGAATCATTTTATGAATCCAAATACAAATAACGCAAAGGGAGTTAATGTAACTCAATGGTGTAAGAAAGAAGATTGCTGGACAATGCTTAAAGAGCGTTTTCAAAATGATTCTATATAATACACCGTCAGAATAGGAGAATTAGTGAAATGCATAAGGTAATTGATTTGTTTGCCGGTGCCGGAGGTCTGAGCCTGGGTTTTAAGCAAACAGGCAAATATGAAATTGCTGCCGCATTTGAAATAAATCAAAATGCACAGGAAACTTACAAGAAAAATCATGCAGGAACGGAAGTATATTCCGATGTATGTACAGCAAACTATAAGAAACTCAGAGAGAAACTTGGAAATATAGATGTTGTAATTGGTGGTCCGCCTTGTCAAGGTTTCTCAATGGCTAACAGGCAGAAGAATCATATTATAAACCAAAACAATATGCTTGTAAAGCAATATGTTAGAGCTGTAAAAGAATTAAAACCTAAAGCATTTGTCATGGAAAATGTTGAAATGCTCAAGTCTTATGTCCATAGGTTTTACTTGCGTTTAGATGAGGTCTCAATAATTAAGGAGTACAATATTGAAACTGTTCCTTCTGAAATTCTTCTTTTGGAAGAGAAATACTATTCAGATGAAATCTCAGAAGATATTCAGGATTTACAAGAGGTGGACTTAAGGCTTTGGTCTGAGGAAGATTATAAACTTCTCAATATTGCATATCGTCAGCGTAAAAACTTGAAGAAGTGCAAAGAAACTTTATTCCGTTATAAGAAAAAATATTTAAAACTTGCTGAAAAGATACATCAGGCTGATAATAACGGTGTATATGAATGCTTCAATGACGCTGCTGATGCTATCTGTGATTTCTTTTCTGAAAGAATAGATGCAGATCAAGTTGTGAAAAGGATTGATAAAACAATCATGATTCAAAGATGCTTGACACGAATTAAAGAGATATATGATAATGAACTGCAAATAGATGATTTTATTTGTGAGAACGGTATTACTGCGATCATTCAGTCATATTCGGTTCTTGAATATATTACTAAGATGCTTGGAAACTATACTTTTAATATGGGAGTACTGAATGCAATCGAATTTGGTGCGCCGCAAAAAAGGAACCGATTTGTGTTTATTGGCATAAAGAAAAGCATAGCTTCTAAAATTAAAATGCCTGTAGGGACATTTACAGAAGATAATTACAGAAAAGTAAAAGATGCTATAAAAGATATTGAAAATGTGCGAACGGTATTCGATCCATCTGAAGACAATGGAGTTGAACTAACAGACGACTTTGAGCCTACTTCGCTCACTCCATTTCTCAGAGACAGCAAAAAACTTTACAATCATATCATTACTCAAACAAGAGATGTTGCAAAAGCTCGATTTGAAGCTCTTGGACAAGGCGAGAATTTTCATTCGCTCGATGCAGCATTGAAAGAAAACACATACACAGACGTGAGCCGTACTCAGAACACCATTTATCAGCGCTTATGCTACGAAAAACCGTCAGGCACGGTTCTTAACGTCCGTAAATCTATGTGGATTCACCCTACTATAAACAGAGCTGTTAGTGTAAGAGAAGCGGCTCGGCTTCAAACGTTCCCTGATTCTTTTATTTTCTGCGGAACAAAGGATTCTCAGTATCAACAGGTAGGCAATGCTGTTCCTCCAATACTGGCTAAAGCTATTGCCGAATATCTTGCATCATACTTGGATAAGGAATAAAATGGCTGATAATCATAGTAAAGAAATCCGCAGTATGAACATGTCTCATATACGTAGCAAGGATACCAAACCAGAAATCATAGTTAGAAGTTTCCTTCATCGCAATGGATTTAGGTTCAGAAAAAATGATAAAAGGTATCCTGGAAAGCCTGACATCATACTGCCTAAGTATAAGACAGCTATCTATGTTAATGGCTGTTTCTGGCATATGCACGACTGTGCAAATTTTGTATGGCCTAAATCAAATACTGAGTATTGGACTAACAAGCTCATAAATAACAAGAACCGTGATAGAAAATATCATGACCAAATGAGAGAAAAAGGCTGGAAAGTTATTGTTGTTTGGGAATGTGAAATTAACGAGTACAGGCTTAACCATCTTATTTCTGAGATTAAAGGAGAATAAATATGGCTCTTATAACAAAGGATAATATAAAAAAGCTCGATAAAGATAGAAACAGCGTACATAGCAAAGTTAGAGCAACATATACAACATTTACAAGCGATGGAAAGAAATATTTTCAAATTGATACCTATGGAAGCTCTACAAGAGAAATGAAGGATAAGATCAGCCAGTCTATTCAAGTTGATAAAGAAATGGCTAAAGAACTGATTAAGCTTATGATGAACACATTTAATATACTTGACTAATATAGGAGTGAAATCATAACCAAAGAAATAATACTCGACCTAATTGCACAGGCTATCTTTGATGCAAGGGCAAAATTGCTCTCTAATTCACAAAATGAAAAAGAATCAGATAATAAGATGAGAAGAAACAGAAAGAGTTGATACGCTACATGAACAGTTTGAACAATTATTTTTTCAAATCATAGAGGAAAAATTAAAAATTTACAGCAAGGCAGTTTACCTATATTTAAATAAATTCTTAAAAGCAATTGAAAATATTGATTTTTTTATTTTATTTGTGATATAATATATTAAAGGATTTATTTTAGATTGGAGATTTAATATGATAATAGATGAAATATCAAAAGGAGAATCAGTAAATACAGAGTACAAGGAAGAACGTCCAGCAGACAGCAAGAAATTTATGAAAACTGTTGTTGCATTTGCTAACTGCAATGGTGGAAGAATTATATTTGGCGTAAAAGATGATACTCTTGAAATTGTAGGAATCCCTAAAGATATGATTTTTTCAGAAATAGATACTATTACAAATATTATAGCGGATTCCTGCAAGCCTGCAATAATTCCAAATATTACAGTGCAGACGGTATCAGAAAAAACTTTGATTGTGGTAGAGATTATTGCAGGTATGCAGCGTCCATATTATTTAAAATCAGAAGGTATGACAAGAGGAACTTATATTCGTGTTGCCGGAACGAGCAGACCAGCAGAAGATTATCAGATTCGGGAAATGATTTCGGAAAGTTCACCAATAGGATTTGATAAATCTGTTTGTCCGAATAAAATAGTAACATCAAAAGAGGCTCAGGAGCTTTGTAAGCAAATGAGAAAAATTGCAATATCAAATTGTCATGATAATATACAAAAATCAAACGTAAAGGAACTTACAATAAACAATCTTCTTTCATGGGGGATTCTGCAAAAACAGAAAGACTTGCTTATTGCTTCAAATGCTTATGCACTACTGACCGGTGATTCAGCGATTCCTACAAAAATACAATGTGCTATATTCAAGGGAAACTCAAGAGCAATATTTGTAGACAGACGGGAGTTTTCAGGCAGTATTTTAGAAGAACTTGAGGAAGCGTACAGATATATTCTTGCAAAAATTAATCTTGGAGCAAGAATAAATGGTCTTGTACGGGAAGATGTTTATGAATTTCCCACTAATACTATCCGTGAACTTTTAACAAATGCAGTATTGCACAGAAGTTATATTGACTCCTCAAATATTCAGGTAGCTTTATATGACAACAGACTTGAAATTACTTCTCCAGGCGGACTGATGCGTGGACTTACAATTAATCATATTAAAGAAGGATATTCTAAAACACGAAATGAAGCTCTTGCATCTGCTTTTTTATACATGAATTTAATAGAAAACTGGGGAAGCGGTATTCCAAGAGCAATAGAAGATATGAAAGAATACGGACTGCCTGAACCTGAATTTCTGAATCTGGATATTGGCTTTAGAATCAATCTTTATCGTCAGTCTTATATTAATGCAAATTCCATTGTATCAGATTTTAAAATTCCAAAGGCTCATAATGATACTTTGAATGATACTTTAGATGATACTTTGGAACATAGAATTTCTGAACTTATTATACAAAATCCTTCTGTTACACAAAATGCAATTTCTAAAACGTTATGTATATCCGTTGCAACAGTTAAAAGAACTTTAAAGAAAATGACAGAAAACGGTGTTATAGAACGTACGGGAGGGAAAAGATATGGTCAGTGGATTATAAAAAAGAAAAATAAATAAAAATCCGGCACACTTCATTTAGGCAGATGCCAGATTCTGATTTTATTTTATGTATAAATATTCAGCAATATCACTTAAAACATTATAGAAAATCATCTATCTTCTTACAGTTTCTTTTGTGATTTCTGCTCACAAACAGCAACAGAACAACAAGCAACAATTAAGATTTTCAAGAACAGATATTTTTAATAAAACTATTGAAAGTTGTACTGTTTTATGGTATAATTACATTAATAATATGACTTTAGGAGAAAATATAGTATGGATAATGAGCAGATGTCGATTTTTGGTGATGAAGATGAAATCAAAGCTGAAGATAATACGGGAAATTTAAACGTTGTCAAGCTTGATTTTGTTGAAGGACTTTCAATGAACTGGCGGGAGCTTTTCAGCGGATTTGACACGCTCAAAGCAATTACCTTTTCTTCGGGAATAAACTTTATCGCTAAACTGCTTGAGCTATTTGAAAAAGCAGAGATTATTTTCGGCTGTGAACAGGTTATGTCTTATGCTCTTAATGAAGTTATGGCTTTTCAGACTGTACTTCTTGAACGTATACGTTCTGATAAAACCAAAGATAAACTTATTGAAAGAATAAACAGAAAAGACCTCAGAATGTTAGTTACAAGAACAAAGCTCTCTCATGAAAAGATTTATCTTTTATCGGCTAATGACGGACGAAAAAGAATTGTTATGGGTTCTGCAAATATGTCTTATAATGCATTTTCAGGCAGACAGCGTGAAAATATTTCCTTTATAGATGGCGAAGAAGCATATAACTGGTATCTTAACATTTACAATAATCTAAAAGATGACTGCACTGACGAAATTAGCGGAAAAGCTATAGCTGTTGCGGACTGTGAGGAAAATATTGGCGAACTTCCTGTTTCTCAGACTGTAAAAATCAAAAAAGTATTGGCAATTGTTCCTGATACAGATATAAATGAAGATGTGGAACTTGCACTTGATATTTCACGAATTTCCGCTGATTTAAAGCCAATGCTTCCAAAGTCCGATAAAAAAGGAAAAATAATGCTTTCGCCCACCACTATCACAACCATGAGAAGCCATATATGCGATGCCAAGGCTGTTGAGCGTGACAAAAGACGTGAATTTCCGCAGTTTATTGTTGATACATATAATTGTACGGCGACACTGAATGGCAAAAAGTTTGACCTGTCACCGTCAAAAGAAGAAATTAAAAACGACGTTTCACTTTTCATTCAATATATGAACGGTTACGAGGTGTTTCATGGTGATTATGAAAATATGCAAAGAAGATATTTTGAATTTGCAAACTGGTTTTTCTGTTCGCCATTTATGGGAATTATGCGTGATACAGCAAACAGATATAACCAGAACTCTTTGCCTTATCCCATTTTCGGGCTGATTTATGGACAAAGCAAGGCAGGCAAAACGTCATTTCTGGAAACACTTTTAACAATGATGATTGGCAGAAAAACAAAAATTCCTGCCAGTGATTTTACAAGAAAAACCATAGACGGCTTGCGTTATGAAGTCAAAGGAGCTCCGATACTTGTTGACGACCTGACAAGCACAAGATTTAATCAGCACGCCATTGAAACAATAAAAAATGATATATTTGGCTTTGCGGATAAAAATGTCAACTATCCTGCTGTCGTTATCAGTGCCAATGAAGATGTCAAGGCGGTTACGCAGGAGATTATCAGACGAACAGTTATCTGTCACGTCAGAGCAGGACTTACCAACACAGAGGTTATGAAAAGCAACACTGTTCGCAGAGTACAGAAAAATATATCCACTGCTTTTTATCGTGAATATCTGAAACGTATGTTTGAAAAAATTCCAGAACTTATTGAAAATATGAAAGATGATGAAGCAGAATCTGCTCCCGATATTCTGGAGTTATCCTCCAATATTATTTGTGATATTTTCAGTGAATTTTATGAAGATGAACTTCCTGACTATATCAGACGGCTTACTCTTATGGATTATTTTGGTGAAAAAGTTACGGCAAGCAATGTTATTACAACTATTAAAAACGCATGGAATACAAGTAAAGAGCAGTTTGTTGTTGACAAAAAGAAAAACATCTTACAATACAATGCAGGGCAGACATACGATGCGGCAAGAATTATAAAAGAACTTCCCGAAACTCTTGAGCCAAAACAGTCAAGAGAATGGGTTATTATGAATTTTGATGAAGCCAGAAAGTTTTTTGAAATTGACTTTAAAACCAGCTTTTTTGATAAATTCAAAAAATAATATTAATGGAGAAAAATATGATAAATAGTAATGTTTTAAAATTCGGACTGGAAATAATAGACCTGCTTATGAAAGACAATCGTTTTTCTTTTAACGAAACTGATTTGCAGATTTATGCGGACGGCTTATCAGCAGAAGACAGTGAACTTGCAGGAATTATTGCCGATACAAACAAAGTATATCATAACAGCAGCAGCGATGTACTTAATGGCAATTACCTTATATGTAATATTAATTCTGACAAAAATACAGAAGTAAAAACAAAGATACGTTTTAACCTTGATGCGTACTATAAAGATACCATTAAGTCAGATTTAGAAACCATTAAGGAAAAAATTGCACAGGAAATACTCATCCAAAATGCTGGTACTGAAATTGATGATATTTTAATTGCTGATAACTATGAAAATCTGAAATCACGTCTGATGATAAGAGCAATTAATTTCCCGAAAAATTCTGTTCGCCTTGAAAATGCAGTATACAGTCGTTTCGGGGATATGGCAATATGTGCATATATGAAAGTTTCAGATAAGAATGGACAATTTATATCTTCAAAAATTACAAAAGAAATGCTTAAAAAATATAATGTATCTGCTGAACAGATTATGCAGGACGCAGTAAATAATTCATGTGTATTATATCCTGAACGTCTGTTTTTTAGTATGAGTGAACTGTATGACAAACAGTGCAGTGGATTTTCAATGGACGAAGCACTTGAACGTGTGAAGACCGGCGAACTGAAAATAAATAAATTAAGACCTATGGTTGCTGTTACAAATACTGCCCATCTCAATGGAGCTTCTGCAATATTTTATCCGGAAGTTGCAGAAAAAATATCAAAAATCTTCAATGGTGATTATTATGCTGTTTTTATCAGCATACATGAAGTATATCTGCACCCGAAAAATATGTTTGCACCCAGTCAGCTTAAAGATAATCTTATTGCAACAAACAACCAGTTCAACGATGAAGATGTGTTGACTTACAAAATATACCGCTATGATTCAAAACGTAAACAGATGAAAGATGTAAAATAGAATATAAAAATGCCACAGGATTTCAAACTGCTGTCCTGTGGCACTTTATTTACATAATATGTAACCTCTCAGCTATATCACGTATAGCGTTGCAGAAAATCATTTCAGGTGTCAATGATGTCAGTGGCGTGTCACCCTCACGTATACGCATAGTGCGTCTTATTTCTTTCGGGATAACAACCCGACCTAAGTCATCTATTCGTCTGACAATTCCTGTTGCTTTCATAGTTTATATCCTCCGCAAAATGATTTTAATTTCCTTTGCGGAGTTATTATTTGCCGTTTTTCTGTAAATATTCAGTGTTTTTTTACTTTTTCTGCAATAAAAACAGAAAACATAACACCTGATTTTTATTTCTTCTAAGACTTCACTTTTGCCTGAATAGTCTTTTCATCATATCCAAACCATGTCATTTCCCACAAAACAAGTGCCGAAAATTTATCTGCACCATATTTTTTAAGACTATCATTATCAACAAGATACCCCAAAGTATCAGCCCACTGATTAAATTCGAATGCATATTTGGGGTACTTATTTTTGTCCCACGCCCATACATCATCAAATGTTGAGTTATCATAGTCATTTTCTACTTCGGAAGCATAAATAGTATAATCTGCGGACAAATTAGGTTTAATTTTACTCATTGCGTTCATAGCTCCAGTGAGCTTTACTTTAGTACCCTCTATATCTACCTGTTCTTTTTCACCGAATAATTTAAAAAATTCTTCGATAATCAAATTTTTATCATCTGATGCAAGAACTTCATAAAAATACATTTTATTCTCCTTTTACTTTTTTAAATAAAGAAACATTCATATTATAGAGACAAGAATAAGTATCATAGTAAGTCCGACCGCTACAGCATAGATTTTCACAGCAACGGGAGGCAATTCCGACCTTTTTTTATAATTGGAAATACCTGTCAAAGCAAGTACTAAGACAAGTATTCCCGATATAATTTTCATGACTGCATCTTTTATGTAAGTAAGTTCAAGACATTCCGAATATCCCAACGGAAAAGTCAGTTCTTCCTGCTGGCTTACAATTGAATAAAGTTCCTTTGAAATATCATAGTCCGATATTTTTTTCTGCAAAGCTGTGATTTCAAGTATATTATCAGAACTGTCCGAAAAATTATCCGCCCATTTTTTAGGAGCGTGTATCAGATAGGCGTTATCAGCCTCGTCAAAGCCAACATAATAATAGTCCTTGCCGAAAGGAATTATATAGTTTATGGAATGCTCAATCTCAAGGATTTTCACTGCATATACAATATTCAGTGTTTTGCGGTCATCTTTATTTGTAATATCAATTATCGGAAATACAAGCAGTTCTGCAAATAAAAATCCGATAAAAAGCAGTACAAACAATATTTTTAAAATCTTTTTCATTTATAAATTCTCCTTAATTTTAGGGAATATCAACATCAAGATTTCTTAGTGTATTAACATAATCCGCATCTTTCAGACGTTCTGCTGAAGCCATATATAATCGGCTGTACCTTTTTTCTTTCAGCCCTGTTTTTATTGAAATTATCTCTGCAATTCCGCCTATGACAAAGCCTGCTCCGATTATTATAATAACAGCAGGCATGAGCCATTGAACTTCTTCGGGTACGCCAATCTGTATCCGAGTTAAAAGATACATACCACGCCATAAAAGCAGTATTCCGAAAATAATCAGAATAATATATGATTTTACTGAAAATACATCAGAAGGTATACCCTCAATAGCGAGTTCATGACAGCGTGGGTCAATATACAGATTACCACATTTTTTGCATTTTTTAACAGGTGATTTATACCTTCTGAAACTTTTGCTGTCATAAGTCAAAAGTTTTTTTCCGCATTCAGTGCAATACAGAATATTCATCAGCAATCAGTCCCTTTTTACTTTTTTAGTGATAAAGAATACATCAATTCCGAGAACAAGAAGTATCAATACAGCGACAATAATGGCAATCCAGCCGTGACGCATAAGAAAAGTTGCTGAAAGTCTGAATGTGATTTCACTGTCACTGAATTCTGAAACATTATCCGCCCTGTCTCGCAGAGATGCAGAGATATTGTTCTTCGAATTTTTACTGTCTGCTTTCACAGTCATAAGCATAACAATACTTCCTGCGTCGTCATTTGAAATCTTAGCACCAATCTTGTCCAAATCGTCGAAATTATAAGTATCATTATTAATTTTTACAATCATATCATCGCCGTGCAGACTGTCCAGACTGTAAAGGTTTCTATCAGAGAAAGTAATCCGTAGGTTGACTTCATCTTCCTTGAGGTTAGCATTGTCCCTCACACCCGAAATAACAACTTCAGGAGGAGTACTGTCAACAGAAAACTGCACAGTAGATTTGCTGTTGCTGTTTGTATTGCCTGTCTCATCATTTGTTTCAATTGTGATTATATAAACACCATCGTCCTCAAAGTTGCTTTTATTGATTTTGTAAGTCGTCTCATACCAGCCGTTGTCATTCTCACCGCTTTTACCCTCTTCAATAGTATAGTCGTCCTCCGTGAGTATTCTTGCTTTCTTATTATCACGGGTAACTGTTATTACACTGTCGCCCACACGCTTTGAAACGTTGATTTCCTTGATTTCCACATCAACACGCTCCTGCTGTGGCATTCTGTCGTTGTTGTATTTTTCAACAGCGTCCTTTGCTTCTTCGTTGATGAGTTCAAAAGTAGAACCTTTGCGGTTTATTGAAAGATTGAGGTTTTCGACAGCTGTCTTGTTTCCAGCCATATCCTCCGCAAAAATTGAAATATCATAAATTCCGTCACTTTTTGCGAGTTCAGCAAATATATTGTAGACAAATTCATACACAGCAGGTTTTTTAGCGGAAACAGGAGTATAATCCGACGATGTACAATCAAAATTCTTGTCAGTGTTGCCGTCCATGTCAATTTTATTTATAATAACCTGATATTTTTCACTGTCGGGATTATAGTCCGAAACGGTTACTTTCGGTACAATCAGCTTATTTGTCGCAAATCTGCTTTTACCATTAGTGAAAGTTTGTTCGATTTTCGGAGCAGTTTTGTCAATATAAAAAGTACCGCTGTTAAAGGACTTGCTGTTGCCTGCCTTGTCCGCACACGATATACTTAGGGCAAATTTTCCCTCTTTATTGAAGTTAATCTGTGCAGTCCATTCGTCCTTGTTATTGGGATTTTGTGTCCATTTCAGCTTCTGCGGTATAATCTGATTTTCTTTAATCTTTGTAATATTATCCTCCGCAAAAGCCGTGAGAGTATATTTCACATCATCACTTCTGAAATTATGCTCCGTTATTTTAATAGTCGCTTTTCTGTCCGCATTGTAGTAAACTTTATTGACTGCATTGTTATTATCATAACTTACTTCAATAACGGGAGCCGTTTTGTCTATCGTAAAATCTGCCTTGACAGGCTTGTCCGCTGTCTTTCCGGTGAGGTCACGCACGTTCAGGCTGAATTTGTATTCTGCATCTGCATTAAAAGAAATAGTCATTCTGTATAGATTTTCTTCGTCACGGTTACTTTTTGCACTGATAAGTTCCCAGTCCGAAACAGTATACGGAACAGCTGTTTTATTAAGCTGATTTGATATGGCAATATCAAGAACATTATCTGTACTTATATTGCGTTCCCTTACAGTAATAACAGCCTTTCTGTTTTTATTAAAAATTTTATCATCAGAGTTGTCATCAAAGCTGAACGAAACGATTTCAGGCTTAGTTTTGTCAATACTGATGTACTTTACTTCCCATGGAGTTTCAAATCCCGCATTATCGGAGAAACAAAGTCCTATTTCGATATTATTTTCGTTCTCACCAACAGTGATTTCCTTTTCCGCCTCAGTAATAACATCACGTTTTCTGCTGATTTTCCAGCCATCTGTTATATCCGACGAAAAGTCACTTACTGTATCGCTTCCCATAACAATTCCCTGCGATGTGCGGACATACCACTTTATTTCCCTGATACCTGCATGACTGTCTTTTACAATAAAACTTACTTTCTGGTCTGAACTGTAAAGCGGATTTCCGTCAATATCCGTGTACGGAGCGTCGCCGATAACAATTCCTCTGTAGGACGATTCGTCATGGAGTTCCTGACTGTTCGCCACAAGACTTTCAAGAGTACGCCATTTTCCGACGTTCCCTGCACAGTCCGCAGCCCTTGCAAGAATTTGTCCCTTAAAACCTGCGCCGACAGAAAAATTACAGGTCTGCACAGCACTGTTCTGCGATACATACACAGGCTCGGACTTCACAATACTGCTTTCACTGTAGTTATATTCAGCGTCCATGGCCTGCATATCGACGAAACCAAGTTCAATATAATCAATTCCCGACCAGTAAGGCTCAATATCATAGGCGGAAATCGAAACCACTGCATCATTTTCAATTGAAAAGCCATAGTTCTGTATATTTATATTCTGATTTATGTCAAAATTCGTGATAGACGGCGGAGTTGTCTCGCTCCGCACCTTGTAAGAAATATCCTTGCTTTTATTGTTGACTTTATCGTATGCGGAAAAAGTAATACTGCCCATAAAATCGGTATCGACGATGTATATATATGTTACCTTCTTACCATTTCTTGAAACATTGTTCAGGCTGACTTTTTCGCCTGCGGAATTTACCTTAATACTGTCTGCACCTGAACCGCTGTCCTCCGCTGAAACAGTAATCCGCACACGTTTGTTAGTCCAGCTGTTTTCTGTATAACTGCCGACAGAACTGCCGTTTTCAGCAATAATTTCAGCTTTCTCAATCGTGATTGACGGAGCAGTTCTGTCGATTTCAACGGGAACAGAATTCACAGTATCGGTTACATTGCCTGAATTATCCTCTGCCCTCACAGATATTGATTTTTCCCCTGACGTATCAGCAGGAACGCTCACAGGAACTGAAAAATCCGCCTGAATATCTTCGGAGGAAGTCCGCATAGCCGTATAGTCTGCGGAAGTATTCAACTTGTGTGAAATACTATAAATTCCTGAACCGCCGTCCGATGCGGTTACAAGATACTCAAATGCACCGTTAGTCCATACCTTGTCGCCGTCTTTACTTGAATAAAAACTGCCGTCGGAATATTTTTCAATCGTACTTATATTTACATAATTTCCACTTATATCAGCATGAACGGGATAAACCTGAATTTCGGGCTTACTGTCCTCAACAAGAATACGTCTGCCGTCCTCAGCACCGTTCACAACGATAGACTGATATTCCTTTTCGTTGACCTCATCATTATTCGATTTACTCAAATCAATTGAATAAAACCCTCCTGCCGAATGCTCAGTGAAAGGCTGTGCAGAAAGACTGTAATCACCTTTTTCAAGAAGCCATGTAACAAAATAAACATCATTTTCCGCATCATAAGCAGGAGCAGAACCGCCGTCAATCTCCGTGCTGTCGGAATTATAAAGATTTATGTTGCTTATGGGATTACCGCTGTCGTCCTTTGCATAAACCGTTACGGAAAGCTTTTCTTTACCGAAAATTCCCGAATGGAGAAAACGGAGAAGGGAATTTTCAGATTTAATGTTAATTTTTGTAACAAAAGGCTGTCCTGAACTGACAGCCGGAACGGTAACCGGCTGTAAATCCAAATCAGCGGAAGTATTCACAAAAAAATTTCCGGAAGTCATATTCACCGCAGCAACTGCAACCGCCATTGCACAAGCAGAAATTCGCTTGAATAATTTTTTCATATAATTATCCTTTCAAAGATGTCAGTGTAATTCTGTTTGATTATATTATACAACTTTATTATTGTCCTGTCAATCGGAGTGAAACAAAAGAAACGCAAAATCAGTAATATTCACAAGAATTTGTCGGAATACAGCGGTTATTTGCCTGAAAACACAAAAAATCCCGACGGCGGACCATCGGGATTGATTTATCGTATGAGCATTAAAATTCAGAATAAATTATTCGTTGATAGCAGTAACAACGCCTGAACCAACAGTTCTGCCGCCTTCACGGATAGCGAAACGGAGACCTTCTTCGATAGCGATAGGAGTGATAAGTTCAACGTCCATTGTTACGTTATCGCCAGGCATACACATTTCCTTGTCAGCAGGAAGTGTAACAACACCTGTAACGTCAGTTGTTCTGAAATAGAACTGAGGTCTGTAGTTGTTGAAGAAAGGTGTGTGACGGCCGCCCTCTTCCTTCTTAAGAACGTAAACCTGACCTGAGAACTTTGTGTGAGGGTGAATTGAGCCGGGTTTGCAGAGAACCTGTCCACGCTCAACCTGGTCTCTTGTGATACCACGGAGAAGTGCGCCAACGTTATCGCCAGCCTCACAGAAGTCAAGAGTTTTTCTGAACATTTCAAGACCTGTAACAACTGTGTTGAGTTTTTCATCAGAAAGACCAACAATTTCAACAGGCTCGTTAACCTTAAGCATACCTCTTTCAACTCTGCCTGTAACAACAGTACCACGACCAGAAATTGTCATAGTATCCTCGATAGGCATAAGGAAAGGTTTAGCGTCGTCTCTCTCAGGGCTTGGAATATAGTTGTCAACAGCATCCATAAGTTCAAGAATAGGAGCATAAGCAGGGTCGCTGAGGTCATCAGGAGCATTAAGAGCTGCAAGAGCTGAACCCTTGATGATAGGTGTATCGTCGCCAGGGAAGTCATAAGATGAGAGAAGGTCACGAATGTCCATTTCAACGAGTTCAAGAAGTTCTTCGTCGTCAACCTGGTCAGCCTTGTTCATGAATACAACGATTGCAGGAACGCCAACCTGACGAGCAAGAAGAATGTGTTCTCTTGTCTGAGCCATAGGACCATCAGAAGCAGCAACTACAAGGATAGCACCGTCCATCTGAGCAGCACCTGTAATCATGTTCTTAACATAGTCAGCATGACCAGGACAGTCAACGTGAGCATAGTGACGCTTGTCAGTCTCATATTCAACGTGAGCAGTATTGATTGTGATACCACGTTCTCTCTCTTCAGGTGCCTTATCAATCATATCATAAGCTTCGTACTTAGCCTGACCCTTCATAGCGAGAGTTTTTGTGATAGCAGCAGTAAGAGTAGTCTTACCGTGGTCAACGTGTCCGATAGTACCAATGTTTACATGGGGTTTAGTTCTTTCAAATTTAGCCTTTGCCATTGGAAAATTCCTCCTTAAAGAAAATTCAGTAATCTGTATATATATTATAACAGATTTTTTTGGAAATTGCAAGTGTTTTGGAGAAATTTTTCAAAAAAATTCCCCCGCACACTATATTTATTGATTTATAATCAGTTTTTACTTCTTGAAGCCATAATCTTTTCAGCAATGCTCTTCGGAACTTCCTGATAGCTGTGGGGTTCCATAGTATACTGACCACGACCCTGTGTATTTGAACGGAGGTCGGAAGTATAGCCGAACATTTCTGAAAGCGGAACGAGAGCGTCAATCTGAACAGAACCGGTTCTTGATTCCTGTCCCTGAATCTGACCACGGCGTGAACTGAGGTCGCCGATAACTGTACCTGTGTAATCATCAGGAACAATAACAGCAACTTTCATGACAGGCTCCATGAGTACAGCGTTAGCCTGTTTGAGAGCCTCCTTGAATGCGATTGAACCTGCAATCTTGAATGCCATTTCTGAGGAGTCTACTTCATGGTAAGAACCATCATAAAGTTCAACCTTAACATCGACAACTTCATAGCCTGCAAGAATACCTGACTTCATTGCGCCCTGAATACCGGCATCGACAGCAGGGATATACTCCTTCGGGATAGAACCGCCGACAACAGCGTTCTTAAATTCGTATCCCTTGCCTGATTCATTAGGTTCAACACGGATTTTAACGTGACCGTACTGACCTGAACCGCCTGACTGCTTCTTGTATTTATAGTCAATATCAGCATTGCCCTTGATGGTTTCCTTATAAGCAACCTGAGGTGCGCCGACATTAGCTTCAACTTTAAATTCACGGAGAAGTCTGTCAACAATAATATCGAGGTGAAGTTCGCCCATACCTGCAATAATTGTCTGACCTGTTTCTTCGTCAGTCCATGTCTTGAAAGTCGGGTCTTCTTCTGCGAGTTTTGCAAGAGCAATACCCATTTTCTCCTGACCAGCCTTTGTTTTAGGCTCGATAGCGAGCTGGATAACAGGCTCAGGGAATTCCATGGATTCAAGGATTACAGGGTGCTTTTCGTCACAGAGAGTATCACCTGTAGTTGTATTCTTAAGACCAACAGCAGCAGCGATGTCGCCTGCGTAAACTGTTGTGAGGTCTTTTCTGTGGTTAGCGTGCATCTGAACGATACGTCCGAAACGTTCACGGCTATCCTTTGTAGCATTGAGGACAGTATCGCCCTGATTTACTACACCGGAATAAACACGGAAGAATGCAAGCTTACCAACAAACGGGTCAGTAGCAATCTTGAATGCGAGAGCTGAGAACGGTGCTTCATCAGAAGACGGTCTCTCTGTCTCTTCGTCCGTATCAGGATTGACACCCTTTATAGCAGGAACGTCAAGCGGAGACGGCATATAGTCGATTATAGCATCAAGAAGTTTCTGAACGCCCTTATTTTTATATGAAGTACCGCAGGTTACAGGAACCATGTGATTGGCAATAGTAGCCTTACGGATAACAGACTTGATTTCTTCGATTGAAAGTTCTTCGCCGCTGAAATATTTTTCCATAAGGTCGTCGTCCTGTTCAACAACGTGTTCAATCATAGCCTCATGGTATTCCTGAGCTTTTTTCTTCATATCCTCGGGGATTTCTTCAACACGGATATCCTTTCCGAGGTCATCGTAATAAATGTAAGCCTTCATTTCAACAAGGTCGATGATACCCTTGAAGTCGTCTTCTGCACCGATAGGGAGCTGAATCGGAACAGCATTACACTTAAGTCTGTCTTTCATCATGTCAACAACATGATAGAAGTCAGCACCCATAATGTCCATTTTGTTTACATAAGCCATACGGGGTACTTTGTAGTTGTCAGCCTGTCTCCATACGGTTTCAGACTGAGGTTCAACACCGCCCTTTGCACAGAGAACTGTAACAGAGCCGTCGAGTACACGGAGTGAACGCTCAACTTCAACAGTGAAGTCAACGTGTCCGGGAGTATCGATGATGTTGAGTCTGTGACCTGCCCAGTAGCAAGTTGTAGCAGCAGAAGTGATAGTGATACCACGCTCCTGCTCCTGCGCCATCCAGTCCATAGTGGCAGAACCATCGTGTGTTTCACCGATTTTGTGGTTAACACCTGTATAGAAAAGGATACGCTCCGTGGTGGTTGTCTTACCGGCATCAATGTGAGCCATGATGCCGATATTTCTGGTATTTTCAAGTGAACAATCTCTTGCCATAATATCTTCCTCTCACAATGACGCTTACCAGCGATAATGAGCAAAAGCCTTGTTAGCCTCTGCCATTTTGTGTGTATCGTCACGCTTCTTGCAAGCACCGCCTGTGCCGTTGAGAGCATCGAGGATTTCACCTGCAAGTCTTTCTTTCATAGTTCTTTCGTTTCTTTCTCTGGAATACTTAGTAATCCAGCGGAGACCGAGAGTAGTACGTCTTTCGGGTCTTACTTCCATAGGAACCTGATAAGTAGCACCGCCGAGACGACGAGCCTTAACTTCGAGTTCAGGCATAACATTTTCCATAGCCTCTTCAAAAACCTCCAGTGCGTCCTTGCCTGTCTTTTCGGCAATGATTTCAAATGCACCGTAAACAATCTTCTGCGCAACGCCTCTCTTACCGTCTAACATAACATAGTTGATAAGACGTGTAACAAGCTTTGAATTGTAAACAGGGTCCTGAATCAATTCACGTCTTGCGTTATAACCTCTTCTTGGCATTTCGCTTCCCTCCTTCATATATATTAAATGAAATCATAGGTACTCGTTAATGAGCAGTTACTATCGGACAAATCCGACGAATACTTCGCCGCTCAGTTCCGTCAAGACCAATGCAGAGGTAATTTATATTAAACTCCGCATTTATCCTGCGATAGTAGTTATCCTATTTGTGTTCCGGCATATATTTCAGCAGTATGCCGTAACTGCTTTGCAGAATGAATTACTTCTGCTTAGGTCTCTTTGCACCGTATTTTGAACGAGCCTGAAGTCTGTTGGCAACGCCCTGTGCATCGAGTGCGCCTCTGATGATGTGGTAACGTACACCAGGAAGGTCCTTAACACGTCCGCCTCTGATGAGAACAACGCTGTGTTCCTGAAGGTTGTGACCGATACCTGGGATATAAGATGTAACTTCGTATCCGTTTGTGAGCTTAACTCTGGCAATCTTTCTCATAGCTGAGTTAGGCTTTTTAGGTGTAGCAGTTCTTACAGCAGTGCAAACGCCTCTTTTCTGAGGTGAACTCTGGTTAATCTGCACCTTCTTCTTAGCATTGTAGCCTTTCTGGAGAGCAGGAGCAGTAGACTTTGTTTCGAGGTCTTTTCTTCCCTTGCGAACCAGCTGATTAAATGTTGGCATAATCTTCCTCCTTTTTCAATTAGTCATGCGAGTACAACTTGTACAGCATAACAAATATTATACATTAAAAAAAGCAGTTTGTCAAGAGAAATTTTATAAAAAATGCCCTTTTTATGAATATTTGGTTATTTTCGCTATATAATCAACTTCCTTTTCAGGCGGATTTGTCATTTTATCAGGAATAAACGTAAAAATATTGTCATTTTGCGCATTAAAATGGTATACGTTTCTGTAAATAAGTGATATAATCAGATTAAAGAATTTTATATGAGGTGATTTCAATGAAAAAATGGAACGGCTATCAGCATGGAATTAATCTCGGAGGCTGGCTTTCTCAGGCTGAACTGACTAAGGAACACTGCGACAGTTTCATAACAGAGAACGACATCAGACAGATTGCGGAATGGGGGTTTGACCATGTTCGTCTGCCTGTTGACTACAATCTTGTACAGGATTACAATGGTGTTTTCTGCGTACCCATTGAATCGGGATTCAAATATATTGATAACTGCATTGAGTGGTGCGGAAAATATGGTCTCAATATGATACTCGATTTACACAAGACGGCTGGTTTTTCTTTTGACGACGGCGAATGCGAAAAGGGATTTTTCAATAACGAATTTATGATTTCCCGATTTAAAGCCCTCTGGACTGAATTTGCAGTCCGTTACGGCAAGTACAGCGACAGGGTCGCTTTTGAACTGCTGAATGAAGTCGTTGACGAGTGCGACAATGAACCCTTTATGCAAATCGCCGAAAAAACGGTGGAAACTATCAGGGTAAAAGCTCCCGAAACGAAAATTCTCATCGGCAGTTACTACAATAACAGCGTGCAGACTGTAAAGCACATTGCTCCGCCGTTTGATGAGAATATCGTCTACAATTTCCACTGCTATGAACCGCTTCTGTTCACTCATCAGGGTGCGCACTGGGTAAAAAATATGCCGGCTGATTTCAGAATAAGCTATCCTGTATCAAAAAGCGAATTTCTCGAAAAATCCAAAGTTCTGCCGAACATCAACGACTTTGCGTGGGCTGTTCCGGAAAATGGTTTTTCTGCGGAGTACTTTGAAAATCTCTTCCGTGAGGCAATCGAGACTGCCGAAGAACGTGGTGTTATGCTTTATTGCGGTGAATACGGTGTTATTGAACTTGCTGACTCTGAATCTGCTGTAAACTGGTATCGTGACATACATTCTGTGCTTGAAAAATACGGCATAGGACGTGCGATATGGTGCTATAAGGGCAAGGATTTCGGTATACTTGACGGACAGCTTAACATCGTAAGGGACGATATAATAAAAAACTCATAACAAAAAGCAATAAAAAATCATGTCAATATATAGAAATTTTTAGCCATAGTATTAAAAATCTGAAATACTATGGCATTTCTATTGACATAACAGTTTTTTT
>CAYWPN010000020.1:0-12045 GCA_964460175.1 uncultured Alistipes sp. | reverse complement strand
ATAGTATTAAAAATCTGAAATACTATGGCATTTCTATTGACATAACAGTTTTTTTTGATATATAATATTAATAAAATAAATCAAAATTTACTGGAGGAAAAATATGAAAAGTAAAATTATATACTGCCTGAATTTTCTTTGGACAAGTTTCATCGCATTTTCATTTCCTATTTGCTTTGGTTTGATTTTTCTTAATATAACCGGACATTCTAAAGGTTATAGTTATGATTTAGGTTCGGAAAAAGATGTATCCATTCTATTAGGGTGTATTGAACTGCTGATATGGATTGCTCTGGCATTACCTTCAAATATCTATGTCTTTCTTAAAACTATGAAAAAAGGAAAGCTGTATTTACTGATACCTGTTGCATTATACATAGCTCTTGCTGTCATATGTATTTTTATTACAGGCGGTTGGTCTGAATATTCAAAAGGTGTTTTCAATATATAAATTATGATTTATGCGGATAAACAAATCATTAAAAATAAGCCCGAAAGCAGTTGAAAAACTACTTTTGGGCATTACTTCTATATGAACTTTTATTTTAATGTCTTCTGCCTGCAAAAAGTATGATAAGAGGATAAATTTCAAGTCTGCCTATAAGCATATCGAAGCAGAGGACGAGTTTTGAAAACGAATCAAGTCCGCCGAAATTTCCGGAGGTACTGAAATGACCAACGCCATAGCCTATGTTATTCATACAGGTTGTTACTGCTGACAGATTTTCTTCAATTGAAAATCTGTCATGCGACAAAAGAAGTACTGAAATTGCAAAAATCATCATAAACAGTATGAAATAGTTGCTTGCGCCACGCACAACGTCTTTTTCGACCGCTTTTCCGTCGAGTTTTACAGAAGCAACGGCACGTGGACTTATAATATATTTAAGTTCTCTTATGCCTGTCTTCACGATGATTAAAATTCGTGAAACTTTCATTCCTCCGCCTGTTGAACCGGCACACGAACCTATGAACATCAGCAGCAGCAATAACGTCTGTGAAAAAGTACTCCACTGACTTGTATCGGTTGTGGCAAATCCAGTTGAAGTGATAGTCGACCCAACCATAAAGAATGCCCGTCTCAGTGCCTCGCCGAATGTATCATAGTTCGGAAGCACAGAACAGGTGAGAACTGCCGTGACACCGATAATCAGTCCGATATATACACGAAGTTCCTCGTTTCTGAATACAAGTGAAAACTTCTTTATAAGAATAAAGTAATAAAGATTGAAATTTATGCCGAAAAGAATTACAAAAAATGTAATTGTCATTTCTATTGCAAGACTGTTGTAATGTGCTATACTGTCATTCCACATTGAAAAACCGCCTGTACCTGCCGACGAACAGGAATGAATTATTGCATCATACAAAGGCATACCGCATATAAGCAGAACAACTATTTCAGATACTGTGAGGGCGATATATATTCCGTAAAGTATTCTTGCTGAAAAACTCGACTTGGATACAAGCCTGCCGACGTTTGGTCCTGCACATTCCGCACGCATCATGTGCATTGTGCGCACATCGTTGCTGTTCATGACGGCAAGTACGAACATAAGTACGCCCATACCGCCGAGCCAGTGAGTAAACGCCCTCCAGAACATACATGAACGGGACATTGATTCCACATCACTTAAAATTGTTGAACCTGTTGTTGTAAAGCCCGATACCGTTTCAAAGAAAGCGTCAACATAGTTCGGGATTTCGCCTGAAATAACGAATGGCAGCGCACCTATTGCGGACATTGTAATCCACGATGCAGCAACACTTACAAATCCCTCCATTGAAAAAACCGCTGTATTTTTCGGTTTTTTAACAGTGAATATTATGGAAAGCAGAAGTGTAATTCCGGCTGGTATCACAAATGACATAAAAATATGATGTTCACCGTAAATTGCTCCCACGACAAGCGGAAGGAGCATACACAGACCTACAATGCGGAGTATCTGTCCCATAATATAAGTTATCATTCTGTAATTCATTTAACTAACTACCTTTATCAATCGAAAATTTCTTTTAAGTCGTCAAAGCCTCTGTTTGTCGTTACTATAACAACACTGTCATTTACCATAAGGCAGTCGTCGCCCTTTGGAATAATCAGTTCATTTCCACGCACTATACTTGCAATCAGTATTCCCGACCTGAGTTTCAGTTTTTTCAGCGGAATACCGACATAATCCCTGCGTTCCCTGACGACAAACTCAATCGCTTCAAGACGGTCATTCACAAGACGGTACAATGTTGTGATATTGTTTCCCTCTGTATTCTGTTTTGCACGGACATACTGCAAAATCTGATTGACTGTAATTGATTTCGGCGAAATAATGCTGTCAAGATTAAGGGTTTCTGAAAGCTGCATTAAGTTAATTCTGTTGACTTTTGTAACGACTTTCTCAACTCCGTTATTTCTCGCAAGAAGCGACATAAGAATATTTTCCTCATCAATTCCAGTTAAAGTAATAACTGCATCGGCATCATAAACACGTTCCTCACGGATAACGTCCTGATTTGTGCCGTCTCCGCAGACAATGTTCACCTTGTCAAGACGCTCGCTGAGTTCAAGGCAACGTTTCTCGTCGATTTCAATAATCTTGACTTTTATACTCATTTCACGCAGCTGCTGTGCAAGATGATAGCCCATACGACCTCCGCCAATAAGCACAGCCGATTTCACACGCTTTTCCCTGTATGCCGCACTTATACTCTTGAAAAACTTCACCATATTGCTGTGCGATGCGGTCATGTGTATTTTATCTCCTGCATGGAGAACAAAATTTCCGTTCGGAATAATGAGTTCCTCGCCACGCTGTACAGCGCAGATAAGAACGTCAAGGCGCAGACGGCGTGAAAGCTGTGTGAGTGCGATATTTTCAAGAATACTTCCGCTTGTGATACGGATTTCCGCAAGTTCAACACGACCTTTTGCAAAAGAATCAATATTTATTGCCTCGGGATAGCGCAGTACTTTTGCGATTTCGTTTGCGGAATTATAGTCGGGATTAACCATCATGCTTATTCCCAGTTCCTCACGCATGAAAACAAGTTGTTTTTCAAATTCCGGATTGCGTACACGTGCAATACAGTGGCGTGCTTTCATTTTCTTTGCGATAAGGCACGACAGAATATTAACTTCGTCCGAACTTGTTACAGCAATAAAGATATTGCATTTTCCAACTCCTGCTTCGTCGAGAACTTCGGTAGTAAGGCAGTTTCCGACAAGTCCCTTGACATCGTAATCATTGATGACAGAATTTATTTTTGCCTCATTCTTGTCAATTACAGTGACATTATGTTCGTCGCAGAGAACTTCAGCAAGAGAATTTCCGACCTTTCCTCCTCCGACAATAATAATTTCCATAAAATCCCCTCCGTGATTTTCTATCTTTAATCAGGCTTTATGCCTTATGATAATTATACTCCCTCTGCGATAATTTGTCAATAAAAAATCCCTATATTTTTAACAAAAGCCGTACACAATGCTGTATACGGCTTATTTTTATTCAACAGCAGTCGCAGTAATATAAAATATCACTGAAATCACAGTTTTTAAGTTTTCCGGAATTTATAAAGAAATGGCAGATACCGGCATCGCCCCACATAATATTCTCACAGTCTGTTCCAAAATCGCTTTCCATCTGCAAAAGCTGGAAATTATATTTTTCCTGCTCCTCTTCTGATTCACGAGGGTCAAACTGACAGAAATCCGAAGAACCGCCGATTTTATGACCGTATGACGAATTACCCTCATATAGTGCTTTTTCAATAATATTATGGGGCAGCTTAAGCTTGTATTTCAAATCATACGGACTTTCTATATTTTCGCCTGAAATTTCATTAAAATATTTACAGAAAGTTTTCTGATATATTATAGAATCCTTCGGCGTATCTTCAATTGTTGGCGTAAATTCAACACCGAACTCATCTTTAAGAGGAAAAAATTCCTTTTCCATGTCATTAAATTCAGTAACCGGCGGAATTTCGACATCTTCTGAAATACTGTCGTAATATACTACCCTGTATCCGCCTTTACTGCACATCCCCCAGCAGTCGTCAGCGGAAATCCAGAACTGAATAATGCCATTTTTGGGGAAAAATTCTATCCCTGTGACATCACTGCAATTTATCTGCATAAGAAATCTCAGCTGATTTCCGTCGCTGTCCAGCGGAATTTCTGCTCCCGACGGAAAATAAGGAATACCACCTATTTTACTTTCAAATACCGATGATGTTTTGTCCTTTAGTATAAAATGTACAGCATACTGCTTTCCAAGCTCGTCAAGAGTTTTCTTGACAGCAATTTCAGTGTACTGCATTGCCTGTTCTTCAGTCATATAAATTCTCCTTTCTGTCAATGAACCCATACAATTGCTGTACTGTCCAGAATTTTCTTTACATCTTCTTCTTTCATATTCTCCATTTCAGCAATCTCCTTACAGCTGAAATACTGCCATTTCGCCTTGTCTTTAAAGATGTTCATTCTGTAGCTTATAATTCTGTTGATATTCTCCTCAGAATATTCATAAAGTTTAAAATCTTCCTTGAGTCCCATAGTAAAATCTCCTTTATATTTCTGCATTTATCAAACAGGCTCGCTTACACTTGTTACTATCCATTCACCATTTTCATCTTTTTCTATTTTACATCTTGTCAGAATATTACCAGCACCTTGAATCAAATTATTGTTTTCATCATACCATTGAAGAGTATATGTGAACCATACACTTCCCTCGTTACCATGAATAACTGCTTTATTCAATTCAACCTGAACATCTGTATATGCCGGCTTGTCGTAATGCCGAAAATAGTAATACTTATATAATGCATCGCTTACAGGAGCAGAAACCTCATCGTCCGTATACTCCATACAAGATTTTGCACGTTCAGCAATTTCTATACCAATATTCTTTTCCTTTGAAGTCTGAAAGCTATATAACTCAAAATAACTCCTGCCGAAAAATGCAATTCTATAATCCATAGGCATACTAAAACCGTCAGGAAATACGACAATCCTCATAAACCCTGCAAATAATGCAATCAGTATTACCAACGGAACTGCTATATATCTGACTTTAAATGTCTTTTTACTTTCCATAATAAAATCACCTCTATATTTTTATAATTTGTCGCCCTATGTAGTTTTTCGGCAGTAAATTGAAACTTAACGAAACTTTTCCAATCTTATTAACTGCTCATTATCAGGTTCGGAAATACCGCTTTTATAGTCATAACCCATTTTTATATAAAATGGACAAGCTGTTATAGAAGCCGGTATTTCCACACGTTTTGCTCTGAGAAAATAATCATCTTTTTCAAGTGTTTCGACTATTTTTCTTCCTATACCTTTTCCCTGAAAATCGGGCAGTACAAATATAGTATAAAGACTGCTTTCATCTTCTTTTCCCCAGTAAGAACCGATAAATCCACAGCCGACAATTTTATTGTTATCACAATAAACATATCCATTAGTCCAGCTCATACGTTCAACCAGATATTCAGGTGTCAAGGCTTTAATATCATTTTCAATATATTCCAAAGAGTAATCCTTAATGTTAGTAATTCTCATTGTTGTAGCAATTAAATCTGCTACTTCTTTTGCATCATTCTCTTCAAATTTTCTTATCATGATAACCTCCGAAAATTATAGTCTATCGCACTCTGCCTTTACAACGCATAACTTATTATTCAGATTTTCTTCATAAGGCAGACAGAGTATGCGGAAATACCGAGTTTTTCGCCCGTAAAACCGAGTTTCTCCTCAGTTGTTGCCTTAACGCTTATCTGTGATACGTCGCAGCCGCACACATCAGCGATATTCTTCCGCATACTTTCGATATACGGAGCAAGTTTCGGAGCTTGTGCTATCACAGTAGCGTCGATATTGCCGATAACATAGCCGTTTTTTCTGCAAATCTCCGTTACCTCCGCAAGAAGTTTCATACTGTCCGCACCCTTATATTTTTCGTCCGTATCGGGAAAATGCTTGCCAATATCGCCGAGTGCAAGCGCACCAAACATTGAGTCCATAACAGCGTGTACAAGCACGTCCGCATCTGAATGACCGAGAAGTCCCACATTATGCGGAATATCAACTCCGCCGAGAATTAATTTTCTTCCCTCAACAAGTTTATGCACATCGTAGCCGTGACCTATTCTGAACATATTTTCTCCTCCTTAATCGTATTACGGAATATCAACTTCACCCGAAAAAGCGATATTCTTTGAATTTTTTATGATATACTCCCCTATTTTTGCGTGAATTACATCAGGTTTGTATTTACTCAAAAACTTTTTATCAAAATTCAAGCAAAGATTTTCGTCAGCAGTCAGAATAAATTTCTCTACCCATTCTGCACAGTCTGCAAAGCCGATATTCCGCAGTGCTTCCGCAGTATCACGCTGTACTTTTTCAGTTGAAAGACAGAAAAATCCCGAATGACCGTCCATAATTACCCTTACAATATATTTGTATACGATTTTTATATTGAGCTGATACGGATTTAACTGCACGTCCTTGCAGGAGTAAAATATATTAATTATATCTTCCGTGCTGTATTCTCCTGAAATAATATCCTGTTCCGTTATATTATATTTCTGATGTCCATATTGAAATTTCATGTCTGCCTCATTTCAAGCAAAGTTTCCGCAAGTTTAATATCTTCGGGAGTTGTAATTTTTATATTGGTGTAGTCGCCTGTCGTCATATAGACTTTCCCGCCGATTGCTTCAACAAGCTGGCAGTCGTCCGTGAAATCGAGATTGTGTTCAAGTGCGAAGTCGATACCCTCAAAGTAGAGTTTTTTCCTGAAAACCTGCGGAGTCTGCGTGATATAAAGCGAACTGCGTGGCGGAGTATCAGTTATAAGACCGCCGTCAACTACCTTGATAGTATCTTTCACAGGCACTCCCAGAGTAGCACCGCCGAAAACGAGTGCATCTTTTATTGCCTTTTCAATATGTTCAGGCTTGACGAGTGGTCTTGCGCCGTCGTGGATTGCAACGAGTTCCGTATCCTGCGAAATACAGCGTATACCATTTATAACGCTTTGCTGACGTGTATCACCGCCGACTGTACATTCTTTCAGTTTTGTTATACCTGCTTTCTGCGCCTCTTCCCTGATTGCAGGAATATCAGCTTCACGGGCAACAATTATAATTTCCTTAACGCTTTCGCAAGCCTGAAAAGCCTGCATAGTAACTCCGACAACAAGTCTGTCGCCCAGTGGGAGCAGAATTTTGTTAACGCCCATTCTTGTTGAATTTCCTGCACAGACAATCACAGCTGAAGTATTCATTTCTTATCACCTATCCTTTTATTGATGTACCTTGTTTTTATTTTGGAATACAGGATTTTCTGCTCACTGTAAAGACCTCTGTAGCCTGACAGCATATAGCTGACTGCACAGGCAAGAACATATATTCCGATACCGTCGCTGCCGAAAAGTTCAATCGCAAGCAAGATTGAAGCAACAGGACAGTTTGTAACTCCACAGAAAAGAGCAACCATTCCAACTCCTGCACCAACTGAGCAGTCAAGACCAATCAGCGATGCGAATACACTTCCGAAAGAAGAACCGATAAAGAAGACCGGAAAAATCTCACCACCTTTAAATCCCGACGAAAGAGTTATTACAGTAAAGATAATTTTTATAACAAATGCAAGTGCGAACGGTTTTTCGCTGAATGCAGAAACAATCATTGCACCGCCTGTGCCGTTGTAGTCGTAAGTCTGCACAATAAGAGTAAGCAGTACAACAATAATTCCGCCCGTAAGCGCACGGAGTGCATGATTTTTGATTTTCTTGAATAATTTACCTGTTAAGCCCATTGCAATACAGAAAATAATGCTGATAACCGCACATAATGCACCGATAAGCGCAACTTTCAGATAGACTACAGGATTTATTTCGGGCAGATTTACATTGACAGCTATATGAGAAATCCCGAAAAGCGACGATATATAACTTGCAATAAGTGCGGAAGCAACACATGGTACAATTGCAGAATAATAGAATATTCCTACGCTTATTACTTCCATTGAGAATATAGCTGCTGTAATCGGCGTACCGAAAACAGCCGCAAACATCGCACTCATACTGCACATTGTCATCATTCTCTTGTCGTCCTCGTCGAATTTCAGTTTACGTCCTGCAAACGAACCCAGTGCAGCACCGATTTGCAGAGACGCACCCTCTCTTCCGCTTGAACCTCCGCAGAGATGAGTTATTACAGTCGCTACAAAAATACAGACAGCATGACGTATTCCCATGATTTTGTTGTCCCTGACCGCAAGAAGTACAAGATTTGTTCCTTTATCGTGACTGTAGTGCATAAAATCATAGAAATATGCAATCACAACACCTGCGACGGGCAGGAAAAATAAAATCCATGTATGCGAATTTCTGAAAGTTTCAGCAAATCCGGAGCAGAAGTGAAAAAAAGTACCGACAAAACCGATGATAATTCCCACAACTGAACCGATTACAAGCCATTTAAGAAAACACCACAGTTCTTTTATAAAGTCGCTGTCTTTAATATCATTTATACTCATGTCAGGCTAACAGGCAGACCATTTATTTCAATAGTCGGGTCGTCAATATCAATAAGCAGGCAACGTCTTCCGTCCACAACACTTGTGCGGACTTTGTCGGCGAAATCAGACTTTATATTCACAGTTATTCCCGTTGTCGCAAGAACAGTTTTGTTGTCCACAAGATTTGAAACAGTCAGCGGTACGTTTCCGCATACTTTCTCGAAAACAGGCTCAACCATCTGCACACGCTCCTGCGGAATGCCAATATCCGTGAGAATATCTTTTAATTTATTGTCGTCCATAACCGTCCTGTCTGTATCGTCCTTGTTTTCCTCAACAATTTCCTGCAATTTTTCGTTGACCGTATTAATAACCATGTAGTCCAAATCCTCGCCGACGACGTTTTTAAGAATACTCTGAAAACTCGTCTTTTCACTCTCGGCAGACATCACAAAATTACAGCCGAGAACGTTCTCAACTATCGAAGTATTCGGCTTTGCTGCGGACTTTGAATAGTACATTACATGGTTGATATCTGAACTTCTGTTGCTGAAAACAGGGTACAGAAAGCCGTCCGTCGGAGCTTTTCCGATAATCAGTTCATTGTTAAGTTTTTTTATTATTTCATTGTCATCACTGTTGAAAGCAAATCCGTCATTGCTTGTCTTTGCAGGACAGATTGCAGTAAGCAGATAGCGGTAAACTTCGTCTTCACCCGTATAGTTTTCGTCGTTCTTGTCTTTACGGCGGATTGTGTATGTACAGTAAGCAGTGATTACAGCGTAGGGAGCGTCATTCACAAGGTTATTTGCAATATGATTGAGAAAATTCTCACAGACAGTCTCGTCTTTCAGCTCCGACTTCAGAAGAGAATACAGAATTTCCTGAGGTTTGCCCTCTTCATACGCTTCATTCGGGAACTCATATTCACAGAAATTCTTGCCTACGTTTGTGTTCAGTACCTTTTTCAGCGTTTCATCATACACATCATGCTCTTCGGCAGGCATTGCAAGACAGGAATTGATTTTCTGACAGCGAACGTTATTTTCAGCGTCCACAAATCCCGTGAGTACTCTTTCCATGATAAAAAATCCACTTTTATCGGAAAAATTCTTTTTGATTTCAGCAGTTTCTTTTTTGTTCATTTCTACATACCTCATTATTTCAGATTTATTGTACATATAATTATATCATAAATATTACTTTTTGTCCAGCCAAAAAATTATTATAAAAGCTATAGACAAACAAGAAAAAATATGTTATACTTAAACAAGAATAATAATAAGCATGGGAGGTGCTTTTATGAAAATGATGTTTATCGGTGCAACCCACGAAGTGACGGGAAGCTGTACTTATCTTGAAGCTTGCGGAAAAAAATTCCTTGTTGATTTTGGTATGCAGCAGGGCGAGGAAAATTTTGAGAAAGTCCAGATACCTGTACCGCCGTCCTCTATCGACTTTGTTCTCCTCACTCACGCACATATTGACCATTCAGGACTTCTTCCGCTCCTTTTTGCAGGCGGTTTCAGCGGAGAAATCCACTCAACAGTCGCAACCGCCAATCTTTGCAGCGTAATGCTCCGTGACAGCGCACACATTCAGGAATTTGAAGCGGAATGGAAAAGCCGTAAAGCTAAACGTCGTGGCGATGCTGATTACGAACCGCTGTACACTATGGACGATGCTGTCGGCGCAATAGAACTCTTTGTTTCCCACGAATACGATACCCCTGCCGAAATATGCGATGGTATCACGATTTCTTTCCGTGACGCAGGTCACTTGTTAGGCTCATCAAGCATAATTGTCAAACTCACTGAAAACGGCGAAACACGTACTATCGTATTTTCGGGAGATATAGGCAATATAAATCAGCCGCTTATCCGTGACCCGCAATATATTGATTTTGCTGACTACGTTGTTATGGAATCAACTTATGGCAAGCGCATACACAACCGTCCGACAAATTACGTAAACGCACTTGCTGAAATTCTGCAAAAAACTTTCGACCGTGGCGGAAACGTCATTATTCCGTCGTTTGCAGTCGGCAGAACTCAGGAAATGCTGTACTTTATCCGACAGATTAAGGCAGACAATCTCATAAGCGGTCACGACAGCTTCCGTGTGTACGTCGACAGTCCGCTTGCAATTGAGGCAACTGACATCTTCATAAACAATCGTGAAAGCTGTTACGACGCAGAGGCACTCTCATTTGTCCGTCAGGGAATTAACCCGATTGCGTTTGACGGTCTTATCAGAACTGTTACAAGTGATGACTCAAGGGCAATCAACGATGATACACAGCCGAAAGTTATTATTTCCGCAAGCGGTATGTGCGAAGCAGGACGTATCAAGCATCACTTGAAACATAATCTTTGGATTCCGCAGAATACCGTACTTTTCGTCGGCTATCAGGCAAGAAATACTCTCGGCAGAAGTCTTGTTGAGGGTGCGAAAAAAGTAAAACTGTTCGGAGAAACAATTCACGTTTCGGCTGAAATAAAGCAATTGCCTGGTGTAAGCGGTCACGCAGATATGAACGGTCTTACCGCATGGGCGAAAGCAGTTTCAGGAGTAAAAAAATACTTTATTATACATGGCGATGCGGATTCCGCTGACGGTTTCGCACAGCATCTCCGTGACGAAATGGGTGCAGATTCCTATGCCCCATACAGCGGTGCGGAATTTGACCTGATTTCAGGCGAAGTCACAACCGACGCAGAACCTGTTCCGATTGAGAAAAAGCCGCAGAATACAGGCAATATCTGCTACAATGCCCTCGTATTTGCCGCTGAACGTCTCTCACGTCTTATCAGTCAGTCGGGCGGAAGAGCAAATGCCGATATGCGCAGGCTCACCGAAGCTATCAACCGTCTTTGCGAGGACTGGGAAATTTAGCAATATGCACAAAAAACTCCGCAGAATTTCTACATCTGCGGAGTTAAATTATTTATTCAAACTTCCAATCCCAAGCAATACCGCCGAATATAAAAGTAAAAATAAATCCCACCAAATCGCATATAATGAATTTGAAAACAAAAATATACCAGCCAATTATCGTAATATTTCTGTAAATCAGGCTTATAAGCAGAAAAATAAGAATAATATATGTTGAAATTTTTGAAATATAATTTGATGCAACTATAAATTTCATTATATTTTTTCGGTCAGTTGTCATTTCAACATAACCAACCATAAATTTAGCTTTAAAATATGACATACTGTTCAAATTTTTTCTTAAAACACGCTTTTGTCTGTTAGTTTTTTTAACATCAAGAAGTGCATATGCCGCCGACCTGAGCCAGCAGGCATTACAAAAATAAGAACTGATACTGAATATCAACAAACTAATTTGCGAATTAGGAAAATCATGTATGCTTTCATTAAATAATTCAAATAAGATTTCAAAAGTGCTTTTCATTTAATCACCTAATAAAAAAATCCCAGTTTTCTGGGATTTAATAAGTGGGCCATCAGGGACTCGAACCCCGGACCGTCCGGTTATGAGCCGGATGCTC
>CAYWPN010000019.1:0-48656 GCA_964460175.1 uncultured Alistipes sp. | reverse complement strand
ACTCCCTGAACTTTTCTTTTATTATACCATACTATCCCTGTTTTGTCCACTCCCTTAAAAATCATGACTTATTTTTTATACTTCTCCTCAATTTCCCTGTCAATTCTTTCAATAAGTCTTAGGAGTTGTTGTCTGTCAAATTTTTCAATGCAGTTTCTTGCGAAGCTGATAATATTTTTTGCAAATTCATATTTATTCATTTTTCTGCTCCTTACAATATTTTGTTATATACATAAAAATATGTGTATTCTTATTTACTTTTCTGAAAATTTATGTTACAATATATTCAGTATTTCACTATGTATAATATTATAATACAAAAATGCGGATTTGTCAATCGCTTAAATCCACATTTGTGTAAAAATCGGAAATTTTTATATTTTCAGGAGTGGTTTATTATGACAATTTCACAAAGAATTTTTGACTTATTGGAAAAACAGGGGAAAAAACAAAATGAATTAGCGAGATACATCGGCGTTTCAACCTCAACGGTTTCGGCTTGGAACAAGAGAGGAACAGACCCTCCTGCGTGTCTTATATCTGCAATTGCGGATTTTTTCAGCGTGCCTGCTGAATATATCCTCTCAGGAAAAGAAATACAGTCCCCTGTCTCTCAGATTAAATGCACAAACACAAGAGAAACTGAAATGCTTTATCTCTTCCGCAAGCTTTCCGAACAAAGTCAGGACAGAATTATCGGTCGTCTTGAATATATGGCTGAACAGGCTCAGACAGAAGAAAGTGCCGTATGAATATACAGGTTAAGAAGAAAAATGAGTAAAGACGTGCGCAATGCCGTCTTTTTTTGCTGGTATATTATTGAGTAACTGATTTAACAGAGGTGATACTTGGTGATACTTATTTCTTATTTTCTAACCCTTTTTATAAAAAAGAAAAAAATATATATAAAAGTATATTTTTGCTATTTATGTATCACAAGTATCACCCGAAGAGAATATGAAAACCATTTTCAGTTTCAGGGGCAGTGAGACTTTCAGCAGAATTTGTAAACAATCTGTGAACTTTACAGAAATCGCTTGACAGACAGAAAAAGAAAGTATATAATAAAAACATAAAGTTATTAACTTTTAGTTACTAACTATCAGTTACTTACATGAGGTGATACCAATGGACTATGATATTTCAATATATGACAAGCCGTCCGTTGCGGTTGACGCTGTTGTTTTCGGTATCGAGGACACCAAATCCGCAACTATGGACGAAAAGAAACTGAAAATCCTGCTTATAAAAAGAGGCGAAGAACCTTTTACGGATATGTATTCCCTCCCTGGCGGATTTCTCCGGAGAGGTGAAACGGTTGAAGAAGCAGTCCGCCGTGAACTCGCAGAAGAGGCTGGAGTAACTCATTCAAAACTTATTCCGCTGAAAGTCTACAGCAAAACCGGTCGTGACCCTCGTGGCTGGATAATCTCCGACGCTTTTATCTCCCTCACCAATACGGTTGAACTCTCCACCCTTGAAAATTCCGACGCAAAAGAGGCTGTCTGGCTCGACCTGACATACAGTCCTGACAACGATACAATCCGCATTGCCGACGATATTATTATTTCGGCTGACGGCTTCGTTTTAGGCAGTACTCTCGCTTTCGACCACGGGCAGATTATTTACGACGCTTTCAGAAAACTTCAGGACGAAGTGCGGTATCATGACATAATATTCGACCTCATGCCTGAACTCTTCACCATTTCTGACCTGTATAACCCTTACAAAACCATTCTCAGCAAGTCCGAAACAATTCAGGCATTCCGCAAGAGAATGATGCCCAAAATCGAGGAAACGGAATTTTATGACAATACGTCATGGGCGCACAGAAAGTCCAGACTATACAGACGAAAGGAGAAATAACTATGGATATGTTCAACGGAATGTTCGGGAAAATTGCCCCTGGTATGTGCAGACTTTCCATGAACGGCGATATTGCAGTTAAAACCTCAACGGGCTATAAGACTTACAACGTCGCAAAAAATACTCTCACTAATTGCAGTAACTTTGTTCTCAATACGGGCGAGGACTTCTTTTTCCTGCTCCCTGCAAAGAAAGTTTCGGCAGGCGACATAATTCTTGTCGGCGGAAAACCAAAGTGCGTTGTCAGAAAAGAGGGCGACATAATCACGGCAATTAACTTTGAGGACAGCACTATTGAGAATATCATTCCCGAAAGACATATTTTTCTTGGCGATACCTACTTTTTCGGAAAAATTGTCTCGGTATTCGGCAATAAAAAAGGTAAAGGCATGGGAAAAATCATGAAGTATATGATGATTTCCGAAATGCTCAAAGGCAATTCACAGAACAGTATGAACTCAATGATGATGCTTGCTATGTCAGGCGGAGAAATGGGTAATATATTTGACGATATGTTCGACGATATGAAAGGAGAAGATTAATTATGGGAAGCGGTTTCTGGAACAGAAATTCATTTGCATCATACAGCGGAAGTATGGGCAGAAAACTCAGGTCTGACGGCACTATAGACGGCGACTATTCCGCTCAGGAAATATTCAGGTCAAGGAGCATTGACCCTGCACTAAATCCATATAAGGTTATAAGGGAGTGCTGTGACAGCGACGAACACCCGAATACTATTCCCGTTATTCTCGCCCTCGACGTTACCGGAAGTATGGGCTGTACAGCAGTTGAAATCGCAAAGAAACTCAATGTTGTCATGACTGAACTTTACAAAAATACGACGGACGTTGAATTCATGATTATGGGTATAGGCGACCTTGCTTATGACCGTGCGCCGATACAGGCTTCACAGTTTGAAAGCGACATCAGGATTGCTGAACAGCTTGACAAAATTTACTTTGAACGTGGCGGCGGCGGCAACGGTTACGAAAGTTACACGGCGGCATGGTACTTCGCCCTCAATCACACCAAACTCGACTGCCATAACCGTGGCAAAAAAGGTCTCATAATCACTATGGGCGACGAGGCTCTCAATCCGTACCTGCCTCAAAATCCGCTGAGCAGTGCAACAGGCGATAATCTCGAGGCAAGTGTTGAGACAAGCACTTTGTACCGTCAGACTATTGAAAAGTTTGAACTGTATCACCTCGCTGTTATCGACAGAAATTCATGCGGTGAGCATTACGAAAGGGCTATCGGTGAGACTTTCGGCGAATATCTCGATAAAAAGCACCTGATTAAAATAAACGTTGACAGCGTGGCAGATACTATAATTAAAATTGTTACCAATTTCGCAAAAGGTAGCGATAAATTTGTAATTGAGCAGACAGAGGAAAATCCGCCGGAAAAGAAAAAGGGCTTTTTCGGTAAACTTATTTCATGGTAAAAAAAGGAGCGGAATACATGGACAGGGAAATTAAAGTCGTCATCGGTGCTTCGTACGGCGACGAGGGAAAAGGTCTGATGACTGATTACTTCTGCGGAAAAGCCAGTAAACCTTGCATTACCGTACTCCACAACGGCGGTTCACAGCGTGGGCATACTGCCATAAGCAAAGACGGTCTCCGCCATGTATTCCACCACCTCAGTTCAGGGACTTTCGCCGGCTCTGATACTTATTTCGCCGACAGCTTTATAATAAATCCGCTTGTATTCGCTGAGGAACACAGGGAACTAAATCCGCATACAAAGATTTTCTGCTCGCCTGAATGTATGTGGAGTACGCCGTTTGATATGATGACTAACCAGATTATTGAGGACAGCAGAGGCGATAAACGTCACGGGAGCTGTGGCTTCGGTATATGGGAAACTATCGTCCGCTATAGCAATTCAGAAACAGTCTCTTTTCCCGAATTTATGGCTATGGACAGGAAAAATCAGATAAAATATCTTGAGAATATACGTGACAACTATATGGTGGAAAGACTGAAAGATGCTGGGGTAAACATTCCGCCTGAATGGGAAGATATTGTGCATAATGACGGTATTACAGAACATTTTCTTGATGACTGCAATTATTTTTTCAAAGTTGTTAATTTAAAAGATACTCTTGATGACTATGAATATATCGTCTTTGAGGGCGGTCAGGGACTTCTTTTAAGTCAGGACGAGAAAAATCCGCATACTACACCGAGTTTCACAGGTGCGGAAAATCCAGTGCGTATTACAGGCGGACTTGACGGCACAAATCATATTGAAGTATGCTACGTCACACGCTCCTATCTCACCCGTCATGGAGCAGGAAGCTTTCCGCAGGAATGTGCAAAATCTGAAATAAATCCCGATATGGCTGACAGAACTAACGTTCCGAATGACTGGCAGGGTACACTGCGCTATGGCAGGATTGATATTTCTGAACTGAAACAGCGCATTTATAACGATTTTGCGAAGTTCAGCGGATTTGAAAACGCAGAAATCTCCCTTGCCGTCACTCATCTGAACGAAACGGACGGAAAATTAATCACTACTGACGGTGAAAAAGGTCCTGAAAGCATAGGAATTGATAAAATATATTACTCACACAGCGAGAAAATGCCGTTATAACTGCGGCATTTTTTTATTGAAAAAAGTTCTTGACAAATCACAAAAAAAGTGGTATAGTATTCAGTGGAGTATACAATTGTATTCCCACGACGGACGATTTCAGAAACAGGTGATGATTATGGAACAGCAAACACAGCTTATTGTTATTAATTCAAAAATTCTTCCGGACGTTTTTACTCGGGTGCTGGAAGTAAAAAAGCTTATGGCAAGAAAAGGTGAAAAAAGTTTTGCCTCCGCCTGTAAGCGTGTCGGCATATCACGCAGTACTTATTATAAATACAAGGACAGCGTTTTCTCCTATGAGGAACTTTTCAACAGAAAGATTGTAAATCTTTATCTTCTGCTGAATGACAGCCCCGGAGTTCTTTCAAGCGTTCTGGTGTTCCTGCACAGCCTCCATGCGAACATAATGACCGTAAATCAAAGCGTTCCCGTTGACAGCGTTGCGTCAGTCAATATTTCCCTCCGCCTTACAACTGAAACATCAGACGAACTGAGTTCACTCAATTCAATTTCCGAACTCGACGGAGTGCTTGAAGTGAAGATTTTGTCCGCAGAATAAACGAACTATGAAAAGGAGTTAATAATTATGGTAAAAATAGCGATTTTAGGTCACGGAGTTGTCGGCTCAGGTGTGGCTGAACTCTTCTACAAGAATAAAAAAAGCATTGAGAAGCACGCAGGTTGTGAAATGGATATAAAATATATCCTTGATTTGCGTGACTTTCCGGATTTGCCGTACAGCGATAAATTCACAAAAAACTTCGACGACATTCTCAATGATGACGAAGTAACTGCTGTTGCGGAATGTATGGGCGGTGTTGAACCGGCATTCACTTTTGTAAAGTCGTGTCTCGAAAAGGGAAAAAGCGTTTCCACTTCCAACAAGGAACTTGTCGCAAAAAAAGGCGATATACTCCTTGCAGCTGCAAAGGCTCATAACTGCAACTTTTTCTTTGAAGCAAGCGTGGGCGGTGCTATCCCGATTATCCGTCCTCTTCACCGCTGTCTTGCCGGAAATGACATCAACAAAGTTGCAGGAATACTAAACGGTACAACCAATTTTATCCTGACAAAGATGTATAACGACAATATGTCGTTTGACGACGCACTGAAACTCGCACAGGAACTCGGCTACGCCGAAAAAGACCCCACTGCCGACGTTGAAGGTCATGACGCCTGCCGTAAAATCTGTATTATCTCGTCACTCGTTTTCGGCAAGCACGTCTACCCCGACAGCGTTTACACAAAAGGAATTTCCGAAATCCAGCTCTGCGACGTTGCGGACGCTGATATTCTCGGTCATTCAGTCAAGCTGATTGCCTCCGTGAGACGACTTGACGACGGTCGTATACTCCCCTGCGTAATGCCAATGCTCGTACCGCATGAAGATATTATGTCAGGCGTAAGCGATGTATTCAACGCTGTTCTTGTCTACGGCGACGGCATTGACAAGGCTATGTTCTATGGTCGTGGCGCAGGTAAACTCCCGACAGCAAGCGCAGTAATGGGCGACGTTATCGAAGCCGTAAAGCATAAAGTAACAGTATTCTCGCAGTACTGGGAAAGTTCGGAAGACGACAGCTTTATCGCTCCTGTTGAGGAACTTTCTGCAAAATGGTACTTCCGTGTTCCTGCTGACTGCAAGGAAACCGGCGAGGGCGCATATACTGATGACAACGGTACTGCTTTCATAACATCAGATAAACTTACATTCGTTCAGGCAAAGGCTAAGGCGCAGGAACTCAATGCGCTTGCTTATCTCCCCGTACTTGAATAATGAACCTCGAAAATAAGTATTTCACAATAAAAAACGGCGTACTTCTGAAATTCAAGGATACAAAAACCGACAGAATTGCTGTCCCCGAAGGCGTTTTATCAATCGGCGAAAAGGCATTTTTCACAAGCCGTATCAGGAATATTGTACTCCCTGAAAGTCTTGTAAGCATAGAAAAAAAGGCGTTCTGGGGCTGTAACTGCCTTGAAAAAATCGTTATCCCCGACAGCGTTAAGACTATCGGGAATGACGCTTTTGCTGAATGCCACGGACTTGAAAAACTCGTGCTTGGTGCAGGTGTTGAGAAAATCGGGTGCAGGGCATTTTGGAATTGCAGAAATATTGTCGGGAATGTATCAGGCAGAAGCGTACAGAGTATTGGCGACAGTGCATTTGCCTGCTGTCATTATGTTAATTCATTTGATTTTCCTGAATGCACGTCCATAGCCGACCATACATTCAGCCACTGCGACAACGTGAATACTGTAACGCTTGGAGAAATCAGCAGAATAGGTCATAATACTTTCTTTTTTTGCAGAAATCTTGAACATTTTACAGTCCCCGAAAGCGTTCAGCAGATTTGCAGTGGTGCATTTAGTTGCTGTGATAATCTTGTGATTGAAGTACCCGAAAAGCTCAGAATATCGGAGAAAATCGGTGAAAAGGCTTTTGACGGGTGCAGGGAAGTAATCTATACAACATAATAAAAGGCGGTCACATATACGACCGCTTTTCTGATAAAATAATTAAATAATAGAAAAACTATTGCAAATTTCTCTGAAATGGGATATAATATACTTAAATAAATTTTGTCAGGGGGATTTTATGGAAAAAAACAGAACTGTACAGCGTAAAAGCAGTAAAAAAAGAAAAAAACCAAAAATACGCTTTAATTTTTGGGTGATGTTCATTATATTTGTCCTATCATTCGCAGCCTGTTTCATATTATATATGCTTGCGGCAAATCTGAATGACGATTTCTTCAGGGACGAATTTGACGGCGTTATACAAAAAACTACTGATGTTCCACAGACAACAGACAGCATTATCAGCAGTACTGAGCCTGCCGGTATTTCAATAACAAATCCTGTACCGCAGTCGTCTGCCGTTGATGAGAGTTATTTCGACAGTGCCTGCCTGATTACCGACGCAGCACTTATTCAGATGTCCGAAAAGGGAAAATTCAGCGCAACAAACGTTTTCGGAAGTGCTGAACTGAGTGCCTCAAACTGCACGACTACCAAAATCGACAGTACTTTCGGCAATGCAAGTGTGTATGATATTATCAAGGACAAAAAGCCGTCTGTCCTTTATATCATGCTGGGAAGTGATTTGGGTATATCCGAAGTCAACAGCATGATTTCAAATTATACGGCTCTTGTCAATAATCTTCATTCCGCATTACCTGATATGAAAATCTATGTAATGCAGTTTCCGCCCGTAATTTATGATACAGAAACACTCACAAACGAAATGATTAATGAATATAACGACAAGCTCCTTGCTATGTGCAATACAATCGGCGTTTACTGCATTGATACAAATACCGCACTCAAAGCGGAAAACAGTGCGCTTTCGGAAGAATACTGGTCTTACGAAACACTTACTCTTTCGGCAGCCGGATACGAAAAAATCTGTGAGTATATCCTTACGCATACTGCATAAAAATAAACAGCTTTTGTAATTTCTTACAAAGGCTGTTTTTTTATCATATTTCTTTCTCTACTGCCCTGCCCTGCTCCAGACTTTTCTTGCAGTCAAGATAACGCTGATTACTGCTCCCCCTGAATTTTGTCTGCCAGTCTTTTAATTCAAGGACGAATTTTCCGTCAATAAGAATATCTGTCACTTCAAGAAGTTTATGCCAGTCGCTTCTGCCGGAATTGTATAACTCCTCAAACGTATAGCCTGTGTAGGTGACTATATTAAGTCCGAGCGACTTTATGCCTGCTCCGAGTTCTACAAGTGTTTCCGCCTGACAGAACGGCTCTCCGCCGCTGAACGTTACGCCGTCCAGCAGTGGATTTGTCTTTATTTTCTCAAGAAGTCCGCTGGTTTCAACAAGTTCACCGCCGTTGAAGTCGTGAGTCTGCGGATTGTGACAGCCTTTGCAGTTATGCGGACAGCCCTGCGTGAAAATTGTAAATCTTATGCCCTCACCGTCAACTATTGAGTCGTTGACAGTTCCGGCAATCCGTAAGAAATCAGACATTATGCTTTACTCTGTCCTTTTCTTCGGCACGTTTGCCGTCATTAAAACGGTCGAGAGTACCGACAAGATAGCCTGTGATACGGCGTATTCTGTCGAATGCAACACCGCTGTCATGGTCACTTCTGCCGCAGCACGGACAGGTATCGCCGATAATGCCTGTAAATCCACAGCATGGGTCACGGTCGACAGGGTGATTGATTGCACCGTAGCCGATACCGCTTTCCTTCATACAGCGGACAATTTTTTCAAATGCAGTAAGATTTTCAAGCGGGTCGCCGTCAAGCTCAATGTAACTGATGTGTCCTGCATTTGTAAGTTCATGATAAGGAGCTTCAATTTTAATCTTCTCAAATGCGCTTATCGGATAGTAAACAGGCACATGGAATGAGTTTGTATAATAATCACGGTCTGTAACTCCCTCGATAATGCCGTACTTTTTAGCGTCCATACGGACAAATCTGCCTGAAAGTCCCTCTGCCGGCGTTGCAAGGAGTGAGAAGTTAAGTCCTGTGCGCCTGCTTTCTTCGTCAAGACGCTTGCGCATGGAAGTGATGATTTCAAGGCCAAGTTCACGGGCATCTTCGTCCTCGCCATGATGTTTGCCTATGAGTGCCTTAAGTGTTTCGGCAAGTCCGATAAAGCCGACTGAAAGTGTACCGTGTTTCAGGATTTCGCCGATTGTATCGTCGGAAGAAAGATTATCAGAATCAATCCAGATATGCTGTCCCATGAGGAACGGGAAGTTTCTTACACGTTTCTGCGCCTGTATATTATAGCGGTGCATAAGCTGTTCAATAGCTAAATCCATCATTTCGTCGAGCTTGTCAAAGAAAAGTCCGACATTATGATTTGACTCTATTGCAAGTCTCGGAAGATTTATTGATGTAAAGCTGAGGTTTCCTCTTCCTGTAACGATTTCTTTAGTCGGGTCGTATACATTGCCGATAACTCTCGTACGACAGCCCATGTACGCAATTTCCGTATCGGGATTGCCTTCTTTATAGTATTTAAGATTAAATGGAGCGTCAATAAATGAGAAATTCGGGAAAAGTCTTTTTGCAGATACCCTGCACGCAAGTTTGAAAAGGTCATAGTTCGGGTCGGTCGGATTGTAGTTAATTCCGTCCTTGATTTTGAATATATGTATCGGGAAAATAGGCGTTTCACCATTGCCCAGACCTGCTTCCTGTGCAAGCAGAACGTTCTTTATAACCATTCTGCCTTCAGGCGACGTGTCTGTACCGTAGTTGATTGAACTGAACGGTGTCTGCGCTCCTGCACGGCTGTTCATGGTGTTGAGATTATGTATAAGTGCCTCCATTGCCTGATATGTTGCACGGTCGGTTTCCCTTTCAGCATTTTTCAGTGCAAATTCCTGTATTCTCTTTGCTGTTTCTCCGTCTGTGTAGTTGAGCAGGAGTTCATATTCCTTTTCCTGATAGCCGTTGTCGTTAGCAAGGACAGGAATTAAATTATACTTTTCCTTTATTTCTTTCTGAATTGAATCAGCAGTTTCAAATTCATTTTCAGTTCCGCCGATGAGGTTCAATGCCCTTGCAACGTTCTGTGAATACCGTGCCTTATAGGTTTTCTTTACGCCGTCCGCCATAGCATAATCGAATGTAGGAATACTCTGTCCGCCGTGCTGGTCGTTCTGATTGGACTGGATTGCAATGCAGGCGAGTGCGGAATAACTTGCAATATCATTCGGCTCACGCAGAAAACCGTGACCTGTTGAAAAGCCGTTTGTGAAGAGTTTTTTCAGGTCAATCTGTGTACAGGTAGTCGTAAGAGTGTAGAAATCGAGGTCGTGAATATGAATATCACCCTGACGGTGTGCTTTGGAGTGTTTCGGGTCGAGAACATACATTTCGTAGTATTCTTTAGCCGAAACAGAACCATATTTCAGCATCATGCCCATAGCGGAGTCGCCGTCGATATTCGCATTCTCACGCTTTATATCGCTGTCTTTGGCATCACTGAAAGTGAGTTCATTAAGTACGCACATAAGGTTTGTCTTCATTTCACGGGAACGTGTGCGCTTATAACGGTAAAGAATGTAAGCCTTTGCCGTTTTTGCGTGACCCTTTTCAATGAGAACCTTTTCAACTAAATCCTGAATTTCCTCAACAGTAGGAGTTTTTCCGGGATTTTCCTTTTCATAAAGGTTGCACACTTCCGCCGCAACCTCCATAGCAGTGTTCATGTCGCTTCCGCCGCATGACTGCGCCGCTTTAAAGACTGCGTTTGCAATCTTCTCAATATTGAACGGCACTTTTCTTCTGTCTCTTTTTATGATATGTATTATCATTAATCTGCCCCCTAATCATTTTTTTAGTTGTAATATAAGTATAATAGAATTTTCCGGACTTGTCAATCATGGATTTGCACAGCTTAGACTGTTTAAATTTGGTTATATTGTATAATCAAAAAATTTAAGAATTTTATTTTTGCTATAACTCGTTATTTCAGGAAAGCAATTGTAACGAAGTTAAAAGAAAAAAATAAATCCCTGATTTTTACAGGAATTTAGTAATAATTTATAAAAAAATCCGCCTTGCCGTCGTACAGCGCATAAAACCCGCACGAAGCAGGTGGGTAAACGCCCGAATGCTTCACGCTCCCTTCGTCCAGAAGTATGGGAGGTCTGCAATCCACAAACGGAGCTGTATTCCCTGATATGATGTGTTGGATTATAAAAACTATACTAATCGAACAAGGCAGAAATTTCACTTGTTTTTGCTATATGTATTATAACACATAATTACAGAAAAATCAATAGTTTTTTACAAAAAAACTGAAAAAATTTTCAGACGAAAGCATCTTCGGTGTCGTCCTCATAGTCATACATTTCCATAGTTTCTTCCATGCGTTCCATGAAAAACGAGGAGACTTCCTCAAATTCTTCGTCATCGTCGATAGAAGCAAGAACTTCTTCGTCATTCTCGATAATTGATTTAAGGATAACAAGTTCACAGTCAGCATTAAGGAAATCATCGTCCTCAACTGCGGGTATCATAGCGTAATACTGTTCGCCGTTAATTTCAGCACAGTCAATGAGTTCAAAATTCTTTTTGTTGCCGTCGCCGTCAATAAGCTCAAAAAGCTCAGGGGTGTATTCGTTCATTTCAGACATAATAATTCTCCAATCTGTTATTTTAATCAGGAGCAGACAGGGTAACTCCTGATTTATATTATACACTATATTCAGACAAAAAGCAAGAGGAAATTTACTTTAAAATTTCTATGCTGAAATTACCGTCCGTATCGACTTTCAGGCGGAGCGTTTTGATATACTTATTATAGAAATTCTCCATTTCCTTTTCGCTTGCGGTGATACGTGTTTCGGTGTAGATATGCTGGACGAGTTCCTTGCCGTTGAGAAAAAGAATTTCAGGAAGATACTTTTCAAGAGTATCAAAAAGCACAGCCTTTTTGAGTTCTTCTATATTGCCTGAGCAGAAATCGTCGATTGAACAATAGTAAATATCATGTTCGGAAAGAGCCTTTTTGATAGCCTGACCGCATTTTGAATACTCATACATGACAAGGAAACTTGCTTTAGGAAGTGAGGAAATCAATGCCCAGTAGTCAGAGTCGCTTGATACAATAATAAAAGAAGTAATATTATTCTCATAATAATCCCTGCATACGCCTGCCGTCATTTTCATATCAACAAGTGATTTCAGGTCGGTCACACGTTCAACTTCGACGTGTTCAACAGGAATATGAGTGAATTTGCCGAGCCAGTCCCAGCCTGCATTTGTATGGTAATCATCATAAAGAACGATTTTTTCGATTTTTTCCAGTTCGTCCTGATTGAGATTTTTAAGAACACTGTATAGCTTGTAAACATCGGAATTTTCACAGTCCACCGCAATTGCAACCTTAAAACTGTTTTCAATAAAATTATAGATATTATTCTTTGTTTCGTCGTGAGCGTCTTTATATTTAGTAAAATCAGTAAACACATCATTATGCTGTTTGTAGATTATTCCTAAAAATTTACCGTCTGTATACAAAATGCTTCCGTGGTCTTCAGGTATCCAGTGGATATAATTCTGAAACGGATAGTAGTCAATCTTGCTCATATACATTTCAAATTCTTTTTTCAGGACGTTCGGCTTTGTATAGGACGGAATAACGAACAAATCTTTAATATAATTCCAGTTTACCCAGTCTGGAAACAGGTCACAGCATTTATCAATATTTTCATTAATAAGTCTGTTGAAATCAAGCATATATTTTTCTGAACGATAGTTAGGGTGAATTATCTGAAATCCCCACTTTTCAAGCTGTCTGATATTATCCTGGTCGAAATATTCAAGTTTGTTGATATTTTTCAGTTCATACATCATTGCGGTATCGGTTTTCTTGAATTTCAGCATAAGAGTAGTTCTCAGCTTGCACAAATATCTTATTATGGAGGCTTCTTTGTTGTCATAGAGGGACTGGAGCAAATCATGGCATTCTTCGTCGAAACATTGTTCGAGGATATTTTTCCGCACGCCGATGAGATATGCTATAGTTGTTACAAGCTCTTTGGTATCAGTACGCATAATTATCACATCTTTTCATAAAATTTTCCGGAGCATAGTACTCCAATATTATTATATCATAAATTTTGTGAAAATTCAATGGTAGAATGTAAAAATTATGTGAAAATTTAATCAATTGTCGAAAAAAACAGACAGCATGAACTGTCTGTTTTTTACTTTATGAAATTTTAAAATGCTGTTCAGTCTTCGCTGAAAAGCGGAGTTGACAAATATCTGTCACCAGAATCGGGCAGGAGTACAACGATTGTTTTTCCTGAATTTTCAGGACGTTCAGCAAGAATTTTAGCTGCTTTCAGTGCTGCACCCGACGAAATTCCGACAAGAATACCTTCGCTGACCGCAAAAGCTTTTCCCTCTGTAAAAGCGTCGTCATTTTCAACAGCTATTACTTCGTCGTATACAGAAGTATTCAGTATTTCGGGAACAAATCCTGCTCCTATGCCCTGAATTTTGTGAGGTCCGGCTTTGCCCTCTGAAAGTACGGGACTTGTTGCCGGTTCAACAGCTACTATCTGTACATTTGGGTTCTGTTCCTTGAGATATTCACCGACACCTGTAATTGTACCGCCCGTGCCTACACCTGCTACAAATATATCAACCTTGCCGTCAGTCTGCTCCCATATTTCGACACCTGTCGTTTTTTTATGGATTGCAGGATTGGCAGGATTGACAAACTGTCCCAGAATAACAGAATTTTCAATCTGCTGATTGAGTTCCTCTGCCTTTTCGATAGCACCTTTCATGCCTTTTGCACCGTCAGTAAGAACGAGTTCCGCACCGTAAGCTTTCAGCAGATTTCGTCTTTCAACGCTCATTGTATCAGGAAGTGTAAGAATTGCCCTGTATCCTTTTGCAACAGCAACAGAAGCAATTCCGATACCTGTATTTCCCGATGTTGGTTCTATGATTGCAGCTCCCTTTTTCAGAATACCCTTTTCTTCTGCATCTTCAATCATGGCGAGGGCAACTCTGTCTTTTACTGAGCCTGCCGGATTGAGATATTCCAGTTTTGCGAGAATAGTTGCATTTGTAATTCCTGCATTTCTCATGTAGTTATTCAGTTGCAGAACAGGTGTTCCGCCTATAAGTTCAGCCGCACTCTGCTTGATATTACTCATAATAATTCCTCCATAATCATATAAAATTAATAGGTTTTATATGTGATAATATCAGTATACACCATTTTTTTCTTTTTGTCAATAGTTTTCAGAAAGTTTTATTATATAATAAAACCGATTTCGGTCAGCATTTCTATGTCGCTGTCAATACTGCTTCCCGAAGTTGTAAGCATATCGCCTGTTATAGTGGAGTTCGCCCCTGCCCTGAATGCATTTTCGCCCGATTTATCTATGAGATTTCGTCCGCCTGCAAGTCTTATGTCTGCCGTCGGATTGATAAACCTGAATACTGCAACAGTCCGCAGAATGTCATCTTCGCTCAGTTTTTCGGCATTTTCAAGCGGTGTATTCTTTACGGGAATAAGAAAATTCAGCGGTATCGAGTGTACATCAAGTTCCGCAAGACTTAACGCCATATCAATTCTGTCCTGCCAAGTTTCGCCCATGCCGATTATTCCGCCCGAACATATGTCCAGACCGTTTTTCTGCGCACGCTTTATGCAGTCGATTTTGTCAGCGTAAGTGTGAGTTGTGCATATCTGCGGAAAAAAGCGTTCAGAAGTCTCAATATTGCAGTGATAGCGGCTTACTCCGGCTTCACGCAGTTGTCTGAACTGCTCATCAGTGAGAAGTCCGAAAGAGGCGCACAGACTGATTTTCCCGCTCATTTTTCTGAATGCCGAAATTGCTTTGTCAAATTCACTGCCGTTGAGAGTTCTGCCAGCCGTGACGATTGAAAATCTGTGAACTCCTTTTGAAGCATTATATTCACACTCGTCTGTTATTTTACTCTCGTCTAAAAAACCGTAGTGTTCGATTTCAGTACAGTGATGTGCGGACTGGGCGCAGAACTTGCAGTTTTCTGAACAGCGACCGCTTTTGCCATTGATGATACTGCACAAATCCACATTATTTCCGCAAAGTGCTGAACGTATTCTGTCCGCCTCAACGCATAATTCCTTGATTTCCGCAGTAATCAGGCAGTCCGTATTGAAAGTACGGTCAATCCTGAAACCGCTGATTATTTTGTCAGCCAATGCTGAAATGTTCATGCTAAACTTCCTTCTTTCTTTAATATTGGTATAAGTCTTCTGCCGAGAAATGCCGTGAATACACATATAAAAACGTCCCACGTAAGCGGAAGCAGGCACTGGAATGCAACCGTGAAGACCGCAGCATCAGATTTCAGATAGAGAAAAGTCACAGCAATATCGTATATTGTACCTATAGAGAAAATCGGTATAAGACCTGCAAAACTGCCGGTGAGAAGCCGTTTCATTGTCGGCTCGCCTGAATGACATATCCTGCCTGTTATGTATGCGCCGATGATAAATCCGATAAGGAAACCAAAAGTCGGGTGCAGAATATATGAAATTCCTCCTCCGCCTGTAAATACAGGTACTCCGAGCAAACCAAGCATAACGTATATCCCAACACTCAGTGCGCCGTTTTTTCCGCCGAGCAGAACTCCTGCAAGAGTAGTGAAAAGGATTTGCAGTGTTATCGGACAGAACGGCATCGGAATCTTAATAAATGCTCCGACAGCTGAGAGTGCAGAAAACATTGCAATCAAAATCATATCTTTTATTTTCATTTTTTGTCACCTCCTTTATCTGTATTATATCACAATAATTACCATTTGTCAACCATTTTGTGAAATAAAGTTGACAATAAAAAGTTATGCGTATAAAACATAATAATTTTTCGGTCTGACTTATGTTTTTTTCAGAAAAATACTTGACAAATGCAGAAATATGTGATACTATATAGGTGTAATAACTGTATTACTTATCATAGTACACAACAGACAGAAAGGAGCGTTTATGTTTTCTATCGACTTGACAAGCAGAGTTCCCATTTACGAGCAGATTTACAATAAAATTATTGAACTTGCCGTTTCGGGTACTCTTGCGGAAAACAGCCAGCTGCCGAGCGTGAGAAGTCTTGCAAAAGATACCGGAGTTAATCCGAACACCGTCGCAAAGGCTTATCAGGAACTTGAAAGAAAAGGCGTTATCTATTCAGTTCCAGGACGTGGCAGCTTTATTTCCGCACTCGACAGCAGTATCTTTCAGAAGTCAGTTATCGCCGAATTTGACAAATCAGCATTGACTGCCATAAAACATGGTGTTTCCGCTGATACGCTGAAAGAACACATCGACATTTTATACGAACAGCAACAGAAAGGAGTTTCACCATGATTGAACTCAGAAACACGGTCAAAAAATTTGACACGTATACGGCTCTTGACGGAGTTGACCTGAAAATCGAGAAAGGCACTGCCTTTGGTCTTCTCGGCTCGAATGGTGCAGGAAAATCAACTATTCTTCGTCTCCTGTCGGGTATCTACAAGCAGGAGGCAGGAGAAGTCCTCATTGACGGCGAACCAGTATACGACAATATATCCGCAAAGGAAAAGGTCTTTTTTATTAATGATGAGACTGTGCAGTTCGGCGGGTATACCCTCAAGGCACTCAAAAATTATTACAAAAGTTACTACACGAATTTTTCTGAGGAGATGTTTGAGGAACTCCGCCAGAGAGTTAATCTTCCGCTTAACAAGAAAATCAACACTTTCTCCAAAGGAATGAAACGTCAGGCAATTGTTATCATCGGTCTTGCGTGCCGTACCGATTACCTGCTGCTCGACGAAGCTTTTGACGGTCTTGACCCGACTATGCGTATCATTGTCAAGAAAATGCTTGTTGACGCTATGCTTGACAGACAGCTCACTACTGTAATCTCGTCGCATAATCTCAAGGAAATCAACGAAGTATGCGATACAGCCGCACTTCTTCATAATGGCAGGATTATATTCTCCCGTGAAATTGACAGCGTTATGAGCAGTGTACACAAAATTCAGGTTGTATTCCCGAAAAATGCGGACGGCACATCGCCTGAATACACAAGGGAACAGCTTGCGCAGGAGGGTCTTGATATTCTGCACTTCGACAGAAACCAGAGTATCTACTATATTATCGCAAAGGGCGAATTGCAGGAACTTGAAGAGTTCTTCAAACCAAAAAATCCTGTGCTGATTGAACTTATTCCGCTTTCGCTTGAGGAAATATTTATCTATGAACTGGAGGTGCTTGGTTATGACAGCAGTGAAATCAAGTAAAAAGAATTTCTTCTGGACACGTTATCTCAATAACCTCAGAGGAAACAGCAAAAATCTTATTGTCAATATAATTCTCGAAATTCTCGGACTTCCTGTACTTTCGGTCATAGCAATAATCATGTTTTACTATGATAATAAGGAAAACATGACAGAAGCTGAGGAAGCCCTGTCAGAAATGGTAATGACGGGCTGTATGCCGTTTGCTGTGATTGCAGTCTTCACACTTGCAGTAAGTGTTTTAATGGGTTCTATCGTTGCACTCTCACAGTACTCATATCTTTACAAGAAAACCATAACCGATATGAATTACTCACTCCCTTTGAGTACAACACAGCGTTTCTTCGCCGATTACCTTTCAGGCTTTACTATTTATATAGGTATACCTCTCGCATCAATTGCGCTCAGTCTCGGCATACTCGGAGCAGGTTCAATTTTCGTCAATATGTCGGAAATGTGGGAATATATGCCGTTTATACTGTCACTTGTGTTTATAGTCATAGTCGCTATGATACAGTACTACACAATGTCGGTATTCGCACTTTCATTCTGCGGAAATACTTTCGAGTCGCATTTCAGCATACTTGCATTCGCCCTTATGATACCTGCAACAATCGGCTGTCTGTGGGGTGCTATCACAAAAAGTTCCGCTTTCGGCATGACAGCAAGTGCTATTCTGACAAAGGGCATTTTTACAAGTACCAACCCGATAGGTGCGGCAACATTCTTTTTCAGATACGGCGAGGCTTATTCCTATGAGGACGGTACAGCTTTCCCGATGTACATGAGATGGCTCGGTTTAACTCTCCTCGTGACAGCAGTCTATCTCGGCGGTGCTTACCTGCTCCAGCGTTTCAGAAAGGCTGAGGACGTTTCAAAGCCTTATGTTTACCGTTCATTCTTCTATGCTATCATGACTATGGGTACATTCTGCGTACTCTCAATGTTTATCATGCTTGACGCTTTTATCGTAGCAGGTATCGTGATATGCGCAGTAATATGGTTCATTATGGAAATAATCACAAGACGTGGTTTCAAAAAATTCTGGACTGCTCCCGTTGCATTTGCGGCTGCCGTTATATCAGTACTCGGAATATGCTGGGTATGCGATATTACAAACGGTTTCGGTGCTTCAAAACGTGTGCCGTCCGCAGTGAGTGTAAGTTCAGTGACAATTAATCTCAATGACATGACGGGAGATTATATGAATGATATAAAATTCAGGGACAAAGATGTCATCAAGGCAGCTGTTGAACTCAACAAGGAAATCATTGACAGGCATTTCAATCCCGACAAATACAGCTATAATGTTACTGATAAGTCAAAGGATTACAACTACAGGGGGGACGATTACCTCATAGAATTTGAGTATACAACGCTTACCGGTTCAAGTACCATGCGTGAGTACCGTATAAATTCTGGTATGGCTGATAAACTTGTCAAGGCTGTACTCCTTTCGGACGAATATGCAAAATATCAGGCAAGCAGAATGGGTAGTCTCACTGGCACAAATATAAATGATATTAATGCTGGCAATAAATTCAATATTTATGTCACAGATAAGCTTCAAATTGATAAGGTTAAAGAAAAAAGCTCTGTCACCGCACGACAGCTCGACGAAATCCGCAACGCCTATATAAAAGATATGCAGGCTATGACTGAAGAGGAACTCCTCAACGGCGATGTATACTGCTTTATAGACAATGTGTGGGTGCTTACATCGTTTGAGAATACTATCGAAGCTCTTGATGTTGATGTTCCCGAAATCACCTATGAAAGTTTCCGGAATACAGATTTTATGGTGAATATCAGCACCAACCCGAAAATCTATACGAACGTTCAGGCTTATCTCGAAAGTGAGGACGGTTTATCTTACAATTATTACTACTACCACGAGGACAATGATAGAGATTATTATATGTCACTTGCCGATAAGATTACAAGGGTTTATCCTGATTACAACTACTACAGCGACGATGCGAGAAGTGTGGGCGTTGGCAAGACTAATATTCTTGAAATCGTTCAGAACAGCACTCCGATTATTATCGGCGAAATGCCTCTTGCTGTTGTCACCGTTGACGGTCAGGACTTCTACCTGAGAAATACTCCTGAAAATGCGGAACTTCTCAAAAATGCAGATATTTCGTACTCTACATCATGGGACGACGTTGATAAGGACGAATACGGCTGGGATACAGAAGTACTTTCCTATATGAATTAAAAGAAAATCCTGCGATGCTTTTTTGCATTGCAGGATTTTTTGTTATAAATCAGTTGTCATCGTCGTCATCTTCGAGCGTTCCGAACAGTTCCTCGAATTTTGCGTCAAGTTCTGCCTGAAGGTCAAAATCGTCATCTTTGTCAACATCGTCCCAATCAAATATGTCAAATTTTGGTTCAGGTTTTTTCAGCGGCGCACTGATTTCCTTTACAAATTCCCAGTGTTTACTGAAGCCTGACATCAGAAAGTCCTCCTTTCCGATAACCCGACCGATTTGATATAATTTTCATGTTTTTTTGTCACATACTGATAGTCCGTATCTTCAAGTATGTTATATCTTTCTGTAATAACAGGACGCTGACCACGGCGGAAGATTATTTCTTTTCCTATTGGCATCCACATTACGTCCTCAAGCATTGTATTAAGGCGTTCACTGATATTTCTACAGGTACGCAAATCCATACCTCCAAGATATATGTAAGTGTCGCAGTTGTTGATTATTGTCACAGAATCTTCATATGAATACATTGCTTCAAGCTGTGATTCTGATTGTATCAGCAGTGTTACAGATATTCCTTTCTCTCTGAATATGGAGATATACTCAGGAAAATTGAGAATGCGAGAACCTGTAGCGAAGTCATCGCAGAGAACACTTACAGGTATCGGAAGTCTGCCATTCGGAAAAGTTTCCGCATACTCAAACAGTCCTTTGAACATCTGTGCATAGTACATATTTATGAAACAGTTCAGGGAAGGGTTGACAGGAGAAGTTGAAATGAAAAGAACAGTTTTTCTGTCTGCGATTTTTTCAAAGTCGAGTTTCTTTTTAGAGGCTATCATTCTGCGGAGTTCGGGCGAGAAAATTGTATCTACTGTTGTATTAAGAGTGCCGAAGACACAGCTTGCTGTTTTTATAGGCAGAACCCTGAATGAATTCCAGCACGTTACTGCAAAGCAGTTCGGGTCTTTTCTTGCAACCCATTTGAATTTCGTGTCAAGCGACGTTTCAATCTGTCCGTTGCACTCTTTTATTGTAAGTTCTCCCAGCAAATCAAGCACATCAGAGAAACTGTGTTCTTCTTTTGTCATAAGTACATAGGCGATAAGTGCGCTCATAAGCGAGGTTGCAGCTTCGTCCCAGTAAGGGTCAGCCGTGGAATGTTCCTTTCTCGGATTTGCCATCACAATGCTTTCCGCAAGAAATGTTATGTCAGAATAACTTGATACAAATATCAGCGGGTCATAAGCGACGTTGCTTTCCATAGGGTTGACGAAGTTCAAGTCCCATACTGCATAGCCACGCTCCCTGAACATAGGTTTGTATTTTTCAACAATCCGCCGTTTTGTTACAGTAACAACAAGACTGGAATTATATGTTTTCAGAAGACGGGGTTCTATAATGCTCATTGTCTTTCCGCCGCCGCTGCTTCCGACTACAAGTATATTGTTGTTAAGACCCGTTTTATTGCTGTCTGTACTGAAGACTGCCTTTTTTCCAAGAATTATTTTATCTTCGTTCATTCTTAACCCTCCATAATCTTATCAAAGCTTATAATTTTATCAAAGCCTATAATTTCATCGCAAAGGTGAAATTCCTTGCTTTCTTCGGGGCTGTAATAATGGTCGAAACTTGTTGCCTGTTCGATTTCCTCCTCTGTTTTTCCTGTATGTCTGGCAAGTATCCTGTTCATTTTTGTTCTTGTTTCCATGAGACTTTCACTGATTGAACGGATAGAGGACGCATTTCCGCTTACTCTGTTTCCGAGGAGCGGTTCATGTATCATCAGTTCACTGTTGGGAAGCATATATCTTCCGTGCTGTCCGCTTGCAAAAAGCAGTGCGCCCATAGAGTACGCAAAACCTATGCAGTACATTCTTATCGGGCATTTCGATGACTGTATCACATCATACATCAGCATTCCTGCATTTATTTCTCCTCCGGGACTGTTAATAAGAACGTCAATCGGTTCGGTTTCGTCTTCGAGCGTAAGAAGCATAATTTTCCTGACAAAATCACAGGCTGCCGCCTGATTGATTTCTCCTTCAATAAATACCTTCCGGTTTGCCAGAAGTCTTGTTTCCATTGGAACAAGGGTAATTCCACCCGATGTTTTTACCTGAACATTCATATCAGTTACCTCCGCTTTATTAAACTTTTTTGTGGGGGAGACTTTTTGTCTCTCAGGACTGTAATACTATTATACACCAATGAAATACTTTTCTCAATTCAGTTATCGTATAAAAAGTTGGAAAAATTTGTTAAATAAAAAGACAGCAGACTGCAATTGATACAACCTGCTGTTTTTATGATTTCTTATTTAACGAGTTCAGCACCGAGAGCCTTGCATTCTTCAAGTGCGGTCTCATCAGGAGTTTCGTTTGCAATAAGTCCCCTGCCGTTGACGAGATTTGCACCTGCGGACTTTACTCTTTCTTCCCAGCTGCGCATCCATTCACCGTCTCCCCAGCCGTAAGAGCCGAAAAGAGCGATAGTTTTTCCGCTGAGTTTTCCCTCAGCTGATGCAAAGAACGGTTCAAATTCGTCTTCCTCAAGGACTTCCGAACCCATTGCAGGACAGCCGAAAGCAATTCTGTCGTACTCTGAAATGTCGCCGGAAAAATCAGAAACGCTGAAAAGTTCTGCTCCTGCACCCTCTGCAACGGCATTTGCCATCTGTTCGGTGTTGCCTGTTCCGCTCCAGTAAATAACTGCTGTTTTCATTGTGAAAACCTCCTTAAAAAATATTTATCCTCAGAGCCTGATATATATTACAGCCCTGACTGAGTTTATTGCACAGAAATTTTCTGCACTTATCATAATTTGAAAAAGTCCGCCTTGCCTTTTCAGCATCGCCGTATACTTTCCAGTAACCGCTGAATACATAATTTTCTCCTTTGTTTTCAATAAAACCAAGTACATCTTCAATCGGATAGCCAAGAAAAATCCCGATTTCATGCGGAAACTGACTGTTATTTTTAATATGTTCCGAAAGTTTTTCAAGTGCGCTGTCTGTTGTAAAATTTTTCGGATACCCGTATTCAATAAGAATATTTCTGTGCTGACTGAGCTGATTTTCAAGCAGATGTTCACTGTAAATCAAAATCAGAACTCTGTCTGTGTATGTGCAGATGATACGCATTTTCAACTTTCGGGAAGCCGTTTTCCTATTGAAATACTCTATATGCTCCTGAATATTGAAATCCGCCTTTTTAATTGAAATCAGATTGGCACACTTTATTCCAAGAAGTGACGGAGCAGTGTGAAATGCAAGTTTTTTCTCAAATTGTATACATTCTGCTGAGGACATAATTAACCTCCTTTTGTTAGAATACACTAACTTATAGTCAAATAAAATAGTTAGTTTTTACTAACTGAAATTATTATATCATACTTTTTTCACTTTGTCAAGTGTTTTCTTGAAATTTTTTCAGAATAATCAAAAAAGCACCGGAATGGTGCTTTTTCGTAACAATATTATTTGAAGTTGTGACTTTGTTTCAGCACCATATCTTTCACTTTCATGAGTGAAGTTGTGGTGCTTCTTTCGTTTTCGGAAAGTTTCATGGTAATATATTTAATAGTTTCCTGATAATCAGGTATCATGATATGCTCCAGAGCATTGACACGACGGCGGGTTTTTTCGATTTCGTCCGCCATAAGCTGACAGGATTTTTCAATTTCTGCAAGACGTATCATTTTCGGGAAAATATCACTCAGCGCATTTATTGCACCGTCCAAATCAACAGAAGTGAAAGCAGTTCCATAAGAATAGATGTCATCTTTATCTCCCGTGCGGTATTTCGGACTGAATACAGGAATATACACACTCATGACGTTTTTTTCCGATACTTCCAGTTCAACTTCCTGTTTCGGCAGCATAAGTGCTGTTTCAAGGACTTCCCTCTGCATAACTGAACCTGCAACTGCCATATATCTGTTAGCCTCTGCAATCCCCTGCTCCACTTCCGTGCGCAGCTGCTTGTTTTCCCTGATTAAATTCATAAACTGGCGCATAAGTTCGTCACGCTTGTCTTTCAGAAGTTTGTGACCTCTCTGTGCGGAGGCAAGTTTTTTCTTGAGGCTGCTCAGCTCCATACGTGTGGGATTAACGTTTAGTCTTGCCAACGGAAATCACCTCAGTTCTCATAGTATTTGTCAAGGTATTCTTCACGGATACGGCGGAGTTCACTTCTCGGGAGCAGACGGAGAAGTTCCCAGCCGATTGAGAGTGTTTCCTCAATACTTCTGTTGTTTTCAAATCCCTGTGAAACGTAACGCTTTTCAAATTCGTCGGCGAATTTTGCATAAAGCAAATCAGTCGGAGTAAGTGCCGCTTCACCGAGTACAACCATAAGTTCCTTAGCGTCTTTTCCACGGGCATAAGCCGAGAAAAGCTGGTTCATTGTGTCAGAATGGTCTTCACGGGTCTTGCCCTTGCCGATACCCTTATCCTTAAGACGTGACAGCGACGGCAGAACGTCAACAGGCGGATTTATTCCTTTGCGGAAAAGTTCACGGGAAAGAATAATCTGCCCCTCTGTGATATAACCTGTAAGGTCGGGAATTGGGTGTGTTTTGTCGTCTTCGGGCATAGTAAGAATAGGTATCATCGTTATACTTCCCTCTTTGCCGTCCTGTCTTCCTGCACGCTCATAGAGCGACGCAAGGTCGGTGTACATATATCCGGGATAACCACGTCTTCCGGGGACTTCTTTTCTTGCCGCTGAAACTTCACGGAGAGCGTCGGCATAGTTTGTTATATCAGTTAATATAACAAGAACGTGCATACCCTTTTCAAATGCAAGGTATTCCGCCGCTGTAAGTGCCATTTTCGGAGTTGCAAGACGTTCAATGGCGGAGTCGTTTGCAAGATTTACAAAAAGTACCGTTCTGTCAAGTGCGCCTGTTTCCCTGAAACTTTTGACAAAATATTCAGACTCTTCAAAAGTTATGCCCATTGCTGCGAATACTACCGCAAACTGCTCATTATCGCCGAGAACTCTTGCCTGACGTGCAATCTGTGCGGCGAGCTGAGCATGAGGAAGACCGCTTGCCGAAAAAATCGGTAGCTTTTGTCCTCTTACAAGCGTATTAAGACCGTCGATAGCCGAAACACCTGTCTGTATGAATTCCTGCGGATATTTTCTCGCAACAGGGTTCATGGGAAGACCGTTAACGTCCATACGCATTTCGGGGATTATTTCAGGACCGTCATCAATCGGATTTCCCATGCCGTCGAAAACTCGTCCGAGCATATCTTCTGATACGCCAAGTTCCATCTGATGACCCGTGAAAACGACTGCGCTGTCCTGTAGATTTATACCTGCGGAATTTTCAAAAAGCTGTACAAGTGCGTCACTCCCGTTGATTTCAAGCACACGGCAACGGCGTTTCTCACCGTTTTTAAGACGAATATCAGCAAGTTCACCGTATGTGCAGTTTTCAACTCCCTTTACAAGAAGCAATGGTCCTGCTGCCTCTTCAATAGTTCTGTATTCTCTCGGCATTTATTGTACCTCCTTACATTTATCAAGTTCTGCTGAAATTTCGGTCGACAGACGGCTGAACTCCTCGTCGGTATTTTCTTCCGCAACATACTTGAAACGTCCGATTTTCTCACGTACAGGCAGATTTGAAACGGTTTCGATGTCCGCACCGTCTGCGACTGCTTTTCCCGCTTCGTCATGGAAACTGAGAATTAATTTCATCATATAGAGCTGCTTTTTCAGACTTGTATACGTATCAACTTCATGGAAAGCAAGCTGGTGGAGAAAATCCTCACGGATTGAACGGGCAGTCTCCATTTTAAGACGGTCACTTGCGGAAAGAGCGTCCATGCCGACAAGTTTCACAATCTCTTTCAGTTCGGCTTCATCGTTGAGAATTGACATAAACCTGCTCCTGAATTTTGTCCAGTCAGGCGAAACATTATTGTTGTACCAGTCCGCAAGACTGTCAGCGTAAAGCGAATAGCTTGTAAGCCAGTTTATAGCAGGAAAATGTCTCTGATAAGCAAGATTTGCGTCAAGTCCCCAGAAAACTTTCACGATACGCAAAGTCGCCTGCGAAACAGGTTCGGAGATGTCACCGCCAGGGGGAGATACCGCTCCGATTACCGACAATGCACCTTCCCTGCCCTCTTTTCCTGTGGAAATCACTCGCCCTGCACGCTCATAGAACTGCGCAAGACGGCTTCCGAGATAAGCCGGATAGCCCTCATCACCAGGCATTTCCTCAAGTCTTCCTGACATCTCACGGAGAGCTTCCGCCCAGCGTGACGTGGAGTCTGCCATAAGTGCGACGGAATAGCCCATATCACGATAATATTCCGCAATTGTGATACCCGTGTAGACAGACGCTTCTCTTGCGGCAACAGGCATATCAGAAGTATTTGCGATAAGCACTGTACGTTCCATAAGCGACTTGCCGGTCTTTGGGTCGATGAGTTCGGGAAATTCATTAAGAACGTCAGTCATTTCGTTGCCACGTTCACCGCAGCCGATGTAGACGATAATATCAGCCTCCGCCCACTTTGCAAGCTGGTGCTGAGTTACAGTCTTACCGCTGCCGAATGGTCCGGGTATTGCAGCAACTCCGCCTTTTGCTATCGGGAAAAGACAGTCAACAACCCTCTGACCTGTTACAAGAGGCATATCAGGAGAAAGTTTCTTTGCATATGGTCTGCCACGGCGGACAGCCCATTTCTGCATCATGCTGAGTTTCTTTTCACCATTTTCAGTTTCAAGTACACATACAGTCTCATCGACGGCAAATTCTCCCTCGCTGATTGATTTAACCGTACCTTTTACGCTGTTTGGTACCATGATTTTATGAAGTACAATATCAGTTTCGGGGACTGTTCCGATAACGTCACCGCCCTGAACCTTGTCGCCGACTTTAACCGTCGGAGTGAAAGCCCATTTCCTCTCACGCTCCAGTGAAGTTACTTCAACACCTCTTTCAAGGTTGTTTCCGCATATTTTACGGATTGCAGAAAGTGGTCGCTGAATACCGTCGTAGATACTTCCGATAAGCCCCGGACCGAGTTCCGCACTCATAGGCTCGCCTGTTGACTGTACTTCCTCACCAGTACCGAGACCGGCAGTTTCCTCGTATACCTGTACAGATGCCCTGTCGCCGTGCATTTCAATGATTTCTCCGATAAGACGCTTTTTGCTTACACGCACAACGTCAAACATATTTGCGTCCCTCATGCCCTCTGCAACAACAAGAGGTCCTGAGATTTTTACTATTTTTCCGATACTGCTCAAATCAATATCTCCTTTCCTGCGGGTGCGTAAGGGTGCATATATTTACTGTTTTCTTACTTCTCTTTATAAAAGAAAAAAATAAAATAAAGTATATATTTACTGCATTATATGCACCCAAATGCACCCGATGATTAATATTACTAACTCAATATATCAGAACCGACTGCCTTTTCAACTGCTTCATGAACTCCACGCATACCCTCGCCGGTGTTGCCCTCGATTGCAGGAATAAGCACGATTGACGGAAGTTTCTGACTTCTGTATTTTTTTATTGTATCGCTTACAAGTTCCGCAACGGGTTCTGTAATATATATTACAGCAAATCCGCTGACGGCAAGTCTGCTGATAAGTTTTGCGACCTTTTCCGCCTCTGTTTCACGGAAAACGGAAAGTCCGAGCGAGGCAAACCCTGAAACACTTGCAGTGTCGCCGATTACAGCAGCTTTATATAATTCAGACATAAAGTTTCCTCATTCTTTCTGTAATAGTCTCCCTGTCCGCACCAAATTCACGGCAGACCGTTATTATGCGCAGATTTTTTATTTCCGCTTCCGTGGCGATATAGTACGCTATGAGCGGTTCAGTGCCGAATGACTTCATTCGTGCAGTTCCGGCAAGTTCCATGATTAAATCATCACACCATTTTTCAAACTGCGCAGGTGAATTTCTGAGCAGAGGAACAGCCTCGCTGTATACCGTACTGTCAAGAAAATTCAGCAGACTTTCAGTACCGCCGAGTGTTTCATGGATAAGAGTTTCCCTGTCGATTTCAGAACTTCCGCATATTGCATTTTCAATAAAACTTCTGTTCTTTTTCATACGGCTTAATCGGTAAGCGGTTTTTATATCGGCACATACTGCTGTAAGATTTGAGTATTTCTGCATAAATTCTCCGCCGAAATCTGCTGAACTTCTTTGCATTGCCGAAAGTGCGGACGTATCAATGAAAGTATCCGCAAGCTGTCCGTCGGAAGTCTCAGCAATAAGTTCATACGCCTTTTCCGCAGTTTCTCTTATAAAATCAGGAAGACTGTCATAATCCTTTGCGGAAAGTGCGTGCGAAAGATGATTAAGGTCAAGATTTGTCGGGCGGATATAGTACTGTTCGGGTTCTCTGCCCGAAATCATAGCTTTCAGCGACGCTTTCAGATTATGGAAGTCATTTTTATACAGCAGGATTTCAAGTTCTCTGCTGTCGGGAGCGTAGTCCCTGAGCATTTCCCATACACTTTCAAGCGAAACAGTACCGCCTTTTTTTGCCGATATAAGCGAATTTATTTCGGCAGTGGACGAAGCATTGATAAGCTGTTCCATATCGTTTCTTGTGAAAAGTGCATTCTCCATAGCCTTTACAGCACCGACCGCACTGGCATATTTTGTTGTACTCATTTTTTCACCTCAAAGAGTTCCCTTGAAATAATGTCCCTTACGCTGTCACGTTCAGCATCGATAATCGCACGGAAACTACAGTTTTCGGAGATAAGACCGTAAGTCAGGATAAAGCCGTTTTCTATACCGGCACACTCTGCTGAAATCTCAACATTCAGTTTTTCTGCGGTATTCCTGAAACTGTCCGTAACTCTTGTCAAATCTTTTTTATTAAGAAAAAGCACACCTTTTCCGTTATCAGCCTTGCGGGACAGAAGTTTTTCAAGTATTGCAAAATATTCATCATCGGGCATATTATTCAGTCTGTCAATAGTTTTTTCAATAATTCCGTCAATACATTTTACTTTATAAGCAAGAGTTTTCCGTTTCATCTGCGCATTAACAGATGATACGGCGTTATCATAATCAAGGGCAAGCTGAATTTCTGCCTTTCTGAGATATTCCTCATATTCCTTTGCAGCTTTTTCGTTGCCTTCAGTAATAATACCGTCCGCCTTTTTTTCGGCGGAAGATATTATCGTCTTTTCAGTCTGTTTCTGCTGTGAGGATATTATGCTCAGGATATTTTCAATTCCTGCCATTTCAGCACCTCCGTCAGATTGATATATTGTAGATAAGAAGAATAGAAACGAGAAGTGCAAGGATAGCGTAAGTTTCAACCATAGCAGCCATGATGATACCTTTGCCGTTATGTTCGGGTTTCTTTGCTGTAATGCCTACGCCTGCAACTGCCGCACGTCCCTGCGCCATAGCGGAGAAGTAGCCCACAACTGCAATCGGGAGAGAAGCCGCAAGGAACATAAGTCCCTGAGCTGTAGTCAGGTCAACGGCATTTCCGCCGAGTACTCCTATTCTGCTGAGGAGAAGTATTGCGATAAGAAGTCCGTAAAGTCCCTGCGTACCAGGAAGAAGCTGCAATATAAGCACCTTGCTGAATTTTGACGGGTCAACCGAGACAACGCCTGCGGCAGCCTCGCCGACAAGTCCTACGGCACGGGCTGAGCCGATACCTGCGAAGAGTGCGGCACATACCGCACCGACAATTGCCAAAGTAAGTCCTAAACTATTCATTTAAATTTTCCTCCTTGAATTTAATATATTGTGTGTTGACGGTGAACGGACTGAACTCACGTCCTCCGCCTGTATAGAATTTGCCGAAAAGCTCGACAAACTGCAATCTGTCTGTATGAACGTAAGCACCAAGCAGATTTATTGCAAGGTTCGCCGTATGACCCACAATAAAGACGACAACAAGTAAAATCAGCTTGATAACCTTGTTTTCGGGCATAACGCCTATAAGATTGATAACGCCTGCAATACTTCCCGTTGCAAGACCGAGTGCAAGAAGTCTCGAATATGAGAGAATGTCGCTAAGCCAGCCTGTAGCGGTGTTGTAGAGTGCATAAAGTCCGCCGAAAAGCTTGCCGAAGATATTCTTTGAAGTTCTGCCGGCTGTAAGAACGAGGAGAACTATTCCTGCAATCATGACATACATTCCGGCTGAAGTGAGGATTTGCGGAACTTCGGTGAGGATACTTGCCGCAAGAGGTGCAACACCGAGAATTGTAAGGTATACAGGGACTGTATCAAGAAATGCGTCCAGTTTTTTACCTTCGTCCCAAGTCATCTTGAAAGATACTCCCACACCGACAAACAAGTGAAGTATTCCAAGTGTGAACGAGAAAAGCAGGAGTTTTATAGGGTCGTCGAGCGGTTCAAACCAAAGTGCGATACTTCCGATTTCCTTACCGAAAAACTCCCGTCCGACAATCTGGACAATATCGCCGAACCAGCTTCCGAAGAGTGCGCCCCATATTACTGTTGATACTCCGCAGTTACGGAACATTATAAGTGTTTTTCTCATTGGCTTTTCAAGACTGAACTTTTTCAGTGCAATCATTGTGCCGATTACCATAAGCAAGCCGTAACCTGCATCGGACAACATCATTCCGAAGAAAAGGTAGTAGAAGAACGACATGACAGGCGTCGGGTCAACGTCCGATTTTGACGGCATTGCGTACATTTTCGTTATACTTTCAACAGGAGAAGAAAACCTGCTGTTTTCGAGAAGTACCGGCACATCGTCATCTTCGCATGGTTCAGTAAATTCAATCGCTGCCGTGAATTTTGCCGTGAGTTCGTCCCTCAGCACATTGCAGTATTTTTCAGGGATATATCCGTTCAGTACGAATGTATGTTCCGTAATTCCGAACCGGCTTACAGCCTCATACTTATCTTTTCTCATTGCAAAGAAGTCAACAGCAAATTTCAGTTTTTCACGCTGTTCCGCAAAGGATTTTATCTCCCTTTCCGCCAGATTTATTTCGTCTGCAAGCTGTTGAATGCGCTGACCGTTCTTTGCAGTAATTTCAGATGGTGTCAGCGGAGAATTTTCCGAAACAGGTACAAAAGAAATCTGCCTTAAAAGATTTTCCGTTTCTCCTGTACTTTCTTTGGTGCAGAGTACGAAAATATTCGTCTGTTCCTTTGAAGACGATACGATTTCAACTGCACAGCCTTCGGGGAACATAATCAGGTTGTTAGTGCCGACCGCACTGAGTACAGCATTTTTACTGTCCGCACATTCATATTGTCCTGAAATTGAGCCGATAAATGCGCTTGTTGTTGCCGTCCCCCTGAAATTAAGCGGTACATCGAGATTTGCCCACACTTTCAGCATATCGGACCTTATTTCAAGCTGTACCTGTTCCGCCTTTGCGTCTGTAACAGTTCTGTTGTTTCTGATGATTTCATTAACGGTATTCATGATTTTTTCGAGTTCAGAAGCCTGTTCGCCGAAATCATACTTCTGTATTTCCTTACGTCCGCCGAACATATCAGTCAACGGCTTTTTTTCGGGAGAATACCTGTCAAGGATTTCAAGTGCATGGGAAGCTGTTGTGCGGAACTTCTCAAATTCGCCTACAATTGCAGAAACATTTGTTTTGTCAAGTCCGTCGTCCGTATTCTCATATATCTCGATAACTCCACGTCTCTGAAGAAGTTCGACGATTTCTTTGCTATCGGTAAGCGGTGCAATTATTTCAATTTTTTTCATTCTAAGCTTTGCCATAGATTTTATCACCTTCCTTATACAAAGCTGTTTTCTGTCAGCCGAAAAAACTGCTTATGACTGCATTCACAGCCTTGTCAGTATTGCTTTCAGCCTGTCTGCGTATGATGTCAAGTTTTTCTGCGCAGTCCTTTTCGGCATTTTCAGTGTATTCCGCAAGTTTTGCACTGTTGGACTTCCTGATTTTATCCGCCTCAGACTTAGCCTCCGCCAGTTTCTTCTGAACTGCAACAGCCGCCTGCTGATGTGCGGAATTAACAATGTCTTCGGCTTTCCGGCGTGCTTCGGCATTAAGTTTGTCTGCCGACATTTCAGCCGAAAGAACTTTCTTTACTGCATCTGATGCCATTTTCTCACTCCCTTATATCAATTACAGAATAAACAGAAAGAGAGCCGACCTCTACAGACAGCTCCCCCACCAAAATCTTTATTCTGTTGGTATATATTATAACAGATTTATCATTATTTGTCAATAGACAAATAAGTCTTTTTGTATAATTTTTTTCCGGCAGCCACAAAAACTATATTTTTTATTGCAAATTTCGCCATAATAGTGTATAATATAAAGGAAGAGAGGTGTTATGAATGAAATACAATATAGATGAAAAGTGCCTGCATATACTCAGGAAACTTGAAAAATCAGGATTTGAGGCATATATAGTCGGAGGCTGTGTCCGTGATATGATTATGGGTCGTGAAGTCCATGACTTCGATATTACAACAAATGCTCTCCCTCAGCAGATTATTGATGTTTTTGCGGACGAAAAAACCATTCCCACAGGAATTAAACACGGCACTGTCACTGTCATGCACGAAAATGAACCGTTTGAAGTTACTACTTTCAGGATTGACGGTAAATACAGTGATTTCCGCAGACCTGACAGCGTTGAATTTACGTCGTCTCTGCGTGATGACTGCGCAAGACGTGACTTCACCATGAATTCTTTAGCTATGGACTGCAACGGCAATATATATGACTTTTTCGGCGGTATTCAGGATATAGACAAGCATATCATACGATGTGTCGGCGAACCTGAACAGCGTTTCACGGAAGATGCTCTGCGTATTCTCCGTGCGGTAAGGTTTTCGTCAGTACTGGGATTTGACATAGAAAAAAATACGGCTGAATATGCCATGAAACTCAGAAAAAATCTCGTTTTTGTTTCCGCTGAACGCATAAGGAGCGAACTTGTAAAGCTGATTTGCGGAAAAAACTGCGTTGATGTCATGCTGAATTACCGTGAAATCATCGGACAGATTATTCCTGAAATGAACGTTTGTTTTGATTTCTGCCAGCATTCGCCATATCACAAGTACAGCGTATATGAACATATAGTCCATGCGGTAGACAATGCTCCGCCGGATAACGAACTTCTCAGGACTGCACTGCTTTTCCACGATATAGGCAAACCGCAGACGTTCAGACTTGACAAAAACGGCAGGGGTCATTTTAAAGGTCATGCAGGAGTAAGTGCGGGTATTGCAAGGGAAGTCATGCGCCGGCTGAAATTCGATAACAGAACTATTGATACTGCCTGTATTCTTATTGCTATGCACGGTGATAAATTTGATTTCGGCGGTGATGACAGAGAAAGTATGCCCGTCAACGAGATAAAACATATTATTTCAAAAATCGGTGCGGAAAATTTCTTCCTGCTCCTTGAACTGAAAAAAGCTGACAATTCCGCCAAAAATGACTTTGTACTCGGTGAAAACAACGAACTTGACCGCATTGCAGATACAGCAGAAAAGTTAATCGGCGAAAACTGCTGTATGTCGCTCGCACAGCTTGAAATCAACGGCAACGATTTGAAGTCCGCAGGTTTGAAAGGACGTGCAATCGGCGAATGCCTGAACAGTCTGCTTGATAAAGTCATGGACGGTGAACTTGCAAATAATCACGATGAACTTATTGAATATGCTAAGGAGATGTTTTAAATGAAAGGATATATCCATTCAACAGAAAGTTTCGGGACTGTTGACGGTCCGGGAGTGCGTTTCGTCGTATTTTTTCAGGGCTGTCCCATGAGATGTCAGTACTGCCACAACCCTGATACATGGGATTTCGGAAAAGGTACTGAAAAAACTGCGGACGAACTTATTGCGGAATATAAATCGGGCAAGGAATTTTATAAATCAGGCGGAATTACCGCAACAGGCGGTGAACCTCTTGCACAGCCTGAATTTCTTGAGGAACTCTTTTTGCTTGCCAGAAAAATAAACGTCCACACCTGCCTTGATACTTCGGGGGCAGTGTACAATCCTGAAAATCACGGCAAAATCGACGATGTACTCCAATACACCGACCTTGTCATGCTCGATATAAAGCATATTGACAGTGAGAAGCATAAAAAACTTACGGGTATCGGCAACGAAAATATTCTTGCTTTTGCGGAACATCTCAGAGATTTGAAAATTCCTGTGTGGATACGTCATGTAGTTGTCCCTGATATTACCGACAAACACGACGATTTGTTCAGATTAGGCGAATTTCTTTCACGTCTCGACAATCTGAAAGCACTCGATGTCCTGCCCTATCACGATATGGCAAAGCCAAAGTATAAAAATCTGGGCATAGAATATCCCCTGCCTGATACTCCGCCGATGTCAAAAGAGGGCGCAATAAAAGCAAGGGATATTATTATGTCCGGACTGAAATCAGGTCTTAAAAAACAAAAAAATTAATAATCCAGTCTGCCATGCGAGACCAATATAATTGACAATCCAGAAATAATTGTGTTTTGTTTTGTGGCGGAAAAGTTTCATAGCGAGTAATGCACCGACTGCTCCGCCGAAAAGTCCGGCAAGCAGAAGCGTGCGCTCGGATATTCTCCACTTGTTTTTCTTAGCCTTTGCCTTGTCCGAACCGTACAGGGCGAAGGCTGTTATATTCATTATTAAAATAAATACGATGTATATTTTCATTTACCGTTCCTCATCATGTCGGTCAACGGCTGATGTTTCAGCGCACGCTCAAGAAGTTCAGGAAGTTTTTCGGGCGGACAGGCAAAGCACGGTATATCAAATTCCGCTATTTTCTGCGCTAAGCCCTCATCATAGCACGGTTTTCCACTGTCTGAAATCGCAAGAAGTACGATTACATTCACACCCGAAGATTTCAGTTCTGAAAGCCGTCTGACAAGATTACTTCTGTTACCGCCCTCGTATAAGTCGGTTATGAGGAAAAGCGTAGTTCTGGCAGGCTCTTCAATCAGTCCTGTACAGTATGCGACGGACTTCGCTATATCAGTTCCGCCGCCCAGCTGTATTCCGTAAAGCAAATCAACAGGGTCAGTACAGTGTTCAGTCAGGTCATTTACCTGAGTATCAAACGCTATAACGTGAGTTTTCAGGGCATTCATACTTGCGAGTATACAGCCCATAACCGACGAATATATCGCCGATTCACCCATAGAACCGCTTTGGTCTATATCAAGAATTACCGTTCTCGATGCTGACCTGCTCGCACGTTCAAAGAAATAGAACTTTTCCGGCAGGATTGTCCTGAGTTCAGGATTGTAGTTTTTCAGGTTGCGCCTTATTGTTAATTTATAGTCAAGCGCAGCCGCCGACGGTATGGGGGAATGTTCACGCCTGTTCAGTGCCGATGTAACGGAGCGTTTCAGGTCGTCTGCAATACGGCGGTTTATATCATCGACAATTTTCTGAATAAATTCCCTTGCATTGCTTTTGGCTTTCTGCGGTATCTGGTCTTTCAGCATGAGGAGCAGTGCGCCTGTCGAAATATCGGGTTCGAGACCGTCAAGCATTTCAGGTTCAAAAAGGAGCTGTTTCAGTCCTTTCTTTTCGATTGCGTCACGCTGGATTACCTTGATTTCCATAGGTTCAAACAGACTTCTCAAATCGCCGAGCCATTTTGTAAGTTTAGGCGAACTTGCGCCGTAACCAGCACTTCCTGAACCACCTGAAAATCCGTCAGCACCGTAAATTTGCGCAAGAGCATTGTCCATAAGCATTTCTTCGGCGGACAAAGGATTTCCGCCCATTGAATTTATCTTGTCTTCCGCTGATTTGCCCAGAATAAGCCGCCAGCGTTTCAGCTGCTGTTTTTTATCAGTATTTTCCATTCAAATATCTCCAAAATCAAAGTCGTCAAGAGCGTCAATAGCTTCCTGTTCCTCTTCGGTCATATCAGCCATGACAAATTCCGAAGCCTGTTCAGCGGAAATTCCGAGAACTTCACCAATATTTTCAGCAATATCCGCCTTTTCGGACGGTGAAAAGTCGCCGAAAGTACGCCGCAGACAAATCAGGACAGGCTTGAACTCGTCGTCATCAAGTTCTGCAATAAATTCAGCGAGTTTTTCCCATACACTGATACGGCTGATAAGCGAACGTCTGTTTCTTTTGCTGAGACCCTCAAACCACATTGCACTTTCAGCAGGCGGATTTCCTTTTGACATACGTCTTGAAATGAGTTCCGCAAGTTTCTGTGAATTAAGTCTGCCACGTTCAATAAGTACAGCGCAGGCAAATCCCGATATAAGCGGACTTACTCTGTCACTGTCGGAAAGCTCGTCCAGAAGTGATACAAACTGTTCCGTATCGAGAAAATCGTGTGCAAGACAGGCATCGTTTACCATTGCAAGAGATGTTACAATTTCAGCGGAAGCGTTTTCGTCACATATTGATGCGGAATAAGTCTGAAGACAGAAACGCAGGAAAAGCTGCTGTACAAGAGGAACGAGCGGTTCAGTATCAATCCGCCTGATACTTCCGAAACGGATAATTCCCGAAAGTGTGTTGACAGTATGTGCGGTATCGTTCACAGAAACGCATTCGACAGCAAGTTTCTGTACTGCATTCACGGCAGTTCTTACACAGCCGGCAAGTCCGCACTGAAAAGCGTCTGAAAGAACTTCTGCTGTTTCGGAAAGTTTTACGGCAGAAATAAGTCTGCTGTTCAGGGCAAATTCCGTTGCCATTTCAACAGTATCACCGTTGAGTGAAGCTTCAACAATCTGTATTTCGGTTTCAGGTGACCAGCTGAGTACCCATTTTTCCGCCCATGTAGCATTTTCCTGCTGTCTGTAAGTCTGTTCGCCGAATTTAATTCCGCAGACCGTCAGCCTGTGCAGGAAAAATGAACGGTTGAGGTCTAAAAACGCTGACTTTTCCGACTTCACACGCAGATTTTCACGCAAATCAAGTTCAAGTTCCTCGCCTTTAGCCTTGCGGAAACGGTCAAGTCTGAGTTCTTTGAGCTGACGCATGAAATCTTCCTGAACAGAAGTGCAGACAGTACCGTCGGGCAGACTGCCTATTTTCGTACCTATTTCAACATCAGCACAGGCAAGCGATATTTCGCCGAAACTTCCGTGACCCATACAGGTCACAGCAGCGTCACGCAAATCAGCCATGGATGGCGTATTTCCGCCACGCATTGCGCAGAGAGTTTCAGCAAGCCGTACGCTCTCTATGACTTCCGCAGATGATGCGGAAAATCCGTTGTTACGCTGATATTCCGCAATTCTTGAAAGATATTCAGTTTTTGCATTTTCAGGTGTACCGTTTATTCTGTTCCGCCACAGAATTTCATAGTAGGCAGGTGCTTTCGCTCCTGCTCCGTAGCCTGAACGTGCGGAAAGTCTGTAATATGAATACGGCATCAGGGTTGCTTTTGTGTCAGTGTGACTTAGTTTTTTTGTAAGTTTTTCGTCCGATTTGGTAAATTCTTTATCTTTCAGTCCATGCGTATGGAATGCGCCTGTAATCACTGCAACTGTATTGTATTCCTGTTCGCTTTCGTGGATTACTTTCCGCATGAACGCCTCACGGAGTTCATTGTGACTGTCGCTCTCCGAAAATTCACGCAGAGACTTTCCGTATTCCTCGACTGCCGAAATGAAGTCGTCATAATTATGACAGTGTTCAAAGTTATATTCCCAGAAAGTATCATTGTCAAGTCCTGAAATTTTTTCAAGCTGAGAGTAAACGCTCTCGCCTTTTGATTTACCGTCCGCATACTCTTCACCGTCGTCTTCGCTGAGTAAACAGGTTGACGGCAAATCACAGAACTTCGCAGGAATATTATTTTTTTCCGCCCACAGCATTGCTCTGTATTCAGGGGAAAATTCCGCAAGAGGATACATCACTGTACGCACAGGGGCTTCAGTGGTATAAGCCAGAATAGCCGCAGGCATATCTGCCCTGACCGAACACAGCGACGGTATAAGTTCACTTAAATCATACGCTCCTTCAATAAGCACAATATCCGGCTTTATTCTGTCAAGAAACTGCTCGACGTAAAATGCGCACGACGGAGAAAGGTGTCTCACTCCAAAATATTCAATCACTTGTTTATCTCCTTACATTCTGCATAGAGTGCGGAAAAACTTTTACCCTTTTTGCGCATGACGTTTTCAAGGTATTCAGTCCAGACAGCTTTGTCTTTGGTGTCGTCCTTGACTACAGCACCTTGCAGTGCGCTTGCAAGTTCCGCATCAGTTACTTTGCCACTGCCGAAACTTCCTGCCAGTGCCATGGAGTTCACAAGAAGAGATATAGCCTCAGCCGAAGAGAGTACGCCTGTAGTCGGCTTTATTTTCGTCTTGCCGTCGAGCGTCTGTCCTGCACGGAGTTCACGGAATACAGTCACGACTTTCTCAACGGACGAACGTTCAGGAAGTTTTGAATTAAGTCCGAAATCTTTTGAAAGCTGTGCTACTCTTGTATTAACGATTTCAATTTCGGTTTCCATATCGTCAGGAGTTGGCAGAACTACAATATTAAATCGCCTCTTCAATGCGGAGGACATCTCATTAACTCCTTTGTCACGGGTGTTTGCCGTTGCTATGATTGAAAATCCCTTTTTGGCAGGCACTTCCTCGCTCAGTTCGGGAATGGTAATTCTTTTTTCGGAAAGTATCGAAATTAAAGCGTCCTGCACTTCGCTTGCACATCGGGAGATTTCCTCGATACGTGCAATTGAACCGCTTTCCATAGCCGTATACACGGGACTTTTAACAAGCGATTCAAATGAAGGACCTTTTGCAAGTAACATAGCATAATTCCAAGAATAGCGTATCTGCTCTTCCGTAGTTCCTGCCGTACCCTGTATAACAAGCGACGAATTTCCGTTTATTGCAGCAGTGAGGTGTTCCGAAAGCCACGATTTAGCCGTACCTGGTTCGCCTATCAGGAGAAGCGCACGGTCTGTTACAAGTGTTGCGATACAGATTTCAACAATACGCTTGTCGCCCATATATTTCGGTGTGATTTCAGTTCCGCCGGATTTTCCACCCATTATATAGGTAAGAACGGATTTCGGCGACATCTTCCAGCCTGTCGGTACAGGATTTTTTTCGTTCGCAATAAGTGCGTCAATTTCGTGCTGGAACTGCTTTTCAGCAGGAAGTCTTAATATTTCGCTCATTTTAATTATTTCCTTTCAGTATTTTTGCTGTATCATAACCATTTTTTATCATAAAACGCTCAACAAAGCGTATCTGCTGGGAGAGAACATCTTTCTTTACGCCGACAAATTTCTTTGTTTTCAGATTTATGTAAATTTTCGGGATTATCACATCAAGCACATCTCTCGGGATTTGGTCAAAATATCCGTCACGGACAGTATCATCAAAACTTTCCATTCTGAACATCATCGTATTTTCGAGTAAATCGGGATTTTCCCTGATATGCTGCACATCGTATACGCAAAGACTTTGGAATATCTGTCCTTCAGGAAAATACTTCATAGCCTCTTTACAGAAATCAATCTCAAGGGAACGTATTCTGTTTTTATCGTCGGGCGATACGTTATCAGACAGACATCCAAATGTACGATATACCCAAAGTACGCAGTCATCTGTATATTTGTCGCCCTTGACCTTACGCAACTGATAGTCAAAATATCTGCGGTTCTGGAGTTTAAGTTTAATCATTGGTGTTTTCATATAAGAAGTATCTGAAATAAGTTCAAGAATTTTATCAAATTTACCGTCCGCAACAGGAATACCATTTATATGCTTATCGTTGTACTCATTATATGGTGAAAACTGCGCAGGCAGAATATAGCGTTTCTGCACGCTGTCATATTTAATCTCACAAAGCGGTAAAAGCAGATTATAGCGGTATTTGTCAATGAGTTCAGGCAGGTCTGTTATGTCAACTCCCCTGTCCTCCGCCATAATCATGAACAGATAAGGCAATGTGAAATAATCGGGATTTCTCCTGTAGAGGTTTTCGATAAGCACACGGTATCCCTCATCTTTGTGTCTGCCCAGATTTGTCAGAAGTATTTCCGAAAGCATTACATTTGAAATACTGTCACTTCCGTTGTGTTCAGCGATTTTATTCAGAATATCTTCAATACCGGTCTTGTTTGCAAGCATTCTCACAGCTAAATCGTAATCATATGCAATTTTTTTCGAATTGCTTTTCTCCTGCTCAAGCCACTTTTCAGCGTAATCTATAGCAAAATCAACAGCGATTTTATTACCTGATACTGAAATCAAAGCTGCATTTTTCTTTGCGAAATTTTCTGATGTAACTTTAGTAAGTATAATTTCGGCTTCCGGAACATCAAGTTGCACGAGTGCGAGTGCGGCGGCATCTTTTACTGCGACTTTTTCAGTCTGCCATAGTTCAAGGAGTTTTCCTGCGTTTGATTTGTCATAACGAAGATTTTCTGTTGCGTGTACTCTGATTGGCTGCGGATTTTTCTCGTCCGCAATAAGTGACAGATACCATTCGTTTTCCTCTGCGCCTGCCATAACACCTACATATAAAACAATTTTTCCGCTTCCTTTCGGATTTGTCAGGTCAAGATGTTCTTTGAGTGCTGGGACAATTCCCTTGCCGTAATTCATGATAAACTGCGTTGCGTATTCAGAAGTATTCGTTTTGAAACTGCTGAGGTATTTATTTATAACTCTTGGGTCTTTTGACTGAACATTCTGTTCATTTTTAAGGGACGAATATCTCATATCAGACGGCTCACAGTCCGCCACTCCCGTATTTTCAGTGACCTCACTGTTATCCTTGAATGTACCCTGAGTGACGGCAAGTGCGTCGCATAGTGCAATGCAGTCCGCAAGAAGTGCAGGTCTGCCGTCTTTGAGGAGTTCACTGCACATTGCATGAAGTCTGCCGAATACTTTATTTGCCTTTGCAAGCGGTTCAAATTCCTCAACTGCACGCTGTAAACGGAAATCCTCGCTTATTGTGGCACAGCCGGCAACAGCCGTCGCACAAAGCCGTTCACGGAGCTGATAAAAAAGTGCTATATTCATTTTTGTATCTCCTTTTAACAAAGTCTGATGATATTTTCGGGCGTTACGATTGCAAGCGGACAGAGGTAAATTTTTCTGTTTTCATAGAAAAGTTCGCCCATTACAGCACAGTCCGCACGGTTGTATTTATCACAGCCCACGATTTTAAGTACATTGATAACATCGGGATAATCCGCACCTGATTTCAGTGTGATTGTCTCGTCACCCGATTTCAGCACACCATGACCGTCGTCGGCAAATCCGATATTGTCGTACTTTATAAGCACTGCCGCACACGGAGAGGAAAGAGTGTTCTTGAGTTCGTTCTTAGCCTTTTTCACCGCTTCGGACAGTGAATTTTCCGCAAATGATACAGCTTTTGCAAAATCCGCCTGCTCCCTGTTTCTTATATCCGCATTTTCCCAGCGCACACGCCTGTTAAGTCCGCCAGGATAGCGGTATAGTTCTGATACCTGATATACTCCGAAAAAGCTGTCCTCTTCTTTTATATAACCAATTGCCCTGAACGGACGTTTATTCTCTGTTTTGCAGATTTCACCGTCTGTAAGGTCAAGCCAATAAGCTTTATCAATGTACATATTATGCACGCCGTCCTCAATCACATTGAACGACAACTGCATAATTTCGCTGTTCTGCTTGAAAAGCCCGATTTCCTTGAGCTGAGTGAGTTTCCACACGTTGCCCATAGCCTCATAAAGAATGCTGTCTTCGGGCATTACTTCACCGCTTTCAAGCTTTTTGTCGATGTAGTCCATGCTTTTGCGGACTGATACGGAAAGTCTCACGCACAATTCAGTAAACTTATTTAACTGGTTATCGTCGGCTTTTTCGGAAAGTTTCTGTGCAAGTGCAATGATTTCAAGCATTATCGCCTGCGGTTCGGGAAGATAATAGTCCCCCAGCTGTTTTGCGAGTGCCTGATACTGCGCACATGATGCGTTATTTATAGAGGAAACGCCTCTTGAAAGAATATCATTCACAAAATTTTCAGCAAGTTCCAGTCCCTCACGCTGTTTTTTCAGTTTCTTTGTAAGGGCGGATTTATTGGTCTTCTTTGGCTTCGGAGGTTCACTGTTTTCAGCCTTTTTCGCCTTATTTTCAATCTTTTTACGCTTTGACGCTATATCTTCGGGAACTTCACCAACTTCAAAATCCTTTTCTGCCAGCCAGTCAAACATAAGTGCAAGACTATGTTTGCACGGAAACTGTCTGCTCGGACATGAACATCTGAAAACAGGCGTATCTCCTATAAAATCCGCCGATGTGTAGTAAGGCTTTGCACCGCTTCCCTTGCATTCGCCGAAAATAAGCGTATCATCAGCAGTCTTTTTCAGAACATAAAATCCACCAGTACGTGAGATTTTTCTTGCATTTGCTACTGCGTTGCTGTTTGGTGCGGAACTTATTACAAAATCCTCAGTTATATTTTTTATTGTCGCCATTTCTGCTGTTCCTTTCATATTAAAATGTTATTATTATTTTAACACATTTTTACATAAATGTCAATAGCACAAACATTCTTTTTTTAAATTTTCCGTACAAATGTTCCGGTATTTTTTATAAAATACTCTATTGACAAATAAAAGAAAATATATTATAATTATAAATATGCTATAATATTTTTAAGGAGTGTTTTTTTATGGGAAAACAAATGTCACGTTCAAACTATGAAAAGCTCGTTATGGAGCTTGACGACCTTAAAGTCAATAAACGTAAAGAGGTTTCGGAGCGTCTTAAAGTCGCACGTTCTTATGGTGACCTTTCGGAAAATGCTGAATATGATGAGGCTAAAAACGAACAGGCTATCCTTGAAGCTAAAATTTCAGACCTCCAGTATACGATTGACAACGCCGAAATCATCGAGGACAGTAATATTTCTGTTGACGAAGTCGGCATGGGTTCTATCATAAAAATCAGAAGAGTTGGTACAGAAAAAATCGAGACTTTCAACATCGTCGGAACTAACCATGTCAACGTAAAAGACGGTAAGATTTCAGACGAATCACCTATCGGCAAGGCTGCTATGAAAAAGAAAGTAGGCGAAATATTTATCGTTGAAGCTCCCGCAGGCGAACTCCGTTTTGAACTGCTTGAAATCTCGAAATAATTCCTGAAAGGACGTTTTGTTAAATGAAAAACAATAAGGCGAATGCTCCTGTTGAGGAGCAGGATATTAATATATTGAAGAAAGACCGTCTTGACAAGCTTGCTTCTCTCCGTGAGGGCGGTTTTGACCCGTATCAGACAACGCTGTATGATGTAACAGGCAAGGCTGCTGAATTAAAAGCTGAGTATGAGACAAAAGAAGCTGAAATCATTGCAGCTGCAAACGGCGACGAAGAGAAAGTCAAAGAGGAACTCGAAAAACTCAAGGGCAACACAGTCCGAATTGCAGGTCGTATCATGAGCTGGAGAGATATGGGAAAGGCTAACTTCATTGATGTGCGTGACGCTACAGACCGTATGCAAGTTTATGTGCGCTCAAATGACGTTGGTGCAGACTTGTTCAAGGAGTTCAAGAAAAAGTGGGATATAGGCGATATTATCGGCGTTGAGGGATACGTTTTCAGAACTATGAAAGGCGAAATATCTGTTCATGCGCAGAAAATACAGCTTCTTTCAAAGTCACTTCTTCCGCTCCCTGAAAAGTGGCACGGTCTCAAAGACCAGGATATGAGATACCGTCAGCGTTATGTTGACCTTATTGTCAATCCCGAAGTAAAAGATACTTTTGTAAAGAGAAGTCAGATTATCCGTGAAGTAAGAAATTATCTTGATAATCTGGGCTATATTGAGGTTGATACTCCTGTACTCCATACTCTTGAAATCGGTGCGGCAGCCCGTCCGTTTGTCACTCACCACAATACTCTCGACATGGAAATGTATCTCCGTATAGAGACAGAACTCTATTTAAAGAGACTTATTGTCGGCGGATTTGAGAGAGTATATGAAGTCGGACGTATTTTCAGAAACGAAGGCATGGATACTTCCCATAACCCTGAATTTACAACTGTTGAGATGTATCAGGCTTATACTGATTACATCGGCATGATGGATTTGATTGAAAATATGTACAGAACTATCGCCGAAAAGGTCTGCGGTACTTCAAAAATCATGTATCAGGGCGTTGAAATCGACCTCGGCAAGCCTTGGGAACGTCTCACAATGGCAGAGGCAGTAAAGAAGTATGCCGGTGTTGACTACAATGACTGGGCTGACGACGAAACTGCCCGTGCCTGTGCAAAGGAAAAGGGTGTGGAAGTCGAAGAGGGCGAAAATGCTACAAAAGGTCACGTTCTTATTGCATTTTTCGACGCTTTTGTCGAGGACAAACTCATTCAGCCAACTATTATCTACGATTATCCTGTAGAGAACTCGCCTCTTGCAAAGCGCAAGCCGTCAAATCCTGCATTTACTGAGCGTTTCGAGTACTTCATGTACTGCCGTGAAATGGGCAACGCTTTCTCTGAACTCAATGACCCGATTGACCAGAAAGAACGTTTCGTCAAGCAGGTTGAGGCTAAACGTGCGCAGGGTGCAAATGCGGAAGTCGATGAGGATTTCGTTACTGCTCTTGAATACGGTATGCCCCCGACTGGAGGTCTCGGATTTGGTCTCGACAGACTTGTTATGCTCCTCACTGACAGCCCGTCCATCAGAGACGTTCTCCTTTTCCCGACTATGAAACCAATTCCCTCAAACAGTGGCAGACCTGTAAAGGAAGACGAGGAATAAAAATTGAGTGATAAGGAAAAACGGCAGGAGAATGTTCCCGACGAAAAAATTCATATAACTAAAAGTATGTTTCAGGTCTCGAAGGAACAGCGCAGAAAAGCCGAAGAGGAAGAAAAGCGTAAACAGGCGGAGCGTGAGCGGATTATTGCCGAAAAACAGCGCAAGGCTCAGGAAGAACATGACAGACGGCTTGAAGCTGAACGTCTGGAGCTTATCCGCCTGAAACAGGGTATCATCGACGAAAGCGAAACTATTCACGAGGTACAGGAAGAGAAAATTCAGCGTACTTTTTTTCAGAAAATCGGCGACTTCTTCTATATTAACAAGTGGTGGCTGGGTATAGCTGCGGTGTGCATTGCTGTCGGTTTATACCTCGCATACAGTTTGATTACAAAGCCACGTCCTGACATGATTGTGCTTGTAATAGGCGAAAACTACGATTTGGGCGCATTATCGTCACTTGACGATTACGTCGCATCGTTTGCGGAAGATTTCAACGGCAACGGCGAAACTCTTGTTTCTGTTTACTACATTCCATACACGGGGATTGAAACAAAAGATTATGCAAACGGCGTTGACAATAATCTTACGACGGAACTTAATTCGGCTCACGGCGTTATCCTTATCGGAAACAGGCTTGCAGAAAATGTTCTTTTTGATGACTCTCTTGCCGATTTATCGGAAATCTATCCCGATAACGAATATATCAGCAAAGATAAATTTATGTTGAGTGAAACTGATTTCGCCGAAAAAATAGGATTGCAGGAAAATCAGATTTCAGACGACTGGTTCATATCAATACGCAGACCAAAAAATCTCGCATACACCGATACGGACGAAATGCAGGAAGTATATGACAGGGATTTTGCCGTATTTGATGCAATAATCAAGGACTTAACCGAAACGGAGTGATATTATGTACAGTTTCAATACCGAAAAAATTACAGCGGAACTCATAGAATGGGTGAAAAACTATTTTGAACAGACTGCCTCTCCCGACACAAAGGCTGTTATCGGCATTTCAGGCGGAAAAGACAGTTCCGTTGCGGCGGCAGTATGTGTAAAGGCTCTCGGAAGAGAACGTGTTATCGGTGTTCTTATGCCGAAAGGTGAACAGGCTGATATTGATTGCAGTCAGCTTCTCGTGAATACACTTGGGATTGAAAGCTATACGATTAACATCGGCGAGACTGTCAATTCTTTTACAAATGAAATTGAAAAGCACCTTGCCCTCACAAATCAGGCAATTATAAATACCCCTGCGAGAATACGCATGACTACTGTCTATGCCGTTGCTGCCTGCGTGAACGGACGTGTTGTGAATACCTGCAATCTCTCGGAAGACTGGGTCGGCTATTCAACAAAATTCGGCGACGCAGCCGGAGACTTCTCCCCTCTTTCAACTCTCACTGTCACGGAAATCCTGCAAATCGGCGACTATATCGGTCTGCCGTATCAGCTTGTACATAAAATTCCGATTGACGGTCTTTGCGGAAAAACCGACGAGGAAAATCTCGGCTTTACTTATGCTGAACTCGACAGATATATACGTGGTGAGAACGACCTTTCCGGTAATCCCGAACTCAAAGAAAAAATAGACAGAATGCACAGAAATAATCTGCACAAACTACAGCCTATGCCACAGTTCATGTCAGATATTCCGACTATATAAGCAAAAAAAGCTATGGACAAAATCCATAGCTTTCTGTTATGCTTTTTATGATTTTTTACCGAAAAATCCGCCTTTAGCTGACCTTTTCTCCTGATTCATTCTGCGGAGCATTTCTTCTTTTGAAAGTGGCTCAGGAGCAGTTTCTTCCTTCTCTTCAGGAGCATTCATATCTTCACCGATAAGACTTGCAAGTTTTTTCTTCATGATATTCTGTTCTGTTTCATTATTGTATTTCGGCACACCCGTATCCGAAAGCGGAACAGAAGTCTGGACAGAACCCTGCGGATTTACATTATACGGATTTGCATTTTCAAGATACATACTCTGATTAGGCTGCTGACTGTACATAGGATAGCCATAAGGCTGATTAGGCATATACGGCTGCTGAGGATAACCATAAGGCTGATATGGCTGGTTCGGGAACTGCGGATTTGGCGCATATGGCTGATTGGGCATATACGGCTGCTGAGGATAACCATAAGGCTGATATGGCTGATTCGGGAACTGCGGATTTGGCGCATACGGCTGATTTGGATATGGGTTCGGAAATGGCGCAGTCTGTGGATTTGGCTGCATATAAGGCTGATTTTGAACAGGCTGCTGGTATTCTGTTTCGGGTACAGGCTCGCTGTATTCAGAAATTTCAGGTTCGCTGTCAAATTCCGTCGCATCAAACGGATTACCTGCGCCGAAGTCAAAACCGTCCATAAATTCGGACGGAATATCGTTTTCGTCCGTCTGTGCCTGTTCAGCAAGAAACTGCTCTTTGAGTTCATTTGCAGAAATACTTTCTTCTGTAGAAACTGCAATCTGACAACTGCTGTTCTCCGCACCGGCACGGAGCAGAAGATTCAGACAATATGCACTCGGAGTTGTAACACTGTAATCATAAAAAGAAATAGTCACCATTTCAACAGCTTTTTTCTTATTTTCAATAGCCATTGAAGCAATTGCATTGTATTCCGACGGAACAGTGATAATTCTGCCGTCCGCAATTCTTATGCTTGTGATACCGAATATAATTTCTTCGTTTTCATCAGCAATAAGAGTAAGAGAACCGCCGCTTCCTGAAAAGAAACTTGGCTGTTCGAGCATGATTTTGTCCGCATACTGTTTTGCAGTATCGTAAAGTGAACTGATTGACATATATAATACACCACACTATCAGAATTTTTTATTCATAAATTATTATATCATACTTTAATTGAAATGTCAATAATATAAATAAAAAAGACACGGAAATCAATTTTCATTAAGAATCCTTAAAATCATCTTTGAATCCAGTAAGCATTCAAACATAAGATGAGAAACAGCTTGTTTGGAATTATTTGAAGATTTGAACTGCTTGATAAGGTTAATGGCAGCTTTTCTGAACATATTCAGACATTGTTGAACAGCTTTGCTCTCGACCCTGCACCAGTCCTCTTCAAAATAAACATCAAGAAGCCAGTGCATTGATTCTACAGACCATTCCATTCGTGCATGATGAAGCAGCTGTTGTGCAGTCAATTTACGGCTTGAAATATAATAATGCCATTCACTGGAGTTTCCCTTTTTTGAATGAAACTCCGTATGTATTGCACCGATACAGCAAAGCTTTTTCCATTCACTCTTTTCCTCCAGCCATGCAATATTTTCAGTAATATAGGCAGTTCTTGTTTCTATTCTGCCATAATTTTTTTCTGTTTTTGAAGTAGTTTCCATGGTATTCCGCAGTGTTTCATCTTGAATATATTCCTCGATTGCCTGTTCCAAAAGCGGATGATTCTCTTTCACACAAAGCAGATAATCTGCCTTTTGCTTAACAATTATTTCTGCTGTTTCTTTCTGACAGTTCAGGGCATCTGCAACAATCATATGTCCTTGAATATTCAATTCTTTCAGCAATTTCTGCACCGCTGGAATTTCATTGCTTTTATCATCTGTACACCTTTGAGCAAGTGTCAGTCCCATTTCTGAAATTTGCGCACTGATAATATGCAGAGGACTTTCACATCTTTCAAGCCTGTTCGCAGAACGAATTTCTTTTCCGTCCAGCGAAATTGTAAAATGTTCATTTTCAGGCATAAATGTATACACCCAATCCATAAAACACTGATTGAGCGACTCTGTTTTTATCATTTTCAGCATACATAAAATCCAATAGTAACAAGGCACATGACTAATTCCGAATTCCTCCTTTAAAAATTCGCTGATTCTGTCATTTGATGCCCATTGGTGTATCTGCTTTACATTTTTCAGTCCGCACATACAGCCTAGTATTACAATTGTAATGACTTCTGGTATTCTGCAAAAATATCCGTTATATTCCTCTTCTGTTTCCACTTCTTCAAAGTACTCCGTTATTCCGTTATTTTTCATAATTCTATTATACCATACTTGTCAAGGTTTTGAAAATTGATTTCTGTGGTTTCTCAATGAGCTGTACAGCAACATAGCTGTCAGTTTCAATGTTGGTTTTCGGGAGATTATAGGATTTGCGGAGTACTGTATCATTGTACAGTACTCCGTTATGAGCAAATGCAAAAGCCTTGTCAGCTTTGCCATAGAACGGGTGATTGTTGTAGTTGTTCTCTTTGTCACCCTGCGTAGCAAGCCTTGTGTGTCCCATAACAGCAACAGTATTTTCGGGAATATTAAATTTGATTTTATGAGCAGGCTTGGGACGTTTGTATAGTTATCCTATTTAAAAACAGAATAAGAAGAATATCGAAAAACATAGCGGATGGCATCATCTAAAGAAATATTTATACGTAAAAATGATTTTATTCTGTGCTTTAATA
>CAYWPN010000018.1:0-49812 GCA_964460175.1 uncultured Alistipes sp. | reverse complement strand
AAAAAAAAAAAAAAAAAAAAAAAAAAAAAAAAAAAAAAAAAAAAAAAAAATAAAATAATATATATAGTAGTAGTAGTAGGGGCTGTGGAAAAGTTGAAAGTCTCCGCAAACGACCGTATATAGCCAAATACGGACACGACGAATTGTTGAAAACCTGTTGAAAGTGTGTTGAAAAGTGTTGAAAGTCATGTTGAAAACTTTTTGCATTGTTGAAAGATTGTTGAAAACTTGTTAACAAACTATGAAAACCGCTGTTGAAACACAATTGATTTAACCAACTGCCGAAAGTTTTCAACAAACTGTTGAAAGTGCTGTGTTGAAAGTGTTGAAAACTGCTTTAATTAAACTTTTTGACTTGCAATTTTCCCCTTTACACAGCCTTAAACTAATCGTAAAATGTCTTGACTAAAAAAGTTGAAATTGTTGAAAGTTTGTGGAAAACTTTTTTTGTTCATATGTTTTCAACACTTTCAACAGTTAAAGTTGTTGAAAACCGGTTACAATCCGGAAACAATTTCATACATTTAATCAATTCATTTTTCGTCCATATGAGTTTTCAACAATCTTTCAACAATTTATTGTTGAAAACTTTACTTTATTAGAATATACCGTAGAATAAGCTCCGTTGAGTTTTCAACACAAATTGTGGAAAACCTGTTGAAAGAGTGTTGAAACTCTCAAAAAACGCTTAATTGGTTAAAAGAATGAATTTTCGATTTTGTAACCGTTTTGTAGTTAATATTCTGTTCATATTTTCAGACTGTTGAAACTGTTGAATTTGTTGAAAGTGTTGATTAACATATTTAGCAACAGCCGATTTTTCCCAGAATACAGGATTAAACGAGGCATTACAAGAAAGTTATTTGTTTTAACATCTGTTGATAACTTGTTGAAAACCTGTGGAAAACCTGTTGAAAGTCGAAAAAATCATCTTAAATTTTTTAACCATTTTTTACGGATAGTTAAAAAAAATAACTGTTTTTATGGTTTTCCCTTGTCTTTGATATTCTTTATGATGTCATTTACGAGGTTAGCCATACTTGAATCTTTCTGAATAGCCTCAGTGATGCTGTTAACTGAATAGACAATAGTAGAATGGTCACGACCGCCGAATTCAGCACCGATTGAAGCAAGTGGCATCTGAGTGATTTCACGCACAACATAGATAGCAACTTTTCTTGCAATGGAAATCTGCTGTGAACGCTTGTTTGAGCGTAAATCATCTGGCGACACGCCGTAGACGGACGAAACCTCAGAAATTATTTTCTCGACGGTAATAGGCGTGGGCTGTTCGTTCGTCAGAACATCACGTATAACGCTTTGCGCCATGGAAATAGTGATGGGACTTCCTGCGAAGTGGTTTAGGGCTTTCAGGCGGAGTGTTGCCCCCTCAAGCTGTCTGATATTTGATTTCAGCCTGTTAGCCATAAATTCTGAAACTTCTGGAGGCATTTTCAAATCGAGCAGTTCGCTTTTTCTGTTGATGATAGCGAGACGTGTTTCATAGTCAGGCGCAGAAATATCGGCAATAAGACCGCCTTCAAATCTTGTGCGCAGGCGGGCCTCAAGCGTAACGAGTTCCTTTGGCGGTTTATCAGAAGTAATAACAATCTGCTTGCCCTCCTGATGCAGTTTATAGAACGTGTGGAAAAACTCCTCCTGCATACGTTCCTTGCCGGCAAAGAACTGAACGTCGTCAATCAGAAGCAAGTCGGCATTTCTGTATTTTTCCTGAAAATCGGTTACAAGGTTAGTTTTAATAGCGGCAACAAGGTCATTTCCGAAAGTTTCGCTTGTTATGTAGACGATATTATATTCAGGGCGTGTTTTCCTGACTTCATTAGCGATAGCAGTGATTAAGTGTGTTTTTCCCATACCCGACGGACCGTAGATAAACAGCGGATTATAGCCTGTAATATCCTTGTCGCCGCAGTTTTTAGCGACTGACTTACTGCACGCAAGAGCGAAACTGTTTGACGGACCTTCAATGAAAGTATCGAAAGTATAGTCATAATTTGCAAATTTATAAGTAGCCTGAAGTTCCGCATTTTTCTCATCGAGTTCAGCGTCGCTGAGAATAGGTCTTATCATACCTTCATTGTCCGATTTCACGTTAATAACAATATTTACTTTCAGCCCGAGAACGTTCATGAAAGCATCGCCCAGAACAGAAGCATAGGTAGTCATAACGATATTTTTCTGAAATTCCGTACCTACACTGAAAACGGCGTCCGAGCCATTGAAACTGACGGGCTTAAGCGGTTCAATCCATGTTCTTACGCCGATAGCCGGTATCATGTTATTACTCAGGCAATAGTTTTTGACTTTCTCAAAAACTTCCTCAAAAGAATTCATTTTCGGTTTTTACCTCCATACATTAAAATTTTTATGTCATTGTAATATTTTACGTCATAAATCATCACAGAAGTCCGCATTGAATATCACATCATTTAACATAATGCCTTTATTTCTGTGCGTTTATATTATAATAAGTATATTATAACACATTTTTCAGAAAAAAGCAAGTGTTTCATTTATTAAAAGAGATAGAAAATAACATCTTTTTCAACGGTTAAATTGACATATTGTTGAAAACATGATACACAGCGAAAACAGTCCCGTTCTGCATATACAGCTGAAATCCTGATGCTGACGGGAAATCTTTCAACACACTTTCAACATTTTTTCAACAGTCTTTCAACAATTTCCGCTGTAATCCGTTGATTTATAAAAAATATAAAACTTTACCATATATTTCGCCTTATAATTGTTCAAATCTATCAAATTTAAAATTTTTTGAAAAAAACTCTTGACATATTTATATTTTTGAAGTATAATTCTATAGTGTAATACTTGTGGATATTCTCACAGGTACTCTACTGTAAATCAGAGCGGATTGTCCACCATCGGCTCTTGTATATCATTTGTTAAGGGAGGAGGACTTTTGTCATGAAAAGAACATACCAGCCTAAGAAACTCCACAGAAAAAAGGAGCATGGCTTCATGAAGAGAATGGCTACTAAGAACGGCAGAAAGGTTTTAGCTCGTAGAAGAACTAAGGGCAGAGCAAGATTAACTCACTGACGACGCTGACCACAAAAATATGTTTTTGTGGTCTTTTTTGTTAATTTATTGCTTTTCTTTGATTTCTTCGGGACTGTTTTCCCGTCCCGCTTTGGTATTATTATGCTTTATACAGAAATTCTTAAAGATAACAGAAATTTCCTTGCACTCTACAAAAAAGGCAGATATATTGCCTCAAAATACACAGTCATATACGTCATGCCGAATAACCGGCCTTACAACCGTTTCGGCATAACAGCAGGAAAAAAAATCGGCAATGCGGTCTGTCGCAATCGGGCAAAGCGTCTTATCCGCCTTGCGTATCAGCAGTCGGAAATCGACCTCCCCATAGGCATAGACATAGTAATAGTTGCAAGAAAGCCGATGTGTGAGATTAAATCAGGCGAATACTGCGACTATATGCAGAAAACAGGAGTCAGGGAAATACATAAGGCAATCGAAAAAAGTATCGGAAAGCTGAAAAAATAAAGATGAAAAAATTGTTTATTCTTTTGATTAAATTCTATCGGAAATTCATATCACCGCTCAAACCGCCCGTGTGCAAATATTACCCAACGTGCAGCTGCTATGCGATGCAGGCAATTGAAAAATTCGGAGTAATCCGAGGCACAGCCCTTGCTTCATGGCGCATACTCCGGTGCAATCCGTGGTCTTTAGGCGGAATAGACTATGTTCCCGATAAATTTACGTTCAAAGTAAAGAAATACGATTATTCACAGTCTTCCGGAGAAGAGACAACACAGACAAATGAAGAGGTATAAAAATTGAACTTATATGATATATTTGGTATCCCGTTCGGCTATCTCATGAGTTGGATTTATCAGGTTATCCCCAACTATGCCATAGCCATAATCATCTTTACCCTTGTAACAAAACTCCTTTTTCTGCCGATGAACTACAAAACGCAGAAAGACTCTGCAAGAATGCGCCTTTTACAGCCGAAATTGCAGAAAATCCAGAAAAGTTTTGCAAGCAACCCCACAAGACAGCAGGAAGAAACAATGAAACTCTATCAGCAGGAAGGCATAAACCAGATGGCGTCCTGTCTTCCGATGATAATACAGATGGTTCTGCTTTTCGGAGTAATTGACGTAGTATACAAGCCGATAACTCACATTCTGCACATCACAAAATCAGTGCGTACAGCGGCGATAGAAAAAGCGTCGGAACTTGCAGTGCAGTTCGGCACAATCAACGGCGGAAAATCAATTGCATCAGGCAATCTGCGGAATGAGCTTTTTACCATAGAAGCGCTCAATAAATATCCTGACGAATTTAAAAATTTCTCAGAAAATTTCGCACAGCAGGTCAGTGAGTTTTCAGAAAAATTTTCAATATTCGGAGCAAATTTAGGCAAAACGCCGTCGCTCAGCCCTGAAGTATGGGACAAAGAAGCAGTAATCCTTGCGCTTATCCCGTTCCTTGCAGGAATAGCACAGCTTCTTGTATCAATTTATTCAATGGTACATCAGAAGAAAACCAACCCCACAGCGCAGGCAGGCGGAGGCTGTATGTGGATTATGATGATTGGAATGCCGATATGGTCAATATGGCTTGCATTCACGCTCCCCGCCGGCGTAGGCTATTACTGGATATGGTCATCGCTTTTCTCATTCCTTATAACGTTTATCCTGAATTTGTATTTCACAGATGAAAGAGTAGAGAAAATCAACGAAAAGGAAAAAGAAAAAGCACGTATATATGCCGAAAAGCACCCCGACAAAAAAACTTTCATGCAGAGAATGATGGAACAGGCAGCAGCAATGGAACAGGAGCAGAACGGCGCAGGTTCTGACAAAAAGATGACACGTTCCGAGCAGAACAAAGCAAATGGCGATGCAATCAAGGAAGCACGTAAGCGAATGGCAGAAAAATACGGCGATGACTATGATGATTAACTATAAATTCGGAGGTTATATGAAATGACTGAAATTTTCACAGCAAAGACTGTCGAAGAAGCGAAAGCTATGGCAGTTAAGAAATTTGGAAAAAGAGCAAACGAAATCCGTTTTGAAGTCCTTGAAGAAGGCAGAAAAGGATTTTTAGGCATAGGACAGGTTGACGCAAAAGTCAAGGCAACATACGTTGCACCTGCGCCGAAACCCGAACCAAAAAAAGAAGTAAAACAGGCAGTAAAGAAGCCTGAACCTGTAAAACCTGTAGTTCAGCCTGTGGCAAAGCCGGTTACTGAACAGCCTGTAGAAGTTGCAGAACCTGAAACAGCAGAGGAAGTAGCAGAAGTAAAAGAAGAGGTAAAGCAGGAAGTTGAAACTGTTGAAAAGCCTGTTGAAACTGTTGAAAACTCCGCAACTGTTATTGAAGAGAAAGCAGAAGAAAAGTCGGAAGAAATTGCAGAAGAACCCGAAAAACCGGAAGAAATCGGCAAAGAGGACGACCTTGCATTTTCACTTGATGACTACAAGCTCATTGAAGATGAAACACTTCTGCATGAGAAAGTGAAGATAGCAAAGGACTATATCAGCAGTATACTGATGTCAATGAATATCAAGGCAGATTATGCAGTTTATCAGAATGAAACAGGAGCAGTAATCAACATAGAGAGTGACAACAACGGCACAATCATAGGCAGACGGGGAGAAACACTTGACGCATTGCAGTATCTCTGTTCAATCATAGCAAACAAAGGTGACAAGGACTATTTCCGCATAACAATCAACTGTCTGGGCTACAGGGAGAAGCGTAAGGAAACGCTCCGTCAGCTTGCGAAGAAAGTAGCGAAATCGGTACTCAAATCGGGCAGGTCGCAGACGCTTGAGCCTATGAACCCATACGAAAGAAGAGTAATACACTCAGCGATTTCGGAAATAGAGGGAGTATCATCACGTTCAGTGGGAGAAGAGCCACGCAGAAAGATAGTAATTTCTTCAAACAATCCCAGAAACAGCAGAAAGAGAAACAATTCAAACCGCAGGGGCTACAGCAGGAAGAACGAACGTTCTCCGAAACAGCGTGAACCCCGTGAGCCAATGGAAGTCAAGGCAATCGACCTCTCCACGAGTTTTGAAAAGGACTACAAAAAGCCGAAGCCGGAAGACACAATGGAAGGCGGACTTTACGGAAAGATTGAATTTTAACATCAGAACAACGGCTTGAATGCCGTTGTTTTTTTAGGAGTGATTATATGTCAACGATAGTTGCAGTTTCAACGCCGAATGCGGTTGGCGGAATAGCAGTCATAAGGATTTCGGGGGAAAACGCCCTTATGGTAGCGGAAAAAATTTTTCGTCCGTACAGCACGCAGAAAAAAGTAACGGACATGGAGGGCTATACGTGTGCATACGGCATAGCCCACGACGACGGCGAGCGTATAGACGACTGTATTCTGACGGTATTTCGTGCGCCGCACAGCTACACAGGCGAGGACACAGCGGAAATTTCATGTCACGGCGGACTGTTTGTATCGAGAAAAATTCTGCGGACAGCCTTAAAAAACGGAGCAGTCACAGCGGAAGCGGGTGAATTTACGAAGAGAGCATTTCTGAACGGCAAACTTGACTTAACGCAGGCGGAAGCGGTCATGGACATAATATCGGCGAAAGGCGAACTTGAGCTGAATATGGCGGAAAATCTTCGGGAAGGAGCGGTATACAGGAAAGCGCAGAAAATATCGGAACGTCTATTGAAACTTCTCAGCGGACTTGCGGCGTGGACGGACTATCCGGACGACGACATACCGGAAGTTGAGCCGGAGCATATCGAAAGCGAATTGCAGGCGGTATCGGGTGAACTTTATTCGCTGATAGCGGACTATGACAACGGCAGAATAATTCGTGACGGAGTATCGACGGCGATAGTGGGCAGACCAAACGTCGGAAAATCCACACTTTTCAACTGTCTGAGCGGCTGTGAACGGAGTATAGTAACGGACATAGCAGGTACGACGAGGGACATTGTAGAAGAGACCGTAAAATTAGGCGATATAGTACTCAGGCTGTCGGACACGGCAGGAATACACGCCACAACGGACGTAATAGAGGGCATAGGAGTAGAAATAGCGGAAAAAGCGATAGATAAAGCGGAACTTGTAATAGCGGTATTTGACGGCAGTTGTCCGCCCACGGCAGACGATTTTGAGTTGCTTAACAAAGTTGACAAAAAGAAATGTGTAGCGGTAATCAATAAAACAGATGCAGGGACAGTACCGGAATTTGCAGAAATCGAGGAAAAATTTATACACAGAGTATATATTTCAGCGAAAGAAAGTACAGGAATAAAGGAACTTGAAAGAGCAGTTGAGGAACTGTTTGAAATATCGCCTGACAATTTTTCGGCAGTATCAGTAGCAAATGAACGTCAGAAGCAGTGTATAGAGCAGGCGTTGGAGAGTATAAACAGTGCAGTAACGGCATTGCAGGCAGGGGAAATGCTTGATGCTGTGAATGTTCTGATAGACGAAGCGGAACAGCACATACTTGAATTGACGGGAGAAAAAATCACAGAAGCGGTAGTAAATGAAGTATTTTCACGTTTTTGTGTAGGAAAATAGTATGGAATGTTCCACGTGAAACAATGCGGAGCATGAAAAACAGTGAAAAATGTTCCACGTGAAACAAAGTGAAGTATGAAAAACAGTGAAAATGTTCCACGTGAAACAGTATGGAACATGAAAAACAATAAAAAATGTTCCACGTGGAACAAAACGAGAGGAAAAATTATGTATAAAATGGGTGAATTTGATGTAGCAGTAATCGGAGCGGGTCATGCCGGAGTAGAAGCCGCACTTGCCGCCGCAAGACTTGGCTGTAAAACAGTAATGTTCACGATTTCGCTTGACCAGATAGCGAATATGCCCTGTAATCCGTCGATTGGCGGAACAGCGAAAGGGCATCTTGTCCGTGAAATAGACGCATTAGGTGGAGAAATGGGCAAAGCTGCGGACAAATGTTTCATACAAAGCAGAATGCTCAACAGAGGAAAAGGACCGGCAGTGCATAGTCTGAGGGTGCAGGCGGACAGAGTGCAGTATCATAATTACATGAAAAACGTGTGTGAAAAGCAGGAATTGTTGCACGTGAAACAGGCGGAAATTTCTGAAATTCTGGTAGAGGACGGCAGAATAACAGGAGTAGTGACCTCATTGGGTGCGGAATACAGCGTAAAATCGGCGATAATTGCAACAGGAACATATCTGAAAGGCAAAATTCATATAGGTGAAACGTCATTTGAAAGCGGACCTGATTCCGCATTGCCGAGCAGGAGACTTTCGCAAAGTCTGATAGACAATGGCATTGAACTCCGACGGTTTAAGACGGGAACTCCGTGCAGAGTACACAAGAGGAGTATTGATTTTGATGTCATGGAGCGTCAGGACGGAGACGAAACAATAGTTCCTTTTTCATTTGAAACGTCTCCTGAAAATCTTGACAATAAAGTAAGCTGCTATGTGACTTATACAAATAGTAATACTCATGAAGTGATACTTTCAAACCTTGACCGTTCGCCGCTTTATGCAGGAAGGATAGAGGGAGTAGGACCGAGATATTGTCCGTCAATCGAGGACAAGGTTGTGAGATTTTCGGACAAGCCGAGACATCAGTTATTTGTTGAGCCTATGGGACTTACAACAGAGGAGTACTATTTGCAGGGAATGTCATCATCATTGCCGGAAGATGTACAGCTTGCATTTCTGCGGACTATAAAGGGACTGGAGAATGTAGAAATCATGCGTCCGGCGTACGCAATAGAATATGACTGCTGTGACCCTGTACAGCTTCTGCCGACTCTGGAATTTAAAAAGGTGCAGGGGCTTTACGGTGCGGGACAGTTCAACGGCAGTTCGGGATACGAAGAGGCGGCGGCGCAGGGAATAGTGGCAGGAATAAATGCAGCACTTAAAATAAAGGGAAGAGAGCCGTTAATACTCCGCAGGGACAATTCCTATATCGGTACGCTCATAGATGACCTTGTAACAAAAGGCTGTTCCGACCCTTACAGAATGATGACATCACGGAGCGAATACAGGTTAATTCTCCGGCAGGACAATGCAGACCAGAGACTTATGCCGATTGGTTACGAAATCGGACTTATACCGCAGGAGAGACTTGACAGGCTGAACGAAAAAATCCGTCTGACAGAAGAGGAAATCAGACGTGTTTCACGTGGAACAATTTCGCCGAGTGAGGAACTGAACAGATTTCTTGAAAGCAAAGGGACTTCGCCGATAAAGACGGGGTGTAAATTTGCGGATTTAATAAGAAGACCGCAGTTGAGTTACGCCGACATAGCGCAGTTTGACCCGAACAAGCCTGAACTTCCTGACGACGTATGCGAGCAGGTTGAATTGCAGATAAAGTACAAGGGTTACATTGAAAAACAACTCGCACAGATTGAACTTGCGCACCGACTTGAAGAAAAAATTCTGCCTCAGAACATGGACTATAAGCAGATACACGGACTTCGTCTTGAGGCGGTCGAAAAACTGAACAAAGTACAGCCTGTATCAATCGGGCAGGCTTCGAGAATTTCGGGAGTATCGCCTGCGGACGTTTCAATGCTGATAGTATGGCTGAAGAGAGAGAAAGGGTAAACGGAATGCTTGCGGAATACGGAAAATGCCGTGCGGAATTTGAAAAGTACGGCTTTGAACTCACAGAAGAGCAGTACAGGAAATTCGATATATATGCGGATTTTCTTGTTGAATACAATAAAAATGTAAACCTCACGGCAATAACAGAACCTGACGAAATACTTGTGAAACACTTCATAGACAGTGTTCTTTTATTGAAATATGCGGAAATACCTGAAAATTCGTCGCTTATCGATGTAGGAACGGGCGCAGGATTTCCCTCAATACCGCTGAAAATAATGCGTGATGACATAAAAATCACACTCCTTGACAGTCTTGCGAAGAGGGTGACATTTCTTGAAAAGCTGTGCGGAAAACTTGAAATCACGGCGGAATTTATTCACGGTCGTGCGGAGGACATAGCGCAGACGGCGGAATACAGGGAAAAATTTGACTTCTCATGTGCAAGGGCAGTAGCAAATCTTGCTGTGCTTTCGGAATACTGCATACCGTTTGTTAAAACCGGCGGATATTTTCTTTCCATGAAAGGACGGGGCGAGGACATCGACGGCGCAAAGAATGCAATAAGGCTTTTAGGTGGAGAAATCAGTGATATTTCCGGATATACTCTTGAAAATGATGCACGCAGGATAATTTCAGTAAAAAAAATATCGCAAACTTCGACAAAATATCCCAGAAAAAGTGCGCAGATTAAGAAGAAATCTCTGTGATTTTAGGATATATTGGCGGAAAAAGGAACTTATTGTCGAAGTCTGTCGATTTTTTTCTGTGGATTTTATTTCCGAAGTGTGTTAATATGATTTAAAGAGCATAAGCTCAGTATTTTTTATAATGTGAGGAAATAAAAATGACAGGATTAAATGTATTGGAAAGAGAAATCAACAGAACAGGTGAACGGGAAAAGGCAATTATTCTGCTTGTTGAGGAAATCAGAAGTCAGCAGCTGTCCTTTTTTGAGGAGGCTGAAGCAATCCGCAGACTGATTGAAAACTGTGGACTTACACAGGAAGAGGCGGCGGCAAAATTAGGCAGGGTGCAGAGTACAATTGCGAACAAGCTCCGTCTGCTCCGTCTTACTTCCGAGGAGCGTGAAACAATAACGCAGTACAATCTTACGGAACGTCATGCAAGAGCGTTGCTGAGAATAGCAAGTCCCGAAGACAGAGCAATTGTGCTTGATAAAGTTATTGACGAGGGACTTAATGTGGACAAGACTGAACAGTTTATTGATGCTTTTATCGGCAGTGACAGCCGCAGACAGAAGTATAAAAAGCGTACAAACGTATTCCGCAGTATGACAATTTTTGTGAATACGATAAACAAGGCAGTGGAGGCTATGAAGTCCGCAGGAATATCGGCATATTCGTCGGAGATAAAGGGCGAGGACTACATAGAATACAGAGTGCGCATACCCGTAAAAAAATAAAATGTTCCACATGGAACAATTTATCAGTGCAGTTATATAATGTTTCACGTGGAACACTTGTGAAAAACATTGTTTCACGTGGAACATTTTTTATAAAAAAGCGTATACAAGTATTTACAAACGGAGAAAAAAGTGCTATAATAAAAATATCTTGTAACGAAAGGAAGAATTTTATGGGGAAAATTATAGTTGTCGCCAATCAGAAAGGCGGAGTCGGAAAAACAACGACAGTAGTCAATCTTTCCGCCTATCTCGGTTCAAGGGACAAGAAAGTCCTGTGTATAGATGCAGACCCGCAGGGCAACTCAACAACTGCCTACGGAATACGCAAGAAGTCCGCAAAAGCAACCACTTATGATATACTCATAGGCAAGGCAAGAATACAGGACGCTGTTATTCCAACGGAATTCAAGAATGTTTCAATAGTTCCTGCAACTGAAACGCTCGCAGGAGCTGAAATAGAACTGATAAATATAAAAAACCGTGTCAACAGGCTGAAAATGCAGCTTCTTACAATAAAGGACAACTACGACTACATATTCATTGACTGTCCGCCGGCTCTTGGCTCGCTGACTATCAATGCACTTGTGGCAAGCGACAGTGTAATAGTACCTATGCTTGCGGAATTTTTCGCCCTTGAGGGACTTTCCCAGCTTGTGAACACTATAAAAATAGTCAAGGCAAATTATAATCCGTCACTTGAAATTGAGGGAATACTCTTCACGATGTTCGACGGCAGACTGAATATAGCGAATGACGTTGTTGCGGAAGTCGAAAAATACTTCCCGAATAAAGTTTTTAAGACGAAAATTCCGAGAAATGTACGTATTTCCGAAGCACCAAGTCACGGAAAACCGATTATGTACTATGACAAAAGTTCAAAAGGCGCAGACTCATATACTCTGCTCGGACTTGAACTTCTCGGCGAACCTCTTAAACTTCCGCAGAAAAAGCTCAGGGGTATCTTCTCATTCAGGAAAAAAGACGAATAAAAGAAAGGCGGAGAATTTATGGCAAAAGGTGGACTGGGTGCAGGACTTGACTCTCTTTTCAGTGATAATGCAAATGAAGTCCAGATAAAAAACAAACTGCGTGTTTCAGAGATTGAGCCGAACCGTAATCAGCCACGAAAATATTTCAGTGGCGAGGCTATCTCCGCACTTGCCGAATCAATCCGTGAACACGGTATATTACAGCCGATTCTTGTCCGTCCGCTCCCCACAGGCAACTATCAGATTGTTGCAGGAGAAAGACGCTGGAGAGCAGCGAAAATGCTTGGTCTGAATGAAGTCCCCGTGACTATAAAAGAGATGTCCGATATTGAAACCGCACAGATTGCTATTATTGAAAACCTACAGCGTGAAAACCTCAATCCCATTGAAGAGGCTGAAGGCTACCGTGATTTGATTGAAAATTACGGCATGACGCAGGAACAGGTTGCGAAAATGGTCGGCAAATCCCGTTCAGTAATCGCAAATGCAATAAGAATACTATCACTTCCCGAAGCGGTTCACAGAATGCTTGAAAGCGGTGATTTGTCTGTGGGTCACGCTAAGGCTTTGCTTGCGTTTACAGATACATATACTATAGTTGATACGGCGGAAAAAGCCTGCAACGGCGGAATGACAGTAAGGCAGATTGAAAAGCTTGCACAGAAAGAAAATGTTCCACGTGAAACAAAACCGGACAGTAAGATTGACAATTACTTCACGGAAATGGAAATCTCACTGAAAGAACGTCTCGGACGGAAAGTAAAAGTTGACTACGGCAAAAATAAAGGCGTGCTTGTGCTGGAGTTCTACGACAAGGAGGACTTGGCAAGTATCGCTGAAAAACTTGCGGAGGAATAAAATGTTCCACGTGGAACAATGAAAAACGGAGAAAATACAATGACAGAAATTAAATCTGAACAGACAGAATGGAATAATATTTCAGGACTTATTCAGGATTATTTTACAGAACTCAGGTACTGCAACGACCTGTTCCACAACAGCATGATGCTTGACGGTACTGCCTATGCGGTTCTTGCGGACGGCAAAGTCTGTGGTTTCTTTTCACTTATGAACTCATGGGAGAACGGCATGATGATTACATCTTTTTATATTTCTCATGAAAAGAGAAGATATTCCGCTGAAGTTCTTGAAACTATATGCAGTGAATACGATATTACAGCGGCACTTGTTGCAAGCAATGACTACCATTTTGTGAGCATTGCATTTGAGAAAATGCGTTCATGCGGAACATCTTTTGATATGCAGGCTTATAATTTCGTTTACGGTGAGCCGTCCGCAGACGCAGGTTACGGAATGGACTGCATGGAACAGGTGACGAGCGAGGAATTTGAGCAGATGAATGACCTCACGGAAAAACAGTGGGACGGCTGTTTCGGTTCAGAAGATTATCAGTTCTGGAAAATCGTGAAAAACGGCTTTACTCTGGGTTACGGAGCAATCGGAAAAATGCCGTATAATTCAAAGTGCGTTGATGTAGGTAATTTCACACTTCCTGAATACCGCCGTAAAGGTGTCGGCAGAAGTATGATAATAAATCTGAGCCGGATTGCAGAAAAACAGGGGTATATGCCCGTCGCTGGCTGCTGGTACGGCAACAGGGAGAGTATTCTCACACTGAAAAGCAGCGGATATATTCCTGAAAACAGAATATTTTATGTAAGATTTAAATAAGGAGAAGAAAAAATGATTGATATTAAATTTTTGAGAGAAAATCCTGAAATTGTAAAGGAAAACATCAGAAAGAAATTTCAGGACGAAAAACTTGAACTTGTTGACAAGGTAATTGAGATTGACGAGCGGTACAGAAAAACTAAAGTCGAGTGCGACGATTTGCGCAACAAGATGAATAAGATAAGCAAGCAGATTGGCGGACTTAAGGCACAGGGTAAAAATGAAGAGGCTGAGGCTGTTATGAAGGAAGTTGCCGAAATCAAGGCTAAACTCCCTGAACTTGAAAAGCTTGAGACTGAACTTGAGGCAGAGAAAAGGAATATTATGCTTGTTATTCCGAATATCATTGACGAAAGTGTGCCGATTGGTAAGGACGACAGCGAAAATGTAGAAGTTGAACGTTTCGGCGAGCCGTTTGTGCCGGATTTTGAAGTACCGCACCATGTTGACATCATGGAGAAACTCCATGGACTTGACAAGGAGAGTGCAGGAAGAACAACAGGCGAAGGTTTTTATTATCTTTGCGGTGATATTGCACAGCTCCAGTCCTGCATACTCTCTTATGCAAGAGATTTCATGATTGACAAGGGATTTACTTATTACATTCCGCCATTTATGATCAGAAGCAGTGTTGTTACTGGTGTAATGAGTTTTGCTGAAATGGAGAATATGATGTACAAGATTGAGGGCGAAGACCTCTATCTCATCGGTACAAGTGAGCATTCAATGATTGGCAAGTTCATTGATACGATAATTCCTGAAAAGGAACTTCCGAAAACACTTACAAGTTATTCGCCTTGTTTCAGAAAGGAAGTCGGTGCGCACGGACTTGAGGAGCGTGGTGTTTACCGTATTCACCAGTTTGAAAAGCAGGAAATGGTTGTAGTATGCAAGCCCGAAGAGAGTATGGAATGGTTTCACAAGCTTTACAGCTATACTGTTGAATTTTTCCGCACGCTTGATATTCCTGTCCGCACTCTTGAATGCTGTTCAGGTGATTTGGCTGACCTCAAAGTAAAGAGTATCGACGTTGAGGCATGGTCGCCACGTCAGAAAAAGTACTTTGAAGTTGGTAGCTGTTCAAATCTCGGCGACGCTCAGGCAAGGAGACTCCAGATTCGTGTAAAGGGTGAGGACGGCAAAAAGTATTTACCGCACACTCTCAATAATACTGTTGTTGCTCCGCCGAGAATGCTTATTGCGTTCCTCGAAAATAATCTTAACGAGGACGGAAGTATCAGAATACCCGAGGCACTCCGCCCGTATATGAGAAAAGATATTATTAAAGTTCCTGAGAAATAATTGTTCCACGTGGAACATAAAAATAAGACTGTCGGAAAAACCGGCAGTCTTTTTATTTATTCGGGATAATCACTTTCTTTTGCGACGGTACAAAGGCACATTGCCACAACTCCGACTGTACCGCCGAACATACTGCCTAAAATAAAATTAATCATAAAAACACCTCCCTCTATAGTATGCACAGAAAAGGGAGGCGTTAAACATTTTTATGCTTCAATCATCTTGATTATGTCTTTTTTCTCACGGTAGCCTACTGTCATATTATGGACTGCGCCGTCCTTGACGAGTACGAGCATTGGAATGCTTTCACAGCGGAATGCTGCTGCAAGTTCGGGCTGTTCATCGACGTTTATTTTGCCGACTTTCACTTTCCCGTCGTATTCCTCCGCAATTTCCTCGACTATCGGCGCAAGCATCATGCACGGTCCGCACCAGCCAGCCCACAAATCAAGCAGGACTGTGCCTTTGTAGTTGCGTACTTCGTCATCGAAATTTTCCTTTGTGATTGTTACTTCCACTTTTATCACCCTTTCTTTGTTTCACATGGAACAATGTTCCACGTGGAACATTATTTTGATTTGTAGTACAGCATACAGTGACAGAAGCCCTCGAAATCGGGGTCGGCAATCTGGTCACGGAATTCCTTGCACATACATTTGTTTTCCGGAATTTTTGCAATCTTACAGGGACAGTAACCGTCCTTGCGTTCAAGTCCCTCTTTAAGTCTTGCAACAACTTCCTTGTCGGGATTCAGCGTTACTTTTATAGTAATCACTCCTTATTTTGTAAGTTCGTCTGCCATAGCTTCAATCTGAGCAATGTTTTCAGCCTTTACTGCCGATTTTACTGTGACTGTTGTATCAAGCCATGTAATATCCTTTGACTTCTCAAATCTGCCCTTGATATACTTTCCTGCGGTTACTGCCCATGTACCGTTTTCAATAATTCCTATTGTGCGGTTCTGGTAGTTGCGCTCTGTAAGTTCAGAAATAAAGCGGTTCATGAACGGGAACACTTCGCCGTTGTAAGTTGTTGTTGCAAGGACGATTTTACCGTATCTGAACGCATCTTCCACGCATTCCGCCATATCGTCACGGGCGAGGTCTGCAACTGATACCTTCGGACAGCCTTTTTCAATAAGTTTTTCTTTGAGGAGTTCAACAGCTTTTTTAGTGTTGCCATATACGGAAGTATATGCAATAAATACGCCCTCGCTTTCAACTCCGTAAGATGACCATGTATTGTAAAGTCCGAGATAATAGCTGAGATTTTCAGTGAGTATTTCACCGTGAAGAGGACAGATTATCTGTATATCAAGTGCGGACGCTTTTTTCAGAAGTGTCTGGACGGGTGCGCCGTATTTTCCGACGATACCGAAATAATAACGGCGTGCTTCACAAGCCCAGTCCTCGTCAGTACCCATTGCACCGAATTTTCCGAAACCGTCAGCGGAGAAGAGTACCTTGTCTTTGCCGTCGTATGTTACCATTACTTCAGGCCAGTGAACCATTGGCGCAAAAACGAAAGTAAGTTCGTGACTTCCGAGAGAGAGTTTTTCGCCGTCCTTGACAGTCAGCTTATCAGCAATTTCAAGTTCAGGGAAAAATGCGGAAATCATTGTAAAGGTTTTTGCATTGCCGACAACTGTAGTTTCAGGGAACTCCTGCATGAATTTTCCGATATTTGCGGAGTGGTCGGGTTCCATGTGCTGTACAATGAGATAGTCCGGCTTTCTGCCGTTGAGTACCTCACGGAGGTTTGCAAGCCATTCGTCACCGAAATCAGCGTCAACAGTATCAAGCACGGCGATTTTTTCGTCTGCGATTAAATAGGAATTGTACGCCATGCCGTTCGGCACGTCAAACTGTCCCTCAAACAAATCAATCTTGTTGTCGTTTACTCCGATATAAAAAATATCGTTCGTTACGTTTTTCATTTTTTTATTCCTCATTTCTATTGTGATATTTTTAGTACGTTTTTATTATAGCATATTTGAGGAAAAAATAATAGTATTATTTTGTAAATTTTTACATATTTTGTAAATTGTTTCACGTGGAACATTTTCTGTTGACATGGAACGGGTTTTGTGGTAGAATAAGTATATTGCCAAGGAGGATTTTTAATGAACCGCATTTTTTATATTATCGGGAAAAGTTCGGCGGGCAAAGATACTGTCTATAAGCGTCTTCTTGCTGAAATGAATTTTGTTCCGGTTGTTATGTATACTACCCGTCCCATGCGTGAGAACGAACAGCAGGGGAGGGAATATTATTTCGTCAGCAGGGAGCAGTTTGAGAAGATGTGCAGTGACGGCGATGTCATTGAAAAGCGTATCTATAATACGGTGTACGGCGAATGGATTTATTTCACGGCGAAAAATTCCATAAATACCGAAAAAGGCAACTGTATCGGTATCGGTACGCTCCAGTCGTTTGTGCAGATTAAAAAGTTTTTCGGTTCTGCTGTTGTCCCGATATATATTGAGGTTGACGACGGCGTAAGGCTTGCCCGTGCGGTTGAACGTGAGAGAGGGGAGAAAGTCCCGAAATATAAGGAACTCTGCCGGCGTTTTATTGCCGACTGTGATGACTTTTCCGAAGAGAACTTAAAGTCCGCCGGAATTGAAATGCGTTTCCGGAATGATGACAGTATTGAAGACTGTATCAGTGAGATAAAAAAATATATTAATATTACGGCGGAATAGGTTCTGCCGTTTTTTATGGAGGTACTATGAATAAGATAGTTAAATTCGTCAAGGCTCAGCCTGTACTTGTAATCGCCTTTTTTGCTGCACTTGCAACTGTTTTTATTGTTCCGCCCGATAAGCAGTATTCGGGATATATCAACGATACTGTGCTTGTACAGCTTTTCTGCCTTATGGCTTCGGTAGGCGGTTTCAGGGATATGGGTCTGTTTGAGAACGTCGCTTCTTTTTTACTCAGAAAAGCAGGAAATATCCGCCGTCTCGGATTTATTTTCATGCTCGTATGCTTTTTCAGTTCCATGCTTGTTACAAATGACGTTGCCCTTCTGACTTTTGTTCCGCTTACGCTTATGGTGTACAATAAAATCAGCGACGAAAAAAGCAGGATTATTACTATTGTACTCGAAACAGCCGCCGCAAATCTCGGTAGTATGATTACTCCGTTCGGCAATCCGCAGAACCTCTACATATATGATATGTATAAACTCTCGGTCTGGGACTTCTTCCGTACAATGCTTCCGACAGGTGTCGCAAGTCTCGTTATGCTTACTATACTCTGCTTTCTGCTCCCTGTTACTCAGTTTGATACGGAAAATACCCCCAAAAAAACTATGCCGAAACTTCCGCTTATTGTTAATACCGTACTTTTCGTGCTGTGTCTGCTGACTGTTTTCCGTGTAGTTCCATCAGGGGTGTGTCTGCTCGCTACAGTTATTGCCGTTCCGTTGAAACAGCTGAAAAAAGTCGATTACTGCCTGCTCGCAACTTTCGTATGCTTTTTCGTGTTTGTCGGAAATATCGCAAGAATTGAAACGGTGAGTACATTTTTTTCGGAAATCCTACAGGGCAGGGAAGTGCTTGTGTCCGCACTGCTGTCTCAGGTAATAAGCAATGTTCCTGCTTCGGTCATGCTGTCGGGCTTCACTGATAACGGTACGGCTCTTCTGCTCGGTGTGAATATCGGCGGTCTCGGTACTGTAATCGCTTCACTTGCAAGTCTCATTTCCTTTCAGTTCTACAGAAATTCCGACGGCGCAAAGTCCGGAAAATATATGCTCGTATTCAGCCTTGTTAATTTCGGTATGCTCGCTGTTCTCCTTGCACTCGCTTTTTTAAGATAATGTTCCACGTGGAACAAAAAAATGGTGAAATTAAAGTCGATACTCATATAGAAGTAATGCCCGAAAGTAGTTTTTTTAACTGCTTTCGGGCTTACTTTAATTATCTGTTTATTCGCATAAACCAGAATTTACATTCTTTCAATAAATTCAATATCATAATCAGAGCCTAATTCTTTACAAAGCTGCTCATAAATTTTACGGGAAACAGATAAGAAATAGTTTATCTGTTCATCACTCCATAATAAGTTACTATTCGGTTCGTCCCAATTTAATGCTTCATCGTGCCAGTCTAATAATTGTTCCAGATTTTCTTTGAGTTCATCAGAGACAGGTAATTGTGAAGAAAAAACCGGATAATCATACCTTGCTTTTGCTGCTTGGTTTGTACTCCATAAACATACTCCGCTACCCCAATCAAACATAAATTTCATAGTATAAGTTGCCATTTTATTCACCTCTGAATTACGATTTATCTTAATGTTACATTGTCAGTAGAAACATCATAAAACTTTTAACTGAAAACTTCTTTATAATGCTTGTTTTTAATTTACCTGTTTTTTATATAATATCATAAGGATAAATCTCAATCTGATTATAATTCAGTTCAAACAGAATATTGTCCCCGATATTAACATGAGCATTTCCGTCAATGTAAATCATCTGAAGCCAGTCACCAGTAAAACGGATATAGTGTATTTCGCCGTCATAGTCCTCGCATATACCCTTGAAAAATACAATATCATTTTTCAGGCTGACAGATATACCGCCCTTATTTTCGGACAGTATTTTTATATGTTCACAGTCAATATCGGCTAATGTAAATTCAACGTGATAAACAGAGTTCGCAGGCGGATTTTTTCCGCACCATATTCCCTTGATTGTGCCGATACCTGAATTGCAGGTTACTATTATATTACCGCCGATGTGTTCAGTCTTGTTTACAATTATTCTCATTTTCTTATTATATTACCTATATACGCTATATCTTCGTGAAAATCATAGTATTCCATTATTATCAGGTGACGCTGGTTATTATCATCAATATACATAAGCTTATTCTCGCCTATATCGCCTTGTCCCGTCCAGTATTCAGCTTCCCATTTTTCAGTACGGCACTCGGTAGTATCACATTTTGCCATACCTGCGAAACTCTCAAGGTCATCATCTGTGAATACCGGCTTATATGCTCTGTGGATTTCGGACAGCGGTATAACACGCATCACTTTTACTCTTATATACGCTTCATATTCATTGACTGCAAGTATTTTTTCAAATCTGCAACGTACTACTGCACATTTATCAATATCCTCAGGATATTCACCCCAGCCGTTGCAAAGTATTGATGCAGGTCGGAACATTATGTTGAATTCGCTGCCGGTTTTCTCTTCAAACGGACTTGTAACCTTTATTGTACGCATTTCATTGGCTTTCGGTATTCTGTCACTGCATACCCATATATTTTCAGATAACATGGGTACTTTTTCATCAAAATCAGACCATGATATATTATTATACGCCCAGTCCGCAAAACCTTCGGGAATTGTTCTGTTCATCTCGACAAGCTGTTTACAGCATTTGCAGCGGAATTTAATCTCATTCGTTTTCATTGTCTTCTATATCCAGACCCCTTGTTACAGATTTCACAAAGGCTTCAGGGAGTTCGTCGTCATCGCCTGTTTCGCCGAATGGCTGAATTGTTGCTGGTTCAGCCGGAGCAGTAAGCCAGTTTTCATCATAGGGAAATTCATCAAGAATTTCATCTTTTTCTTTTCCGTCTTCAAGTCTTTCGGCGTACATACCGTTATTCAGTCCCGTCAGATACACGTTGTCAAGGAAAAAGGCGAGTTCCTCGACGGACATTCTCCTGATTGCTTCGTAATTTGTGATTTCCATAAAATTACCTCATAATTTTTTATAAAATAAAAGCAGATGTTTCACACATCTGCTTTTGTCAAGTGACCCCTACGGGAATCGAACCCATGTTGCCAGAATGAAAATCTGGAGTCTTAACCGCTTGACCAAGGGGCCATATATATGGTAGCGGCAGTAGGATTTGAACCAACGACCAATCGGGTATGAACCGAGTACTCTAGCCAACTGAGCTATGCCGCCACATCTTTATCACTGCTTTACCGCCTGTGACTTTATTATTATACACCATAAATCCGGAAATGTCAATAGGTTTTCGGAAAAAAATTTCAGTTCGTATGAATTAACAGTAAATCAAATAAAATAAGGTGAAAATTTGTATATAATCCACAATAAACTGATGTTAAGAAAATCATAAGATTTTCAGCAAGGGAAAAATAAGAAATGTATACTATAATATTGACATGAAAGGGAGGAGGGAGTAAAATGTAATTATAGTAATGTTTCACGTGAAACAATGAAAGGATTTTTGAATATGGATAATAAAAATACGGCGATACTTGTTGTTGATGATGACCATGATATTGTGAACGCTATTTCGGCTCTGCTGGAGCGTGAGGGATATAAGATATATAAGGCGTATAACGGGATTGAGGCAGTTGACGCACTTATGCAGTATAATGTACAGCTTATTCTTATTGATGTGATGATGCCGAAAATGGACGGCTTGTCTGCCATGATGAAAATACGCACTATGAAAAATATTCCCATTATCGTACTTTCGGCAAAGTCGGAGGACAGCGACAAAATTCTCGGACTTTCTATGGGTGCGGACGATTATATCACCAAGCCTTATAATCCTATGGAACTCGTCGCAAGAGTACAGTCAAATCTGAGGAGATATTTAAGTCTCGGGGCGGCGGACAGCGTAAAGAAAAACAATGTTATTAAAATCGGCGGTCTTTCTCTTGATAAGGACGAAAAACAGGTCTACACGGACGGCGAACCTGTAAAACTGACCGCCACTGAATACAAGATACTTGAGTTTCTTATGGAAAATGCAGGACGTGTCTTTTCTGCGGAACAGATTTACTCTCATGTATGGAATGAGGACAGCTTTTCCGTTGAAAATACTGTTATGGTACATATAAGGCATATACGTGAGAAAATCGAGATTAATCCTGCCGACCCCCGCTACCTCAAAGTTGTGTGGGGTATCGGCTATAAGATTGTGAAAAACTGATTGTTCCACGTGGAACATCGCCGGCATTCAAGAAGGGACAGATTTAATGAAAAAGAAAAAAATATTGTTAATCATTCTGGCTGTGATTCTGATTCTGATATGCACTAAGGGATTTTCTAAGTTAAGACAGACTGGTATTATTGATAATGTTATCGTTATGGATAATTCATATTCTGATATTCCTGATGACTGGCGGCTTGTGCTTGTAAACAGTAAAAACTCAGTTCCCGAAGATTACAAAATCGAACTTGCTCAGCTTTCAAACGGTATCTGCGTTGATTCAAGAATTTATCCCGATTTGCAGAATATGTTCGACGATGCAAGAAAACAGGGTGTTTATCCCGTTGTAAGCGAAGGCTACAGAACTTATGAGGAACAGCAGAATATTATGAATGAAAAAATAAATGCCTTTATTGATGAGGGGTATTCCGGAAAAGAGGCAGAAAGTCTCGCTGAAGACTGGGTTGCTGTCCCCGGAACAAGTGAACATGAACTCGGTATTGCTCTTGATATTAATGCCGATGCTTCTGTTTCCTCCGACGAGGAAGTTTATCAATGGCTTGCTGATAATGCCTACAGATACGGCTTTATTCTCCGCTATCCGTCCGGCAAGGAACATATAACAGGTATTGACTATGAACCGTGGCATTACCGCTATGTCGGTTCTGAAACAGCTTCCGAAATTTATTCACGTCAGATTACCCTTGAGGAATTTCTCGGTGCAGTTTAAAATGATTGTGTTCCACGTGGAACATTTTGTGGAACGAAAGGAGTATTTTATGATTAGAAATAAAATTACAAGAATTATTGCAGGTGTTATCAGCTGTATTCTTGTCGGGGTTTTTGTTTTCAGATTATCACAGATTGTAATAGATAACCATAAAAAATTTGAAAATTCATATATGTCGGAGTATGACGTTTCGGACGAAATCAATAAAATTTATTATAAACTCTGGGCGGTCGGCAATATGTGGCTCAGAAATCTTGACGAAAAAGGTGAGTTTACAGGCACTGAGTTCCTTGAAAAACAAACCGTTTCCGCTCTTCAGGAACTCGGCTGTATGGACGCTGACGGTAATATTATGCTCGATGATGGCAGTGATGATTATGAGTATCTTGTAAGCTACGGAAAGAACAGCTTTTCCAATACTGATAAAAATTATGACGATTTCGACTGCCATTACAGTATGCTTAGAAAAAATGACAGTATCAGTTATTCAAATATATCAGGCTACGTTTACAGTATAAATGATTTTAATTTATACGATACAAATTACGGTATGCACTATTATTACCTCAACGGCAGGGGTGTCGCTCTCTATGATTTCGATACAAGCGGTCTGAGCAGTTATGTCGATGATTTGGGTGCTACTCTTTACTATAAAACTGACGGCTCTACTCCTCTTCCTGATGAGTTCTTCCAGTATGCTGAGGATTATGACGGCTATGGCAGAGAAGCTATATATGATGAGTATGGGAATGTTGTCGGATATACTGATGTTCCACGTGAAATAAGTCCTGAATATGAGGACGGCGTTTATATCTGTCAGGACGGCGAATTTGTTAAGATTGAAAGGGATAAGTTCAAAACAATTCAGCTTAAGGAAATGCCACTGATTATTGCTGTTCAGCCAGACAGCGAAATTATCAGTAACCTTGAAAATTATCACAATGACAGGGAAGAAAGCGGTAAAAAGGCTTTTCTCTCTTTTATGAATAATGTCCCTTTACTTATTATCGCTTTTATTCTGCTCCTGTTTGTACTCATTACAGGCGGTTACAGCACTAAAGAAAAGAAGTTTGTTATGTCCTCTTTTGACAGGATTTTCGCTGAAATTCCTGCTGTTATGATTGTTCTTGCCGTTATCGCAGGTGCAATTATGGTGGACGGTTTCAGTATATATGATTTATATGAGTTTATTTCTGAATTTTATTCGGAACAAACGTTCTATGTAATCTGCGGTTTTATTTATTTCTTACTCTTCGGTGCTGTTATCCTCGCCCTTAATTCTCTCATTGTCAGAATTAAATGCCGCAGTTTCTGGAAATCTACTTTTGTTTACGCCTTTGTTACTACTATATGGAAATGGATAAAAAAATTCAGAACTGTTGTCGCTGAAAGTTTCATAAACCGTGATATGCTCAGAGATGATAAGTTCACAAGAAGATTTATTGCACGTACTGCTGTTTTTGGTATTGCCGAATTATTCTGCGCATTTTGTTTTATTGACTGGAATGCTTATGGTGCATTATTATTCTTTTCCCTCATATTGCTTGCCGGTTATATTGCTCTCAGTCTGCTTGATTTGAATGCTATGAACAGGATTAGCAGACATATTACTGCTATAAATCAGGGAAACTATATTCCGCATACGGAAAATATATACTCCTCCGCTTACTGCATGACGCAGAAACTTAATAATATTTCCGCCGGTATTCAGTCAGCTGTTGACAGACAGGTGCAGTCCGAACGCATGAAAATTGACCTCGTTACCAACGTCTCCCATGACCTAAAAACTCCTCTCACTTCTATTATAAGTTACATCGATTTGCTTTCCTCCGAAGAACTTTCCCCCGAAGCAAGAGATTATGTCAATATCATCGAAAAGAAGTCGCAGAGACTGAAAACTATGGTCGCCGATTTGTTCGACCTCGCTAAAGCTACAAGTCATACTGATGTCGATGTGGAGAAAATTGACGCTGTTATCCTCACTAATCAGGTTCTCGCTGACCTGAGTGACAAAATCGAACTCACCGGCAAACAGTTTAAGGTCGATATTCAGGCGGAAAATGCTCCCGTTATGGCTGAGGGTAAAAAGATGTACAGGGTTTTACAGAATATTATCGACAATGCCCTCAAATATTCCCTCGACGGTACAAGAATTTATTTCAGCCTGAGAAATGAGAACGGTTACTGCATTATAAATGTGAAAAATATCGCTTCCTATGAAATGAATTTCACCCCCGATGAGATTATGGAACGCTTCACAAGAGGCGACCAGTCAAGAAGTACAGATGGAAACGGTCTCGGTCTTTCTATTGCCAAAAGTTTCACGGAGGCTTGCGGCGGTAAGTTCAGTATCGAAATTGACGGCGATGTGTTTATTGCAGAAGTCAGAATGCCTATAAATGCTATGTAATAAAACAGAAGGGAAGTTCATGACTTCCCTTCTGCTCTTTTTCAGTAGAGTTCCTGCTCAAGTGTAAGGAAAATTTCAGAAGTGAAAAATTCAGTGATTGTGATGCCGAAACCGTCACACAGCTTTTTTATCGTGACTATGCCGATGTTTCTGCTGCGTAAGTTGACAATGTCGTTGACGGTGGACTGGGTTACTCCCGAAATCGTGGAGAGTTTGTTGACAGTGATGTGATTTTTGCCGCAAAGCTCGATGATACGGCTTGCGACAGCTTGTGAAATATTCATTGTGCTATTATCCTTTCTTTATGTAAATTACATAAATAATAATAGCATTTTTTGTGCAAAATTATTGTCGGTAAACCGTTGACTTTGTAAATCAGATATGTTATAATGTATACATGGTATTGTTAACGGTTTACCGTTGATTATGCCTGAAATTCTTCACTCCCTGTTCCGGCAGGGAGTTTCCTATTGTTAAATAAATAAAATTTATTCAGGGTATTGACAAACTGTGCAGAATGGTGTATAATGTGTAAAGTGATTTTGCATTACAGAGGTGCTTTTATGGCAAAGGAACTGAAATTTGTTCTGCTTCTTGACTGTTACGGCGATTTGCTTACGGAACATCAGCGGATTGTCATGGAACTGTATTACTGCGAGGATTTGTCACTTGCCGAAATCAGTTCTCCTCTCGGTATAACAAGGCAGGCAGTTCGCTGTCTTATAAAACGGACAGAAAATATTCTGCTGAATTATGAGGAAAAACTCGGTTTTGCTCAACGTATCACTAAAATGCGTGAATGTTTCGGACGGATAAATTCCGCTGTTCAGAATATCGAAAATGAACAGCTGAAAAATTTTATTGTCAATGAAATTAACAGCGGTCTTGATTTATTATAAGGAGGTTACAGCATGGCTTTTGAGGGTCTTTCGGAAAAACTCAATAATGTTTTCAAAAAACTGAAATCCCGTGGAAAACTGACGGAAAAGGACGTTAAAGAGGCTATGCGTGAGGTTAAACTCGCTCTCCTTGAGGCTGATGTAAGTTATAAGGTCGTCAAGGATTTCGTTGCAAAAGTTTCGGAACGTGCTGTCGGTGAGGACGTTCTTGCAAGTCTCACTCCCGCTCAGCAGGTCGTTAAAATCGTAAATGAGGAACTCTGCTCCCTTATGGGTAACAGCAATTCAAGAATTAATTTCGCCTCCAGACCTCCCACTGTTATCATGATGTGCGGTCTTCAGGGTTCGGGTAAAACTACCCATGCCGCTAAACTCGCTAAAATGCTCAAAAAAGAAGGTCATTACCCTCTGCTTGCCGCCTGCGATATTTATCGTCCTGCGGCTATCAATCAACTTCAGATTGTCGGCAAAAAGGCAGAAGTCAAAGTCTTTGAAATGGGACAGACTGACCCTGTTATTATCGCAAAACAGGCTCTCGCTCATGCCAAAGACTACGGTCACGACGTTCTTATTATCGATACTGCCGGTCGTCTGCACGTCGATGAGGCTCTTATGGACGAACTTAAGAAAATTAAGGAAGTCACTAATCCAAATGAAATTATGCTCGTTGTCGACGCTATGACCGGTCAGGACGCTGTTAATGTCGCTTCCGCTTTCGATGACGCTGTCGGTATTACAAGCGTTCTTATGTCTAAACTCGACTCCGATACCCGTGGCGGTGCGGCTCTCTCCGTTCTCTCTGTTACCGGCAAGCCTATAAAATACGTCGGTATGGGCGAAAAACTCGACGACTTTGAACAGTTCCACCCCGAAAGAATGGCTTCACGTATTCTCGGTATGGGCGACGTTCTTACACTTATCGAAAAAGCCGAAAACGTTATGTCAAAGAATGAGGCTGAAAAACTTACTCAGCGTTTCAAGGAAAATAAGTTCGATATGAACGACCTCCTCGACCAGATGAAGCAAATCCGTAAAATGGGCAGTATGAAGTCAATTATCGGTATGCTCCCCGGTCTGGGAGATAAACTTAAGGACGTTGACGTTGACGACAGTCAGCTTAACAGGATTGAGGCTATTATTACTTCCATGACCAAGGCTGAACGTGAAAAGCCCTCTATCATCAATCCGTCAAGAAAAAGACGTATTGCCGCCGGTTCAGGTACGAAAGTTGAGGAAGTCAACAGGCTTCTCAGACAGTTTGAACAGATGCAGAAGGTTATGAAACAGTTCACCGGCAAAAACAGTAAAATGAATTTGCGTAAAGCAAGAAAACAACTCGCCGGTATGAACTTCGATAAAATCGCCGGAAAGGGTGGCGGTAATCTTCCGCCGATATAAATTGAATTGTGAATATTATATACAGTATTATAACAGGCGGTTTTGTACAGTTTCTTATGCGTATAAGGCGGAAAAGAAGACATTATCATCACAGTTCAGGAAGCAGTATGTCTCTACCTCAGCTTGCTTTACTTATGGCTGGTGTTGCTCTCGTCTATATCGCTTTCAAATCAGGTCTTATTGAGAAAATTACTTCAAATGAACCTGTACGCACTATCCTCAAAATCGTCGTTACTCTTATCGGTATCGCCCTTGTTATCGGTTCATTCGTTATTGATGTATGATTAACCAAGATTTCATGCGGATTACTCCGCCTGATATACACAGATTATTATTTTTACGGAGGTGAATAAAATGGCAGTAAAAATCAGACTCAGAAGAATGGGCGCAAAGAAAGCTCCTTTCTATCGTGTTGTTGTTGCTGATTCAAGATACCCCAGAGACGGAAGATTCGTTGAGGAAATAGGTTACTATGACCCCACTAAAGAACCTTCTGTTATCAAGATTGACGCTGATAAGGCTAAATCCTGGATTGCTAAGGGCGCACAGCCAACTGATACAGTTAAGAACCTTCTCAAGATTGAGGGTATTCTTTAATTCCACGTACTGCTGAGGAAGAGGAGGGACTGAACGTCTCGCCTCTGTTCCGAAAGCTTTTTTCCTATGGAGGACTTTTTTTATGAAAGATTTACTTTATGCAATCGCAGCAGGTCTCGTTGAGGATAAGTCTGCTATCAAAATCGTTGAGGACGCTCCCGACGAAGAGGGTGTTATCAATTTTCACCTTTCTGTCGCTCCCGATGATATGGGTCGTGTAATCGGCAAACAGGGCAGAATTGCCAAGGCTCTCCGCACTATTATGCGTGCTGGTGCTGCTAAACAGAATCTTAAAGTTGCTGTTACGATTGAATAATTGACAGAGAATATAAAAGTACCCGTCTTATCAGACGGGTGCTTTTTCTTTATATCCGTAATGTTCCATGCCCAGTGAACCGCTTTTCGTTTCTATAATCACGCTGTCGCCCTCTTCAAGTGAACGGTATACGTCTGAATTTACTCTTATATCAATCAGTTCAGTCGGATTGCTCCAGTCCTGCGTGTAAATATAGTATGTTGTGCTTTTTCCGCCTGAATAGTCCTTGTCCTCTACTGTCAGCCTGTATTCGTGCGGTTCGCTGAAATCAAGCGTTTTGTTTATCAGCAGAAAGCCTGATGACGCACAGAATGCTGATACTATAATTCCGTATATCAGGCGTGTGTATACCTGATTTCCGTTATGTATCATGACTGCATACATTATATTATATATCACTATGAATATTGCTGTGAATGCTATGAATGGGGCTGTTATCCGCACATTGTATATTCCCATAAGAAGTACATATATTGGTGTTATCAGAAGATACAGTGCTGAACATTCGTACTTCGCTCCCTTTTCAAGTGAGTATTCCTCCGTCGTAAGCATATAATACAAGCCTACTCCTATGCTTATCAGCCATATTATTGTACAGATACATCTCAATCCGCTTTCAAATTCAAAATCAAGAATTATCAGCATGAACATAGTCCAGTTTACTGTACCCGCCAACTGCATCGGTACAGAACGCTCTGTATCATGGCTTTTAAGCTCGTCCGCAAAAATAAAATTGTCAGGATACCAGCGGAATATGAAACTCCTTATTCCGCTCTGGTCAAATAACAGTATCGCTGCTGCTGAAACTACTGTGTAAAATATCAGCAGAAAATCAGGTTTGAATATCGCTGACAATATTATTACCGCTAAGAATATTATTCCTATAAATGTGCCTGTTATCAGTTCTGCGGTGAGCTGCCTTTTTTCACGCTTCTGCCGTTCCTTACGTTTCTCCGCAAGCTGTCGGCGGCGTTCCTTTTCCTCCGCCGAAATCTGCTTTTTATGTTTATATTTCCTCTTATGCTTCTTCTTCATGTTTCAAGTTTCGTTATCTGTGTAATCGCAAGAATTATATTTATTCCTATGAATAACCACAGAAGTATGTTTGTGAACGTCCATTTATAGTACCTGCTCTCTGTTCTGTAGTTCTCCCTGATGTATGCTTTTGTCTGGTTGCCTTTTACTATGAGAACTACTACTCCTGCAATAAAAAATATAAGAAGTAATGTCCAGCTGAGTATGTTCGCAGCATTTTCAGGCATATGGTTGCAGATAAATACCATTACGTCGCCGAAAAGAAAATTGTTCGCAACGTGCAGTAGTATCGACCATATTATGCCGAATTCCATTGCCGCATATCCAAATACCATTCCTGCAAAAAAGGCGAATATCGACTGCGTAGGATTGGCGTGCATTACCCCGAAAAGCATTGACGAAATTACAAGTGCATAGCCCTTTCCTGCTCCCGTATTTTCAAGCGAACGCATTGTGTAGCCTCTGTATATGAATTCCTCCGCAAATGGTCCGATAAATCCTGCGTACAGCATCATCGATATTGTCGTACTTCCTGCACTTGCCGATTCTATCGCCGCTTGTGCTGATAATCCGAACTGATTAAGTACCCACTCAAAAAGCGAGTCGAAAAGAGTTATCGGAAGCTGTATGCACATAAGTACACAGACAAGCATTATGAATTTTGTTACTGTCATCTTCTGCTGACGTTTTGCAAATATCTCTTTCGGCTTGATACGCTTGAAAAAGAAAAGTATCATGACCGCACAGCCTATTATTACCGCTATGCCCATTCCCATATCCGTTTCCATCATATCTGCCGTTATTTTGTCTATGTCGGGCTTTTCATGCTTTATCGCTGCTATTATTTCCTGTATTATCATGTATATAAACATAATCCCGAATACTACGGCCAACATGATTGCATTGTATATCAGCAATCCGCCTGACATAAAGCTGATTTTGTCCTTGAACAGCTTCTTTTCAGGTATTGGCGGAGAATACTGAGTTTGTGTCGTCTGTGGATTGAAATTTTCGTTTTCCATTTGAAAAATCCCCTTTTATATTATTTTACATATATTTTAACACAGTTTCTGCATTATGTCAATAATCTGTTGACTTTAAATTTATTATCTGTTATAATTGTAATATAAATTTATGGAGGTGGAAAATGAGTTTTATAAGACCTGCTTCGGCAAATGACGCTTCACGTATCGCTGAAATTATCATTACAAATTATCGTGTCAATTTCTATCCGTTCTTTCTTAATGATACTTTCTATTTCGGTGAACTCAATGTCGTTGATATGGCTTCTGAATATACTGAGGGTTCTCAGGCTTTAGCTAATACTTTTGTTTACGATGACGGCATTGTAAAGGGGATTATCCGTTTGAATAATAACGAAATAGAAAAACTCTACGTCGAACCACAGTTTCAAAGTCAGGGCATAGGTGCGGAATTACTAAAATTCGCTGTTGATGTTATGAACTGCAATTTCCTCTGGGCTTTGGAATACAATAAGCGTGCTATCGCTTTCTACAAAAAACACGGTTTTATGCTTACAGGTGAAAAAATAATTGAGGACGAATGGGTTCCTTTGCTGAAATTGTCAAAATCCGGCTATGAAATTCAGCTGAGAAAAATTCTACAGCATTCTCCCGATAAATCTGAACTCGACAAAATCAATGAGGAAGCCTTTCCCGTAAACGAAAGATGCTCCATTGATGATTTGTTCGCTTCGGGTCGTGACGGTAATCTCGATATTATCGGTATATATGTCAATAATGAACTCTCCGGTTTCTTTGCTGTGAGAAAATTCGGCAGAATACGCTATATGGCTTACTTCGCTGTATCTTCTCACAAACGCTCTATAGGTATAGGAAGCAAGGCTCTTCAACTCCTCCGGAACTTCTACAACGGCTGTCAGATTGTTGTTGAATTTGAAGTTCCTGACAATAACTGCGAAAATAATAATATCCGCATTCGCCGTCGTGACTTCTATCTCAGAAACGGTTTCTTTTCAACAGGCTGGTTCAGCTCCTATGATGATACAGAGTTTGAAATTGCCTGCTCCGAAATAGTTTTCGATAAACACGAATTTGATAAATTTATTGATTATCTCAGTTCCATAGTCCCTGACTTCATTCCATGCCCCTATCGGAAATTCTCAGATAATATGACTTACAATATCCGCAAAATAAGGGAAAATGAATACAGCGTTCTTGAGGACTTTCTGTATGAGGCAATTTTTATTCCCGATGGTGTACAGCCTCCGCCTAGAAATATTATATATCAGCCTGAATTACTGCTGTATATATCAGACTTCGGAAAACAAAAAGATGATTTCTGTCTTGTCGCAGAGGTCGGCAACAGAATAGTAGGTGCTGTTTGGGCAAGAATTATGGACGATTACGGTCATATAGATAATAATACTCCTTCACTTGCAATTTCTCTCTGCAAGGATTTCAGAAATTACGGAATTGGTACTGCTTTACTCGGAAATATGCTCGTTTTACTCAAAGATAACGGCTACAGTCAGGTTTCATTGTCCGTTCAGAAAACAAATTATGCCGTTAAAATGTACAGGAAAGCAGGTTTTGAAGTGATTGACCAGAATGATGAGGAATTTATTATGGTTTGCAGATTATGATAATGCGAGAACCTGCACCGATATGGTACAGGTTCTGCTTTTTCTATAGTTCAAGCCCGAAACTTATCGATAAGGCTGTGTTTACTTTGTCCATTGCGTTCAGGTCAAGTTCACCCATTTTGTCTTTGAGACGCTTTTTGTCTATTGTTCTTATTTGCTCCAATAATACTATACTGTCTTTCGCAAGTCCGCATTTGTCCGCCTCAACTTCAATATGCGTCGGAAGATGATTTTTCGCTTTCTGACTTGTTATGGCTGCTGCAATTACTGTCGGGCTGTGCCTGTTGCCGACATCGTTCTGGACTATAAGTACGGGTCTTATTCCGCCCTGCTCTGAACCGACTACAGGGCTGAGGTCGGCATAATATATTTCGCCACGCTTGACTGACATTTATGTTCAGCTCCTTTATATGAGATTTTCTGATTATATTATTGCACAGAATGGCATGATTATACAGGTGCTGTATATTATATGAAAATTTGTTGAGAATGGTTAACAGGCAAACGAAAATCAGAAAAAAGCAGTGCTGTATGTTATGTAATTTTGTGTGATTTTACGATTTTACAGAAAATTAATGTCGTTTCTCTTGCTATTTTCTGTAATTATGATATAATAATATATGTATAATATAAAAACGATAAATCACAATCGGAGGTTTTTTTATGGCAAACAGTAAAGGCGGAAAGAAAATTACTATTCTCGGCGCAGGTAATGTCGGTGCAACGTGTGCATATACTTTTGCAGTTGCAGGTACTTGTTCTGATATTGTTCTTGTTGATATAAATAAAGAAAAAGCTAAGGGAGAGGCTATGGATATCCGTCAGGGTGTTTCATTCAGCCACAATGTTGAGGTATTTGACGGAAATTATGACGACGCTGCCGGCTCGGATATTGTTGTCGTTACTCTTGGTCTCGCCCGCAAGCCTGGTCAGACAAGACTTGACCTTGCTCAGGCAAATGTGAATATCATCAGGGAAGTTATGCCGAAAATCGCAAAGGCTGCTCCCGACGCAATTTATGTTGTTGTAAGTAACCCTGTTGATATTATTACTTATGCAATACTCAAATGCACTGACCTCAGACCTTCACAGGTTATCGGCTCGGGTACTGCCCTCGATACTTCCCGTCTGCGCTCGAATATTGCAGACCACCTCAATATAAGCCCGAACAGCGTTCATGCTTATGTTTTCGGCGAACACGGCGATACTTCCATGATACCATGGTCCATTACAAATATCGCCGGAAGTTCTATGGAGGAATACTGCGCTGAACAGAATATAAATTCCAATATTGACAAGGAAGCCGTTATTCAGGAAGTACGTAAGGCAGGCGGTGAGGTTATCAAGCGCAAGGGTGCTACTTTCTATGCTATAGCTCTTACTGTCAATAAAATCTGCGACGATATTCTCAGAGACGCAAATAATATCAGAACTGTTTCTACTCTTATCAACGGCAGATACGGTATAAATAACGTCTGCCTCAGCCTCCCTGCTGTTATCGGCGGTCACGGTATCGAAAAGGAAGTAGCTCCGTCTCTTACTGACGATGAAATCTCTAAACTTCAGGAGAGTGCAGAGGCTCTTAAAAAAGTTCTGGACAGCCTTGAATTTTAATTGTCTTATAAATAATAACCGACAGAGTTCTGCCGGTTATCGTTTTTTTAAGGAGTGTTTTTTTATGAGTTTAAATGATACGCCTTCGGGCGAAAGAGTTCATATCGCTTTCTTCGGTATGAGAAACGCCGGAAAATCAAGCCTCGTCAATGCTGTTACAGGACAGGAACTATCTGTTGTTTCAGATGTCAAAGGTACAACGACCGACCCTGTTTACAAGGCTATGGAACTCCTGCCTCTCGGTCCTGTAGAAATTATTGATACCCCCGGTTTCGATGATACCGGTGAACTCGGTGAGATGAGAGTAAAGAAAACAAGGCAGATTCTTGCCAAAACCGATATTGCCGTTCTCGTTGCTGATATTACTCATGAACTTTCAGAGTGCGACAAGGATTTAATTAATCTTTTTAATGAACGTGATATTCCCTTTATCATCGCTTACAATAAGTCCGATTTGTCTGCCAAATCTTTTGATTCACAGAATGAAATTGCTGTCAGTGCTAAGAATAATACAAATATCTTTGAACTGAAAGAGAAAATCGCTTCCCTTGCAGGAAAACAGTCCGGAAGACGAATTGTCGGCGACTTAATAAACAAAAATGATTTGCTTGTGCTTGTTACTCCGATTGACGCTGCTGCGCCGAAAGGCAGAATGATTTTACCTCAGGTGCAGACTTTGCGTGATATTCTCGATACAAATGCTATGGCGGTTTTCACTACTGAATTTGAACTCGCTGATACTCTCAGTAAACTCGCAGTTCCGCCGGAAATGGTCATTACTGACAGTCAGGCTTTTGCCGTTGTCAATAAAATAGTTCCCGAAAATGTTCCGCTGACTTCTTTTTCTATCCTCATGGCAAGATACAAGGGCTTTCTCGATACTGCCGTTAAAGGTGCGGCGGCTATAAATTCCCTTGAAACAGGTGCGAAAATTCTCGTCTCGGAAGGATGTACTCACCACAGGCAATGCGGTGACATCGGAAGTGTGAAAATTCCTGCCCTGCTTAAAAAATTTACCGGCAAGGATTTCAATATTGTTTTGTCGTCCGGACGTGATTTCCCTGATGATTTGTCAGAATACAGTCTTATTATTCACTGCGGTGCGTGTATGCTCAATGAAAAGGAAATGACTTACCGTCGGAAAACTGCTGAAATGCAGGGTGTGCCGTTTACGAATTACGGTATCGCCATTGCTTATATGAACGGCATTCTCAAACGTACTATAGAGATTTTTCCCGATTTGTTAAAGCTGTTATGAAAAAAAGATTACCATATATTATTCTGCTCGTTCTGCTTATCGCTGTTGAGGTCGTTATCGCCCTCACTCAGCACGAAAACTGGTTACGTTATTACGGTGGTGATGTTATCGTCGTGTGGGCGGTGTACTGCCTTGTGCAGTCCGTCCTCGGCGGAAAAAATAATCATTATATCGTACATCTTTGCGTACTCGCTTTCGCTTTTCTCGTCGAGTTCCTGCAAAAAATTCATTTCGTCGACTTAATCGGTCTCGGCAACAGTCCTTTCTTCCGTACTCTTATCGGTACGGATTTCGCTGTCGAGGATTTGCTCTCCTACGCTCTCGGTACGGCTATCGCCTGTGTGGGTACTTTCGTTTATTACAAACTTTTAATATCTGTAAAGAAAAATGAATAATATTCACCAAAACAGGAATATTTCGACTTAAAATGAATATTTATGCTGAAACTATTGACATTATTTCAAAATAGTGTATAATAGAGTTATCGAAAAATTTTCCTATGGAGGAGTTAAAAATGGATAAGAAAAATATCAAAAAAGTCGTTCTCGCTTATTCAGGCGGTCTCGATACTTCTATCATCATTCCGTGGCTGAAAGAGAATTACAACAACTGCGAAGTTATCGCTGTTTCCGGTGACGTTGGTCAGGGTACTGAACTCGACGGTCTCGAGGAAAAGGCTATCAAAACCGGTGCTTCCAAACTCATCGTATGCGACCTCAAAGAAGAGTTCATTCAGGATTACGTTTATCCTACTGTTCAGGCTGGTGCTATCTACGAAAACAGATATATGCTCGGTACTTCTTTCGCTCGTCCGATTATCGCTAAGAAAATCGCTGAAATCGCTCTCGCTGAGGGTGCTGACGCTATCTGTCACGGCTGTACTGGTAAGGGCAACGACCAGGTGCGTTTTGAACTCGCTATCAAGGCTTTCGCTCCCGATATGGCTATCATCGCTCCGTGGCGTGAATGGAATCTGAAGTCCCGTGACCAGGAAATCGATTACGCTGAGGCTCATAATATTCCCCTTAAGATTAACAGAGAAACTAACTACTCAAAAGATAAGAATATCTGGCATCTCTCCCATGAAGGTCTCGACCTCGAAAATCCTGCTAATGAACCACAGTACGAAAAGCCAGGTTTCCTTGAATTAGGCGTTTCCCCCATTGACGCTCCCGACAAGCCTACCTACATCACTATCCACTTTGAAAAGGGTATTCCTACTATGCTCGACGGTAAGGAACTCAACGGCGTTGAAATGGTTTCAGCTCTTAACAAGCTCGGCGGTGAAAATGGTATCGGTCTCGCTGACCTCGTTGAAAACCGTCTTGTCGGTATGAAGTCAAGAGGTGTTTACGAGACCCCCGGTGGTGCTATCCTCTATCACGCTCATGAAGTTCTCGAAACTATCACCATCGACAAGGAAACTGCCCGTATCAAGCAGTATCTCGGTATCAAGTTCGCTGACATCGTTTACAACGGTCAGTGGTATACTCCTCTCCGTGAGGCTATGAGTGCTTTCGTTACTGAAACCCAGAAAACTGTTACCGGCGACGTTCGTCTCAAACTCTACAAGGGTAATATCATCAATGCTGGCGTTACTTCTCCTTATACTCTCTATGATGAGGAAGTCGCTACTTTTGACGAAGATGATGTTTATGACCAGAAGGACAGTGCCGGTTTCATTAACCTCTTCGGTCTTCCGATTAAAGTCAAGGCTAAACTCGACCAGAAACGCAACAACAAGTAATTCCTTTTTCAATACGATATTAATTGCACGGGCAGGGGTACTCCCTGCCTGTTGTGATTTAATGTCAGAAAGGGTTAAAAATATGAAAATAATCAAATCAGTATTTCGCTTTATATTCCTGCTGATATTAACACTTGTTTTAATGCTTGTGATTTTGATTATGAGTATAGGTATTTGGAATTCCATTGTATATGCAAAGTATGACGAAACAGGTGTTATGAAAAACGGCAATCTTTGTATATCTCATATGTGTGAGGGCGGTGGCGGAAATGCAGAAGAATACTATAATTCCAACAACAGCGTTTTACAGGAAGTTAAAGGATTTTATGTTACGAACGGCATCAGGCTTAGCATAGGTGATACTAAGGGTGATGTTTTCGGAAGAGTATATAAGCCTATAAATTCCGGAACGTCTGATATATATGTCGGATATGGTACATTTGGCGGTGAATCCATTAATCATTTTGAACTCTATCACGTTGAAGTTGACAAGAATTTGAATATAACCTATAGCGTTGAGAATATCAGCGAGGAACAGTTTGAACAGAATATTATAAAATAAAGGAGATTTAAGATTATGGCTGATACATGTTTTACAGAACAGTTTATTGTACTTGATGATACTTATCTGTCTCAGATTGCTGAATTGTATAAAAATGCTTTTGCACAAGAACCTTGGAATGATGACTGGAGCAATGCACGTCAATTAGCTGAATATATCAGGGAAATTTCCTGCTCCTTCAATTCCCTCAATTATGGACTTCTGATAGACGGAAATTTATCTGCAATTTCAATCGGAATGATTCGTCATTGGTGGGAGGGAACAAATTATAATATTGAGGAGTTTTGCGTTGCTCCTCATATTCAAAACAAGGGCATAGGTTCACGGTTTATGAAGATGATTGAATCAGATATTAAAAAACGGGGACTGTCAGGTATCTTTCTTCAGACTGATAATGACAAGCCGTCATATCGGTTTTATCAGAAAAATAGTTTCAATGAACTTGATTCCCACGTGAGCTTCTATAAAAGTGTAATCAAGTGAATTTTTAATAAATTATAAAGATATCGGACGACAATGATATTGAGATTTATTGCAGTATAACTGAATCGGATTTTGACGAAACGTCTGTACCTGAGTTGGCGGAATGGCTTAAAAGTATATATGCCAACGAAATTATTACAGGTGCGGAAATCTGTCATGACACTGAAAGCAATCCGTTGTTTGAGATTTAAAGGAGTAAATTATGATTGGTAATATTGATTGTTATGTTTCGCTGTGGATAGGCAATGCAGAATCAGACGAAAAACTTCTTGATTATATTTCATACGATTATGAAAATGACGAAATCTCACAGTTTGAAGAAGATTTTAAAATTGATGATTTTGATGAAGATTCCACAGAGAGAATATTTCATGAAGAAAAAACAGATTCTTTAAAAAAACTTCTGGCAGGGTGTTCCTATGAAGATAAGGTTATACCGAAGTTTGAAAAGATTTTTGTATCTGGTGAGAAGTTCAATTCCGGAATACTTGTCTATGATATGAATTATGACGGAAATATAACTGTTGCTGAAAACGAATATTGTCGGCTTGAATTTGTCGGAACAGTAAAGATAAATATAAAAAAGGAGATTTAAAATTATGGCTGATATGATGTGGGCTGGAAGATTTTCCAAACAGGTTGACGAGACTGTCAACGCTTTCAATTCTTCCATTGCCTTTGACGGACGTATGTACAAACACGATATACTCGGCAGTATCGCTCATGCTACTATGCTCGGCGACTGCGGTATTATTCCAAAAGAGGACAGCGTTAAAATTATTGACGAACTGAAAAAAATATCCGCTGATATTGAAAACGGCGATTTACTGCTCGACCCTTCCGCAGAAGATATTCATATGTTTATTGAGGCAGAACTTACCAAGCGTATCGGTGATGTGGGGAAACGTCTGCATACCGCTCGTTCACGCAATGACCAGGTTGCTCTTGATTTACGTCTTTATCTGCGTGACGAAATCAAGGAAATCCGGCAGCTTGTTGTTAAATTAATCAACACTGTAATCGGCATCGCTGAAAAGCATACTGAAACTGTTATGCCTGGTTACACGCATTTACAGAGGGCGCAGCCTATTACTTTCGCTCATCACCTTATGGCGTATGTTGCTATGCTCCTCCGTGACCTTGAAAGACTTGGCGATGTAAACAAACGTATGAATTACTGTCCCCTTGGTTGTGGTGCGCTTGCCGGTACTACCTACAAAACAAACAGACAGCAGACTTCCGGTTTGCTCGGTTTTACTGCTCCTATGGAAAACAGTCTCGACGGTGTTTCCGACAGGGATTACTGCATTGAACTCAACTGCGCCCTCTCACTCATTATGACCCATTTGTCACGCTTTTCCGAAGAGATTATTCTCTGGTGTTCGTGGGAATTTAAGTTTATTGAACTCGATGACGCTTTCGCTACAGGTTCTTCAATCATGCCGCAGAAGAAAAATCCCGATGTTACTGAATTAATCAGGGGCAAGACCGGAAGAGTGAACGGCAACCTCGTTACTCTCCTCACTATGATGAAAGGTCTCCCGCTCGCTTACAATAAGGATATGCAGGAGGATAAAGAGGCTATCTTTGATACGGTTGATAACGTGAAACTCTGCCTCAGAACTTTTATTCCCATGCTCGCTACAATGCGTGTAATCCCAGAAAATATGCGCAATGCTGCCGCTAAAGGTTTTATTAACGCTACTGACTGCGCTGATTATCTCGTCAAGAAAGGTACGCCGTTCCGTGATGCCTACAAGATTACAGGTACTCTTGTCGCTCTCTGCATTGAAAAGGGTCTCACCCTCGAAACTTTGCCCATTGAGGATTATCAGAAAATGACTGAACTTTTCTCCGAAGACGTTTATCAGGCTATCAGTCTCGATACGTGCGTAAGAGAACGTAAATCATACGGCGGTCCTGCTCCCGATGTCGTTGCGGTTCAGATTGAAAATGCCAGAAAAAAACTGGACGAAATTATTAATTTATGAGTAAGAAAGATTTAATGTTCATATTTGGTCTCACTCTTCTTATGGGTGTGCTGTGGGTTGCCGGTGAAGTCATTATGGGATTGTGGATTGCTGTGAGTACAGCAGGGCATATCGCCTATTTCGTGACGATTGTTGCGGTTACTCTTATTATAAGCGTATGGCACTCCATGAAAGAGGACGAGTCAGACCTCAAAGACCCGAAGCGTGCCAAATATGAACGGAAAACTAAGAAAAAATAAGGTGTTTTATTATGGTTAAAGTGTATATTGACGGTCAGGAAGGTACTACAGGACTGAAAATTATGGAGCGTTTCAGCAACAGAAACGATATTGAGATTATCAGGATTTCAGAAGAGAAACGTAAAGACCCTGCTGAACGTGCAAGACTGATTAACAGTGCTGATTACGTTTTTCTCTGTCTGCCGGACGAGGCTTCAAGAGAGGCTGTTTCTTTTGTGAATAATGACCATGTACGCATTATTGACGCTTCAACAGCTCACAGAACTAATCCCGAATGGGCTTACGGTTTTCCTGAACTCTCTGCCGGACACAGACAGAAAATTATGACTTCAAACAGGGTCGCTGTCCCAGGCTGCTATGCAAGCGGTTTCGCTTCTGTTGTCTATCCGCTTGTGAAAAATAATATCATTCCTGACGATTACCCCGTGTTTGCTTACGCTACATCAGGTTACAGCGGTGCCGGCAAAAAGGCTATCGCTGTTTACGAAAGTGACGAAAAGCCGTATGAGTTCAACAGTCCGAGACAGTATGCGTTGTCCCAGCAGCATAAGCATTTACCCGAAATGCAGGCAGTTTCAGGTCTGAAGTACAAGCCGATGTTCAATCCGATGGTGTGCGATTATTTCAGCGGTATGGTCGTTTCTGTGCCGTTGCAGACAAGAACTCTCAGCAAGTCTGTTACTGCTGAACAGGTTCACGAAATGTACAGAAAACATTATGATGGTGCAAATCTTGTTGAGGTTATGCCGCTGATGTCCGCTGAGGAACAGAAATCTTTCTTCCTCGCTTCAAATACTCTCAGCGGTGTGAATAAATTGCAGGTGTTTGTTTTCGGCAATGACGAACAAATCCTGCTTTGTGCAAGACTTGATAATCTCGGTAAAGGCGCAAGCGGTGCTGCGGTGCAGTGCCTTAATATTATGATGGGAATTGACGAGACTACAGGACTTGTATAAATGGCGGACGGAAACAAATCCATTAAATTCAGTAATGCTGTTCCGTATTTAGTAAAAATTCTTATTGCCGTCTGTACTGCATTCTTCGGCTGGCTTAAACTTGCGGACAGGTATATCTATATTTTCGGCACGGTCTTCAACTGCTACACGTTTGCTGTGGTGAGTGCCTTTGTTATTCTGCTTGTCTATCTTATCAGCTATATCAGGAAAAATAACGGCAATTTTAATTTCAATTCAGGATTTTTTACGGCTGTCCTTTGTGTACTTCTCGTGTGCGCTGTCAACTGCACGGCGGAAGATGTGAAAAAATCAAAAGTAAAAGATGTTCTGCCCATTGGTACGATTACGGAAGATGACAACGATGTGCCGTCGGTTCTGCTGTGCGAAGTAACTGAGTTCAACAGCACTATGAACGAAAACAGTACTTATATTGACGTTTATCATGTCAATGGCAGAATTGCCAGAAAAATCGGCGTTATTGATGAGGTCTATTTTTCCGTTGAGTGCGTAAAGGACGGCTTGTATAATTATTTTATCAATTACGAAAAGAATACTATCACTATTGAATGCTCCTACGGCTCTTTCGGTGACGGTGTTGTGGAGATAAATCCCGTTTATGAAACAGGGAAAATACAGTATGTTTTTAAACTTGATTAGAAGGTGATTATTATGGAAATTAAAAAAATCGGTGATGTTAATTTTATTGAGGGCGGAGTATGTGCTGCCAAAGGTTTCAGGGCTAACGGTATTCAGTGCGGTCTTGCTCATAAACCACTTACTGATACGGAAAAAAATTCTGCTGAATCAAATAACGCACTCCCTTCCGCAAAAAAGAAAAATGACCTCGCACTTATTGTCGCTGACAAGGACTGCACTGCTGCTGCGGTCTACACTACTAACAAGGTCAAGGGTGCGCCTATTCTCGTGACTAAAAAACACCTCGAAGACGGTATCGCAAGGGCTGTTATCGTTAATTCTGTCAACGCTAACACCTGCAATCCCGACGGCGTGGAGAAAGCACAGAAAATGTGCGAACTTGCCGCTAATCAGCTCGGTATCAGCGTTGATGATGTCATTGTCGCTTCTACCGGTGTTATCGGTCAGGTACTTCCCATTGAACCTATAGCAAACGGTATGCAGGAACTCGCTGACGGTCTCACTTATGACGGCAATAAACGTGCGCTTGAGGCTATCATGACTACTGATACTCAGCCTAAGGAAATCGCCCTTGAATTTACCGTCGGCGGAAAAGTATGCCGTATGGGCGGTATGCTCAAAGGCAGCGGCATGATTCACCCCAATATGGCTACTACTCTCACTTTTATTACTACTGACGCTGATATTTCCGCTGAACTCCTACAGCGTGCGCTCAGTGATGTGGTAAAGGTTACTCTTAACCGTGTAAGCGTTGACGGCGATACTTCCACTAATGATATGGTCTGCGTTATGGCTTCGGGTACTGCCGAAAATAAGCCGATTACTCACGAAAATGAGGACTTTGAAATTTTCGAGAACGCTCTCTACAATATCATGCTGAATCTCGCAAGAATGATGGCAAGAGACGGCGAGGGTGCTACTAAACTTATCGAATGTGCAGTAGAAAATGCTCCTACAGAAAAAATCGCTGAAACTGTTGCAAAGTCTGTTATCACTTCAAGTCTTTTCAAAACTGCTATGTTCGGTGAAGATGCCAACTGGGGTCGTATTCTCTGCGCTGTAGGCTATGCTGATGCGGATTTCGATATAAATAAGGTCGATGTTAAAATAGCTTCAAAAAATGGCTGTATTCATGTATGTGAGAATGGCGCAGGTGTGGAATTTTCAGAGGATACCGCAAAGAAAATTCTCTCAGAGGAAGAAATACAAATTATTATTTCCCTCGGTGACGGAGCAGGTTCAGCTGTTGCATGGGGCTGTGACCTCACTTACGATTATGTTAAAATCAACGGCGATTACAGAAGTTAATTAAAGGAGTTAATTAAAATGGATAAAATTTCAAACAGCGAAAAATCTCAGATTCTTATTGACGCTCTTCCGTACATTCAGAAATATTCGGACAAAATCGTTGTTATCAAGTATGGCGGAAATGCCATGACCAACAAGGAACTCAAGGACGCTGTTATGACTGACATCGTTCTGCTGTCACTCGTCGGTATCAAGGTTGTACTCGTTCACGGCGGCGGCCCTGAAATCAGCGATATGCTTAAAAGACTCAATATCGAAAGCAAGTTCATTAACGGTCTGCGTTATACTGATGAGGCTGCTATTGATGTCGTCAAAATGGTGCTTGCCGGTAAGGTGAACAAGGAACTCGTTCAGCTTCTTGCCCAGCACGGCGGTAATGCTGTCGGTCTCTGCGGTATCGACGGAAAAATGCTCGTTGCCGAAAAGAAACTCACTGACGACGGTCAGGATTTAGGCTACGTCGGCGAAATTACAGACGTAAATACAAAGCCTATTCTCGACGCTATCGCTAACGGAAATATTCCTGTTATTGCAACGGTTGCAACAGATGACGAGGGAAATACATATAATATAAATGCTGATACTGCCGCCGCAAGAATTGCCGCTGAACTCGGTGCGGAAAATCTTATACTTATGACTGATATTGCAGGTCTGCTCCGTGACAGGAACGATGTAAGCACTCTTATACCGAAAGTTAATGTGAGCGAAGTGCCGTATCTCAAAATGCAGGGTATCGTTTCAGGCGGTATGATACCGAAGATTGACTGCTGTGTTGAGGCTGTTCGCCGTGGAGTTGAAGGGGCTGTCATAATTGACGGAAGAGTGCCTCATTCAATACTTATTGAAATACTTTCAAACGAGGGTATAGGTACACAATTTGTATAATCTGTCTTATTGTTAACAAAAAGTTTACAAAAATATGCCGTTCAACTGTTGATTTATCGTATCAAAGAGAGTTATAATAATATAATGAACTAAATCTGCGGTAAATTATCATGAACCGCTGCGAAAGGAATGTATATTATGGATAGTATAATAGAAAAATTTGATAAATATGTTATGCACTCCTATGGCAGATACCCGCTTGTCATGGAAAACGGTGAGGGCAGATGCTGTGAGGACGAAAATAAAAAGAAGTATATTGATTTCGGCAGTGGTATCGGTGTTAATGCACTCGGTTTCTGCGACGAAGGCTGGGCTGACGCTGTATGCAGTCAGGTCAGAACTCTTCAGCATAACTCCAATTATTATTACACGGCTGTACAGGCTGAATTCGCTGAAAAGCTGTGTGAAACAACAGGCTATGAGAAGGTGTTTTTCTGCAACAGCGGTGCGGAGGCAAATGAATGTGCTATAAAGTCCGCAAGAAAATACAGCTTTGATAAGTACGGCATGGGAAGACATAATATTATTACTCTTGTTAATTCGTTTCACGGCAGAACTATGGCTACTCTTTCCGCTACGGGACAGGACGTTTTCCATAACTACTTCTTCCCGTTTTTAGAGGGATTTGTCAATGTCAGGGCTAATGATGTCAACGACCTGAAAGAGAAAATAAATGATACTGTATGCGCTGTCATGCTTGAATATATTCAGGGCGAGGGCGGTGTGAATGCTCTTGAACAGGAATTTGTTAACGAGGTTTACAGAATTTGTGCGGAAAAGGATATTCTTGTTATTGCCGACGAAGTACAGACAGGCGTGGGCCGTACCGGAAAATTTCTTGCCGGCGAGCATTTCGGTAAAAAGGCTGATATTACTACTCTCGCAAAGGGTATTGCAGGCGGTTTGCCGATGGGTGCTTGTCTGTTCAGTGAAAAAGTGAAAGATGTACTTACTCCCGGTACGCACGCCTCAACTTTCGGAGGAAATCCGATTGCCTGTGCAGGTGCAGTTGCCGTTATCGACAGACTTAACAGTGACGGTTTCCTTGACGAAGTAAGCAGAAGGGCTGATTATTTCAGAAAGAAACTTGAAAAGTGCAGTGAAGTCGAGAGTGTGAGCGGTATCGGGCTGATGATTGGCATAACACTTAAAAACAAGTCCGCAGGAGACATTGCAAAGAAAGCTCTCGAAAAAGGTCTGCTTGTACTTACCGCTAAAAACAAAGTCAGACTTCTTCCGCCTCTCAATATAGAGTACAGTGAAATTGACGACGGACTTGACATTCTGATAAGTGTAATGGAGGAGGAATAATTTATGGAGCTGATAGTTTCTGTAAAAGGAAATAAGTATACAGTGCAGGACAAGGGACAGGCAAGAACTCTGTATACAGTCAAGAAAAAGGGATTTGGCGCAGGAAGATATGTTCTTCTCGATGCAAGCAGTTACAATCTCTATTCGCTTGTACAGACAGGTGAGGACAGAAAGCCGTCATTTATTATTACTCACAATGAAATTTCTATCATGCAGCTGCTGTGCAAATCCATGTTCCTTGACCCGACTATTTCCGTTGACGGCAAGGATTTGTCAAAAAATGCTGTGCAGTATACACTTGCAAGCAAAGACCACAGAAACTTTGAAATCCTGAAAGGTGAAGAGAAAGTCGGTTCAATAATCACTAAAATCACTATGTCTAAGGATTTACAGTATGAATTTGAAATCGATAACAAGATTTTTGATGACTATGTTATACTTTTTGTTATTGCAATAGACCTTACATTCGGCGAAATAAACAAGAATGCCTGAATGATTTACTATGGAAGGAATGATATAAATGAAACATTTACTTAAAATGCTTGACCTCTCTACAGAGGAAATCACAGAGATACTTGACCTTGCTGACCAGCTTAAATATGAACTCAAACACGGTATTCCGCACCCGCATCTTAAGGGAAAAACTCTGGGTATGATTTTTCAGAAAGCTTCTACAAGAACAAGAGTTTCTTTTGAGACGGGTATGTATCAGCTCGGCGGTTATCCTCTCTTTCTCTCTTCAAATGACTTGCAGATTGGTCGTGGCGAACCCGTTCAGGATACAGCAAGAGTTCTCTCACGCTATCTCAGCGGTATCATGATTCGTACTTTTGAACAGAGTGAGGTTGAGGCTCTTGCTGAATACGGCAGTATTCCGGTTATCAACGGTCTTACTGATTTCTGCCACCCTTGTCAGGTTCTCGCTGACCTCATGACTATCCGTGAGTTCAAGGGAAGTTTTGACGGTCTTAAAATGTGCTTTATCGGCGACGGCAATAATATGGCAAACTCACTTATCGTAGGTTGTCTTAAAGTGGGTATGGCTGTTTCTGTTGCCTGCCCTGACGATTATCAGCCGCCTAAGGAAATCCTTGACTTTGCTAATCAGTATGACTGCTTTGAGATGACAAATTCTCCTGCAAAGGCTGCTGAAAATGCTGATGTACTTATCACGGACGTATGGGCTTCTATGGGTCAGGAAGGCGAGGCTGAAAAGCGTAGAAAAGCTTTTGCCGGCTATCAGATTAATGATGATATTATGTCAATCGCAAAATCAGACGCTATGGTGCTTCACTGTCTCCCTGCTCATCGTGAAGAGGAAATTACAGAAAAAGTATTTGAGGCTCACGCTAAGGAAATCTTTGAAGAGGCTGAAAACAGACTTCACGCTCAGAAAGCCGTTATGGTTAAACTTATGGCATAATATAAAAAAGGAGATATTTATGAAAAAATATTTAACTGTCCTATGTGTTATTGGATTTCTTGTTTCTTGTGTTTCATGTGCAAGCACTGAAAGTTCAAGGAAAGAAATTATTTCTACAAGTTCTGAAGGTTCTGAAAACTCAAATAATGATAACAGCGAAGAGGATAAGGCAGAAGATACAGATAACTCTTTTTCTATTGAGGAGCAGGTTCTTTGGGAAGTTGATGGCGTTAAGATTACAGCAACCGGTATAAATGAGGATTCTTTCTGGGGTGCTGAGGTTAATTTGCTTGTTGAAAACAATTCTGATAAAGATGTTGGAATTAGTACTGATGCAGTAATAGTAAATGATTATATGATTAGTGATTTAACCTCAATCAAAGTTACTGCTGGAAATAAGTCTAATGAATCTGTAACTTTGTTTTCTTCTGAACTTGAAGCTGCCGGAATTGATAATATTGGTAAGGTAGAAATGTATCTCCATACCTTTGACCCTGAAACATATAGTACAGAACAGTCGTCAGGCTGTATTACGCTCATGATGTCAGGAGTGGATACGGTTGATACAGAAACAGATATTGGCGGTACTACTCTTTATGATGAGGGCGGTATTAAAATTGTAGGTCAGTACGTTGACGAAAACTCTTTCTGGGGTAGTTCTGTTTTGTTATATATAGAAAATAATACCAGTCAAAATATTATTGTTCAAAATGATGATTTGGCAGTTAATGGCTTTATGGTTACATCTTATATGTCTCAGAATATATATGCAGGCAAAAAAGCTATTGCTGATATTACTTTGTCATCGTCTGATTTAGAGAAAAATGGTATAACAAGTATTGACAACATTGATACAACATTCAAGATTCTCAGTGAAGATTTTGATGATATTGCTAACAGTGGCAAAGTGTCTTTTTCGACACAGTAAGAATGATTAACAGCGAAGAAAATGCAGACGAAATGTGTCTACCTATAGACATAATTTCTAAATAAATCAATAAAACGCCTGCGGATTTATTCCATAGGCGTTTGTTATAATATAAAGGGGGATTTTTTTATGAATGAAAAATTTGAAGATACTGCTGTGAAAGTCTCTATGGTCAGTATTATCGGAAATATTGTCCTCTCACTTATCAAGTTTTTTGCCGGAATTTTTGCCCATTCAGGTGCTATGATTAGCGACGCTGTTCATTCTGCCTCCGACGTTTTCAGCAGTATTATAGTTATTGTCGGCGTGAAGATGTCGTCAAAAAAATCCGATAAGGAACACCCTTACGGTCATGAACGTATGGAGTGTGTTGCGGCAATTGTCCTTGCGGTTGTCCTGCTTGTTACGGGTCTTTTTATCGGCAGCAGTACTATTGAAAGTCTCACAGGCGGAAATTTTGCGGAGATTGAAGTCCCTGGAGTTATGGCACTTGCCGCAGCAGTTCTTTCAATTGTAACAAAGGAGGCTATGTTCTGGTATACAAGGCATTATGCGAAAATTCTGGATTCTGGTGCGGTTATGGCGGACGCATGGCATCACAGGAGCGACGCTCTTTCGTCAGTCGGCGCATTAATCGGTATTGCAGGAGCAAGAATGGGTGTGCCTGTGCTTGAACCTGCCGCAAGTCTGGTGATATGCGCTTTTATCCTCAAAGCCGCTTACGATATTTTCAGGGACGCTATCGACAAGATGATTGACCATTCCTGCGACTATCAGACAGAATGCGAAATCCGTGACTGCGTTCTCGAACAGGAAGGCGTGAATGATATTGACCTCTTGCAGACAAGAATTTTCGGCAACAAGATTTATGTAGATGTTGAAATAAGCATGGACGGCAGAAAATCCCTCACAGAAGCGCATGAAACAGCCGAAAAGGTACATTCCGAAATAGAACTGAGGTTTCCGAAAGTCAAACATATTATGGTTCATGTCAATCCCGACAAGGAGGAGTAATGGAAAGAATAGCTGTTATAACAGTCGGGGCGGTGATTGCCGCCGCCGCACTTGTTTACATCGTGAAACTGCTGATTTTGCAGGTGACAGGCTTGAAAAAAGATGCCGAAGTAGTTGCGGTCAGGGAAATAAAACAGGGAACGTATGTTCACACACTTCAGTTCGATTTCAACGGCAGAACAGTCCGCAAAGACGACAAAACAGGCTATTCACAGCCGTTTTCAAAGGGCGATGTACTAAAAATTGTATGCAGTAAAAAGTCGCCCGATAAATTTGAGTACGCCTCCGCCCTCAGAAAAAATATCATCGTCGCCGGTGTGCTTGTACTGATGTCCCTGCTGATTATCGTCAGATTTGCTTTTCTCGTGACGGAATGATTATTTTATATTATTAATAATATCTTGTATGAGCATAATCTGTTCAGAGTTTAATCCCGAAACATCAACGGTCAGTCCTGAACTTAATCCGAGAAGATAGTCGGAACTTATCGAAAAAGCGTTGCAGATTTTTATAAGCATATCTATTGACGGTTGAATATTGCCGTTTTCCCAGTTGCTTATGCATTGTTTTGTAACACCGAGTTTCTTTCCGAACTCAATCTGATTTATTCCAAGAGAGTTTCTTAATTCCTTTATACGTTCATAAAACATAATGATATGCCTCCCATGTCAAGTTTTACAATATTATTGTAAAATAATACTTAGTAAATGCAAAATACTATGGTATACTAATATTGGACATAGTCCGAAAGTTTATCATAGAAAGGTGTTTTTATTATGAAAAAATTTTTATCGTTCGCTTTAGCAACTGTTATCAGCGCAGCTATGCTTACCAGTTGTGGCAGTGCCGGAGAATCCAATGCCGAAGATGCTGCAAAAGCATACGCTACCGCTTTGGTAGAACATGATGTAGATGCTGCAATGTCGTTGATACCAGATGATGTTATAGATTATTTAGACGAAGAATATAGTTTATCTGAAGAGACTATTGAGAAGTCAATTGATACTATAATGGACACACTGTATTTAGTGCGTGGTGATGAGATTGATGACATAAAAAAAGATGTTAAAAAAGCAAAGGTAGATTCTAAGAATGAAAGAGATATTGATTATGTGAGAGAATTAAGCGAATCAATAGGAGTAAGTGCAGAAGCCTATGTTTTTATCGAACTTGATTGTGAGCTTGATTGTAATGTTTACAAATATGATGGCGAATGGTATTCAAGTGATTTGATTTTTGATGTAATGAATATGGCTGAAATAGACTATTAATGATGAAATATTTTTAGTAATAGGTGACTTCTGCTCACCTATTACATTATATTAGTCAAAATCGACAAAAAATATCAAAGTTCTGGCAGAATATTTTACTTGACAAATGTGAAAATGTGTGATATAATAATAAAGCTGTCGGACGGACGGTATCGGAAGTATCACAGGAAAAAT
>CAYWPN010000017.1:0-56394 GCA_964460175.1 uncultured Alistipes sp. | reverse complement strand
AACTTTTTGTAAATTCAACTTCCTGCCTATTGACTTTTCTTAGCTGGACTTAAAAATATTATAAAATACACTCGTTCCATTTGAATCACATTTTTAATTTTCTTCAATAAATTTTCAGAAAACTATTGCAAAATATCGCAATATAGTGTATAATTATAAATGTATTTACTGAATTTTATTGTATCACAAAAAATCAATTTTGACAATAGGTCGCATTTCTGGATTAGACTCCATATTTATGAAAGGAAAAATCACATGAAAAGTGAAGAATACATAAAAGAAGAAAACAACTTTAAAGAAGAATTTTCCAAAACTCTGAAAGCACTCATAGATGAACGTAAAATCAGTGCTAATCAACTCGCATATGACATTAATATAGATCCCAAGTCTGCTTACAGTTATATCAGCGGAGACAGTATACCTACAATAATTATCCTAATACGCCTTGCCGACTATCTTAATGTAAGCATAGACTACCTCGTTACAGGCGGAAAAACAGGACGTGAATATCCCTTCTCCAAGAAAATTTATGAACTTGCAGTTCTGATAAAGAATATAGATATAAAACTGAATAATATTTACGACCTTGATGACAGCAACTATCAGTCTGTATCTGTTACAGTCAATGACCCTGTTCTTGCTCCGATTATTACTGAACTCTGTCTGACTCCTGAAAAAGACTTTATAAATCACGCTGAAAAGATTATATCAAAATATAAAAATATGGAAACGTCTGCCAAGCATCTCGCTGATTATGAGACATTTGAGAACATTATCAAGGACAGATATATTTTTGACGAATATGATGCAATGGACAATTTCACCGCTGACGATGAGATTGAAGAACGTCGTGAAAAATGGGAAAAAATGTCTCCGGCTGAACGTGAACAATGGTGGACTGACTGGCTCAAAGAACACGGTCTTATAACCTGAAAGCAAAAAACTCGCTTCTGCTCTCTTATGAGAGTGAAGCGAGTTTTATTTTATAACATTGCATTGAACTTTTCAATTACTGAGATGTAATACTTTCATCACTTTCTCCGGTTGTCTCCTGCGGTTCTTCATAATCTGCCCAGAGTTCCAACAAAGGAACTTCCTGGATTTCATCTCCCATACCAATATATCTTACAGTTCCCTCTATTTCCTTAAGGGAATAACAGTAATTGAACAGCTTATTATCAATATGATAAATAATTGCATTTGACTCGCCATATATCTTAACGGTTTCCAGACTATCACAAAATAAAAAAGGGTCTTCTCCACACCAGACAATAGTTGAAGGAATCTGAATAGACTTGATACGAGAATACTTATCATGATTTTCTATAAACTCCTGTACTTGCTCAATATCTTCTGAAGTAAAATCCTTTCCGAGGTCGTCTCTATAAAAATCATAATCTCCATCTCCATAATCAGTAAACCGTAAGGGACAAAATGCAAAATCGTTGATACCTACTACTGGTTTTCCATCAATCTCTTCCGGAATGACAATATCTGTTTCATTACCAACATACCCTGTAATCACAATGCCACCCTCATATTTGCCAAGGTCAAAATACGATTTGGAACTACCATACTCTGTAAGCGAAACATATGTAAAACCTTTACTGCCTTGTGTGTTTTTCAAATCAACATTTTCTTTCTGCGATGTCGCACTTTTCTCCTCACTGCAACCGCACAGTACCCCTGATACTGTCAATGCCAACGCCAGTACCCCAGCAAAAACTTTCTTCATATTAAGCCACTCCTTATTATTTATCTGAACTGTTGCAAATCTCTGCTGACATTTAAGGCAATACCACACAATCCTGTACTGTATTGCCTTAAATTGCAGACCGTGTTTATTCAGCAGTTTCAGACTTACTGATATATTCGTAAATTGAGACAGAAGCATCTCCGCCTGTAGAAACATATGCGTAATACGACAGTATGCACGAAGCATCAGTTGCATCGATAATACCATCTCTGTTTACGTCACCTTCCTGAAAATCACTGCCCGGTGTGGGAACAGGCTCATTTTCCGCTTCAATGTCAATAAAAGTATAACCCATCTGTGCAGCGTGTTTTTCGGTGGTTGAACCTTTATATCCTGCAATTTCAATCTCAGGTGAAATCTCTGCATCTATTTTACATTCTTTATTAAGTATCATAATTTTTTTAAGCGAACTGCAATTATCAAACAGTCCCTGTGGAATTACGGAAACGCTTTCGGGAAAAACGATGTAGGTCAGGTTTTTACTTCCTGCAAAAGCATTATTGTTCACTTCTGTAACGGTTGAGGGAATTACATACTTAACAGTCTCACAGCTTACAGGGTATCTGGTAAGCTTTTTCATCGATTTGTCAAAAAGTATGCCGTCCTTACTGCTGTATGCGAGATTTCCTTCCGATACGTTGATTTTTTTAAGAGCAGTAGATGCAAGGTCTATTGTACCCAGTGCCTCGATACCAGCACCTATTGTTATTTCGGAAAGAGAATCACAGCCCTTAAAAGTTTTTTCGTCTATATTCTGAACGGAATCGGGTATGATAATACTTCCGAGTTTTGGACACTTTTCAAAGAAGCCGATTTCTGCTCCATAGTCCACTGAATTGCCTTTTTCATTCGTAGCGGTTATTGAACCTGAAGTTGAAAGCATTTTCAGATTTTTTATATCATCAGGCAGAATTATATTTGTAAGGTTTGAACAGCCTGTGAAACAGCCTCCGCCCATAGACTTTATTCTGTCGGGAAGATTAACTCTTGTGAGCTTTGAACAGCCGATAAACACACCGTTTCCGATAGTCATGTCATCTCCACTTGTGGGAATTGAAAGTGAGAGAAGCGAAGCACAACCAGAAAAGGCGTAATTGCCAATTGATGTTACAGAAGCCGATATCTCTATGCTCTCAGCATTATAACAGGACTGAAATGCGTTTGCATTGATTGTCTTTACCGTACTTGGTATTTTTATTTTTTTAACATATCTGTAAGCGTAGTCGCAAAAAACCAAATGTTCTCCGTCTCCTATTACTTCTACGGGCTTACCATTGATTTCTGACGGAAATTCAAGCTCCGCCGGACAAGAAGTTCCATACTTTAAATAATTAATCTGCACATATTCATCAAACTCTGTATAATTGATTTTGTCTACAGGGACAACGGTAGTCTCTGCGTGGGCAACAATGCCTGCGGACTGTGTGAAATAATTACAGCAGGGAATTCCTCCGCCAACGAGAAGTACAGCAAGTACTCCTGCAATGATTTTCTTTTTCATATTAACCTCCTGAAATTTACGGTATCTCTGAAACCTCCCATAAAACAGGATTTTCAGAGATTACCTCAAGTTTATATCTGACTGTTTCTCATCAGAACTATAAATATTATAACTCAATATGAGAATAATGTCAAGCTTTTTTTGATATTATTCTGAAAAATATTCAATATTCTGACAGGATACGCACTGTTCTTTCTGATAAAGCTGTATCAGATACCCCGAATTTCTGTATATCCAGTCAGTAGGCGATACCTCACGGAACAGCTTCAAGGCACACTGCTGAAATACGGCTGTCTTGCGTGAAATACCGCAATACTCCACAAAAACCTCTGTTATACCGTCATAATTCTCCGAAACTCTGATTGTAAAACCGTCCTCTGTCTGAAAACAGAAATCAGAATATTTGCGGAAGTAGACTAAACTGCATTTTTTTTGATTACTCATACTATCAACTCCTTTATTTCAATTATATCAGTGCTGTCTCTTTTTGACAAGGTATCACATTCGGGATTACAATCCATAAAAAACCGCAGTATCATCTGACACTGCGGTTTAGTATTTCCCAATTATATATTAAATTAAAGTTCACTGGTACGATAAACAGAGTACCCCTCATAATGATAACTTGCATCAATACCCTTCATATAAATCTCACGCTCGTTTATCCTGTCAGTAAGGGCGTTTTTCAGCAGAAACTTAATCTCAATATCCTTAATCGGACTTCTTTCCATAGCAAGAAGATAGTCCTCTTTATCTACCCTACTCCAGTCTACCACCATATTCAGTTCCTTTTTAAGAATACAGTCAAGCCATATACGTGTACTGCGACCGTTGCCCTCTCTGAAAGGGTGAGCAATATTCATCTCTACATACTTCTCGATAATCTCATCAAAATTTGACTGCGGCATTTCTTCAATATGCTTCAATGCCGTCTCCAGATACATTACAGGAGCAAAACGAAAACTGCCCTTTGCAATGTTGACTGTCCTGATTTTCCCTGCAAACTCGTATATATCTTCAAAAAGAAATCTGTGAATTTCAGCCAGTGCATTGAAACTTCCAACATTCAGGCTATTCAGAATACTGCTTTCAAACAGTTCTACCGCCTTTTTCTTGCTGATTTTTTCCTCTGTTCTTGCAAGTTCTGCCGAATCGGTTATGCCAAGTTTATTCTCCAATGCCATACGAAAATCATCTCCTCTTATTCCGCAAGTTTCACACAGCAGGATTTCTGATAAAAAGCTACTCCATATTTCAGAATTTTCTGATAGCAGTCTTGCTTAAGTTTCATATCGTACTGCTTTTTCTCAATCTGCACAAGAGCCTCACTGCACTTTTTATCAAGGTCAGCAAACTTATCAGCAACTTTAACTTCAATAATTACAGCTAATTTATGCCGTCTGCGTTCAAGTATCATAATATCGCTTCTTCCAAGACCGCTTTCACGGTTGGACTCTATCTGATACCCCTTGAAACCTGATACCAGCCCTGTAAGAAAACCATGATAATAATTTTCCTTGCCGTCATAGTAGCTGATTGACTCTTCCAGCCAGTCACACAAAATATCTTCAAACACTTCACAGTTACCATTGATTACAGCCTGAAACAAATCTTCTCTTGATGTAGCCTTGACTTTTTCATCAAACCACTGCTGAATTGTATTTCGATAAATACTGCGTACTTCACGGTTTGGAATACACATCTCTGCATAAATTCTGTCGTCCTGTAAAAACATACGTCTCTGTTTAAGATACCCCGTAAACAGCAGAAAACTCCATATATAGTTGCTGTTGACATTGATATTCTGATAAGTAATATCTTCATAAACAGGAACAATTACTGTACCGCCGTTAATCAGTTTCTCAACAGTGCCGTGTGTAATCTCATCACCATTAATCATAAGGTCATGAATTATATCGTTTGAGCTTGTATTACTCCAATAAGACTGAATCAAAGCATTTTGATTAGCTCTTGCATCTGATATAAAATACAAAACACTCCACGGATTATAAATATCGGTCTCACCGAATAAATAGCCATCATACCACTGTTTCATATCGGGAAATCTATGCGGAATGCCATAATCCTCCGTTGCCTTCTTAACCTCTTTTTCAGTAAATCCAAAGTACTCGCTATAATCAAGAGTTGTAATACTGTTCACCTTGAGATGATTCAGACCAGTAAAAATACTCTCTTTTGAAATTCTCAGACAGCCGGTCATTATACCAAATTCAAGAGAATCATTCGTCTTTAATGCACTCTCAAAAGCAGAACGGATAAGGTCTGTCATCTTATTATAAAAACCTCTGAAATACGAATTTTCCAAAGGTACATCATACTCGTCTATAAGAATAATAACTCTCTTCTGATACACTTTATAAAGACAATCGCTTAAAAAACATATTGCATTGATATATACGCTGTCGTCCTCAGCAGTTCCGCAAAAAATTTCCTCAAACTTTTTTCTGTCTGTAGGCGACAATATATTTAAACCAAGCAAATCAGAATGGCGATTAAATTCATTTGTAATGATACTTCTGTACTCATAAAATGCCTGTTCATAGTTTGGTTGCTTCATACTTTTCAGCGAAATATTTATAACAGGATACTGCCCCTGATATGCTCGATATTTTTCACCTGCTGACGAAATATTCAATCCCTCAAAAAGATAGGAATTATCTGTTTCAGTCTTTTCAAAATAATATTGAAGCATACTCATATTGAGAGTTTTTCCAAAACGTCTCGGACGTGTATAAAGATTGACTGCACCTCCATTGTCAAGAATATCACGTATCAAAAGCGTCTTGTCAACATAATAGTACCCCTCATCTATCAGTTTTTTGAAATTTTCAATTCCTATAGGAAGCGGTTTAAAATCTGACATACCTTGCCTCACTTTCTGACTTCACAGCTTATTTGAATATCTTCTCAATTTTACAGCTATGCTTTTTAGTTTTCTCGGAATAACTGATACCCACAAGGAGAATTTCACCCGAATAGTCTTGCAGACAGTCATAATAATTTTTCTGCTTTATCTGACTGACAGCAGAATCAGTGGTATTATTGTACTTCAACTCTATAATGACAGCAGGATAACTGCAATTCTTTCTTGGAATGAAAATCAGGTCTGCAAAACCCTTTCCTGCTGGCATTTCTCTGTAAATACTATAAGAATTTCTTGCCGAATAGTAAGCCAGCGAAACAACACAGGACAATGAATTTTCGTTGTTATACTGCAAAACAGAAACATTATCCTGATGTGCCTGCTCTATCATTTCAGCAACCTTTTCTTCGTCACAATCAAGAGTAGCACGAAGCAACTCGTCTGACTGACGTATTAAATTCATAACAGTCTCCCAGCCACCGTCCTCAATGGAATTTATAAACTCCTGCTGTATCTCGCTGTTAGGAATCCAGACTTCTTTATTATAAAAATCGTAAGTAAGATACCCCAGATGTACAAGCAAGGTCAGTACATCATCTGCACTATTGAAAGTAGTCATATCATTCTGGAACTTTGAAAAATTGATTTTTATCTTCTCACCGGCTATCATTCTTGTAACTTTATCTTTCAAGCCGTCAAAGTCCATTTGGATATATACTTTCAGAGCCTCATACGTTTCTGTGGAAGTCCAGTAATTACTGAAATACCCACCTGTCATTGACATCACCACAGAACGTGGATTGTAAACGGATACCCCCATTAAGTTATAACCGTCATACCACTTCTTAGTCTCATCAAAGGACATATTGTACTTCTCACAAAGCGACTTAACTTCCTGTTCCGTAAAACCTGTAAACTCCGCATACTCTCTCAGGTCAATCATAGATACCTCTGTAAACATATTCAAAGCGGAATGTTCGCCGTACTTCTTAATCGGAAGAATACCTGTCATATAGACAAGAGCAACAAAACTCTGGTCTTTAAGAAGATTACGGAGAAAATCAAGGTACTTTGTCTGCGATGAAATATCATTCTTATGAATTCTGAAAATGCAGTCCCATTCGTCTATGATGAAAACAAATGGTATCTCTGTCTGCTCAAAAATTGCTGAAAGTACCTTTGTTAAAGTCTGACGTTTCGGATAGCTGACATTCGGGAATTCTTTTTTCAGTTCATATATCAAATCTTCCTGAATAAATTCAATCATCTCGTCCATATTATGAGAATCAGTCAGGAACTCAACCATATTGATATGAATGACATTGTACTTGTTCAGATGTTTCTCAAACGAATCAGCCTTTGCAATTTTCAGATTACTGAACATCTCTCTCGAATCACAGCCACGACTGTAATATGCTGCCAACATTTCAGCAGTCATAGACTTACCAAACCGTCTTGGTCTGCTCACGCATACAAAACGCTGTATGGTGTTGATAAGCTTATTTGTCTGTTTTATCATCTCGCTCTTATCAACATAAATTTCAGAGTTTAAAGCCATCTGAAATGATATATTCTTAGGATTAAGATAAATACCCATATTACTACCTCCGCTTCTTGAAGAACCCATATTACTCATCACTTTTATTATACCACATATCTGTATTTCAGCATATAGTGTAATAAATTAAAAATAAAATACAATCATATTCTTGAACCTGATGCGTATTCTCCCATGTTAATATCAATAACTTCTCTGACAGGCTGTATCAATGAGTTTTCATATTGTAAACTCCATTGTACATTTGGACTGATAACATCTCCGTCAATACCATCAATATGGTCATTGGATTTAATAGGATTATCATTTTCATAGATATAAGAGAGTAAATTATAAGCATGATTGACAACTGCATCAGGGTTCATACCATGAAAATGATATTGCAGGTCTGGCATAAACAAGGTACTCATGCCGATAGTATCAATCAGCATATCTTCTGTACTCTGTATATTAAAAAATCTGACATTTACAGCATAATAAATAAAACGGCTTTCCTTTGGTACTGAACAATTAAGTATCGCATCTCTTGTAAACATTTTTTTCGATGTTTCAAATACAACTGCTCTGCATGACGGATACAGCTCAACAAGTGCCTCTATGTACCCTACAAGCATTTCTGCTCTGTCTTTATAGTACAATCCTGATGCCAGCATATCTGTTGCAATAACCTGATATTTGCAGTTTTCAAGAATATCCAGACCGTTCTCACAGTCCCACAGCTGACTTGCAGATATTTCGTCCATAACAGGCTTTTCAATTCTGACACATTCTGTAATCATAAGCTGAGGTGGAATATCCTTATTTTCTTTTTCAAAATGAGTGGTATATTTTTCAGGTGCAAAACCTGCAACCTTTCCATCATGACAAAAACAATCAGTTTCACCCAGATGTTTATTCATCACATTCTGCATATGCTCTTTATCCGGCATATCGCATATTTCTTCCATCAATAAATGTACTATAAAAATCATTCCCTGATGTTCGTCTTTATTATTCAAATCCTGCTGTAGAATTTTTTCCTTTTTCTTAAATTTATCGAATATACCCATTGCTAAGTTTCTCCTTCTTCATTTTGCATTATCAAATAAAAATAGATTATTAAGCAAATTTAAATTCATCGGCTTCTTTAATTATTATACCACATATCTGAATATTTTTCAATATATTCTCATAATGAGAATTAAAAAAGTATTACTCAATTTTACATCTACAAGAATATACTGATTTGCCTTAAAATAATAGTATATACTATTACAAAAGTGAGGAGTAAAAACATTATGGAATTAGAATCAAATTTCGTTATAGAACGTATGAACCAGCTTCTTCAGGAACGTAACTGGACAATCTACCGTCTTGCAAAGGAATCCGATATTGCATATTCGTCTCTTAACAATATCTTTGTGAGAAACACCATACCGAGCGTTCTTACACTTGAGAAGATATGCAGTGGATTTCAGATAACGCTGTCGCAGTTCTTTGAACCTGATACCCCTGTTATTGCCAGCACCGATATGCTCTCAGCGGACGAACGTGACATTATTGACACCTACCGTACACTCTGCAAATCGGACAGACAGCTTTTCAAAGCCTACCTTGACGGTCTGGCAAAAAGATAATCACAACCGCATTTACTCAACATACAGAGTAGATGCGGTTTTCTCTTGCTCTGTCTTGAATGATTAACGGCTTCTGCACTGCTTTGAATGAAAATTGCAGATTAACTTTAATCAGCAATGAGAACTTAATTAAAGGCATTTTAACTGAAAAATTTGAATATACTGCCGAAATAAGCGGCTGTCCTGCAACGTTTTAACATAAGCTCGGACGGCTGATTTTTGCCGTCTCGGAAGATACCCCTCATACTGCAATTTTGAAATTGTCGCACTCAATACCAGATTAAACCAATAAAAATTGCGGTACTTCGTCTCTGACTACCTCTTATTAAACCTGTCTGCCTACTGCCTGTCTTGATGTACAAAACATCATCTGAATTGTCTGTCTCTTTGCTCACAAAAAAACAGCTACCCCTTTAGCTGTCTCTCTGGTCGCTGTATACCTGACTTATCTGTACATCAGTGTGATACTCAACTGTCTTGCTGATAGTCTGCTTGTTATTCCTGTACCATTTTGTACCTCGATTGACTTCAAATCATATAATTAACTACCCCTCTGTTGCACTATGTTCTGTCTGACTGTCAATCTCGTACCATTTTGTACCTCTGTCAACATTAAATCAGCTACTTGGTTACACGTCTGCATAGTTGCCTCTGTTACTTAATACCCTATTGGATTTAACTCAACTACCCCTCTTCTATACTATGAACTGTCTGCTTGCCAATCTTGTACCGTTTTGTACCTCTATGTACATCAAGCCAACTTCTTGACTACCCCTCTCCGCTATACTATATTCTGTCTGATTGTCAATCTCGTACCATTCAGTACCTCTATGTACATCAAGTTAGCTTCTCAACTACCCCTCTCCGCTATACTATATTCTGTCTGATTGTCAATCTCGTACCATTCAGTACCTCTATGTACATCAAGTTAGCTTCTCAACTACCCCTCTGTTATGCTATACTCTATCTGTATTGCTTTCTCTGTTCATTTAATGTCTGCAAATCAGTTTAGTTGTTTACCTGTCCTATCTGCTATGTAATATACTTTATCTGCTTATAATTCTCTGTTAATTCAGTTCTGTGATACAGAGTTCTTTGCCTATTATACAATGATTATTCTGTACTGCCTGATATAAATTATAGTTCTCTGCTTAATTATTTAAATTTTGGAAAACATACTCAAAATACCCCTGAATACTTCTTTGCAAATCTTAACACGCTCTCGCTCCGTGGCATAAATTGATACCCCCATGAGCCATTTACTTCTTAGTTAGGCATCAGAGTCATTACTGTATCTCTGAAACCACCACAAAATATAGATACAGCAATACCTAAAAACATAATGCTTAAAATTATTGCAAATACCAAACTCGCAATGTAACTCGACCTTATATCCTTATCCTTTGGATTAGTCTTATAGACTTCTGCACAAGCACTAAACCATGCCCAACATTTATACACCACAAAGCATAAACCTACAAGACCTCCTATGTACACCGTCCCCATCATACCTACAAACATCGCATCTGAATTTCTAAACATAATAAACACCCCTTAATTAAATTTCTGTCTCTTCAAAGCTAATAAATACTAACTTGTGTATAATACCACAAAATCTTTATCAACTTATACACATAATAGCATTATCTTCAATAAAATAACTATCACCTGTCAAAACTTTCAAGCTGTATTTAAATAATGCCTGAACAAATAAAACTCTCAAGAGTATTCTGCATACCCCTGAGAGTTTTATAAATACTTAATTCTTATTTATCACGCAAGCCTAACTCTGGTAACTGAATAAGTATCTTATTTCTCAATCTGTTTATGTTAGGATTTAACTTAGACTTAATGTAACTAAACTCCGTACCCTGTGTTAACCCTATTAAAAGACGTGTATAAAACTGCTCCCAACTATCTACAGGTTCACTACTTGTATGCTCCGTATCTTCTATGATACCCCCTCACTGCACTCTGCCATTATACTCGTCCGTCAAATATTCGATTACATAATCATACCCCTGCGTGTGTAAAAAATTGTACCCCGATACTATCCGCCTCGGCGGTGCTATCCTGTATACCTCAACAGAACTTATCTTCCTCGTCTCTACCCAGTATTTGTATAAGTACCCCATAAACTCCATTTCTAACTCGCTATAACACCTGCCCTTTCGCAAACCTACAAAACTCTCAAAACCCGAAAGTAAAAATAATTCGTCCGCCCACTCTGCGTGATTTGTACCGTCCATTACCCCTATTCCCCATTCGGATGTCATTACCGCCTTTATAAATTCCTCAGAATCATACCCCTTTCGTACAGACCACCTGAATGTATACCCCAACATTATCGCTTCGTCAATTATTCTTCTCTGATTATAATTCATCATCTGTACTCCTCCAAAATCTCATCTACAAATTTACCACTTCTTCTGTATAACTTCTTGACCTGTTCTACCTTAGTTGTTATTGTACTCAAAGTGGCATTTTGTCTCTCCTTAATAATACGTGACTGCTGGGCAGATATAGTTTCATTACCAATAACCAATATATTTCTGCAAGCCTTATCATTATTAAATACCCACTGGTCTCCTAATTTTACAGCCTTTAAACATTCAGTTAACACTCTGTCCGATATATCACCTCGCATAAAACTTGGAAATATAGACTGCATTCTATCATCAGCAATAGCACCAACTACAACATCGTGTTCGTCTATATACTTAACTAACTGCCTTAATTTAGGATACCCCTCCGTCTGTATAAACTGCCTGTGTACCCCTACGTATAATGCCCACTCTGTACTGCTTTTAAAGCGATATACCCTTAAATCACTTGTCTTGCAATATAACGTGTAAACTACCCCATTGTTTACCTGACTGATAATTCCACGAGCCTGCTCTATATCAGTACCCGTATAAAAACCTCTGCCAAAATCACAAAACTCCCTCGCTACCCCTGCTCTTGGATGACCTACTAAACCACCCTTCGAATCGTGATATAAAATCCTGTCCGATGTATTAATCTCTAAAATTTGTATTTCAGAACCTGAGCTTAATATCTTATTGTCTGCTGATAACTTCGCATTTATAAAGTATAACCTCCTCTTCACTATTTCTGTAATCTGCTCTTCCTTATTATAACACACTTGCTATCACATTTGTCAATCAATAGGGAAACTCTCAAGAGTATTCTGCATACCCCTGAGAGTTTCTTATTAGCTTATTCTGCTATAAACTTACTTGCCTTGATACCAAATCTCGTCTCCGTCCTCAGTATAACCTTTCAATATCCATACTGCAGGACGTTCTTCGCCATCTGTAGGGTCACCTATAAATACTTCACTCTTGTCTCTACCTCTAAGATAATCTACATATGACATAGCCCACGTTACTGCGTCAAATTCATCTGTATACTTCAATGCCTCATTAAAAGCATACTTGAAATTTTCCTTGTCTGCATCATCATAACAGTAAGGATAACCATCATTTCCATCTTCACAGAAATAATAAGATACTGTATCATAATGGAAATACTGACAGCCTTCTCCATGCACTATTTCAGGCTCTGTCTGTGGTTCTACCTCTGGCTCTGTCTGTGGCTCTGTGTATACTGGCTCGGGTATCTCAATTGTAACATCATCCGTGCGTACCCCTACTCCCTGCGGTTTTACCGTCGTTACAGGTGCTACCGGTGCTGGCTCTGCCGTCTGCGGTGACGTCTGCTGTGGCTTGACAACCTCGACAGGTGGTTCTGCAACGTAATCATTGTTATTCTTTGCTGAAGCATTTATATAATATTCTTCTGGTGTCATTGTACCGTTGGTAGCAGTATAACCATAATACCCCAGAACCAAAGTGGAATCAAGAGCATCTGCTTGTCCGTCTCCGTTAGTATCAGCAAGTTCAATCTGTGCCTCATCTAACGGCAAAGGCTGATTTGTAGAAGCAGCTGCATAATTGCTCAGAATTAAAGAAGCGTCTACAGCGTCAACAATATTATCGCCGTTGACATCTCCCTGATGAAATGTTTCCTCTGCCGAAACAGCCATTGCTGAAATACCTACCAATGCGGATAACGCTGATATAACTGTAACTTTCAAACTGACTTTCATAATAACCTCCATAGATATAATATTTTTTTCTCTTTAAACATTATAACTCATCTGAGAAGTATTGTCAAGTATTTTTTTAATATTCTCCTGCTCCTCACAATGTTATCTGAGTAATTGTTCAAAATCCTTACTTTATTATATCAGCAATCTGTATATTATGCAATAGATTACATTCCTGGATTTTATTCCATCTGATACCCCTATGGACTTAAAGTCAGCTACTTAACTACCCCTCTGCTGTATGCTATACTACATCTGACTTTATGTCTCCATTCACTCAATGTCTGTGATTTCAAGTTAGTTTCTTAGCTACCCTACCTGTTATATACTATACTCTTTCTGATTGTCAATCTCTTATTGTCAATGTCTCTGCTGAATTGCAAATCAACTTCTTAACTACCCCTCTGCTATACTATATTCTGTCTGCTCGCTGTTCTCGTACCATTCAATGCCTATGCTGAATTACAATTCATTTTCTTAACTACCCCTCTGCTATGCTATACTTTGTCTGCTCGTCATTCTCTTATCGTTCAATGCCTCTGTTAACATCAAATCATCTACTTAACTACCCCTCTGTTATACTATATTCTGTCTGATTGTCATTCTCTTACCATTCAATGCCTGTAAATCGGCTTGATTGTTTACTTACCCTGTACTGTCCTTTCTGTGTCATATGCTATGCTTTATCTCCATTATTTTCTTGGTTCATTTACGTCTGCAATTCTAAATTTTTTCTCCTTTAACTCAATATATCGGAATATCGGGAGCAGACCGCCATTATCTCTGCTGTATTGTGTTTATATCAATTCAATAAAGCATAACCGAAAGAAAATCCTCTTGGCTATTCTTCATAGGTTCTGAACTCAACGTTATAATATTACTTCCATTTTCTTGACTGCATTAAATACATAACCTTGAAGCTGGTTGGGAAGTTTCAAAGAGAAAGCTGACTCAAAAAAACTTTCTGTAGGACTATTTCAGCTTAAAATGACCTCCTCAGTGGGACAATTTCATTTAAAAACAAGGGATTTAATAGGACAATTCCCGTCTGAAATAAACTCTTCAGTAGGACAGCTTTATAAAATACAAAAACTCCGTACTATGAACGCTCTCGTAGTACGGAGTTTTTCTTTGTTATTTCTTATATGCTTCTTTATTAAAAAATCATCTCGCAGATAGAAATAAATCTTGGTGAAAAGGCTGTTTAGTTCAGATTAACAGCAATATGAAATATATTAAATGCCTGTTTGGCAATTTTGCACCTCAGATAAAATTTTTGGGGTGTCTTATTCAGATAATTTTCCCCAGATGTTAAATTTTACACCTCAGATAAACTTTCTGAGTGCCCTATTCAAAAAAATCTGAGCAAGATGACTGTTCGCTTCAGAATAATGGTGAGATGAAATATATTAAGTGCCTGTTTGGCAATTTTGCACCTCAGATAAAATTTTTGGGGGTCTTGTTCAGATAATTTTTTCCCAGATGTTAAATTTTACACCTCAGATAAACTTTCTGAGTGCCTTATTCAAAAAAATCTGAGCAAGATGACTGTTCGCTTCAGATTAACGGCGAGATGAAGTATATTAAGTGCCTGTTTGGCAATTTTGCACCTCAGATAAAATTTTTGGGGGTCTTGTTCAGATAATTTTTTCCCAGATGTTAAATTTTACACCTCAGATAAACTTTCTGAGTGCCTTATTCAAAAAAATCTGAGCAAGATGACTGTTCGCTTCAGATTAACGGCGAGATGAAATATATTAAGTGCCTGTTTGACAATTCTGCACTTCTATAGAATTTTAAATCGTCTGAGGTTTTAAAAAATTTTTTAATACAAGGAGTTTTTAATTATGAGTAAGTACAACGTTAGAATCAATTCATACTTCAAGGAGCAGATAATGGATAGAGGAGAAAACATTTCCTCTGCCTGTGACAAATTAATTTCTGAAATACCAAATGAGATAATTAATAAATTATTAGCTATGTCCTTTGATGATGCCAAAATATATGTAAACTATGTTTATGCAAACTTCAATAGTACGCAGGATTTTTCAACAAACACTGAACTTTCTGTCAGGTTAAAAATTGACTTAGACATTATAATCGACAAATGCTCAACAGAATGGGGAGAAAAAGCAAACAAATCTGAAGTTATCAAGATATTACTGGCTGTTGGAATTATGTACCAAGACTACAAATGCTATGTTTTAAAAGAATCAAAACCTTTTTCTTTCAGAATGTTATATTCAATCAAAATACCACCTTCAATTAAAAAAACGCTTTCAATTGAAATGCCACTTTCAATTGATGTACCATCTTCAATTGAAATCCCCCCTTCAATTGATATACCACTTTCAATTGAAATTCCCCTTTCAATCAAAATGCCATCTTCGATTGATGTACAATCTTCAATTGAAATGCCTCTTTCAATCAAAATGCCACCTTCAATTGAAATATCGCCTTCAATCAAAATGCCACCTTCAATTGATGTACCATCTTCAATTGAAATGCCACTTTTAATTGATATATCACCAACAGCCAAAACTTCATTTCCTCAGGTATGCTATCAGCACGGCAATAAAAATAACTCTAACATGAAATCTGAAATAACCAAGATTTTAAAGCAAATCCCTAACGACATACAAACGGTTGTTGAGCCTTTTATGGGAATGTGTGCTTTGACAATCAACGTTCTTGATACACTTTCTGACAGAACTTTAGATTACTATGTCAATGATAAGGACAACAATCTGTTTAAATTATATAAATGTATATATAACAATTACAATAAACTCTTGCTCTCCTGTGAAAGATTAATAAATCGTCTGAAAACGAAACAAGATGATTTTGCAGCAGTAAAAAACAGACATCTTAATAATAATTATAATAACAATTATGATGCCTCTGCTGATTATATGTATCTTGATGCAGTATCTTTAAGACATAAGAAACAAAATCTCCGAAAAAATAAAGATAAAAAGTATATAAATCTTGATACGCAAATAGAATGTTTCGAGAAATACATCGTTAATATTAGAGCAATGCACAACTACCTGATAAAAACCAATATTTCCCACAAAGATGTTTTTGAAATGCTTAAAAAATTTAAAAACAAAAAGAAAATATTGTATCTGCTCGACCCTCCGTATATCTTAACTTTGGGATATATCAGTAAGACAAATGGTGTTTATGTATTTACATATGACAATCATACAAAACTTACCTCTTTATGCAAAAATATCCCACCTGACAGCATATTCTTACTGTTCTGCCGTTTTACAGAAACAAGAAGTTTGAAAAAAGGTGAAACCAATGAAGATATCAAAAACAAGGAGAAGAACGGCGACTATGAAATTGATGACCGCATATTAAGAGGATTTTACAAAAGGGAATTTGGCGTTGAAACTGAGGGTACTGAACATAAGTTCTTTTACAAAGAAATTTATTTTGACAGCAAAGGAACAATTGAAGCTATTATCAGCAATGTACAGTTTGATGGCTTCAAGCCGTTCTGACAACCGAAAATAAAAAACCGTCCTCTGACTTAAAATCAGGGGGACGGTTAAAAGGCTGTTTTTCGGGATTTCAAGGCGTTCTCTTTTTGTACGTCCATATGTACGGTACTTTTTGAAATTCCGAATTTTTTTGCTGTAGTACGGACAGTAGCCTTGTTCTCGATTATGTACTGTCCCAATGTTACTGCCCTCTGAGCAGGTTGTGTCTTCAAATACATCACTCCTTGTTTCAGTTCTGCGGACAATTAATATATATGCAGAATTTTCAGGAATAATGAGTGATAAATGATTTTATAATATTATCTTTTTCAGTCTTTCCAACTGACGAGGATAAAATTTCTGACTGAAAAATTCTTCGCAATCTGTAATTCCGTATGAAGCAAGACACTTTTTAAAATATTCCATTGTTGTAATATCAGGCTGAAAGTCCTCATAATATTGGTAGAAATAAACTCTCTGGTCTTTTTCCTCATAAAGTTCTTCATATTGCTTGTAAACTTCAATTGTCTTTTCCTTATTGATAATCTCGATTTTTCTGTCGTGAACCCATATTCCAGCCTCAATATTATCATAAAAGTCATCATAGCCGGCATAATCGTTCCGCTTATTAAACGGAATGGAATGCAATATCTCATATCTTTCAACAGACATTTCGTTCCACCATGTAATGCCGACAATCAAATCAAGGAACGGGAAATTATAAAGGTAAATTGCCCACTCATGAGCAAATTCATCAACAGTCGGATATTTTTGCATGATACTGTTTGTACCTACAATGCCATTCGGGTGAACCCAGCCGTGTCTTGGCAATGAAAAATAACCGAACCAGTCATTACGGAAATTATAGTATGGTATACTTCCCTCAAGTTTTAAATCATCAGCTAAAGTGCAGTCCGTTCTGGATATAACCTCAAAAGCCTGTTCTTCTGAAATACGCTTTCCCCTCATCTGATAATACGGTCTGCGTCCGAGCGGACACCAGCCTTTGCTGAATTCATCTTCAACCAATATTTTTATGGGATTATCAGCATATATTATTTCGTACATATCATAGTCTTCTTCGTCAAACTGAAACTCATACATCGTTATTCTCCTTGAATTAATTCTGTTTTCTGACTATTCCGTATTCGTCATCAAGTCTGTAGTAAGGGCATGAGTAGTTAGTCCCCTGAATGAACCTCGCCATTTCGTCCTCATCGAGATTAACCATGCACACATAACAGTCATAATCTTCATCGTATACATAGTTTGTACAGCTTTCGCAGTTAGTAGTTTTCTTGTTCAATCAAATCATCTCCTGACAAACAGTCTTATTAAATATATAAGCAAAAAGATAAGCAGTAACATCACACATATTATGGCAACAAGTGACATTTTTCCCCACCTACGCTTTTTAAATTCGCTAAAAGGTGGGGAAAATCCTGTTTACAGCTTTTATTATACAATATTTCCGCCCGCATTGCAATTACAGATTTTTTACAATTATTTACAATTATTTTATCTCAGCCACACCGCAGAAACCTTTTTCGGAAAGTTCAGCAACTTCCGCCGTATTATCGTCGCTGAGAAGTCCGCCGAGAACTGTAATAATATCGCACTTCGGAGCAAGTTTCTGCTGCTGTGCTATCCTGATTGAACCTGTCAGATTTTCAGGGTCTGCCGTTGCAAGTATCGTTCTGCCATTGTATTCCGGCTGTGCAATCATACAAGACGGCGAAAGTTTCCATTCGTGGAGCATGAAATCGAGTGTTTCAAGATTATTGCAGTTTTTCAGCAGGACAAGTTCCGTGTGACCCGTAAAAATCTCCTTGCCGATTGAAAGTTCAGCGATTTTCTTTGCCTCCTCCGGATTATCGGCTGTCACTGTAACAGCGTCCTGCTCCTCATAAAAAGCAAGAGTTAATTTATTTCCGTCAAGAGCCATAGCCCTGAGATACGCCTTTGTACTCACATTTCCGTGCGACGAGCAGCCTGTCAGAGTTACAACGGCAAGCAGTAATAAAAATTTCTTAACCATTTTTCATTTTCCTCTTTATATAATAAGATACGGGAGCAAAAAGCAGTATCACGACCACAACGATACTGAAAATTATTCCATAGTGGATTTTTCCGCCGAAAATAAATCCAACAACTGCCATAGCCGCAAGCATAAGCGTACTTCTGTACTTCTTTACTGGTGATACTTCGTCGAGAAGATAGTCTGCTGATGTTGACTGTATAGCTATCGAATATACTGCCGATACAGAAAATACTATCAGAAAAAGTGAGTCTATTCTCTGTACAGGGAAAGGCTGTGAAATCTGTGCGGAAGTTGCTATCGGAAAATCAGTTATATCCATAATTCCTCCGCTTACAAGAACTCCTGTCAGGATTACAGCAGTTGTGAGTATAATTTTACCAACGAAATATCCCAAAGCGTTACTCATAGGATTTCCTTTGGTGAAACCTAAAATCAATATGAAACTGCCCAGTCCTCCGCTAAGCGCAAAACCTCTGTTCAGTTCTGTAAAAAAGCCTTTTCCCTCCGTTTCAGTCAGATTTTTCATATCCGATTGTATCAGCGCACTTATAACTACTATAAGCAGGCATACTGCTCCCATTGCAGACGCTATAAGTGCAGAACGACCGAGAGCTTTTATTCCCGAAGAAGAAATATAGACACACAGAAGACCGATTATAGCCGTTACCATGAGTTTTCCCCATATTCCCGAATTTTCATACGGAATATATATTATATCTCCCGCATTCCAGAGCATTGAAAAAAGCATACCTCCCCACATTATAATATAAAGAAGTATGACGATTTCCGCTGTTTTTCCGCAGTCCTTAAGTGTTTTTCCTCTGCTGTATAATTTTATTATTGGTATTGAAAGAATAAACTGCAATACAATTCCGCATATAAATCCGACAGCGGTAATCACAGTTATTGCTTCAGTAAGACAGAACATAACGAATAAATCTTCGATAAGCAGAAGGGATACAAACTGCGCCTTACTGATTTTGTTCATGATAATCCTCCACTGTAAAACCTCTGTTCTGCATTTTTCTGAAGCCCTGCCGGAATGCTGTATCTCCCATACCTTTCAGTGAAAACGGCGAAACGGGTGCAGTAAAAGGAAATCCATAATCTTCTGTACTGCATATATTAGTGAGTACTGCACAGGCGAGTATACTTATACCGAAAAGTCCGAGAAGTCCGCCTGATATGAGAAAAGCAAATCTCAGCACTGTCGTCTGCGGATTCAAATCGGGCAGAACAAGTCCCGCAAGCACTGAAAGAGCAGTCATAGTCAGCAGAGGAGTACTTACAAGCCCCGACTTGACAGCGGCATCTCCGATAATCAGTCCGCTTATTATACTTACCGCACCGCCAACAGGTTTCGGAAGACGCACTCCGGCTTCACGTATAACCTCATACATCAACAGTACAAGAAAAGATTCCGTAATTATAGATAACGGCGCATTTTTTTCCTCTTCCACAAGCAGAAGAAGCAGTGTACTGTTCAGCAGTTCAGGGTGATACATCACTATAGCCACATATACAGCAGGAAGAAGTATTGCAAGAATAAAAGCACCGTATTTCAGCCAGCGTATGAACGTTGCATAGTAAGGTTTGTATGCGTAGTCATCGAGTGTCTGAAAACTTTCGCAGAAAAGACGTGGGATTATTATTCCGTATGGTACACCGTCCACAAGTATCGCAACCCTGCCCTCAATCAGCTTTGAACACAGCACATCAGGACGTTCCGTAATACCTGTTGAACTGAAAACCTCAAAACTTTTTTTCTCCAAAAAAGGACGTATATAGCCTGTCGAGAGTACACTCTCAAGTTCTATATCATCGAGGGATTTCTGTATGCGGTCAAGAAGTCTCTGCGGAACACGGTCTTTCATGTAACACAGGCAAATATCAGTATGGCTTTTACTTCCTTTTATCATGAGTTCCATAACAAGTTCGGGAGTTTTCAGCCGCCGCCTCAGCATTGACATATTTGTACGGACTGTCTCGACAAAACCCTCGTGACTTCCTAAAATATTACCCTCTCCCGACGGTTCCTGTATACTCCTTGCGGAATACCCCTGCACACCGAAAGCAAGTGCCTTGTTTATTCCGTCGGCAACCAGCACGGCAAATCCCGAGTGGAGCAGGCGGAAAAGTGTGTAATATTCTTTTGCTTCGGGACGGTCAGTTGAGAGCAGTCTGTACTTCATGATATAGCTGAAAAGTGCTGCGGAATTTTCCTGCTGCGGAATATCCGTTATTGGTTCAAGCACCATTTCCGCAGCAGTCTGCGACGACATCATACCCTCGCAGCAAAGTAAAGCACATTTTATTCCGCCCGTAATAAATTCACTGATAAGAACGTCCGACGAACCGCCTGAAATCTGTTTTATCATCGCTATATTTTCTTTTAAATCAGATATTATTCTGATTTTCTTATAATCCTGCATAATCTTCACCTCATGAGTTATTATGCCACATACAAGTAAAAATATAACAAAAAAGGACCGCCGGAGCAGTCCTTTTATTCTTTACTCTTGCTGTACTGATTTCTGCCGTAAATTCTCGGAACAATTATCAGGCAAAGTATAATACACAGTACAATCAATGATATTCCTTTTAACTGAACAAATGAAAGCGTCATAATAACAAGTCCCGATATAAACCATAATTTGCCTGCAAAACGCTGTATTTTCGTCCATAAGTCGCCGTTATCATAAGCACATGGAACTTTTACACCGCAGTAATAATTCTTTATAAACTTCGGAATATAATTTCCGCATACACATATTATCAGTCCTGTAATAAGAAGTGAAATTGTCTGTATAAGGCGGTAATCCGCATAAAGCATATTGATATATTCCAGCGCATTCAGTATTATAATACTCTGCATCGCAAAAAGCACAAGGGAAACAATCAGACTTATTAAACCTGATTTTTCTGTACTTTCCTCACTGTTTATGCTATGAAGAAAAATAAATGCGAAACTGAATACAGGAAAAACCAGAATCAGAAATTTACTTGCGATATTGCTTACTCCGTCCTCATTCCACTGAACAGCTATTTCGTCGGGCAGATAAAAAAGTGAGATAACTGCCGAAACAAGCATTATAGATGTTACAGTCATCACCGGAACATTATTTTTTATTTTCATTAAAATCCCTCCTTAAAATCAACCAGCCATGAGAGAAGTTCTTCCAGAACGCTGAGATTTATTTCATAGAAAATAAACTTTCCCTCCCGTGTATCACGGATAAGACCTGCTTCTTTAAGTATGCTCAGGTGACGTGAAACAGCCGCCGAAGTGATATTAAAATTCTCACTGATTTCTCCTGCTGACAAGCGACCTGATTTCAGCAGCTGAATTATCTGTCTGCGTGTAGGGTCAGCCAGAGCCTTAAGAGTATTCTGAATTGACAAAATTTCCTCACTCCTATATTTAACATTTAACCTAAATGTTAATTGTATTATATCATATTATACATGATTTGTCAAGGGTATATTAATTTTTTATAAACAAAAAAGGACTGCCGAAACAGTCCTTTTTGTTATGATATTATTCCATACCCTTTACTTCAAAAGTAACTTCAACATCAGTCCATTCACCGATTTCAGAAACATCAATAATATCAACATCGTCTGCAAAGCTGTTGCAAATCATTGAAGAAACTGTGCCTTCACCGCCGTTCATAGTTTCGGCAGTGCCTGTAATTTCATACTCTTTTCCGTCAATTTTAACATTCTTGATTTCCATAACAGCATTATCGGAATTTTCAAGTCCTGTTACTTCAACAGCAAGAATTGCAATACCATTTGGCTTTGTATCATTTGTTGCATTGCGGTAGCCGTCCGTATCGGCAGTAACTTTTACGGTATAAGTACCGTTACCAGTAATATCAGCAAGTGTTGCATTATATGCAAGTGTATCTTCAAAACCGGCGTATGAAGCCTTTATATCATTATCGACTATGCACATATAAGCCTGACCTTCCTGAGCGATTACCATATCATTGTAGTACGGGTCATTTTCAGCATCATAATCAAAACCGCCTGCTGCGGAATAGTCATCATCTTCGTCGTCAAAATCGTCTGTATCGTCAAAATCATCTGCATCGTCAAAGTCGTCTGAATTATAATCCTCATCGTCCCAGCCGTAATCATAATCGTCCTCATACTCATAGTCGGAATAATCATAGTATAATTCTTCGCCGATAGACTTTGCACCCTCTGTAGCCATTTCGTCGCTGAAACCGATTTTCAGGAGAATATTTTTAATAAACTCTTCCATTTTGTCCTGAGCGACGTAATCAGAAAGTTCAGCGTCCGTATCTTCGTTGATTACAAATGCGCCCGACTTATCAGGCATAGACGGTTCTGCGCCTGTTTCCGAGGCAATATCAAGAACGATTGTACCGTAATTTGTGCCGTCAATATCAAGAGGAGCTGAAATCTGCTGAGAACTGCCGTCTGAACTGAGTGAAATGGAGAATATAGCGTTTGTTTCGGAATCGGTTACTTCAGGCGGAATAACGAAAGTAAGTACGCCGTTCATGTAGCCTTTTTTCTCGTCAACAGTTTCAAGGTCAGCGAACTCTACAGAAATGGTAATATCATCGGCAGTCATATCAAATGCACCGTTGTATTTTCCACCATTGTCCGTTGCAGTAAGAATACCCTTGAAATCGTCCTCGCCGTTCTCTGATACAGTAAATTCGCCACGTACCTCATCGCCGTCCTTACCGACAACGAATTTTGCACAGTCGTTTTCGGAAGTTTCAAAGGAAATACCTCTGATACAGCCTGTCGGGTCTATATAAGTATTGAGAGTAACAGTTTCCGTTGAATTTTCGTCATAGTTTTCTGCAATATCAGCAAGTACGTCATCGAGGTCTGCTGTATATTCCTCAGCAGTAGCAACTTCCAGCCTGTCAACAACGACAGCTTTGAGGATTTCGTCCTCCTTGACAGCATTTATGAATTTTTCAGCAATTTCCTTAGCCTTAGTCTCATCAATAGTAACAGAAGCGACGGTGTAGTTTACAGTTATATCACTGACAGCAACGTCAGTCTTTTTCTCAAGTTCAACATCAGCAACGCACTCATTCCAGAGATTTGAATACTTTGTAATTTCAGTTTCCAGTTCTTCGGGAGTGATAACAGATTCAGGGTCTTTCCTCATTTTCTCGGAAGCGTTCATAGCCTTGTTGGTATCGTCGTCATAATCGTAACCGTAGATATAACTTAAATCAACATCAAGCCACTGTTCTGTAAGTTCAGGAATACGGAACATCATATTCATTGCAGAATTATCGAAAGCCATATCAAAAGCAGCAAGATTTTCGCCGTTCCACGCAATAGCGGCATTTCCGCTTGAAATATCTTCCTTTGTGTCGGCATTTGCACTGATAGAAATATCATTGAAGTTTTTGATTATATCAATAATTTCCTGTTCTTCTTCGCCGATGTCGTCAATAAGCAGATTTCTGACATCGTCGCTCACCTCATATTTAAGTGAAACGGAAGATTTCTGACCGCTCTTCATTTCGTCGATAGCAGTGCGGTACTGTTCACTCACCTGCTTTGCGAAATCTTCAGTATTTTTTTCATTAACCCATGTGTAGTAATTTTCAGGACTGCTTACAGTAAGCTTAACCTGATTTTTGACGTAATCAGAAGCAGCATAAGCAACTACGCTGCCACCTGCAACAACAGCAAGCGCACCTGCTGTAATACCGGCAACAATTTTGCCTTTACCCTTTTTTGCCCGTTCAACGCCGGATACAACGTCATTATTCAAATCATTAAATTCTTCCATATAAAATCCCCTCCGAATTTTGTCTGTAATTTTTTGTTTATAAGTTTAATATATCATAAATTTCCTGTAAAGTCAACTGATTTTTCGTATTTTTTCCGATTTGTAAACAATTTGTATTATAATGAGTGAATATATTGTGCAAAGTGGTTAAAAATCATGAAAATCTATGAAAAAGGGAGATTTTTTATAATATACTCAAAAAAACCGTTATTTTTGCCCTGATTTGTCACAAGATTGCACTTGAAGTTCATGTGAACTTGTGCTATAATCATATCATCACGTGAGAGGAGCTAAAGACTATGCAAAGATTTATTCCTGCTACTACAATAAAATTTTCAGAAGATGCACGGAACTCCGCATTTTCAGTTATATCGCCTATACTTGAGGCAACAGGCGGACTTACTTTATCACAGCTTTCAAAACTTACAGGTCTTGAGGGTTCAACCATACAAAATTGGATAAAGCGTGGCTGGATTGCATCAACCAGAGGCAAGAAATATTCCGAAAAACAGGTAATCCGTATACTTCTTATAAATATGCTCAGAGGTTCAATGAAGCTTGAAAATATCGCACAGCTTATGACATACATAAACGGCGACGTTGAAGATACGTCCGACGACATAATCGCCGATATTACGCTTTACAACATACTTTGCAGAATTATTTTCACAGCTGAGGACGAAGGTGCATTCACTACAGAATCGGTTCTGGAACTTATTTCCCGTGAGATTACGGCAAATTCAGGCGAAATCACAGACCCGATAAAACTCCGCAAGGCTATGTATGTAATGGTTATGGCATACAGAAGTGCGTGTTTAAAAACAGAAGCCGAAAAGGGTATGAGCGAGATACTCGCAGAAATGGAGAATTTAACATGAAAGATAAGAAAGAAAACTACCAAAGTCAGTATATGGCTATGGGAATGTGCATGGGCATGACTGCCGGTATGCTTACAGGCACAATCATTAGTATGTCCACAAGCCTTATTGCAATGCCGATTGGTACAGGAATTGGTATATGTCTTGGTATGTGTCTTGGTATTGCCATAGGCAGTGCAAAGGACAAGAAAATCTCAGAGGAAAACAAAAACAATTCAGATAATAACAAGGAGAATGAATAATGGAAAACTTTGACAGAATGAGAACAGGCAATATACAGCCTAAAGGTTCTGTAGGAAAACTTGTTGCGGTGATTATTGTGGTGATAGTTGCTGCGGTACTTCTTGTAAGTTCGTTTACGATAGTACCAGCCGGCAACACAGGTGTAATACTCACATTGGGCAAGGTATCAGACAAGTCATTCAGTGAGGGATTTCACCTGAAAATACCGTTCATACAGAACGTGGAAAATATGTCAAATAAAATTCAGGTGTATGAAACTCCTGCAACGGCAGTTTCAAAGGACTTGCAGAGTGTAAGTTCAAATGTAGCTGTAAACTACCGTCTTATTTCCGACCAGTCCGATGATATGTACAAAAACGTCGGCACTGAATACCAGACGGTACTCATTGCACCTGTTGTACAGGAGTGCATGAAATCGGCAACAGCAAAATACACAGCTGAACAGCTTATCACAGAACGTCAGGCAGTAGGTGACGAAGTAAAAGCATCTCTTGACGAGAAACTTAATTTATATGGCATCTACATTGAAAAATTCAATATTGTAAACTTCGATTTCTCTGCTGAATTCAATAATGCTATTGAAGCAAAACAGGTAGCAGAGCAGAACCTCCTTAAGACAGAGACGGAACAGAAGCAGGCTATCACGATTGCCGAAGCTGAGGCAAAGAAGAAAGTCATTGCAGCTGAAGCGAATGCAAACGCTATACTTGCAGAAGCAGAAGCACAGGCAGAGGCAAACCGCCTGCTTGAAGCGTCTCTCTCCGACAAGGTAATTGCATACGAGCAGATTGAAAAATGGGACGGCGTAATGCCGAAAGTGGTAAGCGGAGACAGCAACGGAATGCTTATCAATATCGACCCTGACGATTTGGGTTCGTCATCAGAACCTTATACTCCTCCCGTTGATACACAGAAAAACAGTGAGGAATAAACCATGAGAAAATGCAGATTTTCACTGATTGATTTAACTGACATCATCGGAGGAATTATAGAAATTATTCTTGACATATTTATTAATTAAGCCATCTGCCATAATTTATATAGGGAAGTGCGGAGAAATCAGTTGGGGAACTGACCGCACGAAAAGACCGCCGCCAGAAAAACTGGGACGGTCTTTTTCTGCATGATTATAATTTTCATGCACTCTTTTCCTTATAAGTAGCAACATAAACTTTGTATCCTTCGGGAGTATAAAATTCCTTTACGCTTTCGATTGCGTCGTTGTATTGCTTTATCTCCATTTTCCGCCAGTTGATAAAGCCATATATATCAAACATTGCAAAAACACCGAAACATATCACAACTGAAACATACGATATATCCTTTATGGACTGCGCACCCCACAGGACAATAAGTACAATGTCATTCAGTGCATAAATAACGGGATAATATGCACTTCGTCTGAAGGAGAGATAAGCCGCCGCAAAACTTGTCGCAACAGAAAATGTACTCACAAGAAGGTTAGCTGTATTGAAATAGCGGAGAATAAAATAAAATCCTGTTGTCACTACCGCCGTTACAAAAATCAGAATTACAACTTCGGGCATTTTTACCTTTCCGACCTTTACTTCTGATTTTTCACTGATAGTCGGATTTTTCACCCATGAAACAAGAGCCACGACAGACATCGGCAAAGTCATACCGACGTATGTAATAAGTTCACCGTAATACCGTGACTGAAACGAAATCAGACCATAAAGCAGACTGAATGCAATCGACAAAGCCTGACCTGCGGCGTTTCCCTTTGAATTATAAAGAAGAGAAGTAACACCGATTACAGATGCAGCGAGGGTTGTGTAATTTTCCCTGTCAAACGCAATAAAACAGGCGAAAATAAGAAATATTGAAACAGTCCACATTATTATTTCGCCTTTTGTGAAGTAACTGAATTTTTTCATATAAATCTCCCTGTAAAAATATAGTATACTTAAAAAGTATATCATATTAAAACAGGGCAGTCAATAAAAAAATATACACAATGTTAAAAAATCAGCATTTTAAACAAAAATTAAAAATATATCAGAATATACTGTTTATTTTTGGTATTTCTCCATTACGCAGAAGGTCGAGCATATTTTCAAGTTCAGAAAGTTCTGAAAGAAGTTCCTCACTGTCGTTTTTGGTAAGATACTTTATTCTTGCACATATTCTGTCGATTTCCGCAAGTTTATTATTGTGTATCAGCACTGCCGCAAAGGAACGGAAGTCTTCCCATTCAGTTTCAAGCTGTTCTGTGACTTCAACAGCCTGTGCCTTATTATCGGCGGAAAAAAGTTCGCCTGTAAGCTGTGAGAGTTCAATAAGCGACTTGCATTTCTTATTTATCCATATTCCCGAAAAAATACTTGTGAATATAAGCAGACAAACTATAAATGCACTTATCTTAATTCTTGTCATTATTCTGTCCTCCCTGAATTTTTTTCGGCGACTGTTCTTTTTTTGGTGAAATAAAGCAGTTTCCGAGACTGTCCGCCGTCATTATGAAAATATCTTCCACTGCAAATCCTGATTTTCCGGCAATATTTTTTACGAACTGCTCATTAAATCCCATAGATTTCAAAGCAACGTGCATGACTTTTCCGTCTGAAACGACAACTTGCGGAGGGTCAATTCGTTCTGCCTTTATATTGAGTTCTTCTTTTGTGGGAGTATCTTTTTCGGGCTTTTTCATTACAGATATACTTCCCGTAGTCTCAACAATAGCGAACTGCACTTCTGACAAATCGAAAATATCCCGTCCACGCAGGGCGGTCATGAGGTCATCGACAGAAAACCGGAGTTCTTTGAGAACATTTCTGTTTATTTTTCCGTTGCTGATTACAATTTTCGGACTTCCCGAAATAATTTTCCTCAGTTTCGGCATACGGAGTATAAGCCATGATACAATCACTTCAAAACAGACAAGTGCGAGTATCGGCGTTACACCCACTATCACGGGAATATCAGTATCTTCCAGCGGAAGAGTAGCTATATTTGAAACAAGTATGGTTATCACAAGTTCGGACGGCTGTAATTCGCCTAACTGCCGTTTTCCCATAAGTCTCACTGAAAAGACTACGAGTATATAAAGTATAAGCGAACGTATAAGAATTATCGACATCAAAACACTCCTTTTTGTGATTATTATTTCTCACGGAAGTTTTTTTATTCATAAAAAAAAGCAACTCTCTTCTGCCGGACTTTCCGGCAAAAGAGAGTATTTTTATTATACCGTGAAACCCTGTTCCCTGAAATTGTCTATAACTTCGCCTAAAATCTGAGCATTTGTAGCTGAAACAGAGTGGAGCAGGAGAATTTCTCCTCCGTGTGCCGATTTTGTGAGCTTTTCAATTCCTTCAGCCGCTGAAGGCTGACTGTCAGTTTTCCAGTCCACATAAGCAAAGCTCCAGAAAACAGTCTTGTAACCGCATTTCTGAACAGTTTCAAGAGCCTGTTCGGAATATTCACCGCACGGACAGCGGAAATACTGCATTTCATAGCCGTAATTATTCAGTACAAAGTTGTGCAGTGACATAATTTCTTCCTCAGCCTCTTTCTGCGAGAGTTTAGGGAGACTTGCGTGTGTCATACCGTGATTGCCGAGAGTATGCCCCTCCGCAATCATACGTTTTACAAGATATTCTTCCTTTTTGGCATAGTCGCCTGTAAGGAAAAAAATCGCCTTGACATTTTTTTCTTTCAGAGTATCGAGAATTTTTTCGGTGTATCCGTTTTCATAACCCTGGTCAAAAGTTATGATAATTCTTTTTTCGTCCTGAGACACAGCGCAGGCATCAAAATCGCCATATCTTTCGTTGAACTGCAAAGCGTCAGTCGGACGGTTGAGACTGTCCGTCGCCGTACCCTGACCGTAGCCGATAACCGTGTTGTCGAGTGCATACACGGCTGAAACAGGCATAGCCATTGCAGTAAGAACTGCCGGAATAATATATTTCATTGTCATCACTCCTTGTGTGGAGTGCGGAATTTCTTCCGCAACAATATTATATCACTCTTTTGAATTTTTATAATCTGAAATTATTTCCATTAATTTAAAAAGAACTTTTTCTAAATTAAGTTCGCCTAATTCCTCCTGCCATTCTTTAAATATTATGTCATCTTCCGCAATAGCTCTTTCAATCATTTCTGTAAGATAGTTTCGCACCATTTCCACTGAAAAACCACAGCTTTCTGCCGTATCAGCCAAAATCCTTTCAACAATTTCCTCATTACTTAAATACATTTTTCTCTCCTGACTATAAAAGCACATTAATAACATTATAAATACGATTTTGTTCCTCTTCTGAAAGTTTGCTTACTTTATCAAAAACAAGGGAACTTTTAATCTGATAACGTTCATTAAGAACATCATACAAAATCATATCAGTAGTTACATTAAGTGCATTTGCTATATTTATCAATGTTGTAAGTGAGGGAGTTTTATCTGCTCTTTCAATCATACTTATGTAATTAGGAGATAAATCTGTCATTTCGGCAAGTTGTTCCTGACTTAAATTTTTTTCAAGACGATATTTTTTGATATTAACTCCTACTGATTTTAAATCCATAAAATCACCTGCTTACAATTATATATTATAATTATAACTTATTATGGAAATAAAATACACAAACTAAAAGGAAGTTAAAAAAACCAATAGTTATAGTTGAAATAAAAAAAGACAGACTGTTTCAGTCTGCCTTTTATTTTAACAGTTCAGCTATATTTATGGAAAGCCTGCCGTCATATATGCCGACGGGAATATCCGTATCAAAAGTGTAGATATTGGGAAAATCGTTCTTTTCAAAAAAATAAACAATGGTTTTTTCGTTTTTCGGGTCAGCAATCCAGTATTCACGCACGCCGTGCTGACTGTAAAGGGCAAGTTTCCGCACAATATCATCGCTTCTGTTAGTTGAAATCACCTCGACAATAAAATCCGGAACGCCGTCACAGCGTTTGTCATTAATCTTTGAAGAATCGCAGACAACAAATACATCGGGCTGTACTACGTTGTAATCGTCCAGTTTTACATCAAAAGGCGATACAAATACTTTACAGCCGCCTTTGTTGCTTTTTATAAAATTACGGATTTCAGCATAAATTTCACCTGTTATTTCCTGATGAATCCGACCCGGAGAAGCAAAAGCAACTATTTCACCATCAACAAGTTCACAGTGTTCATTGCTTTCGGGTGTGTATGCAAAATATTCCTCTGCTGTATATTTTTCTTTTGATACAGGCATTGCCATCACTCCTTATACAATGCGGTCAGACCTGAAGATACGACTTTACAAGCACCTTGAGCAGTTCATCACGGTCAATATGGCGGATAAGGTTTCTTGCATTGTTGTAAGTGGTTATGTAGGTGGGGTCTTCTGAGAGAATGTAGCCTACAATCTGATTTATCGGGTTATAGCCTTTTTCGACAAGTGCGTCATAGATTGTTCTGAGATTTTTCTTGATTTCCTCTTCCTTGTCGTCATTGACTTTAAATATCATAGTCTGGTCGAGCATTAATAAAACCTCCTCAGGAAAATTGTTGATTAACAGTTCAATATATATTATACCAAAAAAAAGAATAAAATGCAAGAGTTTAAAAAAAATTTCCCGATTTGACTGGTTTTATCCGTTAATTTTGGCGGATATGCACAAATGTTCTGTTGAAAAACTGTTGATATGTACGGCGGAAAAATTCCGCCTTTGATTACTGACAACAGCCTGTGCGCTTTACAAAGCTGTTGCAGTCGGTGCATTCGGGAACAGTGGGATTGCTTTCGTGAGTGCCGACTGAAATACAGCCGAGCGAACAATAGTTCTCTGTCACCATGTTGTGCTGGCACTGTGAAACTGTGCATTTGATACTGTCATTCTTGTGCTTGTTATCCATAACTAAACACTCCTTTTTCGTTTTCAGCTTTTGTAAGCCTGACTTTATTATTGCACAAACCGTCCATAATATTCACGGAAAAAATTTTTTATAAAAAAGCGGACTTGCGAGTCCGCCTTGAATTTATTCAGTGTAAGGGAGTTTATCAATCATACCTGCTTCAAGCTTCTGGATAGCGAGAGCGTCCGCACCCGTAACTTTTCCGTCGCCGTTGCAGTCGGCATTCGCAAGACCCTGTTCAGAAAGGTCATACTTGTCCGGATTGCCGATGTACTGAATGATAGAGGTAGCGTCGGCAAGGTCAACTGTATTGTCGCCGTTAGCGTCGCCGATTACAACATCAGGAATTTCAAGCACTTCAAACTTATTGCCGTATTTTTCGGCATAAGCCTGAGCCGTTGAGCCTTCGGGAGCGCATATAGTTATTGTATTTGGAATAGTCGTTTCTTTATCGTTGATAACGCATTCCGGATTTTTAATGGTAAGCTTATCAAGAGATGCACTCTCAAAAGCTGAAAATCCTATATCCTCAACAGCCTCGCCAAGAGTTACTTCCTTAAGATTTTTAGCATAAAGGAATGCACCTGAATAGACAGTTTTGACTGTTTCGGGAACATTGTAAACATCATCTGTCTTTGCGGGCGGATATACAATAATTTGCGAAATATCTTTGTTGAAAAGAATACCGTTTTCTACTGTGAAATTTTTGTTTGTTTCAGAAATTTCAAATGCTTCAAGATTAAAGCAGGCACCAAAAGCATAGTCGCCGACTGTAGTGAGATTTTGCGGAAGTTTAACGTTTGTCAGATTGCACCATGCAAAAGCATAAGTGCCTATATTTGTTACTCCGTCAGGTATATTGATTTCCTCAAGATTTTTTGCGTAAGTAAATGATTTCTGGTCAATATAGTTTATTGTTTCGGGAAGGTTTACCTTTTTTATTTTTTCATTCTTGAAAAAAGCACCCTCGTTAATTCTTTTTACAGTATAAGTCTCATCAACATTTCCGCTGAGAAGATAATGAGCTGTTGCCGTAACCTTTTCAGGAACTGTCACTTCCTCTGCACTCTTGTCTGTATTGTACACAACGGCAAAACTTTCTCCGAGAAGGTTAGCCCAAGTGTATGAAGAATTTGTGCGGTAGTAAAGTCCGTCAATAACAGCTCCGCTCGAATCATTGATATAAGCATTTGCCACAATTGAATTATTAAATGTAATTGACGGCACAGTACTACCGATAATGCAGACAGCCATAATTACAGCAATAAATTTTTTCATATTCATAAAAAATATCCTCCTTTTTTATTAATCATAGCATTTTTTTCCATTTTTATCAAGATGTATCGGAAATTTTTCTGAAAAATCTGCATTGTTGCTGAAAAGTGATTTCATTTGTCAGAAAATATGGCAAAAAAGGCGAACCCTGTAGAGTTCGCCTTTACCTTATTCAATGTAAGGAAGTTTAGTAATCTGTTTTGCCTCAAGCTTCTGAATTGCGATAGCGTCCGCACCCGTAACTTTTCCGTCGCCTGTGCATTCAGCATTAGCGAGACCCTGTGCGGAAAGTGCGTACTTGTCTTCGTTGCCGATATGCTGGATAATAGCAGTAGCGTCGGCGAGGTCAACAGAGCCGTCCTCGTTAGCGTCGCCCATTAGTACATTGCCTGCCGGTTCAGCAGTAGTAGTTTCTGTAACAGCAGGTGTAGTTTCTGCGGACGTTGTAACAGCAGGTTTTGCGGCAGTTGTGGTCTGTTCATCGGGATTAGTAACAACAGGCTTGCCGTCCTTTACAACAGTACCGCCGTCGAGATTACTTCCCTCAGTTGCGGCGTAGTCGGAATAGAAATCGTTCAGGGAAAGACCATTCTGACCGAGAGCAATCTGGTGGTCGAGACCGATATACTTACCTGTCTCCTGAGTCTGCCAGAGAGCTTTCTCCATAAGTGCATATTTTTCCTCTTCCCATGTAATCTGTGTTGAACCTCTCTGCTGACCGCAGGAGATATTTGCCCACAGTCCGCCCGTATCACCCGAGTTGGTATTGAGACACCAGAACGTATGATTGATATGATTTTCAATCATGTAATCACGGAGGAGTTCCATCCATTTCTGATTTTCTGCGCCGTCCATATGACCGCCCCATTCGCCGATAAGTTCAGGAGCGATGTCCTCGGCATTGATGTAAGCCCATGTATCGTACCAGTAATCATCAAGGAGAGTTTGTGTTGTGAAGTCCTTGTCAAACCAGGTCTGAGCGTAAACAGAAGGACCATAGTCGTGCGGAGAGTAGACAATCTGACTTGTACCCTGTTTTGGCTTAATGGGATATTCTCTTGCACCACGGAAGTTACCGCCCCACCATGCTCCGATATACGGGGAGTTGTCACGTCTGTCAGCGATACCCCAGTAGTCGCCGGGCATAGCACCGCTGAGGGACTGTTCCACGCCTTCAATAAAGATAAGCGCATTAGGATTTACATCAAGTATAGCTTCTGCGCACTTAGTAGCAGCATAAGCCCAGTTATTTTCGTCAGTAGAGCCGTCCCACTTAGCAGCCTTATCACCCTCAGGACCTTTTCCGTGCGGTTCATTCTTAAGGTCATAGCCGATAAGCGTATCGTTATTCTTATATTTGTCTGCAACCCACACAAGCGTATCAATCCATATGTCAGTTGTAATCATAGTACCGTCAGCAGTTTCCTTGCCGTACCAAAGATTATAGTTATGACCTGAGTTATCGGCGTGAGGACTGTGAATATCGATAAATGCCTTTATACCGTACTTTTTGCATTTATCAAGAATAATATCAAAACCACGGTCGCTTGTGATAAGAGTTTTACCGTCAGCCTCAACGAAATCCTTATTGAGATTGCCGTATGTTCCAGCCTTGACAACACCGCCATTTCCGTCGTCCTGGTCTACAGGAGGATTATAAACAGCCTGCATACCGCCTGCGCTTATCTGATACGGAGTACCGTTCATCCACGAAAGAATAAGTTCTGTGGAAATAGGGAAACGGATAACGTTGATACCTCTGTCGGCAACTTCCTGAAGCATATCGTCAATATCACCGGCGTAGAGATAATGCGGAGAGTATTCAATACAGTTCATACCGAACCAGTTCGCACCTGTCAGCCATACCTCATTGCCGTTCATGTCATACAGACGGCTGCCCTCAGCGTGAAGCCAGTCATCGTTATTTGTATCAACAGCGACAGCATTTTCAGTCTGATTGATTACAGAAGACACTGACGAACCTGCTAAAGTAACAGACAATGCAGCTGCGGACACAAGTGACATCAGAGTTTTTGTCATTTTTTTCATGATTTTATTACCCCTCTCATTTGCAGAAATTCTGCTTTATTATAAATATAATTTTACCATTGATTACAGCAATTGTCAAGCAAATCCGCTAAAATATTTGCAAATGCACTTGTAAAATTATTCTGCATATGATATAATAATAACTGGAAATATTTTTCGGAGGTGCATATATATGAGTTCTGACCCTTATGGGAGAACAAATTCAGTGCATATAAAAGTTCTGTGCATAGGCAGAAAATAATCTTTTTTCGCCGTGTATGCTTTTATATGCAGCGGCGAAAGGAGATTATATAATGATAAATTACTACACTACATCTGAAAGCGGAAGAATTTGTCCGATTGAAAAAGCAGAAACAGGCTGCTGGATTTCAGTAGTAAGTCCAAATCCTCAGGAAATAAAACTGCTGATTGACGATTTCGGGCTTGACAGCGGATTTGTCAAATCCGCACTCGACGAAGAGGAGTCCTCACGTATCGAGAGAGAGGACGAACAGACGCTCATTATTATAGATACGCCTGTATCTTCAACAGACGATGCGGAATCAAAAATATTCTATACAATGCCTATAGGAATAATAATAACAAATAATAATGTAATAACAATATCGCTTCAGCCGTCACAGCTTATCGACGAAGCAATAAGAGGTTCAATCCGTAACCTGCGCCCTGCATTCAAGACAAGATTTGTCCTCCAGCTTTTATTGAGAATAGCAGCACTTTTTCTGTATTACCTGAAACAGATTGACAAACTGTCATCCGTAGCGGAACAGCAGCTGCACGACGCAATGAAAAACGAACTTCTTATGCAGCTGCTTGCGCTTGAAAAGTCACTTGTCTATTTTTCGACTTCTCTCAAGGCAAACGAAGCGACTATTGAGAAAATCTTCCGTGGTAGAGTAATAAAACTTTACGACGAAGACCAGGATTTGCTTGAAGACGTACTTATCGAAATGAAACAGGCAATTGAAATGGCAAGTATATATTCGGGTATTCTTTCGAGCATGACGGACGGCTTTTCCTCAGTAATCTCAAACAATCTGAATATGGTTATGTGGAGACTTACCATAATAACAATCATAATGCAGATACCGAACATAATTTTTGCATTCTACGGCATAAATACAGTAGATTTGCCCCTGCCGTATACATGGTTTCCGATAGTACTTGCGGTGGTGATTACAACAGCAGCGACTTTCGTCCTGCTGAAATGGAAAAAGAAATAGGAGTTTTTATGAAATATAAAACAGAAAGCAAAAATACAACGCAGTTTATTAATCTGCATGACTGTCAGTGCAAACGTCTCAGCTATAACAATTCAAAAATCGTGCTTGAAATGGAGTGGATTGAGATACTTGGTGAACACCCTGAAAATCCGTATGATATGGCGCATTCCTCAGATGAGGGACTTATTGAATTAAATGATGTAATAATAATTGATTATATAATTGACTATGGAAACAATCATACTGTGACCACAGAAATCAATAAGTCATTTAAAATTGATGATATTGAAATTTACTCATATTCTGAAAACAGCAATATCAATTCAGAGTACAGATATGCTGAAATTTCTGCTTTTACGCCTGATAATTTTATTATGCTTGAAATTCTTTTTAAAGAATCCTGTGTAAAGTGGAACAATTTAGACAATATTTCATGGTTTGAAAATGAGAAAAATCAGAAAGCAGAAAAACATATCAGGGAAGTTTTAAAAATGCTTTCATGCAATAATTCTGAGGAAGTGCAGAAAGAAGGACTGAAACTTGCGTCAGACATCAGATATTCAGGTTATTTTTTCCAGCCGTCCATTGACGGAGAAACAGAAAGTCTGTGGGATAACTGTGCATTGGTTTTGTCAGAAAAAACTGATAAGGCATTAACTGATTATCTTTTATGGTGCTTTATATGGATTCAGGATATAAACTGTAGCGGTGCAGACAGAATTTTTAACAGACTGCTGAAATATGGTAATAAAGACGAATTAAACCGTCAGAAAAAAAAGGCAGTTAAAATAGCGAAGATTCTGAATGATGACAAATGGCTTGAAACTTTGCAACGGATTAACTGAATAAAAGAAATGACAAAAGCCTGTACTTTAAAATACAGGCTTTTATTATTATTTACTTATTCTGCATATACTCGTCCATAGCGGCAGCAGCTTTTTTTCCTGCACCCATAGCGAGAATAACGGTAGCAGCACCGGTAACAGCGTCACCGCCTGCATAAACGCCCTCACGGGAAGTGAGACCGTTATCGTCGGCAATAATACCGCCCCATTTCTGAGTATCAAGGCCCTCAGTTGTGGACTTGATGAGGGGATTAGGTGAAGTACCGATAGACATAATAACGCAGTCAGCCTCAATCTCAAAGAGTGCGCCCTCAACCGGAACAGGCTTTGCACGACCGCTTGCATCGGGTTCTGAGAGTTCCATCTGCTGACAGATAATACCCTTTACCCAGCCTTTTTCGGTTGCAGTAATTTCAGTCGGGTTTGTCAGGAACCTGAAATTGATACCCTCTTCCATAGCGTGTTCGACTTCTTCCGCACGGGCAGGGAGTTCCTTTTCTGTACGGCGGTAGACAATAGTAACATCTGCGCCGAGTCTCTTGGCACAGCGTGCAGCGTCCATAGCAACATTTCCGCCTCCGACTACAACAGCCTTTGCTCCTGCATTAATGGGAGTTGTGGAATCGGGTCGGTAAGCTTTCATGAGATTTATTCTTGTAAGAAACTCATTTGCAGAGTAAACGCCATTGAGATTTTCACCTGGAATTTTCATAAAGCGTGGCAGACCTGCTCCTGAACCGATGAACACAGTTTCAAAGCCCTCTTCTTTCATGATTTCGTCAATGGAAACAGTCTTTCCGACAACAGTATTCGTCTCGACTTTAACTCCGAGAGCCTTAAGACCTTCAATTTCTTTCTGCACAATTGATTTCGGCAGTCTGAATTCGGGAATACCATAGGAAAGCACACCGCCGGCAACATGGAGAGCCTCAAAGATAGTGACATCGTAGCCTTTCTTAGCCAAATCTCCTGCGCAGGCAAGTCCGGAAGGACCTGAACCGATTACAGCAGCCTTGTGACCGTTTGGTACAGGCTTTTCGACTTTTGTTTCAGCGAGTGCATTATGTCTGTCAGCGACGTATCTTTCAAGTCTGCCTATTGCAACGGGTTCGCCCTTTTTGCCACGCACGCACTTACTTTCGCACTGAGTTTCCTGTGGGCAGACACGACCGCACACGGCAGGAAGTGAACTTGATTTTGTGATTATCTTATAGGCTTCCTCAAAATTGCCCTGAGCGACTTCTGCAATAAATGCAGGGATATCAATCTGTACAGGACAGCCTGTAACACAGGGCTTGTTCTTGCAGTTAAGACAGCGTTTAGCCTCATCAACAGCCTGTTCCTCAGTGTAACCGAGTGCAACTTCCTTGAAGTTCTTGTTTCTCACGTCTGGAGCCTGCACAGGCATTTCATTTTTAGTTAAAGACATATTAGCCATTGTTTTCTACCTCCTTGAAAAGATTGCAGGTATCCTCATGAGCTTTTCTCTCAAACTCACGGTAACTTGCACCTCTCGCCATAGCCTCATCAAAGTCAATAAGATGACCGTCAAATTCAGGACCGTCAACGCAGGCGAACTTTGTTTCTCCGCCGACAGTAAGACGACAGCCGCCGCACATTCCAGTACCGTCAATCATAATCGGGTTCATTGAAGCAACAGTCGGGATTTCATAAGTCTTTGTCAGGGCGCAGACGAACTTCATCATAATAAGCGGACCGATTGTGATAACCCTGTCGTACTTCTCACCGCTTTCGATAAGCTTTTTTAGTGCGTCAGTAACAAGACCCTTTTCCCCTGCTGTACCGTCGTCGGACATAAGCACAAACTTTGATGATGCGTTCTTGAATTCGTCCTCAAGGATAACTAAATCCTTGTTTCTGAAGCCGACAATTGCATGAACCTCAACGCCGAGTTCGTGGAGTTTCTTTGCAACGGGGTAAGCGATAGCACAGCCAACACCTCCGCCTACTACAGCGACTTTTTTAAGTCCCTCAGTTTCCGTGGCACGTCCAAGAGGACCGACGAAATCGTGAAGACAATCCCCTTTATTCAGGTGATTGAGTTTTTCTGTAGTCGCACCGACAACCTGAAAAATAATTGTAACCGTACCTGCTGTGCGGTCGTAATCAGCGATAGTAAGCGGAATACGTTCACCGTCGCTGTCTGTTCTCAGGATAATGAACTGTCCGGGTTCTGCCTTTCTGGCAACTCTCGGAGCGTTTATTTTCATAAGAGTAACAGTCGGATTGAGACTTTTCTTTTCGAGAATTTCAAACATTTTCTCTCTACCTTCCTTAAATTTATTTTTTATATTAACGTCACCATTGACGAAAATAAATCATATATATTCCCTGAAAGCCAGTTCGTTGCGGATTTCATAAAGTTTATTCACAAGCACAAGTTCGTTGCTGGATAATTTATGTCCGCCTGTATAGATGATGTAATCAACAAAGCGGTTATCGGGAAAACTGCATTTTCTCTGCACAAGACCATACTTTCCGCACAGACTTTCAGGCATAGGACTGTCAAGCATGAACGACTGCGGAACAGTCAGCAGAAAATCAAGCGCACTTCCTCTGTCATACATATAAATCCTGCGGGTTTTTGTATTTTCAGGGCGGTTTGCGGTAAACAGCTTTTCAACTGCGCCGGCGATATACGGCACAGCGTCATCACCCTGAGTAAGTTCCGCATAATCTGCTGAAAGTTCGCCGTATGTGAGATTTTCCTTTTCTGCGACGGGGTGTTCGGAAGACATTACCGCAAGAATTTCGTACTCCCACAGAAGCTGACTTTCAAGATTTTTCTCTGCAAGAAAATCCATAAAATACTTTTCATGAGCCTTGTTAAATCTTATAATTCCGAAATTATAGCCGTTTTCACGGACGTTTTCAATAGTCCTCATTGAACTTGTCTCGCAGAAATAAATCTCCATATCTTCGGAATATTCCGAGCCTGCAATATAATCGGAAAAAGCCTTTGAAATATATGCCGTCCTCGGCACAGATACACGCATTCTGCGCTTTTCGGGCTTATTCGGAGAAGCAATTGCTTCCATGCTGTCAATCTGTATAAGAACCTGTTTCGCACATTCAAGAAATTTCACACCTTGGTCTGTGGGAATAACTCCCTTTGAAGTACGGCGGAAAATAGTAATTCCAAGGGAATTTTCGAGTTCTTTAATGGCTTTACTTAAATTAGGCTGAGCCATGTACAGATTTTCAGCAGCCTGAGTGATAGAGCGTGTTTTTTCAATTTCAACCGCATATCTGAAATGAAGTGTGTTCACGATTCAGCCCTCCTTCTTATTTCATTTTATCAGAGTCTGTTATCTGCCTGACAACTCTGCAAGGGTTGCCGACAGCAACACTTCCTGACGGAATATCGTTCACAACAACACTTCCGCCGCCGATAACAACGTTATCGCCGATTGTAACCCCAGGCATAACGCAGACATTTCCGCCGAACCAGACATCACTTCCGACTTTAATCGGCTTTGCATATTCAAGACCACTGTTCCGCTGTTCAGCGTCAATCGGGTGACCAGCCGTATAAAATCCGCAGTTCGGACCTATAAATATGTTGTCGCCGAATGTAACTTCCGCACAGTCAAGAATAACAAGATTATGGTTGGCGTAGAAATTATCGCCGAGTATTATATTATAGCCGTAATCGCAGAAGAAATTTGCTTCAATCCACGTATTTTCGCCCCTGAACGTAAGAAGTCTGTCAAGCAGGCGATTTTTTTTCTGATAGTCATTATAAGTAACAGCATTATATTCCGCACAGAGTTTTTTTGCCGCAACTCTTTCAGCAGTAAGTTCAGGGTCTCCGCCGTTATAAAGTTCACCCGCCTGCTGTTTTTCCTTTTCAGTCATTTTAATCCTCCTTTTCTGTAAGTCCCTGAATTGTTATATAATCGGTTATCAGAGTATCTCCGGTTCTGTCCAATGCAAAAGTAAACTGCACTTCTGTTTTACTGTATTCTTCTATATCCTCATATGCAGGGTATATTGTCATGAATTTCACAGCGTCCTTGCCTTTTTTTACCGAAACAACATTGACATCAGAAACATCTGTTTCCTTGCCGTCAATTCTCATTTTGCTAAGGCAAACATCCATATCTTCCCTGTCATTTTTGATATAAACAGGCAACGTATAGCCGTTCATGAAATTCTTATCATCAAGCAACGCCGATATTTGCAGACCGTCCTTATCGTAAAGAAGTTCGCCTTCAGGGATTTTCTGATTTTCTTTCCAGTCGGTCTTATCGGTTTTTATAATAATCTCATCTGAATATCTGTACATATTATCTGTATCAGGCGGTTGGGGGTCGCTTGATAAAAGCTGAAAAGATACCTGACCGATTTCGTCAATTCCTGCATTTTCCGCCGCACCGTCCAGAACACTCCATTCAAGTTCTGCTGTTTCGCCTGCTTCTATGCCTTTCACTGCCAAAACCGGCATAGCTCTGTCATTTACATAGAAATCATTAGTATACAAAGATGTGTGTTTATCGGACTTGTTTTCCGCTTTCAGCTTTACAGTCGGAGCAAGAGGATTAGTTGCATCGTAATCCTCAAAAGTCACAGTAAGATAGCCTGTATCCCATATTACCTCGCCTTTGTCATTGATATAGTCAAAAGTTGTCTTTGATTTACTGTCACCGCATGAAACCAGTCCCATTGTAAGCACAGCGGACAAAGCAATTGCAGATAATTTTTTCATTTAAAATTTACTCCCCTTACTTCCCTTTGCACCGAAACTTCCGCCCATAGAAAGTATGTTGCTGTCGAAAGTATAGTTGATTTTCTCTGCCTGTCTGTGACGTTTAAGGGCGAGCTGTATCATTTTTTCAAGAAGTGCAGGATATTTCACTCCCTTTGCCTCCCAGAGATAGAATGCAAGTGAACCAGGGATTGTATTTATTTCGTTGATGTAGATTTTGTCCGCAGCCATATCAATCATAAAGTCGATACGTGCAACGCCGTTACAGCCTAAATACCTGAATGCGTCAACAGCAAGGGTGCGGATAGTATTTTCCTGCTCCTGAGAAATTTCAGCAGGAATTTTTCTTGAAAGCGATGCCATACCCTTGCTTCCGCCGGATTTGCTGCCCGACTTTCCTCCGCCGTACTTCCGCTGATAGCTGAGAATATCTTCACCACTTGCCTGAATGGGTTCTTCGCAGACAGAAGCTTCCGCACTTTCGCTGTCGCCGACTACGGAGCAGTTGATTTCCTTAAGTTTAACAACAGCCGGTTCAACAAGTATTCTGTCTGAGAACTCAAACGCACTTTCCATTGACTTTACAAGTCCATCACGGTCGCCCGCTTTGGAAATACCCACGCTTGACCCGAGATTTATAGGCTTTACGATTACAGGATAGCCGAATTTCTTTTCAACTTCGTCTGCGCACTCCTCAATCTTGTCGAGGTCGAAAGCAGAAAAGCGACAGCAGTCGAGTACAGGAAAACCTGCCTCTTTAAGTAAAATTTTCATGACATACTTATCCATTCCGACAGCAGAAGCAAGAACGTCACAGCCGACGTAAGGCAGGTCAAGGGTCTGCAAATAGCCCTGAAGTGCGCCGTCCTCAACGTTAGTACCGTGAACTATCGGGAAAGCTATGTCAATATCAGAAATGAGATTTGAACCGAATTTCTTCATTTTCTGACGGATAAGCTGAACTTTTCCCTCACTTCTCACAAATACGCACTCCGTACACTCTTTCAGCAGTGCAGGAATATCCTTATAGTTGTTGATGTCCATGAGCATTTCGCCTGTATAAAATTCACTTTTCTTTGTCATGTAAACAGGTACGATATTATACTTCTCTGTATTCATACTTGCCATAGCCTGACAGGCTGAAATAACAGATACCTCATGTTCAACACTTCTTCCGCCGAATAAAACAGCAAGATTTATTTTCATAAAAATCGTCTCCTTCATTAATAATTATCGGGCAGGTCGTTTTCAAGCAGGACAATTTTTTTCTTGTCCGTCTGATACGCCTGAACTTTAGCAAGTGCGTCATTCAGATTATCGGCAACATAAACCTGCTCCATATTGTAACCTGAATCCTTTATGCCGTTGTAAATCGGCACAGTCTGATTTTTTCCGACAAGTACAATATAATCGCAGGCTTTTGAAGCCTCCTGTCCGAATTCGTAGTTAAGTTCCTCCTGTTTTGCGCCGAGTTCAACCATACCCGGAGTAACAAGTATACGGCAGGCATTGAATAATCCCAGCACGTTCAGTGCAGCACGGCAGCCGTTTGGATTTGAGTTATAGGCATCATCTATAAAAGTAATTCCGTTGCCTTTGTCAAGTAACTGCAATCTGTGCGGAACTGATGCGATACGCTTTACAGGAAGAACAAGTTTTTCCATTGGTATTCCCGTACCCACCGCATAGGCAATTGCTCCTACAAGATTTAGTACACTGTGTTCGCCGAGAAGTTTTGTGGTATACCGGCACGATTTTCCGTCGGGCGATGTTACTGTAAATTCTGTGCCTTTGTCCGATACGGCTATATCAGTCGCTTTCCAGTCGTTGTTTTCGTTAAGACCGTAAGTTATCGCCGTCGGGTACTTGTCAAGTTTACTGCGGATAAGTTCGTTGTCGCCGTTGAGGTAGATTTTTCCGCCGACTGCCTGAACGCTGTCCGCAAGTTCAAATTTCGTGTTCAGGACGTTCTCCACAGAACCGAAAGTCTCAAGGTGCTGTTCGCCGACCGATGTAATAATGCAGTCATGCGGATTTGCAATATCGCAGAGTTCCTTTATTTCGTGAACACGTCTCGCACCCATTTCACATATAAAATATTCGTGAGTAGGCTTTAAATCACGGCGGACTGTTATTGTAACACCCATAGGAGTATTGAAACTTTCGGGAGTTTTCAGCGTTTCGTACTGTAAGGCAAGGAGTTCACTTAAATAGAACTTCATGGAAGTCTTGCCGTAACTTCCCGTAATTCCGACTTTGTGCAAATCGGGCATTTCAGATAAGATTCTTTTAGCGTCATTTATATACCAGTGCTGGATATAAGTTTCAATCGGTTTGTTGATTATATTCGCAAGCGGTACAAGTATAGGCGTGAGATACAATGCACTTCCCATAAGTATGAAAGACCATGGCTCGCTGAATGGTTTCCAGTCCATGCACCTGCAACGTCGTGTTCCTGCAAATATTGCAAGTCCTGCAATCAATGCAATCAGAATAAAGAACGTTGTAAGCATACGCTTTACCCTTGCCGTATATACAAATGGTTTCTTGAATTTCTTTCCCGGCTTGTTTGCTATTGCGATACTGATATTGAACAGTGAAAACGCTGTAACCATAGGGAGTGAAAAATCTGTCCAGAATGAAGCAAACTGCAATACAAAGCACACAAGAGGGAAAATATATCTCTTGTAATTTTTCTTTATCCACCACGTATGCTCAGGCGTTTTGTAACCGTTAAGCTGGAGCATATGAAACTCCCTGAGCGCAAGGAATACTATTGAAATCAGCGTAATGACTGCATATACGCAAAATAAAATCAGATTCATTTTATTCTCCTTTAATCAAGTTTCATGAACGAACTCATAACACGATTGAATGTATACTGCTGGTCTAAAAATGAGTAGTGACCGGCATTTTCGAGTTTTACAAGTCCGGCATCGGCAATAAGTTCCTCCATTTTCTCACCGTCCGAAAGAGGAGTTGCCGTGTCGTTCACTCCCCACACAAGCAGAGTCGGACATTTGATATTCGGCAGAAGATGTTCCAAATCCTCGTTGACTACCTTGACAAGTACCTGTCTCATAAGAGGAGAAGCCGCCGCATAGTCTGCACTTCCCATTTTCTTACGGAAGTTCTCAAGTGCGTCGGGAGCGAGTTTCTGCGCTATAGCCGTTGAAAGTATCGCCTTACCTGCTTTGTAGTAATATGTGCGGAAACTCTTCTTGTTGGATTTCGGCGGCATAATTCCTGCACTGTCCACAAGAATTACTTTAGTAATCCTGAACGGAAGATTTTCCCTGCTGTTCATTTTTATTATCACACGTCCGCCGAAAGAGTGACCCAGCAGCATTACTTTGTCCGTGTCGTAGTCCTTCAGGAAGTCAAGCACGAAATCAACATAATCGTCAACACACCATGCCGACGGCGGTTCGGCACTTTCACCAAAGCCAGGCATATCCATTGCAACTACTTTGTATTTTTTTGAAAGCAGTTCAATAAGATTTGCAAACAGTTTTATATTGCTTCCCCAGCCATGAAGCAGGACAATCAAATCGCCCTCACCTTTCTGCTCATAATTTATCTTTATTCCGTTAACTGTTTTTATCATTATGCTATCTCCATTTTCTTTGTTGTAGCGTATACATATTTATTATATCATGGCATTAAATCATTGTCAATTATTTTTCGCCTTATATGCTGATTTGCACAAAAAATCACTGCAAAAGTCATATATTATTTGACGATTAATTATCACTTGACATAGTGTATTGATGTGCGATATAATATAAATATGAAAATTTACGAAAGGAGTACGCTTATGGCGACTTCACTTTTTTCTGATATACAATATTTAAAGGGAGTTGGCAAGACAAAAGCTGAAAAATACAACAAGCTTGGCATAACTTCCCTTTATGAACTTATTTACCATATCCCACGCAGTTATCTTGACTTCCGTGCATACGTACCTATCATGCAGGCGGAAATCAATAATTACAACGTGCTGAAACTCACAATAGTATCAAAGAGTACTCCTCAGGCAATAAGAGGAAAACTCGTTATCTGTCACGCTGTTGCGACGGACGGCATTGATACAATAACCGTGACTTTATTCAATAACGTCTATGCTTTCCATTCCCTTGAAATCGGAAAAACTTACTATATGTACGGCAAAGTCAACGGAAATTTTCTCCGGCGGGAAATATCGTCGCCTGTGTATATAAAATCGGACGAAAAAGTGCTTATCCAGCCGATTTATAAACTCACGCAGGGACTTACGGCAAACGTTATCCGGAACGATATGCGCAAGGCTCTTGACATCATGCTTGCTGAACCGTTTGAAACACTCCCCGACGACGTAATGCAGAAATACCAGCTTATGCCGCTGATGTCCGCACTGGAAAACATTCACTTTCCGCAGAGTGACGCAATGGCTGAAAACGCAAGAAAACGTCTTGCTTTCGACGAACTTCTCAGACTTCAGCTGGGTATGCTCATGATTAAATACAGACAGAAAAAGTCGACCGCTTTTGTCATGAACAGTAATATCAGTATAGACGTTTTTTTTGAAAATCTGCCGTTTACCATGACGGACGGACAGTATCAGGCAGTCAGGGAAATCATCAGCGACCTCTGCAAAAATACTCCAATGAACAGACTTCTGCAAGGCGATGTCGGAAGCGGTAAAACTGCCGTTGCTGCGGCTGTTTGCTTTTTTACTGCAAAAAACGGTTTTCAGTCCGCTGTCATGACACCTACTGAAATTCTCGCAGTACAGCACGCACAGACTTTCTCTTCTTTCCTTGAACCTCTGGGAATAAAAACCGCACTGCTGACAGGCTCGACTACTGCAAAGAACAGGCGCATAATATGTCAGAAACTCCTTGACGGCGAAATTGATGTCCTTGTCGGTACTCACGCAATTATTCAGGACGATATTGAATACAAATCGCTTGCGCTTGTCATAACAGACGAACAGCACAGATTCGGAGTTGAACAGCGTGCAAAATTCGCCGGAAAAAGTGATTTTCCGCATAAACTTGTCATGTCCGCAACACCTATTCCACGTACTCTTGCACTGAATATATACGGCGATTTGGATATTTCGAGTATAAAACAGCTGCCAAAGGGCAGAAGTCCGGTAAAAACCTATGCGGTCACGGGAAAAAAGCGTGAAGGTGCTTTCGGTTTTGTCCGTGCAAGACTTGACGAAGGCAGACAGGCTTATATAGTCTGCCCCATGATTGAGGACAGTGACAGCGATTTGTTTGCAGTTAAAACATATGCTGAAAACGCCGCAAAAAGTACACTGAAAGGCTATTCAACTGCTCTCCTTCACGGCAGAATGAAAGCCGCCGAAAAAGAAAAAGTCATGAAGCAGTTCAGTAACGGCGAAATTCAGGCTCTTATCTGCACCACTGTTGTGGAAGTCGGCGTTGACGTTCCGAACGCTGCTGTTATGGTGATTGAAAATGCTGAACGTTTCGGACTTTCCCAGCTCCACCAGCTCCGCGGACGTGTGGGACGTGGACAGTATGAAAGTTCCTGTATTCTAATCACGGACAACAGAAATGAGGACTGCATAAGGCGTATGAAGATTATTTCCTCCACTACGGACGGATTTAAAATTTCAGAAGAGGATTTGAAACTGCGTGGTCCGGGCGACTTTTTCGGCAATGCACAGCACGGACTTCCTCCGCTTAAAATCGCCGATGCTTTCTGCTCTATGGAACTTTCTTCCATGACAAGAGAATGTGCTGAAAATCTGCTTTCCGATGACCCTATGCTTGATAAGCCTGAACATCATGCACTTAAAATGGATACAATAAAATTATTCAATAAGGATATTACAGGTTAAGGAGATATGACATGAAAATTACTGATAAAAATATAGACGGCGGAAAACCTTTTGACTGGGGTGAAACTTCGGCAGATTATGCTAAATTCCGTGATATATACCCACAGGAATTTTATGACAAAATCATCAGCCGTAATTTATGTACAAACGGACAGAAAGTCCTTGATATAGGTACAGGAACAGGTGTTCTGCCAAGAAATATGTACCGTTACGGCGCAAAATGGACAGCTGCGGATATTTCGGAAAATCAGATTGAACAGGCTGAAATATTATCCGAAAATATGGATATTGAGTATCATGTTATTCCGGCAGAAGATATAAATTTCAGTGATAATTCTTTTGATGTAATAACTGCCTGCCAGTGTTTCTGGTACTTCAATCATGAAATCGTTATGCCCAAACTCTGCCGTATGATAAAAAACAGCGGAAGTATTCTTATTCTGTATATGGCGTGGCTTCCGTATGAGGATAAAATTGCAGGTGCAAGCGAAAATCTTGTATTGAAATATAATCCCGACTGGAGTGGCCGTGGTGAAACAATGCACCCGATTTATATTCCCTACTGCTATAAAGAAAATTTTGACCTTGTTTATCATGAGGAATATCCGATAAAAGTACCTTTTACCCGTGAAAGTTGGAACGGACGAATAAAATCATGCAGAGGTATCGGAGCGTCACTCACAGCGACAGAAATAGCTTTGTGGGAGCAGGAACACAAAAAACTGCTTGCCGAAATTGCTCCCCCTGAATTTGACGTTTTACATTATGGTGCAGTTGCTGAACTTAAAAAGAGATAATAAAAATATAAATCAGAATCAGGGTGATTATATGGAACAAACATATCATATCGGCGAATGTCCTGTATGTAAAAGCTATGGGCGAATGGAAGTACTGTTTGACTGCAATAAGAACAAATGTTTTGTTATGTGTGAGGAATGCGATTTGGAATTTTCCTCGGTTAAAGATTATCTCAGACTACACGGTAAACGTGTTTACTTTAATCCAAATCAGAAACTGCCCGTCATAAGACCCGCAACTCTGGACGAAATTGCCAATACAGAATGGTATCATCTGTTAAATGACAAATGATGATAAAAAAATCAGGAAAATTAAATTCAGCTATTGTAAAATTGTGAATAATATGATATAATAGAATATATTTTGTAATAAGGAAGTGTGCTTATATGGTCACTGTTGAAAATCATATCGGAAAAATTTCCGTTTCAGAAGAATGCCTTACTGAACTTATCCGCCATGCTGTCTGCGACTGTTTCGGCGTTGCAGATGTATGCAGTGTCAATACATTCCGTTCCGCCGTATCTGCAATCACGGGGGGCAGACTTTTCAGACGTAAGGGCGTTGTTGTCCGTGCTGACAAAAACGGCGGTCTTTCAATCGACCTGCATATAAAAGTTACCTACGGCACAAATATTTCCGCCGCTGTCTCCAGTATCACTCATAAGGTTATTTTCACCGTTGAAGAGGCTGTTGACGTGCAGATAAATAATGTCAATGTGTATGTTGACGATATGAATTATTGATTTTTTGGAGGACTTATGATTAATGGTGCTATGTTCAGAGACGCTGTAATCTCTGCCGCTATTACTATAAACAACATAAAACGTGAAATTGACGAACTTAATGTATATCCTGTTCCCGACGGCGATACGGGTACTAATATGTCTATGACTATCGGAAATGCCGTGGACGAACTTAAAAGAATGCCCGATAATACCGGAATTTCAGAAGTTGCATCTGCTGCTGCCTCCGCACTCTTAAGAGGTGCAAGAGGAAATTCGGGAGTTATTCTTTCACTTCTTTTCCGTGGAATTTCAAAAGGTCTTTCAGGTCTTTCGGAGGCAGGCTGTGAGGACTTCGCAAATGCCCTTGAAGCAGGCGTTGAGGCTGCATACAAAGCTGTAATGAAACCTGTCGAGGGTACTATTCTAACCGTATCAAAAGCTGCTGCCCGAAAAGCCAAAGAAACTGCCCTCTCCACAAGCAGTGACGCTATTTTCTGGAATGATGTATGTGCAGAGGCAGAACGTGTTCTCGCACAAACTACAGAAATGCTCCCGCAATTGAAAAAAGCCGGCGTTGTCGATGCCGGAGGTATGGGTTTTACTGTTATTATCCGTGCCATGAAGGACGTTTTCGACGGCGGTAAAATTGCTGAACCTGCTGAAAAAATTACTCCCGAAAAAACGGAAGATACTTTCAATTCAGCAATAAGTCAGTATGACGACGATATTACATACACCTACTGCACAGAATTTATGCTCCGTAAAAAAGAAAACTGCCCCGACCCGTTTATGCTACGTGCCTATCTCGAAACTATCGGGGACTGCGTTGTGCTTGTAGACGATGATAAAATCATAAAAGCCCATGTTCATACGGATAATCCCGGAAACGCTCTGCAAAAGGCTCTTGAGTTCGGCTGTTTCATGAATGACCCACGTCCGAAGATTGAAAATATGCGTATTCAGCACGAAAATAAAGTCAGGGAGGCAAAGGAAATCGAAGCCGGATTTGCTCCTGCTGAACCCGAAAAAGAGTTCGGTTTCGTTGCTGTTGCCGCCGGTCACGGTCTTATATCCCTTTTCAGCGATTTGGGTGTGGATATTGTAGTAAAGGGCGGTCAGACTATGAACCCATCTACTGACGATATTCTCAGGGCTGTTCTTTCAGTTCCTGCAAATATGGTTTTTGTACTCCCCAACAACAAAAATATCATCATGGCTGCTGAACAGGCTGTAAAGCTTACAGATAAAAATGTATGCGTGCTTCAGACAAGAACTGTTCCTCAGGGTATTGCGGCTATGATGGCTTTCGACGAAAGCGCAGGACTTGCCGAAAACAGAATTGCTATGACTAAAGCCTTTGAAAAAGTCTCCACAGGACTTATTACTTTCGCCGCAAGAAATTCCGAATTTGAGGGGCATTCAATAAAAGAAGGCGAAATTCTCGCTCTCGATAACGGTAAACTCTCCTTCACCGAAAAGGATATTAATAAAGCCGCTTATAAACTAATCAGAAAACTGACAAAAAACAGCACAAGCTATGTAACGGTTATATACGGCTCTGATGTCACTGAGGAAACCGCTGAAACTCTTCAGCAGACTTTGCAGTCCAAACTCAGCGACAGAATTGAAGTCATGCTGATTAACGGCAGTCAGCCTGTGTATTACTACATAATTTCCGTTGAATAATAAAACAGCTGTCTCTTTAAGGGACAGCTATTTTTATTCTCGACGCATCGCTTCTGCGGAGGGCGATTACTGCTCCACGGACAAAATAAGCTGTAGGGTCGCCCGAAAAACTCCTTTGCAGACACGTTACGTCCGAACCGCTTATAAATCCCAGTTCACTAAGCCTGTAACGCATTGCCCCGCTTATTTCAAGACTCTTCACAGTACAGCTTTCGCCCTCTTTAAGCTGACTAAGATAAGTTTCAATCATATTTCCTCCCAAATAATATTGAGATACTATATAGTATTCAGGAAATACTTACTGTGTGAATTTGTCGTCGTATACGCTCAGTTCCGTCTGTATGCCGTCCCTGCCGCCCGTTACTGCTATCGATTTTATTATGCCGTTCTGTACATCGCCGAATGAAACTGTATCATACAAATCTTCAAAACTGTAGCCGCTGTATGTACAGAATTTTCTCTTCCAGCCACGCATCGCTACTGCATTACGAAAATAAAGTGCCTGTTCAGGGTCATAGAGAAAACGTCTGTCCAAATCAAAATAACGGTGGCGGACGATGTTCTTTTCCGTTACTTCGGGATTGCTGTAGCTGAATTTATCGTAGGTGTCGTCAATGTCGGACATATGAAAATCACTGACAAGACGTGTAGTTTTCATTTCCGAACCATAATTCAGCAGTGTGCTTTCGTCGAATATGAGATTTTTTTCAGGTGCGCCCACTGTCATCATGACTTTGTTTTCGTCTTTTATATAGGGATAAGTGCCGTGTACCTTGTATGACAGACTGACCAATGCGTCCCACATCGACGAACCGTTCTTTACAAAAATATAGTTCTCTTCTGTACTTTCCTCGTGCGTTACATTCGGGATTTTGTAGTAATCATTCATAAGCTTATTTATCGATACTTTGGTGTAAAGTCCCGGCTGTAACTGGTTATCAAGCAGAAGCGACGTAAACCCTCTTGATTTTACTGTACCGCTCTGTATTCCGTTTTCAGTCGTTATTCTGAAATCATCTATAATCCCGTTGTGGATAAGGACTGAATCTATATAAAAAAGTACATATGAATATTCAGACGGCAAGCCGAAAGGCGTAAAACCCGTTGTTTCAGTCGAGAACGTCATACTTAACTGAGTGTACGGGATATATGCGTCTTTTGTGAATTTGAAATTCAATACTCTGAATGCACGGCTTTCTGTATTGTCGGGTCTTACAAAAATTGCAAATGCTGTCACTGCAATACCTCAATTCTTTATTCTTATATCGTCGGGAGTTACAACAGTAACTGAAACGTTTACAAAGTCATCGCCCTTGTCTTCAACAATAAGACTATGTATCATACAATTGCTGAACTGAAGTCCCCTGTAATCTATCGTGTACCCTGTTGTGTAGTTCATGCTGTTTATCATCATCATAAACAGAAGCGGCTGATTTTCATTGTATACACGCCCTCTGAATGTCAGTTTCGTCAGCTTTCTGTATTTGTTTGTTATCTGCAACAATCCTGAGACAGTCGGCTGTTCAGATATTTCAGACGTGGCTGCTGCCTTGAAATTCTCACAGTACAAATCCATATAGCCTATCTTTACGGGTACTGCCTCACGCACTGAAATTTCGTTCACGCTGATACCTCCCTGTCGATTTTTTTCATTCCGCCTGCCGAAAATGTAACGGTAAGCACAAGTCTGTTGATATTTTTGTCCTGCTTTACCGACATTCCCGAAATGTGACTGCTAAGACCTGAAAGTCCGCTGATTACTCCGCCTATGCTGTTTTCATAATAATCACAGACTTCCTCCATTGTACTGCTTTCGGGTGCAAGAATTTTTATCTCGATTTCTGCCCTGAACGGCATATATATTGTGTACTGCGAATATACCGGCGTACTGCACTCAAAGTTCTTCATGCCGATTACTGTAAAAAATCTGCCTTTCGACAAAACAGGAAGTGCGTCAAACGCACTGTAAACGTTTTCCGCTCCGCTTTCAGCAAGTTCCTGCTTTATTGCGTTTATCACTTCAATCATGATAAATCCTCCTCTTTGGAAAATCCCATAAAAACAAAATTCTGAGGTTTTATAAGTTTCCTGCAAATCTGATAATAGTCCCTCACCATGCTTTCCGCAAAGGCAAGAGGCGTGTTTTTTTCAGCTTTTATCATTTCCCCTGCATATGTGTACATTGAACTGTCCGCCGCTGCTTTCGCCTGCTGATAACGGTAATTCGCTATTGCCGCACAGAGAAAGCTTATTCTTACATCATCTTCGTTCGCTTCAGAAACAAGCATTTCTTCTGTCTCTTTTCTTGCAATAATTATAAAATTATTATCGCTGTCTGACTGCTGTCCTGAAAAAAGATTGAAAAGATTTTGTACTACATCAATATTCATTGTCCTGAACGCTCCTTTATAATTTATATACTGCTGTCTGTTCCTTTTTACTTTCAGGCATCAGCTGTACTTCAATTCCACTGCGACCTGTAAGACGTTCATACGCTTTCTTTAATGAGATAAGCTGTGATGTCGTCATTCCTTTTGAGGAAATCGCTGCCGCTTCCGCTGAGGAACGTCCCCCTCTGAAAAACGCAAGCCGACGTATGTCCCTGCGAAGTTCCATGTTGATTGTCTCTGTATCAACATAAGCTGATTTATTTTCCGTTTCCTCTGTGAATTTCTTCGTAACTCCTGCATTTACCTGCGCCGGTACTGCCACAAAACTCCATTCGTAAGCGTCTGTGATGTCGTCAAGTATTACATGGCACTTTTTGCCGTTGTATTCCTTCCCCTTGATGTGAACACAGTTCCCTCTGGATTTATCATTTCCGCATACTGAACATACTTTTCTTTTTGCTGTGCATGAGATACTCACCTCTTTCTTTATTCCTGCATCAATTTCCGATATGAGATTTTTATTGTCGTCCGTGCGCACCATATAAGCCATTGCTTTAAGATACTTATACGGCTCGCCATTCTTTGTAGTGCGGCTTGTATCTGTGACAATCTCTGTGTCAAAAATACGTGCATTCTGATTTGACGTGCTTGCGTTATGGTCAAATATACCCGTCTTGCCGACAAAAAGCGTTTTCAACTTTTCAAGTGCGCTGTCCGAAAAACGTTCTCCGTCACGGTCAATTTCGTTGTCGCACAAAATTACAGAAAATGTATAGAGTTCCTCCTCTGTAAATTCCCTGCGTGTGAAACGGTTGATTTTTGTAAGCATTTCTTTATCCATAAAAATTCTCCTTTTTTCATATTGCTCCTCCGGAAAATCAGAGGAGCAATTTATTTTATTCACTTTCAGGCAATTTTGATAATCTTTACCGCATCGGGTGTGATTTTTCTGAAACCGCATGAAATTGATATTGTAATTCTGTCAAGCTGTCTGTCAATCAGTTTGTCTGTTTCAAGAACAAGTCCCGAACTTGTGATAAATTCAAGGGCAAACTTCTTGTCAATGCCGATGATTGTATTTACTCCAACGGCTGACGTTTTTACCATTTCAGAACCGAAAGGAAGTATGATTTGTCCATCTGCATTTGTTATGCTGTCGGAAAGCTGTTCCATTGCAACAATCTTTGAAGCAGTTGCAGGATTTGCAAGAATTGTTGTCATGTCAAAACAGTCAAAACTTCCGTAGAGTTCCGCAAGATTTGAGTATGTGAGCGAAGATACTGTAATTGTTTCTGCGTTCTTTTCAAGAACTTCAACCGCTTTCTTCACTACGGCTACGGCAAGCTTTACCCCGATACTCTTAAGCATTACCCCGAAAACATCAAGTCTCTGCTTGCGCACAGCCTCATATGAAGCATTGATAAGTCTGCCGAATTTCTCAAGCACAACTGCCGTTGTACCTTCTTTTACTGTTGTTGTCGGAAGTTCGTCCGCCTGCGCTGTTGAAATATAGTCCGCACTGTCGTCCATAACACAGCCAAGATAATGACCGCTTTCACAGACCGTCTGCGCTGCTGTTACTGACGAAATTATTGTCTCATCAAATCCCTTTTCAATACATCTCTTGACGTATTCAGGGAAAAGTACTGCTGTTTCTGTCGAATTAAAGAACTTCTCCACTCTGTCGCACTCTGTTCCGCTGATTCTGATATTATAACGCTTGAGCTGTCTCTCAAATGCGTCAAGATTTTCAAGTTCTGTGCCAATGTAAGCTGATGTCGGGTCAAGTTCTTCCAGTGCCGATGTGAAAGACTTTCCGCTGAGATTGTACATACCCTTTTCAAGTTTAATATCATTATACATAATTTTTTCCTCCATAAATTAAAGATTATTGTTCAGGCGTGCCTCAATTTCCATCGCCTGTGCATTTTTCAGTCTTGCTTCTGCAAGTTCAGTTTCGTCCTGTAAGTTGATGTTGTCCCATTCGATTGTGCATACCGCCTCCGCACCAACAGAACAAAGATATGAATTGCCGATTTCACACAGGACAGGTGAAATAAGACGGCGGTAATATTCAAGTTCAGACGTTAAAATGTCCGCCTGCTGTGATGACATTCTCTCTGTTGTACTCCATGAAAGTCCCAGCAGAAACGGCGGTATTGAAAGTTTTGAAATAATCTGCTCCATAAGCTGACGGACTGGTACATTTGTATCAAAAAGCTGATTGTCCGCACCTATTACTTTTATGTCAACATCACCGACTGCAATAAAGTCCTTGACCTGCCCGTATTTTGCACTGTTCATGCCGTTCGCCCACTCATCTGCAATCTGCATCGCACGTTCCCTGTTGTATGCGAAATCACCTGTGCCGTTCGGCTTGTATGTCACCGCATAACGCACGTTTCCTGCACGGTCAAAATTCTGCCCGATACACTGATATATCCGCAGAAGTATTCCACTGATTGCAGGAAGTCCTCGCAGAAGAGAGTGACCGCCTGTAAGTGAAGCGTAAAGGATACGCTCAGGGTGTCTGATTTGCTTCAGCGTACCGTCTGCACATCTCAGCGCATAGCGTCTGTCAAACGGATTTGCTCCTGATGTTATTACTGTCGCCGACGTGTCACCGTTCCACAGCCCTGCAATCTCGTTCTGCTCGTCGTTGATTACAATTTCCCCTACTGCACTGCCGTATGTAAGCAGACTGTCAAGAAATGTATCAGCAAAAAAGTTAAGAGATTTTCCTTTAAGTCCGACAGGCACAGATACACAGAAACTATCAAGTTCACCCTGATAATTTTCGTCGGAACTTATCAGGCGAAATCCGCCTGTGAGACGTATGATTTTCATGATTGCCGCATCAATTACAGGTACTGCATATCGCAGTTTGTCAAAAAGTTCCTTTTCAAAAGGCTCTGCAACCGTGGGAAGTGTGAATGTTGTATTTGTTTCACGTTCCGCCTGAAAAAGTTCGGGTGCGCCCCGTGGGGACTTCTCATCTTTCTTTCTGAATAACTTCATTGGTTTTCCTCCTAGTATAATAATGATATAGTCCAAAGACGGTTCCACAATAGACAACG
>CAYWPN010000016.1:0-60477 GCA_964460175.1 uncultured Alistipes sp. | reverse complement strand
GTTTGACTGCGGTGATAGCTGTAGTTCTTTCTTCCATAGACTGTTCCTCCTGTGTATAATTTAATCCAACACACTCTATAGAGTTGCTTGGACTTTATTATACACCAAAGTTCAATTGTTTGGAAGGCGTGGATTTATTTTACACTTACTTAAAAAAACTACTTTCGGCCTTATCTTAATTGTTGGTTTATTCGCATAAATCAGAATTTACTATCTGCACTTCACAATCCAGTCACTTTTCATATCTTCTGCTTCAGCATACTCGCCATAATCCAATTCTGCTAAATCAGCTATTGAACTGTCAATTTTTAATATTTCAGCCAATGAAACTATCCTTGCATCTGTTTGTGTATGATTTTCACCACATAAGAACTGCCAATATCCATCTTCATCATGTGAAACATATAAAATGGGCTTATTCTCATCTAAAACATGACAGCAAGTAAAGCAAGCTGTATCAGGGGCATCAGAAAATGGAAAATTAGTTTTCATGCTATTTACCTCCTCTAAATTCCGATTTATTTTACTAATATTATACATCAAAAAAACTGTTATGTCAATAGAAACGCCATAGTATTCTGGTCTTATAATCCAAAATACTATGTCTGAAAATTTCTATATGAGTATCGCTTTTATACAGAACAGATTATTTTTTATTCAATATAATCAATATGAAAAATTAAAGACTGCATATTAATTTCGGAGTCCTTACAAAATTCCTCTTTCATTTTAAATATAAGAAGATAAAGGGCATTGAGCGACCAGAGTATATTTTTTAAATTAGCAAGTTCATAGTTATAATTTCCGTTTTTATTCTTTTCCGCACGGAAATGCTTTACTTTATTATATGACTGCCACCAGTCAGCAGTAAGCGTAAAATAAATCCACGCCTTCCAAACAATTGAACTTTGGTGTATAATAAAGTCCAAGCAACTCTATAGAGTGTGTTGGATCAAATTAGACACAGGAGGAAAAGCATATGGAAGAAACAACAACAGCCATTACGGCAGTGAAGCAGGAAGTCAGGATGCGTGACTGGGCAGAGCAGATTGAAGCGCAGTGGGCAGGCGGAAAGACAGTGCAGAAGTGGTGTGAAGAAAATGGGGTCAATCCCAGGACCTGTTATTATCACCTCCGGAAACTGCGTGAGAAATGCGTAGCATCAGCACCGGCAATTGTGCCTTTGGGATTACCGAAACGCACATCTGATATCCATATTGAGAAAAATGGCTTGCAGATCTCATTGCCCGCAGATGTTGCAGAGGAAACGCTGATCGCTCTGGTACATGAATTATGCTGAACGATCTTCCGCCCGATCAGCGGACATACATTGTAACGGGGTACACTGATCTCCGGCGCTCCATAGACGGACTTGCAACAATTGTTCAGGCACAGTTACAGCTTGATACATACAGTACAGCCTTGTTTCTGTTCTGCGGCAGACGATGTGACCGCATCAAAGGATTACTCTGGGAGGGTGACGGATTTCTGCTTCTGTACAAAAGACTCGATAACGGAAAATTTCAATGGCCACGCAACGAAACGGAAGCATTACTGCTTACAGCACAGCAGAGACGCTGGCTGCTTGAAGGTCTAAAAATCGAGCAGCCTAAAGCAATACAGGAAGGTCACAGAGGTGCTGTTTATTAAGTGCGGTTTTCTTTGTATATTTTCCGATTTCACTTGATTTTTCGGGAGTTTTGTGCTATAATATTTATAGTACAAAATGATCGGAGGAGTGCAGTATGAACGTGCGGATATAGTTATCCTACTTGACAACAGAAATGAAATATGGTATAATAAAAACATGAGTAAAAGTAAAGATTTAAGAGAAGCAGCAGTAGCATATAAAAAGAACGGAAATACATATGAAGAAACAGGCAAGGTATTCGGAGTATCGGCAAGCACAGTACACAGATGGGTCAGACAATATGAAGAAACAGGTGATTTATCAAATAAACCTCTGCACAGAGGATTCAAGAAAATAGACCCTGAAAAGCTGAAAGCATATGTAGCAGAACACCCTGATGATACGCAGGAAGAAATTGCAAAGGAATTCGGGTGCTGCAATCAGGCAATAAGTAAAGCTTTAAAAAGAAATGGAATCACACGAAAAAAAAGACATTATACTATAAAGAACAAAATTCCGAAAAAGTAAAAGAATATCAGGAAACAATAAAAAATACTCCGGAAGAAAGAATAGCATATGTCGATGAAACGGGTATAGATTCATGCCTTTACCGTGAGTATGGATATGCACTACGTGGACAGAAGGTTTATGATAAAGTACCTGGAAAAAAATTTCAAAGAACAAATATTATTGCTGCTAAACTCGGAAAAGAAATAATTGCACCTATGCAGTACAATGGAACAACAGACAGTACGCTTTTTGAATTCTGGTTTGAAAAGCGTCTTTTGCCATGCCTGAAAAAAGGAACAACCATTGTTATGGATAATGCTTCTTTTCACCGCAAAAAATATCTTCTGAACGTTGCACAGAAAAACAAATTCAAACTTGTTTTTTTGCCTCCTTATTCACCTGAATTAAATCCGATTGAAAAATTCTGGTTTGTTCTGAAACACAGAATTAAAATGTATATTCGTTCATGTTCTTCTTTAAATGATGCTATTTCTTTAGCTTTTTCTTAACAACCATTATATTTTGTTTTAAAGTAGGATAACTATAATAGAAAGGAGCAAAAATTGTGGTAAGCAAAGAAATATGGAAGAAGTTCCGCCGTGCCGTGAGAGACTATAATCTCATAAGCAAAGGAGACAGGATAGGTGTATGTATATCCGGCGGAAAGGACAGTACTCTTCTTGCAGTATGTATGAAGCAGCTGCAAAGGGAGATTGATTTCCATGCGGATTTTATTGTCATGAACCCAGGATATTCCGATGCTAATCTTGATATAATCAGGCGGAATATGGAACAGCTTGAAATCACGGCAGAAATCAGTGAAACAAATATATTCAGTTCAGTCAGGAATGAAAAAAATCCATGTTTTCTCTGCTCACGGCTCAGGCGGGGCTGGCTTTACCGCAATGCACAGGAAAATGGACTGAACAAAATCGCACTTGGACATCACTTTGATGATGCGGTTGAGACAATTCTTATGGGTATGCTGTATGGCTCACAGATGCAGGCTATGCTGCCGAAATTAAAGGCGGAGAATTATCCTGTAGAAGTGATACGTCCTCTTTACAGGGTACGGGAGAGTGACATAAAAGAGTGGGCAGACGAAAACAATCTGCAATTCATACAATGTGAATGCGGACTTGACAAAAAGTCGTCAAAACGTGCGGAAATAAAGGAAATACTTAGTTTTCTGCGTGAAAAAAATCCCGATGTTGATATGAATATATTCCGTTCAGCAGAGAATGTCAATCTTAAACGGCTTGTTTCTTATCATATCGGCAATGAGTATCACAGTTTTCTTGATGAATAAAATAGTATGCTCGGAAAGTGAAGAGATTGAATTATTTACTTATACAGAAGATATTGTCTTAATCTGTCGAATTTTGTAGATATATGACTAATATTGTAATATGCATCTGTCTGCAATGCGGGTCCGTAACTGAAAAAACAGGAGATTTTGCGGAATTTTAGTACTACAGTAAATTTATGTCTAATATCAAAAATTGCTTGCATAAAACAGATAATTATGATATAATAAAAAAAATAAAATTTTAATGCGAGAAATGGAGATAACGAAATGTCAGAAAGTATGATTAGATATAATAAACCTGCTGAAAATATATATGACGCTATCCCTGTAAGTAATGGAATTATCGGAGGTATGATTTACGGAAAGGCGGCAGATGATGTTATAAAAATTAATATTGACAGTTTCTGGTCGGGAAAGTCTATTGACAGAATTAATCTTAATTCATGTGACGGCATAAAAGAGGTGCGGAAACTTATGGCGGAGGGGAGTTTTGTAAAGGCGGAAAAGACAGCCGTCGAAACTATGCAGGGTACGCCGTCCTGTATGCGCAGATTTATGCCGTTTATCGAATTTCACATGAACAGCGTTTTCGGAGCTAAAGTAAGGAACTACACACGCAGTCTTGACCTTGAAACTGCTATATGCACTGTTGAATTTGATGTGAACAGCAAGCACTATAAGCGCAGATACATATGTACAGGCGATGAAGGTCTTGTTGTGGATTTTTCATGCAGTGAGGAGGAAAGTATTTCAATTGAAGCATGGCTTGACGGTAAAGAGGAGTTCTGCACGGCAAATTACCTCATTGATAATGATAGAATTATATATACAGGCGGAATAGGCGGTAAAAACGGAATTAATTTCTCTGCTGTCGTTGAAGTAAAGACATACGGCGGAGAACAGAGAATGTCGGGTAGCAGAATTTCAATAAGGAATGCAGACAGCGTTATGCTTGTGTTCAATGCTATAACTGATGTCGAGATAAGAGATATTGCAGAGGCAACAGATGTGATTATGGGTCGCCTTGATGATGCTGTGGGTATGGGTTTCAATGAAATTGCTGAAAACTATGATGAGTGGTACACTGAGGCATATAAAAGGGTTGAACTTCTTATTGATGACTACAATCAGGAAAATCTGAGTTCAATGATGACAGACGAAAGAATAAACCGTCTTCGTGGAGACAAACTCGACAGCAGGGAATGTATACGTCTTATCAATGACAACGGTCTTGTTGAACTTTATTTCAATTTTGGCCGCTATCTCATGATAACAGCGGGTACAGCGGACACTCCTCTGCCCGTCTGCGGTCTGTGGAACTCCGACGAGGAAACGCAGTACAGATATATTCTTTCAGGAAGTATGCAGATGTGCTACTGGGCTGCTGATGTGTGCGGAATAAAGGAGTGTTTCAGACCGCTGTTCAGTTTTATAAGACGTATTAATGAAAAAGGTGAGATTACCGCAAAGAATATGTATGGAGTGAACAAAGGCAGTGTCTGTCATACTGCGTCGGATTACTGGGGAGACACTGCGCCGAACGGTACTTCAGCTGACAGTCTTTGGTGTATGGGTCTTGCGTGGCTTGTAATTCATATCTTTGAACATTATGAATACATCGTTGACAGGGATTTTCTTGAGGATTTGTACCTTGTAATGAGAAATGCTGCAATGTTCTTTGTCGATTATCTCAGAGAGGACGAAAACGGAAGACTTGTTGTATCTCCGTCGGTGTCGCCGACAAGCGCATATATTACAGAAAACGGAGAAAAAGTGAACATATGTTCAGGCTCTTCTGTTGATTCACAGATACTTACAGTTCTTTTTAATGATATAATAAAAACCTGCGCTATAATCGGCTTTGATGATGAATTTGCAGAAGTTCTTAAACCTCTTGTCAAATCTCTTCCGACAATCGAAACAGACAGGTATGGTCAGATAAAGGAATGGCTGAATGATTATGAAGGGGCAGAAAGTCCCGAAAGAATGCTTTATCATCTTTTTGGTCTGTTTCCGGCTGACCTCATAACTCCTTTAAAAACTCCGAAACTTGCAGCTGCTTCAAGGACAACGCTTATCCGCAGACTTATTCATGGCGGACTTGATAAAGGTTTCGGCTGTGCATGGACTGCTAATATGTGGGCGAGGCTTTATGACGGCAATATGGTATATGAGAATATCAAAAACCTGCTCAGTCTCTCAACTTCTCCTAATCTTATCAACAATTATCCGGATTTCTGTATTGATGCGAATATGGGTGCTGTGTCGGCTATTGCTGAATGCCTCCTGCAAAGCACAGGCGGAGAACTCATTCTGCTCCCTGCTCTTCCTGACGAATGGAAAAGCGGTGAGGTAAGAGGACTTCGTGCAAAGGGTGGATTTGAAGTAAGCATGGAATGGGAGAATGGCAGACTTACAGGTGCGGAAATCGTATCAAGGGCAGGCAGGGAATGTCATATAAGAATAACAAACAATATCGCTGTGAGTATCATCTGTGAGGACGAGAATATTTCTTCCAGAATGGAAAACGGTGCTGTTATATTCAGCACAACGGAAAATACAACATATACAATAAGGTGTTAACATGAAAAAAAGAATTTTTGCTTTTGTTATGGCATTGACATCTGCTGTAACAGGGCTGACATCATGCCGGAGCAGAACTGCTGTGGACACAGTGTCCGAAGCAAGCAGCAGTATTTCCGGAACAGAAGCAGTAACAGAAGAAATTACAAAACCGACGGAAGTTCCTGATGTGTCGACTGCTCCGCCCGAAACTTATCCTGATTTTCCTGTTTCCTATCCGGAAATAGAGAAAAAGAGTACAGGTGATTTGTATGAGGCAGAACTTGCAGAATTAAGCGATGGTCTGAGGATTGAGGGTGCGGAAGATACAGGGAAAACTTCAAAGGATTTCAGCGGCGACGGTTATGTCACAGGATTTAATTCCGACGGAAGTTCCGCTGTTATCTTTGATGTAGATGCGCCAAGCAATCAGCATTATGACCTGTCATTCAGCATTGCTTCGGAAAAGGTTGTCAACTGCAAAGTATCGCTGAACGGAGCAGAGATAAGTACTTTTAAAACGGTTGATGACGGCGAATTTACCCTCATTACACTTTACGGGGTATTTCTTGTAAAGGGACAGTCCGAAATTGAACTCCGTGCAACAGACGGCGATATGAAAGTCGATTACCTCAGACTTGCCGATAATACGTCGCTCAGCGAAATAAAGTACTCCGCAAGCAGTGAGCCTGTAAATCAGCAGGCAGGACAATCCGCAAAGGAACTTCTTAACTTCCTTACCTCAAACTATGGCAGATACACGCTTACAGGACAGTATGTGTCAAGTCCAGAAAACGAGGAAATGGAGCTTGTTTTTCAGACAACAGGAAAGTACCCTGTGATAAGATTTTCCGCACTTCACACGTCGGGCAGTTCCTTTGACAGTATGTTCAAAGAGATTGATGCCTGTGCGGACTGGTACAGAAACGGCGGAATAGTAAGTCTTATGTGGTACTGGGAAGCACCGTCTAAAAAGCCGTCAGTCTATGCAGAAGAGACAGACTTCGTTCTTGCAGATGCCATGACTGACATTGATATCGCAAATCTCACTCAGGAGGAAATAAGAGGTCTTTACGGCGAGGGAAAAATATCGGAACAGTGCTATGGTCTTATCCTCGACATCGACAATATGGCAGGACAGCTTATGTCGCTGAAAAATAAAGGAGTTCCTGTACTCTGGCGGCCTCTCCACGAAAGTTCAGGCGAATGGTTCTGGTGGGGCGGTGATACAGAAGCTTACAAGTGGCTTTGGAATCTGATGTACAGACGTTTCACGGATTACTTCGGTCTCGATAATCTGATATGGGTATGGAACGGACAAAGTGAGAGTACACTCGTCGATAAAAATACGTTCGATATAGCGTCGCTTGATATCTATATGGGCAGTGAAAAGGATTTCGGCAGCCGTTATGAGCAGTTTCTTGCTTTGCAGAAGATAGTCGGTGAAGATAAGCTGATAGCACTCAGCGAATGCAGTGAAATTCCCGATATAGACGCTTCATTCCGTGATAATTCCGTGTGGTCATTCTTCGGGTTGTGGTACGGAAAGTATCTCAGCGACGGTAACGGCGGATTTTCGGAAGAGTTCATGGACAAGGATACTTTCATAAGAATTTACAATTCCGACGGCGTTATTTCCCTTGACGAATATATCACTCTCTGCGGTGGAAATGAGCTAATTCCACAATATGATACCGCTGAAATGACTGCTGTTTCAACAGTTTCCACAAAGTTTTCAACAATTTCAACATCTGCGGAAACGACGGTATACAGCGGAGAATAATAAATCCATGACAATCTTTCAACAAAGTTTTCAACAGAAGGGAGGTGAGAAGTTGAAAACTATTCCCGAAATAAAAATATCAGTCACGGAAGAACAGAACAGACTTATGCAGAAAATGCTTGCGGAAGTCGGCAGACCGGAAATAAAGACAGTGAGTTTCAGATTTCCGGATATTCTTGTAAGTCTGCCGTTCTCCGAAAAGGAAGACTTGTTTCTGCTTATGGAGAATGACTTCCGGCAGTTTAACAAGGGAAGAAAAAGTTTTGTCGATTTGAGAATTTCCGCCGGAAACAAGGCAGATACGCTTGACGGAATATATGACATAATAATGAAACAGTCGAGAATTTCGCAGTCCGGACGTGATACGCTTCTGAAAAGAGAGTGCAGTCTTTTTGCTGATTACGCTTTCCCACGCAATTACGGCAGAATGCTTTTTAATGAGGCAAAGCGCAGAAAGAAGAAAATAATCGTCGCTGCTGATACACTCTATCCGCAGAAAATAACGGAAGATGTTTTAACTAAATGCGGATATGAGTATAACAGGCTGAATGTGGTAAGTATAACAAAAAATCAGTCTGTCTATGATACTGTCACTGAAAAATCAGACGTACCGCCTGCAAAAATCCTGCATATAGGCAATGACGTTGTGGAAGACATAGAAAAACCTGTAATGAATGGTTCAAAGGCACTCCTGCTTGCCGATACAGTACCGACGATGATAAAATCGGGCAGACTGCGTGGTTATATACAGTCACAGCGGCTTTATGATTATGATACAGAGGATTTTCTGCTGCTTCACTTCGCATTCGGTCTTTATTCCGCATATATGTTCGATTTACCAAAAAGCAGGGTTTATCAGAGTGATTTCTGTGCAGACCCATATATGCTCGGATTTATCGTCTTCGGTACGCTGAAATTCGCCGACTTCCAGCCAGATGATTTCCAGAAGAAAATTATTTCCGCTGCCGGAAAAAATACTGAAATAAAGCGGGGTGCGGACGACTTTGCAGAATTATTTTCCGCACATTTTGCAGATATTCCGCATAATTTCAAGGGGGCTGAACTTCCTTTTGAATTTTATTCAAGGCATTCCGCACAACTTGACAGAAATATGCTCAGGGGTTTCCTTGATGATGATACTTTCAGCGAATGGGAAAACTTTGTGACAGAACCGAAAACCGCACCTGTACATATAAGTGAGGCAAGGCAGAATGCAGCTGCACAGCTTGCGGACAGAATGTTTCCTCCCGGAACTAAAATCCGCAATATTGCAGACGGTGTTCTTGTCAGAATGAAACAGAAGATTAAATTTTAGAAGACACTCGACAAAATACGACGGCAAAAAATTCTCGTTTTCGATGAAATCTTGCATAATAAGTCAAAAAAAGTTGTTGCAAATAAGTACTCCGATATGATAAGATATAATTATAGAAAAACAAACATAATTCGGAGGTAAAAAAATGAATAACAAAATAAAAGTACTTATCGGCGATGATTCGGCATTGACAGGTGTAAGCACGGCAAACAAGCTTCGTGAACGTGGAATGTATGCCTATACAAGACGTAAGGACTGCGATATTATCGTGCAGTCAATAAAAAATGACGCTCCCGATGTGGCAGTGCTTGATATTACTGCACAGAACGGCGATGCGGTTACTATTATGAAAAAAGCAAGAGAAATGGGTGGGAAACTCCCTGCATTCATAATTACATCAGCTTATGACAATGAATTCATTGAAAGGCAGGTTATGGAGAATGGTGCGTCTAAGTTTCTGCTCAAGCCATACGACGCAGATGACCTTTTCTGTGCAATAAGTTCCGCACTGGGCGACAGGGCAGACAGTCTCAGCGATGATATGGAAATCATTGTAACTGATATGATACACCAGCTGGGCGTACCTGCTCACATAAAGGGTTACCACTATCTCAGAACAGCGATACTCTATTCAATAAATGACAAAACCCTGCTTGACAGTGTTACAAAACTTCTCTATCCGACTGTCGCAAGAATTTATGATACAACATCATCAAGAGTTGAAAGGGCAATCCGTCACGCTATAGAAATTGCATGGAACAGGGGAAACGTCGATACACTCAATTCATTTTTCGGCTATACGGTCGATACAAGCAAGGGCAAACCGACAAATTCGGAATTTATCGCCCTGATTACTGATAAACTGCGGCTCAGATACAAGTCTGTGCTGAAACTTAAATAAGGAGAATTATTATGTTCAGGAAGATTGATATTACAGAACTCAAATTCAATCCGTTCACAAAAATAGGTAAGGAATGGACTTTAATCACAGGCGGAAACATGGAAAAATTCAATACGATGACTGCTTCATGGGGACAGCTTGGCGTAATCTGGAATAAAAATGTATTTACCTGCTATATCCGTCCTAACCGTTATACATATGAGTTCATTGAGCAGGGAGAGTGCTTTACCGCTTCGTTTTTCGGCGAGGAATACAGAAAAGCACTTTCTTTCTGCGGTTCACATTCAGGAAGAGACTGCGACAAAATGGCAGAAACAGGTCTTGTGCCGGCTGAAATTGACGGCTGTGTCGGATTTGAACAGGCTGATATGGTACTTATCTGCCGTAAGCTGTACAGCTATGATTTGCAGGAAAATGGTTTCCTTACAGATGACGGTATACCTGAAAAATTTTTTGGAACAGACCCGTATCACCGTGCATATATTTCTGAAGTTACCGGTGTTTATGTAAAAGAATAAACAAAAAACTGCTGCATTCAGATGCAGCAGTTTTTTTCAATGAGTTCTTTTATACATAAGCCAAAGAAATTCAAGTATGCCTATGCCGATAAATGCAAGCATGGTTTTCATACCGGGCTTTTTTATTTTAAATCTTGTTATGAATGCAATTGCTATCAGCAGCATGGCTGAACCGTACACGCACGTAAAATATTCGCCCAAATCTTTCTGAAAACTGTAGATAAGCGGCAAAATCAGTGCGACACTTGTAACGGGAAGTCCTTCATATACCTTGCGTGTTTCTTCCGTTTTTTTCTGACGTGTTTCTTCTGTTACATTGAAGTAGGCAAGACGTATCACGGCACAAAGCGGAAATAGAATAAGCACAGGCAGGTCAAAAGGAGTATTCAATCCGACGGAATAACCAATAACAGCAGGCAGAACGCCGAAACATATTGCATCACACAGGGAATCTATCTGAATGCCGAATTTTTTTTCGTCATCTGTGCGGTTTTTCTTTGTTCTGGCGACTTTGCCGTCGAACATATCGCACAGACCTGAAATCATGAGGCAGACAATCGCATAAGCCGGACGTGGAGTGTTTCCGCACATTCCGCAGGCAAGGAAAATTCCTGTTATAGCAGATGCAAGGCTCATGTATGTAAGAATAACAGTATAACTGTAAAAACCTATCATTTTAGCTCCTATTTAAATTATTCAGCTTTTTTCTTTGCTGTGGATTTCCTGACTGTCTTTTTTTCTGCTTTCTTTTCACGGACAGCTTTCATTCTCTCCTGTCTGGCAGCTTTTTCTTCAATTCGGCGGTAAGCCTCATCGTAGAAATATTCCTGTGAATTTATTTTTTCCTCGTCCTCCTTGCATTCAGCATGAACATAAACGCCGTCAGGGAGCATAACTCTCGCCTTGACATTGTCTTTCATGAGTACGCTGAACATATCACGGATACGTTTTTTCAGGCGTTCGTCCTCAACTGGTGCAGCGACTTCAACACGGCGGACGGTATTCCTGCTCATGTAGTCGGCAGAGCCGATATAGATTTTCTGTTCACTGTCCTCTTTACCGAAGATAAATATACGGCTGTGTTCAAGAAATCTTCCGACGATACTGCGGACGGTGATATTTTCTGTATATCCTTCAACTCCGGCAATGATACAGCATACGCCACGAACGATAAGTTCGATTTTAACTCCTGCCTGCGACGCTTCAACGAGTTTGTCTATAATTGCCCTGTCATTGAGGGAATTGACTTTTGCGCCGATATATCCTGCTCCGCCGTTCTGTGCTATGGCTATCTGTTCGTCCATCATTTCAAGCACCTGCGGACGAAGTGCAAGCGGTGAAACGAGGAGTTTGTTTGTTTTTTCAACAAAAGTGCCGCTGCGGAGTGCAGTGAATACATTTTCCGCATCTTCTGCAATTGCCCTGTCTGCCGTAAGCAGCATCAGGTCAGTGTATATCGCCGATGTTTTCTCATTATAGTTTCCTGTGCCTATCTGCGTTACATAGTCGAAATTTCCGCCTGTGGACTTGCGCTTGATAAGCAGTAATTTTGAATGCGCCTTATAGTCTTTAGGTCCGTATATTACGGTAACTCCTGCTTTTTGCAGAATTTTCGACCATTCAATATTATTTGCCTCGTCAAATCTCGCACGGAGTTCAATCATGACAAGAACATCTTTTCCGTTTTCAGCAGCGGTACACAATGCGCCTATAACCTTGCTGTTTCTTGCAAGTCTGTAGAGGGTTATACTGATTGATGTAACTTTAGGGTCAACAGCTGACTCTTCAAGAAGTCTGATAAAAGAAGATGTCATCGACTCGAATGGATAACTCAGAAGAATATCCCTTGACTTTATCTGCGAGAACATGGAACGGTTGTCGGCAATAAGTGCGGATTTTCGGGGAGTGCGTACAGGGAAATGGAGTTCGGGAGATGTGTCGAGTTCCTGTAGCTGATAGAGATATGACAAATCAAGCGGAATGTGCGAATTGAATACACGGACATTCTTTATTTTCAGCTTTTTGCATATGTAGTCAAGAGCATCACGGCTGAACTCATTTGTGATTTCAAGGCGTACAGCGGAAAGTCTTGTGCGCTTGTAGACAAGCTCCTCCATACGCTCACGGAAATCAGTTCCTTTATTGCTGACCTGTATATCGGCGTTTCTTGTAACTCTTATAATAGCCCTGTCCTGTATCTTACAGCCTTTGAACATGAGGTGGGCGAAGTGCAGAACGACTTCTTCTTCGAGGATAAAACGTTTGCCTCCATTTCCTAAGGAAATAAGTCTCTCGCTGTGTTCGTGACCAATGGGAATAATTCCGACGGAAATACCCCTTTTTGTGCAGATATTCACAGCAACGTAAAGTTCCTTGTTTTTGAGGAAAGGAAAAGGAAGTGCGTCATTGATGACAAGTCCTGAAATAAATGGTTTGAGTTCACGCTTGAAATAAAGTTCAAGGAATGAAAGTTCTTCGGAAGTAGCAGTTTCAAAGCTGACGTGTTCAAATCCATATTTTTTAAGTTCTTCCATATTTTTTCTGTAAGCCTCTTCAGCAGCGGGCTGAAGTCTGCGTACTGCGGTAAAAACAGCGTCAAGCTGTTGTGAAGCCGTCATGCCTGTGTGGTCTTTTTTCTTTTTGTTTTCTTTATTTTTATCAGTAAGAGAGCCGACACGGACCATGAAAAATTCGTCCATATTGCTTTGATATATTGCTGAAAAAGAAAGTCTTTCAAGAAGAGGATTTTCGGAACTGAGAGCCTCTTCGATAACACGCTTATTGAATTTCAAAAGCGAAAGCTCTCTGTTTTCGAGATATTCCATAAAAATTTTCTCCAATCTGCCCTATGGCAAAGAATTTGCTTTATATTATTATATAACTTTTTTTGTTGAATGTCAAGTAAAATACAGATAAAAACGCCCTGTATTGTATATTAAGGAAAATATATTGTTTCTGTATCTTTTTATTGAAAAGCAGTAAAATCAAGAACTGCAAGGCAGATATTTCTGTTAATCTTGGCTATATTAAAAATACAGAATTTGCAGAAAAATAGATAAATTGTAAGATGTGTAAAAAAAACGGAAATTTTTTGTATAGGCTTGACAAAGTATATATGATGTGATATAATAACTAAAGATGTAGATTTCGACTATATTTCTCAGAAAGATTACAGTTTTACAGTATATCATATCCTGACTGTACCGTATAATCTGAATTAATCCGGAAATATTTCGGCTGAAAATCGGGAAACCTGATTCTGTTATTGTTGCCTTTTTAACAGGTGAAAATAAACAGAAAATAAAAATATAAGATAGAAAATATGAGACAGAGGGGAAAATTATGTTTATTGACACAAATATAGTCCCATTCGACAAAAAAGTCTGGTTGTCATCACCGACAATGCATGGCGAAGAACAGAAATGGGTTACAGATGCTTTTGACAAAAACTGGATTACTACTTCAGGTGAAAATATCAATGAAGTTGAACGTATGGTTGCTGATTATGTCGGCTGTAATTATGCAGTCGCACTTTCATGCGGTACGGCGTCTCTTCATCTTGCGGTTAAACTTGCAGGTGAACAGCTTTACGGTATGCCGAAAGCAAACGAAGGCTGTCTGTGCGGACACAAGGTTTTTTGTGCTGATATGACTTTTGATGCTACTATTAATCCTGTTGCCTATGAAAACGGCGAGTGTATTTTTATTGATACAGAACGTGAAACATGGAATATGAGTCCTGATGCGCTTGAAAAGGCTTTTGAACTCTATCCTGATGTGAAACTTGTCGTGCTTGTTCATCTTTACGGTACACCGGCAAAATACGATGAAATAAAGGCAGTCTGCGACAGGCACGGTGCTTTAATTCTGGAAGATGCGGCAGAGTCTTTCGGTGCTGCATACAAAGGAATACAGACAGGCAGACTAGGAGACTTTTCTGCAATCAGCTTTAACGGCAACAAAATCATAACAGGTTCTTCCGGCGGAATGTTCCTTACTGACAGCAGGGAAGATGCTGAAAAGGTACGCAAGTGGTCAACACAGAGCCGTGAGGCTGCTCCGTGGTATCAGCACGAGGAAATCGGATATAATTACCGTATGAGTAATGTAATAGCAGGTATTATCCGTGGGCAGATGCCGCATCTTGAAGAACATATCGCTCAGAAAAAGGCAATATATGAAAGATACAAGGAGGGCTTCAAAGGTCTGCCCGTTACTATGAACCCTTACGACAAAGAAAACAGTGAGCCGAATTTCTGGCTTTCATGTATGCTGATTGACGAAGACGCAATGTGCAGACAGGTCCGTGGTGAACGTGAGGCACTTTATGTGGCTGAAACAGGGAAATCCTGTCCCACAGAAATTCTCGAAAGGCTTGCGCAGGCAAATGCAGAAGGTCGCCCGATATGGAAACCAATGCACGCACAGCCGATTTACCGCATGAATCCGTTTATTACTGCACATGGCAATGGCCGTGCAAAAACCAATGCTTACATAGCAGGAAAATGTGAAGATGTCGGAATGGATATTTTCAGCAGAGGTCTTTGTCTGCCGTCCGACAATAAAATGACGGCGGAGGAGCAGGATAAGATTATTAGTATCATTAGGAGTTGCTTTAAATGAAAAGAGCTTTGAAAATATTATGTGCGTTTGTTAAAGCCTGTGTGGTTATCGGCTTTATTGTTGATATAATTGACCATGCAAAGAACAGGATTAATAATCATAAGCAGAATTTTTATGAGCGTTGGATAAAGCGTCCGCTGGATTTTCTGTGTGCTTCAATGGCACTTATAGTTTTATCTCCTGTTATGGCTGTAACCTCTTTTTTAATCAGGAAAAAACTTGGAAGTCCCGTTATTTTTACTCAGGAACGTCCGGGTCTGAATGAAAAAATTTTCAGGCTTTATAAATTCAGGTCAATGACTGACGCAAGAGATGATAACGGCGAACTTCTCCCGAATGAAGAAAGAACTACTCCTTTCGGCGAAAAAATCAGGGCAACTTCTCTTGACGAACTTCCTGAACTTGTAAATATAGTAAAGGGTGATATGTCTATCGTAGGACCACGCCCCCTGCTTGTAAGATACCTGCCTTATTATTCTGATACCGAAAGAGAACGTCACAGTGTGCGTCCTGGTCTGACCGGTCTTGCACAGGTTACAAATGAAGGCAACCTTAGCTGGGACGACAAACTGAAAGTAGATGTTGACTATGCAAGAAACGTCACGTTTTCAGGTGACCTGAAAGTAATATTCAGGACGGTAAAAACAATATTTGTAAGAGAAGATACTCACAATGACGGTTTTGAGCCTTTGGATATTGAGCGCACACAGAACTGCGGACAGAAAATATTACAGGGAGTTTCAAATGAATAATAAGACGATAATTATAATGGGCGGCGGCTATAATCAGATTTCCATGTTTCTTGCTGCAAAAAATTTGGGATATAAAACAATTCTGTGTGACGCAAAAAGCGATGTGGTATGCCGTAAATACGCTGACGAATATTTTCAGATAGATATTTCAAAAGCAGAGGAGATAATCAATACAGTCAGACAAACTCATGCGGACGGTGTTGTTTCAAATACCGAGTCTCTGATGATGTGCTTGTCTGAAGTTCAGTCCGAAACAGGTCTGACGGGTAATGACGGAAAAGCTATAGAAAAGCTTATCAATAAATATTCATTCAGAAACGAACTGAAAAAAGCAGGACTTTTTTCGCCTGAAACATACAGGGTAAGTGCCTATAACGAGGCAGAGGCATATCTGGAAAGCCATACTCTTCCGCTGATAGTAAAGCCTGAGAAATCTTCTGGTTCAAGAGGAACTTATATTGTAAGAAAAAAAGATGATTTTAATCAGTCAGTTTTTGAGGACAGTATAAAATATTCAAGAAACGGTAAAGTTTTGATAGAAGATTTTGTAAATATGAACGGAAAAACGGCTGTTGAAGCCGAAATGTTCGTGTATGGCGGAAATATAGAACATCTGTGCTGTTTCAGAACTCTGCGTGATAAAAAATATCGTACAATTCCGCAGTGCTACTGTTCTGACACGGAACTTGACGAAGAAATTCACATGAAAATTTACAGGGAACTTGCCCTGCTTGTAAAGCAGATTGGTATTACATGGGGCGAATATAACGTTGAGTTGTCGTTTAATGAGAATGACGAGATTTTTATAATTGAGATAAACGCAAGACAAGGCGGAATGAGACTTCCGGAATTTGTAAGGCTTTATTCAGGAATAGATATGAATAAACTTCTTGTATCTACAGCGGTCAATGATACTTCGTATCTGGAAGCATTGAGAAGTAACAGACCGGTAAGCGACAGCAATATCATTCATTTCAGACTGCTGTGTGAAGAGGAAGGAATATATAAAGGATTAGTCATTGAGCCTGAACTGAAACAGTATCTGACAGAAAGCTTTTTCTATTATTCGGAGGGTGAAAAGATAATACCTACAAAACATTCAATGGCTTCTGTTGGTGTGCTGGACTTCAAATTCAATGACAACAATACCAGAAAAAAATACGAAGAAAAAATTTTTAATGCAGTTAAAATTGTAGTTGAATAGAGGAACGGCTGTGGAAATAGGTAGTGAATTCTGGAAAAGAAAAAATTATTTTATCAGGGATAATGAAACTCTGTTTCAGTCAGGAAGAACTGCTCTGGAGGCTATTATCCGTGATGTGATAAAAAATTATGATGTTACTTCTGCAATACTTCCCTCTTATTGCTGTGATTCAATGATAGAACCGTTTGCCAGAAATAATATCAGCGTAAGGTTCTATGAAGTTTATGTCAATTCCGATAATCAGCTCAGGGCAGTACTTCCGCAGGCCCGTGAGCATGAGGTTATTCTGTTCATGACGTATTTCGGAGCATCTGAACTGAACGGGCTGGAGCAGTCTGAAATAAACCGGTGGGCTGTATCAATTGAGGACAGAACACACAGCTGTTTCTGCGGAGTACGTAAATATGAGGCGACATATTCATTTGAAAGCTACAGAAAGTGGTTTGCATTGGACGGACTTGCAGTCGCAAGAAAAAACAACGGGAAAATTGCTGAACCGCAATCTCCGAATTATAAATTTTCCGAACTTCGCAACATGGGCTTTGACCTGAAAGACAGATTTATGAACGGAGAAAATATTGATAAACAGTGTTTTCTGGATTTGTTCTCGTCGGCAGGCAAGGTACTTGCTGAAGATTATATTGATAAATCGCCTACAGCAAATGCTGTTATAGATTACTATGAGACCATGCGGAACATCGACGAAATCAGACAAATCAGAAAACGAAATGCACAGATACTCTTTAAGGGTATATCAGAAATTGAACAGATAAATATTTTAACAGATAACAGCCGCAGTGAAGATTGTCCGCTCTTTGTATGCATTTCAGTAAATGACGGCTACAGAAATCAATTAAGAGAATACCTGATAAAAAATCGTATATATTGTCCTGTTCACTGGCCTGTAACTGCTTATCATGAGGGACTGAATGAAAATGAACAGAGTGTTTACAGTACATCACTGTCATTAATATGCGACCAGAGATACAGCGTTGAGGATATGCTGAGATTTGTAAGCTGTATTCAGGAATTTTTCAAAGTGGAGGTTAAAAAGGTATGAAACCAAAGACAATATTAATTACAGGTATAGGCGGACTTACGCCACGTTCCATCGCAGGTATTATCAGAAAAAATCACCCCGATTACAGAATTATCGGATGTGATGTCAATAAAAAGGCGATGGGCTTTTTTATGAAAAATCTTGTGGATAAATATTATGTTTGTCCACGTTGTGATGATGACGGGTATTTTGCATGGATTGAAAAGCTGGTAAGCAAGGAAAATATTGACTATGCATTCGTACAGCCTGAATCTGAGATTGTTATGTGGGGAAAGTACTATGAGAATAACGGCCGCTACCCCGTACCTGTATTCATGGGAAGCAGACTTTTGTCAGAATCCTTGAGAGACAAGTCAATAATGGCTGAACTTCTTGAGAATACTGAATTTATTCCGAAGACTATCAAGGTAACGCAGGAAAATCCACGTTTTGAAGACGTTGAAAAGATTATAGGCTTTCCGTGCTGGATACGTGCAACTGAGGGTACAGGCGGTCTCGGAAGTCTGAGACTTGACGATATTGACAGTTACAGGTCATGGCTGTTTATCAATGAAAAAATTCCTGAGTTCACCGTTTCAGAATTTCTGACAGGAAGACACCTTGCAAATCAGATGCTTTATTTTAACGGCGAGTACGTCAAGGGTGCTGCACTTGAATGTGTTGAATACGTTATGGCTAACACTGCTCCGTCCCATGTAACAGGAAATACTCATTTCGGACGTTTTCTCAATGAAAACCGTATCAATGAGTTCTGCAACAGATGTATTGAGTATTTAGAGAAAAAACTCGGCGTTCCTGCTCACGGAATACTTTCTTTTGATTTAAAGGAAGACAGTAACGGCAATATGAAAGTTACTGAAATCAACATTCGTCATATGGCTTATACAGGCGTAATGTCACAGGTGGGATTTGACCTTATCGAAGATACAATTCGCATAATGGAAGACGGTGACTGCCGTAATGTTGAAAGAGACCAGTATCACAAATATGATAAACCATATATCTTTCTGCGTGATGTTGATGTTGAGCCGATTATTTTAGAATCTGAGGAAATATTTGAACAGACAGGCGAATTATAATATTAAGTTTGAAGAGGTTTAGTTATGAGCGTTAAAATAAGCGTGATTGTTCCTGTATACAATGTAAAGCAGTACCTGAATAAATGTGTTGACAGCCTGCTTGCACAGGATTTTCAGGATTTTGAAATAGTTCTGGTTGACGACGGCTCTACAGACGGTTCAGGCTTAATGTGCGACGGACTGGCTGAAAAATATGAGAGGATTGTTTGTTTTCACAAGACAAACGGCGGATTATCCAGTGCAAGAAACTTCGGTGTTGCAAATGCCTGCGGACAGTTAGTCACATTTGTCGATTCTGACGATTATGTTTCAGAAACTTATTTATCCGATTTGTATGGTCTTATGAATAAATATAATGCTGATATGGCGTTTACAAGAGTTGTATTGCAGACAGAAAAGGAAATCGAAAATGATATAAAAGGCAGGTATGTTCCGCAGTTTGAAGATTATTGCACTACGGCGGAAGAAGCATTTATCGACACTTATATCCGCCAGAAAATAGGCTGGTCTGCTTGCGGAAAGCTGTTTCCTCTTGAATGGATAAAGGAAAATCCGTTCCCTTATGGATTTTATGAGGAAATGGCAACTACCTATCAGTATATTGAAAAATGCCGGAGAGTTGCAATAGGTGATTATAAAAATAATTATCATTATATTGCAAGAGAAGGAAGCATCACTCATCGTCCTCTCAGCAGGAAACACTACAGGATATTTGAAGTGTGCAGGGAGATTAAGGATTTTATTATTGAAAAATATCCTAACAAAAAAAAGTTCATTCCGCTTATTTATGAAAATGCTGTTTTGCAGCTGCTTACAAAAATCGAAATGAATGATAAGCAATACAATGATATATTTTTAAGATACAGAAAAGCATTCAGGAAATATTTAGTATCAATTCTCACCTCAGGTGATGTTAATTTAAAAAGAAAGTATTATGCTGTAATCCTTTGTACGTCGCCGAAGATTTTCAGACTACAGAGAATGATTTTTGAAAAATTAAGATAATTACCATAAAGAAATATAAATGCGGAGGAATATTGAATGACAATAAATCTGGTAGTAGCCGTAATCTCTTTGTTATGTCCTCCCGTAGGATTTATATTATCCTTGATATGCTTGACAAAGGATTTCAAGCATTGGAAGACGTATGTTTTTTGTATAGCATGGTTTTTTGCAAGTCTTGCATACTGCTATGACCCGACTGTAATCACTGACCTGACACGGTACAAGGAATATGCAGGAAGTCTGGAAAATGTTTCGTTGTTCGACGCACTCAGTGCAGGGGACAGGTTTGCAAGTGGTAAAGTATACGGCTTTGTTATAATCTGCTGGCTTATATCCAAAACGGGCGACCTGCGGCTGCTTCCTGCTTTTTCCACTTTCTGTGTATATTATATAGGATTGTATATAACGTGCAGGATAGGGTATGATACATCTGCAAAAAAGAAAAACATAAACAGATATATTTATTTTATTCTGCTTACTGTAAGTTTTTACGGCATTGTAAACAATGTAAGAAATATATTTGCTTTCTGCCTTGTATCAATGGCGGTATTCAGAGAGTTTTATGAAAAAAAGCGTGACTGGCTTACCATACTGCTATATGTGTTCCCTGTGTTTGTTCATATCAGTGCGCTTGTTCTGGTGCTGATAAGATTTTGCTTTAAGTTTACCAAAAAAATGAAACTGATGATGATTTTAATGACCCTGTTTGTTCCGGGAATACTGAACGTTATGGCGGCAAATATAGGAAGTTACAGCAGTAATATAATAATCAATATCATTCAGAGAATGATTATCAGCGGAAACAATTATTTTGTAAATGCAGATGCTGAATGGGCGCAGACAGTGCAGACCAGCGGTTCTCAGTTATTGCAGAAATATTTGTATATGTCTGTGGCGATTGTATTTGTAATAGCTTCACTTTCGCTCCAGAAAAGAAAAAAGCGTTTCAGCTTTATACTGAAAGACCACAGCAGTGATGTTGACGTTTATGCTGACTATGTTTTTTATCTGGTTCTGCTGACGTTAAGTTGTCTGCCTATGGTAATGCCTGAATACTGGAGATTTATTTCAGTCACAGTTCTATGCGGTTCGTCAATTATGCTCCAGTATCAGAGGCTGATTTTTAAAGCTGATGATGTAAATAAGATAATAAAGCAGGCAGTATTTGCCGCACAGGGTGTGCTTGCGCTGGGCTGTTTTGCAATTGCAATAAGAAACCTGTTTCTTTATGCGGATTTTTTACAGGTTATAATGAAAACCTTTATCTGCAATCCAATAGTAATTCTGCTGCTTAATTACATGGATATGTATAACACGATTTGGAGCTGATAATAATGAATATTGTTAAATGGATAAAAAAAGAACTTCTGCTGATACCTTTTTATCTGTTCAGAATTTTTCCTGTAGATAATAAAAAAATCGTCGTATGCAACTATGCCGGAAGAGAATACAGCGGAGAAGGCAAGATAGTTGTTGACGGACTGCTGAAAAAACGTAAGGATTTGAATATTATATGGTTGTCGAGAACCTGTAAGGATAAAGCTCCGAAAGGCGTAAAATTAGTTAAATATCTTTCCCTTGCTTCTGTTTATCATCAGGCAACCGCTAAAGTTTGGGTTGATAACAAGAGAAAGCCGGGATATGTAAGAAAAAGAAAAGGGCAGTATTATATTCAGACATGGCATGGCGACATCTGTATTAAAACGGTTGAAAAGGACGGCATAAAGGGTCTGACCCCGTATTATGTTGAGAATGCCAAAAGGGATTCAAAAATGGCGGATTTGTTTGTATCGGGTTCGCAGTGGAGAAGTCGTAATTTCAGGAAAGCTTTCTGGTATACGGGTGAAATCATGGAGTGCAATATTTACTCAGGTTTCTATCTGCCTGAAAATCTGTCGAAACTGAAAAACAGCGTATACAGATATTTCGGTGAGCCGAAAGATACAAAATTTGTATTGTATGCGCCGACATTCCGGAACAGTAATTCCCTTGAGTGCTACGATATTGATTATAACAGACTGATTGCAAATCTGGAGAAAAAATTCGGCGGAAAATGGAAAGTACTTGTCAGACTTCACCCGAACATTTCTTCAAGCGACGGTCAGCTGAAATATACTGACAAAATTCTTAACGCAACATCATATCCGCAGATAAACGACCTGATAATCTCATCAGAAATGCTGATATCCGATTATTCGGGCTGTATGTTTGAGGGAATAAAGAATTATAAGATAGTTATGCTTTATGCCTCTGATTTGGAGGACTACCTCAGCAAGGAAAGAGATACTTACTTTGATATAAGAAAACTGCCCGCAGTTCTTGCACAGAATAATGATGAACTGGAAAATAATATTCTGTCATTTGACAGAAACAAATATCTGAATGAATGCAGAAAATTCGTTCAGAAAACAGGATATTATGAAAATTCTGATGTCAGTATGCTGGTGGACAGAATTTGTGAAGTATGTGACGGAAAATATAAAAAATAAGGAGAAATATCATGATAATAGGATATACAACAGGAGTTTATGACCTCTTTCATGTGGGACATTTAAATCTGCTTAAGAATGCAAAAGGTATGTGCGATAAGCTTATTGTTGGCGTTACCGTTGACGAGCTTGTCTCTTACAAAGGAAAAAGTGCCATGATACCTTTTGAGGACAGAATTGAGATTGTCCGCAGTATAAAGTATGTCGATGCAGTTGTTCCGCAGTATGATATGGACAAGCTTACTGCCTGTAAGAAACTCAATGCGTCTGTTCTTTTTGTCGGCGACGACTGGTATGGTACGGAAAAGTGGAATGAGTATGAGAAAAGTTTTAATGAGGCAGGTATAAGGATAGTATATTTTCCATACACCAAAGGAATTTCTTCCACAAAAATTACAGAAGCATTGAAATCAGGAAACAGTCTGTCTGCTGAAAAAAATGCTGTGGAAGGTGGTTAATATAAAAAAACTTTTGCAGAAGTATTCCCAGATGTCTGTACAGGTAAAAGCGTCGATATGGTTTCTGATATGTTCTTTTCTTCAGAAAGGCATATCTTCAATAACTGTACCGATATTTACCCGTCTTTTAGATACTTCGGAGTATGGAAACTATAATGTCTTTAATTCATGGCTCGGAATAGTGACTGTTATTGTAACATTGAATTTGTCAGCCGGTGTATACACACAGGGACTTGTTAAATTTGATAGGGAAAAAAATGTATTCATGTCATCTGTTCCGGGTCTGATGACCGCTATGATTGCGTTCTGGACTGTTATTTATTTATTATTCCATAATTTCTGGAATAATATCTTTTCCTTAACAACAGTTCAGATGCTTGCGATGCTGGTTATGATATGGGCAACTGCGGCATTTTCATTCTGGTCTGCCGAACAGCGTGTACAGTATAAATATGTAACGCTTGTCATTGTGACAATAGCTGTATCACTTGCAAAGCCGCTTGTTGGAATTTTTTTCGTTATTCATTCAGATGATAAAATAACAGCAAGAATACTCGGACTTGCACTTGTGGAGCTTGTCGGGTATACAGGATTATTCATATCGCAGATGGTACGTGGAAAGAAATTCTTTTCCGCAAAATTCTGGAAATATGCGCTTATTTATAATATACCACTTGTTCCGCATTATTTATCTCAGACAGTGTTAAGCAGTGCCGACCAGATTATGATAGAGAAGATGGTTGGTGAAAGCGAGGCAGGTATATATGGTCTTGCATATTCTGTTGCATTGATAATGACCCTTTTTAATACTGCATTGAGCCAGACAATAAGCCCATGGGTTTATCAGAAGATAAAAGATAAGAAAATCATGGAAATTTCAAACATCGCATATGTCTGTCTGATAATTATTGCAGCTGTAAATATACTGCTTATAGCTTTTGCACCTGAGGTTATTGCTGTATTTGCACCTGAAAAGTATCATGCTGCAATATGGGTGATACCTCCCGTTGCAATGAGTGTTTATTTTATGTTCAGTTACGACTTGTTTGCAAAGTTTGCTTTTTATTATGAAAGAACAGGATTTATAATGATAGCAAGTATTCTTGGAGCAGTACTTAATCTTGTATTGAATTATATATTCATAAATAAGTTCGGGTATGTTGCAGCCGGTTATACTACTCTCGTCTGCTATATTATTTATGCAGCAGGTCATTATATTTTCATGAAACGTGTGTGCAGAATGTTCCTTGACAATGTCAGTCCGTATAATATCAAGATGTACCTTCTTATCACAATATCATTTATGTGCATAGGTTTCCTCCTGATAGTTACATATAATATTCCTGTTGTCAGGTACGGCTTTATTGTAGTCTTTATGATAGTCGCTGTGATATTCAGAAAACGTATTATCAGCACTGTAAAGCAGGTTATGGCAGTAAAAAAGAAAAAGAATTGATTTTAAAATGCGCTGTTCTATCCGGAACGGCGTATTTTTTATTACATCAAAAGAGTTATGATGTTTAAAATTATCAGAAAATATAAAAGCAGGTTCTCTCAATACGAAAACCTGCTCCATAGTGCCGCTGACCGGACTTGAACCGGTACGGATTTTACTCCGAGGGATTTTAAGTTATTCAGTTCATTAGGAAGTTAGCGGAACTTAGAGGAAGTTAAGAGAAGATAATCCCCATAAAATCAACGTTTTTTCACACTAAACAAGCGAAAAATCCAGTAAACAGGCTTTTTCAAAAATCAGAAAAAAAGCTCGTTTTGGTAGATGAGGTGGTAGATAACACATCAACATTAAATTTGGTAGATACAAATTTAAGTTGGTAGATACTACTGTCGACACTATTGGAACGGGCGAAGTATTCGTTTTTGAAGAAGCGTTATTCGTCCAAAGAAAATACAAAATTATGATATTAACGCTTTCCGTTCGGAAGGCGTTTTTTTATTTTAGTTGCATTTTATATAAATAACAAATAGCGTTTCTCGCAAGAGGAACGCTGTTTTTATGTCTGCTGTTAAGGCATTCAGTTTCGATGCAATATTTTATCCGGACGCTTCTGACATATCAAAATTTAATACAGGAGGTCAGCACTATGCCTGAAAATAAAACTATCTATCCGAATGACAATCAGTTGTCGCTTGAAGCCAACGGGCTTTTGTCTGCGATGCTGAATGTTCCTGAAAGAGATTATCATACGGCAGAGGAACTTTGTATGTTCTCGGAATGTGATTCGCTGAAAACTATCAGAACGGCTCTTGCCGAACTTAAAGACAAGGAATATATCATTTGCGTGAACGGAAAATATGCTGTCAATAAGCTAATGATTCCGTCTATGAAAGTGGTCTGAGGTGAGAAAAATGGCAAACAAAAAGAAAAAAGAAAAAACACAGCCGTCAAGTGTATGCAGAGTGAACAAAAATTCCAACTACACCGTGATGAGCAATTTTCATCTGCGTTCAAAAACACTGGGTCTGAAAGCTGTCGGGTTGCTCAGTAAGGTTCTTTCCCTTACGGATGAATGGGATTATTCTGTTGCCGGACTTGCTTCAATATGCAGAGAGGGTGAAACGGCAATAAAATCTGCTTTGGCTGAACTGAAAGACCGTGGCTATCTGACTGTCACCAAACTCAAACCGAATCAGACTAAAAGCGGACGCATCGAGTATGTCTATGATTTTTATGAGTATTCTGCAAAAGATGACCCGAATTCACCTGAATATGACGACGGCAGTGAAAACAGTAATAATACCGGAAAGAATGGAGATTCAACAGCCAATGTTGAAAGCTCCAAAAAAAATTATTTTCAAGAGGCAGAAAAACAAGGTATAGAAAATCTACCGCTTGAAATTCTGCCTGTAGAATTTCAACCGACAGAAAATCAAGGGCAATTAAATAACAATAATAAAATACCAAAAAAAGAATTACTTAGGAATCAAGTAACTATCAATCAATCTTTCCAGCCGCAGACCTCAAATCCGCAGAGTTTTCAACAGTCAGGCATAAATCCGATTGATGAGATTGAAAAAATTCAATCGCTTAAAGAAAAACGTGAGGAAACAGAATATTTAATCAAGCGTAATATCGAATACGACTGGTACGAAAGTTTCTTTGCTGATATTGAGGACAATTCAAGCGAAAGAGGAAAAATTACCTACGCAGCAACTATGTCCGAAATTGATATGATTCTTGAAATTATTGTCAATGCAATCTGCACTGAAAAGAAAACAATCCGCATCGGAAAAGAAGATAAATGTCAGTCCGTAGTGGAAAGCAGATACAAAAAGCTCGAAATGAAACACATTGAGTATGCTCTCAAATGCCTGATGCTTAACACAAAGGACATCAAAAATCCAATATCCTACCTACAGACTGTGCTTTACAACGCAAGTTTTACCTGTGATTTTGCGGAAAGCAATGAACTGAAAAATATAGACCCTGCCCTGTTTATCCCCGAACAGTTTCACAATGAAGAATTTAAGGATAAGTATTATGAACATACGGCTTTCTGTTCGTCACGGCACAATGATTGATAATAAAAATCACTTTGAAGGGAGGTGAACACTATGGCAAAGACACTTGTAACACTTGACAGAAAACTTGTTAATTACGCTAACATCGTTTCTATTTCGGTGGAGCAGGGTGATTATTCGGGTGAGGACGGTGATATTTCAAGCGACGTTTATGGACTTATTGCTGTTGACGTGGCAAATTCAATGCACGTTCTCGGTGTGTATGAGGACAGATTTAAGGCTGTTAAAGCCGAGAATAAGCTGAAAAACTGGCTTGAATGTGAAGCATTCGGAGTTTATGACCTTGATGCTGAGGGAGATGATTAACTATGTCAACAGATTTTGAGCGTGGGACGAAAAAGACCATTGACATCTCTGTAAAAACCGAAAAGATAACGTCGGATATTCTTAAATCAGCTATGCATGAGTTTCTGAATGGCAAAGCTGAGAAAAAAGGAAAAATGTCCTTTTCACAGCTTGAAAACAAGTCAAATGGCAAACTTGACAGCATTGAGGTAAACAACAGCAATATCGGTGATTTTCTTAATATTGCACGAAAGTATGATGTTGACTTTGCTCTCAAAAAAGACAAATCCACAAGTCCGCCTACATATCACATTTTCTTTTCAGCGGGCAGAAGCGATAATTTTCAGAAAGCATTTTCCGAATATGCGGATAAGGTGCAGAATAAAATCGTCAATCGTGGTGAGATAAGCCGTGAACAGTTGAAAAAACAGGCTCGAAAAATTGAAAGCAAACCTCGCAGACAGCAGAAACAGCGTGAAAAATCAAAGGAGAATATACGATGAAATGGCTTAAAATCGAACCAAAGGCTCGTTCGGACTTTACTTATTGGAGGTGTTTCAATGCAGATTAACAGTAAAAAAATTAAGGAAATTTTTCTTTCCTGCCTGCCTTATCTGATTTTTTCTTATGTGGGCAACAAAATCGGTTATGCGTTCAGAATTGCAGAGGGCAGGGATATTTCGGAAAAACTTCTGCCGTTTATGAATAATATCGGCACTTCGTTTGCAAAAGTTCTGCCCAGTTTCAATCCTGCGGATATTCTTGTTGGTATCGCTGTTGCAGGAATTATGAAAGCAGTTATGTACATTAAATCCAAAAACCGAAAAAAATTCAGACAGGGCGAGGAATACGGCTCGGCAGTGTGGGGTACTCACAAGGATATTGAACCGTATATGGATTTGGGGAGATTTGCCAACAACGTGATACTGACTATGACGGAGTTTCTGACAATGGGCAGACCATCGCACCCGAAGTATGCCCGAAACAAAAATATATTGGTTATCGGCGGCTCTGGTTCAGGAAAGACGAGATTTTTCGTCAAGCCAAATCTCATGCAGATGCACTGCTCTTACGTTGTTACTGACCCGAAAGGTACTGTTCTTGTAGAGTGCGGAAATATGCTCAGACGTGGTAGACCTAAAAGGGACGAAAAAGGCAGTATCATCAAGGACAAGGACGGAAAGACCATATATGAGCCGTACAAAATCAAGGTATTCAACACAATTGACTTTGCAAAGTCAATGCACTATAACCCATTCGCCTATATATCCGAAAAAAATCGTGAAAAAGATATTCTGAAATTCGTTGAAGTGCTGATAAAGAATACATCTTCTTCACAACAGCCGTCGGGCGATGATTTTTGGGTAAAGGCTGAAAAACTGCTATATACCGCATATATCGCTATGATTTTCACTCTTTCTCCTGTTGAAGAAAGAAACTTTGAAACACTTATTGATATGATAAACTGCTCTGAATGCCGTGAGGACGATGAGGATTTCAAAAATGCTGTTGATATTCAATTTGAGTGTTTAGACAACTGGCTGAATAAGGTTGAAATTCCCACGAACGATGAGGACTATGAGGATTATCTCTTTATGAATGAGTTTCCTCCCTCCAATGAGCAAAGACGTATCGGTGCATTTGCGGTGAAACAATTCAAGGCTTACAAGTTAGCAGCAGGAAAAACCGCAAAATCTATCCTTATTTCCTGTTCCACAAGACTTGCACCTTTTGCCATAGATGAGGTGCTGGAGATTACAAAATATGACGAGCTGCACCTTGATAAACTGGGTGATGAGTTATCGGCATTGTTTGTTATTATCTCCGATACCGATGCCACTTTCAATTTTTTGGTGGCGATTATGTATTCACAGATGTTCAATCTGCTCTGCACCAAAGCTGACAACAGTAAGGGTGGCAGATTAACATACCACGTCCGCTGTCTGCTCGATGAGTTCGCAAATATCGGCGAAATTCCGCAGTTTGACAAGCTGATAGCAACAATCCGTTCCCGTGAAATTTCGGCAAGCATAATTCTGCAAGCCAAGTCACAGCTTAAAGCGATTTACAAGGATAATGCCGATACAATCGAGGGAAACTGCGATACTATGCTGTTTCTGGGCGGTAAGGAAAAAACTACGCTGAAAGAAATTTCTGAATCGCTCGGTAAGGAAACTATCGACAGTTTCAATACGTCCACAAATCGTGGGCAGTCTGAAAGTTACGGTATGAACTATCAGAAACTTGGTAAAGAGTTGAAATCGCAGGACGAACTGGCAGTAATGGACGGCGGTAAATGTATCTTACAGCTTCGGGGAGTACGTCCGTTCTTCTCGGATAAGTACGATATAACACGTCACGAAAACTATCATCTTCTGCTTGATGCAAACCCCAAAAACGAGTTTGACATCGAACAATTTGTAAGTGACAGAAAGAGGATGCGTTTCAAACCGTCAAAACGGGATACATACACAGAATATGAAGCGGACGTGACAGATAAATCAGCTTATTAAGGCTGACAGCGAAGAATCTGAAAAAGAGAAATAATCGGGTGAAGCTGAAACACTGATTTTATTTGATTTAAGGAGTTTTTTACAATGGAAAACACAAACATTTCTGCTGTTTCTACAACAGCACCAAAGCACAGATGGCTCACAAAAGGCAGTAAATTCGCAAAAAAAGCTGTTCTCTCACTCACAACACTCTGCTGTATGGCTGCAATGTGTGGTACAACAGCTTTCGCTGCAACAGGTGTTGTAGATACAAGTAATTTTATCACAACATCCTGCACAGTCCTCAAATCCGTTATCTGCCTTATCGGTGGCGGTGTCGGAGTTTGGGGCGTTGTCAATCTCCTCGAAGGTTACGGCAACGATAATCCAGGTGCGAAATCTCAGGGAATGAAGCAGCTTATGGCTGGTCTTGGACTTATCCTCCTTGCAATCGTCCTCGTTCCTGTTCTCCAAAATATGATGACCGGTGCGGTTTGATTGACACTCACTGATTAGATTGCTTGTGGTGGGTGGTTTGTGGGTTAGCAATCGGACAAGGATAAAATATGGCTATAAATTTAGGATATTTGACTGCCGACAGAACAAGTGCAGGTGATGAGGTTTATACGCCGTTTTATGCGGTTGAACCGCTTTCGGAATTTATTCCGAAAGACAAAGTAATCTGGTGTCCGTTCGATGAGGAATGGAGTGCTTTTTACCAATATTTCAAGGAAAACGGTTACAAGGTTATCAGAAGTTCTTTAAGTGACGGACAGGATTTCTTTCATTTTCAGCCTGAAAACTGGGATATTCTTGTAAGTAATCCTCCGTTCAGCAAAAAGAATGATGTTCTGAAAAGGGCATATTCCTTTGAAAAATCGTTCGCTTTGCTGTTGCCTGTAAACAGTATTCAAAGTAAACAGCGATACCATATTTTCAAAAATGAAATACAAATGCTCGTTTTTGATGCAAGAATAGATTATCATACCTGTAAAAATATGCAGACATACACAAAAGGCAATCACTTCGGTTCAGCGTATTTTTGCAGAAATCTCCTGCCAACTAAACTTGAACTTCGACAGCTTCATAAATATGAAAGACCATTGATTTCACATACGAAAGGAAGTGACGAACAATGGGAGTAATCAGCGACGCAATTGATGCACTTGAGGATTGGTGCTGTAACTTGTTCAAAGATGGTATTAAATCCCAGTTTGACGGAATATCAGATTTGTTGACAGATACATTCTCGCAGACTACGGGAAGCGGCGGACTTGTAAGTACATACCTTACTTCGCACCCTGCATCGTTTACGGGCAATTCGGCAGGAACAGGTACGCATATATGGACAACAATAGAAACTCTTTGCAACAATGTGGTCGTACCAATCGGTGGCTTTATTCTGACGATAATTCTGCTGAATGACCTGATACAGACGGTCATACGAGGGAATAACTTCAAAGAATTTGACGATTCGATTTTCATAAAATGGATAATCAAAGCCTTATGCGGTGTAATTCTTGTGTCAAATGTGTTTTACATCGCAAGCGGACTGTTTTCATTCGGCACAAATGTCTGCTCAAACGGCTTATCTACGCTGTTTGGAACAGGTGACTATTTATCGGCAGCACTCGCTCTAAATAAGTCGGCATTAAGCGATTTGGGACTTGGTGAACTAATGACCGTTTGGTTTATTTCACTGGTGGTTCATCTCGGAATTATGATTATGATTGTGGCTATCGTTATAACACTGGCTTCAAGAATAATAGAGGTATTTATGTATCTGAGTATCGCTCCGATTCCTATGGCAACAATGATGGATGGCGGTGAATGGTCGGGTATCGGCAAGAACTGGATTAAACAACTGCTTGCACTTTCATTTCAGGGATTTTTTATCATTGTCGCACTTGGAATTTTCAAAACACTTTTTGCAAATATGATTTCAACTCTTAATTCAGGAGGTGACGGTGTGATTATGCAGATGGCAATGCTTCTGGGTTACACCGCAGCACTTATTTTCACAGTCCTGAGAACAGGTGCTGTCAGCAAGAGTGTGTTCAATGCTCACTAAAAAGAATTATGCCGATATTTTTACGGATTGGAGGGCAAAATGGCACATTATGTTCAAATCCCGAAAGACTTAAATGACATCAAGGAAAAATTCATTATGGGATTTACAAAACGACAGGTAATATGTTTTGGTATCGGTCTTGTTATCGGCGTACCTGTTTTCTTTCTGACGAGAACTGCTCTCGGAATGAGCGGTGCAATTTTTGCAATGGGTGCGTGTGCAGCTCCTGCGATACTCTGCGGACTGTACAGGAAAAACGGCGTATTCCTCGAAAAAACAGGCAAAATATATGCGTGAATACTTCACAAGACCAAGAAAGAGATACTATAAAACAACAAATATATTCGAGTGCATTGAACGGCATATCGAATACAACAGAATCAAGAGAAAGCTGAGAGATGCCGAGAAATAACAGACTCTCGGCTCTCCAACACAAAGATTGGAGGTTATCAGAGTGGGCTTTAGAAAGAAAAATGCCAGAAGAAGTGATAACAAAGCAACCGCTGACGTTATTATGGGCAAGCCTGCAAAACAGCTTACAAAAGACGAAAAGAAAATACTTTCTGCTCGTATGGCGGAGATAAAGAGTGCAAATAACAGTAAATCAACTGTCCAGAATACCATACCATATCAGACAATGTACCGTGATGGTGTTTGTCAGGTATCTGAGAATTTCTTTTCTCTGACGGTACAGTTCTTTGATGCGAATTATTCAATCGCTGAGTTTGATGAACAGGATAATATCTTTTCAAAATACTGCGATGTTATCAACCTTTTCGATAACACGATCAAATTTCAGCTCACCTTTGAAAATCAGAATCGTTCAAAAGATAAGCTGATAAAAACGGTGCAGATTCCTGAACAGGACGATAATTTTAATGACATTCGTTCAGAGTATTCAAGAATGCTAACCGACAAGCTGCTCAAAGGCAGTAACGGACAGTCGGTAAGAAAATTCCTTACGTTCGGCATTGAAGCAACGTCATATAAAGCTGCAAGGGCAAAACTTATGTCAATTAAAAATGACATAATCAAGGGATTTAAGGCTTTCGGTGTTGAAGCTGAAATGCTTGACGGTACAGAAAGACTTGAAGCGATGTACTATGCTCTCAATCCTTACGGAAATCAAAACTTTGCATTTGATTGGGATTCAATGTTAAAGGCTGGAATGGACAGCAAGGACTTCATCTGTCCGAAATCTTTTAAGTTTAACAAACAGGATTTTGAAATCGGTAACGCTTATGGTGCAGTGTGCGGTATGAATATTCTTGCAGGAGAATTGTCCGATGAGATTCTGCGAAATTTTTTGGAGTTACAGAGTCTTTTTTGTGTCAACATTCACGTTGAACCTCTTGACCAGATAGATGCTCTGAAATTCGTCAAGAAAAAGCTGACGAACGTAAATCAGATGAAAGTTGATGAGCAGAAAAAGGCTTCACAGGCAGGTTATGACCCTGATATTCTCCCACCGCAGATTAAGATGTACATTGACGATATTGAGAAATTACTCGGTGACCTCAATAGTAAGAATGAGCGACTTTTCCATATCTCAATCAGTATCAGAAACTATGCAAAAAGCAAAAAGGACTTGAAGTTACAGGCTGAAATGCTAAAGCGTATCTGTCAAAAGAACAACTGCCTTATGTTTCCTTACGATTATCGGCAGGAGCAGACTTTGGTATCAACTTTACCACTGTGTTACAATGAAATTCCCGTCAACCGTGAGATGCACACAAGTGGGATTGCAATTTTTGTACCGTTTACTACAAATGAGCTTTTTCAGTATGGGCAGGCTACATACTACGGTGTAAATACACTTTCGGGTAATATGATTCGTGCCAATCGTTCAAGGCTCAGAAATCCAAACGGTCTTATCCTCGGTACTCCGGGCAGTGGCAAAAGTTTCAGCGTAAAACGTGAAATACTCGACCGCTTTCTGACTACAACGGACGATATTATCATCTGCGACCCGGAGGGCGAATATTTTCCTCTTGTGCAGGCTCTCAAGGGACAGCTTATCCGCATTGCAAACAATTCTGAACAGCATATAAATCCTATGGATATTGCAATTGACAATTATCTGTTTGAAAATCCTATGGAAGTAATCGCAAATAAATCGGATTTTTTGATTTCGCTTTGTGAAATTATTGTCGGCGGTCGCTACGGACTTTCTTCTGAGGAACGTTCGGTTATTGATAAATGCGTACAGCGTATTTACAAAAATTTCGTACAGAATGAGCCGACTATCAAGAAAATGCCGCTGCTTTCCGACTTACAAAGTGAACTGAAAAAAGAGGGTGAAGTTGCACTGAGAGTTTCAAATTCCCTTGAAATGTTTGTAAACGGTTCACAGAATTTATTTAATCATCGTACAAATATTGACCTTAATAACCGTCTGATTTGCTTTGACATTAAGGAGCTTGGAAATCAGCTTAAAAAAGTCGGTATGCTGATTGTTCAGGATACGGTCTGGAATCGTGTTTCATTCAACCGTAATCAGAAGAAGATAACCCGATACTACATTGACGAATTTCACTTGCTTCTGAAAGAGGAACAGACAGCAAAATATTCCGCTGAAATCTGGAAACGTTTCAGAAAATGGGGTGGTGTTCCGACGGGTATCACACAAAATGTTAAGGACTTGCTTCAATCACAGGAAGTCGAAAATATATTTGATAATTCGGACTTTATTTATATGCTGAATCAGGCAAGCGGTGACAGAGATATTCTTGCGGAAAAACTGCACATCTCAGAAGAACAGATGGAGTACGTCACAAACAGCGGTCCGGGAGAGGGTCTTATTCGCTATGATAAAGTGCTTCTGCCGTTTACCGATACGTTTCCCACGAATACACAGATGTATAAACTGATGACCACAAAGCCCATTGAGAGTGCGTAAAATAGACAAAAGGAGGATTTATGAGCAGATTTATAAAAAGACAGAATAACCTCCGAAAAGCACAGGCAAAGTTTGAAAAAGTAAGCAAGAGGTCTAAGCAGTTCAAGATACGATTTGAACGTTCGCAAAACAGCACAGGACGATTCAGAACAAGAACTAATATTGTCCGTGAGGAAAAGACTTTTCATGGCAATAACAAAGGTCTTGCACATAAGTTTTTCAATTTGAAATATCGTTTTGAGGGTGATAAACCGTCAATTACAAAGACAATAAATAATTTTCAGCCAAAAACTTTTAAGGGAAAACTGCTGAAAAAATCTGCAAAGGCAACAAATTTCGTCATTCACGATACTGCACAAACCGCTGCTGATGTTACTCTTGCAGGTGAAACAATCGGCTTGAAATCGGCAGATGCAGTAAAGCGTGAGGTTGTTAATAATCTGAAACAGAAGTATTCCCGTGAAGCTGTTGACGATTATCACAGAGGAACGTTTAAAACGCTCAATATCGGTGTAGATGCAGTCAAAGGTACGTATAATCACTTCAAATTCAAAAAGCAGTACAAACTTGAAAAAGCAAAATTTAAGCTGAAAAAAGCGGAATATTCTGTTTTTAAAAACGATACTTTCAAGCCGAAAATGCGTAAAAATAAGGCTGATTTCAAGTCCGCAGAACTGAATTTCAGAGGGCAGAAAAAAGCCTATAAATCGGGCAGTAAATCGAATATTCAGAGAGCATTTCTGATAAGACGAAAACAGGATTTTAAGCGTACTAAAAGTGAAGTTAAATTTAACAACAAAAAGCTGAAATCCGAAAAGAAATTCAAGCGTAAAGAATTGAAAAATCAGCGAAAAATCAAGCGTAATTCAAAAACCGGATTTTTAATTCTGAAACCTGCAAAATACACAGTAAACCGCATGAAAGCATCAGCTTGGCAAAAAGCGGTCAATGAGGATTCCGATAATGATATGCTTCACGCTCTTGATTCAACTAAGCGTAGAATTGCAGAGCCTGTGATACAGAAAGTATCAAAGCCGGAACGCTTACAGCGACAGCAGAAAAAGCGTGACAGCTTAGCCGATAAGGAAAATAATAAGAAAAGACACCTGAACAAGCAGGAAAGCAAGCTGGAAACAAAGAACAAACAGCCGCCTAAAAAGCGTAAAAAGTCGAAACTTAAAAAGTCTTTTTCGGAAAAGTTCAAAGACTTGGGCAAGTTGCTAAAGCAGTTCATCAAGAATGTTTACGAAAGAGAAGTCAAGAAATTTTTTGCCTGTGTTGCTGTTCTGATTATAATTATTCTACTCATTTTTGCCCTGATTTTAATGCTTTTTTCATCAACAGGTTCGGGCGGAAGTTTTACGCTTGGAACATATGCTGCACAGGATTATGACCTATCCGAAGCTGAAAAATATTACACAAAACTTGCTTGGGACTTAAATGAAAAAGTTATTCGTTGTGGTGGCGACGATTGGAAAAATGCTCTGAAAGATTTGAGTGCTGATACTTCGGGTTACAATGATAAGCCTGACGAGTACATATGGGGACGTTCCGTGCATTTTGATTATGATGCAGTTTACGATTTTGATGTAAATAAATTGTGGTCATTTCTATGTGCTTATTATTATGACTTTGATGCCGAAAACGGTGACATAAAATACTGGAAATTCAAAAGTGATACAGAAGATTTGATTGATGAGCTTTTCAATGCAGAGTATAAATTTGAGTATTTCTATGACAATACATCACGTTGGGAGGAGTACGATTCCTACTATTTTTCGGGTGGAATTGACGGCACTTACTGGCTTGCTGACAGCACAAATATGTACCGTGACAGTTATCTCCCAAAATCAAATCCCGGTGAATTAAATGGTTTCAAAGATGATAACGGCTACTTGCATTTCAATGAATATCTTGAAATTCTCAATGCACAGGACGATTACAAGCGGACAGGCTGGTTTATTCAAGACCAACGATATTTCGTAAATGACCGCAGCGGACAGAGTTCAGCACCGTTCTATTCTTGGTTCAATGGTGGTGAATTTGGGCGAATTTACGGTGAAGATTATCACCCTCGCTCCTATTGGGGATTCAGCGATACAGACCAGATTTACTGGTGTGTTTCTCCGCAGGATACGCTTTATTGGAGAAATGATTTGAACGATACTTGCCTGATAAGCTACTATCATGCTAACTACTGGAAAACCGACTGTCGACTTTACTACAATGTAAAGCAAAAAAAGACCTTCGATGAAGTTATCAATGACAAGCTGATTTCAATGTCACATTCTAATGAACGTGTACAATATTACAATCTTCTTGCAGGAACGGACAGCGGTACGCTTTACGGAAATCATCAGACTTTGCACAGTCTGACGGGTACAGGTATTCACGACAGTACTATTACCAACGGTTTCGGCTGGGATATGCAGGAGTGGAATATCCGGCATTTCAGTATTGATGATTTGCACGATGCTGTGGATATTGCGGTGGAAAGCGGAAGCATTATTTATGCTCCGTTTAAATGTAAAATCAAGTCATATGACAGCGATAAAAAGACCGTAGTTCTGCGGAAAGATGACGTTGAATACTGGTACGACGGCACAGGCGGTACAAAGCGTGATACAGAAGTTACAATAAAAAATGTCACGCTGAACGGCTGTGAAAGTGGAAATACCTTAAATGAGGGAGATTTTTTTGCAAATACTTCTTCAACGTATATTCACGTCAAAGTTGAAATAGATACTGACGGCATCGGTTGGGAATTTATTGACCCTCGACTTGTATTTTATTGATTGGAGGTGGTGAAATGGCTATCAATGATAAGAAAATCGAAAAACTGCTTGAACGTGCAGAAATTCTTGATAAACGTATCAAAGATGATACGGCTGAACGAAAGCGTGTTCTGGCAGAGGTTGACCGTCTGAGTTATGCAAATCTCAAAACGGAACTTGCTAAAAACGATATGACAACAGACGATTATGTTCTCTTTGTCAAAATGAAAAAGAAGATGGCTGACAAGAATATTTCTGTTGAGGATATTGAGGAAATGATTGACGGCATATCTGAAAATATGGAGGAAAATGACGATGAAAAGAAGATTTTTTAGTGCGGTGATTTCGGCGGTACTTTTCGCCACTGCAAGTGTTGGAATTACAGCTTCAGCGGAGGAAACTGCAAGCGAAAATCAGGAAACAACAGCGGTCACTGAAATGACAGAAAGTGCTGAAAAACCGTCTGAAACTGCTGTAACCGATACTTCTGAAACTACGGAAAATTCCACAGAAACGACTACTGTTGGAAAAACAACTGTTGACTATTTTACCGATGATTATTATGATACAGACGGCAATGCTACGCTTATCAAAGAGGAGAATATCATCTATAATTCGGAGGAGATGCAGTTTATTGCAGTCACCACAAAGGACGGTCACGTTTTCTATGTACTTATAAATTATTCTGCTGAAAATGGTGAGGACAATGTTTACTTTCTCAACAAAGTTGATGCGGTGGACTTGTATTCACTCATTTATATGACCGATGAGGAAAAGGAAAACGGCATTGATATGAATAACGTTGAAAAAGCTGAAAATGCCGCTGTAAATGCTTTGAGTAAAGAAAAAACAAATGCCGAAAACTCGGACAGTTCAGCAGAAACATACAATACCGATAGTGAAAATATTGAGCAGAAACAGCCTGTAAGCAAGTCTATGAGTGCCAATAACCTTTATCTCATAATCGGTGTTATTGCAATTTTCAGTATCGGCGGTGCTGGATTCTTCCTTATGAAGAAAAAGTCTGCAAAGAAAGGTGTTCCTGAGATAGACGATGATGAGGAAATCAACTTTTATGATGATTCCGAAATAAATGAAGATGAAGAATAACGGAGGTATTTTTATGAGAAAGTGTGCGAAAATCGGTCTTATTGTTGGTGCTGTAGGTGCGTTCGGAACTGTGATTGTTGTCGTTCGTTCCCTTTCAAAAAGAGCTTTTCACAACGGCTTTGACAGCGGACTTACAACGGGTATGCGTGTTACAGATATGGTGGTTGCTGACGTTGCCAAGAAGTACAACAACCTCGTTGATGAGTACAACGAACTTGCAGAGGAATACTGCGATTTGCTTGATGATGTTGACTTTGATGTTGCAAAAATCGGTGAATCTGAGGACGATTCAGAAGAATAACTGAAAGGGTGTAATAAGTTGAGCAAAATTCAGCTTTTTCAGGGAAATTGTCTTGATATTTTAAAGAACATTCCCGACAAGAGCGTTGATATGATTTTGTCTGACCTCCCATATGGCAAAACTCAATGTAAATGGGACATTATGCTGCCTGTTGATGAGATTTGGGAACTTTACAACAGAATAATTAAAGACAATAGTGCAGTCTGTTTATTTGGCATTGAGCCTTTCAGTTCGATGATTCGTATGGCAAATATTAAAAATTATAAGTACGACTGGATATGGAAAAAACCAAGAGGAACAGGACATCTGAATGCTAAAAAACAGCCGTTAAGAGATGTTGAAATGATAAGTGTTTTTTATAAAAAACAATGTGTTTACAATCCTCAGTTTTCTGTTGGTGAGCCTTATTCTAAGATGAAAGGCGGAAAAAACAGTTACGTTAGTGAGTGCGGAGAAACTACATACGGCAAATTTATGAACGGTCAGGCATACAGAAACGATAACAGCGGATTCAGGTATCCCAAACAGGTATTGGAGTTCTGTGGTGTTGAAAGAAATACGCTTCACCCTACACAAAAACCTGTTGCACTTTGTGAGTATCTTATCAAAACGTATACCAATGAAGGAATGACCGTTCTCGATAGCTGTATGGGTTCGGGAACGACAGGAGTAGCCTGTGGCAATCTTAACAGAAATTTTATCGGAATAGAACTTGATGATAAATATTTCAAAATTGCAAAGGCAAGAATCGAAAACAAATAGAAATTAGTTTTAATTGAAAGGACAAAAGACAATGAGAAAGAAGGAATTTGTCGGTGTTGCTGTTATCGGGGGTATTATTTGTTTTGTCTGCTTTCTTTTTGGCAGAAAAAATGGATATATGAAAGGATACAGAGAAGCCGACAATATGATGATGAATGAAAGTTCTGAGCCTGTTTGACGGCATTTCCTGCGGAAGATTGGCACTTGAACGTGCTAATCTTGCCGTAGAGAATTACGATGCCTTTGAAATTGACAAATACGCCATTGCCGTTTCAAAGAACAATTACCCCGATATTGTTCAGCACGGAAATGTATTTGACAGCGATTTTACAAAGTTCAAGGGCTATGATTTACTGCTCGGAGGTAGTCCGTGTACATACTGGAGCGTTGCTAAAAAAGGCAGAGAAACAACTGCCGACGGAGAAGGTTTCCGTCTGTTTATGGAGTATGTAAGAGCAAAAGAAGAATCTGAATGCAAGTATTTCTTGTACGAAAACAACTATTCCATACATCAGAACATCAAGGACGAAATCTCCAAAAAGCTCGGTGTTGAGCCGATTATGATTAACTCGGCATTGCTTTCTGCACAAAACCGCAAACGCTGTTACTGGACGAATATTCCGAATGTTGTGCAGCCTGCTGACAAGGGAATTTTGCTGAAAGACGTGCTTGAAAGCGGTGTTGCTTGGCAGGACAAAAGCTACTGTATGACAGCAAGGTATAATGGTGCAATTTTCAAAAATACACTTGAACGCAAACAAAGAACGATGATTGCAGAGCCGATTATTGTGAATGACGAAAACGGCAAATCACGCACTATCAAGGCACAATACGGACGCTCCTCAATCTCAAATGCAGGACGTTCCGACAGCTTCGGTGCAACTATGATTGCAGAGCCTATTCCGTTCAACACATTTAATAATAAGGGTGAAAAATCACGGACTCTAATGGCTGGCTATTACAAATATGGTGAAGCTACGCTCATTAAAAACAGCGGTTTCAACGGCGGTACTACTGCGATAGCTACTCCAATTCGTATCGGTGAATACGGAAAAGGCGGTCAGGGACAGCGTATTTACTCCGTTTATGGTAAATCGGTCACGCTTTCCGCAAATGGCGGTGGGCAGGGTGCGAAAACAGGTCTGTATAAAATTGATTTGCCCGACGGCGACTACATAATCCGCAAATTAACACCTGTTGAGGCTGAAAGATTGCAGACTTTGCCAGACGATTACACGGCAGGTATCAGCAATACACAACGCTATAAATGTATCGGAAACGGGTGGACGGTTGATGTAATTGCTCACATATTGGAGGGACTTTCAAATGAATATTGACGTTTATCAGCAGTCATTTGATACCGAAAATTACACAATTGTTGACAGCTATGCAAAGGCAATACGCAGGACAAATGAAAACAGCACTATTTTGTGCAGTATCAGCGGTGGAAGTGACAGTGATATTGTTCTTGATATTATCCATAGAGTTGATAATTCGGGAAAAGTCACTTATTACTGGATTGATACGGGTCTTGAGTATCAGGCTACGAAAGACCATCTGGAATATCTTGAAAACAAGTATGGTATACAAATTGAACATATCAAGCCGCAAAAATCAATTCCTACTTGTGTTCGTGAGTATGGTGTTCCGTTTGTTTCAAAGTACGTTTCAGAACAGATGATGCGTTTGCAGGCACATCATTTTCAATGGGAAGATGAACCGCTGGAAGTGCTTTTAGAACGTTATCAGAACTAGACCTCTTGCGAAATTAAACAGACATATCAAAATTACATATACCAGCAAGCAAAGAAAACCGAAGAGAGAATCGTTTTCTTCGGTTTCGATATCGTTCTGAAAGAATGTGGAAACGTTTTACAAATCTGATAGCATGTTCTACATAAATTCTTCTTTTTGAAATCATGCGGTTTCTCTCCTTATCCTGTTCTGTAAGGGGTGTGTTTTTACTTCGCTTTTTTGGTAAAATTGAATTCTGATGTATGTTTGTAATTCCGGTATATCCTGTATCAGTTTCATATTCTGTATCATTTTTGGCATGCACTTCCGATTCTTTGAACAGCCTGAAATCGTGCTTTTTCCCATTGCAGAAACTCAGACAGATAGTTTTCATTGTCTTTTTATCCACCACAAGCTGTGTTTTCAGTGTGTGTCTTTTCTTTTTCCCGGAATAGTATTTTCTTTGTTTTTTTGAGGGCGTTCTATTGGTGTTTCTGTTGCATCAATCAGAATGATTTCATATACTGCATCACTTTTCAGCAGCTCTTTCTTTCCGGGCAGAGAAAATGTTCCGTCTTTTATCAATGTGTCTTCTATCCATTTAATACTCCGGTAAATATTGCTTTCTGCAATTCCATAGCTTGCTGCAATATGAGCGTATGTCCGGTATTCACGCCAGTATTCCAGAGCCGCCAGCAATTGATTTTCTATGCTCAGCTTTGGTTTTCTTCCTCCCCTTCTGTGCTTTTCTGCATGGCTTTTCTTCAGTATTTCTATCATCTTATTGAATGTGTCTCTCTTTACTCCTGTGATTCTTCGGAACTGTTCATCTTTATATCCTTTGATTATTTCATATTTCATCATATCTTTATTATACAACATCTCTTTTTATTTCGCAAGAGGTCTACTGTAAAACCGCTTTGCAATGGTGGTGCAATGCTTACTATACAGCCGAGAATGGTGTTCAGCAGATAAGCAGATTTTCGATAAGCCGCAACAAATGGCTGAAAGAGTTTATTATTCAGAATCCGCCTGATTTTCCCATATCCAATAAATGCTGTGAATACGCAAAAAAGAAGCCTGCAAAGCAGTTCATTAAGGAAATGGGTGCGGATATTGAGATTACAGGCATACGCAAATCCGAGGGCGGTGTGCGTTCTGCAAATTATAAATCCTGTTTTTCGGAAAGCAAGTCCAAAGGTTGTGGTACATATCGTCCGATATTCTGGTATACGGACGGTGATAAGCGTGATTATGAAGCATTTTACGGTGTTACTCATTCACGCTGTTACACGGAATATGGCTTAAAAAGAACCGGCTGTGTCGGCTGTCCGTTCAATCCACGCATTACTGAAGAACTGGAGATTATTCAAAAATATGAGCCGAAACTTTACATGGCAGCAGCTAATATTTTTGGTAAATCCTATGAGTACACAAAAAAATATCGTGATTTCGTGAAGATGATGAATGATAAGGAGAAAGAGGAAAAATTATGTATGAAGAAAAATTCAGAGTGTGGCTTAAACAGCGATACAGCAAAAAAGTCGTCAGCGACAACATTTCAAGGCTGAGAAAAGTCATCAGGGAAATTACTGATGTTGATGCTGAATACGACAAAGACCATTGCCATTACCTGCTGAGCCTTTTTGATAATCTGGGCGATAATGCCGAAATGAAAAGTTACAACACCAATTTGCCTGTATGCAGCAGTTCTATCAGATGCTACAAGTATGCAGTTACCTGTTATGTCAAATTCAGAGAAGAAACGGAGGAAATCGAAAATGATTGACCCACATTTTGCTTATAGGATTATCAGCTTGATTATGGAGTCAAACGTTTCGGCTCTTATTGCCGGCTTGCTTATCGGTGGATTTCTGGGTACTTGTATAACGATAGCCGTAACAGGAAAAAAGACTGACTGCGGTGATAAGGAGAAATTACTATGAAAATTTCAAAGATTATCAGGAGAATTATCGGGATTTGTGCGGTTTCAGGAATTGCTGTTGTTGCTTACAAGATTGGTGAGAACGATGGCAGGCAAAAGGAACGTCACCACAATGATACGAATAACATCGACTATTACGATGATATGGACTACGATGAGGAAGATGACGAGTGTATTGCTCCTCGCCGTGCTGTGTCTGAGGTTCAGAGGGAATAAAATAAGCACAGCTTTTTACAGCTATGTTTGAAGAAAATCATTGTTTAATAATCCATTTTCCGTTTTTATTTGAGCCTTGTCTTTCTAAAATACTTGTTTCTTTAAGTTGTTGTATATTTCGCTCTATTGTCCTTAATGATACTGATATGATTTGTGACAACTCATCGGCTGTTATTTGTGGATTTGAAGTTATTTCTTCAATGATTCTTCTTTGTGTTTTGTTAAGTTTTGTACCGACATTTATACCGACATTTGTACCGACGTTTATACCGACATTATCGTAATTGACATTCTTTAAGATAACTCTGAAATCTGTTGCAGTTGAAATAAACTGCGGTTTGTATACTTCATTGTAACCGGGAAGTTTGCTTGTTTCATCAATGATTTTTCTAAGTCCCGAACCTCTGCGTTCCATAAATTTCATACGATGAAAAAGATCTGCAATAACAGGATTTCTCCTCCGGGAACTGATAGTTTGTATATCCATATCTTGTATCGGTTTTCCCTCAAACATTCCTCCGGGTGATGTTATTTCAACTCTGTCATCATACATATCAACGTGAATCTCTGCACCTTGAATAATATAATCTCTGTGAATCAATGCATTTACAATTGCTTCGGTAACGGCACGTTCAGCATAATCGGGTTTATCAATTCTGTATCTTGATGCTTTGGTGAATTTAACTTTAGAATTGTTTTTTATAAAGTCACAAACGCTGTTAAGCAGATAAACGAGATTCCCTGAAAACTCCTTATCATCAGACGCATCACCATCTATCACTGAACCTTTTTTCAAACCATTCCAACGAGTGCAAAATGCTCTTGAATTGAAAATGATATGTTGGTCAGTCATAAAAGCACCTGCCCTTGTAAGATAGCCGTCTGATTCCATAAGTCCGAATGAAAGATAGTCGCTTGGCTCAAATTTACTGCGAGTTCTTTCATAGTAGGTAGCTTCCATAAGAGTAAAGCTGTAATCAGATTTCAGAAAATTGGTTTTACTGCTGTCAAAAGTCTGATTAGTGCCTTTCAAAATCAATTCGTTAAGGATATGATCCGGAGCAATAACACTCTCATTACCGATTCTGATAAATGCCTGTTTTACACCATCGGAAGAATAATAGTAAGGCGTGTTTCTACCTGAATTTACTTGTAAGAGGACTATGTTTTTATCAGTTTCTTTAGCGATTTTCATTACAAATTCGGGTATCGGAGTTATTCTTTCCTTGATTATACGGCTTACCGCTTCGGTAGTTTCCTGTATATCCTCTATGCCAACAATCTCTCTGTTATCTGCAACACCAAATATAAGAGTACCACCTATACCGTTAGCAAATGCACTAACACTTTTCAGCCAACTTTTAGGTTTTTTCACTTCAAGTGCAACTTTGAAGTCATATTCGGTTGTTTCAGCAATTATAGTATCTATCATTGTTGTAACCTCCATATTTTTATGTAAAAAACAAAAGAAAAATTTCAATCTGAATAAATATATTATACCACATTTTGTGGCGAAATTCAAGAGAAAAAATAAGTTTTCAAATGAAAGGACTGTTTCTATGTCAATTTTAATCATAGCCGAAAAACCGTCAGTAGCTCGCAGTCTGTGTACGGTTATCGGTGCAAAGACAACAAAAAAAGGATACATCGAGGGAAACGGCTATATCGTTTCTTGGTGTGTAGGACATCTTGTAGGTCTGAAATATCCCGACGATTATCTTAACGGATGGCACGAAAAATGGAGTTTTTCACAACTTCCGATGATTCCGAAAAACTGGCTTTTCAAGGTTGCGGAAAGCACCAAAGAGCAATATGAAGTCTTGAAAAATCTCGTAAAAAGAGATGATGTGACAGAAATAATCTGTGCGACTGATGCCGATAGAGAGGGTGAGTGCATTTTCCGCTATGTTTACAGTATGATTTTCAGTCATAAGCCTGTAAAACGTCTGTGGGTGTCGTCACTGGAAGAGTCCGCTGTTCGCAAGGCTATGAGAAATATGAAACCTATGAGCGATTATGATAATTTATTTTCCGCAGGATTTTCAAGGGCAAAAGCTGACTGGCTCGTTGGAATGAATGGCTCTCGCCTGTTTTCATGCCGTTACCGTGACCGCCTGAATATCGGCAGAGTTCAGACTCCGACACTTGCGATGATTGTTCAGCGTGACTTTGATGTGAAAAATTTTGTCAAACAGAAATATTTCACTGTTGACCTTGATTGTGGTGATTTTACGCTGATTTCTGCAAGAATTGATGACGAAAATACCGCTGATAATCTTGCAAATTCCTGCAATGGCAGCACGGTTCAAATTACTTCCGTCAAGCGTGAAATCAAGACTGTAAATCCGCCTAAACTTTACGATTTAACGACTTTATAGCGTGATGCAAATAAAATTTACGGCTATACGGCACAGCAGACACTTGACTGCGTTCAGTCGCTTTATGAGGCAAAATTTGTGACTTATCCACGTACAGACAGTCAATTTCTGAGTTATGATATGGAACAGTCAACACTTGATATTGTGCAGATTATCGGGAATATTTTTCAGTTCGGAAGTGTCGCAAATCCTGATATTTCAAGATGTATCAATAACAAAAAAGTCACAGGACATCATGCAGTTATTCCGACGGCAAATATCCAGAACGCCGATTTTGTGAATATGCCGACTGCCGAAAAAAATATTTTAACGCTGATTGCAAACCGTCTTTTGTGTGCGTCTGCATCTCTGCATAAATATGAATCTGTGAAAATTTCTGCGGACTGCAACGGTACAGAATTTACCGCAAACGGAAAAACTGTTCTTGAAAACGGCTGGAAAGATTATGCTTTGAAAAGTTCTGAAAATGACGAAGTAAAGTCGATTCCAACAGTTGATGAGGGACAAACTTTCACGGCATACGCAGTTAAAAGTGAACACTTTACAAGTTCGCCGAAACCGTTCACGGAAGATACTCTGCTGTCCGCAATGGAACACGCAGGACAGGAAAATTACGACGAAAATTCCGAAAAAAAGGGACTTGGAACACCTGCGACCCGTGCCGGAACTATTGAGGGACTTGTCAAAAAAGGCTATGTGGAACGAAAAAACAAGCAGATTGTCGCAACTGAAAAAGGCATAAATTAGACCTCTTGCGAAATTAAACAGACATATCAAAATTACATATACCAGCAAGCAAAGAAAACCGAAGAGAGAATCGTTTTCTTCGGTTTCGATATCGTTCTGAAAGAATGTGGAAACGTTTTACAAATCTGATAGCATGTTCTACATAAATTCTTCTTTTTGAAATCATGCGGTTTCTCTCCTTATCCTGTTCTGTAAGGGGTGTGTTTTTACTTCGCTTTTTTGGTAAAATTGAATTCTGATGTATGTTTGTAATTCCGGTATATCCTGTATCAGTTTCATATTCTGTATCATTTTTGGCATGCACTTCCGATTCTTTGAACAGCCTGAAATCGTGCTTTTTCCCATTGCAGAAACTCAGACAGATAGTTTTCATTGTCTTTTTATCCACCACAAGCTGTGTTTTCAGTGTGTGTCTTTTCTTTTTCCCGGAATAGTATTTTCTTTGTTTTTTTGAGGGCGTTCTATTGGTGTTTCTGTTGCATCAATCAGAATGATTTCATATACTGCATCACTTTTCAGCAGCTCTTTCTTTCCGGGCAGAGAAAATGTTCCGTCTTTTATCAATGTGTCTTCTATCCATTTAATACTCCGGTAAATATTGCTTTCTGCAATTCCATAGCTTGCTGCAATATGAGCGTATGTCCGGTATTCACGCCAGTATTCCAGAGCCGCCAGCAATTGATTTTCTATGCTCAGCTTTGGTTTTCTTCCTCCCCTTCTGTGCTTTTCTGCATGGCTTTTCTTCAGTATTTCTATCATCTTATTGAATGTGTCTCTCTTTACTCCTGTGATTCTTCGGAACTGTTCATCTTTATATCCTTTGATTATTTCATATTTCATCATATCTTTATTATACAACATCTCTTTTTATTTCGCAAGAGGTCTATTTAATTGCTGTCGTGCCTGATGAGGTCAAATCCGCAAGCCTTACTGCCGATTGGGAAATGAAATTACAGCAGATTGAACACGGACAATATTCGGCTGATACTTTTATGACTGAAATTGAGGATTTTATCCACACTCTCTGTAATAAATACGGCTCTGCCGATTCTTCTGTATCATTCGGAAATAACTCTGCACCAATAGGTAAATGTCCGAAATGCCAAAGTGATGTGGTCAAAGGCAAATACGGTTACTACTGCAAAGGCAAATGCGGAATGAACATTGCAAAGGTCTACGGTACGGAGCTTTCGGAAACTCAAATCAAGGGACTTTTAAGCGGAAAATCCACAAGCTACACGGCTAATGGCAAGAAAAATACCGTTCTGCCCGAAGTCTTTGAAAACAAATACAACGGCAAAACTTACTATCAATGGAAAACTGAAAGGAAGTAATCAATGAGTATTAACAGAAACGCAGACAGGGAAAATCTGCACCTTGCAAATGGGTACATGGAAGTCCTTATAGCAGCTCTCGACTTCAACAACTCTATAAATAAGGAATACCCTTCACTTCTTGCAAGAAATAAGGAAATTGAAAGAGATTTGGGATATGTTCGTGAGGACGGCACACTCTCCTGTTTTAAATCTATGCTTCCGAAGTATGTATATATGTTGATTGAAAACTATGCAGAACTTGCAAATAAAATGAACGAATTTATTGAAATGTTCAACGAAGGAGAAATGAAAGATGACACAGCAAGTGAAGAATAATATCGCCAAAATTCTCGGAGTATCTGAGGACAGCATTTCTGCCCTGCCGAAAGAAATTACTGATTCAATGCAGGCTGTACTTGCAAATATTGAGGTAAGAAATGAAGATGATGCAAAAATGCTTTACTCCGAACTTGACGGCTATTGGACAAAAGGAAATGTTCTCACCGGTTTGAGTGATGTTTCAAGAGATACGGGGATTTCTCTCGATACCCTTAAAAATCTCAGCTACAATACTCAGCAGGAACTTGTTTTTGAGTATATGGCTGACAGCAGTAATACCGCACATCTTTATGATGTAGTCAACAAAGCTCTTGCAGTTATTGAACTTGAAAACGTTGCAAAACTGATTGATGTTCCTGTGAGCAGATTGAGAGAATATCCCTTTGAAACTCAGGTGCAGCTTTGCGGTATGTATTCAATGGAATATGATGATAGCAATTCCTTTGAACTCATCAGCAGACTTAAAGGAGTTATTGGCTTATGAGCAGGGTGAGGACAGCAGGTGCGGACTTGCAGAAAATAGCCAACAAAACTTATGCAAAGTATGTTACGGAAAAAGGAGAAAAAATTGTACTTGCACTTGAAAAGTGCCGTATTCCGTATTTTGCAAAGTTCAGCAGTACCGAAATTTCACTTACATATGATGCTGATTACAAGGAAAATGTTGAGGAAATCATCAGGAAACTGCTTTCGGGTGTTTATGATGAAATCACAGCTGAATTAAAACGTGTGACCGACAAAAACGGATATAAGCCGCTTCTTCCTGAAATAGCTGAAACTCTCAATACTTCGGTTAGTTTTCTGAAATCCCGTCCCGATGAGGTGCAGGAAATCCTCTGCAAGAGATATGTCAATCTGTGGTACTGCGATACTCCGACGATAAAGCGTGAACTTTCGGAACTCATCAATCTTGGCAATTCTGATGAACATTATGTATCATCTGAGATTCAGCGTAAACGTGCAGAAAAGATACATCAATCACATATTCAGAAAGAAAACAGAGAACGCTCTGAACGTGAAAGGAGATTTTAACAATGCCCGTACAGGATAATGAACAGCCAAAAAAGACTGACAACTTCTTTGAAAACAATGATGAACAGCGTAAAACTGCCATAAATCAGCAGGCAAGCAACATTACAAAGTCGCAGAAACTTCTTCCGTTTTTGAATACAAAGGCGGAAATTCATCAGAATCAGATTCAGTCCTTGGATATGAAAATTGCTCGCAGAGAAGATAAAATTTCCCGAAATGAAGCAAGAATTGAACGATTAACAGCAAAGGCAGACAGGCTTGAGGACAGAAATACAATACTGAAAAATATGCTGGGCAGTGTTCCTCTTGTCCGCAGGCTGATTGAAAAAAATGAGCAGAAAATCGCTAATATCAGGGAAAATAAAATTCCGAAAAGACAGGATAAAATAATAATTCACAAGCAGAAACTTGCGGTTTTAGGTAAAAAACGCAGTGTGACGGAACATAAATTAAACCGTGTTATTGCCCTGAATGATGCGATAAAAAGTTTTTCAATCGGACTTAACAGTGAACGCCGTGAAATTTTCAGCGATGCTATGAACAGGCTGAACACGGCAAATGCGGACTGTCTGACGGATAAAATCACTGCTTTGCAAACAAAAAAACAGCAGATTATTGAGAAATATAACCGTCCCGAAACTTCCGTTGTGGACAAGGTTAATCTTAATCAGAAGCTGAAAAGTATCGACAATAAAATTCATGATACGAATGAAAAAATGCAGAAATTAATTCATTCCGAAAATAATTATTCTGAAAAATCCGCCGATACTATTGATGCAACAATGAAAGTAACATCAGATAAATTCGCCGATATTTCTGAAAGTGCAACGTACACAATCCCCGAAATCACGGAAAATATCATATCTGCTGCTGACAGTGTTGAACTGATGGACAAAAATAAAATCGCTGAAATTGCCGCCGATTTCAATTCACTTGACGGAAACTCAAAATCTGACCTTGAAAATATGCAGAAAAAACTTTCTGAAACTCTTTCGGCAATGAAAGAAATTGCAGGAAACAGGTACATGATGCAGAGTGTTCGTGAATCCACGGCAAAGGAAATTCCGCAGATTGAGGCACAGCTTGATGCGGTCAATAAGGCACTTGAAAAATTTGCTCCTGCGGTAGAGGATAAAGCAAAAATCAATCCCGATTTCTATAAATCCCTGCCACAGAATGAACGTCACATTGAAAGTATGTCGCAACGTCAGGCAGATAAGGTTATAGCAGGGTTGACAGCAGTCGGAATAGCTTTTTCTGCTGTCAATCGTGACAGCGAAAAAACTGCGATAACTGTTGCAAAATCAGATGTTCCCGTTCTGAAATCTACTATGCAAAATGCTCAGAAAGCTATGGAAGAAGAATCAAAACAGGCTTGGCATTCGCTCGGTGATGCTTTCGTTGAAGCCTACGAAGAAACTCATGTCTCAGAAAATATTGAAGTAAAAAAGCCTGAATTTAAGACGATAAATCCTGATTTTTACAAGTCTCTGACTAAGGATAACCGTTCAATTAGCGTTGAAATCAAGGCAAATGCCGATAAAATCATGGAACAGCTTTCAGCAAAAAATATTCAGTTTTCGGCAGTTGAACGCAAGAATGATACGGTTGCAATTACTGTTAAAAAAACTGATGAAGCCACATACAAGGGCATTTCGGACAGCGTAAAAAATGAACGTGCAAAGCAACTCATAAATCCGGAATTTTTCAAGGCTCTGCCAGAAGAAGAACGTGCAACCCAGCGTATGTCACAGGCTCAGGCGGAGCAGAAAATCAGCGAATTATCAGCAAAAAACATTCCACATTCTGCCGTTCTGAACGGTGATAAATCTGCTGTCACAGTTGAAAAGAAAAATGTAGGAGCAGCCTTTGTAAACCGTGATAAGCTGAAAAGGTCGGCACAGCGTATCAGCGGCAGGAGCAGGCAGCAGGATAGACCAAAAACACCTGACAAAAATCAGGGATTAGAGTAATGATATGAGAATTACAGAAGAACAGATAGAGAGGGCAAATTCGGTAAATTTGCCGGATTTCCTTATGGCAAACGGCTTTGAACTCAAAAAGGTCGGCAGAGAGTATTATTGGAAAGAACATGACAGCCTGCACATTAAGGATAATGCGCCCGGTGAACGTGGACAGTGGTTTCGTTTCAGTATGGATAAAGGCGGTGACAACATAAGCTTTGTCCGTGAATATATGGGTAAATCGTTTGTTGAAGCCGTTGAGTTGCTGAACGGTGAAAGCTATGTGAGGGACTTTGTTCCCTTGCATAGCTATGAAAATAAGCCGAAAAAAGTGCAGAAATCTGATATATCAATTGCTGAAAATCCCGATTGCAAGCGAGTTTTTGCCTATCTTTGCAAAACTCGTGGACTTGGTTATAACATAATTTCTGAACTCGTCAAAAGTGGAAAAATCGTGCAGGAACAGAAAACAGGCAACGCTGTTTTTAAGATTTTTGATGAAGATAGCAGGCTCGTCGGTGCGGAAAAAGTCGGGACTTCCACGCAACATAAATTCAAGGGAATTGCAACAGGTTCGGCAAGCGGTTACGGCTTTGAAGTGTGCAAAGGTAACGGCGAAAATGCGATGTTTTTTGAATCGGCTATTGATATGCTATCCTATCTGCAAATGTATGGCTCACAGCTTGAAAATCATCGTCTTGTATCAATGATGGGAGTCAAACCATCAATTATTATTGATACAATGGAACGTTACGGAATATCACCCGAAAATGTGTTTATATGTTCCGACAACGACAAGGCAGGAAATGAATTTGCTCAAAAACTTATGGAAGAATATCCGCAAATAAAGCGTGTTTTTCCCGATAACAGATACAAAGACTGGAATGATGCTCTCAGAGATATTCCAAAAGAAAAAGAGGAGGTCGGAAAAGTGACTACATATGGCAACAAAACTTGGAACGATGCGACAGATAATAGAAACAAAACGCTCATTTCTATGAACGAAGATGACTTTATGAAACTGAAAAATCAGCTTGATAATTCGGGTATCAATTACTTTGCTTATGCAAAAAATGAATCAGTTGTTATGGCGGTAAACGGCAAGGATTTAGACTGGCTGAAACAGCTTACTGGCAATGAAAATCTGCCTGTACGCAAATCCAACGTTGAGTACATACCACCACAGAAAAATATTATCGGAAACGCTGAATATCGCTACATTTCCGATAAGCAGTATATCTCTGCTGACAGCGATACTGCTCTGAAAATGGCTGAGATTATGCTCTCTCGAAATGTTCAGTTTTCGGGAAGAATTTACCCGTCGGGAAAGGCAACGCTGACTGTAAGCGGTGCTGATTTGGCACACGTCAAGGCAATTCAGCAGGGCGTTATTGATATGCGTAAGCAGTTTACAAGGGAATCAAAAGCCGATGAAATTATTGGCAACAAGGCATACCGTGATATTCGTCAAAGACAGATTTACTACTCTAAACTCACCCCTGAACAGTACAAGGAAGTTCAGCCATATCTTGATACCAATGCGGAGTACAGCGGTCTTATCCGTGACAACAAGGTTATTTTTACGATTGAAAAAGAAGATTCTGCAACATTTCACAGGGCATTGGAGAACGCCCAGCGTGAAACTGGTATTATCAATTCACTTAAAAATAATGGCATTGACGGCTATCGTCTTGAAAAGCTGTCTGCGGTCATTCACAGATTTGCGGTTGAGGATATTCATGAAAGCCTTGACAGCTTTTTCACTTCGCAGCTTGATGAAAAGCAGTTTGATAAAATGCTTTCCCTCGTGAATGACTATCTTGCACAATCTGTTTCGGAGCGATACGGCGAATTTTCGGGACTTAATGCTATTCTTGACTTTAAGAATGAAATTGACAGAACTGCTGAACTTATGGAGTTTTTCTCGGAGCATAATTTCAGCGATGAACAGAAAAATGTTATAGCTGAAATGTTCATAAATGATTCCTCAAAAACAAATATTGAGGTAATTGATGAAACTTTTTCGCCCGATGAAATCCGTGAATATTACGATATTCTGCATAATCAGCTGGATGCAGGAGATATTGCGGAGTTTCTCGATTCTCACAGACAGGCAAATGCTGATTCTCTGAAATTCAGCTTTGGTGACAGCGAAAACAAGGCAATTACAGCTTTTGCAGAAGCTAATTCCGATTGCAGTTTTGCCCTTGCCAATGCTGTATTGATGTATGTCGGTGAGAAAGTGGCAAAAGAACAGGAAAAAGCTGTTTGGCAGGAACAGCCTAAGTTATATCAGAAAAGTCACTTTGATGTTTTGGCAAAAATCAGCGGTGAGCCTTACATTTTTTCGGGTGCAGTATATATCAACGATGCGAAAAACACAATTATTGAGCATATCCGTTCATTCAGTGAACAGATTATCGCAAAAGGCGGCTCACCTGTTGCAGAGGATATAGAGAAATCGCTGAAAAATGCACAGCGTAACCTTGATACCCTCGTTCCGTTTCTTGAAGATAATTTACAGCTTACGGCAGAGGAAGAAAAGATTTTTGCGGATTTTGTTGATAATTATGAGATGTCTGCACCCGAACTCACTGATAAGGAAAAAGCCTTTTTAAGCGGTGACATTGCACCGTTTATGTCAAAATCGGTACTTTCTTGGGACGAAATCGAGGACTTAGGTTATCGTCTTTTTGAGGACGGTTACAATGACAAATACGCTCCGACCGACAAAGCAATTTTCGGGAATGGATTAAAAGAAACTGTACTCTATGAATTTGCACACCGTATGCAGAACGGCGAGGATATTCGCAAAGATTTAGCGGTCGGACTTCTCGGCGGTCAAAGAAATTTTACTACAACTCACAACAACGATTTTACGGTGGAATACGGCGAAAATTCGATTACTGCACGTTACGGAAATGCCGAAAGACAGGTATCTTATGAAGATTTGGGCGATGCTTTTCTGTCGCTGATAAAATCGGAATATGACGATATTGTTCACGGCAGAACGGTTGAGGATTTAAGAGATATTTTCCCCGATATTACGGACGAAACTGCTAATAAACTTATCAATGCCTTTGACGGTGCAACTATGCACGGCTGGCAGGATAACGGGGTTATTCAGCGTAAAATCAAAAAGGCTTTGTATGATATTCTCGGTGATGAGGAAAATACCGAAAAGGCTTTTGCCTGCATTGCAAAGTATAAGTATAATGTTTCTTTTGAGACTGAAAAAGCTGAGGTTGTCGCTGATCTGAACAGGTCTGCACTTGAAGAATGGGTAGAGCATCGTATTCAAAATGATATTATAGAGGGAATCGACTATGTGGAACAGTTTGAGCAACTCTCTAACCTAAATAGAGAGGCAGTCCTTACAAGAGTCAAAGAAGAAACTATCGAAAATGTTTTAGATACTTATGGCAGCGAAAATTTCAAATATGTGTGGGATAATCTTGGAAAAAATAATTCCTCTGACGTGATAGATGACTACATTACAAGCTGTGTTACAGATAGCTTTGAAAATGCTCTTAATGATATTCTTGAAAAAGAGGTACAGTCTGAGAGAGTTCCTGATAGTCTGTCTTTCCACTTTGGCAAGGAGGACGATGATTGGATCAGCGAAAGTGACCTGATGCACGATTTCGCTGTCGCTCATCCCGATTGCAGTTTTGCCCTCGGTAATGCAATCCTTGAATATCTTGACGAAAAACAGCACTCGGAGCGTTCAATCCCTGAACTAAAAGCAGGCTGGTATAAGAAAACTGATTTCACCATTCATGCTGTTATTAACGGCGAGGAATTTAATTATGACGGTCGCTTCGATATTGGCGACGGCAAGGGTACTGGCGGCGGTTCGCTGATCGACCATATCCGTGACTATAATCAGGGTATTATGGAATACACTCAGTACCCGTTCAATCAGCCTGAATATAAGGAAAGAGCGAAGCATACCCTTGATGTGTTTATTCCTTTCCTTGAAGCACATTCTGAGCTGACTGTTGAGGAACAGCGTATTTTCGATGATTTCAAGGCACAGCACCCGATACGCACATATGATGATGTGGAAAAGGCACAAGGTACTTTCAAAATCTATCAGCTCCCCAACGGTGAGAAGTATCACGGTATCCGATTCGAGGGTATGGACAGACTGAAAGCAGACGGTATTCAACTCAATCATGACGATTATGAGCTTGTCTATGAGGGAAAAATTGATGATTTCAAGGGTAATGCAACGCTTGAATCCCTTTTCGCTCAGTTCAATACCGATAACCCTGCGGACTTCACGGGACGTTCTTTGTCTGTTTCCGATGTAATTGTCGTAGAAACAGAGGGTAGGCAGACGGCGTATTATTGCGATACGGCAGGTTTTGCAGAAATGCCTGAGTTCTTCCTTGAAAAGAAAGTTGTACAGGAAAAGTCGGCAGTTCAGGAGATTACTTTTCTTGGTAAAAACAATGACTTTGATGCTGTAAAGGCTGTAACACATAATGATTCTTTCGGTACAACTGCTGCTGACGGTGATACATTAACTGTTGTTATCAATGATAATGCTGATGTGAAAGATGTGCGCAGCCTTGTAGAAACGGCTCAGGATAATGGAATATATCTGAATGTTCCGTCTGCAAAGATGCTTGAATCCAGATTTGGTTCTGATTTTATGCAGGAGTCTCACAACCCTACTGTCGCTGATCTTGAAGTCGGTGATACAATTCTTTATGAGGGTAAACGCCATGAGGTTGAGAGTATCAGCGAAAAAAGTATCTCACTGAAAGACCTTGATGCTCCCGACTACGGCGGTATTCTGCTCGGTACGTCCGAGGTGCTGTCTTATGACGGCTGGCAGGCTGATATGGAAGAAAAGGGCTTTGAAATTCTCTCAAAGGCTGAAAAATCTGCGCCCGAAAAGGCAGAGCCGAAGGATAAAGGTTCAGTCTCGCTCCGCAAGGCAGGAGACTTCTATGAGATGTACGGTAAAAATGCGGAGATCGGTACAGAAGTCCTCGGTCTGCATATGCTGTCAAAACACGGTGAACCTATGGTCGGATTTCCGGCTCATGTCAAGGACGAATACTCAAAAAAGCTCAGTGAAGCAGGATATTCCGTACTTATCGAACAGGCTTTTGAGATAAATCCTCCGAAGCGTGATAAGGAATGTACGCTTGAGATAAGCACCACTTCCGATGCTTTTGATGAGCCGTATTGTATTGCTAAGGTCGATACTGACGGTGATTTTATCGACTATTATGAAGATGCTGATGGTCATATCCAGACTTTTACCACAATCGTTGATGCTCTTTATTATGCAGAAAAACATAATCTTGATGTTAAAAATGATATGGAGGAATTTTCCGAAAACCTCTGTCATTCTCTGCAAGATGTGGTTGACAGATATTTCGGTACAGATTGTTCTGTTGCAGAAACAATAAACGGCACATGGAAATTGTCTGTCGCTGAGAGCGATAAGGTCGGTGAACTGTTTTACGGCGGTGAGCCTGTCTGCGGAATTTATAACCGTGGCGATAAAATGGAAATCGAGCCGTATCGTGAGCTGACTACATTTCCTGCACTACTGCGTACTGCAATGCTTGAACATAACCCTGACAAGCCTGTGGAGATAATGGATTTTCAGCGTACTTTTACATTCTATATCGAAGCAAGTGAGGAAGATGTTTCGGAGCTGCATAATCACCTTTCAATGAACGGTTATGATGTTACTTGGAGCGATGATAACAAGTCATTTGATGCTGACAGAGAACAGGTGGAATATATCGAAACAATTTTAGAAGATAGAGATATTGTTTATTCTCTTGATGGTGTCGCTTTCGATAGTCCAGAACAGACGGTTGAGCTTATGAGCGATGCCACTGATATTTCTGATTCTTCTCCTGCTGATGTTCCGTCTGTTACGTTGAAATATAAAGGCGATGCTGAAAGTATTGACGAAATCAAGGACATGGCACTTTCTCTCGGTGCAACTGTTACAGTTGACAATGCTGAGGGTATCATCTCCATTGATACTTATGAAAATCATCGTGCGGAGTTTGACGGTGTTGCATATGAACTTAGATTTATGGCTGTTGTTGATGAAACAGCGGATATTGACAAGCCGTTATTCTCCGATGCAGCAGTTATTGACGAAATTCAGAAGAACGAACACTCCGATTTGCCATTCTGGGAAATGCCGGAAGTGCAGGGCGAACAGCTTTCCCTGTTCGGCGATTCAGTTCCGCTTGCTCAAAAAAGACAGTCTGAACCAAAAAAAGAAAAATTTGCTGAGGGACTTTTTGTGGGCAATGTAAACCGCTTTACCGCACTTCACGATGAAATTATGCGTGGTACAGGGTTTCAAAATGGTAAATTACGTGTTCAGAAATTCTATGATGAAAAAAAGCCTGCAAACAAAGAATTTGCGGACTTTCTCAAACACGAATATGGCACGGGCGGTCATTCGGGTGACGGAGAAATCCACTTTGTTGACCATGACTCAAAAGGTATGTTTTTTACGCATGAAAACGGCGAAAAATTCAAGTTTACGTGGTCTGACGTTGCAGAAATGACAGCAGCGATAATTGAAAAAGGCGAATACATCGAGCAGAAAGAAAAATCAGAAAATATTGAAAATAACGTTTCGGAAAAAAAGCCTGAAACCGTGGAAATCGGCGATAAATTCAGAAATAAAATGACCGGAGAAATTTCGAAAGTCGTTTCACTGACGGGTGCTTTACCTTGGTATACGGACGATTGTACTGTTAAACGTGAAAGCGGAGATTTGGAAGTTACTGAAAATATTTCTTATGAAAAACTTCTTGACGAAAATCTTTATGAGTATATCGGCAGAGATGATGTTGCTGAAAAGACCGATATTTCAGAAAAGACAGAGATGTCAAGCAAAATCTCAACACACGATAAGGATATTCCTGTCTATAAGGGAGAATGGAAAATCGCTGATAATACAGAACTTTACAAGGATATTGTTGCTGAAAATAAGCGATTTGCTGAAATGGCAAAATCAGTTATAGGCAACGGAAAAAGTCCTGTGGACAGCGTTAAGACTCTGACCGAAAAATTTGGATTTGAACGTACCGCATGGCTGACTGCTTTGAATATCGTTGCACACCCATCAGATGGCAGATTTTATCCAATGGATAAGGAATGGGCTTGTAAAGTTCTCGCTCCGCATTTTGAAATTCAGCCGGACGAATTTTTCAGACGTGACACAGAAAAAAGCAGTACATTTGATAGGCTGATTAGTGGCGGCACTCTTTATGATATACATAATACTCACTTAGCTCAGTTTGCAGAAACCCTTATTCCCGAATACGAAAAATATTTAGAAAAGGCTGTTACCGTTGAAAAACCGGAGATTTCAGAAAAAACAGAGGTATCAGGCAATACTTTGAAACACAGTAAAGATATTCACGCTCTCTCAGATAAGGATAAGCAGTTTCTTGCTGATTATCCGCAAATTTCACAGCCTGAATATTCTCCGTGGGGTGCTGTGCAGGAATGTACTGAAATTGCTCATGGTGTATTTGAGGTATCAACGGCAGGACACGGCGGTATTATGATTGCCGATGATTTGGTGGAACATATTTTGTCTGATAAAGCAAGAGAAATCGGGTTTATTGAGGACGGCTGGCATTGCTTTGAAGAAGATGCAGATGCACAAGTTCCGCTCCGTGAACTGCTTGATAAGGGCATTATGGATAAGGAACAGTATTTTGCCGAAAAATATCATTCGACTTTTGAAGAAAATGGCGAATGGTTTAATAAGGCTATAAATGATTCTATTTCTGCTTTTCACCCGGAATACTGGTCGACATATAAGGCTGAACAAGCTGTTACTGCCGAAAAACTCAATGGAAACGGCATTACTGACTTAATGTCAGCAAGAGAATTTGTTAGCCGTGCCGTTGCGGAACGTGAGGACAATCTCGGACTTGAAAGAAACACATCTTTGCTTGATGCTATGGATACAACAGAAGATGAAATTGACGATGAAAGACAGTCGCTCCTTGACAGCGTGGACAAACTTTACAACGGCGTTTTCTCAAATTCGGAACTTGCCGATTTAAGCAATGACGAACTTCAGGAAATGATTGATACTATGGAAGTTTCGGGTAATACCGATGAGGATTTTGAAGTTGATGAACTTGAAAAAGACGATTCTGAGCGTGAATCCAACTTTACAATTACAGATGATTCGCTCGGAAACGGCGGTGCAAAATCGAAATTCAAAGCAAACATCGAGGCAATAAAAACGCTGAAAAATCTTGAAAAAGAAAATCGTCCTGCGACTGATTCGGAAAAAGAAATACTTTCAAAATACGTTGGCTGGGGAGGTATTCCGCAGGCATTTGACAGCGAAAATAAGGCTTGGAACAGCGAATTTTCGGAATTAAAAGAACTGCTGTCCAACAAGGAATACAGTTCCGCAAGAGCATCAACTTTAGACGCATTTTTCACATCACCAACAGTAATTGACGGAATTTATCAGGCACTTGAAAATTTCGGATTTGAGGGTGGAAACGTTCTTGAGCCAGCAATGGGTGTCGGAAACTTTTTCGGACGTATGCCCGATGAAATGCGTGAAAACAGTAAACTTTACGGCGTAGAAATTGACGATATATCTGGCAGAATTGCAAAACAGATTTATACTGATGCTGATATTTCAATTCAAGGATTTGAAAAAAATACTTTTCAGAATGATTGTTTTGACGTGGCTGTTGGAAACGTTCCGTTTGGCGAATTAAGTTTTAAAGATGAACGTCATGGAACAACAAAGTTACACGACTTTTTCTTTGCCGAAGCAATTGACAAAGTTAAAAATGGCGGTATACTGACATTTATAACGTCTGCCGGAACTCTTGATAAGCGTGACGAATCAACAAGGCTGATGTTGGCTGATAAGGCTGACTTTATCGGTGCAATTCGTCTGCCGGGCGGAAAAAACGGTGCTTTCAAGGAAAATGCAGGAACAGAAGTTACAACAGATATAATCTTTCTTCAAAAACATAGTGGAAAGTCTGTTTCTGAAATGTCTGATATTCCTGACTGGGTACATATAGGTGAAACATCTGACGGACTTCCGATTAACCGATATTTCGCTGAAAATCCTGATATGGTGCTTGGAAAAGTTGTTGAGGGAAACAAACTTTATGGCAGCGGTATAATGGTAATTGCGAACGAAAATTCAGATTTGAGTGAACAGCTAAAAAACGCAATTTCAAAACTTACAGCGACAATTTCAGACGAAAAAGCAAGGGACGTTTACGCAAAAAATGCAGACGGCGAACAACTGAAAATTCCGTCAAATTGATATGGTACAATAAAAGTTGACAGAAAGGAAAAGAAAAAATATAATAAAGAAT
>CAYWPN010000015.1:0-63043 GCA_964460175.1 uncultured Alistipes sp. | reverse complement strand
TTTTCATATTTTTATTATACCATACTTGTCAAGGTTTTGAAAATTGATTTCCGTGACGCATCAGCGAGATCAAGATTTCTTTTGTCAGGATAGGCCTTTTCCAATATTTTAATTGCTTTCAAATCATTCTCAATAGCATCGCCAAGTTTTCCTATTTGGCAATCACTATTCACAACTTAAGAGCATCACAAATTATACCTCTTATTATGATGAAACTTAGCGTCTCTGGGATTTTCATACCGAGGGGTAGTGCCATCATCAGGTCGGATGGGGACAACGGATTTTTGAATTTCAAACATGATTCTATCCAGCTTTCTTTGCCTGTGTAATGGATTGCGACTAAAAACAGCTTCGGCGAGTTTATCACGCAAAGAGCCGATCAGAGTATTCACATTTGCCTGATACTCATACTTGTTGTCTTTATCTTTACGATCTTCTCGAATTTTAATATCTCCTTCATTTTTGGCAATGGCAGCCATATTGGCAAGGTACATTGTGATCCAGAAATCCTGCATGATCACATTCTCAGAAAAAACGCCAAAGCACGGCAATTCCAGCTTATTCTTTACTACATCATACTTCACTTCTATACGCCACCTTTTGAAATACAGAGCCTTGAATTCTGATTCTGCAAGATCAAAAAGATTGGTTATAAGTGTTTCGATTTCACCGGAGGGCAAAGTGAATTTCACTATACGAACCTTTAACCCATCATACATCGTGATCTCATGACTGCCAAGAGGCAGTGCATCTATCTCTGTGTTGAATTTATAGCGAAGGCGAAATAGATAGTATGTTTTCTGATGTAATAGTGTAATGATTTCTTCGCTCACATATCCTCTGTCCATGATAAAAATTGCATTCTTCAAATCGATGAAATTTTCGATTGCTTCTAAATGGTTTTCAGCGTGGGTGCGTTCGCTAACTGTTAGCGGAGAAAATGCGGCATCCATAATGAAGTCATTCAGAACATCATACGCAATGCTCATGCGTGCTGTTGGCGAAGACGCTTTAGCTCCTGTTCCTCCAAATTTTTCCCGAAGCGATGGAAGGTTAGGAAGTTCAGTTAATGAACCGTCAATCGCAAGAATGAATTTACCATGATATTTACGAAGATGATCAAGACGTACGTTTTCATAGAATGCAATCCTTAATCGCTGTAAAAAGCTTCAGAAATGGTGTGTGGTCAAATTTGCTGCGTGCTTTACTCAACGCCTGCTGAGACATGGTTATCCCATTACTTTCAAAGAAATTATGAAGTGCAGACTGCACCGAAGTCTTATGCATGGAGAGAAGATATTTCAGAAGCTTCTCGAACGCATTTTTCGGTTTCTTGTAAAATAGGTTGATTTAAAACGGCTTTCCGTTAAAGTCGAAACAGCTCTCACTATGAAAGCGGAAAGAGCAACGGCAACAGCAAATGACAGCATAGAAATGCACCTCAAATCAAAAAGTATACCAAATAGGCACCTACTTCCGATTTTTGTCGGCATTTTAAATTTGTCAAGTAGCATTTTGCATAAAGTTTATGCTATTCTCTTGTGCAAATCATTCTGTTCCCTTGATGCTGTTAAGTTGTGGATAGTGGTTCGGTTATAGGTAAAACCGCAATTGTTACCGCCAAAGCGCTTACTGCTGAGAGAAACTTTTTGAATTTTTGTTTCATAAAATACCTCTACCTCCTGTTTTTATTTACTAATCCTTATCTTAGTGTATAATAAAAATTAGGACTTTTGATTTTTCTTGAAATTAATAGTTTTGAGAAATCAGCTCAGTTTTAATTATAAGGGTTCAATGCGCTGATACTGCGCTTTAAGCGCACTGAATATGTGAAAAAATGAAAATCTCCTTACGGCTATTGTTCGTAAGGAGATTTTTAGTTTTATGATTATTGTGATGTACGTTTCAATCTCATTATCCGAGTCTGCAAAAACAGCAAAGGCTGAATAATCTGATGCGCCAAATTTTTGACTTCTGCAATATCTTCTGGATAAATACTGCCTGTGCTATTCGCACGAATAGCGATTTGGTTAATATTGTTGGAGGCATTATTTGCTGCTCGTCCGATTTTATTGAGTTCGTCTTTATCAATCTGAACGATGTAGCCCTCAAAGATCATTGCACGTACAAATTCGCTGAGATTGCTCATGCCGCTGTTCTGAAACTTTCGCTTGATAGCGTCCATTTCTTCCTGACTCACTCTTACCTTGAGGTAGAGATTACGTTTACTTTCATTCTTCTTTTTTATAATCCGCCTTTCTGCGAAAGGCACCAATCAGGTATGAAAAGTACTTTCGCTAAAATAATAAGTATGATATAATGTAGTTGAGAGAAACGGTCAACTACAAAAACTGTGGAGGTGAGTGGCGGGGCTGTATAGCGGCAACCTCGCATTTCTATATGGTTTGTTTCTCCGTTAAGGCATCAATTAGTGGCGCAAGCAAGTAGCCCGTAAACTTATCTCTTTCAAATCGACTCGATTTTGCCGGAGATTCAGTCAATGCCGTTTCACTCAATATTTTTGTGGAGGTGTGTCTATGGCATTTAAAATCTTCCGTAAGAACTGTTGTGGTCTTGATGTGCATAAAACCTGGATTTATGCCTGTATCGGAATTACTGACACCAATAATCGTACTGAATACAAACAAGCTCGTTTCTCTTCTTTTTCAAAAGGATTACGGGAACTGTCTGAATGGCTTGCTAAATATTCATGTACCGAAGTCTGTATGGAATCGTCCGGTAAATACTGGATTCCTGTATTCAATATTCTTGAGAAAACCTGCTGGGTTACACTTGCTCATCCCAAATATACCAAACCTCAGAAGGGCAACAAAACTGACCGTAAGGATGCTAAATGGATTTGCGATTTGTTTATGTGTGACATGATTAAACCAAGCTTTATTCCTCCGCCTGATATTCATCATCTTCGTGACCTTCTCCGTTTCCGAATGAAACTTACCAATCAGATCACAGGAATGAAAAACCGTGCTCTCAATTGTCTCACTGTATCAAATCTGAAATTGGATGATGTGTTTACCGATGTGTTTGGTAAATCCTCACGTTCCATCATTCAGCAGATTCTTGAAAATCCCGGTGTGTCTTTTGATGTAGCTCCTTTTGTGGACAAACGCTGTAAGCACCCCATAGAAGAAATTCAAGCAGCTGTTGATGGAGCAGTCAGCCATGAACAGGCAACCAAGCTGAAAATCTGTCTTGATTTTATTGATGAACAGGAAAAACGTATATCTGAACTTGATACTGAAATTTTTCGTCTTGCTGAACCGTACACCTTTGTTTTGGAGTTTATGCGTACAGTTCCGGGATTTTCAAAAGAACCCCTGACGGCAATTCGCCTTCTTTCAGAAATCGGTGCGGATATGTCTGTTTTCCAAACCTCTAAAAATCTTGTTTCATGGGCAGGCTGTTGCCCGCGTAATGACAGCAGTGCACAAAAAGTGAAATCAACCCGCATTTCCCGTGCAGGTTCTTATCTGAAACCTTTACTGGTTCAGATTGCAAACGCACTGCTTAAATCAAAAGAGCATCCTGAATTCAAAGAACGCTATCGCAGAATAAAGGCTCGCCGTGGGCATAAAAAAGCGATTATTGCATTATGCCGTATGCTCCTGACCGCTATTTGGAACGTACTTTCAAAATGCGAGCCTTACTCTGCTAAAGGTTATCTGGCTGACAAAACTACTGAACACTCTGTTGTTATATCCAAAGCTGAAGGTCTTGCTCTCCTTCGTCAACGTGGATATATCTTTAAAGATGAAGTTGCTGATTTCAGCTGATAACCCTACTCCTTATATTTTTTCAGTCACTTTTTTGTGGCTTAGCTTCGTGCGCCCTGTTTACATTTTCAAGGGGCAGTTTTATTTTTCAAACTTGTTTTCCTCTCCTTTTCATTTTTTAGATTCGGGGTCTTAGGGGCAGAAGTCCTCTAACAAGCTATGTACAATGTGAAGGTCGCTTTGCGCGCCCACATTGTACCGTGCTTGCTGGGAGTGAAAACGCCCCTCCGGTGCGTTCGTTTATTCCGAGCCTGTCAGCTCGTTTTTTTTCTCGTTTTACGAGAATTGGAGCTATGCGACTTTCTCTGTTTCTGCACTCCCTATAATCACTATACTAGATAATTCCGATTCCGTCAATAGTAAATTTCACATTTCTTTGAAAGGCAAAAAATCACCTCGTCAAAATGACGAATTAGCATTTTCTGCGATATAGCGTAATTCTGTTTTTTGAAAACCAAAATTTCCCCGGTTTTTTATTAACAAACTATGAATAAAAGTTTGTGCGCATTGCGGCTTGTTTTAATGATATGGGTGCGCTATAATGGTAGCATAGCAGGTTAGCATTTGTCAGGTGCGCAGACTTGCTTGGAACAAAACAGAAAGGTAGTGATTTTTGAATGGGCATTTACAGAGAAAAGAAAGAACAGCTCATTGAGAAGATCGAGTTTTACAAAAAACGTATTGCTGATGATACGGCAAAGAAGAAAACTGCGGAGGACAAGCTGAAAGAAGTGTCTCGTCTTGCTATGGCGGAGGAGTATAACTGCAAGCCGAGAGAGCTTGATGAGATCATTTCCGCTGAACATCAGCTTTTGCAGAAACTGAGATCGGGCGGTCTGACTGATGCCGAGCTGATTGAATTAGTCGGCAGTAAAAATACTGATGGTGATATTTCGTCCCACAAGAACGATGATGACAGCACCAACAGAAATAGTCATTATTACGATAATGAGGACGAAGATATTTCGTTTTATGACAATTTGGAAAGTAACAATGATTAAAAACGACAATCACTAAAACCATAGCCGTGTAAATACTCAAATCGGCTATCGTGCTGATTCTGCACGGCTATTATGAGGGTAAGAGAAAGAAAGCGATGCCCTCACTCTGAATGCTTAGAGAAAGAGATGCTAAGGAGAAAATTCGCTATGAATAAAAACAGAACAATGCAGGAAATGGACGAGCAGTACAAGGACTGTCCTGTCCGCACCAACACATATGAGGTTGACGGTATAAAACATACAGTTGTAAGTCACTTTGTCGGTAACAGAGATATTAACGATGTGATGTTCAATTACGCTTATAACAGAGTTGTAAATGAGATGTTTCACCGTGTCCCTGAAACAGCATAAAACTTTTTTCTTAAAAGCTATTGCCTTTTCCTATATACTGCGCTATAATGGGTGTATAGGAATAAGGCTGCTTTGGAAAGAAAGGAGTTATTATGTTACCAAAGCAGACTGAATACAAAGTGGGAATGTACCTTCGCTTGTCTCGTGACGATGAGCGTGCAGGCGAATCCCTTTCAATAGAAAATCAAAGAACGATACTGACAAAATACATTGAGGAACAGCATGGCTGGACGCTCTATGATGAATATGTTGATGATGGAATTTCAGGAACAGATTTTAATCGCCCAGGCGTACAGCGTATGCTCGAAGATGCTAAGGCAGGCAAGATCAATCTTATCATCTGCAAAGACCTCTCCCGTTTCGGCAGAAACTACATTCAGGTCGGACAGTACACGGATTACATCTTTCCGATGTACAATATTCGTTTCATTGCTCTGAACGATAATATCGACACAGCAAATTCGGATAGTGCAAGTATGGATATGATGCCGATCATGAATGTTTTCAACGAATGGCACGCAGCCAATACTTCTAAAAAGCTGAGGGCAGTATTTGAATCAAATGCAAGGTCGGGAAAGTACAAGACAAATTATCCGCCTTACGGTTATCTCAAAGGCACAGATAAGAACTGCACACCTGTTGTTGATCCTTACTCAGCAGGAATTGTCCGCCGTATCTTTGAAATGAGGGCAGCAGGATATAATGTCAAGAAGATAGCTAAGGTACTGAACGATGAGCATATTCTTGTTCCGTCCGATTATTACTATCAGCTTCTCGGAAAGCCTAATCCCTATCAGACCTCGCATCTTTGGAGTGCAGGAAGTGTTAAAAGGCTTCTGAACAATCCCGTATATATCGGTAATCTTGTTCAGCTCCGTACGACAACTGTCAGCTACAAGAACCAATGGTATTACGATGCCGCTTTCGGGATTGTGTTATTGCTCGGACTGCGGTTCAAAAATGAAGCAGAACAGCAATATCCATTGTACTACGAAGCCGTGTTACACCTGTGGCAGATATAGCCGTTACGGTAAGGAGTACTGCTCTTCCCACACGATACGCTTAGAGCTTATCGAGAGCCTTGTGCTTCAGGATATTCAAAACCAGATCGACTTTGTAATGAACGAGCCTGATATGAGGGCACAGCTCCTTGCACACAAACAGGGTGCATATGCCGTTCAGGACAGCACGGACAAGAAACGACTTCACGATATTGCAAAGCGTATTGACGAGCTTGACGGTCTTATTCAGAGTGTGTATGAGGACAAAGTGGCAGGCAAAATTCCAGAAAAGGTGTGTATCGGACTTCTTGAAAAATATCAGGCAGAGAAAGACAAGTTGTCGGTCGAATACGATGATCTTGAAAAGCGTTCCGAGGTTGCAAGACAGGATGAACGTGATGTGGACGAATATATCTGCCGTATGAGAAGCTATGCAGGAGCAACAGAGCTTACCCTTGAAATGGCTCTTGACCTTATTGAGTACATCAAGGTCGATGCTCACCCGGGACACCGTAATCTGCCAAGAACCATTCATATCTTTTACAAGCTGATAGACAAGCCGCTTACTAACAAAAGAAATGCCCTCGAATAACAGAGGTTATTATAAAGAAGAGTGAACCCTCCATATTTGCGGTTCACATTATTTGACATAGGAGAATTTATATGAAAAAAATGCTTACAATGCTGATTGCAGTCATGACAGTTCTCGGCACATTTACAGCGTGCGGGGACGAGTCTGAAAGTCCAGTATCAGAAGTCTCAGAAAGTATTATTACAGAGAGTTCCGAAGAAGAAACTGAACCGCCTGCTGAACACGAAGAAACGACCTCCGAAACTTCTGAAATACCACAGATTACAACGTCTGAACAGACATTGCAAAGTGAAACCGTAAGCAGTAATGATGAATACATAGCGGCTTTCAACAGAGTACGTGAAGCAGTTCTTAACTCAGATGAAGATGAATTTATAAAAAATGTACTTCCGTCCGCTGTCTATGAAGCTGCGGAATATGCAGGATTTCTCACTGAATTTGCCGTAAGTTCAGGACTGACAACAGATAATTATACTCATGATTTTGATTATGACAGTATAGAAATTATTTCGGCTGAACCGCTCAAATTACAGCGATATTCAGATGATATTGAAAAAGCATACATAATTTATGATAAAGCCATGAGAACTGCCGGAGAACTCGGATTTAAGTATGAAATGTTTGAAAATGAAGAAGATGTTGATGACAGCAAGTGGGAAGAGTTTGATGAACTGTTTGAGAACATGGAAAGCACTGTTGACTTTCAGTCAATTGATATAGTTACAATGAATATCGACGGCGAGGAAGTCAAGATGTGTTTCTTTAAATGTACAGGTGAAGAAATGAAAATGGAACTTATATTCGCAGAAGAAATTAAGGAAGAAAATGAAAATTTCGCCTCTGATATTGCATCAAGCATATATAAAGCCGCAAATTCCGCACTTGTTGAACTTGATGAAGAAGGCATTGACGTAAGCGGACTGCACGTAATATGTTCCGATACTTCAAAAAATATCGTGAGCGGAGAACTTGCGGACAATCTTGATTTACTATACAATAAAATGTCTGTATTCTTTAAAGATATTGATGAATACGACTATTTTGTTGTCATATCTGATTATTACAGTTGTGATTACTCCGCAGTTTACTGTGATGATGGAAATGTCGGCACATACCCGAAAAGCAGTCTTGTTGACGGAATTGACGGTGAAAGAATAAATTTTGAATTTGCCACAGAGGAATTTGCGGACCATTTGTACGATTTTGACGAATTATATAAAATGACAATAAATTCTCTTTACGAATAATCACTTGACAACCTGACTAAAAATATGGTATAATATTTGTGGAGTTTAACAACTCCACAATTTTTTTAAATAAAGGGGAATTTATATGAAAAAAGTACTGGCAATGCTGATTGCAGTAACAGCAGTTTTAGGTACATTCACAGCGTGCGGAGATGAGCCTGAAAGTTCGGTATCGGAAGTCTCGGAGAGCAGTATTTCGGAGAGTTCGGAAGAAGAAACTGAACCCGTTACTACTGAAACGGCAGAAACAACTGCTGCAACAAAAGCGACGACAACCGCAAAAACAACTAAAGCTGCAAAAACAACTGCCGTCACAAAAACGACTGCTGCCGCAGAAACAGAAGCAGTCACAACGGCTGAAAAATCGCAGGAAAATACAGATATACCTGAAAATTCCTATACGGAAGTTGAACACGCAGACGAATACATTGCAACACTGAAAAAACTTTTCGAGGCTGAAAGAAATTCCGATGCAATGGCTATGATAGAACTGTCATTCCCGACGGGTGTGTTTGACGCTATGACAAAGACAGGCATGATTGACGTTATGCTTGAACAGATTGGCGACGTAAACAATGAACTTGCTGTTGAACAGCTTGAAGATTTTGAAAGTCTTGACATAAAAGTTGTTTCCGCAAGAAAGCCTGAACCTTCCGAACTTAAATTTGTAAGAAGACAGTATTCAGGCGTTAAGGGAATGTGCGACTGCATGATTAATGCAGGAATAACTTATGATATGCTCCTTTCAAACAATCTTCCCGAAAACCTTACAGACGAAGAAATCCTTAAACTTGCAGAAGATATTACTAAGTATTCCGACGAAAATGCGGATATTGAACTTACTGTTGACTTCCCGTCCTATGAATATGTAACTTTTGCTTTTGACGACGAAACTATCGAACTTCCCGTTTTCATAAGCGAGGACGGCACTGCAAAGATAGACCTTATGATGCTCGGAAATTCCGTTATTGATAACTAATTTAATTAATAAAAATTTCAGAAAATCACTTTACAAACCGGAAAAATTGTGATATAATATAAAATGAGCAAATTTGATTAACTAACCGAGGTGATTATCATGGATTTATTCTCTATATTCAAAGGCGGAAAATATTTTGATAAACATATTGAACCAAAGTGCGACTACTGTCAGTTCGGCAGACGTGCAAAAGACGGCGAAAAGGTTATCTGCGAAAAACGTGGTCTTGTTGAACGCAACGACTCATGCGGAAAATTCATATACTCCCCACTCAAAAGAATACCTGTAAAACAGCTGAATTTTGTGGGAAGTCTTGCAGACGAAGATATTTACACCGAATCTGCCGGCGATATTGCCGAAAAACAAGCGGAACTGGAGAAGAATGATGCTTCAAAGAAATCCGGCAGAAAAGCAGTTCCCGAAAAGACCGAAGAACAAACCGAAAATCCGTCTGAGGAAATTGTGAAAGACGACGGTATTTCCGAAAACACAGAAGAAACTGCTCCCGAAAGTACAGAAGAAAGCACTTCTGAAAATGAATAACAGAATATAACGGCAGTTTCTGTCTTGGACTGCCGTTTGTTCAAATATTTGCCAAGAGGTATCAGAGTTATGGCAGAAGAACTTTCCAAAAAGAAAATATCCATAAAAAAAGTAATTGTTATTATTTTGTCGGTTGTACTGACAATAAGTATCATTTTTGGTTTCACATTATACAGAGAACATAAAATGCGCCGTGCTTTTGTAGGCGTTGAGGGACTTTCATTTGACGGAATGAGATTTGAACGATGCATTGATTATAAGCTTACAAAAACACCTGAAATAATATGCAAAACTACTGATGGTAATTGGATAATCTGGACAGTTGAGGGTTACGAAGATAATCTTGAGTATGTTTATGCAAATTGTTTTAGGGACGGTTTTTTCTACAAAAGAATAGAGTAATTTGCGGATTTGACGGAGGTATTATCGTGGCAGTATCTAATCTGAAAGCGGAATTATATGCCGGAATTGAAAAAGTATGGGCTTTAATCACCTCGTCTGACAGCAGCTGGAGAAGTGATTTACGGGAAATCAGGCAGATAGATAAATCAAATTTTATAGAAGTTGACAAAAACGGTTTTGAAACACACTTTAAAATAACAGAATTTAAACCGAATACCCTTCTTGAATTTGATATTGAAAACGATAACCTTACAGGACATTGGACAGGAAAATTATATATCCAAAACGGAAAAACACATATTGATTTTACTGAAGATATAACTCCAAAAAAAATTATTATGAAGCCTTTTGTAAAAATTTTTTTAAAGAAACAGCAGGCAACATATCTGTGCGACCTTAAAAGAGCATTAGGAGAATAAGCAGATAAAATCAACAGAAAATCTTAATATGCGGGTGTGGTGAAACTGGCAGACACGCAAGATTTAGGTTCTTGTGCCGCAAGGTGTGCAGGTTCAAGTCCTGTCACCCGCACTCAAAACTATTGCATAAATGCAGTAGTTTTTTATTTTAAAAATAAATATTTGACAAATAGTGTAAAATGTGATACAATATCATCTGTAGAAATAAACCCTATGACATTAATTTTCAGGAGGACAAAACTATGATTAATATGCTGACACTTGTTTCGCAGATACCAGCAACAGGCGATAATTTTCCTGTTATTCCGATTGTAATAATCGGTGCAATTGCTGTCATTCTTGCAATTGTAATGGCGGTTCTTTCAAAAAAGAAGAAATAATGCATAATAGCCAAGCGTAATGCCATACCTTATAAAAAGAGGTGAATGGCTATGGTATGCAGTCTTGATGAGCTGAAAACAAAAGAAGTCATTGACATGAAAACAGGCGAAAGACTGGGATATATCGACGATATACGCATGGACACGGAAAGTTCGGAAGTTCTGTCTCTGCTGATTTACGGCGGTTACAGATTTTTCGGGCTTTTCGGTCGTGAAAGCGATACGGAAATCCCATGCAGTTCAATAAAAGTAATCGGCAGTGACATCATTCTCGTTGACGGAACAGGACTGACAATATGCACAAATCTGAAAAGAAAAAATCCAAAAAAATTATTTGAATAGTATATTGAAAAATCTGACAAAATATGATATAATATTAAGGCAATTCACACACTGGTGTTTTTGCGGATTGGTGCATTCTATGTTGTCCGCAAGCCAAACATCGTGGAGGATTAATAAAACCAATTTTAAGGAGGACTACCATAATGGCAGTAGTTTCAATGAAACAGCTTCTTGAAGCTGGCGTTCACTTCGGACATCAGACAAGACGCTGGAACCCAAAAATGGCACCGTATATCTTCACAGAAAGAAACGGTATCTACATCATCGACCTTCAGAAGACAGTCAAGAAACTCGAAGAGGCTTATATGTTCATTCGTGACATCTCAGCAAACGGCGGAGAAGTTCTTTTCGTAGGCACAAAAAAGCAGGCTGGCGACTCTGTCAAGGAAGAGGCTACAAGAGCAGGCGCACACTACGTAAATGCAAGATGGCTCGGCGGTATGCTCACAAACTTCAAGACAATCCAGACAAGAATCAAGAGACTTGAACAGCTTCACACAATGGAAACAGACGGTACTTTCGACCTTCTTCCTAAGAAAGAAGTTGTAAAGCTCAACCTTGAAATAGAGAAACTTGAAAAATTCCTCGGCGGTATCAAGTCAATGAAGAAGCTCCCTGCCGCACTTTTCATTGTTGACCCACGCAAAGAAAAAATCGCAGTTGCAGAGGCTAAGAAACTCAATATCCCGATTGTTGCTATCGTTGACACAAACTGTGACCCTGACGACGTTGACTACGTAATCCCAGGCAACGATGACGCTATCCGTGCAGTAAAGCTTATCGCAGGCACAATCGCTAATGCCGTTATCGAAGGCAGACAGGGCGACGATGCTGTTGAAGAAGTTCCTGTTGAGGAAACTGCTGAAGAAGCACAGGCTGAATAATCGAAAAAACAATCAAAAGCCCGAATTTCTGTATTCGGGTTTTTGCGAATAAAATAAATGGAGGTAATTACAATGGGAAAGGTTTCCGTTGCTGAAATTAAAGAACTCATGAAGTCCACAGGCGTTGGCATGATGGACTGTAAAAAGGCTCTTGAGGCAAATGATGGCGATATGGACAAGGCTATCGAGTTCCTCAGAGAAAAAGGACTTGCAACACAGGCTAAGAAGAGCGGACGTGCTGCTGCTGAGGGTATCGTTACAGCAGTTGTAAACGGCAATGTCGGCGTGCTTCTCGAAGTAAACACAGAAACAGACTTCGCAGCAAACACTGATGACATCAAGAACTTTGTAAATGCAGTTGCAAATACAATCATCGAAAAGAACCCTGCTGACGTTGAAACACTCAAAGCTGAGACAATCAGCGGCGGTACAACTACAGTCGGCGACGTTCTCACTGAACTTGCAGGCATGAAAATCAGAGAGAACATCGTTATCCGTCGTTTCGTAAGAATGGAAGGTGTTCTTGCATCATATATCCACAACGGCGGAAGTATCGGCGTTATGGTTAAACTTGACACAGAACTTTCTACTGAACAGGTTTCTTATGTTGGTAAGGATGTGGCTATGCAGTCCGCAGCTCTTAACGCTCCTTATCTCAGACGTGAGGACGTTCCTGCTGAAGTTCTTGAGAAAGAAAAGGAAATCATTCTTGCTCAGATGTCTGAAGACCCGAAAATGTCAAGCAAGCCTGAACAGGTTAAAGCTAAGATTGCTGAGGGCAAAGTCGGCAAGTACTACAGCGAAAACTGCCTTCTCGAACAGGCATTCGTTAAGGACGACAAGCTTTCCGTACAGGGCTATGTTGACGCAGAAGCTAAGAAACTCGGCGGTACAATCAAGGTAGTTGAAGTTGTACGTTACGAGCGTGGCGAAGGTGTTGAAAAGAAAGAAGACAACCTCGCTGACGAAGTTGCAAAGATGATTAAGTAATTTAATTTATTATATAAGCGGTGCTGATTTTTTCAGTACCGCTTATTTTATTAACAGAAAATTCTTTATTTGAAATATTTTTATAAAAAAGCTTGCTATATTGACAAAAATATGTTATAATGTAAAAAGTGAGGGTATAACTTCTCACAGAATAAAAAAATCGCAGTTCTTTTGAGGTAAAAAATATATGAACAGTAAAATCAATATACTTTCTGATACCATAAAAAAGGTAATCGTCGGCAAGGACGATACTATTATAAAGCTGATTGCTTCAATGCTGTGCGAGGGTCACGTTCTTCTGGAAGACGTTCCCGGCGTTGGCAAAACTCAGCTTATCACTGCCCTTTCACGTTCTGTCGGCGGAAAATTCAACCGTATCCAGCTTACCCCCGACGTTATGCCGTCCGATATTGCAGGATTTACAATGCTCGACACGAAAACAGACGGATTTATCTACCGTGACGGTGCTGTTATGTGCAATTTTCTGCTTGCGGACGAAATAAACCGTGCTTCACCGAAAGTGCAGTCGGCACTTCTTGAAGCTATGGAGGAACGGCAGATTTCAATGGACGGCGAAACTCATAAACTGCCCAAACCGTTTCTTGTAATGGCAACTCAGAACCCTGTTGAAACTTACGGCACATTCCACCTGCCCGAAGCACAGATGGACAGATTTTTCATGAAGTTGTCAATGGGCTATCCCGAACCCTCAGAGGAACTGAAAATCCTTGAAAGAACTGAAATGCATAATCCTATAAATAATATAGAACAACCTGCTGTAAGTATAGCGGAAATACTCACAATGCAGGAAGAGGTCCGCAATGTGCGTGTGACAGAACAGGTAAAGCAGTATGTAATTGACATTGTAACTTCCACAAGGAATGACAGAAACGCATCTCTTGGAATTAGCCCACGTGGAAGTATTGCACTTTACAAAGCCTCCAAAGCATTTGCTTACATATACGAAAGAGACTATGTGACTCCCGACGACGTTAAAATCTGCGGAGTTTCCGTTCTTTCTCACAGAATTATTCTTTCTCCGCAAGGCAAAAGCGAATACGGTACAGCTGAAGAATATGTAAAGCATATCCTTGATACTGTTCCTGTACCCTCAATGGCAAAGTGATATGAAAAAGATAATCTCACTCATATCACCGCTTGCAGTAGTCTTTCTGCTATATATTTTTACTTTCTATATGGACGGCGAAATCGGTGTTATTCTTACGGCATTCGTGCTTTTTGCACCTGTAGTTTCCTTTATTTTCGCATTATACGCCCGCAAAAGAATAAAAGTTACATTCGACTGCGACGGCTATGTCAAAAAGAATAACAAGCTTACTGTAAAAGTAACTGTAGAAAAATACGGCAGATTTCCTGTAGGAATTGTGCAGATTAACACATATGCAAGCGAAGTTTTCTGTCAGGAGAAAAAAATATTCAAGCTTTCACTCGCAGGAGCAGAAAAAAAGACTTTCACATATCAGGTCGATGCGCAGACCGGCGGAAACGGTGAAATTTCCCTGACTTCTGTTCATTCATGCGGTTTTTTAGGATTTGTCAAATTCAAAGTGCAGACCGAAACTATGTCAAAGAATGTTGGAGTAATACCCGAAATTCCGCAGATTAAGTCATCATCGAAACTTTTCAGGGATATAGCTGACAGCGTATTCACAAGCGATGACGAAGAAAACAACAATTCTGCTGTACTTTTTTCGGCAAATACCGCCCCCGGCTATGAACATCGTGAATATGTGCAGGGCGACCCTCTGAAACGTATCAACTGGAAACTCTCAACCAAAAAAGATAAGTTAATGGTGCGCCTTGACGAAGCTGTCGCATCGGTTCAGCCGGTTATCGCCCTCGATTTGTACAGAAGCAGTTCAGACAAGCCGAAAGATACTATAATCCGTGAGGAAAAGCTTATCTCCTCGGTTTTCGGGCTTATCTCTCTTCTTATAAATCAGGGAATTGCCTGTACATTTGTATATTACGGTGCTGGCGGCGAACTTCTTACGGAAAGCGTGGACAATCCCGATTATCCTCCGCAGCTTCTGCTGAAAGTACTCGCCTCGAAAGTAGTCCCTGAAAGGCGGATAAATATAGCAAACTCGTCCGCCTGTGCCTGCGTAATCGCCACAACCGATTGCAGTGAAGAGATTTCCGCTGTTATTTCAGTCCTTGAGGACAAAGACAGCGCAAGTCTTATCGGAGTTTCCGCAGAAAGCAGAAATCTCACAGACCTGCCTATGTGGTATCTCGACGGCGACAATAATTTTAAATTGGTATAAAGATATGACTAAAAATATTAAAAATTTTCTCCTGCGTACATTTGCCGACCCTGTGCTTATCTATACCGCTGTAATCATGTCATCAATAATGTTCCATTACCGTGAGGAACTCGCCCTCGCCTACGGAATATCAGCTTATTTCATGGGCTGGCTTATTTTCCGCCTTTTCGACTTCATGAAAAAGCACAAAATCATCGGCGGACTTGCGTACATCATAATTGCATTCGGATTTCTCAACGTTTTCGGACAGATAGTCAATAAAGGAAACGAAAATTACCCTATTTCGTTCATGCTGTGGTTCATTACTCCACAGGACAGTTTGCAGTACAACAAATGGTACACACTTGCAATGTTCGTATTCTTTTTCATATTCATGGCTTCTGTGCTGTACTTCTTTACAAGAGTTCAGTACAGGGTATTCATGACATTCCTTATAATGATAATCCCGTTTGCAATATATGCAAAGGAATACGAAGTAATGCCGACAAGGTATATAATTGCCCTTGCCGTCGGATATATCGTGTTCATGATGTACTTCAGGCAGTTAAGCGACAATAAAGATACAGTTGTCGTGGACAAGGCTGAATCATGGAAATCGGGAATTATTTTCACGGCAGTTTTTGCAATTATAGCTTCCGTAATCCCGAAACCAGCAGTCGAGGCAGACAGGTCTTACCTTGAAACTCTCATCAATGCGGACGCTTTCACTGACAGACTTAACGCAATGCTGAACGTTTTCCGTGATACTGCGTCTGGCAAACAGTTCAGGGGACAGACGAGTGACATACCGCTGTATTATGCACGCTCAGATGAGAATTTAAGGCTGAAATCAAGTACTTTTTCTACTTACGACTATGAAACAGATTCATGGTCGATAAGCGATAACGATGACAGATGTTACATCATGGAAGAACAGCCGTTTGATATACTCATGAATGCGGAACTATGTGACGTTCTGCTTTACGCCGCACAGACTGACGGAAATTTCGCAGAAACATATAATCTTACAGACTTTATCGGTTATCAGCCTTTATATCCTGAACTCCGTGAAATGAGTGTATACTCTTCATATCAGGCAGGCACAAGAACTCCTGTTCCGCAGAGTGCAAGACAGCTGACTGAAAGTTCATACGAAGACAACATACTTCTTTCAAGGTCGGGGGCAGTAATCAGCAGCAGCGACGGTGAGAGATTTAAATACAACGAAAGTTTTTCATACAGCTATCTTCCTGATGGATTTTTTGAAAATCCAGAAAACAAGGCACTTATCGACAGAATTGCAGAAGTCGGCGATTATTCCGCAATGCTTGATGATGCTTATGAAGTAATCAGCAATGAACTTGAAAACAGCTACGGAGACGAAAAGTTAAATCATTATTATGATATACTCACCGTCAACAGACTGTATGACAGTTTTGAAAGTATTCTGCTTGATTACGGAAATAATGAAAAAATCTTCAATCTTGCGCAGGAGATAACAGGCAGTTTTTCGTCGGATTACGAAAAGGCAAAGGCTCTTGAATGGTACTTCATTCAGAATGATTTCGACTATGATTTGAATTACCGCAAAGAAGTGGGCGAAAATGCTGAGGATTTCCTTTTCAAGACAAAAAAAGGCGTATGCTATGAGTACGCAACAGCTATGACCCTCCTTGCAAGAGCGTCCGGAATACCAGCACGCTACTGTGAAGGATTTAATATGCAGACAAAGTACGAGAACAGCCGTAACGATGATATGTACGTCATAACATCAAAAGATGCGCACGGCTTTCCCGAACTTTATATAAAAGGCTTCGGCTGGGTGTCGTTTGAACCGACAATGACCGCAAATGAAGTCGTTAAGGAAGACGAACACGAAAAAGCCACAAATACGCTTGCTGAGACAGGTATAGTAATTCTCGGAATTTCAGTTCTTGTATTCCTGTTTGTACTTGCTTATCCTGTTCTTGCACATAAATTTTTCATTCGCATAAATAATCGCAGAAGACCCAATGAAGCGGTTGCAGGAGTGATACACCGTATCTGCCGCCTGTATGGAGTTCCTGTTTCGGCTACTTCCCACGAGGCAGAAGAGACCGTAAAACTCATATCAGGTGCGGATATTTCACAGACTGCATTGCTTTTCGACAGGGCAGAATATGGAGGTGCAGAACTCACAGAAAAAGAAAAGGAAGTGGCGATGAGGGAGTATAATTCTGCTTACACGGCACTTAATGAGTACCGCAAAAAAGAGAGAAAGCAGAAATTCACACGTAAAAAATAATTTTGTTTAATTTCAAGGAGGTTGATACCAGTGCAGCACTTGCATAACCAACGTAACTCAGGAAAAAAGATTTTCAGCGTAATTTCGGCATTTGTAATGTCATTATGCTTTATGATACCCACGTCTTCAATGGCTGACTACACAGATGAGGATACATCGGCAGAACTTTCCGACAGCAGTTCAATATATGACGAGTATCTCTCATGGAGTCAGCTTGACGAACGCTGGGGAGATACACCCATGGGCTATTCAAATATCAGAAGTTCAGGCTGTCTGCTTACTTCACTTGCTATCATGGCTGTCCATTCAGATTCCATTGACGATACAGCAATGGCTAATATGGGAATTACTGACATCGAGCAGTTCAATCCGTCCGTACTTGCAAACGCTTATACAAGTGTAAACGGCTTTACTTCTGGTGGAGCTATCGCAAGCTGGGGAACTGTTGAACAGCTTATTCCGCAGATTACATGGGGAAAAGACGACTACTTCGTAAATACAGAAAAAACCGCTGTTGCCGACGAAATCAGAACAATGACAAACGAAGGCTGGCATATCATCGCAAGAGTTGTTACTGAAAACGGCGGCTGGCATTGGATATACATTCAGGGCGTGACAGAAGATGACAATATAATCATGAGTGACCCCGCAAAACAGGAAACCGACCTCTATTCCGCATATCCGAACGGTTTACAGGGTGAATACTGGATACTTAAGGGCAAAAATCCGCCTGCACAGGTTGCTGTTGACAGCACAGACAAAAGCCATACAGATATTCCGGAAGTTTCAAACGAATATTTCATTCAGAACGACGAGCCTGTTGAGGTTTATTCAGATGTCAACGGCGGAAGTGTTGCCGCAACACTAAATTCGGGCGACGTTATCAGCATCACAGAGTGCGACGGAAATTATGGTCTTATCCGGTCATCTGACTTCACAGGCTGGATTGATGTTACTCTTCTCGCTGAAACAGAGAAAGTCGAACAGATTACAGGCGACATAAATAACGACGGCATTGTTGACAAGTACGACGTTGCTCTTCTCAACACATATTTACAGCAGAAAGCCCTGCTCCCCGACGGTGTTTCAACTCTTTCAACCGGTGAACTTAATGCGGCTGACATAAACTGTGACGGTACTGTTGACTACAAGGACGTTGTCGCTTATGTAGAATTACTTAACAATAACTATTGAGGAGGTTTCACTGATGGAGTGGACAGAAGTCAATATTTTCACAACGACTGACGGAATTGATATTCTTTGTGCAAAACTCATGGACATAGGCATAAAAGGCTTTGTTATCAAAGACGCAAACGATTTCAACGAGTTCCTTGAAAACAAGAACGGTCAATGGGACTATATAGACAATGACCTCATGGGACTTGCTGACTGCGAAACCTGCATAACAGTCTATCTGCCGTGCAATAATCAGGGCGCAGATATGCTTCTTTCAATAAAGTCAATGCTTGCGGAAATGAAATCCGCCGACAAAGGCAGAGTTTACGGACGGCTGGAGGCTGAATTGTCGAATATCCGTGAAGAAGACTGGGCAAACAACTGGAAACAGTATTTCAAGCCGTTCAAAGTCGGAAAAAGACTTGCAGTCAAACCATCATGGGAAGACTACAGCAACGACGACGGACGCATTATCCTTGAGATTGACCCAGCATCAAGTTTCGGTACAGGTCAGCATCACACGACAAGACTTTGTCTTGAACTCCTGCAAAACTGCATAAAAGACGGTGATACCATTCTCGATATAGGCTGCGGAAGCGGTATTCTTTCGATTGCAGGCGTACTTCTCGGTGCGGAAAACGCTGTTGCTGTTGATATTGAGGAAAACGCAGTAAAAACGGCAATGGAAAATGCGCTGAAAAACAATATTCCTGAGGAAAAATACAAAACATTTTTCGGCAATATTCTTGATAATGAGAAACTTGCCGGCGAAATTGACAGAAAATATGACATAATAACAGCAAATATTGTTGCTGATGTTCTTATCGCTATGAAAGACCACTTTGTACGCTATATCAAGGACGGCGGTACGCTTATAATTTCCGGCATAATTGAGGAGCGCATGGACGAAGTGCTTACAGCAATTGAAAACGTAGGCTTCACACGACAGAATGTCAGCATAAGGGAGGGCTGGGCTGCGGCACAGTTCACAAAATAACACAAATATCGGTATGTCCGGAAACAGTAATGCTCCGGACACTGCCGGTTAAGCAGTATCACACAAAGCCTGCGAGATTTTGCAGATTTTGTGCGGTACTGCACATAACAATATCTTTTTAGAAGGAGAATGATAACAGTGGCATTATTCAAGAAAAAAAATCAGGAAGAAGAGGCAGCAAAAGCTGCTGAAAAGGAATTTGACTATAAGACAGCGATACTCAGTGCGCTCAACGAAAAACTCAACGGTACTCTTTATGACGGCTGTATTATCATGCCAAGAGGTTTTACCATTGATGTAAAGGTCGGCAAACAAGAAGAAAAAGAGGACGTAAATCTTCTTCAGGTTCTTTTCATTGTTGAACATGACGACTTCGACGAACCTCTTCTTGAACCAATCGATGCACAGGGAACAACTAAGGAAGACGCTGCAAAAATGGCTGCCGATATTTTCTACGGCGCAGTATGGCACCCTCTTGACCAGTCAATGTTCAAGAAAAACCCTGTCAATATCCCTGTGACATATCTCAATCAGCACTATGATTTTGATATGTACGCACAGTCAATCGTAAGAATAGGCACATCACCTGACGAAAAACCCGTTATGCTTATCAACGGTATTATCAATCAGATGCCGAAATATCTCGGCTCAAAGAAATACTACTGGGTAAGAATTTATCTTGCAAAGCACAAGGACCGTGAAATTATTGAAGTCCGCATTAACAATTCAGTATGTGGTGAACTTGCAAGACCCTACAAGGCTTATATTGATACATGGGACGCTTCTGAAAAGTTCCTCTGCGAAAAGCAGTACGCTATCTTTGTTCAGCGTGAGGACGACAAATGCCCGTTTAATAAGGAAACTGTCATGAACACTGCAAGGGAAGCACTCAAGAAAATGCCTGCAATCCAAAACCGTGAGGATTATCTCAAAATGGCTGAAGAACTCGACGAAATCGCAGGAAGTAAAGACCTCGCTGCCGAAGTAAGAATATTCATTCCGGAAATTCTTGCTAAAATGACACTCGGCTATCAGGAAGGCGACAGTCTCTTCCTTATTGACGGCGACAACAGAATTGAGTTCAAGAAAACACAGCTCCGTTCATACTTCTACATTCAGCAGGCTATGATTGAGTTCCTCAATTCAAGACCTCCTCAGGAAGACGTGCAGAAGATTGTCATGAACAGTGTTGCTTTCAGAGAACTCAGAAAAGTAAGTCAGGAACAGGGTCATAAGCCGCAGGAACTTTTCGTTCCGGGTACTGCTTATAAAATCGGCAACGAGGGCTATAAAGTCTGGTAATAAAAAAGGCAGGCGATGTCATGAATACAGTTTATTATAACTGCCTTGAAACAGGGGTAATCACTGAAATATACGACTATCCTGCCATTCAGTCGCTTTTCTGCACCGAAAAACTCTACAGAAAACTTTATGCGGAAGAACTTCCACGATTTATGCAAAATCCCGTAAATATCTATGCACTGCCATACCATGAGAAACCCGAAAGATTTTATCGTGGTGTGGGTCGCATGGGAATTGACGAAATCAGTGATATTGATGAGAGTATAATTTTCAGCGAACAGGAAATGCTTGATTATATGGAACTATGCGAAAATCACAGGGACTATGAACTCATTTTCGTCCGCCTGAGCGGTTCGGACGAAAAAATTCCGCAGGGTTATGCCTTTATCGGTTACGATATTGCATACCCTCCCGAAACAGACGGCGGATTTTCAATTATATGCGATTGTATGTTCATATGCCGCTGGCATGGCTGTGACTGCGAAGGAACGGAGTTTGCAGAGGATTTCTCCCGATTAAACAGCAACGGGCTGTTCAGTTCATGGCAGAACGCTTATAATTATATGGTTCATTATCTTAACCAGAACTGGAGTGAACGTGGTATTTTCGGAATTTACGAAATTTATTCAAAAAATATTGCAGAAAGTACTTGACAATTAACGGAAAATGTGATAAAATAATATATGCCGCTTGCAGACAGGCTTTTTTAAGTGATTTATCACGCCTTCCGCAGCGAGTTCTATAAGAAAGCAGGTGCAGAAATGTACGCAGTTATTGAAACAGGTGGAAAGCAGTATCAGGTTAATGAGGGCGACGTTATCTTCATTGAGAAGCTTGCAGTTGAGGCTGACGAAACTGTTACTTTCGATAAGGTTGTTGCTGTCGGCGCAGAGGACGGTATCAAGGTTGGTACTCCTTACGTTGAGGGTGCTGCTGTTGAAGCTAAGGTTATCAAGAATGGCAAGTCCAGAAAAATCACTGTTTTCACTTACAAGCCCAAGAAGAGCGAGAAGAGAAAGCAGGGTCACAGACAGCCTTACACTCAGGTTAAGATTGAAGCTATCAAGGCTTAATCATGGTTCAGGCAGAATTTTATAAAACTAATGGGAATTTTTCAGGTTTCAGAGTAAGCGGACATACGGGTTATGCTCCCCGTGGAAGAGATATTGTCTGTGCGGCAGTTTCTTCTGCGGTTCAGCTTACTGTGAATATGCTGTATGAGTTCAAAATCGGTGTCCGTGCAAGCAGTGAAGGCGATGCTGTCAGTTGCATTGTCAAAAACGCAGGCGACGACATATCATCACGCATAATAAAACAGCTTATGCACCATTTTGAATTAATTCTCGAAGAGTTCCCGAAAACAATTAAAATCACTATTTCGGAGGTGTAAGTCATGTTCAAGATTAGTATGCAGTTCTTCGCTCACAAAAAGGGTGTTGGTTCTACAAAGAACGGCCGTGACTCTGAGTCAAAGAGACTTGGCGTTAAGCGTGCTGACGGTCAGTTCGTAAAGGCTGGCAATATCATTGTCCGTCAGAGAGGTACACATATCCACCCAGGTACAGGCGTTGGTATCGGTTCAGATGATACTATTTTCGCTACAGTAAGCGGAAAGGTTAAATTCGAGCGTCTCGGCAGAGACCGCAAGAAAGTTTCTGTTTACGCAGAACAGTAAGCAAGTTTATTGCGTCATAAATCCCGAGCTTTTGCTTGGGATTTTTCATTAAACAGCCATTCAGGGAGGTTAAAATGTTCGTTGATAAGGCTAAAATAAAAATCAAGGCAGGAGACGGCGGTGACGGTGCAGTCTCTTTCCACAGGGAGAAATACGTTGCGGCTGGCGGTCCTGACGGCGGCGACGGCGGTCGTGGCGGCGACGTTATTTTTCAGGTTGACGATAATTTCTCAACCCTCATAGATTTCAGATACAAGCGCAAGTACGTTGCAGAACGTGGTCAGAACGGCGGTGCAAGAAACTGCACAGGCAAAAGTGCGCCTCCACTTATTATAAAAGTTCCACGTGGAACTCTTATCCGTGATGCAAATACAGGCAGAATTATGGCGGATATGTCCACCGATGAGCCGAAAGTTCTCGCAAAAGGCGGTCAGGGAGGCAAGGGAAACTCAAATTTTGCAACTTCCACAAGACAAATCCCGAAATTCGCTAAACCCGGCTATCAGGGTGAAGAATTTGAAGTGACACTTGAACTGAAACTTCTGGCTGACGTAGGTCTCGTCGGATTTCCGAACGTAGGCAAGTCTACACTGATTTCAGTCGTCAGCGCAGCAAAGCCGAAAATCGCAAACTACCACTTCACGACACTCACCCCCGTTCTCGGAGTTGTTCAGGCGGAAGAAGAAAAGTCGTTCGTTATGGCTGATATTCCCGGACTTATCGAGGGTGCAGGCGACGGCGTTGGTCTGGGTCACGAATTTCTGCGCCACGTTGAAAGATGCCGTCTGATTGTCCATGTTGTCGATGTTTCGGGAATTGAGGGACGTAATCCGCAGGACGATTTCCGCATTATAAATCAGGAACTTGCAAAGTTCGACGAACAGCTTGCAGCCCGTCCACAGATTGTTGCTGCAAACAAGTCAGATATGGCGACAGAAGAACAGATTGCAGAATTCCGCAGTTTTATTGAAAAACAGGGTATACCGTTTTTCTGCATTTCGGCTGCAACAACACAAGGTACAAAGGAACTTGTTAAAAAAATTACTGAAGTCCTTGATACTCTTCCGCCGATTAAAGAGTATGAGCCTGAGCCAGTTCCACAGGCTGAACTCGACGAAATGGCAGGTGCAGGCAAGAAATTTGAAATTACGGCTGAAGACGGTATTTATTACGTTGACGCTCCGTGGATACAGCCGATTATGCGTACTGTCGACCCCGATGACTATTCGTCTCTGCAATATTTCCAGCGTGTTCTCATTAACAGCGGAATTATTGCAGAACTCGAAAAAATGGGAGTTCAGGAGGGCGACACCGTAGATATTGAGGGATTTGAGTTTGACTTTGTTTACTGATAAAATTTTAACGGAACGTGATGTTAATATGTACAGTCCGTTAAGTCTTGCGTTTCTTGGCGACAGTGTTTACGATACACTTGTGCGTGAATACCTTCTGAGGATTGCGAATATGCCTGTCGCTAAACTTCATTCCGCTAAAGTAAAACTTGTCTGTGCGGAATTTCAGTCGCAGGCTTATGAAAGTCTTCTGCAATATATCACGGAAAAGGAGCTGTCAGTCCTAAAAAGAGGCCGAAACGCAACAGGAAATACAGTCCCGAAACACGCAGAGGCAGTACAGTACAGACGTGCAACAGCTGTCGAATGCCTGTTCGGATATCTGTATCTGCTCGGACAGTCCGAAAGAATTAACGAACTTTTCAGAATTATAATAAATAATGCCGCCGCTTCCGGCTTGAATTTAATTTAAGGAGGTTTTTGATATGGAAGAAATATATGCTGAAGACGCTGTAAAAGCTGTAAACAATACTGCTGTCGGCATCTGCGTGGGATTTGCCATCGGTTTTATCTGCGGTGCTGCAATTATGGCTGTCATAGACCACTATGACAACAAGAAAAACAAGCAGAAGAAACTCAGACGTGATTCCGACGAAAATTATATTTATTCAGAATAGGAGAGACGAAAAATGTCAGGTCATTCAAAATGGAATAATATCAAACGTAAAAAAGAAGCTACAGACGCAGTAAAAGGCAAAATTTTTACTAAAATCGGCAGAGAGATTACTGTTGTTGTACGTGAGGGCGGTCCAGACCCGAACAATAACAGCAAACTCCGTGACCTTATTGCAAAGGCTAAGGCTAATAACGTCCCGAATGATAACATTGAACGTGTAATTAAAAAAGCTGCCGGCGGTGAGGATAAAAATAACTACGAAAATATGGTCTATGAGGGCTATGGTCCTAACGGCGTAGCTGTAATCGTGGAATGCCTTACAGACAACAAAAACAGAACAGCAGGAGATATACGCCACTATTTTGACAAGTTCGGCGGAAATCTCGGCACAACTGGCTGTGTATCTTTCATGTTCAGCAAAAAAGGTATCGTTATCCTTGAAAATACAGGTCTTGATGAAGATGCAGTTATGGAAGACGTATTTGAATGCGGCGGTGACGATTTCGATGTAACAGAAGAAACTGTCGAAATCGAATGCGCTCCCGAAAATCTTCACGCACTCCGTGAGGGGCTTACTGAAAAGGGTTACAATGTGATTTCCGCTGAGGTGGAAATGATACCTTCCAACTACACTACCCTTACAGACGAAGAACATATCAGGAAAATGAACCTCCTGCTTGAACATCTCGAAGACAACGACGACGTTCAGAATGTTTATCACAACTGGGATATGCCCGAAGAATAATTCAATCTTACAAGGCTGTGCGGATTAATTCTGCACGGCTTTTTTATTTCGCCATAATTTCCTTCTGCTCGCAGATACTTCCCTCCAGCTTATAATTAACAGTGAGGATAAGTTTATCGTCCGTTTTCGACTGTACAACTTCATTTTCAAGTATAGTGCAGTCGCTTAGGAAATTCTGCTCATAAAGATAGACTTTTTTCATAAGTTCCGCAAAAAGTTCCTCTTCTGTCATAGTAGTTTCAGTCCGCTGTAATTCCGAAAAACTGTATTTTTTTACACTTATCGGCAGTTTCTTTCCCATGATTACAAGCGGCTTTTCGATTTCCTCGCAATCCCTGTATTCATACTTATTCTGACCTAAATAAAGCGGAATATCAAGACTGAACAGCTTCAGCCGCCGACGTGTATCGGTTTCACCTGTCGGAATAAGTCTTTCTTTGGTGAATTCGCCCTCAAAAGTAACAGACTGCTTGTAAACTCCTGTAATATCGGCAAGTGCATGGTGCAGAGTTGTATGACCTGTATCGTCGGAAGTCACACCGCTTACAAGCATATCTCCTGCAAGAACATAGTCCCCCACCTTTTTCATAAGCTGACCGTCAAGCACAGAAGTATATGTGATATAGCCGTCATGAGACGCAACTATATTGCACGGCATACGCTCATTTAGCATTTCGGGTTTCTCGACAATCTCCGTGACTTCAACAACAAGACGGTTTCCCGTCCTGTGCATACCTGCCCACGATACGCCATTTACCATAAGCCTGAGCTGATTTTCACTCCACACATAGTTAATCTGCCCGAACGGTGTCCCCTCCTCTATTCCGATTTCCTCAAGCGCAGTAAGTATCGCCGTATCGCTTACTTTTTCATTTCCCTGTATCTCTATAGTAACGATAACTCCCGAAAAATAGAGTGAGGCAGCTATGACAAGCACAAGCCCGATGATTATTCCCACACGTCCACGGCGGCGGATAACTTCCGCAGAAAAAGTATCGTACTCAAAACTTTTGATTTCTATGCCATAATCCTCTGCAATTGATTTCAGTCGTTTAAGGTCGTGACGGTAGATTTCAGCACAGAAAATCCCGCCTTTGACATACTGTTCAAAACAGCATATTCTTTCGTTGTGTATCCTGTTAATGAATTTATAAAGATGTTTTCCCTGTGCATTAATCTTCACACTTCCCCGAAGCTGATTTCTCATGCCTTGCACTCCTTTCGATAAGTTCAATCTGTGAAATTCTGCCTCTTATGATAAGACCGCTCGTCTTGTAATCAAACGCACGGAGACCGTCCCCCCATATCTGCACAAGCAGATTTTTAGATACAATACTCATGAAAACATCACTGCATTCCTCAATCCTGTCGCAGTTTTCAACGGAAATTTCCCTGTTTCCTGCGATGTGCAGACCTGTTTCAAGGAAAAGTGTTTCATTTATTTTTTCGTTGATTTTTCCGAACATATTTATCACACTCCGGTTATAAATTTCCTTTTAAAATAATATGATTAATCGGGTGATGTTTATGAGAAAAATAAAAAATATACTTATCTCTGTTTTAGTTATAATATTTGTCTTATTCTGTTTTTTCCGTGCGGGAGCAGTGAAATCGGCTGTTTACGATGCTGTCATGCGCTGTCTGACCGTAATAATCCCCTCTCTTTATGCCATGATGATTATATCGGGGCTTCTTGTCAAAAGCAATATAGCATCGTCTGGACGATTTTTCAGCGGTATTTTCAGTATGCTTGCAGGCTACCCCGTCGGAGCAAAAATCCTTTCCGCACAGTACGCCGACGGAAATATCAGCAGAAAAAATGCTGAACTGCTTTCAGGAATATTTTTCGGCGCAGGCGGTGCATTTATTTTCAGTTGTACTTCCTACGGCGGAGGATTTATTCTTGCATCAAATCTTATGGCGAATGCTGTTCTTTTTCTTGCAATGATTTTCTATTTCAAGAAAAACTCCATTGAAAAAAATTCACGGAAAAAAATTGAGTTTTCAGCAGAAATGCTGATAAACTCCATAAATTCGGCAGGTCGTTCCATGGCGGAAATCTGCTTTGCAGTCCTTGCTTTTTCAGTAATAACGGCTGTTCTGCGTGATTTCGGAATACTTTCCTTCCTTGCGGAAATTCTGTCGCAGATAAGCGGATTTTCTGCTGAAACCGCTGAAAAAATAATCTGTTCAGCAATTGACGTAACGGCGATAAATGACTTGACAAAAGAAAATGCAAATCTTATTCCGGTTGCAAGCGGACTTGTATCGTTCGGCGGATTTTGCGTATTTTTACAGATTTCCGCCATATTCAAAGGAAAACTTTCAGTCTTTCCGCTGATTTTTTTCAGAAGCATTGCAGGAGTACTGAGTGGAATTATATGCAAAGTTCTGCTTTATTTTTTTGCAGACAACGAGACTATAGCCGTATCACTCATAAATACGCACCTGCATAAATCATCATCGCCTGTCCCGTCAATTCTTTTAATCATAATGACCGCCTTATTATTCTGGGAATATGAAAAAAATCTGAAAAATTTTCAGAAAACCTCTTGACAAGTCCGTTTTTTTATGCTATAATATAAAAGCTGGTTTACAGCACATATCGTATTCTAAAGACAGCAGGCACGGCTCAGCCGATAAGTCCCGCCGAGGAATTGCAAATGATGATTTTTTTGTCATGTCCTTTTCTCGTATTGTCGATAAAAGGATTTTTTATTGCACCGAATACGATAACAATTTATCGGAGGTGAATACACAATGCCAAGCAATGCAGTTCTCGAAGCTAAAAAAGCTAAGGTTGAACAGCTCACTGAACTCATCAGGAATTCCGTTTCAGGCGTTCTCGTTGATTACAAGGGCATCACTGTTGAGGAAGACACCAAGCTCCGTAAGGAACTCCGTGAAGCAGGCGTTAACTACTTCGTAGAAAAAAATACTATGCTTCTCCGTGCTTTCCAGAACTGTGGTATCGAGGGATTTGAAGAGTCTCTCAACGGCACAACTGCTATCGCTCTTTCAAATGACGACCAGACTGCTCCTGCACGTATTCTCGGCAAATTTGCTGAAAGCGCAGGAGAGGACAAGTTTAACCTCAAGGCAGGATACGTTGAAGGTGAAATTTACGACCAGGCAGGAGTTATTGCTCTTTCCAAAGTTCCTTCAAAGGACGTTCTTCTTGCACAGCTCGTCGGCTCACTTCAGGGACCTATGCAGAAACTCGCAGCAATTATCGATGCTGTTGCAGACAAAAAGGCAGAGGAAGAAACAGCTGCATAATCACTGTTTCATTCACTGTACTTTCGTTGCGGACAACTTTTCCGCACCACAAAAGCCGTGTATTTCGGCATAACTAATTTTATAAAAGGAGATTAATTATCATGGCTTCAGAGAAAATTACAAATTTTGTTGAAGAAATCAAGACACTTTCTGTTCTTGAACTTAAAGAACTCGTAGACGCTATTCAGGAGGAATTCGGTGTAACTGCAATGATTACTTCTGCTCCTCAGGCTGACAACGGCAACAATGCTGCTGCTGCCAAGACAGAGTTCGACGTTGTTCTTACTTCATTCGGCGATGCTAAAATGGCTGTTATCAAGTGCGCTAAAGAGGCTCTCGGTCTCGGTCTTAAGGAAGCTAAGGAAGTTGTTGAGTCTGCTCCTAAGGCTATCAAGGAAGGCGTTTCAGAGGCAGAGGCTAACGAACTCAAAGAGAAGTTCGAGGCTGCTGGTGCTACAATCGAAATCAAGTAATTCATTTTACTTACAATCACAAGGACTGTGCTTTCCGGTGCAGTCCTTTTTGCTATATATCAGGGAATTACAGATATGAATTTAGAGTATATATATTTTGAAGATGACGTTGCTGAAAAACTTATGGAAGCTTTCAGACTGTATGGTAGTAAAACATTAAGATATAGATATGAGGGCATAAATCCTTGGATTATATATGGAGTTGCCAGCAAAAAAGAAAATCTGTTCTTTACAAGAGGTTTTTGTAAAGGAAATTCTCAGGAGACAGAATATATTTTCTTCTATGGTAACTTTTTCGGACAGATAAACTGCAATATAAAAAAAGAAAGTGAAATGATAAACGGCAGGCGTGTATATAATATAGAGAAACTTGAAATCCTCGAAATAAAGGGAAACGCAGGTCTTGACGAAATTCAGGCAGAAGAAATTATACGTTTCTATGAGGAAAACGACTCTTTAGAATTTCAACAGCAAATCTGCGAAAAACTTAATCTGAAAAGCAGTTTGTTAAATAATTTTAATGTTATACGTCAGCACGAAATAATGGTAAAAAATAAACATAAATGGGAAAATATGAATGAACTGCTTGCGGAAGACTATATTTTTGAGCCTCTCACCAGAACCGACGAACTCAGATTCAGGGACTGCATAGACAAGTACAGTGTTGATTATAAATATTTTAAAAATGCTCATATGGATTACTATATGACCGACAGCAGTCACAGTTTCAAGATTATCAGATGTGCATATATTCCGGACGGAATGATAAAACACTGCTGTGAACCTGATGACCATGAATTTGCTGTAATCACTCCAGATACAAGCGGTACTGTACTTGTATGGAACTTCAATGATTTCAGGTCTGTAAACGGCGAAATTCCCATACCGCATGAAAAGTTAATCAATATGTTCCGTTACTATGACAGATTTCGTTATTTATTTACAGAAATGTTAAAAAATCAGAATAATATATAAAAAGGAGTTGTCTATATGAAAAAATTTTTAAGAAAAATGATTTCAGCAGTCACCGCAATTCTTGCTGTGACATCTTCGCTGTGTACCGGCTTTGCTTCAGCGGAAGTTACGCCTAATCCAGTAATAAGCAGAAACTGCCCTGCATATTCGGGTACAGGCGACGCAAAATCCGCCAACGATGAACATTATTTCTCATTCTGTTTCATGAGTGCGCCCGACTACATCGCCTATGATTTGTCGGAAGTCCCCGACGAACAGAAAAAGCAGGTCATTGCCGTGTGGTACAATACAAGTTCATTCGACAATATCGGTTCATTTGCAAACAGCAATATGAAACCGACTGAATATACTGTGGAAATCAACAAGGCGGACGGCGGAGAATACCCTACAGATAACTGGGAAATCGTCGAAACAGTCACCGACAACGTCCTTGCGTCACGTCAGCACCTCGTGAACATGGAAGGCTACAACTGGATACGTCTCAATATCACAAAGGCGGACGGTCAGGAGGGAAAAACAGCCTCCGTCAATTTTGATGTTCACAGCGGAAGCGACGGAATTTCTGACAGCTGGCTTTTTCTGGGCGACTCCATAACAGCAGGCGGAATGAACAACTGCTATGGTACAGGTTTTGCAACTTATATCAATCAGATTGACAGCAAATACTTTCCTGTTCAGGAAAACGGCGGAATAGGCGGTATAAGAAGCAGCGACGGTAAGGAAAATATTGACCGCTGGCTTTCTGTATCGCAGGCAAAGTATGTAAGTATAGCTTACGGCACAAATGACTGCTGGGGCAACCCGAATGCAACGCAGGAATACTATGACAACACAAAATATATGATTGACGCAGTTATAAAAGCAGGAAAAATCCCTGTACTGCCGAAAATTCCAGCATCAACAAATGATGACGTTAAAAACAACGTCCCTTTGTATAATGCCGTAATTGACAAACTTTATGAGGAATACGGCGATAAAATCGTGCAGGGTGTTGATTTTGAGGCATTCTTTACTGAACACCCCGATTATCTCAGCGGCGACGGCGTTCACCCGAACGATACAGGTTACGCAGAAATGCGCAGGTTATGGGCTGAAACTATGTATGAGAGAGTGTATTCCGCTGAAAGCACACAGTCTACTACAGATACGGATATTATTATCGGCGATGCCAATGAGGACGGTACTGTTGACCTTGCCGACGCTACTGCTATTATCCAGCATATCGGCAATGAAGACAAATACGCACTTTCAGAACAAGGTCTCGCAAATGCTGACTGCACTGACGACGGAAAAGTTACGGGGGCAGACGCTATGGCAATACAGAAACTTGAAGCTAAACAGATTAACAAACTTCCTTATAAAGAATAAGACAAAAAATCCGCCTGTTTCGGCGGATTTTTATTTATTTATCGGGAGTAAACTCCATAATATCACCAGGCTGGCAATCAAGGACTGCACATATTGCATTCAGCGTTGAAAAACGTATCGCACTTACTTTGCCTGTTTTGAGTTTGGACAGATTAACGTTGCTTATGCCCACACGTTCACTGAGTTCATTCAGGCTCATTTTTCTGTCCGCCATAACCCTGTCAAGTCTTAAAATTATAGCCATTTTTCATCACCTCAGACTGTTTCGTCGGATTCTTTCTGAAGTTCTGCGCCGTATTTGAAAATGTACGAGAAGATTATAACAGCTATAATAACAACTACAGCAGTCATATCTATTCCGCCATTGGATAAATATACAACAGCAAGCGGAATAAGTGAGAATGCAAAATTTCTCATTGATTTGATAACATTATCTTCAAACGGTGAATTGCAGGTTTCAAGAGTCTTTGCAAATTTTCCGGCAAAGATAATAACAATAAGCATTATTGCACAGAAAACTGCACCTGTAAGGCAGGCAAAAAACATGGTAAATACCATAGATTTTGTATTTTTTGCATCAAGTTCTGCTGTAATATCATATATTTTTTTGCCGTTGCTTTCTGTTTCATCAATTTTCAGTTTAACATCAGTACCAAGTATGCTTACATCTTCATCATGTTCTTTCAGTTCGTTAATGTTGCTGATTTTAATTCCTCCGATATTTATAACATCGCTTGATATAAAGAATTTTGCAGAATCATCAACAGTAATCTGCGCTGACATTGTTCCTGTTGCTGTGGCAATATCGTCTTTGGGAAGTGTGAGCGTTATGACTGAACCGACAAGACAGCTGACAATGCCGATAATCAGGGCAATTCTCACAATTATGAGAAGTATTCTGCTTACCTTGCCAAGCGTGTTGATTTTTCTGATGTTTTCGTTTTTCATAATAATTACCTCCAAGTAATTGACTTATTTCGGGCTGTTGCCCTTGCTGTGATTATATAATATCACATAATTTTGCGTTTGTCAACTACTTTTTAATGTTTTACGATAAATTTTATACGTTTGCATAACAAACAAGCATAATTTTACAGTTTTATTATGCAAATTAAACGATAATTTTTTATCGTTAAACATTAAATCGAGGATTATTTTCTTTTTGAGAATACAAGTGTTTCGTTTTCACCCACAAGAGTGAGAACGTCATTTTCGACTGCAAAATTAAATATGCTGACAGTATCCTCTTCCGCACCGAAAAATGATAAATCATCACCCGAAAAAGTAATCATGCTGTCATTCACGCTGTACTCACACATACGGATTTTCGCATCGAAAACGTCTTTATCAGCGATTATGCTGTATCTGCCGTTTAAATCGCCGTGAACGGAAGCAAGTTCGTCGTAAAGAATACCGCTTTGAAGAGTGTACTCGCCGAAAGCAGTTTCGGCAGAATTTTCACGGGTCATTGTAAGCATATCAACGCCGTTAACCTCAAAACTGTAAGTCTTGCCGTCAAAATGACAGCTGTCGGAGAAATCCTCGTCCGAGCCGGTAATATGAGCAATATTATTTTCGTCGATGTACATTGTTTTAGAGACATCAACTTTAAGACTGAAATTATTATTGTCGTCAAAACAGAAACTTCCGCCTATTTCACCGCTGTACCATTCACCGACAATGCTGTTGTCAGGCACTTCCTTATTTTCTCCACATGATACAAGACTGAACAGAAGCACAAATATAAGAACTGATTTGCGCATGGATTATTCCTCAACACGAGTGTATACTTCATCAGGCGCAGTCTCATCAGAAGCATACTTCATATTGAGAGTATCGCCGTCAACACTGTAACTGTATCTTATGCAGTCTGCATTTTCGTCAACATAGCTGATATACGGGCTGAACATCTCAACTGCACCGTTAACGGTTTCATAGTCGCAGTAGTTTTCAAGAGTGAGAATAAAACTTTCTCCGTCGATTTCCGCACTAAGCGAAATGCTGTCGTCATTCATAATATTTTCAATAGACAAGCCTACTGTTCCAATGAAGTATTCCGTAAGCAGACCGCCGTAAAGAGTATAAGAACCATCAATGCTGTCAGGATTTTCCCCGTCTTTGCGCTCAAGATGTACAATTTTACTTACATCTCCATCTATATCATAGTACACAATGAGTTCCTTGCCGTCATAGGCTATACTGTCCTTGCCTATAATTTCTCCAGCCTTATCAAATTCGCCGTCGCTTGTGAAATGAATATCCATAGCGGAAAAATCCATAACCAAATCGACTTTTCTGTCCTCGCCGAAAACATATCCGCTTGAACCGTTCCACCATTTGCCTATTATTGCAGTATCAATCGGCGCAGTACTTTTACGGATTATTGTCTGCGACGAACTTTCCTGCGCATCTGAACAGCTTGCGAAAGACGCTGTAATTCCTGCAACTGCAAGAAGAGTAGCAATTGTTTTTTTCATGTTTTTACCTCCGGTTTATATTTCGTCCATTGAAAGAGTTGCCCTTGCATTAAGACTTTCGTCCGCTGTAATTCCTGCAAGGAAATTATAACTTCCCTGACAAGCAATCATTGCACCGTTGTCTCCGCAAAGACTGATTTCAGGCATATAGAAGTCATATCCTCTCTGCGCACAGGCTTCCGCAAGCATTGCACGTACTCCGGTATTTGCCGAAACACCGCCTGCGAGAGCGATTTTCTTATATCCCATAGTATCGGCGCAAAGAATAGTTTTGTCTGTAATAATTTCGGCAATCGCTTTCTGAATACTTGCCGAAAGATTGTTCCTGTCAATTGTCTCGCCTTTCTGTTCAGCGTGGTGGAGCATATTTATAACAGAAGTTTTCAGTCCCGAAAAACTGAAGTCAAACTCACTTCCAGCGACAACAGGGTGAGGAAGTTTAAACGCATTCGGGTCGCCTGACTGTGCAGCCCTGTCAATGTGAACCCCGCCCGGATAGGAAAATCCCATAGCCCTTGCACATTTGTCAAAGCACTCCCCTGCCGCATCGTCACGTGTTCTGCCGACTACATGAAACTTCGTATAACTCAGCACTTCCACAAGATGACTATGCGCACCACTCGCAACTATACAGAGGTACGGCGGTTCAAGTTCCTTGTGGCAGATGTAGTTCGCCGCAATGTGACCTGCGATATGATGTACAGGTATCAGCGGTTTGCCTGCCGAAAAAGCAAGTGCTTTGGCAAAATTCACTCCCACAAGCAACGCACCTATAAGTCCGGGAGCGTAGGTCACAGCAATACCGTCGAGGTCTGCAAGTGCTACACCTGCATCGTCAAGAGCCTTGCGGACAACCCCGAGAATATTCTCGCAGTGACGGCGTGACGCTATTTCGGGTACAACACCGCCGTATTTCTTATGTTCCTCAATCTGTGTGGAAATGACCGACGACTTTATATTACGGCAGTCCTCACACACACTCGCTGCCGTTTCGTCGCAGGAACTTTCTATTCCAAGTATTAACATATTATCACCTTTCTTTGTTAATTATATTGTCCCGTTATTTCAATTACATTTCCGTCAGGGTCTGTTATGTTAAAATACCAGTATGGCATATGGACATTTACATACATTAAATCAGAAACTTCTCCGATATTAAGATTTTTCAGTCTCTTATACTCTTTTTTCAAATCCTCAGTCTCAAAATTAAAGACAACAATGTCATTTTTAGGATTTTCTTTGATTTTATTGAAATCCTCAATATATGTCTGACTGAAATTACCTGAAAAATCACTTTCCATGATTTTTTTATCATAACGGTAATTATAAAGTGCAATATGATTGCTGAACTGCACCCACCTGTCGTCATTGCTGTATAACGGTTCTTCCTGTAATAACTGTTTGTAAAAATCAACAGATTTTTCTATATCATTTACCATTATATATACTGTACAAAGTTTCATTCAGTTGCCTCCATAAATTGCAATTTATTTTAACTTATTTACATAAATCAGAATTTACTTATCATTGTCAACAAAAATCCCGACAAGACGATTTACTATATGCGGAAAAATTCTTTCCGCAGTCCACATCGCAATGTACCACGCAGGAAAATGCAGGATAATGTTGAATATTACTGACCCAACGAATACAGCTATTGCCAGAGAAAGCAGTTCAAACAGCAGAAATCCGCCGAGCAGGTTAAATATAAAACATAGTGTTCCATACAAATCAAATTTCTCATACTTATTCTGATGTGTATCTCTTTTTTTAAGAATATACCCATAGATAATGGCGGTAAGAATTATAATCCAGAAAACAGCCGTACTGATAATCATTGTTGCAATTATATAATGTCTCATTTCACATAAATTCAAATTCATTTTTTATTTTTGTATGCGTAATCAAAATTAACAGGCGGTGCTGTTACTAAAATATATATAAATTCCATTGTATACCTCCATAAAGCCTTGTTTTAACTGATTTTTTTATCTGAATTTATTTATTTCATTCTGAAGATTTTCTAAAAATATTCCAGCGTGAGCGCCGTCCATTTGAGTATGATGAAACTGGAAAGATATTTTTAAGAAATATCTGAAAAATTTCTTTTTATATCTGCCCCATATAATAAACGGATTATTAAAAATACCGCTGTTCATACCAACAGCACCATCAATTTCAGTATCTGTAATAGCAGACGTACCAATCACCATACTGTTTATCAGGTCTCTGTTTTCGCATCTTTTAGCCACTTGCAATGTATATTTCAGGTAATCATGATTAAATTTTTTTAAATCATCTATGTAAAGAATATCGCACGAACTGACTTCCCCGTCTTTGTTTCTGACAATTGTATTTACTGCAATTGAATTATACTTAATTAGTTTTTTACCGACAGGAAGTATATAGAATTCTTTTATGGTTGAAGCAGCCTTACCGATACAGTAATCCAGGAGCATATTAAACTTCAGATTTTTTCTTTTACTTACCCTGACAAGCGGAGTAACATCTAAAGTTTTAAAAAATGTTACCATTGGATTTGGAGCATTAATCCATAATTCAAAAGCCTTTGCACGCCTTGTATGTTCAGGATTTATTTCTTTCATTATTCTAACCTCCGTAAAGTCTGATTTGTTTCAGATAATAATTCCGTATTCCATTTCCTCCCAGATTTCACTCCAGAATGTATCATCGCTTTTAAAAGCATCTTTATCCAGTTCAAGAATTTTTGATTTAAAATTATCTGCAAATTCAGAAAGTGTTTTATCATCGGGATTTTCGGGAAGATTATCTGCTTCTGTATTCATATAACTGTCAAATAACAGAAGTTCTTTTACAAAAATCCTGATATTTACCGCAATATAGCAGAGAGTATCATCTTCAATATAGTATACTTTTTCGTCTTCGGCAATCCCGACAAGATTGTCTGCTATATCCTTGTCTCCGCCGACAATCAGATGATTATTATTTTTAACAGAAAGATTATAAAAATCTTTTTTATTTAAAAAACTGACTTCCAGAATTGTCTTATCGGGAAATGAAATATCAAACTGTCTCATACTAATTTTCTCACCATAACTACTCTATATTATCACTGCCATGATATAATTATCGCATATATTGTTGCACCTGCCCATAACATTTCCAAAACAGAGAACATTACAGTATAACCGATTGCTGAAACAAGGTCATATTTTTCGAGACAAGTGTTTTCAGGACATTCAGGGTCATAAATAATCGGTATTTTATTATAGCCAATTTTCCATTTGCCCATTTTCAGTCCGTTTTTACATTTATATTCTTTTCCGTCTGCCTGATAACTTATACAATTATACCCATTTCGTAAATAAACCACGTCTGTTAACGTTCCGTTAGTGCGGCTACCTTTTTTGTGGAGTTTTTTTATGTAAATCAGCTGTTTCAAGGCTGACATAAACAGCCATGAAGAAAAAATACCAAAACAGAAAAGAACAGACAATACAAACCACATTTCTCCGAATAAATAAAAACATGAGACAAATATTACCGCTACGACGGCTATAACTGCAATACAGATTTTCAAAATCCTGACAATATCCATTATTTCACCTTCTTCACCATAACAACAGCGTTTTCGGGCGGATTTGAGTAAAAGTTTTTTCTTATGGATAACTTTTCAAATCCGCATTTCTGATAGAGTGAAATCGCAGGAATATTCGTTTCTCTTACTTCCAGAAAAATTTCACTGATATATTCAGGAAGATTTTTTTCAAATTCCTGCATAAGACGTAAAGCAATCCCGTTACGGCGGTAATTTTCGTCAACAGCAACACTCGTTATATCCGCCTCATCTCCTGCAAAATAGCCTGAAATAAGTCCGGCTACGCACATATCTGCATAGCAGGCAATTACAACGCCATTATCTTTTTCGACTTCTGAACGGAATGACTGTGCCGACCAGCCGTCCGCACCGACACAAGCCTTGTCAAGTGCGGAAAGTGCGGAAAATACAGCCGGATTTGTATCCGCTGTCACTCTGTGCAGTGCAATATTATCCTTTTGCATCATACCAGCTTTCTCCTTTGTTTACGTCCACCAGCAACGGTACTTTCATTTCACAGACGTTCATCATTTCTTCCCTGAGAATTTCCGCACAGCGTTCAGCGCACGAAATATCACTTTCTATGATAAGTTCGTCATGTACCTGCAAAATCAGATTTGCTGAAAGATTTTCCGATTTCAGCCGTCTGTAGACATTAATCATTGCAATCTTTATCAAATCCGCCGATGTACCCTGAACGGGAGTATTCATTGCAATTCTCTCGCCTGCCTTCTGCACCATTTTGTTAGATGATTTGATTTCAGGTATATATCTTTTCCGTCCGAACATAGTTGATACAATACCCGATTTTTTAGCACCTGCCACTGTTCTGTCAAGAAATTTCTTTACTTCGGGATATTTTCCGAAATAATCTGCAATATATTTCCTTGCCTCTGCCACACTCACGTTAATGTCCTTTGATAGAGAAAATTCGCTTATACCGTAGATTATGCCAAAATTCACGGCTTTTGCGTTACTCCTCATCTCGTGCGTAACCATGATTGCAGGAATATCAAACACCTGCGAAGCAGTCATTGTGTGAATATCTTCACCAGAATTGAATGCGGAAATCATATTTTTATCACCGCAGAGGTGTGCCATAACACGCAGTTCAATCTGACTGTAGTCCGCATCGACAAGCACTTTCCCCTTTTCCGCAACAAAAAATTTCCTCATCTGTGAGCCTAACTCTGTACGTACAGGAATATTCTGCATATTTGGTTCAATTGAAGAAATTCTGCCTGTACGTGTTTCCGTCTGTTTGAAGCAGGTGTGTATTCTGCCGTCTTCCGCAACTTTGTCAAGAAGTCCGACAACATACGTCGAATTAAGTTTCATATACTGCCTGTATTTCAGGACATTATCAACAACAGGCGAATAATTTCTGAGTTCCTCAAGAACATCGGCATTTGTGGAATATCCGCTTTTTGTCTTTTTCTTCGGCGGAAGTCCGAGTTCCTCAAACAGTACAACACCAAGCTGTTTGGGCGACGAAATATTGAACTCATGACCCACATCATCAAAAATCATCTGCTGAGTTTCCTCAATCATTTCAGAAAGATGTACGCCGAAATCCTTAACACCCTGCTGATTTATTTCAATCCCCGTATGTTCCATTGAAGCAAGCACCTCAATCAACGGCATTTCTATATTATCAAGCAGAAAAGTCATACCCTCTTTTTCGATAACAGTGCGGAGTTTTTTTATAAGTCCGTCAAGGGAAATCAGGTCAGCATATACGCCGTTTTCAGCATAATAATGCACACCGTATTCAGCGCACAGATGTTCTGTAGAATAATCAGAAGAGGAAGTATTAAGCAGATAACCGCATATTGAAACATCACTTTTCAGGTTCAGCAGATTTATTCCGTGCATCATAGCAAAATGGTAGTGCGGTTTTGCATTGTCTGTAATCTTTTTACATTCAGATGCAAGAAAAGCGCATATCAGTTCAACGGAATTTGTCCTGTAAACTGAATTTCCGTCCCTTACGGCAAGATTTACACCGTCGAAGAGATAGCTTACATTACTGAAATTATTGACATCATTTTCTGTCAGATTTTTTTCCGTGACTTCAACAGGCTCATACGCTTCCTGCTCCGCCTGTGCGGACTGTGCTGAAATATTCAGTTTTTCAAGAAGTTTGTACATTTCCAGTTCCGTGAGTAATTTGCTTACTTCCTCTGTATCAATTCTGCCGGTTCTGTAATTTTCAAGAACTTTATCAATCGGAGCGTCACGGACAATAGTAGCAAGCCACTTGCTTTCCTTTGCGGAATTTTCACCGTTCGCAAGTTTAGTTTTAACGCTTTTTGTGAGTTCTGAATTTTCATACTCTGCATAGAGATTTTCGATAGTGCCATACTTTTTAATAAGCATTGAGGCAGTTTTTTCACCTATTCCTGCAACACCCGAAATATTGTCGGAACTGTCGCCCATGAGTGCCTTTAAGTCAATGAGATTAACAGGAGCGAAGCCGTAATCCTCATTGAATTTTTCGGGAGTGTATTTTATATCGCCCTTATTCGTTGCAAGCACGACTGTCACGTTATTGTCAATCAGCTGAAGACTGTCACGGTCGCCGGTAAGAATAAAGCATTCATTTCCGCAGTCCGTGCAGACTTTTGAAAGAGTACCGAGAATATCGTCCGCCTCGTAACTCTCACATTCCACAATTTTTATACCCATAAGCGTAAGCAGATTTTTGATTAACGGCAGCTGTTGTGCAAGTTCGTCTGGCATACCTTTACGGTTAGCCTTATAAGTTGCAACTGCTGTATGCCTGAAAGTAGGCGACGGCAAATCAAATGCAACAGCAACATAGTCCGGCTTGATTTCGTTGAAATTTTTAAGATATATATTCATGAAACCAAAAACAGCATTAGTGAACACACCATTTTTATTTGAAAGCAGTTTTATACCGTAAAAAGCACGGTTAAGAATACTGTTTCCGTCAATTGCAAGAAGTTTCATAATCGTTCTCCTTTTTAAACAGGTTACTTTTATTATATCATATAATCCGCAAAATAGCAAGACAGATTTTACAAATAAAAGCCCTTTCCGCATATACGAAAAGGGCATTATAATTATTTACTGTAATTTACAAGTTCATCAAGCATTTTCGGGAGTTCAGTATCCATATTTTCATTGGTAAACTGGCAGGTACCGACAGCCTTGTGACCGCCTCCGCCGTACTTCAGCATTAGACTTCCGACGTTCACTTCAGAAGTACGGTTAAGTATGGAGTAACCGACAGCGGCACTGCAACCATTTCCGCCCTTGCCGTTTACTATCCATGCAGAGATATTCTGTTCAGGATAAAGACTGTAGATAAGAAAACGGTTTCCTGAATATATCGGGTCAACACCACGCAGGTCAGTTATTATGACATCTTTTTCAATGCGTGTATGAGCCTTGACCATTTCCTTGAATTTTTCAGTCTGCTCAAAATATACTTCAATACGTTCTCTGACATCTGGAAGAGCAAGAATTTCTTCTGTATTCATTGTGCGGCAGCAGTCGATAAGTTTTTCCATAAGCTGATAATTGGATATAGTGAAATTGCGCCATCTTCCGAGACCTGTACGGGGGTCCATAAGGAAGCCTATTAAAATCCAGCCCTCAGGATTAAGTATTTCTTCACGGGTAAGATTACCGCTGTCAACTTTATCAACGGCAGTCATCATATCATCATAATGGCTGAAACGTTCTTCACCACCGTAGTATTCATAAATAATTCTTGCGCAGGAGGGAGTAATTCTGCTTTCTCCCTTATACTTGCCCTCAAGCTGATTTCTCTCAAATTCGCTGGAATGGTGGTCGAACCAGAGACCACAGCCCTCTACAAAAGGAACATTGGCAAGGCAGTCATTTTCATTGATTTCAACAAGACCGTCCTGTAAATCCTTAGGGTGAGCAAATTTCCAGTGGTCTATAACGCCGACATCTTTCAGCAGTGCGGCGCAGGCAAGTCCGTCAAAGTCAGAACGTGTAACAAGTCGCATAGTAACAACTCCTAACAAATATATTTACAAAATTGATTAAAAACTGTATCAGATATTATTATACACTATTTTTCCCTGAATTTCAATAGATTTTTATACTAATTTAAAATTTTGTCAATCTGCATAAAAAATCAATTGAAGATATATTCATAATGGCAAAAAATAATTCAGATATTGACAAATAATAATTTTTAATGTAGAATTATAATAGAATTAGAGGTGAAATTTATGTTAGATTTTTATATAATAATTGTACTTATTATCGCTGTACTGGCTGTTTCTGTCTATTGGATTATCAAAGAAATATACCAAAATACCTGGGCTGTAATTTCTTCTATTTTATTATGCACTGCTTTGTTAGTTGGCGGAAGCGTTTTTTCTAATTTAATCTGCACATTTGTTCTCAATATAATAATTGCTAATACATCTCAGCATGAGGCAGATTGTAAAAAAGCAATAATAATAGCTAAACTAAAAAAATATAATAAAAATGTTAAAGACTATAATGAAAAAAATAAAATAAGTTTAACGGGAAAAATAAAAATAATGAAAAAATATAATAATAAAACTAAGAAAATTAATATTCCTGTTAAATCTGATATAAAGATACCAGAACTAAATTTTAACGAAAGCTTTTTTAATATTTATACTCAAAATTTGAAATCAATGTGGCAGATATTAATATACTGCATTTTCAATATACCTATACTCATTTGGGAAGTATATTTAAAGTTTTCAGGAAAAACAGAGCCTATAGATGGCATCTTTAATAACTGGGATTATTATGAAAACAAGCTTAAAGTTTGTTTTGCTATTTTTTTATAGTTGAAATGATTTGTATTTATATTATTTGCAAATGGAAGAAAGACAATCATGTCATTGTTAATTCTGTATATAAAAACAGAATAAAAAACATACAGAATGCACAAATATATGATACTTGTAATATTGATGATGATAACTCAAAAATTTTAAGTTCTGATGATGAAAAAGTCTTTTTGATTGACTATACTGAAGAAGAACTACAAATCCTCAATAAAATTAAATCAATTTAAAACAGATAAAATCTCTCCCGAAGCACTTGACAATACGGGAAGATTTTGTTATAATGAAATACGCAAAGGGAAACAGGTGCAAATCCTGTACGGTCACGCCACCGTGAAGCTGAACGCTAAGTCGGGTCTACTTTTTATTGCAGTTTACGAGCGATGGACTGTGATTTTTTGCTGTGCAGTTCGCTCTCCGTATATTTTCGGAGGGCAATTTTTTTGAAAGGATTTTTTAACTATGGAAGAAAAAAAGAATAACAAACGGCTTATCGCCATAATTGCAGGAATTGTAATTCTTGTGGCTGTGTGCGTTGGACTAATTTTCGTTTACAAAAATACAAGGGAAACGCCCACAGATGACAGCAAATCCATTACTGTGCAGATTGTCTCCGAACGTGACAACTACTCATTTGAACAGAACTACTCCACAGACGAGCAGTATCTGGGTGATTTTCTCGACAATGAGGGACTTATCGGCTATGATACATCGGAATACGGACGCTTTATAACTTCCGTTCAGGGCTATGGTACGAACACTGAGGAACAGTCATGGTGGAGCATTTCAGTCAACGGTGAACCGGCTATGACCGGAGTTGACGAAATCGTCATTGCAGACAACGACGTATATCTGCTTGAACTTAAAATCGGCTATTGAAAAACATAAGGCTTATACAGATAACCCGAATTGCTCTGCTCGGCGCATTGCTGTACGCTTCACAGGCTGCATTGTCCGCATTACCCAACATTGAAGTTGTCACACTGCTGATAGTTGTATTCACAAAAAATCTGGGCAAAGAGGGAACACTTGCGTGTTTCGTCTATGTATTCCTCACAGCAATTACATGGGGATTTGGCTTGTGGTGGTGTACATATCTTATTGTATGGCCCTTGTTTTCACTGATTGTATACAAATTCAGGAAAACAGACAGCTGGATTGTATGGGCTATTATCAATGCGGCGTTCGGACTTTGTTTTGGAGCAATATTCGCAGTACCGTACATATTTGTATCACCGTCATACGCCCTGAATTACTGGATTTCGGGTATTCCCTTTGATGTCGTTCACTGTATCGGCAATTTTGCAGCCGCTCTTATATTGGGTAAACCGCTCGACAAGGCTATGGCAGTAATAGTAAAAAATACTCAAAAATAAAGGGACTGAATTTCAGTCCCTTTGAATTAACCGAGAACAACAGTAATTTCGTTTGTATCAGCGAGCTTGCTGGCAGGAATATAATTACTGTTGGTTTTTTCGCCGTTGAGGATAATTTCCTTAACACCACTCTGAACGTGTGCGGAGTTGTCCACAGTGATATTGAGTTTCTTGTTGCGGAAGTTCTTTTCAATCTTAAAGCCGTCCCATTCGGCAGGAATAGAGGGAGATATAAGAAGTCCGTCAGCGTCCGGACGCATACCGCAGATACCCTCAACACAGCCTACCATAACAGTGGAGGCAGTACCTGTAAGCCAGTGAACGTGTGAACGTCCCTCGAACGGAGATGCCTTTGATTCTGTGAACTGACCGTGAACATAAGGTTCCATAACACGTATTTCGGCCTTGTCATTCATTGCGGCAGGTGAGCTTTCCATGAAGTACTCAAATGCCCTGTTACCGTGACCGAGTAAAGATTCTGCGAGTATAAGCCAGCCCTGCGACTGTGAGAAGATACCGCCGTTTTCTTTGGTATCATCATTGAAGATATGCATTAACGCACCATCGAACCAGTGGTCTTTGTAAGGCGGTTCAAGGAGTTTCGCACCATAAGGAGTATTGAGAATATTGTGAACGCTGTCCATAGCCTTTTCAGCCTGTTCAGCACTTGCAAATCCTGAAATTACGCTCCATGACTGCGGATTCAGCCACATATTAGCCTCAGGGTCTTTTTTAGCACCGACTACAATGCCGTCCTCACGGATTCCACGGATAAATCTGTCCTCGTCCCAGCACTTTTCAAGCGATTCAGCAAGATTTTTCTGAACATCGTCAATATATTTAATATAATCATTATCGCCCTTTGATTCAGCCATATCTTTGATAACGTCCATAGCGTAATATAACTGGAATGCAACGAAAGTAGATTCGCCCTTTGCACCAAGACGGAGACAGTCATTCCAGTCAGCATGAAGACCTGCCGGCATATCATGTACGCCGAGATGTTCCATAGAGAATCTGATTGCATTCTTGAGGTGTTCATAGACTGTAGCCTCACCGCCGTTTGCGTAGACGATAACTTCGTCCAGAAATGCCTTGTTTCCCGATTCGCCGATGTACTTGACAATAGTCGGGAAGAGCCACAGTGCGTCGTCTGCACGGTAGGACGGGTGACCCGTTTCCTTGACGTATTCGGGGTCGTCTGGAGTATTTTCGTGACCGGCATTGTGATTGAACTTTACAAGCGGAAGTCCTCCGCCGTTGTCAACCTGAGCCGACAGCATGAACCTGATTTTTTCGGCAGCCATTTCGGGATTAAGATGTATAATACCCTGAATATCCTGAACAGTGTCACGATAGCCGTAGCCGTTGCGGAGACCGCAGTAAATGAATGACGCAGCCCTCGACCATATAAACGTGATAAAACACTGATAAGCGTTCCAGACGTTAATCATGTTGTTGAACTCAGCCGACGGAGTTTCAACCTTGAAATTACCAAGCTGTGTGTGCCAGTAATTCTTGAGTTCGGCAATTTCGGCATCGACTTTTCCTGCTGTTTTATACTCGTTAAGAATAGCAGCAGCTTTTGCGTTATTTTTCTGTCCGACAATGTAGATAAATTCCTGAGTTTCGCCCGATTTCAAAGTAATATCGGACTGCAAAGCACCGCATGAATTGGAATTGTAGTTAAGACCGTTGTTGCATTTTCCGGATTCAACAGCAATCGGGTTGGAATACGTTCTGTAAGGTCCGATAAAGTCGCTCAGAGAGCCGTTATAAGCAGAAATCGGTGCGCCGACCATACCAAAAAAGCGTTCCTGATTATTTGAGCCGGTTTCGTCCTTACCGTCATTCTCGTTGATATGCTGAACGATTTTATTTTCCTCAAAGCTTGTACGGGAAATGAACAGCGTATACTGCAAGTTTACCTGGTCCTGCTCGTAATTGTTTTCGTTGGTGAACTCGCAGAAACCGTACACGGAAAGTTTACGCTCCCTGCCGGAATTGTTTGTGACTTTTGCTCTCCATACTTCATAGGTCTTGCCATAGGGTACATAGTAAGTTACTTCCGAGCTGATTTCCCTGTATTCAGCGGAGATTACAGTATAGGCTGTACCATGACGGCATACAGACTTATACTGGTCAAGCGGTTTGCCTACAGGCTGCCACGATGCTGACCAGTAATCGCCGTCTGCATTGTCTCTGATGTAGATATAGCGTCCGGGAAGAGCCATATCTGAATTGAAACGATAACGGAGAATACGTCCGTTTGCTCCTGACTTCACAAAACTGTAGCCTGCCGCATTGTTTGAAATAATAGCACCATATTCGGGGTCGCCGAGATAATTCGCCCAAGGTGCAGGAGTTGCGGGATTTGTAATCACATACTCCTTGTTTTCGAGGTCAAAATGTCCGTAATTCATAATTTTTTTACTCCTTCTGCCGTATAATTTTCCGACGGCATAATAATATTTTTATTATATCATTTTTTACCGTATTTTGCAATAGTTTTGAAGATTATTTTTTACTCTTCATATAACTGTTTAAATTCAGCCGAAAATATTTCGTAAAATTTCCTGCTCCCGATATTTTCCCTGATGTCTTCTTTCCACTCATCTTTGACAGCCGATTCCGGTATTTTATTTAAAGCGTATTCAAATACTTTATCTGCAATTTCGGGAATATGGTAAAACACAGGGAATAAGTTATAATATTCAAAATCGTCTTCCCAGTCAATTTCAATAACAGGCAGAATATTTTCAATATTTTCTGTAATCCATTTTTCAGGTATTCTGTATAAAAGACCACTGCACAGATATATCCACCAGACATTTGTTGAATGAAAACAGCCCTCCCAAAGATAAGCGGTTATTTTTAACGCCTTGTCATAAGGGACTGCATCTATATTCCGGAGCATATCAATACTTTGCGGATATATATTATTTAAATCCTCATTTATCTTCTCCTGTACCCAAATCATATTATTCTCCTTTTATATTCAGTCAGTATAGTCTGAAAACTGAAAATAATCAATACAACAGCCTGCATTGCACAATTTAAGAATAATATTATTGAAATACCAGCATATATCAGTGATATTATTACCAACTATCTGCCTGTTGATGTTCAGGGATAATATAATTTCCGCTGTTGTTTCAGCTAACATTGAAATACCAATATCTGAATGTTCATAAAAAAGGTTGATACCAATTTTTTCTGAATTATTCTGTTTCTGCAATATCAGTTCCGTTAAATCGCCGTCACTCAGCATTGAAATCTGCCAGTCATATTGGTTATTATCTCTTAATGGCAGATATTCAGTTAAATTTTTATTATTATGAGTTTTCCAGCCAGCTTTGCGGAATACTTCTATAATATCGGATATATCTGCCGAATATCTTCTGCAATCAAGTACTATCATAGCTTCTCTTGACAAAATATTTCAGCTCCTTATCTTATGAAAAATCAATGCAGAGAAGTGTGTATTCAGCACCGGAATTTATCTTTTCCGCAAAACACTGCACTTTATCGGGATAGTATTCTTTAAGAAACAGAAGCAGATTACTTCCCTTGAATACAATATCGCAGTTCGCACAGTAGCTCATTTTGATACTTTCAGTATATGGGACTTCATTTTTTTCTGCCATATGCCATATTTTCAGTACAGCATCAATACCCGTATCTATCACAGCATTTTCAAGTCCTTCGCCATTTATCTGTATAAATCTTGTTGCAGGTATATCAAATCCTGAAGACTGCAATACTGCTAAATCGCTGTCGTACATATCCATAATTTCAGCCTTTCCGCAGAAGATTTTCTGCATTTTTGTAAAATATCTTTTCTTTCTCTTCACATTCAAGGGGAAGAGAGTTAATCAAATCAATTTCGTTCTGCGGATTATCCCACGGGACATCACTGCCGAAAAGTATCTTATCAGCTCCATGAGTTCTGATTATTCTGAACATCTGTTCCTGACTGATATATCCGGAAAGCATACCCGTATCAAGATAAACATTGCTGAATTTTCCTGCGAGGTACTCCTCAACATCATCAAACATCATCATACCGCCGAGGTGAGCTGCAACTATAGTCAGTTCAGGGACTTTTTCCGCAATACTGGCGAAACTTTTCGGCGTTGCAAGAATTTCGTCTTTGCTTAACGGGTCGTAACCGCCATGGAATACGGCAAACATACCCAGTTCAGCGATTTTCCTGTAAACAGGAAACATTCTTTCTTCGTCCGGACGGAAATTCTGATATTCTGAATGGAATTTTATTCCGCAGAGACCAAGCGACTTTATACGTTCAAGTTCCTGAAAAATATCGTCTGCATCGGGGTGGACAGTACCACAGCAGTATATACTTCCGTCCATTATTTCAGCAGCCCAGTTATTGATAGTTGTCTGCTGGGACGGTTTTGTTGCTATAGGAAGTATCATTGAACGGCTTATATTGCATTCCGCCATGATTTTTCTAAGTCCGCTTATTGTACCATCAGTATGCGGAGAAATTTTCTTTATATCTGTATTTTCTGAAATTTCGGCGGTATGTTTCAGTGAAGCTACGGCACGTTCTGCAAGAATATCAGTGAAAGCGTGTGCGTGGAAATCAAAGTACTGCATGACAATTACTCCCTGACGTGTTCCATAGCGCATTGCAGGATTTTCTGTACATGGTCGTCACAGAGGGAATAGAAAATAGTCTTACCGTTTCTGCGTGCTTTGACAAGTCTTGCCTGTTTCAGCACACGGAGCTGGTGGGATATGGCAGACTGCGTCATACCTAACAGGTTTGCAATATCGCACACGCACATTTCGCTTTGAGTGAGAACAAAAATAATACGTATTCTTGTCGTGTCTCCGAAAACTTTCAGAAGTTCAGCAGTATCGGATAATACAGTCTCATCGGGCATAATTTCAGCCAAATCAGCAGATTTGAAGTTAAAAATTTCTTCCATTATATCACTCCTTTAGTACACCGCCACGAAGGAAAGTATTTGCAGGGAAAAATACACCGCCATGACGCTGAAAGCAAGTCCTATTATACAGGTAAGCATTGCCCATATATCATAGACTTTGTTTAATCTTTTGCTGTAACGGACAGTACATTTCTTGTTGATTTTATAAACAAGTCCGCTTTCACGGGGGAAAACGCACGGATATTCCACACCGTCCACAAGATAGTAAGCAACCTGAAATTTACTGCCATCTGGTTTATCAGTGCGGACAAATTCAGCCTTTTTGCCTTTGGTGAATAAAAGATGCAGACAGAAGTAAACAAAAAGCAGGAGCATTGCAATAATAGCAAGTTCCACAAGGGCAAGTCCGCCCATGATAAGATATTCATTGCTTATACCGATAATCTTGCAAAGCACTATTATGACAACAAGGACTATGATAAATTCCATTAAATCAACTCCGACAGCTATAATATCACTCTTATTATAGCATATATTTAATGTCAAGTCAAATTATTCAGCATATAAGTTTTTTATTTTTATAAATACACATAAAATTAATAAATAATTGTTTGAATAATAACATAAAATTTGTTTTTTTATGTTAGAATAAAATGGGTATGTTTATATTGTTACAAGGAGATGAAAAATGAGCGGCGATTTAAAAAATACAAAGCAGGAAGATATTATTGATGTTATCGGCGAATTTGACTATTCAACACAGAATGAACTGTATAACGAAAAATTCAGAAAATGGCGCAGAAAAAAAGGCAATCCTTTTGCATTCAGTTTTGCGGAAAACAAAAGGGAAAGTATATACATTGAAAGCCGTGGATTTATTGAAAAATCCGCTGTTGACGCAGAAAAACAGGTTCTCTCCGACATTTTCTACAATATCGGTCTCGCAATACTTATATGGATTGTTTCCGGCGATGTCATCAGTAAAATAATTATATCTGTGCTGGATTTCTGCGGTGTCAACATACATAACAATTATTTCAGTTCTGTTATTTACGGCGGAAGTACGGAAATAATAACGGCTGTTATTGCAATGGCTTTTATAAAAGTCTTTATTCCTTTTGTATTTCTGCATTTCAGGTTTAAACTTCCTGCAAGGGTTGAATTTATGGGGAGCATGAACAATTCAATGGCATTATTGGGTGCGATTTCAACTGCACTTATTGTCTGCACGGTTACAAGTCTGCCGTCAGCCTATTCAAGTGAAAGCAAGGAAATCTATGAATTTTTCAAAAATATCGAAACAGACGTTTCTGTGTGGGGGCAATCCGAATTTATAGTTTACACAATTTTTGATATTATAATTATGTCAATTGTTTCAGAATTTTTCTTTCGTGGAGCAATGTTTGCCGTACTCAGACAGTTCGGAGATGTGTTCGCCATCGTCGTTACTTCCGTCATGACAATGCTTTTATCTCAGGATTTGTCCAAAATGCACGCTGTTCTGCTTATATCAGTTATTGCGTCTTACGGAATGGTTGCAAGCGGTACTGTATTCACTTCTGTGGCGGTTATCATTGTATACAAAATGTACGAACTTACACTTACAATAATTGAGGTTGACACTTCGGACAAAATGCTGATGACAAGAAATCTGTTCATGATTATCATGCTTATTGCCGGTGCAGCCGGTCTTCTGGTGTACTGGATATACGTTGCAAAGACAAAAAAGCGTGGTCTTGCATTCTATAAATCCGAACTTTCATACGGGGAAAGATTTCTGCATTGTGCAAAAACGTTTCCGTTTTCCGCAGTCATGCTTCTCTGTATAGTTTCTGCAATAGTAAAGGCGGTGATTTAACGTGGACAAATACATGGAACGTGCGCTTGAACTCGCCGAGCAGTCCGCAGAAGAGGGAGAAATCCCCGTCGGAGCAGTGATTGTACGCAAATCCACAGGCGAAATAGTAGGCGAAGGCAGAAACAGGCGTGAAACAGGGAAAAATGCCCTTGCACACGCTGAAATAATCGCCATAGACGATGCCTGCAAAAATCTGCATGGCTGGCGGCTTCCCGACTGCGCATTGTATGTCACTCTTGAACCGTGTCCGATGTGCTGTGGTGCAATTATCAATTCACGCATAGATGACGTTTATTTCGGTGCATACGACATGAAAGCTGGTTCAGCCGTATCAGTACAGAAGATGTTCAGTCTGCCGTACAATCATAAGCCTGCCGTCTACGGAGGTATAATGGAGAACGAATGTTCCTGCATACTCAGGGAATTTTTCAGAAAACTCCGTGAAAGAAAATCAAAAAACTGAATTATAAAATACAGCAAAAGTCTGTCCGAACGGGACAGACTTTTTTCAGTTGCTGACATCTTTGCCGAACTCGATTTTTCCGTGTTCTTTCTCAAAGTCCTCAATGCACTGCCTGATAAGCACAAGAATCTGCCCGTTTGCGGAGCGTGCCTCATAATCCGCCACATAATGCAGTTTGTTAAGCATATTTTCGTCAATTCTAATTGATAAACTTTTTATCTTACTCATAAAAAATTTTCCTTTCAAAATTAAAATAATTTCAAAACATATTTATTTTACCTCAATTTTGTGTTATAATGTAATTAACGTGTTTAAATAATGCCTAAGCAGTGCCTAAACAGTATCTAAAACACGCCTAATATTTTTAATAAGGAGTTTTTTCTATGAAATTAGCTATCATTGGTTCACGTGAACTGACCATCGACATCTCCCCGTATATCCCCGAAGGAGTTACGGAAATCGTAAGCGGAGGCGCAACGGGTATCGATACCTGCGCAAGAGAATACGCCCTCGCACATAATATACCGCTCAGGGAGTTCCTGCCTGACTACAAACGGTACAGTCACGGCGCACCACTGAAACGTAATTTACAGATTATCGAATATGCAGACTTTGTTCTCGCTTTCTGGGACGGCAAATCAAAAGGAACTGAATACACTATCAGAAACTGCAAAAAAATCAACAGGAAATGTGAAGTGATAATAATAAAAAGCTGCTGAAGTTTTCATTCAGCAGCTCTCACTCATCTTGCTTTTCGGGTTTCGGACTTTTTTCAATCGGCAGGGAATTTTTATTCCTGTCATAGAAAACAATATTGTCTATGTAGAAATTTCCCTCATTCTGCGCACCCCAGCGCATAATAACAAGGGCAGCTTCGTCCATACCGCTTTCCCAGCACTGCCCTTTTTCAGCAAGCAGAAATTTCAGTTCAAGGTGAACCGCACCTGACATTCTGAAATTATATTCGCCGTCTTCCCAGTCGCCGAACTCATACCACTTATCGCCCGATGTATTCGCACCTGCTCCGCCTCCAATCCAGCCGGGTGCTTTTACGTTTTTACCGTTTTCTGTAATCAATTCCTTTGCCGTTGCGTCGGCGTACACATCAAGTTCAACAGAACGCACTTTCGCAAGATTTTCAGGACTTAGCAGTCTTGCTGCATCGATTTTCACTTTCTGTACAGTACCGTCCGCAAAGTTTGTACCGTCGTCCGCAAATTCAAGCATTCTGTTTCCCTTGACTTCCGCTACAGTAAGTTCGCCGTCTGCGTGGTCTACGCCGGACGTATCGGTGAAAGCAAAGGAAAAGTCGCCGTCATCAAAAGTAACTGCATTCGGGTCACTGCATTCAGCAGGTTCAGGAAAATTATTCTCCTGAAAGATAAAAGTCCATATCACAGAAACAAGGATAATCATAAAAAATCCGGCAGTTATTAAAATTTTTTTCATTTATACGTCACCTTTTGCTTTTTCAACGATGTTCACAACTTCTTTCATCATATCAAACGGCTTTATCTTCGGATTTATTTTCACTGAAACATAGGATTTCCCGAAGCCGTTGAAAGTAATTTTCCCCTTGTATGCGGAAGAGAGTGCCTCAATCTGTCCTGCCTCAAGATACTCCGTATAGAAATACATCTGCGCATTTTTCTGTGATATTTCAGTAATTCCCAGTCTCGCCGCCTTATTCCTCAGTACTGATACTTCAATAAGACCAATAACAGCTTTCGGCGGTTCGCCGTATCTGTCAATAAGTTCATCAATCAGGTCGAGTTTATCCTCGTCCTTCACAACAAACATAATTTTTCTGTAAACGTCCAGCCTCTGATTGAGACTTGAAATGTATGTTTCGGGAATATGCGCATCTATCTGCACATCGACAAGGCATTCAGGAACTTTTTCGGGTTTTTCTCCTTTTTCCTCCGCCACTGCCTCCGAAAGCAGTTGCAGATACATATCATAGCCGACTGTTTCCATGTGACCGTGCTGACTTCCGCCCAGTATACTTCCTGCTCCACGGATTTCAAGGTCACGGAGTGCAATTCTGAAACCACTGCCGAACTGTGTGAACTCACGCATTGCTTCAAGTCTCTTTGCGGCAATCTCAGTAAGCACCTTATCTTTACGGTAGGTGAAAAAAGCGTACCCACGGCGGTTTGAACGTCCGACACGTCCACGAAGCTGATAAAGCTGTGACAGTCCGAAGCAATCGGAATTTTCAATAATCAGTGTGTTCACATTCGGAACGTCCACGCCTGTTTCAATGATAGTAGTGCATACAAGAATATCAATTTCATGCTCGACAAGCTGTTCCCATACGTCCGACATTTCCTCCTGCGACATCTGTCCGTGAGCACAGGCTATTCTTGCGTCGGGCAGCATCTTCTGCAATTTTTCCGCACAGTTAATTATTGTATCAACCCTGTTGTGAATATAGTATACCTGTCCGCCACGTCTCAGTTCACGCATAATAGCCTGCAAAATAGCTGCCTGATTATACTCGATTACATAAGTCTGCACGGGGTATCTGTCCTGCGGAGGCTCTTCAAGCACTGACATATCACGTATTCCGCTCATAGCCATATTGAGAGTACGTGGAATAGGAGTAGCCGACAGCATAAGAATATCAACGCCCGTAAAAGTCTCCTTAAACTTCTCTTTATGCGCAACTCCGAAACGCTGTTCCTCATCGATTATTGCAAGACCCAAATCCTTGAAAACAACATTTTTCTGTATGATTTTATGAGTACCGATAAGAATATCAATCCTGCCCTGCTTTAATTTTTTAATTATTTCCGTCTGCTGTTTCGGTGTACGGTATCGGCTGAGGAGTTCCACATTGACAGGGAACTGCTCAAATCGTCTTGAGGCGGTCTGATAGTGCTGATACGCAAGAACAGTTGTCGGGGCAAGAATAGCACATTGCTTTCCTGAAAGCACACATTTCATGGCTGCACGGAGAGCGACTTCGGTCTTTCCGAAACCGACATCACCGCACAGAAGACGTTCCATAGGTCTGCCACGCTCCATATCCGCTTTTATTTCACTGATTGCATTAAGCTGGTCGTCTGTCTCAACATAAGGAAAACGCTCCTCAAAATCACGCTGTATTTCGTCGTCGGGATAAAATGCAAATCCCTTACTTTGTTCACGTTTTGCGTAAAGTGCGGTTAATTCCTTTGCCATATCCTTAACGGCACGCTTTACATTGTTTTTCTTTCTCTGCCATTCGCCCGAACCAAGTTTTGTAAGTTTTACGCCTGTATCGTCCCGACCGCCTATATATTTCGATACCATGTCAAGCTGTGTTACGGGAATATACAGCTTGTCTGTTCCTGCATACTGTATTGTTATATAGTCTTTCACAATATCTTCTACTTCAAGTTTTTCAATTCCCATAAACCGGCCGATACCGTGAGTAGCATGAACGACCAAATCACCCGTTGCAATATCGGCAAGACTGCGTATTTCCTCTGCTTTACTACGTTTCCTGTTTCTTCTCCGGCGTACTGTTTCAATAGCCCTTCCCTGCGTAATTACAACGACCTTATTTTCAAGGTACTCAAATCCTCCGCTGAGACTTCCCGACATAAGACAAACACGACCTGCCTGCAATGGTACACCGTCAGTTGCCAAATCGCAGGGAATGTCATTCGCAAGTAAATCCTGCTGAATAAGATGCAGTGTCTTGTCACTGCCTGCGCACAGAATAATGCGGTATTTCCGTGATTTCCAGTCATTTATATCCTCAACAAGCTGTTTCATTTCACCGCCCCACGAAGCATTCTGCATTGCTTCAAAACTTACAATTCTATTGTAGTCGATACGTTCACCGCCCTGAAGAAAACTGCTGACATAAAGGCAGACTTTCTTTTCCGCCAGCTGCTGAATTTTCGGGAACTCTATCAGCAAATCGTCAAGCCCTTTGCAAATCATTCCATCTTCGAGCAGAATTTTCACATCTTCATTGAAACGTGCCGTAACTGCGTTTGCAGTTTCCATGATTTCCGAATAGTCATTGAAAATAACAGCACCGTCAACATAGTCAAATACCGTTGCTGTTTCGGGATAGGCAAGCGAATAGTATTTCATTCCGTGCGGAAGAATTTCTCCTGCCCTCAGTCTTTTCACGTCCGCACCGAGATTTTTCCGCACAATTTCAGTTCTCTTTCCACGCACTTTTTTAAGCAGATTTTCAAGGCTGTCAGCAAGTACATTCATATCGCATATAATCTCATTTGCAGGCGAAATTTCAAGTTTTGTGATATGTTCTGCACTTCGTCTCTGCGTATCGGTTTCAAATTCTGCAATAGTCTCCACTTCGTCGTCCCACAGTTCAATCCTCACGGGTTTATCGGACTGCACAGGGAAAATATCAATAATACTTCCACGCACAGAGAACTGACCTGCTCCCTCAACTTTCTCGCACCTCTGATAACCGCACCTTGTAAGTTCAGCACAAAGTCCGTCACGGTCGATAGTCTGTCCCTCAGTAATTTCAATAGCGGAGGAAATCAGCGTATCAACAGGGATTACAGTCTGCATGACTGCTTCAACAGAAGCGCATATAATACTGCATTTGTTTCGGACTGCTCTTGCAAGTGCGGAAATCCGCATATATTCATACTCATGATTTGCCGTATCAACAGGAATGAAAACCTGCTCCCTTGACGGAAAAAGAACAGCTGTTTCAGTTCCCGACATCATATTAATGTCATCACACAGCTTTTTCGCCATAGCCTCACTGCCTGTCACAACAAGATTTATTCTTTCTCCGCTGAGTGCAGAAAAAAGGTTTGCTCTATGTATATGCGAAAGACCTGTCACAGAAACAGGTGAAATCTTTTTATCAATACATTCACATATACTTTTGTATCCTGAAAGTTCTCTGAAAACCGAATTGAATATACTCATTTTGCCCTCCGTTGTGTACGTTAATTCAGCTGTTGAATTTATTCATTGCCTCATCTGTTTTCCCCGAAACCATAAGCTTTATGCACTCACAGGCATTTTCAGCCGCCGATTTTACTTTTACGGCATCTTCTTTACTGAATTTTCCCAGTACCCATTTAGCTAAATCATAATCGGGGTGCGGTTTCCTGCCCACTCCCATTTTGATACGGGGGAAACTGTCTTTACCTGTAAGTTCAATAATACTCCTGACACCGTTATGACCGCCGTGGCTTCCTTTACGGCGTATGCGGAGTTTTCCAGGCTCAAGAGAAATATCGTCATATATAACGATAAGGTTTTCTATTGAAATTTTATAGAACTCCATAGCCTGAACAACGGCTTCACCGCTGTTATTCATATAAGTAGTTGGTTTAAGGAGCAGACAGCGTCTGCCTTCCACAGTGACTTCAGCAGTCCTGCCCTTGAATTTTAACCTGTTTATCTCTTCACCCATCTGCTCCGCAAACGTATCTATAGTAAAAAATCCTGCATTGTGACGTGTGCCGTCGTATTCCATTCCAGGGTTGCCCAGTCCTACTATTATATATTCTATTTTACCTCTTTTTCCTGTCGTATCAGAGGAAATCCTGTCGAACACATCAAAAATACTCATAACAAAATTCTCCTTAGTAAAATATTCAGCGTAAATATTATAACACAAAAATTGCCATAAAGTCAACAAATATTATGAAGATATATCAAAATAACAAAATCCCCGTTTATTAACGGGGATTTTGTTTTACATTCTTACTATAAAGCAGATACTTCTGCCCTCTTCGTTTTCGACTTCTATTCTGAATTTATGCTTATCAATAATTGATTTGGCAATAGCAAGCCCAAGACCGTAACCGCCTGTTGAACGGTTTCTTGATTCATCACTCCTGTAGAAACGCTCGAAAATCCTGTACTTATCCTCTTCCTTTACGCCTGAACCCGTGTTATACACAGAAAATACAGTCCTGCCGTCTTCCTTAGTAAGAGAAACACGGACAGTTCCGCCGTCTTTTGAATATTTCAGCGCATTGTCAATAAATATTCCTGCCATCTGCTTTATATGCTGTTCACTTCCGCAGACTGAAATATTTTCGTCAATATTGAGTACGAAGTTCTTATTTGATTCAAAAGCCTGACACTCAAAAGGCAGTGCAGTATTTATAATCGCCTGACTTAAATTAAATTCCGTCTGAATGAAATTATTCGACTTGTTTTCAAGACGTGTCAGACTAAGCAAATCGTTTACAAGAACATTCATTCGTTCTGCCTGGTCCTGTATGTAATTAAGCCACTTGTTATTTCCGATTTCTCCTGAAAGCACATCTGCATTTGCAGAAATTACAGTAAGCGGAGTTTTAAGTTCGTGACTTGCATCGGAAATAAACTGTTTCTGCTTTTCAAAAGTATCTTTCAGCGGACGGACAATCAGCCCGCTTATGAAATAAGCACCGACTGAAAGAAAAATTATGCTTATAACTCCGACAATGACAGTTGTGCGTTTCAGTTTGTTCATGATGTTGATTTCCGCCGTTCTGTCGGTGAAAACTATAACAGTACCATTGCTTTTTTTCTCCGTATAGAAACTGTAATTATCAGCAGTACCTGATTTATCCTTGTGGCTGAGTATCTGAGTAATATAGCCCTGTGCAGTTTCTTCCGTCATATCATCGTTGTTGAGGGAGGCAATATAAGTACCGTCATTATCCGCCATAATCACGAAAAAGTTAATTGAATTAATCGACTTCGGAACAGGTTCAAGGAATTTATTTTTATCATCGTGCTGAACAGGGGGCTTATCGCCGTCAGTTATTGTATATCCGTCAAGAACAGGAGCAAAGTCAGTGTCAGCAGTGGGAGTAAATCCTCCCTCACCCCAAACTTCATGGTCAGGGTGCGCTCTGCCGTCTTCTTTGTCGTAATTCTGTCTGTCATTCCATTCAGGTCTGTCCCATTCTCCCCAGTTATTCCAGTCATCACGCCAAGGGTCTTGTTCCGGACGCTCCGGAGGTTCTTCCCAGTCCTGCCGCCAGTCTTCCACTTCTGTATTCTCTTCAACAGGAGGTTCTGTTAAAGGCGGACTTTCCGTAATCTGCTCTGTAGGCGCATCAGTGGGAGGGTCTGTTTCGGGAACGGGTTCTTCTGTCAGTGCTTCCGTTTCCGGAACACTCGTTTCAGGCGGATTTGTCACCTCTGTTTCTCCGGCATTATTCTCTGTCACAGCCGTTGTCGTTTCCTTAATGCTCTTTGTAGTCGTGACTTTGCTTGTAACTGCCGTTGTTACTTCTTTTTTCGGCGGAATTTCCTCTTTCGGCGGTTCTTTATGCAGATTCGGATTTGTAAACGTAAAGCTGTTTGTATCATTATTATATTCAATACCTGATGCAACCTGCTCCAGCACAACATTAGTCTGCCGTTCCATAAGTACGTCCATGATGATATTTATACCGCTGAGAAGTGCAATGAATATGGCGATAAGAATAGCAGTTATAATTCCGAAGAACTTAAGCTGTACTTTTCTGAACAATGCAAATCACCTCATTCAAGAAAATATCCGATGCCACGGGCTGTTTTAATCTGCACATCAGCCGCAACAGACGCTATCTTCTTGCGCAGAAATGATATGTACACCTCAATATTGTTGTACTCAACATCACTTTCACTCCCCCATATTTTCTCAATAATGCGTTCTTTCGGGAGTATCTGCCCATGATTTGCAATAAGCATTTCCATTATGTAATATTCCTTGAGACTTAATTTCATATCATTTCCCTTGCAGCTTATGGAACAGGTATTCTTGTGGAGAGCAAGTCCCTTATATTCAAACTTGTCTTCGTCAACAATTTCACCTTTACGCCGTGTAAGCGCACGAACTCTTGCAAGAAGTTCACCTGTCACAAATGGTTTTGTCAGGTAATCGTCCGCACCACAGTCCAGACCGTTTATTTTGTCGTCGACTTCACTCTTTGCGGTGAGCAGAAGAACTGGCGTATTGATTTTCTCTGTGCGGAGATTTCTCAGGACTTCAATACCGTTCATACCAGGCATCATAATATCAAGTATAATACAGTCGTAAACTCCGGTCAGTGCGTTGTCAAGACCGTCAATGCCGTTGTAGAACGTATCAACGGAGTACATATTTCTTTTCAGCAGTTCGGACAAAGCGTCCGCAAGCTGCATTTCGTCCTCCACTACAAGTATTTTCATAAAATCACTCCCATAAATTTTTCCTATACATTATTATAACATAAAACATTGAAAAAGTCTTAAAAAAGTGCATAGAAAAAAGAACGATATTTTTGTGCATAGTGACATAAAAAATTTATCGGCGGAAAATGCAGTTTTTCAGGCATACTTTTTCGACGATTTCTCTGAAACGTCTTTTAATTGTGTTTTTTTGTGCAAAGTGCAATAAAATCAACGGCGAATTTTTGTCTTATTATATATGGTATTTTTTAGCAAAGTATGATATAATATATATAAGTCGGAGAGATTGATGATGTCTCTCCGGTAAAGTTTAAAATTGGAGGTATATACCAATGGCAAAAAAATATTGTTACCTTTTCTCAGAAGGTAATGCTACAATGAGAGAACTTCTCGGCGGTAAAGGTGCTAACCTCGCTGAAATGACTAACATCGGTCTTCCTGTTCCTCAGGGCTTCACAATCACAACAGAGGCTTGTACTCAGTATTATGAGGACGGCGGTATCTCAGATGAGATTATGGCTGAAATCAACGAGTACATCGTTAAAATGGAAGGCGTTACAGGCAAGAAGTTCGGCGACAAGGAAAATCCGCTCCTCGTTTCCGTCCGTTCAGGTGCAAGAGCATCAATGCCTGGTATGATGGACACAATCCTCAACCTTGGTCTTAATGAAACTGTTGTTGAAACAATCGCTGCAAAGTCAGGCAACGCTCGCTGGGCTTGGGACTGCTACAGAAGATTTATCCAGATGTATTCCGACGTTGTTATGGAAGTCGGCAAGAAATATTTTGAAGAGCTTATCGACGAAATGAAAGCAAAGAAGGGTGTTACTCAGGACGTTGAGCTTGATGCCAATGACCTCAAGGAACTCGCTATGCAGTTCAAAGCTGAATATAAAGCAAAAATCGGCGTAGACTTCCCTGATGACCCGAAGGAACAGCTTATGGGTGCTATCAAGGCTGTATTCCGTTCATGGGACAACCCCAGAGCTAACGTTTACAGACGTGACAACGATATTCCTTTCTCATGGGGTACTGCTGTTAACGTACAGTCAATGGCATTCGGCAACATGGGCGATGACTGCGGTACAGGTGTTGCATTTACCCGTGACCCTGCTACTGGTGAAAAGAAGCTCATGGGTGAGTTCCTCACAAACGCACAGGGCGAAGACGTTGTTGCTGGTGTAAGAACTCCTATGCCTATCCAACAGATGGCTGAAACATTCCCTGAAGCTTATGCTCAGTTCGTTGAAGTCTGCCAGACTCTTGAAAACCACTATCACGATATGCAGGATATGGAATTTACTGTTGAGAACAGAAAGCTCTATATGCTCCAGACAAGAAACGGTAAGAGAACAGCTCAGGCTGCACTTAAAATTGCCTGCGACCTCGTTGATGAGGGCATGAAAACTCCTGCTGAAGCAGTTGCAATGATTGACCCACGTAACCTCGACACACTCCTCCACCCACAGTTCGACACTGCTGCTCTCAAGGCTGCAACTCCTATGGGCAAGGGACTTGGTGCATCTCCCGGTGCTGCCTGCGGTAAAATTGTATTCACTGCTGACGACGCTGTTGCATGGGCTGAAAAAGGTGAAAAGGTTGTTCTTGTACGTCTTGAAACATCACCTGAGGACATCACAGGTATGAAGGCCGCACAGGGTATCCTTACAGTTCGTGGCGGTATGACATCACACGCTGCTGTTGTTGCTCGTGGTATGGGTGAATGCTGTGTATCAGGCTGCGGCGACATCAAGATGGACGAGGCTAACAAGAAATTTGAACTCGGCGGAAAAACATTCGTTGAGGGTGACTATATCTCTATCGACGGTACAACAGGTAATATCTACGACGGCATTATTCCTACTGTTGACGCTCAGATTGCCGGAGAATTCGGCAGAATTATGGCTTGGGCTGATGAATTCAGAACACTTAAGGTAAGAACAAACGCTGATACACCTGCTGACGCTAAGAAGGCTCGTGAACTCGGTGCTGAAGGTATTGGTCTCTGCCGTACAGAACATATGTTCTTTGACCCTGAGAGAATTGCTGCATTCCGTGAAATGATTTGCTCAGATACAGTTGAAGAGAGAGAAGCTGCTCTTGCTAAGATTGAACCTATGCAGCAGGCTGACTTTGAGGCTCTCTATGAGGCTCTTGAGGGTAACCCTGTTACAATCCGTTTCCTCGACCCGCCTCTCCACGAATTTGTTCCTACAGAAGAGGCTGACATCAAGGCACTCGCTGAAGCACAGGGCAAGTCCGTTGAGACTATCAAGAACATTATTTCAGGTCTCCATGAATTCAACCCGATGATGGGTCACAGAGGCTGCCGTCTTGCTGTAACATATCCTGAAATCGCTAAAATGCAGACAAATGCTATCATCAAGGCTGCTATCAACGTTAAGAAGAAGCACCCTGACTGGACAGTTAAGCCTGAAATCATGATTCCGCTTGTTGGCGATGTAAAGGAATTCAAGTTCGTTAAGAAAGTAGTTGTTGAAACTGCTGACGCTGTTATCGCTGCTGCCGGCGTTGAACTCGAATACGAAGTTGGTACAATGATTGAAATTCCTCGTGCTGCTCTTACAGCTGACGAAATCGCTGCAAATGCTGACTTCTTCTGCTTCGGTACAAACGACCTCACACAGATGACATACGGTTTCTCACGTGACGACGCAGGCAAGTTCCTCAACGCTTACTACGACAAGAAGATTTTCGAGAACGACCCATTCGCTAAACTCGACCAGGTTGGCGTTGGTAAACTCATGGAAACAGCTATTAAGCTCGGCAAACCTGTAAACAATAAGCTCCACTGTGGTATCTGCGGCGAGCATGGCGGTGACCCGACATCTGTTGAGTTCTGCCACAAGATTGGTCTCGACTATGTATCTTGCTCACCATTCCGTGTTCCGATTGCTCGTCTTGCTGCTGCTCAGGCTGCTATCAGCGAAAAGAAGTAATTCATAATTACTTCAAAATTGGCGGATTTGCACTGAATATCAATGATGCAAAACGCTATTTATATACTCAAACAACAAAAAGAAGGTTACTCTATTGGCGTGATATTATCGTTAATGTGTACATCTGAATAAAAACTAACCCTCACGGCTCAAAAGGCTGTGGGGGTTTTGTCATTTATTAAGTTTTTTGTTGTTTACTGTTAATTTTCAGAAATTTTTATGATATATTATGTAAAATTTAAAGTTCAAGATAATAGTAAGCGACCAATAACGCCGCGGCTTTCATAGCATTGAAAATTCGAGTATAATAGAGTCTAAGCAAGTTCATGGACTAAATTAGAATGACTAAATTGGTCTATAAAGTACATGGAAGAAACAACTACAGCGATCACCGCAGTCAAACAGGAAGCGAGACTTCGTGACTGGTCATCGCAGATTGAAGCGAAGCAGGCAGGCGGAAAGACAGTGCAGAAGTGGTGTGAAGAGAATGGGGTCAATCCCAGGGGACCTGTTATTATCACCTCCGGAAACTGCGTGAGAAATGCGTAGCATCAGCACCGGCAATTGTGCCTTTGGGATTACCGAAACGCACATCTGATATCCATATTGAGAAAAATGGCTTGCAGATCTCATTGCCCGCAGATGTTGCAGAGGAAACGCTGATCGCTCTGGTACATGAATTATGCTGAACGATCTTCCGCCCGATCAGCGGACATACATTGTAACGGGGTACACTGATCTCCGGCGCTCCATAGACGGACTTGCAACAATTGTTCAGGCACAGTTACAGCTTGATACATACAGTACAGCCTTGTTTCTGTTCTGCGGCAGACGATGTGACCGCATCAAAGGATTACTCTGGGAGGGTGACGGATTTCTGCTTCTGTACAAAAGACTCGATAACGGAAAATTTCAATGGCCACGCAACGAAACGGAAGCATTGGGAGTGGACAAAACAGGGATAGTATGGTATAATAAAAGAAAAGTTCAGGGAGT
>CAYWPN010000014.1:0-63194 GCA_964460175.1 uncultured Alistipes sp. | reverse complement strand
TTTGGTAGAGTGCTTGGTTTGGGACCAAGATGCCGCAGGTTCGAGTCCTGTCGCCTCGACCATTACTGCCTGAAATCAGTCAGAAAAATTTTTTGAAAAAATTTTCAAAAAGTACTTGACAAATCAGAAAAAGTGTGATATAATGATTATCGTTGAGTGAGACAAGCACTTCAACAGCAAAAATCAGTTAAGCTGGTGTAGCTCAGTTGGTAGAGCAGCTGATTTGTAATCAGCAGGTCGGGGGTTCGAGTCCGTCCACCAGCTCCATTTTATCGGTTACCATGCCGATAATTTTTTGAAATCTGTATGGGAGAGTTCCCGAGTGGTCAAAGGGGGCAGACTGTAAATCTGTTGCTTTTCAGCTTCGATGGTCCGAATCCATCCTCTCCCACCAGTTTCTTTCAATATTTTCCGTTACTCCGCTGTTTTATCAGGCGGATTTTTTTATGCCCGTAAAAAATGCCGTTATGCACGGAAATTATATAAATATGTGCAGAAAAAATATCACTTCTGCAACAGGAGAACGCTATGATTGAAGTAAAAATAAAAGGCTATACAATTAAGGATATGAATGCACTTTGCAGAACTACAGGAAATAATCCCATAAAACTTAAAGTAAATATTATTTTTATTTTACTCTTTGCAGTAATGCTGATAATCAGTTTTATAGTTCCTGAAAATAAATTATGGTTCTATGTATTTATTCTCCTCGCTGTAAGTATTATTTCATTCGCCAATGAAATGTGGACTGCTCCTGCAAATGCTCTCAGGACTTTCAATACTCTGCAAAAGAGTAATAATAATTCACCTATATGTATATGCTTTGATAAAAACTGCTGGTATACTTCTTTCGGAGACAATACGGAGACTGTAAAAAAATTTGATTATTCTTCAATGTACAGTGCAGAGGAAACAGACGGTCATTTTTTCTTAAGTCAACAAAAAAACAGTTATTTCTGTGTACCGAAACGCTGTTTTACTGAAAACACTCCTGACGAACTCCGTCAATTACTGGCGGATAAGCTTGGCAGTAAATTTGAGGTTAAACCATGACTGAAAATTACAGATACTATGAAGGTTTCGAGGGCGAGCCGGAATACATTTTCTGCCTTTATGACGTGAATTGCCCTGTTGAAAAAATACACATCTGGGACGGTTATTTCTGTGATATAATCCGCACTGTCACACCCGCTCAGAACGGCTGGACAAGTCTTGCTGAATATTATCATACGTGCATTGACTTTAATAATGATAACTGGAAAATCCCTGATATCAAGTCCGCTTTACAGCAGTTAAAAAATATTGATACTTCAAAGACTGAATTTTCAGAAAGTTATGAAGTGCTGGCACTTCTTGTGGATATACTCACAAAAGCTGACGAAAATAATCAGGCAGTATATATTGAATATTTATAAAAATACGGTATAAAATGCCGTTCACATAAAAATTTATAATCCGGAGGAAAACAAAATGATTAGAGAAGATTTAAGAAATATCGCCATTATTGCCCACGTTGACCACGGCAAGACTACTCTTGTTGACGAAATGCTCAAACAGGGCGGTGTGTTCCGTGAAAATCAGGCTGTTGCCGAACGTGTCATGGACTCCAACGACATCGAGCGTGAACGTGGCATCACTATACTTGCAAAGAATACATCAGTCATGTACAACGACATCAAAATCAACATCATAGACACTCCCGGACACGCTGATTTCGGCGGAGAAGTTGAGCGTGTACTTGAAATGGTTGACGGCGTACTCCTGCTTGTAGACGCTGCGGAAGGTCCTATGCCTCAGACAAGATTTGTACTTTCAAAGGCACTTGAAATGGGTCATAAAATTATTGTTGTCGTAAACAAGATTGACCGTCCCGATGCGAGACTTGACGAAATCGGCGATGAAGTGCTTGAACTCCTCCTCGACCTCGACGCAAGCGATGAACAGCTTGAAAGTCCTATACTTTTCTGTTCTGGCAGAAGCGGTACTGCCTCGCTCAGCCAGTACGAAACAGGTACAGACCTCAAACCGCTGTTCGATACTATCATCAATTATATTGAACCGCCGAAAGGTGACGAGACTGAACCGCTCCAGATGCTTATTTCCTCTATCGACTATAACGATTATGTCGGCAGAATTGGTATTGGTCGTATTGTCCGTGGAAATATCAAGGTAAACCAGCAGGTTACTGTCTGCGACTATACAGGTTCAAAGAAAAATTACAACTCAAAAATTGTCTCGCTTTTACAGATACAGGGTTTACAGCGTGTGCCTGTTGAAAGTGCGCAGATGGGTGATATTGTGTGGATTTCGGGTATCGACGGAATTACTATCGGCGATACTATCTGTGCTGTGGAAAAGCCTGAACCTCTGCCGTTTGTGAAAATCAGTGAGCCGACTGTTGAAATGACTTTCTCTGTAAACGACAGTCCGTTTGCGGGACGTGAGGGAAAATTCGTCACATCACGCCAGCTCCGTGAGAGACTTTTCAAAGAACTCCTCAAAGATGTTTCGCTTCGTGTTGAGGAAACAGAAAGTACAGACGCATTCCGTGTTGCAGGACGTGGCGAAATGCACCTCTCTATCCTCATTGAAAATATGCGCCGTGAGGGATATGAACTTGCCGTTTCAACTCCCCGTGTACTCTACAAAGAGGGTGAGGACGGCAGAAAGCTTGAACCTATTGAACGTCTTGTAATTGATGTTCCCGAAGACTGCGTTGGTTCTGTCATGGAAAAGGTCGGAAGCCGTAAAGGTGAACTCGTTGAAATGCACCCGCAGGGAAACCGTATGCGTATTGAATTTCTTGTGCCTGCCCGTGGACTTTTCGGCTACAAAAGCGAATTCCTTACAGATACAAAGGGCGAGGGTATCATGAGCCACGTATTCGAGGACTATCAGCCGTACAAGGGCGACATCGAGCGCAGAAAGACAGGTTCACTTGTATCATTCGAGACAGGCGAAGCTGTAACTTATGGTCTTTTCAATGCACAGGAACGTGGACAGCTTTTCATTCCTGCCGGTACTCCTGTTTATGAGGGTATGGTTGTAGGCGCATCACCGAAAACTGATGACCTTGTTGTAAACGTATGCAAGAGAAAGCACCTCACAAATACCCGTGCAAGCGGAAGTGACGACGCACTCAGACTTGTTCCGCACCGCATTCTCAGTCTTGAGGACTGCCTTGAATTCCTTGCCGACGACGAACTTCTCGAAGTTACTCCCGAAAGTCTCAGAATACGCAAGAGAATACTCAGCAACTCTCAGCGTGCTAAAGTAAGAGCAAAATCATAAGAATTAATGAAAAAGAAGTTTCTGATGATTTCGGAAACTTCTTTTGGTTGGTACATTTAACAAAGGAGAATTATTATGGATTTTGAAACTATTACAGCGAAAATTGATGAAAATGAAGAAGTATTTGAAGACGCTTTTTTATTTACATATGTATCGGACGAGGAAATAAAATCTGCTGAAAACAGACTGGGTTTTGAAATTATTCAGGATTATAAAAAGTTTCTGAAAAAATATGGTCATGGCGGTTCTTTCTTTGAATTTCTGGGCTTCGGCGTAAACGGGGAAGCCTTATTTGTGGACGAAACACTGAAATTCAGAAAATCGGGTCTGCCTGATGAACTTATGGTTTTTGAAAACTGCGATGAATATGTCAGATGTATCAATTCCGAAACAGGCGAAGTGGTAAACTGGAGTAAATACGACAGTGAAGGCACAGTCCACGAGTTCAGTTCATTCTGTGAGTGTTTTCTTGATGCCGTTGAAAATGCGATAGATAATTTCGACGAATAACAATTTCTGTTTTTCAATTTGCTTGACAAACCAGCGGAAGTATGATACAATATAAACAAACAGAACCATATAGATTATAATTTAAATGATAAATAAAAATTGGTGATACATATGATTATAAAGCCTGAAAATCCTATGTTTATATTAGCAACACTTGCTGTTCCGTGGCAATATTTCAATACAAGTATACAAATCAACAAAAGACAAATTGAATTTAACAGATATTTCTGTACAAAAGGTAAATTAATCAGAAATACAACAGATTTTATGATTGACAGTGTACAGAAAATAGGCTTTCCTTGTGACTTTATGATACAACGGCAAGAAGAAAGTTTAAACGGATTATATGGAACATATTCACCTCAAGAAATAGTTTTTATTCTATCTGATAAAAAAGTTGTATCACTAAATGCCCGACCCTATACAAAACGACAAATTAAAACAATGCTCAAAGTATTTTCGACAAATATAGTATATGGAAAAAAGTTTTCCCAATTATTTAGTTAAAGAGTGATTGAATTCCTGTTTACAGTCTGCCTGTTAATTTTCAGCAGATTTTCACCTTTAAAACAATTCCCCGAAAGTTATGGAGATATAATAATGAAAAGGACAATTCCAATCATCTTTGCGGCTGCAATGTTACTTGCAGGCTGCGGAGACTGCTGTACTGCTTCTGTTCCTGTTGTGTACGCTGCCGAAGATTTACAGACGAAGAGGGTTATAATTACAAACAAAACAGATACAGAAATTGAAATTCCTGAATACGCCGACGAGCTGTACATCAGCTTCTGCCCTCAACTTGAAACGGTAACTCTGCCGAAATATGTTGACGAAATATATATCACGGACTGCCCGTCACTTAAAGAGGTGAATGTTGACAGAGACAATACGAACTTCTGTGCCGCCGACGGCATTGTTTACACAAAAGATATGACGGAAGTCGTATTCTGTCCACAGGCGAAAGAGGGTGCGGAATTTGTAATCCCTGACGGCGTTATGAAAATACGTGAAAACGCATTCAACTACTGCTCTTTTGAAAGCTACGTTCTCCCCGATTCTGTGGAGGAAATAGAAAACCGTGCTTTTTACGATAATTTTAACCTCAGAAAGATAAATATTCCCGAAAAAGTCAACAGCACACTTTTCAGCGTATTCTTAGGCTGTGATAACTTAAAAGAGATAACTTTTGAAAACGACAGCGACGAAATAGACGGCGACAGAACATTTTCGTCCTTTGATTTGGATATTCCGTATATAGATATATTAAAGGGAATCAATTCAGAACAGATTATAGCCTATGTTCCGGACAGCAAAATATCTGACTATCATATGATACTGCTTATAAGCAGTAATAATAATATTGTAATTATGCCCATGAGTATGAAAACAGATGATAATACAATTCCATGCGATATAAACGGCGACGAGATTATAAGCATAGCCGATGCTGTTGCCATGCAGAATTATCTTTTAGGCAGACTGACTGAAACTATCGGTAATACTGACATCAATAACGACAGCAGTGCGGACGTATTTGATTATATAATCATGAGAAAGATTATCGCTGATAATCTGTATAATCTTCCCTTATGAATTTTCAGCATATTATCACGATTAAAACATATTCTCAAAAAATAACGGAGATATAATAATGAAAAAGACAATTCCAATCATCTTTGCGGCTGCAATGTTATTTGCAGGCTGCGGAGACAGTACATCAAGTGAAAGCAGTATTCCCGAACCGACAGAAAGTACAGAAGTTACGGAAATTGCGGAAGTCACTGAAACGCCTACCGAAAAACCTACTGACAGAGTGCGTGACATTGAAGAAACGACTGATTTTGAGTATGAAATACTTGACGGCGGTGTGACCATAACAAAATATACAGGAAATTCGACAGATGTTGTAATTCCCGACGAAATAGAAGGTACACCCGTAACAAAAATAGGTTTTCTCTCATTTGAAGCAAAATTTGACATTCAGTCAGTAACACTTCCCGAAACGACAGAGGTAATCTGTGAGGGTGCATTCATGGACTGCTCATCACTTGTAAGCATAAATATTCCCGAAAGCGTTACAAGTATTGAAAGAAGTGCATTTGCCGCCTGCACAAGTCTCGGAACACTCATTATCCCCTCTTCTGTGCAGTCAATCGAAATGGAGGCTTTCACTGCCTGTGAGGCTATGACCTCCCTTGAAATACATAATCCCGAACTGCAATACGACAACTGGGGACTTGAAACACTCCCGAATATTACCGTATATGCAGACGAAAATTCAGATTTATACAGATTTATGGGCGAAAATAATATAAACGTCCTGCCTTTGTGATTGGAGAAAATATGATAAAGAAAATAACTGCTTTTCTTGCCTGTATGGTGTGCCTTGTATCATGTGCCGACGCTGACGAAATATCATCAGGTAATTCTGTCACGGGTGAAGTTTCGGTCGGGTCGGACGGCGTGACTGAAATCATCACTCCTGCTGAGGACAGCGAAGAATACAGTCTCGGCGAATACAGAATAAGCGAAAGCGGAATAAAACTGTATTACAACGATACAGATATTCCGACAGAACTCATGCTTACGCTTGAAAGATACTTCACTTCTTTTCAGAACAGAGATTTTGAACTTTATAAGTCCTGCCTTGCCTCTGACTATGTTGAACGATACAGCAAATATCTTTCCGAAACATATAGTACAGAAGACGAGGAATACACCCTGCAAAATTCATTTGAACTCCAGTGCGATAACATCAGAAGTTACATGATACAGGAGATTTCCGGCAATTATGAAATTCCGGAAGACAGTGAATATTCAGGCGATTTCAAAATCACAAGAATACGTGCGGAGAATACAGAACTTCTTGAGGACGAAACAACAGAGGGACTTACAGAAGATTTCTTTGAATATCTCAACGGCGTCTTTGATATGGATTACTATACTTATGTCAGCGAACAGGCAGACAGCCTGCAATACTTCACCTTCTATATAATCGCACAGGGTGAGGACGGCGAAGAACACCGCATAATCAGTGAGATGGATATTGTCTTCGCTGAAAAAGACGGTAAATATTATACATTCGGTTAAGGAGATTTTTTATGAGGAAATTTTTGTGTGCTGTCATGGCTCTCTGTATAACTATTTCACTTGTTTCATGTGCAGAAACAGATGATATATCGCAGTCAGGAACACAGATTGTCAGCGATGCGGAAAAAAACGTAAATGTAAAAGAAGATGATATGCCTTACGGTTCAACGATTGTTGAGCTATCAACGAACAATGACGACCATGTTAAATTTGTAACAAGCTTTGACAGACGCTTTTTCGGGAACGGCGACGAGGAAAATCCTGATTATTCTGAAATCTACGCCGTCCATGACTACATTGCCGCTCTCAACACCAACGACCATGAGGCAATAAAATCACTCTACTATGACGGCTATCTTGACCTTATATGCGCCGAAGGTTTCGACAGTCCCGACGAATATATCGACGCTCTCAACAATACACTTGTAACTTTTCTCGGCGAAGGCTTTGAAATAAATTACATTGATATTTCCGCCTGCTATAATCCGGGCGACGAAATAGCCGACGACTATATCAGCACAGTTGATGGCTATCTTGAAAATATCGGTGCGCTTGACAAAGTAACGTCAAGAAAAGTCATTGAGGTAGGCGGATATACCTGCTACAGTGTAAACGGTGAAAATTCATATCAGCTTACAAACAGCATGGACACAATCATTCTTGGCATCTATACAATAGACGGCAAGGTGTATATTGTTTAACAGGAGGAATTTATTATGCCATTCATTAATTTCAAGACAAACAAAACTATGGACGACAAGCAGAAAACTGCGCTCAAAACGGATTTCGGTCATGCGATTGAAGCCATTCCGGGCAAATCAGAAGCGTGGCTTATGGTTGAAATCGAAGACGGTCTCAACCTCTGGTTCAAGGGTGCAGACGCTCCGTGCGCTATGGTTGAAGTAAGCGTATTCGGCTCGGAAAATCCGTCCGCATTCAACGTACTTACAAGAAAAATCTGCGATATTGTCAGTCAGGAACTTGCGATTGACAAGTCGAGAATTTACGTCAGCTACATGGCGACTAAAAACTGGGGCTGGAACGGCTCAAATCTTTAATAAAAAATTCCCGAAGCAATTATTGATAACTGCTTCGGGAATTTTTATTAGTATGCGATTAATAGCATAAATCAGAATTTAGTATATCGTTTCGTAAAAATTCAAGTTAATTGATAGCTTTGATTCACCGTTTTATGATAAGATTCATTAAAGAACATTTTCCACGGATTCTTCGATGACATCTATTCCCTTTTCTTCAAGCAGCTTTCTTGCTTCTTCTGAAATAAAGCCATTTGATACCTTTACTCTTTTCAGAGAAGCCATATCTGCCAGACCAGAAACATCTTCTACATAGATACTGTAAAAGCCAAGTTCTTCGACATTATCAAGAACCGAAAAACACGAACTATCTCTGAGAAAGAAATCCAGTTTCTCTTTATCATCGCCGTTTTTTTCTTCGGCAATGATAAAGCCGTCCGCTTTTGAACTGTTCAGGATAAGTTCCTTTAAATTACCACAGTCAGCAACGCCCTGAAGGTTCTTAACAGAAGAAGCGGAAATTATTATCTTTTCAACGGTACTGTTATTAATATCATTAAAATCAGCTTCGGAGTATGTAAAACCCAAATATCTAAGGTTCGGCTGTTTATTTATCATACCGATACCGCCTCCGGATATTTCTTCCTTTGAGCGAAAAACTTCGAACGTTTCGAGCTTTTCAAACACTGTAAGCTGTGAAAATCGGTCGTCAGTAGCGTCAGATGCAATCATACTCTTCATCTCCGAGCATCTGTTCAGTTCTTTGATATTTACCTCATCAAGAAACACGTCAATGTTCTCAGTTTTTCTTGAGATAAATGATTTTTCAAGATAAACATACTTATCTCTGAAAACCAGTCCAGCAGTAACAATGATAACCGCAGTTATCATAAAACACAGTACTATTTTCAAATATTTTTTCATTATAATTATTCCCCCTCGAAAAACCTGATTGTGACAGTTTGCAAAATGCCGATTTATCTTAGTAAAATTATACATCATAAAAATTGTTTTGTCAATAGAAACACCATAGCATTTCTGACTGAAAATCATAAATGCTATGGTGAAAACCTTCTTTATGCCATAGATTTTTTGTTAATTATTCTACCCATTCTTCAACTGCAAACGGGTGCATATTTTTAAAAAATTTAACAGTAAATCCGCAAGGATAGTAGTTTTTTGTTCTGAAAGAGATAGTAAATCCATCATACAATGAAATCTGATTGTGTCCACAGCCGTATTTGCCAAAATAAAGCCCGCTTATTTCAAATCCTTTATCAAGTGCATCTGGATACCACCTGTCATTTTTCAGGTTAAAATGTTCCAGCCATTGACGTGCCTTGCTGACGCATTCATCGAGATGTTTCAGAACTTCGATTGCAAGTGTTACTTTTTCGTCGGGAATTTTATTATCCGGTGCTTCTATTATGATTTCATCTACTTTGTAAGAATAGATAGAAGCGTAATCATTCCCGATATAGAATTTCTCAAAATTTCTGTTTTTTAAAATATTAATTACCTTAGGCAAAGTATAGACATCAGGCATACAAAGTCTCCCTTATTTTTTAATTATTCTTAACAAGAACATAAACCATATATGCAAACTGTGCAAAGAACGATATGCCCAGCGGTATTGAACTTACGGCAACGCCGAGACCTCTTGTACTTTGTTTCGGAGTTGTCGCAGGAAGTCTGTTGTCGCCTATGAATACAAGCAGCATTATAAATCCAAGAATTGCAAGGGCAACAAGCATAAGCATTGCAACCTGCTGTATCTCCATGCCTGCGTCACTTAAATAGCCGAACATTGTTGAGAACGTGTTTATAAATATGTGTACTGTTATTGACGGAATAATTGAATTATGTTTCATTGTTATATGCGCAAGGAGTATTCCGAGGAGAAATGCAAGCAGAAACTGTGGTATATTGCCGTGTGCGAGACCAAAGAACACAGCCGTTGCAAATATTGCGAAACGCTGGTTCGCTTTTGAGAATACTTTTAACAGCATTCCCCTGAAAAACAGTTCCTCCGTAACGGGAGCAATAACGCAGGTGTACAAAGTCATGATGACCGTCCCTAACGCCGTTTCGCCTATACCGCTTGTATCTGCATACGTATCATAGCCATATTTAAGAAGCAGGTCGTTTATTCCTTTTGCGGCATATATTGAGACTACCCACAGAAAAAGTGCAGCCATGCAGTACTGTACAGCACAGCCGAATGTGAAATCCTTTGTCTTTATTATTGAAACAGGCTTTATCTTCGCCCATTTCATGCCGATAAATGAATTGACAACATTGCAGACGAGATACACAAGCATATTAAGCGATGCTATTATCGACGAGCTGCGCATATACTCATACAGCGTAACCGGACTTGTTTCGGGATTAAGTGCCTGAAGTACAAACATGATGATATTCATAAGCAATATTGCGCCGAATGTTGATGCAACAAACTGAAAAATCATGCACCAGCCGCCGATTGAATAAAAATGCCGTATATTTCTGCGTTCCTGATAATCCGGTTCAAGCGGAAGATTTACATTCTGTGTTTCGAGTTCAGGAACAATTTTCGCATAATTTCCGCTGTAGCCATAGTACTCCGTCGGGTTGTCAAACGGATTGAATTTGTCAACATACTCTTTTTCATTGAGTCTTGCCGTGAGATTTATAACCTCACGGTTAAGACCCGAAATTTCTGCTCTGTATCTGTCTTCTTTTATATAGTCTTCCAATCCGCCACCTCAGTCGATTTTCGGGAGTGTTGCAAATGACTTTTCAAGTTCCTCATCTGTCGGAATATAATCGCTCATTTTACCGTCATTGTAAGCAGCATAAGCGTACATATCAAAATAGCCTGTGCCTGTAAGACCAAAGAGAATTGTTTTCTCCTCACCTGTTTCCCTGCACTTAAGTGCCTCGTCGATAGCGACTTTGATAGCGTGGCTGCTTTCAGGAGCAGGAAGAATACCTTCTACTCTTGCAAATTTCTGTGCAGCCTCAAATACTGCTGTCTGTTCTACTGAAACAGCGTCCATAAGTTTCTGGTCGTAGAGTTCAGAAAGGATTGCACTCATTCCGTGATAGCGAAGTCCTCCTGCATGGTTAGCCGACGGCATAAATCCACTGCCGAGAGTATACATCTTCTGGAGCGGGCATACTTTTCCCGTATCGCAGAAATCATAAGCATAAACACCTCTTGTAAGACTCGGACATGACGCAGGTTCAACAGCAATTATCCTGTAATCTGCCTCACCTCTAAGTTTTTCGCCCATAAATGGAGCAATAAGTCCGCCGAGATTTGAGCCGCCGCCTGCACAGCCGATAATCACATCAGGTCTTATGCCGTACTTATCCATAGCAATCTTTGTTTCAAGACCGATTACAGTCTGGTGGAGAAGTACCTGTGACAGAACACTTCCGAGAACATAGCGGTATCCCTCTGTTGAGGTTGCAACTTCAACAGCCTCTGAAATGGCACAGCCGAGACTTCCGTTTGTATCGGGAAATTCAGCAAGGATTTTCTTTCCGACTTCTGTTGTCATGGACGGCGACGGTGTTACACTTGCTCCGTATGTGCGCATAACTTCACGGCGGAAAGGTTTCTGTTCATATGAACATTTAACCATGTAGACTTTACAGTCAAGATTGAAATAGGAACAAGCCATTGAGAGAGCAGTTCCCCACTGTCCTGCACCTGTTTCAGTTGTCACGCCCCTGAGACCTTGTTTCTTTGCATAGTAAGCCTGTGCAATTGCGGAATTAAGCTTGTGACTTCCGCTTGTGTTGTTTCCCTCAAACTTGTAGTAAATCTTTGCAGGAGTATCAAGTGCCTTTTCGAGACAGTAAGCACGGACAAGCGGTGCAGGACGGTACATCTTATAGAATGACTGTATCTCTTCGGGAATGTCGATATAAGGTGTAGTCTCGTCGAGTTCCTGCTTTACGAGTTCGTCACAGAATACTGCTCCGAGTTCTTCGGAAGTAACGGGTTTCATTGTTGCAGGATTGAGAAGAGGTGCAGGCTTCTTCTTCATATCCGCACGGACGTTGTACCACTGTTTCGGAAGTTCGTCCTCCGAAAGATAAATTTTGTAAGGGATTTTTTCATTTGACATTTTAATCATTCTCCTTTTGTTTATTATAAGATTAAAAATAATCTTTTACTGCTTATCTGTGACTTCCGCCGCCGCCGTGACCACCACTGCTGCTGTGTCCGCCACCGCCACCGCCGCCACTGCTGTTATGTTCGATTTTCGTTTTGGTGGTATAAGTTCTGATAAATCTGTCCTCTTTGCGTGTGAACTGTGTTTCCTCGTGCGATACATAGACAGCAGGATTTGCGGAAGTCTTGAATTTATATCTGCTTTTTGTCACAAAATAAAAGATGACTGCGACAATAATTCCGGCAGGAAGTGCAGCTATAAGCGGTTTCATTCTCACTGACAAAGGCGGACTGTATGTAATCTGTAGTTCATTTCCTTTATAGTAAAAATATTTATCAGACGAACTGTCATGATAATATCCCGACGGACTTTCGTCATAGTAGTAGTCAAGCTGAGTAAGAAACTGACCTACTGCATTCGCAACATCGTCTGTATACTTTGAATAATCATCTACGCTTGACGGGGGCATAAGAGACTGACAGGCATCGTGAATTGACTGTACATTCTCTTCGTACATCAGAACAGCTTTTCCGCTTGTGGAAATATAATCATAGGCAGGCTTTTTGCCTGAAAAGTCCATGAAGTAGAAAACACCGTCGGTATCTTCACCGTAAATTTCGTCATAGCTGTCATCTGAAAAGCATTCCGTTTTGTAATCGCTGTAGCCTCTGCACTCACTTCCTGCAATAAACACATAGATATTCATATCAAGTTCTTCTGCTTTTTCCTGCACAAGCATTGTCAGACCCTCGAGCATATCGTCATCAAAAAAACCGTAGTTATCATCTACTAAAGATTTCGACGGGTCAATCTCTGTATCTTTATGGAAATTCTCTGCAAAGGCAGTAGATACAGTAAGAGGAAGCAGGGCAAAGACGGTTATCATTATAATTAAAACTTTTTTCATATCAGGAACTGTCCTCCTATGAATATTACAACAGCAGTCACAATTCCTGCGATTATTGAAGCAAGAGTAAGTTTTTTCCTGTCAAGCGGCGGAGTACCTGCAAGTTTGCCTGTCTGTCCGTTCAGTGCAAATTCATATATTTTTCCGTTGTAGTTGTAAGTCATAAACCATACGGGAAGCATGATATACTGCCATTTTGTGCGGTTGATGTTGTAGTTTTCACTGTGTACGGACACGGAAGTATAGCCAGTAATACTGTTTTGTATAACATTTCTGCCTGCCTGTTCCGCACGCTGTTTTATACGTGGGAAAACCCCTGCCTTGTCAACATCGTACTTATCGGCGAAAAATCCAGTGAAATAGGACATAGAGAAATCCTTAAGTTCGGTATAGTCGAAAGGCTCAATTGATTCCATGAGCAAATCTTCGATTTTGCTTTCACCGTCTGCTGGAATACCGTCCGTGAAGATTTTCGCATTACGTTCAACTGCATATTCCTTTGTTTCCGTGTAGCGATAGTCGCCGGAAGTCCAGTGCCTCACCACTTTGCCTGTGGCATTATAGCTTGCTGTAACATCGCAGTCCGCAACCCAGAACGGCACATAAAGACCTGTCATTTTTTCAAGCTGCTGTTCCGATTTGAAATCCGACGGAATGAACATCTTTGAACCGCACCACTGCCTGAAAGAAGCAAGTGCATTTTCCCTTGTGACTTTAAATCCTATGACCTTTGACGGCTTGTAATCGCCTGTAAGTCTTCCTGCAAGTATAACAGGGCTGTGGCAATAGTAGCAGAATGTAGCTGTAGTGAGGTCGTCGGACATAATATCCGCACCGCACGTCGAACAGTGATACAGATTTGTATGCTCCTCAAAATCGTTTGTCTCAGGAGCAGGCGGTTCATTCTCCATATCGGCATAAATCTGCTGTATCTGCTCCATAGTGAATGAACTTCGGCAGTAATCGCAGCTGAGCTGCTGTGTTTCGGGATTAAACATTATCTCTGCTCCGCAGTTGGGGCATTTGTATTGTGATGTATCCAGAAAAATCATCTCCTTGTCAAGCCTCTTTTCACGGCTACTTCTATTCTATCACAATTTTTCCTCTTTTGCAAGAGAATTTGTAAAAAAACCGTTGCAGTTACATGAAAAGTGTGGTATAATAATATGTAAGGCTGAAATATATTATAATTACGAAAGGAAAAAAGCTATGATTATTCTTGACGAAATAAGAGTTGAACTTGTCGGCTACAGAAAAGAAATGGAAGAACTTGCCGACGTTCTTAATATCAAAGGTGCAAAGGAACGTATTGAATTTCTCAATGCTGAAACGGCAAAGGACGGTTTCTGGGACGATTTGGAGAACTCCCAGAAAGTTTTGCAGGAAACAAAGGCTCTTGAACGTAAAATAGAGAAATTCAATAAACTTAACGATGCACTGGAAGATACTATCACTCTCGTGGAACTCTCTATCGAAGAGGACGACGAAAGTTCTGTTGATGAGATTAAGGCTGAAACAGAGGATTTCAAACAGAAACTTGAGGCAGAAAAGCTCGCCACTCTCCTGACAGGAGAATATGACAGTTCAAATGCCATTCTCACATTCCATGCAGGCGCAGGCGGTACAGAAGCGCAGGACTGGGCTGAAATGCTCTACAGAATGTACAATATGTGGGCTGAACGCCACAACTACAAAGTAACACTCATGGATTATCTTGACGGTGACGATGCCGGAATGAAATCCGCAACCATTCTCATCGAGGGTGAGAATGCATACGGCTACATGAAATCAGAATCAGGCGTTCACCGTCTTGTGCGTGTTTCACCGTTCGACGCTGCCGGCAGACGACATACTTCCTTTGCGGCAATCGAAGTAATGCCTGAAATTGATGATACTATCGAAGTCGAAATCCGTGAGGAAGATATTGATATGGAAGTTTACCGTGCTTCAGGTGCGGGCGGACAGAAAGTAAACAAGACAAGTTCCGCTGTACGCCTTATCCATAAGCCGACGGGTATCGTTGTGTCATGCCAGACACAGCGCAGTCAGTATCAGAACAAGGACTATGCTATGAAAATGCTCCGCTCCAAACTCGTGGAAATCAAGGAGAGAGAACACCTCGAAAAAATTGAGGACATCAAGGGAGTACAGCGTGAAATCGCATGGGGTTCACAGATACGCTCCTATGTATTCATGCCCTATACTCTCGTAAAAGACCACCGCACAGGCTTTGAAAACGGCAATATTCAGGCGGTTATGGACGGCGATATTGACGGCTTTATAAACGCCTACCTCAAATCGCTTTCTCATGGTACTTTGAATAAATAAGAAAATACGGTAAGCGGCAGTTTCTCAGACAGTCGCTTGCCGTTCTTTGTTGTCTGCCTATTGACATAAAGAAGATAAAATGTTATAATAAAATAAAAAATGTCAGGAGAAAAAATCATGAGCGAAAATATGAACAGTTATCAGTCACCATTCTGCACACGCTACGCAAGCGAGGAAATGCAGTATATCTTTTCCGCAGACAAGAAGTTCACAACATGGCGCAGACTCTGGGTTGCCCTTGCAAGAGCAGAAATGAAACTCGGTCTCAACATCACAGAAGAGCAGGTGCAGGAACTTGAAGCGCACATCAATGATATTGACTATGCAGTCGCAGAAGAGCGTGAAAGGGTTGTCCGCCACGATGTTATGGCACACGTATACACCTATGGCAAGGTATGCCCGAAGGCTGCCGGAATTATTCACCTCGGTGCGACTTCATGCTACGTCGGCGACAACACAGATGTTATCATCATGAGAGACGCTTTGCAGGTTGTCCGCAGAAAGCTTATAAATGTAATGAACAACCTTGCGAAATTTGCGGACGAATACAAAAATATGCCATGTCTTGCCTATACTCATCTTCAGCCTGCACAGCTTACAACAGTCGGCAAGAGGGCTACACTCTGGCTGAACGAACTCCTCATGGACTTTGAAGACCTTGAATACAGAATATCAAAACTTAAACTGCTCGGTTCAAAAGGAACTACAGGAACACAGGCTTCATTTATGGAACTCTTTGAGGGCGACACAGCTAAAATAAAATCACTTGAAAAGATGATTGCAGAGGAAATGGGCTTTGACAGTGTTGTACCCGTTTCGGGACAGACTTACTCTCGTAAAATGGACAGTCAGGTGCTTGCCGTACTCAGCGGAATTGCACAGACTTGCAGTAAATTCTCAAACGATATGAGAATACTCCAGAGTTTCAAGGAAATGGAAGAGCCAAGGGAAAAAAGTCAGATTGGTTCGTCAGCAATGGCATATAAGCGCAATCCTATGCGCTGTGAGCGTATTACTTCACTTGCAAGATATGTCATGATTGACAGCCTCAATCCCGCATTCACAGCAGGAACACAGTGGTTTGAGCGTACACTCGACGACAGCGCAAACAAGAGAATTTCCGTTGCAGAAGCTTTTCTCGGTGTGGACGCAATACTCAACATCATGATGAACGTAACAGACGGAATGGTTGTATATCCGGAAATTATACGCCGTCGTGTCATGGCTGAACTTCCGTTCATGGCTACAGAAAATATCATGATGGACGCTGTAAAGAAAGGCGGAGACCGTCAGGAACTCCATGAGAGAATACGTGAATACTCCATGACTGCCGCTATGGAAGTAAAACAGTACGGCAGGGAGAACAATCTCTGTGAACTTATTGTCGCAGACCCGATGTTCATGATTACAAAAGAAGAACTCGACGCAGTCCTCAAGCCCGAAAACTACACAGGCAGAAGTGCGGAACAGGTTGACGAATATCTTGCAGAGTACATCAATCCGATACTTGCAGAAAACAAGGATATTCTCGGCGAAAACTTTGAGATGAAGAACTGATGGACAAGGTGTTTTTTATAGCTGATACGCATTTCGGCGACAGCGATGTCATAATATACGAAAACCGTCCTTTTTCTTCGGCGGACGACATGGACAATATTCTTGTACAAAACTGGAACGATACTGTTTCAGAAAAAGATACAATCTTTGTTGTGGGTGATTTGTCATTCCACGATAAAGATAAAACCATTGAAATCTGCCATAAGCTGAACGGTGAAAAGTTTCTTGTTATGGGAAATCACGATACAGAAAACGAGCAGTTCTACTATGAATGTGGATTTTCAGGAGTAAGCCGTTACCCGATAATATACGGCGGTTTCTGGATTATCTCCCATGAACCGCTTTATGTAAACAGAAATATGCCCTATGCCAATATTTTCGGTCACGTTCACGGCAATCCCATATACAAGGACGTTTCCGAACGCAGTTTCTGTGTGAGTGCGGAGCGTATAAACTACACTCCGGTTGAACTTACGGAAATACAGAAACGTATGAAGGAGAATATATTATGAAAATAATGAACATACACGGTTACGGAGGCAGTGCGGAAAATTCCGCCTGTCTTGTACTGAAAGAAATGGGTCTTGATGTGATTTCACCTCAGATTGACTATGATGCGGAAAATCCACAAAATATACTTGATAAACTGAAAAATATATTTACCAAAAACAAGCCTGATTATATAGTCGGAACGAGTTTAGGTGGATTTTTTGCACTTCTTCTGTCCGCAGAATACAATGCTCCTGTTGTACTTGTAAATCCGTGCCTTATGCCGTTTGTAACGCTTCCTGAACTCAATCATAGCAGAGATGTAAGCGGATTTATAAGGCTTTTTGGTAATTTTGCGGACATAAGGCAGGAAAATATATCTGCAATTATCGGCGGTCAGGACGAGGTTATCAGCTATCATGATACCGTTACAAGAAAATTCATCAGAAACTGTACTGTCATTCCCGACGGCAGTCATTCAGGTGCAACACTCCCGTTGAAAGAATTTTTCAAAGGAACTATAAAATGAAGAAGTCGCTGAAAATAACAGGAATAATTCTTGGCTGTCTGATGATACTTGCCGTTCTTATGTACTTTTTCGGGTTTCAGCTTATTGCAAAAATATATGTAAGCAGCAAGTATGAGCATATAAACTGCACAGTAAAGGAATTTCCGTATGACGAAATACAAACCCCTGAAAACTGGAAAACTATTGAATGTGAAGGGCTGACTTTAAAAGTTCCTGAAGAAATAAACAATCTTTATCCCGACGGCGAAAGTGAAGTAAAGAAAAGATGTTTTGGAGATACCGAAAAAAATACAACAATATTTTTTACTGAAAAAACAGAAGATGATTTTTCATTAGCATTCAATGCCTTTGTAGATGTAGAAAAAGATATTAAGAAATCTATGAAAAGTATTGATTATAAATATCCTGAAAACGTATATGAATTATATGATATGGCATTTAATGTAACTCCGGAGGATTTCGGCACTTTAAAGCATGGCAAATCCCCTTTGCTTATTGTTCAGATTGCAGATATGAAAGAAATAGTATACAGCACTGAAACTGCTGACTGTGATGAGGTTTACTCCTTTGAGACAGAAAACGGAATCGGATTTCTTACTCTTTACGGCAAACCAAATGCCAAAACAGATAACTACTCATATTATGTTGAACTTTATGACAAAAATAATCTCAACTCGTACTGTTTTGCAATTGTGACATCAACGGATAAGGAAACCGCTTTGAAAATAGCGGAAACAGCAGAAATTGCGGAGGAATGAAATGAAAAAAGAATACCTCGAAGCAGGAAAAATCGTCACAACACACGGCATACGTGGCGAAGTAAAGATAATGCCGTACACTGATACTCCCGAACTTCTCTGCGAATTTGACAGGCTGTTCATGGGTAAGAACCACACTGAAATCATAATTGAAAAAAGCCGTGTGTTCAAAAATACGGTAATTGCAAAGATTGAGGGCATTGATACTCCCGAAGATGCCGAAAAATTACGTAACAAGATACTCTATATGCACCGTGATGACCTCGAACTCGACGAGAATACCTACTTTATTCAGGACTTAATCGGCATGGAAGTAAAAGACGCTGACAGCGGTTTTGCTTACGGTAAAATTACCGATGTTATGCAGACAGGCGCAAACGATGTCTATGTAATTCAGGGCGAAAAGGAGTACCTTATTCCTGCAATCCCCGATGTCGTAATATCAACCGATATTGACAATAATATCATGCTCATAAAACCACTGGAAGGATTATTTGACTGATGAAAATAGAAATAGCAACACTTTTTCCCGAAATGTGCGAGGCGGTACTCAGTGAAAGTATAGTGGGACGGGCAAGAAAAGCAGGTAAGATTGATATTTCCTGCCGTCAGATACGTGACTATGCGTTCGACAAGCACCGCCGTGTTGATGATACTCCTTATGGCGGAGGTATGGGAATGGTTATGCAGTGCGAGCCGATTTATCAGTGCTATAAAGCAGTGTGTGCCGATATGGGAACAGTTCCGCACACAATATATATGTCGCCGAAAGGGAAAGTCCTCACGGAAGAAAGAGCCGTAGAACTCTCGAAAATGAGCAATATCCTGATAATCTGCGGTCACTATGAGGGGGTAGACCAGCGCATTATAGACGAAATTATTGATGAGGAAATTTCAATCGGCGACTACGTTCTCACAGGCGGTGAACTTCCTGCGCTTGTCCTTGCGGACTGCATCGCACGTCTCTGCCCGAGTGTGCTATCGGACGAAATATGTTTCACAGACGAAAGTATCTACAGCGGACTGCTTGAATATCCACAGTACACACGTCCGGAAGTCTGGCATGATGTACCAGTCCCGCCCGTACTTCTTTCAGGTCACCACAAGAATATTGAAGCATGGAGGCACGAACAAAGCCTTGAACTCACAAGAATACGCCGTCCCGATTTGCTCGGAAAATATGAGAAATAATATACTGTTATATGCCTATAACATAAACTTCCAGTATAGTTGACGATGATTTTTCCGTTTAGGTATATTCAACAGTTTAATTCCATGAATATTATGAAATACCGACAACAAATACTAATGGTGAATATTCACAACGCCGGCGATAAATTTTAACTCTCATTGTATCTAAATGTAGAAAATAATCAAATATCGCCTTTTTAGCATAAAAATCCGTTGACTAAATTTTTTTTTCAATGTATAATAAATTATAGCAAATGAATTATTGCAAAAGCCGCACCGTAAATCGTGGTGCGTCACTACAGAGAACAGGAGAGTTGAGTTATGTTTGTAAGAGAAGTTATGGTTAAAAATCAGGTTGGTCTCCACGCAAGACCTGCTACTTTCTTCATTCAGAAGGCTAATGAATTTAAGTCTTCAATCTGGATTGAAAAGGAAGAGCGCAGAGTTAATGCTAAGAGCCTTCTCGGTATCCTCTCACTCGGCATTGTAGGCGGTACAAATGTAAAGATTATCGCTGACGGTGCTGACGAAAAGATGGCTGTCGATGCACTTATCGAACTTGTTGACAGTGGTTTCAGCGAGGAAAGCAGATAATTATTGCTCCGCAGATAAAGGGCGTTACTTTCGGGTAACGCCCTGTTTTTATTACTGCATATTTTCGAACATAGTTTCCGCAAAAACTGCATATCCTCTTGTGGGGTCAGCTACAAAAACATGAGTTACCGCTCCGATAAGTCTGTCATTCTGAATAATCGGACTTCCGCTCATACCCTGCACGATACCGCCTGTCTCTTTGATAAGTTCCTCATCTGTTATGCGTATTATCATATTTTTTGTCGTGTTTCTGCTGTTATAGTCAATCTGTTCTATTTCAGCGGAATACTTTTTCGGTTCACTTCCTGAAACAGTCGCAAGAATATATGCTTCGCCTGTCGTTATATCCTGCCGGTAGCCCATTCTGTATTCCTCCGACTTACTGCACAGATTTTCAACTGAATTTTCAGACAAACCGCCAAAAACTCCGCATTCGCTGTTGCTGTCAAGCGTTCCGTATGCGGACTGCCTTGTAAACTGCCCATGAAGTTCTCCCGGAATACCTGTCTCCCCTCTTCTCGCTTCAGTGATTTCAACAGGAACAGCCTCTCCGCTGTAAACCGGAATAAGTTCTCCTGTATCAGTATCACATACAGGGTGACCCAGCCCCGCAAATTTTCCTGTTGATTTATCAATGAAAGTCATCGTGCCGATACCTGCAATGCTGTCACGCACCCACATTCCGCCTTTCCACGATTTGTCCTTCTTTGAGTAGACGGGAGTAAGTTCCGCCGTGAACACTTCTCCGCCACGACTGACGGCAAGTTCAATACTTTCACCGTTGCTTTCACTGATAATTCTCTGCAAATCAGAATTGGAAGTCAGCGGAATATTGTCCGCAGATGTGATAATATCGCCCTTTTCTATTCCTGCCATTTCAGCAGGACAGACCGTGCCTACATCACTCATTCCCGTTACCATAACGCCGTCCATAAGAAGTTTAATTCCGAACGGATTTCCGCCTGCGACAAGCGTGGGAGCTTCCTCCTGCCTTACACTGATATTTTTTACAGGAATTGCACCAAAAAGCGACATCGACGCACAATCTGCCGAATATTCCGCCTGTAATTCGGGATAGAGCGCAAATTTAACGTCCTCCGTCGTTTCGGCGACCACTGTCTGTGGCAGCCGCTGAGAATAATATTCAGCCGTACCGAAAAGTCCGACAAGCACCGCCGACATAATTACAGCAAGACCTTTTGTCAATATTTTCTTCATTTTCTCAATCCTTTCAGCCGAAAAAAACGGCTACAGTTATTATATATAAAAGTATAGTCTTTATGAATGAGAATTTTACGGAGTTTTTATGAAAAAATTAATCAGAATTATTATGATAATTTTAACGCTTGTTTATTCGCTTTTTATGACGTGTTTAACAGGCATCGGACTGATTTACAATAAGTCCTCATACGGCGCAGAAATAGCATTAACAGGAATTTTTCTGATTTTTTCGGGAATTTCAATGACATCAGGAGCATTTCTCAGTCTTGCGCAGAAAAAATCAAAAAATATTGCCGCCCTCACCTGCTCCGTCTGCGGACTTGTTATATGTCTTGTATCGCTGTATCTTCTGTGCAGTCACGCCGACAGTGCAGGCTGGTGCGATAACTATACTCTTCTGCCTGTAAGCGATATGTACAGACAGCGCATACTTCCTGTTATAATTCCCTCCGCAATTTCGACGGCAACCGCCATTTTCAATATAAAACAGAATTGGACTTCCTGAAAACAGAAGTCCAATTCTTTTATAAGGAGGTGGAGTATAAAAAATAGAAACTGTCAGAAATCAGAACTGCTCACTCAGCAGGATAGAAACCCTGTTCTGCATAGCGTCAGCTGTATTTTCGGCGGAGCTTTCACCATTGAAATATTTCTCTGCCTCTTCGTTGATAATTTCGTAAATACTTGAGTCATAGAATGAGGATTTTGCCTTTGCACCGAGAATATATTCCTCAAGTTCGTCTCTCTCTTTCTGTGAAAGCACCGGAAGGGTAATATTTTCGTCTTCTCCTATATAGTAAGAGTCCTCATATTCCTGTTTCTTACCATCAGAGTCAATATAGAAAGGTTTTTCCATAGTTGAGTCGAGTTTTTTCTCAAATGAAGATTTCATTGAGGGAATGCTGTAGTTTTCTTCCTGATATTCATCTGTAAAGAACATATTGATAAATTCCCATGCAGCCTCTTTGTTTTCGGAATTTTCCATAACAGCAAAGCAGTTATTAAGCATAATCTGTGCGCCGTATCCGTCACTGCTTGGTATACCAACAAGACACCATTCTTCATTGAAATTACCGTACTTCTGACGTATATACTCTCTTATGTCATAAATACTAAATTCCTCAATAAGAGTCTTGTCGTTGCGGATAGCAAGTTCACGCTCCCTGTAATAAGCGTCCCAGTCCTCATTGCCCATGTTCTCGTAGTCAGGTTCTTCGAGATTTTCAAGGCTGTTGCAGAATTCCAGCACCTTGATAAACTCGTCGGTATTGAAACTGCATGAAGCGTTGGCATAATCGATAAAACCACCTGAAATAGCAAGGTCATTCAGAACGCTTTCCTTGCTTGTAGAATATCTGAAAAGTCCCATATCATCGGACACACCGTTATATGTCTCAATCATATCATCGATTGTCCAGTTTTCCTTGTCGCAGAACTTCTTCTTTACTGCCATTGTATTGACACAGAAAGTCGGAGAAATATAAGCGAGTTTGCCGTCTATTTCACCGGCTTCAAGAACATTCGGCAGAATATCGTCCTTTGATACAGTACCCTCTGTTCCCATAAATTCATACATATCGGCAAGTGCGCCCTTTCTGCCTAAATTCTGGAAAAGCGCAGAATCACCGCCCATACAGATAATGTCAAAATTCTTGCCTGCCGCTATATCAAGTTTAAGCTGATTTTCAGGGGAATTAAGCTGTTTTTCGCTGTTCTCGTCCCACTCATAGTACTTGTCGTAACTCTCGACCTTAATTCTGTACTTGCCATTACTTTTGTTAAATTTGTTAACTATTTCACTTACATTTGTATCTTCGTACTGCACAACCATGCTGAGTATCTGCACATTCTCCAGTTCGGAGGGGTCACGCTTTGTGAGACGGCTGAACGTAGTTTCTCCTGTATTCCAGTTGCGCTGACTGATAATAAATTCATTATTTTCAACAGCTAAAACCTGCTCTATATAACTGCCGTTCAAATCGGAGTCGAGCCAGTTAATTACTTCCGTAACAGAGCCGTCAGAACCTATACCTAAAAGTGATGTACCGTCGTTAACATAGAAAGCATAGTCGCCTGAACCTGAGTAAAGGTTCTGAATATAGTTAATTTCACTGCTTTCAATTTTGATTGTGTCATCAGGCGAGACAGTCAGTGTAGATGCATCAATCTTCTTGATTACATTTGCATCTTCATCATATCCCAAAAAACAGAAATTACCGTCCTTATCAATAGTATTTGAATAGATATTATACATATCTTCTTCTGTCTCAAATTCAATCTTGTCGCCGATAACGCCGTCCGCACCGACAAAAACCATATTTTCTTCGCCGTCCCTGTTGCCGATGTTGAGCATTGCACCGTCACCGCACGGATAGAAACTGCCGAGATAGAACCCCTCTTCTTCGGGGTCAGCATACTCTTCAATTCCTGTAATTTCATTTTCCCAAATAACAATTCCTTCCATATCGATGTTATAAATCTTATAGGAATTTTCAGCGGCTTCACTGTAGGCTTCCCAGTCGAAATTTTCTTCATCAAAATCGGGGTCGTCAAAGTCAGGCTTTTCAAAATCACCGTAAGTTGTAATTGAAGCGAACACAAGGATTGAACCGTCTTTCAGCGGAATAGCGTCATAATAAGTGTCAGCGTCTTCTTCAGCCTCAATTTTGAAATCAATGGGAGTGAAGTTCATAAACTCGTAGTCCGTGATATACATTGCGTTTCCTTCGTCGGTATTTCCTATCAGAAGAAGCTTTTCATTATTTGCGTCGTACATAGGGCGTATACCGTTAATATAGTTCAGCGGAATTTCACTTTCTATATCAATTGCCTTGTAGGACTTGCTTGCAACAGCCTCAGCATTAACTGAACTGCTTTCTCCGCCCTGACTGCTGTTGTCGCTGTTGGCGTTATTACTGCTGCTGCTGCCGCTGCTGCTACTGTCATTGCTTCCGCCTGAGCATGAAGCAAGCGAGAGTACCATAGCAAAAGCCATAATTCCTGCTATTGTTTTCTTAGAATTTCTCATGATAAATTCTCCTTTTTCTTTCTTTGTTTTTCATTGTGATTGTAAATAATACGTGTGATTTTGTCTCCTGTCCAGTCTGTCGCTTTACGTCTTGCCCAGCCTGCTGTTTTCCAAAGGATAACAAGCAGATAAAGAAGAGTAAGAACAGGAATAATATAAGTCAGTCGTCTGTAAAAATAGACTGATGTCAACTTAAATTCAACAATACGTGAGGCATTTTCCCAGTAAGGATAAATCACGGAATTGCTGATTACTGCATAGTCCGCAAGATTTTTGTGAGCCTTAGCCCTGACGGACGGCTTAAATCTTTCGGAATTGCTTACTATGGAATACTTTCCCTCATAGGACTTGAAATAATTGTTGATTGTATTATAGGCGTAACTTTCAACAGGGTCAGGCATAATGCATTCATAGCACGTTATTTTTTTCAGTCCCGTATCATCCGGCATAAAACTGTTGTCAACCGGCATGGAATTATCATCAGCCGTCGCATTTTTTTTGCTGTCCTGTGCGGCGGAATTTCCGTTCAGCAGATTTGCACCGTCGTATGAGATGTAAGCAACAGGAAGTTCGCCCACTGTCTTTTTTTCATACTTCGTCTGCGGAGTATCAATAACACCTGCAATATAGAATTTCACACCGTCGATGTAAATATTCTTTCCCGAAATACTGTCAGAACCATACAAAGCCCATGCAAGATTTCTGTCAATGACTGCTCCGTCCTGCATAATGTCATTTTCGGAGAAATAAGAACCGTCAATGAAATCAAAATCACGGAAGAGGAAAAAGTCTCCACCGACTGCAACAAGTTCAGCATTTGAACGTCCGTTTGTGGTGTCGCTTCTTACAACCGCTTCACCTGCGGACGTGCTGTATGCTTCGGGAATAAGCTTTTGATTTTCCTCAGGCTCTACAGATATATTCTGCAATGCCGTCATCATACTCGCTTTAACTCCGCCGATGTTGTCAACCGTAACGCCTGCGTCTTCAGCGAAAAAACAGCTTATCTGTGAGCAGCCGCCCGTGCTGTCCCACTCCTGCGCTATGTAGTTATAACTCTGCGACTTTGCAAGAGAATTTCCTGCTATTGTAAGAATAAGCATACCTATGAGCGATACAGCATTTGCACCAGCGATTACAGCTATTTTTTTATTCTTCATAGCACACCGCCTTATTTTTCTTTCATACGCACTTGGTCTCCTGCTGAAACAGGCTTGCTTGATGCTGTAAGAACATAATCGCCGTTGCCTATACTTCCTGAAACTGCGCACGACGTTTCGTCCGATGCCTGTATCTCCACAGGAACTTTCTGTGCATAGTATCTGTTTCCGAGCGGTGAACTCTTTGATATTACAGTAAGAACGAAACTGCCGTCCTTATCCTCATATACAGCACTTTTCGGCACAATTGCATCATAGCTTCCGCTTCCGCACGGTATGGACAAATCAAGATATGAACCGCTGTCAACATCTCCTGTCACAGAAAATACAAGTATGCGGTTCTTTGAATTTGACGTTGTGTCGTTCTTTATATCAGTAAGAATTGCTTCCGTGTCGCCGCTCCAGTTATTCATGATTTCAGCCGAAACACCTTTCTTGATTTTCTGTGATTTCTGTGCGTCGACTGTAATCTTCACTGTATAGCCCTCATCTGCAATATCAATTGTAACAAGTTCCATATCGGGAATTGTTGTATCTCCTGACTTGATGTTGACCGCACTTACAACTCCGCTGTGTTCTGACTTTATTTCAGTTGTTTCATTCTCTTCTTTCAGCTTTGCAACCTGTTTTTTGGCTTTTTCTATTTCTTTTTTCTTTGCCTGTAAGTCAAGATTATTGATTTTATCCTGATTGTCATTGTCTTTCATGGTTTTGTTAAGTGCTGTAATCAAATCTTCAAGCGCACGCTGTTTTGCTGTGACATCTTCATTAAGCTGTTCAATTGTCATTTCCTCGCCTGAGTTGTTCATTTCATAATCTTCAATAAGAGGGGTGTACCAGTCAATATTATATTCAGCATCTGCAAGCTGATTTGCGTACTCACTGCGGAGACTGCTTTTAAGTGTATTGTAATTCTCTTCTGCAATATCCATTTCATCTTTTTTTGCGTCCATATCAGCTTTTGCTGCTGCGATTTCCTCTACCGACACAACAGGAATATCATTTTGTGTGGGCATTTCATAGTCACGGGACATCATATCCTCCTTACCCTGTGTAGTACCCTGAAAATCACTGCTCATTCCACCGCCTATAAGTGACATATAATAGCTGTATGCACTCTGATATGCCTCCTGTGCGTCGCTGAGAGCGTTTTTATATGCAATCAGGTCGCCTGTATATTCAGCAGGAGCGGACACATATTCGTCCATATCGATTGCGGAAATCACAGCTGTAAGCTTAGTCTGCAATTTTGTGTAATAATTAAGCTGTGACTTGTTGTAATTATAATTATCTTTTGCACTCTGCACGTTCCCCTGATTTGCAACTGCGTTGTCTCTTTTCTGTATTGCAGCTGTGAGGTCAGCCCTTGCATTCTTTATAGCCTGATTTTCCTCTGTGTAATCGGCAGGAGGGGTAAGCAGGGCTTTCTGATAGTCAAGTTCCAGTACAGCAAGTTCGTCCTCCGCAGCAGTAAGCTCCTCACTTTCGCCTGTGCCGACTGTGAAGAGAACATCGCCCTTTTCGACTTCCTTTCCTGTCTTTACCTTTACGGTATCAACAACTTTGTTTCCCTCAACCGTAACGCCGTAACTCTGGTTGCTTTCAACAAGTCCGCTTCCTCTGAGACGTTCAGTGAGTTTGCCGGACGTTGCCCTTTCGGTAGATATTTCCGCAAGAGAACGGTTCATAATCGTATTTGAAAAGAATGTAAGCACAAGAAGTCCCGCAAGAAATATAATCAGGATAGTTTTGATAATCTCACGTTTTCTGTTAGGATTATTTTTATCCTTGTCATCTTTAATCTCTTTTACAATATCATTTATTTCACTCATTTTTCTGTCTCCTTATCCTTTAATTCCGCCCGATGCGGTAATTCCCTCAACGAGATAATCTTCTCCATAGAGGAACATAAGTATTGTTGGTATCATGTAAACTACTCCCACCGCAAACGCAAGACCAATATCACCTGTGTTAATCTGCGAAAGGAATACGGACAACGGGTGCAGGTCGCTGTCTTTCATAAGTACGAGCGGCTGTTCAACCATGTTCCAGTAATCAATGAAAACAAGCATTATTATTGATATTATCGCACCTTTGCACAGCGGAATATGTATTCTTGTCATAATCTGCCATTCATTTGCACCGTCAAGCTTTGCAGCCTCGATATACGATTTCGGTACTCTCTTCATTACTTTAGTCAGAAGGAACACGCTGAACGGCGAAAATATTCCGGGGAGGATTATTGCTAATCTCTGTTTTAGTGCCGTGTTACCCGTTTCGGAAAGAAGTCCGAGTTTATCCGCAACAAGAAAGTTCGGAACAAGCGTTACCTGATACGGCATTATCATAAGAATGATATACGCAAAAAATATTATACTCTTGAATTTATTCGGATAACGTGAAAATCCGTATGAAGTAAGTACAGCGACTGCAACCTGAAAGAACGTTATCGGAACTGTAAGTATAACGGAATTCCAGAATTTCAGCAGATAATCGGGACTTTTGAAAAGTACGCTTTTATACTGCTCAAACGTAACCTTATCGGGAATGAATTTCAGATTGACATTATCAGAAATGAACGTCTTTTCGTCAGAAGTCATATTATTCAGCATTGAGCCGTAGTTTGCGGAAATTTCTGTTGATGTCATAAATGAATTGGCTATGGTAAGAACTGTCGGCATAAGGAAAAGAATTGCGGCAATACAGGCGAAAACGGTTATAATTATATTAAAAACCTTTTCTTTCTGCTTTCTTGTCATTATTCCACGTCCTTTCCGAAGAAGTTCTCAGCAATAAGGAGTACAGCAATAACAACAATCATGACGAGTGAAAACAGAACTGCCGCCGCTGAAAGTTTCTGATAGTCAATGCTGTTGAATGTGTTGTTCATGAAGTGCTGAAGCATATACATATTATTCGGGTAGTCACCTGTGAGGAGATATACTTCACGGAATATCTTGAATGAATTAATCAGCGACAGAATAAATACAAACAGAATAGTCGGCGACAAATATCTTAACTTTATATGTACAAACTGATAGAATTTACTTGCTCCCTCAAGTTCGGCAACCTCCATAATATCTTTCGGAATACCTGCCAGTGCGGACATGAACAAAATCATGTTATAGCCTAAATTTTTCCACAGAAACATGATTATTATTACAACTATGCCATACTTCGATGCAAGCCAGTCAATGCCTTTCATGCCGAAAAATTCCGCAGCCTGATTGACAGTACCGTGATTGTGGAAGAGTACCTGCCATACAAGTACAACCGACGCAGTTGGAACCATAAGCGGACTTAAAAAGAACGTCCTGAAAATACTTTTGCCCGTAATATTCCTCTCCAGCAGAACTGCGAGCCAGAGTGAAAGTACAATCGCAAGAGGCACAGCAATAAGCGAAAATTTTGCGGTGTTCCACGATGCAAGCCTGAAAGCGTCATTACTGAAAAGTTTCGTGTAATTTTCCAGTCCGACGAATTCCTTTGTTGTGGGATTATTTATCAGCGAATAATATATAACAATCCCGAACGGCACAAGAAAAAATATAAGAACTCCTATCAGACTTGGAATAACACATATATTGCTGAAAATTTTCTCTCCACGCCGTCCGCAGTCATTTTTTTTCTTCATTTTACCACTCCCTTATTTTTGCTTCTATATATAAGTGTCTTTAAAAAGGAAAAAAGACGAAGTATTTATAAATTTTTATTTTTTAACTAAATCCCGACGTTTTTTCCCTCTGAAATATGATATAATATTCTGCCCGTGATGTCAATAGTTTTTGCAGAAATTTTGCAGTTTCAAGCCAAAAATACAGATTTACGAAACGCTGTTTCGGCGTATATAAATAAATTTCGCCATGATTTTACAAAAATCTTTTAATTATTGATTTTGTTAACCTGCGTTAACATATCTGTATTTAAAACTGTACTAATCATAATAATACACAAACTACAGTTATATCATATCACACTTTATTTCATTTGTCAAGTCTTTTTATAATTATAATCCTGAAATCTTACATCAACATGACAATTATAATCTTTCTCTCTTAAATTTGACGTAACAATTTCCTTAATTTTTTCTTATTTTAAATCAAAACGGCATAATGCACAAATAATTGTTAATATACTTATCGTTAATTTGTGAATAACGATGTTTTTTCAAAATTCCCTTGACAACTGCATAATAATGTGATATAATATTTCATGTTGAAACACAAATGCGGGTGTAGTTCAATGGTAGAATTCCAGCCTTCCAAGCTGGTTACGTGGGTTCGATTCCCATCACCCGCTCCATTTTTATCTGTGCGCCTTTAACTCAGCTGGATAGAGTAACTGCCTTCTAAGCAGTAAGCCGCTGGTTCGAATCCAGCAAGGCGCGCCAATATGGTGGGTGTAGCTTAGCTGGTTAAAGCGTCGGATTGTGGTCCCGAAGACCGTGGGTTCGAATCCCATCTCCCACCCCAGATTTATAGGCATTTCCATTTGATTGGAAATGCCTTTTTCATTGTTTTCTAAGATTTTTTCTAATATGTGATTTTTTAGATATGATAACTCCCCGCAAATGCGGGGAGTTTCTGTATTTATTTGTCGAACAAAATTAGGAAGATATATTTATTGTTATCACGATAAAAACGCAAAAACAATACATTTTTGCGTTTGATTATTGCATTTAAGCGTTTCAAAACGCAAATTACGCTTATTTTGCGTTTGTTCATATGATTACAGCTTAACCAAACTCAAAAGTCAACAGATTTGCGTTTGATATAAAGCAGATGCCTCCATAATCGGAAGCATCTGCATTTCATTAATCATCATCATTGTTACCGAACAAATCAGTGAAGCAGCTTGTGATATAATCCATTTCAGACTTTTTGGCTGAATCGTCGGCATGACTGTACACGTTAAACGTTGTGAGAAAGTCGCCATGTCCGGCGTAGTCCTGTATCTGCTTCATCGAGAACGCTGTATTGTTGGCGAGAAGGCTGATACACGAATGTCTGAGTGCATGGAACTTGATATGCGGCAAACCATTCTTATCAAGGAGCTTCCTGAATTGAGCTGTTACAGTATCAGGAGTTATAAGCGTACCGACAGCGTTAACACATACAAAGTCCATGTAAGCCTTAGTTTCACGGGGCATTACGTCCTGCTTCGCCTTTAACGCTTTCAAATAGTTATACAGATCATCGTTCATAGTAAAACTGCGGACGCTGCTATCAGTTTTCAGCATGGTTTTCAATATTATTTCACGGGTACGTCTGCCGCCAACCTTGCCGATGACCTTATACGTTCCCTTTGGAAGTATACTGGAATCGCCTGTAACTACGCTTTGCCTGATATGTACCAGCCTGTTCTCAAAGTCTACGTTATTCCATGTGATGCCGATTATCTCAGAACGCCTGAGTCCAAGCACCATTGCAAGTACGATCGGAGTTTCGATGTATGAGCCTTTAGCCGCTTTAGCAAGAGCGTTCAACTGTTCTGCGTTATAGTAGCTGGTCTCGCTTCGCACTTTAGAAGGCTTGTCTATTACGTTCATCGGATTTTTCAGTATGAAGTCATTTTTCTCAGCGTATCGGAATGCAGGTCCGATAAGGCTAAGCATTTTATGCACCGTTTTTGGACTTTTGCCCTCGCTTATCATAAAGCTGCAAAAGGCTTCTATATCCTTCGCTTTCAGATCTCTGATAGGCTTTCGATTCTGAAAATAAGGCTTTATGTGGCACTTCAAAGCATTAAGATAGTCAAAGTATGTAGTAGGCGACAACTTGGTTTTTCTCAGTTCAAGGCAGTACTCAGCACACTTATCCAACGTCCAGTTACTGTACTCACTGTCAACGATACCATCGAAACGTGCAATTATTTCTTTAGCTTTCTCCTCTGCTTTGCGTTTGTTGATAGTTGCTTTTGTTTGAGTTTACCGTTGCTTTGTGGTATGTAGAAGCTGACACACCACTTACGGTTGTTTATCTGTAGGCTGTATTTCATCTTTGTTTTCCCTCCTGAAAGCCGTCTGTTGTGAGAGTTAACAGACGGCATTTTGAATAATGTCAGTTGTTGTTGTAAGAGCTCTGATTGAGAAACTCGATTATGCTTATCTTGGGTATCTTATGGCGGCATCCGATACGAATAGAGTGTATCTTTTTCTGCTCAAGAAGCATATATGCCTTATTCCTTCCGATATGAAGCATTTCCCTCATTTGATCAAGAGAAACGATATCAGGATATTCCTTAAAAGTGTTTTCTAATGTAACCATATTTTTTCTCCCTTTCTGAACAGGTAGCTTGACTTGTTCCGGTAATTTTAGTATAATATTTGTAGGGAGGCTCCCGAAGGAGCCATGCCTCATATAAATTATCATGTAATCAGTTATCGTTTTCCTTAGGATAATCGTCAATATGACCGCTTAATGTTACGGATACGTTTCTGCCCTGCTCCTTATTGTAGAGACTGCCTTTGACGATAATATCGCCACGTTCCATGCTGTCAAACCGTGCCATATCGGCTTTGTTGAAACGTAACTCCGCAGCAGCTATGCCCTCGGAATTAGGCGTAGGACGGAGAAATATTTCTGTCCCAGCCTTACCCATTACTGAGCCAAGCTCGGTATTACGTGCATAGTAATCCTGAGTTGCACCAAAGAAGGACATATGTATCTTACGCCCCTCTTTCATGATCTTGCAAATGGGGCTTATCTTTGAGAAGTTCTGGTTCTGAATCTCGTCTATGAACACATCAAGCGGAGTAATACTATTCTCACGCTGATAATTGAACAGTGTTGCCAGCATCATATCTATGAGCTGATTGCCGCACTCAGTATATACCGAGTCTGTGCGGACAACTATTATCTTCCCTGTATTTCTGAAGAAATCTCCCCATGAATTACCTGACATATGGCACTCCTTGATATCATCAAACAGAGGTTCAAGCCGATTTCTGAGACTTTCATAAGTCGCACCCTCTCCGTCAAGACTGGATATAATATCTTCGGTTTGTATCTGCTTATCTTTGCTGATTTCAGATAGCATCTGCGAAAGAGCAGTGCGCAGTACATTTGACTGTGGAGCACTCAGCTCGCCTATAGCCGCAGTTAATATTCCCATGAGCTGATTCTTTTGTAACGGCAAGCTGACGCTTCGGTCAATGTGAAACAAATCAACGGGGATACCTTCATGGTCAATATCATGGAAAGTAATATTACTGTCCACAAACTTCTTTGATAGATTACTACAAAGCGACTCATACGTGAAGCTGTCGCTGTTATCTATAATCAATACCCGGTTTCCGAGGGAGAATTGTTTCGCCGCAAGCTGACATAGCAGATACGTCTTTCCGACGCCGCTCTGACCGGTCACGTAAAAATGATTATTTTCTGCATCCTTGAAGCAAACCTGCTGCCCTGCTACACCGTTTTCGGTTCTGATAATAGACATGAAGTCCTTAGTTGGTACTTCGTTAGGGGACAGAAGATACGCCATGCTTTCGGGATTGTAGAGCTTATATAGCACATCTGCATCAAGAATTTCAGCCGAAATATCATACAAATACAGATCCAGATTATTACCGTGAATATCATGTGTTCTTAGCATATGTGTATTACCGTCCTTTGTGTTAATGGAATCAGTCTGTTTAAGAGCCTTGATAAGCCCTTCTTTTCTGCGGGTTTTAGTCATCTCAGTAAGTATGCGGTCAAGTGATTCTTTTCTTATTTTGAGCCTGTCACCGTCCAGTATGGCATCGTGGTTGTTATTAACCTGCATATTTTTATATTTTTTGACTACAATGAATCTCCCTGAACGAATCGAATCACTCAGAACATGAGCAAAATCATTCAGAATAGCCTGAGATGTGTCGATCAAGTGATTCTTTGTATCATATATTGACAATATTAGTTTGCAAAAAGTGTCGCTGTCCATTAGAGAAACTCCAAAGAAATCCTGTAAAAATCCATGAGTTACCAACAGCATAATTAGGACATTTTGTAATTCAGCTTTGAAATCCTTCGCCATAGGTCTGATTTCTGCTGTTTTGGTTTCAATAAAGTTTTTTACCTCGTTAAAATGATTTTTAACAGTTAGCAGCACATAGCTTTCCATTTGAGCCGTTATATATCGTATTTCTTCAACACCGTCACTCAGTTCCACATCGTCCATGTTGAGAACGATGACGTTGTCAGGCGCAATTTTGACAGCAGTATATGCCGCATTATCGGAAACAACGACTTTCAGATTTCTGCCTTTGTCAGTACCAAAAACTACATTTTTTAGCAGTTCCTTTACACTATCAACTATCCTGTCCTCTTCATCTGCAAAGGTTTTGTCAACACATACAGCAATGTCGTCGTAGATATATCCCAATTCTTGCAGAATCGTTTTACTGTCCGAGTCAAGGGAGGGCAAAGGATATTCCGGGTCATTATTGGGTGCAAGCATTGCTGTCAGTTTATCTGCACCGACATTTTCAGACGGTTCGATGATAAACAGTTGCCGGATAGATAATCCTGCTGAATTGAAGAAATATTGCAGCAAACTGCTTATTTTTAAACTGCCGATGAATATGAAAGCAGAGTGCTTTGCGTAAAAATTTAACCACATATTTACGATAATTGATGTGCCGTTAGAAATTATAGCTAATTTCCTTCGACGAACACTTTCAGATACCAACTTAAACAACGGATCTGTTTTATCAGGCGAATGTGCATATTCGCTGACACCTTCTGTACAATTCCAGCCCTGATGTCGATACAATGTGAATGTTTTCGCATAAGGGAAGTTTCGGATAAGAAAATACAGCAGCTCATTATACAACTTATTTGAACACCCCGGAAGCTTATTTATATGGGTGACAAATTTTGCAACCTTACCTTTTTGGAAGTCCTCAGCCGGAATTATATCAGCCCTATCAACATCAATTACAGGATAAGTGACAACAATCCATTTGAGTTCCCCCTCTTCCATGATGTAATATACATTGTCAGGTGCAGTTCCCTGTGCAACCGGAACAATTGTCGTTTTCCCTTTGTTATTGGATTGCTCATATTCCCAGGCGTGAAGGTTCATATTAAACTTGAACGTTGCCTGTCGTGTGGTAATATCGTTGATAGGCGGAGGCTTATATCCTCTCCGGCTTTCAAAAAGTCCATACGGGTATGGTGTGCCATAGGGATTTGTCTGTTGAGGAATACTCATCATTTGCTGTTGTGGAGGTATTGGAATACCGCCGGAGTTAAAGTCTGAATTCCATGAATCGAAGTTCAAAGGGGTAGAGTTCCAAAAGCTAAACTCCATTATTTTCTCCTTTCATTGTGAAACTACTGTGACTTTGGAAAACGCAGTAGTCATTGTGGATAATTTTTTAATTGCAGCTGCAAATCATGTAGTGATTTCACACCCATATATTAGCACAAAACGGGAAGGTTTTACAATTAAACAAAATTATACGTTTAAATCTGTATTTTAAATTTGTTTAATCAGACAAAATCAGCTTTGAATTCTATAGAAAATTTTAAGGAGAATTACTATGAATTTCTCAGAATTTGCAAAAACTCTTGAAAAATTTTACAAAAGTAACCTAAATCAGGCGAAATTCACTAAGAACTTATTCTGCAACATTGTAGATGATGAGATTAGTACAATAATAGAGAGGCGCGTCGATCAGGCATATATACAATATTATCAAGGAAACAGATCGATAAAACCGGTAGCCAAAGACATACAACATAATTTAAATATTAACAAATTCAAGAAATACCTTGCCCAAAGGGAAAATAACATCAATGCCAAAGAGAAATTATGCAGTGTATTCAAAGATTATGCTCCTGATATAAACATAAGTAATGTGTTTGATAAAGTTACCAATATATTTGTTGATATAATTAACGCTGCCTGCAATGAAACGGATGGAAGACGCAAGAAACAAGATGATGAAAAGCGTGAATCTCTTTTTTTAAGTTGAATATTACCAAAGAAGATATATCAGAACTGAAAATCTTAACAAGAGATATGTCCAATAAAATATTAGTCTTATTAGAAACAGGCAGAAAAATAAACGATAAAGCAAATGAAATGGGCTTTTACGTTCCGGGAATTGTTAACCCGGGACTATATAATGAACTTGATAAGAACTATAAAGCATTGTACGCTTTTAAATATGATCTGCAAAGATACAACTCAAAATATCCTAATGAATTATTTGACAGAGCTATTGAAATTGTTTCACAGCTTAAAGCGAAATCCTTTACCGAATATTACTCTCCATTTTTTGACAGTGGTAGTTTAATATCCGAATTGCAGGATATACTTAATAAAATATTGGACGAGCTAAAAATAACTTGAATTTTTGAAAAAGCAGGTGAAGAGCTCGTCACAAAATTATTTTTTATGAAAATCCCGTGCTTTTAAGAAATTTTTTTAGGGATCTTCTTTCTCCACCTGCTTTTTCTGAAATTTTGATCAGTTTATTTTATCATATCTAAGGCAAAATCTCCGCAGCACTCCTTGTACAAGTTGTCATCCTCCTCGAATTTAACAGCCTTGATCGTCTCATGGATAAGGTCATAATCCATAAGCATATCCTCAATTTCATCGCAGGTGTAACCGTATTCAAGGAGAAGTTCGACATCGGAACTATCCACGCCGTAACAGTTGCAATATGCTAATAGCAGTTCTTCGTGAACGCCGTAGTATGGCTCAGCATCGCCGTACCAGTTCGTATATTTTGAACGGTACAGCTTCGGCTCAAACTCAGAGCGAGTGATCTCGCCGTTTCTGTCGATACGCAGAATATCGCCCTCAACGACTTCTATTTTCTCAGGAGCTAATTTATGAAGTCCTATACGTTTCAGTGCATTTTTCATGATAGATTCAGTTGAAGCGTATATGTACAATCCGAGGGACTCGAAGTGGAGCAGGCACATTGGATTGCTTCCTTTTATAATGTATAGGCTGTTGTTCTGATCGAGAGCAGTAAAAGTGAAATTTCCTTCAACTGTTTCAGCCATGTATTTGAGTGAATCAAAGTCAAGTTTTCTCTGTGATTCGATAAGCTGAACTGCAACGTAGCTGTCTGTTTCAATGCGAATATCAGGTATCAGCTTGTCCTTGCGAAGCTCTTTATCGTTCCAAAGAACTCCGTTATGAGCGAACGCAAATGAAGTATCTCCGGCAGTGCCGGAGAATGGATGATTGTTAAAATTCTGCGATTTATCGCCCTGCGTTGCCATACGGGTATGTCCCATAACTGCTTTTGTGCTGTCAGGGGCGTTGAAGTGTATCTTGTGAGCAGGTTTTGGACGCTTGAAAATTGTAACCTTTCCGTCCTTTACGTAGCTGATACCGGCAGCGTCCGTACCACGTTCCTCTGCGGCATTAGCCAATGCCTGTGTAAGCTTTTTCAATACCCTGTAGGGTACAATATGTTTGTAATCTAACCATCCAAAAAGTGCGCACATAACTGTTACTCCTCCTCATCATTGTTGTTAAAAGGCAGCGTAGAGATGTCCTCCGCTGCGCCGCCTGCGATTATCACGGTTGCGATGAATCCTACGACCTTCAGAACATCCTTGATGTCTTTCTCGGTCTGTGGATCGATATCAAATATGTCTGCTAAAAATCCCATTTTACATTTCCTCCTCTGATGTAATTTTTTCGTTTATATAAAGACTGCGTTCTTTGAGGTACTGAATAAGTTCAGGGGCGGTGATTCCTGCAACAAATTCTGACCACGAAAGTTTCGCAATTTCTTCATCAGTCATTGAATGTGCCGTATCACAGATTTTTGCAACAAGTTCAAGTGTGGCTATGAATGTGTTGTATTTGAGCGTACCTCTGAAAAGTCTGAACTCAATTGTGTGGTAATTGCAGAGGTTCACCGCAACATAACGACCATAATTTTTCTTAGCCTTGTCCATGATTGCTTTCGGTGAATTTTCATAGCCATAACGAGCAGCCCAGCGGTTCATAGCATATTCCGAACGACGTGAAAATTTCAGCATTTCATTCCAGTGGTGTTCAACGAAATACAGGATTCTTGAAATTACTTCGTCCTGTTCGTCACGGTCATCGCCGAAACTGTCACGGTTGACGTGAACGTGAAGTCCGCAGGTGCTTGTCTGATGTGAACGATAACCAAGAGATACAGCATGGTGCATAATATCAGACCAGCAGTAGTCCTTATGATATTCAAGTGTCATCGGGTGCGAGACTATTTCCATTCCGTCATCAAGTGAACCGTCGGACTTGATGTAAATATGTTCTCCACTTTCGTTGCCAATGTTGAGAAGTTCTTCGGCGTAATCATCATCTTTGCCTGCTCCGTCGATTTCAAGTTCAATGCCGAAATAACGGTCGGAATCACCGTAGAATATCGGCTCGGGTTTGTAGCCGTATTCGTGGATATATCGGCATTTGTAACGCTCCTCGTCGTAGCAGTCATGGCAATAATCGTAGCCGTCAAGATGATAAGCATCGTCCTCGTGGAGCAGGGCATCGCAGTTTGAACAGCGAGTGTAATGATGGTTATAACAATGACTGCAAAGATTGGTGTACTCGTCACCGTAAGCATCTGATTCCCAGATAGTTGCTCCGCAGCAGTCGCAAACGACGGTGTATAACTCAGCACAGTCCTGACAAACCGGTTCGCCGTTGACCGTGTCGAAGTCCTCGTCCTCAATGAGATTTCCGCAGTGGGAGCAGTAAATTTTGTTTTCTTCCATTTTAAAATCCTCCGAAATAACGTAAAATAGCCAGCCCCGAAGGGCTGGCTTTGTTGATTAATATTCGCTTGCAAGCAGCATTGTACTGTAGGTATCGCTGTCAATGACATAGACCTTGGCAGTGATCGGGTGGCTGGTAAGGATAAGATGCTCACGGCTGAAGGGTGGTTGCTCCTGCTCATGAATTATCTTCTGCATCGTACCGGCTGATTCGAGCCTAAATATCTGCAAATAGTCAGGTTCGGGAACTGATCCGATACAGCTCCACATAAAAAGCTGGAGTTCAATCGGTATTTCCGACTGAACTCCACGGGTTAAATATCTTGCGTTTTGAAACATTTTTTTGATTCTCCTTTCGATTTAAAATTACTATGAATCATAGTATCATAGTAATAATATATATTTGGAAAATCAAAATTTTCGGAAAACGCCTATATACAAGAAAAAATATCAATTGATATTATGAAATAATTATTATTTCATAATAATTATATATATTTACAATCCTAAAAAAATAGAAAAAGCTCCTTTATAAGAAAATATATATCAAATTTTTGTACTACATAATAATGAGAGCGTAAGCGGCTTGCTATTTATAGAAATCTATGATACCAAAGAGTCATTCAAATGTATAGGTATATAACATGATGAAAGATAAATGGTATCATAGCACGAATGCGCTTTCAAAATATAAAAAAGGAGTTTTTATCTATGAAAAACACACACAGTTCAAGGGCTGAGTCAGAGAAAAAGGGAAAAGTTACCTCTATACGGCTCACTGAGGATCAGCACAAAAGAGTTCAGGAGCAGGCTAAAGCTAAAGGCATGACAGTCAGCAGCTATATAATCACAACCGCAGTAAACGGCGGCAATGCTGTTACGCCTGAATTGCTTGTGAAATTGCAGAACATAACAAATGAGGCTTGCTCTGTAATGGAAGAATATGATCCCGACAGAGTTACAGCTATGCAAAAGGCGGTGAATAATATATGGCAAGAATTAGCGTAATCAGAAACACATACGGTGGTCCGCAATATCTGCAAAACGCCTTGAATTATGTAACGGATAGCCGTACAATGTTCGTCAGAGGTTATGGCGTTAATCCATATGATCCGAATATGGCATATGATCAGATGATGGCTGTAAGGCAATATTTCGAGAAAACAAGCGGTAATCCACTTGTACATATTGTTGTAGCATATAACAACAGTGTCACTGATATCAGAACTGCCGCAAGATTCGGACAGCAGATAGTTCAGTTATTTGCAAGGCTCTTTCAACTTCTCTACTGTACACATGAAAAAGATTTTCAATGCGGTCAATTTCACACGCATATTATTATCAACGCTGTGAGCTACATAAACGGTCAGATGATCCGGACAGGACCAAAAGAAATGAGCGAATTCTGCGATTATGTAACTCAGGTTACAGGACAAAAGAGTTGGTTTTATTTTGATAATAAAGCTGTATATTAAGTATAAAGACAGAAAAATAGACCGGTCATAATGACCGGTCTTAGTCTATTATTTGTCAGATTTCATTTAAAATATAATTTGAAAGGTGTTTTATATTGCATTATCCCATGCAACTGCATAATCGGCTGAAATATATCCCGTGTAGTTATTACCGTTCTGATTAACGCTTATATAGTACCAGTCATTATTGCCATACACTCCGTAATTTCCCGTAGGTTCCGGAATCACATTAAAGAGCTTACCATTGGGCAGCTGAACTAATACATCAGAATCGGTATTTGGTTCGGAACGCAGATTAAGCGTCCCGTTGATGTCATTTGTCTTAACATAACCTATTAGATTTGTAGATCCCATATAAAAGTCTTTGTTTATTGTAAATCCGCAGTTTATCGCTTTTTCTCTGCATTTGTCAGGCAATATATCACACGCATAATACTGGGTCTTCATTCCGAATAATGGTTCATCATAATCGTAGTTAGATGTGTCGGGAATAATAATGCTTTCAAGAGTTCCATTCTTATAATAAGCAACAGAATATCCAGCATTTGCTGACCAGAATATGAGATCGTCAACGCCGTCACCGTTATAATCTTCAATATACCCTCCTGAAACATATCCATGAAGAGAATAAATATAAAATTCATTATACATTCTTCCAAGTTCGGTGTTATTCAGAGTTGGGGTATCTGGTTTGCTGACTTCAATGCTTTTTTCTAATTTCAACGGTTTGGGTTCAAATTGAATTGGTTTATATTTTGCAAGTATAGAATTAGACTCAGATTCGGTTATAATATTACTATTATGATACATAATCTTAGTACCAGAGGAATAATCAAAAGAAACAATGTCAATCATATCAAGAGAATCTCCTGATTTGTACTTGTAAAATGCTGTGCCGCCGCCTTGTCCTAAAGAAGAATAGTAAGATATAAAATTATCTTCGCATAATAAACCTGGAAATCTTATATCGAATCCCTTTAACAAAGCTAATTTATTATTTTGAATAGCGTATACTCCGATTATCCACGGCGATCCATCCTCACTTTTACCGTCAGTAATCAGTAATTCTTGTGTACCGTCACTATTAAGATCAATCAAAGCATAACCGTAATCTGAATTGTCATATGTACGGTTTGGATCAGGATTTTCAGCTATATATGCAGAGAACATAGAAGAAATTTCATCAGATGTATATTGATCCGGAATTGAATTGGTTGTCTGCGTAGTTAATGCCGCAGATGTCGCTGCAACTGTAGTTTGGGTTTCTGATTCAGTTGTAGCTTCTGTAATTTCAGAAGTTGCTTCGGCAGTATCGGAAACAGGGGAGCTTTCATTGAAATTATCAGGCTTATCATTCCTCATCGTTATAAAAAGCATACCGCCGAGAACTCCGACAACAAGCACAAGAACGATTATAACAATAATCAGAACAGGACTTGTTTTCTGCTTTTGTATAATATACCCCTGATTTTGCGGAACATTTAAAGTTGGAGCAGGAGAATCGTTAGTGCCGCACTCATACTTTTCATTGCTTTGATAAACTGTTTCATTTTGTGATACGTTATAGTTCTCCTCATTATCGTATTCATCCGGAGCAGAGATTTTTTCATTATCAGATTTTTTATGATTGTCTGCAAAGGCAGACGCCTTGTCTTTAAGACCTGAAAAAGCCGCGCCCGCTTTGCCTTTAACAAAATTTATTTTTTCGGACGCGTCGTCTGAATTTGCATAATCCGCAGCCTTTTTTGACAGCTTGGAAACAGCTCCTCCCGCAAACTTTGCGGCAGCTACATGAGCTCCTATAAACGCTTTTGCAGCTTTAGCGGCAGTTTCCATACCTGTTCCTTTTTCTTCTGACGATTCAACATCGGATTCCGGAGTAATAGAAACAGAAGTAGCGTTATTGCTTTTTATTGATGTATTATTACCATAAACTTGATAGCAGTCAGTCATAAACATACTATATCACCTCCACAATCAAGATTCTGTACGCTCAGTCCTTGAAAAATACAAGAACGTCAGCTTGAAAATAGTTATTTGAACCCCACAAAAATCCGCAGAGACACCACTGTCCGCAGGTTATTTTTCTGCGTATCTCAATAGGGTGTATTCCAAGAAGTCTCCATCCTTCGGCAGCCTGCTGATTGATAATGCGTTCGTATTCAGAGTTCAGCTCAGGAGCGATATCCTTTTTCAATCTTTTGGGATGTTCAAGTGTAACTGTTTTGTACTGCATAAATTTTTCCTCCTCATGGTTCATCAATTCCGCCGTTAGGGTAACGGCAGCGTGATATGCGTTTGATTCCTTTGATGAAGCCCTTGCAGACTCCGTATTTGATTATGGATTTTCTCATATATTCAGAGCAGCATGGTTCAAATAGACACGATGATCGAATAAATTCCGGTGCGTATTTCTGATATATGACGATAGCTGTTATCAGCAATTTTTTTGAGAATACCGCCAAATATAGTACACCCGACAATATGCAGATCGCTGCGAATAATGCCTGAGAGATTCCGGTAAGCTTTAGTATCAGTATCAAAGAAATGACTATCGCAGCAAGCGTCAGGATAAGTAAAATTACGTCTTTCCAAACCGATATTTCAGGGCGGAGCACTATTCGCTTAGGCTGTTCGTAGGACTGCTTTATCTTTGTAAGCAGAATTTGTTCGGCAATTTTTACATCAACCTCCGGCATTTTGCCGGAGGTTTCTTCATATATTTTGTAATTGCATTTCATAATTTACATTCGTATTGCGAGCAATTAAAGCCTGCTCCCATATGGATATTCCTTTTCAGGCAGAGACATTTTGCGTTAGTCTCATATTTCCAGATGTTGCACATTGGATTCGACGGCTGTATGTACTGATTTGTCGGATCGTACCAGTGCTTGCAGAATGCGCAGAATTTGTTGGCTTTGATGCTTGTGGTGTGTAACATAATAATCTCCTCATGGTTCAAAGAATGTATTTTGATTTGTATGAATTATTTCCATTGAAAGATCTATAACCTATTTTACCTGTTTCGTTATACTCCTTTAGGTAATCTCGTGAAACAGGATCACCGTTTTCAGCGGCTTTATTCCACCATTCAATAGCATCAGGAATTTTTCTTTCACCGAAAAGATTATTTATTCCATTATCCATAATTTCGGTATCAGCACCATAATAGATTTCACCAAGTCTTCTTTGAGCTAAAAAATGACCTTGTTCGGCAGCCTTTTTGATATATTCATATTCCTTAAATCTGTTCTTGGGGCTGATAAAATTATCAAATCTATAATCTGAACCACCATACATCATTCCGATTTTGTATTGTGCAATAATGTGACCATTATCCGCTGCCATTTTGTAATATTTAAATGCTTCTTTACGATTATTCTGTTCTTCATTAATTTTTGCAAGATAGTACATTGCATCAACACTGCCCTGTTCAACAGCTTTCTCTAATCTGTATTTGCCTGAGCGATCTTCGCCTGATTCATAGAGAAAGCGACCAACTTCAAACATGGCATCTACATTTCCGCTACCTGCTAACTTACGACACTGTTTGTAATTCGTTACATCGAAATTTTGAATAGTAACTGTTTTGGATAAATCCATATTTTTACACTCCTTTTACTCGAAAACAATAAAATTTTATTATTTTCCGAAAAGTCCTCCGAGAAATCCTAATGCAGCACCTACAGCAGCGCCTACAATCGGACCTATTACCGGTACCAGTGTGCCGACTGAAGCTCCGGCTATTGCTCCGACTTCAGCACCTTTTAGTGCAGATGTTACTGAGAACTCTATATTTTGTTTGATCTCAACATTGTATTCTTTGTGGTTATCATGCCTCTTCCATATGTCGGGATCTTTATTAAGTCCGGAGGCTATCATAAACCGTTTTTCAACAGGGATAGCATTCATGACAGCAAGAAGAAGCTTAGATATGTTATACCCATACTTTGCAGAGTAATATACAGGTTCAGTTTTTATTCCTGATGCTTCACATATCCTTCGACTGACAGATGAAACTTTTTCTTCAAGATGTTTCAGCAATACAGGTGTCGGTACATCATTTTCAGAATCCCAGTTACGACCATACATTGCGTTATCGGCTTGATTGATTGCAATAACGATACGGTTGTTGTCTCCAAGATAAGGAATAATAATTTTATTGATCATTTCGTAAGCAGTACCCATATCACGACTTGATGCATCTAAAACTACTACAACAGCATCGATAAGAAGCTTTCCTGAGTCGTCTTTGGCAGTTAAAAGTGAAGATATGCTTTTAGCATATTTTTTATCTTTTTCAGGACTGTCGCCAAGACCGGGGGAATCCCAGAGGATAAGATTATCGATTTCATACTTGTCTACAACGGATGTCTCAGGATCGACCCATTCGCCGACAGTAGCAATACTACGGTCGAAAATGGAATTGATAGTAGAACTTTTTCCCACTCCTGTTGCTCCGACAAAAAGTATATTTAGTTTCTGTTCATTCAGAGTGTCAAGATGCGATAGAAGCTGCCGACCTAAATCTTCATTATCCTTAGTATTGTTTGTAATCTCTTTTTTTATGATGTCATAGATATTACTCATATTTTCCTCCTATTTCATGGCTCTTTTGGTATAAGGCATATTTTCAATTATAAAATCGAAAAGTGTTTGAACATTGTAATTGTATTCTGCCGAATAGTAAACAGGTCGAGGGACGTATAATTCTGTTGATTTCTTGATTCTGTCCCTGACAGAATCACATTTATCCTCCAAAAATTGTAAAAGTGTTTTATCAGGCGCATTAAGTGAATAATTCCAATGACGTCCTAACATTGCAAAATCAGCTTTATTTATCACTATAAGAACTCTATCCGGTTGAATACGCTTTAAAATGGTATTATTGATAAGATCAAATTCAGTGTACATATCACGTGAAGATGCGTCAACAATAACGATAACCATATCAATGAAACCATAATAGATATAATCTCTTTGGTATTTCTTTTTTAACAATTCAGATATTAGATTTTTATGTGATTTATCAATATCTTTACCGTCGCCAAGTCCCGGAGAATCCCAGATTCGAAACAAGTCGTTGACCGTATGATAGCTGATATCTATAGTCTCAGGGTCTGTGCCAAAGCCGATTTTTGCAGCGTCCCTTTGCAGTATAGAATTTAAAGTAGTGGATTTACCAGAACCTGTTGCACCTGTAAAAAGCACATCGAGAGGCTGTATACCAATAATATTAAGCTTTTTTTGTATATCATCCTTGCGGTATTCTGAGAATTTTATTGCCATTTCTTTTCCTCATCAAAGAGATAATACATCATATTTGTATACTTTTCTTTGCATTTTTCGTTATCCCCTTGCTCAATAAAAGCAAGACATTTGGAAAGATATTCATCATTGAGATGATGATATATATCCGCTCTGTCAGATCTGGAATTAATCTTCTCAACAATTCCGGGGGCTGTTTTGTAATAGAGCTGAATAAGCTCTTCGCCGTCAAGCTGGTATCTTAGCCAGTTGTCACGAAATCCTCTGAATGCTGTAAGCTCATAACAGTCATCAGGCTTTCCGTATTCTTCACAGACTGCCGTAGTAATATAGCAGCCATATTTTATAGTATCACAAATGCCGCTGAAAACTCCGCCAACTGCACCCACAACTCCACCTATTACTTTGCCAACCGCTTTACCGGGAGCTCCAAAAATCCTTCCAATGTCCTCACCGATATCAACACCGTCTGAAATACAATCTGTAAATGCTTCGCCAAAGGTAGACATTGTGTGCTTGCCATAGTCGCTTTTTCCGTCGTTGCTTTTGAAATTTTCTGAGTTTTGACTGATGTTGTTGATATATGCAAGTCTTTTTTCCTTTGGAGTGAATTTGATTATGTAATAAAGAAGTTTTGAAAGATTGTATGAGGGTTCTTGTTCTTGACCTTCTTCTTTATACCATGCACTGTAGCATATAGGTTCTACATCTACATTTGTTCCCTCTTTGAGGCGTGTTTCTACAGAAACAGCTTTTTCGTTAAGAAATTTTTCCAAAGCAGGCATCGGACGATGATTTTCATAATCCCAGTTTCTGCCATTCATTGCAGCATCAGCTTTATTAATTGCTACCAGAATACGACCTTTAGGATTCCTTCCAAGATTGGGTATGATAACATCATTTATCAATGTATAAGACGTCCCCATATCTCTGTTGCTTCCGTCCACAATAACTAAAACAAGATCTATCAAAAGATTTCCTTTTTCGTCTTTTTCATTAAGCTTATTGATGATATTTTTTCTGTGCTTTTCATCAGCAGCTTTGCCATCACCAAGTCCGGGACTGTCCCACAAAATCAAATTATCAAGTTCGTATTTTCTGATATCCATGGTTTCAGGGTTAACACCTGTTCCAATCTTTGCAATTTCGTGCATTGCAAAAGATTTATCTCTGTTTATGTCAAAAAGAGCGTTAATAGTAGAACTTTTACCACAGCCTGTACATCCTGTAATCATAAGGTTGATTTTCTGCTCCTTGAGTTTTAGGAGATTTTTTGTAAATTGCGCTTTATCTTCTTCGGAAATATCCGCATTTATAATATCCTTAGCGGCTGCTTCAAAGATATTCTGATTTTCATTTGTACTCATTTTAATTTCTCCTTTTTATTATAATATCTTATTTCCGCCTCCGGAAACGGAGTCTTTTTGCTTTTTCTTGCCTTGCACTGCGGACATGGATCAGTGACACATTTTATTGTCCCCAGATGATATGGACATATCTTACATTTTTTCATATTTATATCTCCCAAAATTAGTTATATAATATTTGAATATTTTTCAATAATTCTGTTACAGGCTTTAGAATATTCTTTATCTTCAACATAACAATCTCCAAGGCTACAAAGCGCAACGACATCTCCCTGTTCAGCAGCCTTCGTAAGATAATCAATAGCCTTGTCCGGATCCGGCATAACAATATATCCGATTTTATACGATTCTCCAATGTAGAACAGTGCAGTAGAATTACCCTGTTCAGCAGCCATTAACCACCATTTCAAGGCTCTATTTAAATCTTTTGGAACACTATATCCTCTTTCGTAACAATTGCCAAGATTTAATTGTGCGATAGGATTGCCATTGTAGGCAGATTTTTTGCATTGTTTAACAACCTTGCTCCAATCTCTTGGAATACCATGACCGTTTTCATAGCATGATTTAAGTACATCCAGTGCAATAGCATTGCCCTGCTCAGCAGATTTTGTGTACCATTCGACAGCATTATCCCAATTTTGAGTAACGCTATAACCGTTTGCATAGCATTCCCCAAGCCCTAACTGAGCGGAATCATTGCCTTGTTCAGCAGCCTTGGTGAACCATTCAACTGTCTTGCTCCAATTTTGTGAAACACCATATCCATTTGCATAGCAAAGTCCAAGATTTAACTGCGCAATAGCGATACCTTGTTCAGCGGATTTTGTAAGCTGTTCAATAACTTCCCCAAAATCCGATGAAACTAAATTATCTGTTGCACATAAGTATCTCACATCATTCACTGAAAACATCTCCTTGTTAATTTCTATTGACGACGCATAACTCAAGCTGAATAGTGACAATCAGATATGCAAATGATATAATATGTGTAGTTGATTTTGCCGCAAATTTCACCAATTAACGTCATTACGCTGACTATCCACGTAATATAGCCATTTCTGGTGTAATGACTGACGAAAATTCTGACGGCAAATAAACTTTTTACGATGCAATTTTCAATAAATTCATACACTGTGTTTTGCGTTCCATGGAAGAATGAACATACCGATTCAGCGTAGTTTCAACGGAAGCGTGACCTAAAATCTCGGACAGCGTTTTTACATCGAATCCAAGCTTAATGCAGTTTGTCGCAAACATATGCCGCAGAGCGTGATAATTTATTGACGGCAAATCTGCTTTTTTCAGAATGGACTTGAATTTCCGCTGCATTGTGCGAGGTTCGGTAATTTTTGAATTTCCAGATAAAATATAAAATTCATCATTGTCATGGAATTTTCGCAGAATATTTGCAAGAAAATTCGGTATCGGAATGGAACGCTGAGAGGAACGGCTCTTCGGTGAATCTACAATTAATTTCGTCCCGTGAATCCCTGTACGAATCCGCTGAACTGTTCTTCTGACGGTAATAATACTTTTTTCAAAGTCGATATCGCTCCATTTCAGACCGCATATTTCGCCGATTCTCAATCCTGTGTACAGACTTAGAAGCACACAAATTGACGTATTATCTGAATTTTTCAACAGGTAATTACAAAGCTTATCCTGCTGATTATCGTTGAATAATTTCATCTCCTTTTGCTCAACTTTCGGGAGAATAACATCGGTAAGAGGATTCCTGAATCCATGAACTCTCGAAATATATTTCGCCATAGATTTGAAAACGATGATAATATCCGAAACGTATTTTGCCGAAAGTCCGTATTTCAGCTTATTTTCAATGAAGCTGTGAAGCATTTGTACCGTCAACTGTTCGTATCTCATTCCGCCGAATTCAGGCAGAATGTGCTTGTCCGCTTTCATTCTGTAATTGGCGTAGGTGGATTCTTTTATCCGAAGTTTAACCGCCGACAGCCATTCCTCAAAAAGTTCTTTGACCGTCAGCTTTCCCGATGAATTATGCGGGATCGGAATCGCCTTGAATTTGGCAAGTTTCAGCTTAACTTCCTGATATGTTTTGCCGTAAACAGAGCGATATTTCGCTGTTCCAGAATCGTTATACCCGACTTTGTAACGACCTTCCCAGCGACCGTCCTTACGTTTGTAAATATTCTCTCCCTTGCGTGGCATAGTTTTCCTCCCGAATTATCGACCAGAATCATGACGGCTGATATACTTCTGACCTGTAGCATATTTGACAATAAAATCATTTTTTCTTTGTGCATATATACAAAAACAGTTCGTGATTTGTTTTAAATGCACAAAAATACTTGACAGAGTAATGATTGTATAGTATAATTTGAAATGTAAAGTGTGTGTCGCAAATTGGTGAAATTTGCGACAATTTTTATTTCTTGACAACTTCGCAGCCGTGTGATAAAATAAAGAAAATACTTTCGGTCAAATAAATTATATCATAATATCGGAAGAAGTTTATTCCAAATATGTGTAAGTTTATTCCAGATTTTCGGGAGGTGGGAGCATTGAAATTAGGCGTCCGCACGCTGCTTGGAGCGATTTTTGAGGCTAAAAAAATGGGCAAAGGACGAATCGGCAGAGGAAAAATTTATGCTGAACTTATGAAAATAATCACGGACAGCACGGATGATATATCGTCGCTTTTCGGCGGAAATACAGACCGTTTTCTTCTGAGACTTCTGCGTGGTGAGACTGATTATCCGTATCTGCTTTTCAGGTTCGATAAGTTTGAGAAAAGCATCGGCAATTACCCTCTTTATCAAAATTATATTTTCAAGATGACGAAGTTTTGCAATATGATTCTGGACGAAAATAAAATCGAGCAGCTTGCATATACGCTGCTTGAAATTATCCGTCAGGACGACAGTATCACGGGAATTTTGTACGGTTCTGAATTTATTTCAAAGGACAAACTTTTCGGCAGCTATGCTCACCCGAAACGTATTTGTATTGAAGCTCTGCTGCTTGGATCATTGTACCACGTTCACAAAAATCCTGCCGAATCGGAAAATATTGGATTGTTGGACTTGCCCGAAAAATCGGCGTTTCACTTTATAAAATTTCATGATGAAAATTCGCTTGATCTGGAAATTCAGCTTGATTTAATTGAAAATATTCATGAAAATGCCAAGCGTCAAAAGTCGGCGGAAATGAAATATAAACTTGAATTGCGGAACAGAAATGAGATTTTAACCGAAATCCCTGAAAGCAAAAATGTGTTTTTTTACGGTGTCGGCGGCGCAGGAAAATCAACGTTATTGCTGAATCAAATTGGTAATGAAAATACAATAAATCTTTATTTTCCACTGTATCAGTACAAAAAAGAAATACATGAAAATATACAGTCTGAAAGCTGTTGGATATTACTGCAAATTCTGCTGAAATATCATTATCAGTATGAATATCAGACATACGAAACTCTGATCGCAAACGAGGGCGAAAACGTTGTTTTACAGCAAATGAATGAACTTGATAGGCAATTGAAAAATAATCCCGATAATTGGAAACCGAGGTACGTTTTGCTGTTGGATGGACTGAACGAAATGTCATCGGAATTGCAGGAAGATTTTGCTGATGAATTGTCTTGTATTGTGAATGATTGGAAAAATATCCGCATTATTATAACGGGAAGAAATGTACCGGAATATGATGATTTTAAGAATTTTTGTCAGATAGAAGTCTGCGGTATAACTGATTCGGAAAGAGATGCCGCATTGCCGAATTTCAGCGATATATTGGGAAATACTCAGCTTATGGAGATTCTGAAAATCCCGATGTTTCTGAATATGTATCTTGAAAGTCAAGAAACAAATAAAACGCTGAATACTCGTGGTGAAATACTGGATTCGTATATAATGCAGCAGAGTTTTCAGAATAACAGTATTATGAGATTTATATTAAAATACGCCCTGCCATTTGCGGCAAAGCGTATGTTTGGTTGGAATTATATAATTCCACTTCCGATATTTTCTTATGATATAAGCAGAGCCGACTTGCTTGCTGCTATTGATGAAGCGATTGATTTTTATTTAATGAACGAACGAATCTATCAGAATTATATCGCTCCTCAAAAAATTAACAAAAAGCAGATCATAAGATTCAGGCGAAACAGTGATATGGTTGAAGCGATTCTTGAACAATTGTGCTTTATGCAGTTATCATCAGATACACACCGATTGATTTTCAGTCACCAGTATTACCGTGATTATTTTGCAGCAAAGCATATTCTGAATCTGATTGACGCAATTGATATATCCTATGAGAATGATCCGAAAAAAAGAGCTGAAATGCTGAATGAATCGAGGATGACAGACGAGTGGTACGGCGGATATGCGTGGTATGATATGCATGACGTTTATAGGCTGATCGGCGAAATTTGCGGTGATTATAAAAATATTGCTTCTGATAATTTCGTATATCACAGAACTTCTCTTGATCGTCTGCTTGATATGGTACGTGACTATGAAACATACCGAACATCTGAAAATATTATATTGACAATGAGCTTGGTAAGAAATAATATAATATGCGGAGTTGACTTCAGCAAAATGAAATTGCCGCTTTTTATGCCGAGTGATGTTTGTTTCAGTAATAACGGTCATGATCCGTCTTATTTTTGCAAAAGCACGATAATTCGTATGAGAAGCCATGACAATAAGATCTTTCTGAATTGTGATTTCAGGGAAGCATTATTTTTTAAAAGAGAAGATAAAGAAAAGCTCCGAAAAATGGGTGCTGTTATTGATTAAATTGAGCCTTAATTTTTCCTAATGCTGTTTCTTAAAGATTTAAAATAGGATTTTAAATTACAAAAAATGATTTAAAATCCTATTGACATATTTTAAATATTATGCTAAAATTTAAAATGTAGGTGGTGGAATTTAAAATGAATGAGACAGATTTAAAAAACATTGTAAAAAGGATTCAAGATACGCAGGCGGAATTTCAAACAATTGAGGTCAAGCGAAGTAAAACGCAAGCTACCGAAAGGCTTTTTGATACTCTGTCCAGCTTTTCAAATCAGGACGACGGCGGAGTTATAGTATTCGGTTTGTACGAAGCTGAGGGCTTCGCTGTTACGGGCGTTGATGATGTGCAGGAACTGCAAAAAAGCGTAATGAATCAGTGCGAGCAGATGGAGCCGGCTGTCAGGGCTGTATTCACGGTAACGGAAATAGACGGAAAAAATGTTGTTTCGGCTGAGATACCGCCTATTGATATCAGCGAGCGACCGTGCTTCTATAAAGGTAAAGGACGGTTGAAAGGCTCGTATGTGCGTGTAGGCGAATCCGATCAGCACATGAGTGAATATGAGGTGTACAGTTTTGAGGCTTATCGAAAGAAATATCAGGACGATATACGTCCCGTTGAGAGAGCCGCTGTTTCCTCGCTCAACTCCGAAAAAATAGAAGAATATCTGAAATTGCTGAAAAAGGATAAGCCCAATCTCAGTAGTCTTGAAGACGGTCAGATACTGGAGCTTATGAGCATAATTCGTGAGAGTAAGCCTACTCTTGCAGCTGAGTTTCTGTTCGGACTATATCCGCAGGCGTATTTCCCTCAGCTTGGCATAATAGCCGTATCAGTGCCCGGTACTGAGATCGGAGATACCGATATTGACGGCTCACGGTTCATAGATAATCAGCGAATAGAAGGAACCATTCCCGATATGGTCGATGAGGCATTGCAGTTTGTCCGCAGGAACACAAGAAAGAAAACTATTATAGATCCCGATACAGGAAAGCGCAGAGACAAGACAGATTATCCCATAAACTCAGTTCGTGAGGCTCTGCTCAATGCTCTTGTTCATAGGGATTACAGCATTCATACTGAGGGAATGCCCGTACAACTAAGCATATTTGCAGACCGGCTTGAAATAACTAATCCCGGCGGACTGTACGGCAGGCTTACGCTTGACACGCTTGGAAAAGTCCAGCCCGACACAAGAAATCCCGTCCTTGCAACTGCTCTGGAGGTTATGGATGTGACGGAAAACCGCTATTCAGGTATTCCAACTATTCGCAGGGAGTTGAAGGAGCATGGTTTGCCTGCTCCGGAATTTCGCAATGAGCGTGGAGAATTCACCATATGCTTCAGGCTAAACGATGAAAGTGAAACTAAAAATAACGGTATTGATATTATAGACTTCTGTAAAACTCCGAGAACGCGTCAGGAAATAGCAAAATATCTCGGACTAAGCTCTGTGACATATGCAATGAAGAAATACGTTCAGCCGCTTATTGACTCAGGAACAATCAAAATGTCTGTTCCTGATGCTCCATCAAGCCCGAATCAGAGGTACTATTCGGGTGAAAATGTTTAAGGCAACTGTAGCTTATGGGAAATACGATAGGATTTTGTCGTATATATGTATATAATTCGTTATAAAAATTGCGAATTGAGCTTGACTTTTCGTTGAAATTATGATATGATTATACTTAACAGAGGTGATCCGTTATGTATATGATGAGAAAAATTGATACTTTTCTGAAAGAATGGCAAGAGAATCCTGAGCGTAAGCCGCTTATCGTTAAAGGTTCGAGACAGGTCGGAAAAACTGAATCTATCAGACGATTTGCCGAAAAAAACTATGAAAGTATAATTGAGATAAATTTCGTTGAAGAACCCAAATACGAAATGATCACTTCTGACGGGTACAAAGCGGCAGATATTATCAAAAATATTTCACTGCTTGATCCGTCAAAAAAGTTCATAAACGGAAAAACGCTTATTTTCTTTGACGAGATACAGAAGTTCCCCAATATTGCGACCTCCTTGAAGTTTTTTAAACAGGACGGACGTTTTGATGTTATATGCAGCGGTTCGATGCTTGGTATCAATTACCGTAAAATTGAAAGCAACAGTGTTGGATATAAAACGGACTACACTATGCGTTCTATGGATTTTGAGGAGTTTTTGTGGGCGAAAGGTTATGATAATTCGTTCACGTACAATCTGCTTGCGCATATGAATGAAATGAAAGCGTTCAGCGAACTTGAACTGAACGTGGGGCATTCTCTTTTCCTTGACTACTGCGTTCTTGGCGGTATGCCTGCGGTTGTGCGTGAGTATATCGTAAAAAATACTTTTGAAGGTTCGCTTGAAACTCAGCGTCAGCTTATCGAGGACTATAAAGAGGATATAAGAAAATATGCCGTTGGTCTTGATCAGACGAGGATCATGAACGTATTCAATCACATTGCGCCTCAGCTTGCTAAGGAGAATAAGAAATTCCAGATATCTAAGGTGGCATCAGGCGCAAGATTTAAAGATTATCGTGGCTGCATTGAATGGCTGATCGACGCAGGCATTGTAAACGTCTGCTACTGTCTGAACTTTCCTGAACTGCCGTTGAAGGGAAATTATGTTGACGATAAATATAAATTGTATTTTGCTGATTCCGGGCTGCTTGTTTCAATGCTTGATGAAGAATCTCAGGACGATCTGAGAGCTAATAAAAATCTTGGAGTGTATAAAGGCGCATTGTATGAAAATATTGTAGGTGAAGCTCTTGTAAAAAGCGGTTATGATCTGTACTATTATAAGCGTGAGGATTCAATTCTGGAAGAGGATTTTTTTGTAAGAACCGCTGAAAACCTGATTCCCGTTGAAGTCAAAGCTACAAACGGCAGATCAAAATCCCTGCGCACACTTATCAATTCCGAGCGTTATCCTGATATAAAATACGGAATTAAATTTACCGGCGGAAATATCGGATACAGTGATGATATTTATACATTTCCGTATTTCTGCGCTTTTCTGCTGAAAAAATATTTGAATAAGACATAAAGCTGTAATGAAAATTTATACTTCGGAAACGGCGGTTGAATCAGAAAATTTTCTAATATCTTTCTAATATAAGTCCAAATCCAGCGAAATGCTGTAATTCTTGTAGAGTGGGAATATTCCTCGTGATATAGGGAAAAATCAACGCATTTACGATCAATCGGATACGACTGAAATCATAGCCGAAACGGATTGTGGTCCCGAAGACCGTGGGTTCGAATCCCATCTCCCACCCTTATATGAAATCAGACCGTACTATGTGTACGGTTTTAATTTAAATAAAAGTGGGTGAAAGCAGATGCAGAAAATTGTTTACCTGAGCAACAGCCGTGACTATTCAGAACAGGGAGATATTAACAATAATAAATATTTTACTCATGTTAACAGCCTGCTGGAAGATGGCTGGAAGGTCGTACATTTAACACACGAGTCTTTGGAATCTGATATTAGTCAAAATCTTGCACAAAAAGAATCTCTTGTTGCTTTTGTGGTACTTGAAAAAGAAGAAAAGTAAATCATAACTTCAAAGGACTGTAAGCTGTCGTATGCTTACAGTCCTTGTTTTTTACTGATGTAACCTTAATAATTCTATGTATCATAGGTTGAATAATTAAATAATCTGTGCTACAATATGAATAAAGGAGGTGAACAGCATGAATAATTATGTTACAGGTTCAACTATAAAAAGCCTGAGAGAATCAAAAAAACTTACTCAGGCACAGCTTGCTGATATAATTTCCGTAAGCGACAAAGCCGTTTCACGTTGGGAAACCGGAAAAGGATTTCCTGATATATCTTTGCTTGAACCACTGTCAAAAGCACTCGGGATTTCAGTAATTGAACTTATTTCAGGTAATTACGTCACAAATAAAAATATTTCAAGCAATATGCAGCGTTCAAGATTTTATATCTGTCCTATATGCGGAAATGTAATTCATTGTATGGGTGAAACAATTGTAAGCTGCTGTGGAATAACGCTGCCCCGTCTTGAAGCAGAAGAAACCGACGATAACCATTTTATGAACGTTGAATATGTTGAAGACGAAATATATATTACGCTCCAGCATGAAATGACTAAACAGCATTATATTTCATTTATTGCATATGTTACATCAGATAAAGTCGAAATAAAGAAACTTTATCCGGAGGGAAATGCTGAGGCAAGATTTTTTATCAGAGGTCATGGGGAAATTTATTGTTACTGTAATCATCATGGATTATTAAAACAAAAGTTGTATAGAAAAGATTAAAACCGTTTTTAAGAATGTTTCCAACAAAAGCAGCCGCAAACCCTACGACTGCTTTTCCTGATTTGTCCCTCTTAATAAGGTCTTTTATTGTAACCTGCTCCGTGACTGTGCAGATGACAGAGCAGAGTTAACGTCTGTCAAATCTGATGTCATGCCTTGAATACGGCACGTACAAAGTTGTAAAGGTGCGCATGAATACTGTTATCGCCGTGATAACCGCCGTTAACATAGTGCCAGATATGCGGAACATTGTTTTTAGTGAAGTTATTATGGTATGTTTCGGGATTTGAATATACTACAGTGTCATTGCTTCCTGCTGTAATGAACAGAAGCGACGGTTCATTCTTATCCCACTTGAATGAGCCTGTAACGCCCGGTGCGGGACAGACTGCACCTACATATCCGAACAGGTCTGACCTCTGCATACCAATAAGGAGAGACTCTCTTCCGCCCATTGAAAAGCCTGTGATTGCTGTATTCTCCCTGCCGGTCTTTACCGAATATGTTGACTCGATATGAGGCATAAGGTCTTTTGTAAGGTCATTTATGAAATTATCGTAAGCGGCATTATTTGCGTCGTCCATAGCGGAACAGTTTTCCTGTGTTGCACTTGAATAGATATACGGGAAAACGACTATCATATCTTCTGCCTCGCCCTCAGCGATTGCATTGCCGATAATCTGACGGGTATACATAGTATCATTGCCCTTGATAATCATTCTGTCCTGATTTTCCCAGTAGCCGTGCATTACATAGAGTACAGGGTACTTTTTGTTTTCTGAATAATTCGCAGGTAGAAGAATATTATATGGCTTGTTTCGTCCACAGGTTGTGGAATAGTAAGTACCTGACTTGACTGTGCCGTATTGAACTCCTGCTTTTTCTGTTTTGGAATCAGCCGTTTCAAATTCGGAAAGCTGTGACTGTATTATCGGGGTATATTCAGCCATTGAACGCATAGTCTTTGCTGTGGCAACGTTTGAACTGAGTGCATTAATCTGACCAAGCAGATATTTCTGAAGTGATACAGCGTCAGCAACAGTAAATTCGCCATCGCCATTTGTATCAGCAGAAGCCGGTGCGCCTGCAAAATTACCTGCCATAAGCTTACGTATTTCAATCATATCAAATACGTCAACTTCCTTGTCGGAATTGATGTCACCTGCAATAACTTTCTCTATTGGAGTTATTGGAGTTGTTGGTGTTTTTGTTGTTATGACAGTAGTTGTTTTCGGAGCTGCTGTAGTTTTCGGAACTGTTGTAGTCGGTTGTGGAAGTACAGGAGAGAGATTTTCATTTATTGCCGTACCTGCCTTTGCTCCGATTGCTTCGTCGATGTAGAAATTATCTGTACCGTCAGCAGTCTCGACGTAAATCACATAGTCACTGCCCTCAGGAAGTTTGAAGTTCTTGTTAGCAAGCTGTACATACTGATTTTTTGCGGTAACACCTGTTGCAATATTAGCGAACTTTGTCTCTCCTGCCGTATCTTTATACTGGAGAGAAAGTTTCATTGTCTGAGTGTCCGCACCATCAACGTAAGTAGCACACACGCTGAAACTGTATTCCTCTCCGCCTTTAAACGCTGAACTGAGTACTTTCTGTGCGCCGTGCCATGAACTGCCACGGTTCTGGATAAGGAGTGCATTTGTATTTTTATAAGGAATACGTCCGCTCATTTTAACGTCTGATGCGCCGTGACCCTCCCAGTCGCACGAACTTTCCTCAAAAGTATCATGGAAGTAGTAGCCGTTTGCGTCGGGCTTATCGGGATTTTCAGGGGTTACGGGAGTTGTACTTCCCTCGCCGTCAAGAGTAATAACGAAAGTTGAAACACTCTCTCCGGGAAGTTGTGCAAAGAAACCTGTTCCGTCGTTTTCAAGATTTTCTGTCTTTGCAATATTTTCAGTTGCGGAAGTTCTGTATCTGTCAACATCAACGATTTTTTCTCCGCTGCCAACTGTGAAACTCTGTGCATAACCTTCTGTGCCTTTATTTATTGCAACAACTGTAACCTGATTATCTTTTTTGTAAGCCGAAACAAGAACGTCTTTTGACGGCTGTTCAGTCGCCTCAATACGTACAGCACCAGGGCGGACATATTTTGAATACTGTGCCATACAATAGCCACGCTTGCTTATTTTGCCGTCCTCTGTCATAAGACCGTAACTTCTGCGGATATACCACCATGTATAAGCACTCATGTTGCCGACAACCATGGCATTGTGAATATTTTCCGATACCTGAATAGCCTCAGGATAACGGTTAGCAGAATCAGCATCGCTGTTCGGAACATAAACTTCTGTCATCCAGATTTCCTTGCCGCTGTTTTCAAGTGCAGGGAAGTCCATCCAGTCCCTTGCAGTACCATACATATGAGTACCGAACAAATCGCAGTTAGCCATAGCCTTTGCATTGTTGAGTATCTTTGTATAGAATTTCTTTCCGCCGTCCTTGACCCATGAGGCATTTTCAGGTGCATACTGGAAGCTTTCAGGAGACATAAGTCTTGTACTTGTGATTTTATCACCATAGTTTGCAATAAAGTCCGTTGTTTCGTCAGTAGACCAGTAAGTCCATTCTGAAGCGTAGTCAGGTTCATTCTGCACAGATATTGAATAAAGGTCAACGCCGTTGTCTTTCATGTACTTTCCGAAATTATTGAGATGTTCTGCATAAGCACCATAATTTGATTTGGGCAGATGCAGTTTTCCGTTACTTCCTCCGCTTTCAGCAAGATTTGCAGGAGGCTCCCACGGTGAAGCAAAAATTGTCACGCCCTTTTCAGCAGCATACTTTGCAGTCGGTACAGCAAGCTTCCACTGTGAACTGTCGGGGTTAACAAACACACGAAGTACAGTAAGACCAAGCTCGTTATCTCCGTTGCCGAAAGCAGTCTGTCTCTGAGCGTCCGTCATATCAGCACCCGTCCATTCGGGGTGATTGATACCTCCAAAACCACGTATATTCTGATAAGTCTTTGTTGTATCAACCACAACAGTATCAGCAGCATAAGTCTCTGTAATATTCTCAGACGGTGCAACGGCAAATCCTGTAATCAGCATAGCCGAAACCGTCACAGCAGAAATAAATCTGTTTTTAAATTTCATAAATAATCACTCCTCATAATGCTATTTTTATTAAATTCGCTTTATTCTTTATATATTATACATCATTCATAATTTATTAACAACCCACATTTTGCAGATTTGGTGGATTTTCTGAATAAAGTTTGTTGATTTTTTCACAAAAATATGCTATAATACATTTGTAATATATTGAAAACGGTGGTGAGCAGATATGATAAACGGCAGACCTCTTATTGCAGTAGTAACAGCAAGACCATCTCAGAAAGAACAGAAAATCATGCTTGAAGGCATAATGACGGAAGCCGAAAAATACGGATTTCATATCGCTGTAATCGCAAATATCTATAATTTCGACAATGTGGAGTATTATTTCGCTCATACTGCGATCGAAAACAAGATTTACGAACTAATGGACAGCGAAAGAATTGACGGAATTATCCTCATGCTCGAAACGGTAAGCTATTCGGATTTGAAAGAAAAAATCCTTGAAAGACTTTCAAAGAGAAAAATTCCTGTTGTCGTTGCAGGTGATGTGATTGAGGGCTATACCTGCATAAACAATAATATCCGTGAAGATTTCCACGAAATTGCGAGGCACTTAACCGAAGTCCACGGCTTTACTGATATTGACATCATCACGGGGCAGGCGAAACTTGAAACTTCTCATGAGCGTGTACAGGGAATAAGGGATATCCTCAACCAAAAAGGAATAAAGTTCACCGACGAAAATATAATTTTCAGCAACTACTGGATTACAGGTGGTGAGGAAATCGCAAATGAATATATAAGCGGTAAGCGAAGACTTCCGCAGGCGATAGTATGTGCAAACGACTATATGGCTTACGGCATTATTGATACTTTTTTCAAAAACGGAATAACTCTGCCCGAAGACGTGACAGTTGTAGGTTACGAATATTCAGGCGAACGCTACTACCATTCACCGATACTCACCACCTACTACCGCAACAGGTCTGCTGTAGGTGCAAAGGCGGTAAGTGTTCTGTACAGCATGATAACAGGAAATCAGCCTGAAAGCGATGTAAACCTCGACGGCTGTATGATTTGCGGTGCAACCTGTTCATGCGGTATCGACAAAAAATTTCTCATCTCCGAACTTGAAGAAGTCCGCACAAGACAGTTTTTCAATAATATGACAATGTGCGGAAATTTTGAGCAGAAACTCGCTGTATGCCGTTCGCTGAGCGACTATATCCGTGCTTTACAGGACTATTCCTACCTTATACGCAATCTGAAAGGTCTGTACCTCTGCATTTATGATGACTGGTTCAGCCAGAAAGAAAAAACGTATGATGCAAATTCCAATGAAAAGATGATGACTTTCTACAGACTTATCAGCCCTGTGGAATATCCAAGCGACCCGCATTATTTCACAAGGAAGATGCTTTTCCCTGAAAATCTTCCCGGTTCGGGAGATAAACTTTTTCTTTATTTTGTACCTATGTTCACGGACGGAATAGAAATCGGCTATTTCATATTCCAGTATACAAATCCCGACAGCTACGATGAAATCGCAAAAGACTGGATAAATTCCGCCGTGAACGCACTGAATGTTATCCGCATGAAAAACGATATAAACGAACTTCTGGAATACAATAATCTGTCTGCTTTCCGTGATACGCTCACAGGACTTTACAATAAAGAAGGCATTATGCGTGAATTTGAACGTTCACTGAAAAAACCATCAGCAGACGATATAATTTCAGCAGTCATGATAAAATCACGTCTTTTTTTTGACAACAGTCGTATAGACTTAAAGAATATCTGTGTGAAAATCGATTTGGAAATAGCAGAATGTCTGAAAAAAGTAGCCGTTGACAGTTCCGCATACTGTGCAAAGTTACAGGACAAACAGTTTTTATTTATTGCTATTGGAAAACTTCCCGAAGATTACGATAAAATAATATCAGACCGAATTATAACAATGATAACTCATTCGCCTGTATACAGGTCTGCTGACTTCATGGACAATATTATTTCAGTAGGAATAACCTGTAATATTTCTGAAATTAATTTTGAAAATCTTATTGATACACTGTCTGATGAAATAAATAAAAAAACTGCCCTTTTGTTTGAGAAGTACAGGACAGCCGATTATAACAAATATAATAATCTCAGAGCAGAGATATACAAGTCACCCGAAAAACAATGGAATGCAGAAACGGTATGCCGTGATTTCCATATAAGCAGCGGTCACTTCCGTGCGGAATACAAGAACATTTTCGGTCTCAGCTTCCATAAGGACATTATCCAAAGCAGAATTGCTATGGCAAAATACCTGCTTATGACAACTTCACTCAATCTTCCGGCAATTGCGGTAAAATGCGGTTACGACGACGATAAGTACTTTATACGGCAGTTCCGCCAGATTACAGGAACAAGTCCGAACGCCTACAGAAAATTTTCAATAATACAATTCAATAAGAGTTAAATATTCTGAATTCCCATTCATAAGACTGCGGTGACTTTTCAAAAGCCGCACGGTCTTTTTTATCGGGAATAAATTCGCTGTAATCTGATATAGCATTTTCATATTTTATACGTTCCAGTTCTATCAGCAAACTGTGCAGTTTCTCCGCATTGTAAAGATTGTCATTCTCATAACATTTCTTGTTCAGCCAGTCGTTACTATTATTTTCAAGATACTGAACATCATTATCCGAAATATAAGAACGTTTCAGAAGATAGCCGTAAATTTCACGCAAAGCTGACTGCGGAAGAGGTATAACAAAATCATTACTGTTATAATTTGCATTCAGATATTTATTGCAGATATTAATCATTCCGTCTCTTACGTCCGAAAAACCATAACTGCCCCACGAACATACTTCAAAAAATCCCTCATTATCTTCGTATTCAAAAAATGATATTATTCTTCCTGTTGATTTTTCTTTTATTCTTGCTTCTATGTAAATATCAAGTCCCATGTTTTCACCTCATATAAAGCAATAAATAGACAATTATAGCCTGCTGAACTTCAAGCAAGTGCTTTTTGAACTCATACCCGACAAAATACGGCGAACTGATTACATCGTCCGATACTTCCTCACCACGATAAAAAGGCGGACATGGATTGAGTAATGCTCCACGATTTGCCATATCCATTTTATCTCTGGTGACCCGACAATTTTTAAAATCCGGAAGTACATCGGAAGGCAGTACATCTGTACAGATAATATCTTTTCCTTTTACAGCGTCATCAATACAATAATATGTTTTTAATCCTTCTATTTCATACCCTTTACCGCAGCATTGCGATAATTCAAACCCCATAATATCAGAAGCCGCTTTCCACGTAAAACCTATATTTCCTGCCTTACCACAAAATAAATATTTATCTGAAATAAAGTCATTTCTTATTTTTGAAAGTACATACATATCTGCAATTATTTCGCACGGGTGGTTAACGCTGCTCATAGCATTTACAACCGGAACATTTGAATAACAGGCAAGCTGTTCAATTACAGAAATATTCTTATGTCTTGCAACAATCAAATCCGCCCAGTTATTCAAATAACCGCACACATCTTTTAAATCCTCTTTTTTATCAAGAGTTTCAGTTGGAAATAATATTGATTGTCCGCCCAGCAGATATATACCTTTTTCAAATGTAACCCGTGTTCTTATACTTGTATCCGGAAAAAACAGTATAATACTTTTATTATTCAGAAAATTCCTGTATTTGCCCTGCTGTATTTCATCTGCGATATTAAAAATTTCATACACATCATCAGAAGTAAAATCCGCTAATTTAATTAAATCTTTCACCTTTTCACCTTCTTACTTTATAAAAAATAAAAAATCTGTTCTTTAATCAGAACAGATTTTTCTGGCTCCCCCTGCCCGGCTCGAACGGGCGACAACTCGGTTAACAGCCGAGTGCTCTACCGACTGAGCTAAGGAGGAATATAAGTACCGGCACTGAATTACTTTCCCAGGTCGTCACCAACCAAGTATCATCATCGCAAATGAGCTTAACTTCTGTGTTCGGAATGGGAACAGGTGTGACCTCACTGCCATAAGCACCGATTATATTTAAGTGACCCGTACCAGAATCGAACTGGTGTTACCGGCGTGAGAGGCCGGTGTCTTAACCGCTTGACCAACGGGCCATGCTTGGTGCACCATCGGGGACTCGAACCCAGGACCCACTGATTAAGAGTCAGTTGCTCTACCAACTGAGCTAATGGTGCATTTCACATCGCTTATTTATTATATCATAAAAAACGTTGTTTGTCAAGCCCTTTTTGAAAAAATTCAAAGAAATTTAAAAAACTGAACAAACAAAGTAATATCAATCAAACTCTCATGAACCAAAAGGAAAA
>CAYWPN010000013.1:0-76846 GCA_964460175.1 uncultured Alistipes sp. | reverse complement strand
TTTGTCGTCCGTGCCGTAACTTTCGGCAAGCTGTGCGGTCGTGAGAACTCTTTTGTCCTCGTTCTCAATGGGCGTAAGTTTAAAGTTTTCCATTTTTAATTCTCCTTTTTGTTATTAGTGCTGTCAATCGGTTCTATCAGAATAATATCTCCGATATTGTTAAGCCACTTATGGAGCAGTCTGCTTAATTTCTCCACTCCGTCAGCATTACCTTTTTTTGCAGCTTCTTTTTCAGCATTGAGAATAACGCTGATTTCTTCTTTGCAAATCTGCTTTTTGAAGTTGGTCTTCCTGAAATTCATTTCAGTTCTCCTTTCTGTCTGTTTGTTTTTCGTCTCTGCCAAGAAGCCAGTCAGTAGTGCAGTCAAAAATATCTGCCATACGGTCAAGAAGTTCAACCGTCGGAGTATTCAGACCACGTTCAAGCATTGAAACATAAGTCTGATGTACGCCGAGTTTTTCGGCAAGTTCTCCCTGACTAAGATTTTCTACCTGTCTCGCATTTCTGATATTGTCCGCAAGTGTCATTTTTATCACCTCCTTAAAATTTCCCAAAAAATCATTGAAAAATAATAGTAAACTCTTGACAAACTGAAAAAAATATGATATAATAATTATAAGAATAATTAAAGCATAAGTAGATTTTATTGTATTGCTTTGTTATTTTTTATCGTGTTTAAGAGTATGGTATTATTATAGCACACTTTACTGGGAATGTCAATAGAAAATTCAAATTTAAATGGGAATTTGTATACTTGCACAAAATAAAGGTGGTGTTTTTATGTATAGTTCACAAATAGTAGCAGAAAGAATAAAAAAAGCAGTTAAAGAAAATAACACAACAATGGATAAGCTAAATAGTGAATGTAGCCTTAGTAAAAATGCCATATCATCAGCAAGTAAGAGTTCCGAGGGAATGAAAGCTAAGAATTTGTATATGATAGCTGAATTTCTTGGCGTATCAGTTGATTATCTTCTCGGGCGAACCGATACCCCCGAAATCAGCTCCGGAAGCACCACATCAATCAGTGATGTACCGGAACTGACGGATAAGACTACCGCTGAATTTTTACAGATATTTCAGTCACTTGATATTTCCGACAGAATAGCTGTCATGAACCTTGCAATTGAAAAGTCTAAAAAGCAGTAAACCTTAAGTTTGAATCAATGTTAAACATGAAGGTTTTGTTCAAATTGTTGTAACAGTTACCTCAACATCATCTTCATGAATGATATTTGGATAATTTTCAGACAGTTCATCAATCATTGTTGCAATACCTTCTAAAATTTCTTTAACATCTTTTTCAATGTCGTTTTCAACTATTATTGAAATTTTCATTTTACACCTATATTTCTGATTAAAGCAAGTCCCTGAACTTCTCAACCGCCTTGTCGTTGTAGCGGAAAGTATCGACTTCCTTGCTTGAATAAGGTGATTTATCGTGATACCACTTGCCGTATTCGTCAGTTTTGAGGTTGTGTTTGTTTGCAAGTCTGCCGATTATCTGCGCCGATACGCCGAAAAGCTGTCCTATTTCTCCAGCTGAGTAGGTTTTTTCACTTTCAGGGAGTGGAAGAATGGGAGTTCCTGCGAGGACTTCCGCCGATTTAGCAACGAGGATATTCTTGTACTCAGGCGAAAGAGTGTCAATTTCGGCAAGCTTGAGGTACATATTAGCCTGTCTTGTACGTGCGTTCATTTCCTGCAAAGCAAGTCTTCTTGCCTTGTCCTCTGCTGTCGGTTTCTGCTCTTTGAATTTCTGCTCCATAAGGTTGAAAGCCTCAATGTATTTGAGTTTCCATTCAAGTGCTTTCTTTCCTGTGAAACCCATAACCAGTAGCGAAAAGCCGTCACGGGTGAGTTCGTAGCATTTATTGCTTTTGCCACTGTTATCAATGTAAATGCTTTCGATAAAATACTGAGCGGATTTTTCCGCCGAGTACTGAACGGATTTTTCCGTTGAGTTCATTTCAGCCATAATATCGCTGATTTTTTCAAGAACGTCACAATGACGTTTCCCAAATTTTTCAGCAACACCGAGACTTGAAGTTGTAAGTTCGCCGTTAATGTTAGTGATTACAATTTCATTCATTTTAATTTTCCTTTCTATTTGATTTTCAAGATACTCGCTATCATAAGCACGCTGATATTTTACACCGTTGGTGTTGTCGTGTTTAATAGCATGGTCTTATTATATCATCAAATTTTATGAAAGTCAATAGAATTTCATAAAAAAATATGAAATCAGCGAATTGCATAATTTTTATGAGGTGATTTTATGTATAATGCACAAATGGTTAAAGAAAGAATTAACAATGCAATAAAAAATCAAAAAATCTCTGCTTCTAAATTGTTATTAGATTGCGAATTAAATCCTAATACTATTAATAAAATAACTGATAAAAACGGATTATCTTCATTTAGTCTTGCTAAAATTGCAGATTATCTTAATGTATCAGTAGATTACCTCTTGGGCAGAACAGATAACCCGAACGGTTGCAGTGGCGATAACATTACTATAGGTGATACAAACGGAAATTATAATATGACAGTCGGTAAAGGCGAAACAAAGCCGTTGCAGATAGACGGCTTGTCAAAAGAAATGCTTGAAAAATTTGAACGTCTTGATTTTGACAAAAAGGTTGAAGTCATGGCTTTAATATCAAGTTTAAGTAAAAAATAAGAAGTTAAGCCAATTAAAGTCGAAGTCATTTTGACTTCACCTCATAGAAAAAAGATTTTGTCAGTAACTGAAAATTAAGCAACCCTCATTTTGAGGGTAACTGAAAATTTAAGCGTGATGTAGAAATGCTGCAAAAAATCAAACGAAATAATAAAAAATAAGGAGTGAAATTATTGAAAAAATCAAGCATAATAGCAAATCTGGTTGTAAGCTGCGTATTTCTTGCGATTTCTCTTGTATTGCTTATAGCTGCACCATGCTTTGGAATATTTTGTTTTGCTATTGCTTTGACATTTACTATAATTTATTCTGTAAAGCTGTCGGATTATAATAAACAGCAGAATAACTATTATCAAAATCAGATGCAGGGCAATTACAACCCTAATGTAAATCAGAATTTCAATCCATATCCGCCACAGAAAAAGTCCAATACAGCAATGATAGTAACGCTTGTACTGATAGGAAGTTCAGCAGTTACGTGTTGTTTGATGAGCAGTATTGCATCAAAAAGTTACATAAAGAAATCTAAGGAAAATTCTGTGCAGACAGAACAGAAAATAGAAAATACAAAGGAACCTGAAGCGTATCAGAATTTGAAAATCGGTAATTCTGTGACAGTCAACGGACTTAAAATAACAGTAAATTCTATTTCGGAAACACAATATAATTCAGAAACAGCATATATAGTCAATATTACATATAAAAATAATACTGATGAAAAATTGACTATATACCCATATAATTGGAAAGCAGTTATGGGTGAAGATTTAGAAGCTCATTATGCAGATGTCGAAGAAGATTTTACTAAACGATATTTGCAGAAAAACAAAGAATTTACAACTAATCTTATTTTTTACAAGGAGCGCAGAGGAGAAACGGCTAATGAAATAAAATGCGACCTTTCTGCCTATGAGAGTGACTTGTATGCAACATGGCTTATTCCTGAAGATATTTCAACCGAAAGTACAACTATCATTACAACAGGAACGACAACTTCAACCACCACTGAGACTACTACAGTCGTAACAACCGAAGCTCCTACAGAACCGCCCACAGAAAATCAGATGATTGATGTATATATAAATGCAGAACCGATTATATTAGACAATGGTAAAGTGAAATTTAAGGTAGAAACAAATTTGCCAGATGAAGCAGAACTTACTTTACGTTTATGCAGAGATGATTTTGTTGTTTCAAATGATGCAAAAGTTACTGTAAAAAATAGCGTTGGTGAAAGTTCAGAATTATTCAAATTTTCTGCAAATGAAAACGATGGGCTTGTATCGGGTGATTATAAACTGATTATAAGTATGTATTCATCAAAGCAGTCAGGCAATGTGAAAAAAGTAATCGGCGAAAAAGGCGAATATCTTAAAGGCAGTATAGTTGAAAAGTCAGAATATAGTGATGATTATAATGTGTATAAAACAGAGCAGATAACATTGACATTTGCAGGAACTGAAGAAACTGCTGAATATATTAACATCAATCTTTTAGAAGATATGTTTGCACAGATTGAACATAGAATAAATTATATTGAAGTTTCAAATACATACTATATTCAGATTTGGTATGAAGGTTTAGGAGATAGGCTTGATGCAGGAATGACAAAATCAAGTGACCATTCATATGATGTTACTTCATTATGCAAATCTGCTTTGGAACTTTGTCAAGCTAATGACCCTGAAAGCAGTGTGTATTTAGAAGTTGTTGATGACAGAGATGAAGATACTTTGATTATATATTCTCTTGATGGTTGTCCGGCTATAGCGGTCTACTGATTTATAAAGAACAATAAACAGAAAATATATGAATTTAGATGAATATATGGAGAATTGATAAATACATGAGATACAATGTAAGCCTTAATGAAGAAATGTTCGAGTTTGTATGTGGGTATCAGTCGCTTGACGAGAAAGGACGGAAAGCCGTTCTTGATTTAATTCAGAGCGAGAGAGAACGTTGTGAAGAGGAAAAGAAAGCCAAGGGTTATACTGGTATTGACATGGAAAGAGATTTAGAGACAGCCGAAGGTGAAATAGGCTTTGAATTTGATTAAAGATAGAGAAAAGAAGTGAATAAAAATGGCATTATTTAACTTTGGCAAACATGAAATCGGATTTCTAAAGCAGGAAATTGAGGATTTAAAGCAACAACTATCTGATTTAACTATAAAATATGGCAGTCTTGAATTTGATTATCAAATGCTTAAAGAAGAAAATGATAAATTAAGAACAGAGAATAATCTGTTAAAATCGGAAAATTATAAATCGCCTGATTTTACTGAAACTTCTGTGCCTGCTCCTGTTAAAACCTGTGTAAATCCTGCGAAAGAAAATAAGTTAGATTTGTCTGTATCTGATGTGAAGAAAGAACTTTCGTCACAGAAGCCCATAGTTGTTCACGCAATCAAAAGCAGTGATATAAGAGAGCGTATCGATAAGAAATATGAGTTAAGCAGTTATTATCTTGGTGAAAATAACCTTGAAAAAGCACTTATTTACTTTGCACAGGGTGCATTTATAGCAATGAATTATGAGGCGGTTGACAGGTATCAGAACTATATTAAACTCAATAGTGATACAGAATTAAAATTTGAGGATTATTTTTATCATAATATACACTATTTTGATGAATTGTATGAAAAATTGAGTATTGAGTATCAGGATTTAAAGAAACTGCTTGTTTCAATTTTCATGAATATTTCCTATGACAAAAGAATAATATCCGATGAAGAGTTAGCGGAATTGCTTATAAGTCGTCTCAGTGGTGACAGAGATAAATGTAAAGAAATTTTTAAAAAAGCGGAAGATAAGATTTGGAACAATGAAATACAGCTTGCTGATATTCCTGTACCCGATGATATGTCAATTTCAGACTTTGACAGCATGATTTCTCAGTATCAGGCAGTACATAAAGCAATAGTAGAAAAAAAGAAGAAAATCTGCAATATGACAAGAACTGAACTTTCAGTAGTTGAGATACTTCTTATTTACTATGCACCTACATATACGACAACACAGACTGCTTTTCAGTCTTTTTGGTTTTATAAGTATGGAATGACGGACATAGCAGAAAAATTGCATAGATTTCAAGAGCAAGGATATATTACTGAAGCAGAGCCGATTGAAAGTCTGGAGCATCTTTCTGTTGCTGAATTGAAAGAACTGCTGAAAAAATTAGGACAGAAAGTCAGTGGAAAAAAATCTGAACTTGTTGAACGGATTAAAGAAAGTGCAGACAGTAAATTTTTAGAAAAAAATATTAAAAGCAGAAATTACAGACTTACTGAAAAAGGGCAGTCCGAACTTAATCAGAATGAACACGTAATATATTTCCATAAAAATAATCTTTATGAATTATATGGAATTAATGTATATTGGGCAAATGAATTGTTTCATAAAAATCCGCTTGTAAATCTTCGCAGGGAAATAGAAAAGAAACTACTTGCAGAAATGCCAAGAATACTTGAAGAAATGAATAGTAAAAGTTGTAATAGATACAAAGGTTGTACCTATTATTTTTGTATCTTGAGTAATTATTATATAGAAGAAAAGAATACAGAAAAGGCATTGCTTTTTATTTGTCAGTCGGTTTTCTATTCATATAACGGAGATGGCGCACAAAGTTATGAATCGAGTGTTGATTATGACATTTCATATGATTTAGGATTTGAAAATTTTGTGTATCTTAATATTGATGTTTTTAAAACACTGTATAAAATGATGAAGTTGGAATACATTGATTTCAGCCAGAAAATTATTTCCAATTTTCATAAAATTATCTTTTGTGACAGAATTATTTCCGATAAAGATCTAGCAGAATTGATTACAAGTAAATTGCAGGGTGACGAAAAGACAAGCAGTGCAATTTTCCGTGACACAGAAAAAAGAATAAGAAATAAAGTAATGAAAATGCAGAATGAATTGGAGCGTGAATTGATAAATGGCGATATTCGGAATAAGTAAAAATAAAGAAAAAGACAAGGAAATCCAAGATAAAGAAATGGAAATAGTATTTCTTAATCAGGAAATCGAAAACCTGCAAAGACAGAATGAAATATTGAAATCTGAAAATGAAGCATTGAAAGTACAACTTCTGCCCGAACACAATGAAATTGCTGATTTGCGGAAAGTAATTGAAGAATTAAACGGGGAAATTCTTGACAAAAATCAGAAGTTGCAGAGTTCCAATCAGCAAATTTCATACAATCAACAAAGAGTATCGGATTTAGAAAATAAGATTTATCAGCTTAATTCAAGATTAGGTGGACTTAACGAAGAAATAGATATGCTTGAATATGGTCTTTATCGTCCTACATACGAATTTGCTACTTCTGATTTATATAAAGATGAACTTGCAGAAGTCAGGACATTGCAGAAAGAAATGATAAAAAACAAGAGAGCTGCTACCGGTTCAACAGACTGGACTGTAAACGGCAATAAAACCGAAGGCAGAAAAATGGTTTCTGATATGCAGAAACTTCTTTTGCGAGCATTCAATCTGGAATGTGATGACATCATCGCTCATGTAAAGTTATCAAACAGGGATAAATCTGCACAGAAAATTCGTAATGCTGCTGATGCAATTTCTAAATTAGGTAATATTATGAAAGTTGCTATTAATTATCAATATGTTAACCTTAAAATCAAAGAACTTAATCTCTCTATTGATTATGTTGAGAAAAAGGAGGAAGAAAAAGAGCGTATCAGGGAATTAAAAGCGCAGGAGCGTGAAGCAAAGAAAGCACAGAAAGAAATTGAAGATGCAAGAAAGAAACTTGAAAAGGAGCATACACATTATTCCAATGCATTGATGACAATTTATGCACAGTTGAGGAAAAGCCCAAATGATACAGATTTACTTGCAAAAAAGACAGAACTTGAAGATACTCTGGCTGAAACCGAAAAGGCAATAGAAGATGTTGATTACAGACAGGCTAATCAGCGTGCAGGATATGTATATATAATAAGTAATATCGGAGCATTCGGGGAAAACGTGTATAAAATCGGAATGACAAGACGACTTGAGCCAATGGAGAGAATAAGAGAATTGGGCAATGCTTCTGTGCCATTCAATTTTGATGTCCATGCCCTTATATTCACCGAAGATGCACCGAAACTTGAATCAGCCCTGCATACTGCATTTGAAAAACGTAAAGTCAACAAAATCAATCACAGGCGAGAGTTTTTCAATGTTTCATTAGATGAAATCAAACAGGTTATACGTAATAATTTTGATAAAACTGTTGAGTGGTTTGACGTTCCCGAAGCGGAACAGTACCGGCAGTCTGTTATTATTGCGCAGTCAGAACAACAAAATAATTAAGAGGATAATTATATTGAATAAATACATAACAATTTTATGTGCATTGACAATTATGATTTCAGCAGTTTCATGTGGCAGTAAAACTAAAATTAACAAAAATGAAAGTACTACAGAAAGTTCATCACAGATTGAAGAAACGCAAGAAAATTTTGAAGAGAAACAGAAAGCGGAATTTGAAAGAAAACTTGCAACGTGCCAGAACCTTGAAATCGGCAAATCAATTTTTGTTGACGCAATTACAGTAACAGTAAATTCAATATCATTGAAAAGTCCCGATGTATATAAAATAAGTGTTACATACAAAAATGATAGTGATAAAAAATTCCGGATAAGTAGGTATGACTGGGAAATCGGCGACGATGATAATTATGAAACTTATATAAGTGATAATGAAAATTTCAATATTCAATATATAGATATAGGCGAAGAATTTACAGGGTATATATGTCTGCCGGCAAATAATACGGATAAGAAAATCCGATACAATTCATTTTCTTTAAATCGTAATTATGATGTGGAAGTTTATGCAACGTGGCTTATTCCTGAAAATCTTAAAAACAGCGTTGAAACTACAACTATAACTGCAACGTCAACTACTGCAACAACCACCACAACTTTAGCAGCTACTACAACGACAACAATAGTTACAGAAACACCGACCGAACCGCCAACACCTGCTCCGACAAGTCCGCCGACGGACCCGCCTCCGCCACCTGAACCCGTTCAGCCTGTAATAGCAGAATCAGACTACGTACTTAACACAAGCACTATGAAAGCACATTATCCGTACTGTCGTGACGTTGACAAAATAGACCCTGAAAATCGCTGGGACTATTACGGAACAGTTGAAGATATACAGGCAATGGACTATAGTTCGTGTGGTCATTGCTATCCGTGGTAATTACAAAAAATCCCCTTATCTGATTTGTTAACAGACAAGGGGATTAAAAATAAGGAGATAGGGTAGGGTTTAATAATGAAAGGAGTTAAAAAATGAATCAACCAGAAATTGAAAATGAAAATCAATTTCATATTTATTATAGCATATAGGAAAGCAGATGTCAATAGGTTTGTAAAAATTTTGTTGGAGCAGGAGTAATAGTATGGCAAAGGCAAAGAAACTGCCGTCAGGGAACTGGCGGGTAAGGGCATACGACAACGAGACAAAGAAATGTAAGTCATTCACAGCGGAGACAAAGCGAGATGCTGAATTAATGGCACTGGAATGGCTGAATGACAAAAAGCGGAATAAGGCTAATGGTAAAACAGTAGGGGAATGCATAGATGAATATATAGCAGGCAAAGAGAATATATTGTCTCCCACATCAATAGCCTCATACAGACAGATAAAACGCTGTAATCTTATGGAATTATGTGATATTGGAATATCAGAACTCACATCGAATGACATACAGAATCAGATGAATAAATTATCACTCAGATTATCACCAAAAACTGTAAGGAATACGCATGGATTTCTGATGTCGGTACTGCATATATATGCACCTGATTTGCACATCAATACAGCATTGCCGAAGAAAGAGAAGAAATACAAGAAATTTCCGAAAATAGAGGATATTTTCAGAATTATTCAGGGAACTGAAATTGAATTGCCCTGTACTCTTGCAATATGGGAAGGACTGCGAATGTCAGAAATACGGGGAATACGAAAAAGCGATATAAAAGACGGAGTATTGACAATTCAGCAGGTAATAGTTACGGTTGATGGGAAACATATTACGAAAAAGCAGACAAAGACTACTGAAAGTACCCGACAATTGAAACTTCCGCAATATATATTGGACTTGATTGAAAAGCAGGACGGAGAAATGATAACAGAACTGACAGGGCAGGCGATAGGCAAGCGATTTTCACGACTGCTCGAAAAAAACGGGCTGGAGCATATCAGTTTCCATGATTTGCGTCATTTGAATGTATCGGTTATGCTTATGCTTGGTATTCCTGACAAATACGCTATGGAACGTGGCGGCTGGAGCAGTCCAAATATAATGAAATCAGTTTATCAGCATACTTTTTCAGAAGAAAGGGTGGCAGTTGATAAAAAAATTGATGACTTTTTTGAAAATTTGACACAAAATTTGACACATAAGAAATAATGTGGCTATACTAAAGGAATTATGGATATAGTACACGAGTTCAATTCTCGTCGCCTCCACCAATCGTAAATGCGTAATTGTAAAGGTTGCCAAAAGACCCATATACCGTAAAATAGCGGTATATGGGTCTTTATTTTTGCACAAATCTTCGGGAGTACAATGCGGTTTTGACTGTGACCTACCTAAAATGATTAACATTTTTTGGGTACACCTATCATGCTGAAAAAATGGGAAATTGAGAAAAAGTGAATATAAATTCAAATTATAGTTGTAAATTTTTTTTGAACGGACAGACGTATGTCTGATATGATTTGTATAATAGAATTATGGGGTTACAAATTCTGAAAATCGTCGGAAAGTAAGTCCATGAATGCAAGGCACAGGCGTTTACTGTTTGGAGAAAGCGTCTGGAATTTTTCCAGCAGAGCCGCATCATCTCTGGAATAATCTGTCTGGCGGACAGTACCCAGTAAGATGTGGTCAGGAGTTGTTTCAAGAGCAGTGCAGAGTTTCAGAAAGACTTCTAAACTTGGAATGGAGCGTGCGGTTTCAATACAGGAAAGGTATTTGTCGTTGATTTCCGCCCGTTCGCAGACCTCAAACTGTTTCAGTTTCAGCTCCTTACGTCTCCTTGCAAGATTTCTGCCGATTTGTTTGTAGTCAAGTATCATTATTATCACCTCCATAAGAATTGTATGAATTATTTTTTAAAAAGTAAACAGTTTTTTAGTTGAAAAATTACTTGACAACAGACAAAATATAGTGTATAATAAGAATATATCTGAAGTTCTGTAAAAAAATCAGTTTTAAAGCAGAAAAAAGTTCAGACAAGCACCATACAGGACAGTTTTTTCATGAACTCAGATAAATTACTTTATACATTATATAAATTTAAAGAAAGGAGGATTATCAATGGAAACTGCTGAGATTATCGGACTGGCTGCAACTGCAACGGCGGCGGTAGTGATTGGCATTATCATAGCCCATGCCTTGAAAAAATCCGGAAACAATGAAGTTATCGATACGGAAAAGCTTCTTGAAGAATGTTTCGGAGAGCATATGTATGTTGGTATGTTTACTTTGTCACAGGCAAAAGACTGGATAAAGGTAAGAAAGGAAAGCATTGAAAAAGGTTCAAAGGCACTTGTTATGAAAATCACGCCTGAAACCCTTAAGGAACTGAATATCAATGCTCAGGTGAACATGGATACAAGCAATTATCTTACTATCGCAATAGTAAACAACGGGCAGATGGAAGATTCAATACTTATAAAGTATGAGGAACTTGATTCAAAGCTTGAGGAAATACTCGCAAAAGGCGACGGTACACTTGTAGTGGGAGGTTGATTTATATGTTTCTGACATTGCTGGCATCATTAGCTATCGGCGCTGCTTGTGCGGGCGTTGGCTATGGTATTGGTTATGGTGTTTGCTGGATTATTGATGAAATCATCAGTAAACAGTCAATGAAAGCCAAAATGCAGTCTGAGAGTATTAAAAATGCATTTATCAACGTGGTTGACCGTGCCAGAAATAAGGTAAAATTTACTGACTTTGATACAGGTGAGGAATATACCGTTGAAGGCGACGGAATAGCTGATGACATCTATGAAGGTCAGACAATAACTATCTGAATTACCAATTACATAAAAAATTTATATCAGGCTTAGTGCCTGAAGAAAGGATTTTAAAATGGGACTTTTTGACGGCATCTGGAATGCAGATGTAAAAGATGTGGGAGATGTTTTGGCTGAAAACTATGCAAAAAGCATTGAAGAAAAGAACTTCGACAAAAGCTGTCTGCCGGTTGTAACTTTTGACAGGTGCAGAACATGGGCACTGAATATGAAAAAGGAATATCCGCAGAGTGCCGGTTTTATTGTGGCTGTAAAAGACAACCCCGACCCAAGAAATGAAAATGACAAAATATGCGTCATAATCGGCATGATTGACGAAAGCAACAGGGTCATAACCATGGACGGCAAAATGGGAATAAGCACTGTTTTTCACGGAGGCACAGTCGACGGCAAAATGCTTGACGAGCTTAACGGGAATCAGTCAAAAATATACAGATTTAAAAATAACTGAAAGGAATAATTGAAATGTTAGGATTATTAATAGGCATTGCTGCCGTTGCAGCATTGGTAACTGTTGTAGTAAAGCTTACTCTTATGGCAATGAACTGGTTTAAAAACAAAATCAAGGAAAAAATCAGAAAAAGAAATGCCGAGAAAGTTGCAGCTGTTGATTTGCAGGAAATTATAGACAATACCGACAATACTATGTCTATGGATGCATTTGAAGAACTCGCCGACGAAGGTGCTACTCATCTTTTTGCAACTATTGACAGCAACGGCGAAGTTATGGACGTTGAAGCTGTCGGAGCAAAAGAAGTCAGTGAAGATGTTGAAAACCTTATCAACAGAACGGGCGAGGGAATAATTGTTGTCTCTGCCTGAGAAACAGATGTTTGATAAATAAAAGGAGAAATGAATTATGAAGCTGATTTCAGCTGTATTTGTGAAGATAAAGAAGCTTATCACTTCCGCATTTTCCCGTAAAATAATGGTTTCTCATATCGACAGGCTGACTGTTCCGGTTTTTAAAGACATAGTAAAGAAAAAGTTAAACAGAGACCAAAAGGTGAAAAGAAAATGAGAATATACATAGGTACAACTTCTGCAATGGATTCCGGTTTGCAGAAAACAATATCAATGGATTTTGTTAACCAGCTGAAAAAATATTACGGCGCATTTTCTCAGAATGACATTATGTTTTTTTCGGATAAATGCAGTTCCGTTTATGTGATGGAAAATGCAAAATTTACCGGATATGACAAGACTATATCAGACAGCATTAAATCTATAATAAAAAATTATATTCCTTCGGCTGAACCCAAAGTTGTATTGAATTATCAGAAATTTGACCCGTACTTCAATCCATGCGCAGGCAGACAGACTGCTCCTGCAAGCGATATTTCTCAGAGCAGAACAAATAAAACTGAACAGTCGGGCAGAAAAAGTGAGGAATTTGATTATGACAGGCTTTCCGAAAATTATCATGCAGAAACCCCCCGCTATTCATTTGAACAGGTTATTCTCCCTGAAACTCTCAGAACTCAGATAAATGAGGCTGTCGGAACTATTCTTGTTGAACGCAAAGTATTTGACGAATGGGGACTTCGTTCAATAATTCCGAATGCCTCGTCAGCACTGAGCTTTTACGGCCCTCCAGGAACAGGAAAATCAATGGCGGCAGAGGCTATCGCCCAGAAAATCGGAAAGAAAATTCTCCGTGCTACATATGCCGATATTGAAAGCAAGTTCCATGGCGAAGGACCTAAAATGGTAAAGGCTATTTTCCGTGCAGCTGAACGTGATGATGCTGTTCTGTTCCTTGATGAGTCTGATTCACTCCTCTCCAAAAGACTTACAAACGTCACTGACGGTTCTGCTCAGGCAATAAATTCAATGAGAAGCCAGCTTCTTATCTGCCTTGAACAATTCAAAGGTATTGTTATATTCGCTACAAATCTCGTAGTAAATTATGACAAGGCTTTTCTTTCAAGACTGATAAATATTGAATTTACCAGACCTGATAAGGAGGCAAGATATGCAATCTGGTATCAGCACATTAAAGGAAAAGGTCTGCGCATACCTCTGCATTATGATGTGAATATAGAAGAACTTGCAGAAAATTATGAATTCTGCGGAAGAGAAATAAAAAATTCCGTCAAGGATGCGTGTGTTATTGCAGCTATTGCAGGAAATGATTTTGTTTCACAGGCTGATTTTATAAAGGCTGCCGAAAAAACAAAAACAGAGTATGAAAAAGTTATGAATGCAGAAGACCATACAGTTTCCGGAAAAACGCTTTCCGATGAAACAAAGGACGTCCTGAAAAAAGCTGTGCAGAAGAAAATAGATAATGTAAAAACTGTAAAATCAGATGAATTGAATTAATAAAATTTCCGGCAGAAAGTCCTGATATTATATCGGGGCTTTTCCTGATTTCAGTGCTTTTTTTGTGCGGAGTATTGCAGGCAGATAATGTAAAATTTTTATGAACGGACACCGGTATGTCCGGCTTGTATGTTATAATAGAAGTATAACAATATAAGGAGAACGGATATGGAACATCAGAAGAACAAACGTATTCTGGAAATATTTTTCAGAGCATTGAAAGGCGGGCAGATTTCCTTAAAGAAACTTGCAGAAGAATACAAAGTATCTGCAAAAAGTATCAGCAGGGATATTTCTGAAATTCAGGAATTTTTGTCGGAACACCGTGAGCTTATGCAGAATGCAGAACTCACATACTCTTACAGGGAAAAGGCGTATATATTAAACAGTGACGAGTTTCTGAAAAACAAGGAACTTTTTGCACTTGTGAAAGTCATATTAGGAAGCCGTTGTTTTTCTAAAGAAGAAGTTCTGACGCTGATTGCGAAACTGAAAAAATTTACTGCCATTCAGGATAAGAGGCAGTTTGAAAATCTTATCCGCAGGGAAATTTATCACTATCATGAAGTGAAATCCGACTGCCCGAGCGTAATTGATAATATCTGGAAAATTATTCAGGCAATTGAAGAAAAACGTGTAATTACAATAACCTACTACAAAATGAACCGCAGTGAAGTGAAACACAAAATCAAACCTGCGTCAATAATGTTCAGCGAATATTACTTTTATCTGATTGCCTATGATGCAGATGACCTGAATTATAAGCCGGTATATTTCAGAATTGACAGGATTTCTGCAATTACAGAACACCGTGAGAATTTTTATCTTGAGCGTGAGTATGACTTTGACGAAGGTGAACTGCGTGAAAGAAATCAGTTCATGTTTCCCGGCGAGAATATCCGTATCCGCTTTGAATTTTCAGGACTGTCCGTTCAGGCAGTTCTTGACAGACTGCCTACTGCAAAAGTAGTTGAGAAAAACGGCAGTATAAGTATTATTGAAGCGGAAGTCAATCATGGACGGGGAATTATTATGTATCTGCTGTCGCAGGGTTCATGGGTGAAAGTATTATCTCCGCAGAGCCTTGCTGATGAAATGAAAGAAGAAATTGCACGAATGCAGAACAATTATAATCAGAATTAAAATCCGTTGTTAAATCAGCGGATTTTTTTGCATATTATGTTAACTCAGGTTAACATAATATTATGCATTTATTATAAATAATTCTATATTTTTTGTAATAAATGCATAATTATGAGAAACATTTCGTCTTTTTTGTCTTTTAAAATCACTTGTACATAAAGGAGTGATTTTAATGAAAAAATTTTTATCAATTCTTTGCGCACTTATGCTGATAACGGTATCATGCGCAGAAAAACCGCAGGAAATCAAAAGCTACACAGCGGAAAAACTGAGCGACGTGGTGAATTACAAGAAAAACAGCATGAAAGTACCTGAAAACTGCAATCAGATATGGTCGTTCATGCCGTACAACAAGGGTGAGGACTATCTTCTGCTTGGCTCGGGACTGAGAATACCTGAGTTCTGGCATACGGGCGACTTTGAGAATTATGAGATAGTTGAGTTCCCTGAGTTCGACATCGGCAAGTCCTATGACTTGGACACGGCAGACGACGGTACGCTGGTTTCTTTTGTAAATCATGCGGATTACGGCGATTTAGAACCGATAGGACTTTATGAGTACCCCGAGGGTTACGACGAGGAACTTTATGACGCAAATGCGGAGTACAGCTTCATGATTAAGACCTACAAAGACGGTGCGCTTGTTTCGTCGGCTGACGTGACTGATTTCGGCGTAACACCTGAAAAAGAGACAACGATTAACGGAGTTTACAGCGACGGCAAAACGGTAATAGCCATTATTTCGGGTACTTTTGAGATGTTCACGGTCGGCGGAGAATACATCGGCGAACTTTCGTCGGACACGGGTGATATTGACGCAATCGGCAAGAACAAGGACGGTAAACTGATATGTTCAGTAGCGTACAAGGAGGGCGAGGCGGACAAGCTGAAAATCTGCCTTATTAATCCCGACGGCACGCTTTCGGACTACAATTCTGCTGTTTATGACTTCGCCGAAACTCCGCAGGGAATACAGCAGGGAGCAGGCGATTATGACTTCTTTCTGTGGTCACGTTCAACTCTTTTCGGAATTAAATCTGACGGCGAAATAGTATCTTTGTTTAACATAAACGTATCAGGTTTTACTTCCAATATGGTGCAGGGCTTTGTGCTTACGGAAAACGGCAACACATCGGCAATCTACAATGACAACGCTTCATGGACGGTTAATTTCAAGGAATACATTCCACGCACGCAGGAGGAAATGGACAGTATACCCGTGCTTACATTCGGAACAGTCGGTGGCGGAGACTTCACTTTGACGAACTTTGTCAATCCATGGAACGACGAGGGACATGAATTTATATTTGAGTACAAGGACTATGAAGTAAAGATTGACGAAAAAGGTGTTGTTGACATGAGTGAACTCAGGGAGGATATGCTCAGCGGAAATCTGCCTGATATTATGATACTTGACAATGACTACGATGTAAACCTTGCAGGAAATGGTGCGCTGTGTGATTTGTACGAATTTATAGACAACGACGACGAAATCAGCAGGGAAACGTTTGTTCCGAACGTGCTGGAATGCCTTGAGACTGACGGCAAACTCTATTCGCTCCCTGACAGATTTTATCTTGATGTCGGAGAAGTAGCAAAGACTAAATTTGTCGGCGACGGTTCAGACTGGAATTTCGACAAATACGTCGATATGACTATAAATCCGCCTGTTGACGTTGAAATTCAATATGACAGCAAGAATGCACGTCTCAGGGAAATTTCATACACAGACTGGCTTGACAGGACAAATGCAACCTGCCATTACGACGACGGAAATTTTGTTAAATATCTTGAATGGTGCAATATTCCTGAGGAAATTGATGTGGAATATCCCGACTGGAGCGAACGTTCTGAAGAAGAGAAAAGTGCGGATTACGTCAGACAGCAGAGAAGATATATCGATGACAAGGCTATTTTTAATACTTTTTCGTGGCTCTCATATACAGGTTATGTCAGGGACACAAGAGGAGAATTCGGCGGTGAGGAAATAACTTACCTTGAAACACCGAAACTTATAGGCAGTAATAATATTGCGGTTACGTCCGCTTCCGAACATAAGGAACTTGCGTGGGAGTACATCAAATCGAGAATATCGGACGAAAACTATGAAATGCCCGAAAATGGATTTGAAGCACCGTTCCCGATTACAAAAACGGGACTGAAATACTATGAGAACTACGAGCGTACTCACTATACGGATTTTTCGCAGTACGACGAAATCACTGACCCCGAATGGAGAAATTACAAGGGCGTAACGTACCAGCTTGACAACTGCATCTACGGCGATACAGTCATGAAACTCGGCGAAATCACGGACGAGGACGTTAAGGCAGTAAACGACCTTATTGCAAGGGCAGAGCCGTCCGATGAGGTTTACCTTACGCTTGACGAAGATTACTACACAATTATTGAAGAAGAAATCCAGAAATTTTTCCATGGAGAAATAACGGCGGAGGAGTGTGCGGAACACATTCAGAACCGTGTAAGTATCTATCTTGCGGAAAAATTCAAATAAACCAGAAGTCCTGTCATGCTTGGCAGGACTTTTTTTGCGTACCGCAGAATACGACACATATCGCATAATCTTTGAATTATAATATAAATAAGACAAGGAGGTGAAACGTGCAGACGATTTATATAGATGTTTTAATCGTGCTGAATATATATGTAAATTATTTCCTGCTGAAAACGACGGCAAAAATAACAGGTTCACCGCTGAAAACGGCAAGGTGTATCTTTGCTTCGTTTTATGGGAGTCTGTTTTCCCTGCTTATTCTTGCGCCTGAACTTCCGTTCGCCGTAACTTTTGCAGTAAAGCTGATTTCCGCCGTAACCGTAGTAATATCGGCATTCGGGGTACACGGAAAAAGCCGTTTTATTAAGAATACAACAGCATTTTTTTCCGCAAATTTTATATTTGCAGGAGCAATATACGCCGTGTATTCGTGGCTTAAACCGCAGTTCATGCACTTTTCAAACTCATATTTCTACATAGATTTCTCACTGCTTCTGCTTGTGATTTCAACTGCCGTACTTTATTTTATAGTCTGTCTTTTCAAGCGTTTCAGTGATATTTCGCCGGAAAGTGCGGACTGCTACAGAGTTATAGTGCGGTACAGGGAAAAAATTTTCACGGCGGACGGCATTGCAGATACGGGCAATGCACTGACGGACTTTTTTTCCGGAAAACCTGTCATTGTATGCAAAAAAAGTGACTTTGATTTGAGCAGAATAAATTTCAGACTTATTCCATATTCCACGATTTCGGAAAGCAGTGTTATTCCGGTATTCAGTCCGGACGAAACGGTCATCGTCAACACACTAACAGGCGAAAAAAAATCTGTAGACGCTGTAATAGGACTTGGCGAAAATAACGGAAAAGCAATTTTCAATCCAAAAATATTAAAAAACTAAACGAAAGAAAGGAACTTTTATCATGATTTTAGACAGAATAATTTCAGGACTTAAAAAATTCTTTGGCGGAGACATCTTCTATGTCAACGGCTCGGACACTCTTCCGCCTCCGCTTACTCATGAGGAAGAAGAGGAAGTTTTTGCAGGTCTTATGGCAAACGACGCTGAGGCACGCAAAAAACTGATAGTCCATAATCTCCGGCTTGTAGTGTACATAGCAAAGAAATTCGAGTCCACTGGTATCGGCATTGAGGACCTTGTTTCAATCGGTACTATCGGACTTATCAAAGCAGTGAACACTTTCTGTCCGACGAAAAATATCAAGCTTGCAACGTATGCATCACGCTGTATCGAGAACGAAATACTTATGTTTCTGCGGAAATCCTCGCAGTACCGCAACGATTTGTCGATTGACGAACCGCTCAACATCGACTACGATGGAAATGAACTTCTTTTGTCGGACGTTCTCGGAACGGAAGACGACATCGTTAACAAGGGAATTGAAACAGAAGCTGAACGTGAACAGCTCCGCAATGCAGTAGCGGAACTCGGCGACCGTGAACGTGAAATCATGGAAATGCGTTTCGGTCTCATTGACGGCAAGGAAAAAACTCAGAAAGAAGTTGCTGAACTTATCGGCATTTCTCAATCATACATATCAAGACTTGAAAAGAAAATCATCAAGAAACTCCGTGTAAAACTCGAAAGTCTCTGCTGAACATAAAGGACGCTGAAAAAGCGTCCTTTTATAAATTTTCTGTGAATATTTTGACTTATTCAATACAAAACCATTGAATTTTTTACGGAAAAGTACTATTATAAAGTGAACATAATTTCAAAAAATACAAAAATCTTTCCACCATTTAGGATAATATGCTGATTTTTTCTGCTTATATTGAAATGTTCATTTTAACGTGATATAATATAAAGTATACTTAATTAAGGAGAGCAAAAATGAAAAAATGGAAGATAAAAATACCTGATAAGAGTGATATTTCAAAAATCGCCTTAAGTTGCGGAGTATCATCGCTTACGGCGGCGGCACTCGTTGCAAAAGGTTATTCGTCTCCCGATTCTGTTATGCAGAACCTGAATGACGACGAACTTTCCGACCCGTTTCTCATAAAGGATATGCAAAGGGCTGTAGATACGATTTTTTCTGCAATGGAAAAAAATGAACTTATCTGCGTTTACGGCGACTATGACTGCGACGGTATTATGTCCACTGTCATTCTTTATACCTATCTGCTTGAAAGCGGTGCGAATGTAATATATTATATCCCTGAACGTATTGAGGGATTTGGAATGAATAAAGATGCGGTAAAGAAAATACATGACAGCGGAGCAAATCTTATTATTACCGTAGACAATGGTATTTCCGCTATTTCCGAGGCGGAATATATATATGAACTTGGCATGAAACTTATTGTTACTGACCATCATCAGCAGGGCGAACAGCTTCCGAAAGCAGAAGCGGTTGTTGACCCGCACCGCCATGACTGCTATTCTCCTTTCAAATATGCCTGCGGTGCAGTAATTGCACTTAAACTTGTTGCGGCACTCAATGACGGCGACTATACACTTCCCCTTGAGCAGTTCGGCGACCTTGCTGCAATCGCTACAGTAGCGGACATTGTAAATCTTGTCGGCGAAAACAGATTTATTGTGCGTTACGGACTTGAACTTATAAACAACACTGACCGCCCCGCACTTATCGCACTAAAAGAAGTATCGGGACTTGACAGCAAAAAGCTGAACTCGGGTTCAATCGGTTTCGGACTTGCCCCACGGATAAATGCGTCAGGACGGTACGGTTCGCCGAAAACTGCTGTTGAACTCTTTCTGTGTGAAGATTATGACAAGGCACTTCCCATAGCACAGGAACTCAACAGGCTTAATAATATGCGTAAAGACGCAGAAAATGAGATTATAAACGAAATATATGACATGATTGACCGCAATCCTGCTCTTGTCCGTGACCGTGCAATATTTATATGCGGAAAAAACTGGCATCATGGAGTTATCGGCATTGTCGCAGCAAGAATACTTGAAAAATTCGGTAAGCCGTGTTTTATTGCTTCGGAGGAAAACGGCGAAATAAGAGGTTCAGCACGTTCTTTCGGCAGTTTCTCCGTATTCGACGCACTTACAGCCTGTGCGGACGCACTCGAAAAGTTCGGCGGACATATCGGTGCAGGCGGATTTACTATAAAAAACGGCATGACAGAAGACTTCAGACGGCTTCTCAACAGATATGCATTTGAAAATCACCGTATAATGCCGGTATACGAAATTACTGCGGACGTTCCTGTCATGCCGTATGAACTCACTGTCAGCAATGTACAGGCACTTGATGTCCTTGAACCTTTCGGTGAGGGCAACAAAGAACCGCTTTTCTTTATTGAAAATGCAAATATTATAAATATGTATCCTCTTTCGGAGGGACTTCATACAAAAATGAAGATAAAATTCGGCAATATAACTGCCGATGCGCTTATGTTCCGTCATAATATGAATACACTGCCTGTCAGAAAAGGTGACAGCTGTGACATTATCGCAAAACTCGGCATAAATGAATATAATGAACATATTTCAGTAAGCATTTATATTGAAGATATAAAACCGCACGAATTTGTACAGAATAAATATTTTTCTGCACTTAATGTATTTGAGGCATTCACAAGAGGGGAGGAAATCCCTGAAAACTATTATTCAGCAATGTGTCCGACAAGAGATATGACAGCAAGCATATACAAACATATTCCGGACGAAGGAATTATATCTGATATTCTTTATATCAGACTTAATGACCCTAAAATAAACTATTGCCGTTTCTGTGTGGCCGTGGAGGCAATGAGACAGCTCGGTCTCATCAGTATATCGTCGGCAGATACGGTTATAAAGCGGATTAATAATGCTCCGCACACCGATATTAATTCCGCACCTATACTCGTCTCGATAAGGGACAAATTAAACTCGGACAAATAGAAATCTCAGGATTTCGGAAAGGGTGGTCATTATGAGTAATGAAAAAAATTGGTTCACAAACACTTACGGCGACGGTGAAGTTCCTATTCCGGAAACGGTGGAAACTGCGCTGTCAAAAGAATATCTCGAATCTATTCCGGATTTTGATGACAATTTTACTATTGAGATGATTATCCAGAAAATTCTCAAGGACGACAGACAGTATGATTTGAGCAAGATTATTTCAGCCTATGAATTTGCGGAGAAAGCACACAGGGGACAGAAACGCTCCTCGGGACAGGATTATATAATCCACCCTCTTGCAGTCGCCATGACTGTTCTTGAGCTTGGCATGGATACCGATACGGTATGTGCTTCACTGCTCCACGATGTTGTTGAAGATACTCCCGCAACACTCACTGACTTGCAGAAACGTTTCGGGCAGGACGTTGCAAATCTTGTGGACGGTGTTACAAAGCTCAGCAAGATTTCAACAAATTCCAAAGAACAGCAGCAGGCTGAAAATATAAGGAAAATGCTGCTTGCAATGTCGCAGGATATACGTGTTATGATTATCAAGCTTGCCGACAGGCTTCACAACGTCCGCACGCTCAAATACAGACCGTATCATAAACAGATTGCGACAGCCTCCGAAACAATGTATATATATGCTCCCATTGCACACCGTCTTGGAATAAGAGCAATCAAAGAAGAACTTGAGGATTTGTCTTTCCGTTATCTTGACCCTTATGCTTATATGGAAATTGAAAACGCTATGGAAAGCAAAAAGGAAGAACGTGAGGCTTTTATAAATAAAATTGTAAACCTTATAGAAGAATATTTGAAACAGATTGAATTTATTGAGCCTCCGCAGATTTCCGGACGTGTAAAAAGCATATACAGCATATATAAGAAATGTTTTCTCGGTCAGAAGAATATGGACGAAATATATGACAAATATGCTGTCAGGGTTATTGTTTCAAATCTTTCGGAATGTTACAGCGTACTCTGTATAATAAATGCGAATTTCCGTCCTATTCCGAACAGACTTAAGGATTATATCTCACACCCGAAATCAAATATGTATCAGTCTCTGCATACTACAGTACTCGGCGAAGACGGCATTCCGTTTGAAGTGCAGATTCGCACAAAGGAAATGCATGAAACTGCTGAATACGGTATTGCTGCACACTGGAAGTACAAAGAGGGCATACGTGACAGGGACAAAATGGAAAAACGTCTTGCATGGGTGAGACAGGTTATTGAAGCACAGCAGACTTCTGATGACGTTGAAGAAATCGTCCGTATCATAAAAACGGATATTGCCCCTGAAGATATTGTTGTTATGACACCTAAAGGTATGTCAGTTGATTTGCCGAAAAATTCGACTGTTATTGACTTTGCATATCGTATTCACACTGAAATCGGACACAAGACAGTCGGCGCAAAAGTCGACGGCAGAATAGTTCCGCTTGATTTCAAGCTTGAAACGGGACAGATTTGCCAGATTATCACTACCAAAGACCCCGACAAAGGTCCTAACAGAGCATGGCTCAATATTGTACAGACAAATGAAGCACGTTCCAAAATACGTTCGTGGTTTAAAAAGGAGAAGAGAGAGGAGAATATTATTGAGGGCAAGGCTGAAATCGACAGAATGTTCAGGCGACACCGCATTAATATTCCCGAAGAAAAGCGTTCCGAATTTCTTCAGGACGATTTCCGCCGTCACAACTGTGAAACTTTAGATGATTTTTATGCCTCAATCGGCTATGGAGGTATTTCTCTCGACAAGATAATGCCACGTCTCAAAGACAAGTACCAGAAACTTTACGGCGAGCAGAATGACTTTGAAAAAGCAAGCATTCTCAAATCGAAATCAGACGGCGACAACAGCATTATTCTTGACCAGATTAAAAATGTTGAGAAAAAATTTGCCCAGTGCTGTAATCCGCTTCCGGGCGACGAGATTGTCGGATTTATAACAAGAGGTCACGGACTTTCCGTACACGCCACAAGATGTCCGAATTACAGAGCAGTTTTACAGCGTGGCGACGTTGAGGAACTCAAGCGGTGGTGCAATATAAAGTGGTCTGATGATACAAGCACTTCTTCTCAGCTTCAGACAAGTTTTGAAGTTGTTGCAAGCGACCGTGTCGGACTTGTACACGATATAACAGAAATACTTCTTGAATCAAGAATTTCTATGGTTCATTCGTCGTCAAGAAACCTGAAAAACGGAAACGCACTTTTTGAATGTACTGTTACCATTGCAAGCACAGAACAGCTTAAAAATCTTTTTGAGAAAATAAAAAAAGTCAAGAGTGTTATTTCTGTTGACAGGTCAACGATATAAAAACGGTTCTACGGCAGTTTCCACTGTAAAACTGCTGTAGATTTTATATTAAGGAGAATATTTATGAATATAAAAACACTTCATTTAGGTGCGCTGAATTCAAACTGCTATATTGCCGAAACGGGTAATGGACAGTGTGTCGCAGTTGACATCGGCGGTACACCGAAAATGGTTATTGAGTATCTGAAAATGAGTAATCTTAAACTCACGAAAATACTGCTCACTCATGGACATTTTGACCATATTGATGGAGTTGAGGCTGTCCGGCGTGAAACGGGTGCGGAAGTATTCATTCATGAAAACGACGTTCCGAAACTTTCCTCAGAGGATTTGTCGCTCCGTGCGTCAATGTATTTTCTTTCCTCCGACCCTTTCATGCCGATAGAAAAATACACGGTAATCCACGACGGCGACGAAATTCACGACGGCGACTATACTTTCCGTGTACTCCATACTCCTGGACACACAAAGGGCAGTGTATGCTATATTACAGAAGATACGATTTTTTCGGGTGACACAATTTTCTGCTGTTCAATCGGCAGAACGGATTTTCCTGACGGAAGTGCTGACGAAATGATACAGTCGATAAAAAAAGTCTCTCAGGTTGACGGAGATTTGAAACTTCTTGCAGGTCACAACGAGCCGTCCACTCTTGACTATGAGAGAAAAAACAATCCATATATGGTTAAATACGGTGTGAAAAATGACTGAAAATAAAATCCCCGTTATACTTGACGGAAATTCTTTTAAATATGAAATAGAGGCGGTATGCAAGCTTTTTTTCCATACAGCAAGCTTTGATTTCTCTGACGATTTTTCAAAGCTCGACGGCGATAATTATATACTCGCAAGCGTTATCTATGATAACGGATTATTAGTTTTATCGCAAATCCGTCTGAACGGCGGCGAACCCGAAAAAGAAATAAAATCACTTCCGTTATCCGCTGAAAAAAGTGAAATCGAATACGAACTCTGCCGCACGGTTTATCATGTACTCAGCAGAAAAACAGGAATAACTGCGCCATGGGGACTTATGACCGGAATACGTCCGGTAAAAAAAGTAAATGATTTAATCCGGCAGGGACTTTCAAGAGATGAGATTGAAAAAAATCTCACAGAACGGTATGAAATCTCAAAGAAAAAATTCAGTCTTGCATACGAAACATCAGTAAATCAGCTTCCGGTTCTTGAAAGCATAAACAGACGGGCAGTAAGTCTGTACGTATCAATACCGTTCTGCCCGACAAGATGCAGTTACTGTTCATTTGTATCACACAGTATGAGTTCGGCAATAAAACTCATGCCCGAATATATTTCGTCTCTTTGCCGTGAACTTGAAATAATCGGCAATATAGTGCGGAATACCAAAACGGAAATTGATACGATTTATTTCGGCGGAGGTACTCCCACTTCAATTTCCGCACAGGACATTGAAAAAATCATGCGCACTGTTGCGGACAATTTCAATCTTGACAAAATCCGTGAATACAGTTTTGAAGCAGGTCGCCCCGATACAATAACAGAAGAAAAACTCCGTGTAATCAGGGAATATGGTGCGGACAGAATTTCAGTAAATCCGCAGACGCTCAATGATGATGTACTCCGTGTTATCGGCAGACAGCATACAGGTGAAGACGCAGTAAAGGCTTTTGAACTCGCAAGAAAAATCGGCTTTGACAACATAAATACAGACCTGATTGCAGGACTTCCGACCGAAACTTCTGCAAGTTTCAGGAATACACTTGACAGAATTACAGAACTTTCCCCAGAAAGTATCACAGTCCATACGCTTACCGTAAAGCGTTCTGCTGACCTGTTTGAAAAGGGCTGTGAAAATATGTCAAATCCCGCAGCAGAAATGATTGACTACAGTATAGAAAAACTGATTTCGTGCGGTTATCTGCCGTATTATCTCTACAGACAGAAAAATACCGTTGATAATCTTGAAAACGTCGGCTACGCAAAAAAAGGATATGAAAGTCAGTACAACATTTTTATTATGGATGAAACGCAGACTATTTTAGGAGCAGGCTGTGCGGCATCGACAAAACTTGTATACCCCGAAGGAAAAATAAGCCGTATTCATAATTATAAGTACCCTTTTGAATATATAAGAAGATTTGATGAACTTATGCAGAAAAAACAGGAGGTTACAGAATGCCTGAAAAAAATAAAGTCTACACCGCAGAAATAACGGGTCTTACGTCGGAGGGGAGCGGAGTATGCCGTATTGAAGATATGGCAGTATTCGTTCCGCAGACTGCTGTAGGTGATGTGGCAGAAATAAAAATTGTTAAAGTATTAAGTCATTACGCTTTCGGAATTGTGGACAGAATTATTACACCTTCTCCCGACCGTGAAGTGCGTGAGTGCGCTGTGTACAAAAAATGCGGAGGCTGTGTTTTCCGCCATATCAGCTATGAGGCGGAATGCCGTGCAAAAAATGAAGTCATAAAAGACGCTTTTCATAGAATTGGTGGACTTTCTCCCGATTTCGATGACTTTATTGCAGCTGAAAATCCTGACCACTACCGCAATAAAGTACAGCTGCCCGTTGCGGAAATCGACGGTGAGACTATGTGCGGATTTTATGCCCAGAGAAGTCACAGAGTAATTCCGATAGAACATTGCAGTCTCCAGCCTTACAGATTTGACGATATTATCAATTATATCAGGCGAAGTCCGCAGATGAGCCAAGTAACTGCTTACGACGAAAAAACAGGCAAAGGCTGGCTGAGGCACGTCTATATAAGGCAGGGATTTCACAGCAGGGAAATTATGGTGTGCTTTGTTGTAACGAATGAAAAAACGTCACCGCATTTCAGAAATATGGTGCGTGGACTTGTCGGTAAATTCAGTGAAATAAAAAGTGTTGTGCTGAATATCAACCCTCAAAATACAAATGTTATTCTTGGCAGAAAGTGTATTACCCTGTTCGGAAATGATACTATAACCGATATAATGTGCGGAAACAAAATAAAAATCTCACCATTGTCTTTTTATCAGATAAATACGGCACAGGCGGAAAAACTCTACCGGAAAGCACTGGAATACGCAAATCCGTCTGCCGATGATGTTATTGCTGACCTCTACTGCGGTGCAGGTACTATCGGGCTTTCCATGGCTAAGTACGCAAAAAAAATCATCGGTATTGAAATTGTTCCCGATGCGGTGGAAAATGCAAAACAGAACGCTTTGCAGAATAATATTACAAATGCGGAATTTTACTGCGGTGATGCAGGCGAAGTTTTCAGGGAACTCCGGAAGAACGGCTGTTCGCCTGATATTATTATCGTTGACCCTCCACGAAAGGGCTGTCCGGAAGATACTTTGAGAACTATTGTTTCGGCTGTCCCTGAAAAAATCGTTATGATTTCTTGCAATCCTGCTACTGCCGCCCGTGACGCTAAATTTCTCGCCGAAAATAACTATTCTGTTGATAAAGTCTGTGGTGCTGACCTTTTCCCAGCAACAAAGCACGTTGAATGCGTGGTTCTGCTGACAAAGGAGAAATAATAATATTCCTTTGCGGTGACGGATAAACGCCGGAAACGGAAAAAAGGCTGTGCAGAGATGTTCTGCACAACCTTATAAATCGTCTGAATACTTCTTTATCTGAGTAATGGAAGTATGACAAATCCTGCTATCATGACTGCTGCGATAATAAGAACAGCAATTCTTGTCCACAGTTTCTTTTCGGGTTTGTTGCTCATTTATATCACTCCTTAATGACGTTTTTTCGTGCGTTTTCTGCGGTTCGGAGTATAGTCGGCGAAAACGTCTGCTTTTCTGCGGTTTTTGTAGGCTGATTTTCTTCTGTCGGGTTTGAACGGTTTTTCTGTTCTGCGTGACTTTTCTGCGTTCTGACCGCCTTTATACAGTTTTATTTCAACCTTGTTTCCATTGATTTTCATTGGGTTGGTATTCTCAAGAATATAGTCCGTTTCAGCTTCGGGAATTTCAACAGTCGTGTGATTGTCGAAAATATCAATTTTTCCGAAATCCTGACCTGACATTCCTGTTGCGTCAACCAGTGCGCCGAGAATAAAATTAGGTGCGATTTTTTTGTTTCTGCCGATACTTATATCAATCTTGACGGTTTTTGCACCGCTTTTTCTGCCTTTTCTGAGAGGTTTCGGCATATCAAATTCGGGAAGTCCTGCAATTTCCTTTCCGAGACGTTCATTTATAAGTCTCACAGCTATTTCACGGTAATCAATTCCCATAGAGGCGAGTACATCAAGAGTATCATCGTATTTGTCAGAAGACGGCATTTCTGCAATCTGCTTTATTGTTTCCTCTTTTTTCAGTGCGATGACATCAGACTTGTCAGGCAGAGGCAGTTCAGTTATTTCCGCCTTTGTGTACCGTGCAATATCCTTGAGTTCATACTGCTGACGGCGGTTTGTAATAAGTGTGTAAGCCGAGCCGTCGTGACCTGCACGTCCTGTACGTCCAATTCTGTGGATATAATATTCGTTGTCCTGCGGAATATCATAGTTGAATACTGCGTCAATTCCGCTTACGTCGATACCACGTGCAGCAACGTCTGTCGCAACAAGCACGGTGATTGCCTTTGATTTAAAGCTGTTCATAACCTGTGTGCGCTGTGCCTGTTTCATATCGCCGTGCAGACCTGCTGCGTGAATACCGCTTTTTACGAGTTCCTCTGTAAGCTCGTCTACCATTTTCTTTGTATTGCAGAATACCATAGCTGCATCGGGTGAATAGGCAGTAAGGAGCAGTCTGAGTGCGTCTGTCTTGCGTCCCATTGCAACCATGAAATAATACTGTCTGATTGTTTCGACTGTTTTCTGTGCCGATTTTATCTTGATTTTTACAGGGTCACGCTGGTATTTTTCTGTAATTGCAAGAATTTCAGGCGGCATTGTTGCAGAGAAAAGTACGGTCTGTCGTTCTTCGGGAACTTCCGACAAAATAGTCTCAATATCCTCACGGAAGCCCATATTCAGCATTTCGTCTGCCTCATCAAGAATAACAGTGCGGAGGTTGTCCAGTTTAAGTGTACGTCTGCGGATATGGTCCATTACACGTCCCGGAGTACCGATGACGATATTTGCGCCTCGTTTAAGTTCCATAATCTGACGTTCCATGCTTGCACCGCCGTAAACTGCGGAGGTTTTTACGATACGCTTATATTTTGCGAATTTCCTGATTTCCTCGCACGCCTGCATAGCAAGTTCACGGGTCGGGCAGAGTATAAGCACAGCAACGGACTTTCTGTCTGCTTCCGTGATACTCTCTACGGCAGGAATACCGAAAGCGGCGGTTTTTCCCGTGCCGGTGTTGGAACGTCCTACAACGTCTGCACCCTGCATCAGCAGAGGTATACTTTCCTGCTGGATTTCTGTCATTTCCGAGAAACCGAGTTCCTCAACAGCACTGATTATTTCCTGTGATAAATTCAATTCATTAAACTGCATTATGTTTCCTTTCTTTTTTAAAAAAAATATTCCTGTATATCATGATACCACAAATTTTCAGAAACGTCAAGAATAACTTGAAATTATTTATGGAATATGGTATAATATATAAGATTTATCATTATTTGGAGGAAAAAAATGTCAGAAATATTTTCAAGAACAGAACTTTTATTCGGTAGTGCTGCAATGCAGAAGTTATCACAGTCAAGAGTAGCTGTATTTGGTGTCGGCGGAGTAGGCGGATACGTCACGGAGGCCCTTGCACGTTCAGGAGTTGGCGCAATAGACCTGATTGATAATGACAAGGTAAGTCTTTCAAATATAAACCGCCAGATTATTGCACTTCACAGCACTGTCGGGCAATACAAGGTCGATGTCATGAAGTCACGCATAGAGGATATAAATCCCGACTGCAAAGTTACAGCGCACAGACTTTTCTTTTTGCCTGATACAAAATTTGACTTTTCGCACTATGACTACGTTGTCGACGCAATTGATACTGTCACAGGCAAGATTGAAATAGTCATGCAGGCGAAATCCCACAATGTACCCGTGATAAGTTCAATGGGAGCAGGAAACAAGCTCGACCCGACAAAATTTGAAGTTGCCGATATATATAAGACTTCCGTCTGTCCGCTTGCAAGAGTTATGCGCCGTGAACTGAAAAACAGGGGAGTGAAGTCGCTGAAAGTTGTGTACTCGACAGAACAGGCGTTCCGTGCGGAGAATACGGGCGGAGGAAAGCCGATACCTGCTTCAAATGCGTTTGTGCCGTCTGTTGCGGGACTTATCATAGCAGGAGAAGTAATAAAAGATTTAATTAAATAAAATACTTGCATTTTGTCATGTTTTGTAATATAATAGTATAGGTATAATCTGTATGAGGAGAATTTAAATGGTATATAATAATATTTTAGAGGCAATGGGTCACACCCCTATGATACGACTTAATAAACTTGTAAAGCCCGACAGTGCGGAAGTCCTTGTGAAATTCGAGGGACTTAACGTCGGCGGTTCAATCAAGACAAGAACTGCTTTCAATATGATACGTCATGCGGAAGCAGAGGGAAAAATCAATGAGAATACTATAATTGTTGAGCCGACGAGCGGAAATCAGGGAATTGGTCTTGCCCTTGTCGGAGCAGTAAAAGGCTACAGGACCATAATTATTATGCCTGACAGTGTAAGTGAGGAGCGCAGAAAGCTCGTCCGCCACTATGGTGCGGAAGTTATACTTATCCATGACGACGGCGATATTGGCAGATGTATTCAGGAATGCCTTGATACTGCTCTTAAAATGGCAGAGGAAGACAAAAATGTGTTTGTTCCTCAGCAGTTCGCAAACGTAAACAATATTTATGCACATAAGTATCATACTGCACTTGAAATTCTTGAGCAGACAGCTGGCAGAATTGACGGTTTCTGCTCCGGAATAGGCACAGGCGGTACAATCACAGGTATCGGCGAGACCCTGAAATCACAGTACCCCGATATGATTATATGGGCGGTCGAGCCTGAAAATGCCGCTATACTTGCCGGCGGAAATATAGGCACACATTTACAAATGGGTATCGGAGACGGTATAATTCCCGATATTCTCAATCAGAATATTTATGACGATATTTATATCGTTACCGATGACGAGGCAATACAGACTGCCCGTGACTTAGCCTGCAAAGAGGGTATAATGTGCGGTATTTCAAGCGGTACTAATGTTGCGGCGGCACTTAAACTCGCCGAAAAACTGGGCAAAGGAAAAACAGTTGTAACTATACTTCCCGATACGGCTGAACGGTACTTCTCAACTCCGCTTTTCGACGAATAATACAAAAAAAGCAGTCCCGTTGATGAGACTGCTTTTTATTGAGATTATTCTAATTCCAGAAACAGATAATATCTTCCAGTTTATACAGAATATCCGGCATACATTTGTACAATGCAATTCCTTTGAATGAAAGAATTTCCAGTGACGAAATAATTACAGTAAGAACTGATACTACAGATACAGCACAGACTGCTTTGCCTGATATTCCTTTGCATGAAATCGTCTGTTGCTGAACGTCAAGCAGTACGAATACTGACAGGAGTGCAGCAAGCGGAAGTATATCACAGACATAACTTAATATAATACCTGCAACACAATAGTTGAACCATGCAATAAACAGGGTCATGAGGAACATGAAAAGATATGATATTTTTCTTACTTCTACAGGATTGAATTTATATTTTTTACTTTTTCTTCTGAGATGATAAAGGAGAAAAGGAAATGCGGAAAGTCCTGCAAATATAAGCGGAACTGAAAGCGCACCCACCGCAAAATCGCTGTAGACATAAGCCTGATGATTTGCCAGATACAGACCGCTTATCTCTACAAACGGGAATGAACCTGACATTCTCAGCGGCTGAATGAAGTAGTGCAGTATAGCGTCGGGGATAAGGCTGATATGCAGTCCGCTCGCATTTACGTTGCTGACTGTGAGCTGGTATACAGCACCAAACTCAGTCGGTGAACCGAAACGGGCGTAATTGTAAGCCATAATTCCTCCACAGCCTGCTATAACAGGTATCATGAACGATGATACGGAAATGATTTTATTTTTTGGCTTTATACTCTTCGTGAAGAGATATTCGAGGAAAACAGGTGCAATAACAAGACAGCTCAAAGCTCTTGTCGGTTTTGAAGCAAGACAGAGTGCGAAAGCAAGTCCGCATATAACAAATAGTACAGGCTGTTTTTTCTCATCTTTTCTTATGCACGCCTCAAGTCCGCACCATAAGCACAGCATGAGGTAACAAGTTCCTGTTATTCCGGGTAAAGCGTACATATCCGAAAAGTCGACATTGAAATAAACTCCCGATGCGAAAACGGACGCAGCAAGGCACATTATCAAAGCAAGAAAGTTAGGTTTTTCTATGAATTTTCTGACAAATGCCATTATTGTACCGAACATGAAGATTACGGATAAAATACCGAAAAACACACAGGCACTGTTGATTGAAGGGAGTTCTCCGTGTATGAAGTAATAGGGGTAGTAATAAGTCAGAACAGGAGCAACTCCGTAGTATGAGTAGTACTTGCCGTTATAATAGGCTCTGTCCCATGCACACGAAACACCGTCAGCAGAACGTGCGGAAGTATCATAGGGATTTTCCATTGCAAGAAGTTCCTCACTCGGTTCTATTGCAATATATGTGCGCTTATGCTGAAATGCGTCAAACATCTGGACATACGGGTCGCTGTAGCTTACGTCCATACCGTCCGTGTACTTAATATTTCCTGCGTCTTTGTTGACAAAACACAGCATGGAAGCTGAACAGATAACGGTAAATACCAGAATTGCCCAACGGTGAACCGGCTTTTTGCGGTCATAGACTACGGCATAAAATTTAAAACTGAATACTGCGCAGACTGCTGTCAGAATCAGGAAGAGGGCATAGAACCTTATTTCTGAAAAGCTGAACGGCAGCTTATTTGAAAAAATGACTGATTTGATTTCAACGGGAGCAGTAATTCCGTAAAAACCAACCGTTACAGACTGAAGTTTTTCATAGGTGCTGAATGAAAAGTCACATTTTCCGTAGTCTGAGGAAGTCGCTTTTTCGCCGGTTTTTATAAATTCACGGGAAAAATTTCCGTCCTTTATCGAAACATAGCATTTAAATTCATTGCTGTTTCCTTTTTCAAATTCCATTCTCAGCGCATTTATATTGTCTGAATTTAATTCAAAATAAAGTTCGCAGTCGCCGTTCAAAGTAATTCTGTCGCTGTCAAATATGGCGTTTTCAGCATTATTTGTTGTAATACTCAGATTATCGTACTTCATATCTGCATTCTCTTTTGCAAATGAATTAAAATTGAAAACAAACGTTTCCATTACAAATGCAATAAGACAACAAATGGCAGTTCTTTTAACAAATTGTTTCAGGCTGTCATTTTTAAATCTGTCGTTCAGTACAAAGCCAGTACAGCACACAGCAACTATTATTAAACCTGTAATTACTGAAAGGTTTTTGTCGCAGATTGTAAATTTATTAATCAGGAAAATGTCAAGAAGAAGTATAGCAGCTGCAATCAGAAGAAAAATTACTGATTTTTTAATTGCTTTTTTCTTCATGGTATTCCTTTTCCGTGTTTACATTCCAGATATTATCCTTGTTTTTTCTGCCGCTTATAATATTTCTGACAGTCTCAAAGGCAGTAACCATTGAGTGGTCCATATTATTGTAGCGGTGCTGACCGTTTCGGCCGATACAGTAGAGATTATCAAACTCATTGAGGTATTCGATAATTTCGTCCATGTGTTCGTATGTGTCGAAATATGCGGGATAAGCCTTCTTTACTTTCTCACGGTGAGCGTCCTTTACATTTTTCGGACTGCTGATAACACCCATTTTAATGAGTTCAGAAATGGCTGATTTTATGCAGTCCTTACTTGACATATTCCAGAAATCGTCGCCCTCCGTGCAGAAGTATTCAAGACCAATCCAGACGTTGTGTTCAGGGTCAGTTACCATATAAGGAGACCAGTTGTTGAAAATCTGAATACGTCCGAGTTTTACGCCTGTATCCTGAACATAAATCCAGCAGTCAGGGACAATGTTTCCGAGAGTGCGGATTGCTGTTTCGTTTTTCAGATTAAGCTTGTCTACCAGCAGTCCGACAGTAACGAAATCTCTGTAGGGAAGTCCTGCCGACCACTCAGCAATGTTTTCGGGAACGTCGTTCATTCCGCCGACCAAATCCTTTACGGGCATTGAAGAAATAAATATATCGCTTCTGACTTTTCTTTCAACGCCGTTTTTCTGTACAACCAGAGAAACAACTCTGCCGTTTTCGGTGTTGATTTTCTTTACCGAGCAGTTTTTGATTATTTTTCCGCCCATTTCTCTGATGTGGTCTGCAACAGTTTCCCAGAGATGTCCCGGACCGTATTTGGGATAATAAAATTCCTCAATAAGAGAAGTTTCTTTTGTCTGATTTTCTCCACCTGGAATTATTTTTGAAAGCATATCCTTGATAACTGCTGTGATTGAAAGTCCTTTTACACGCTGTGAACCCCAGTCAGCAGAGATTTCGCTCGGGTGTCTGCCCCACAGCTTTTCAGTGTAGCCCTCGAAGAACATACCGTAAAGAGTTTTGCCGAAACGGTTGATGTAGAAGTTTTCAAGCGAATTTTCGGGTTTTTTCATAACGCATGACTTCAGATAACTGCAACCGGATTTTACGGTAGCTGTGATGCCCATATTTTTGAGAGTTTCGTATTTCAGTGTTACAGGATAATCAAAAAATTTATGCTTGTAATAAATTCTTGACACACGATTTCTTACAAGCATTACCTCATCACTTTTTTCAGGGTCAGGACCGCCGTCTTTGAGTTTCTTGTGCCTTCTGAGCTTTATATCATCAAACGAGGGCTTACCCTGCGTGGGCATTATTTCGTCCCACCATTGTGTTACCTCGTTGTCTTTTGAAAAGAAACGGTGTCCGCCGATGTCCATACGGTTTCCGTGATATTTTACAGTACGGGAAATTCCGCCTATCTCGTTGGTTTCCTCAAGAACAGTAACGGAATATTCATCGGGAGCTTTCTTTAAAAGCTCATAAGCCGCTGTAAGTCCTGCCGGACCTGCACCAATGATAATTACTTTTTTCATGATTTTCATTCTCCTGTATTTATTTTTTATATAGTATGAATTTTCTTGCAAAATAATTATATGCAAGAACAATTATGGCAACAATGATTTTTGCGATGTATCTGTTTACTGAGAAAACCCAGTCAGTCATGATAAGCATTAACAGAACATTCAGTCCTGCACCTATAACGCCGATAACCGTATATCCCAGAAATTCACCTTTTGTGGAAAGGTTATTCGCATTTTCGGTAAAAACAAGTTTTTTGGAAATTATAAAGTTTACTATCAGCCCGACGACAAATCCTGCAATCGTTGCCGATACCGTAACAATATTTTTATTTCCGAAAACAAGACAGACCGCTGAAAATGTACCGTAATCGGCAATAAATGCAATTCCGCCGATAAAGCAGTAACGGAAAAACTTTATAAATTCATTATCAGTCGGTTCAAAGAACAGTGCTTTGAATTTGAAACTGAAAATCAGGTTAAATAACTCTTTCATCTGATACCTCTTAAACATAAGTTTCCATAAAAATCATAATTATATTGTATATATTATAGCACATTCATATGTATATAATCAATAGGCATATTTTACAAATTTTTTTCTGAATATTGTCAAATGTGCCAGAAAAATATAATAAATATGTGAATAATTACATCGGATGGTTATTTTTATTCATGATTTATTTAAAAGTATTTTTATTTTACCGCAAAAAAGTGAACCCGATTACTCAGGTTCACTCCGGTTTTATTCCTTGTAAGGAAGTTTTGTAATCTGTTTTGCCTCAAGTTTCTGTATAGCCATAGCGTCGGCACCCGTAACTTTTCCGTCATCGGTGCAGTCAGCATTGATGAGACCTTGTGCGGAAAGTCCGTATTTGTCTTCGTTGCCGATGTGCTGAATAATAGCGGTAGCATCGGCAAGGTCAACAGTGCCGTCCTCATTTGCGTCGCCCATGAGAACAGTTCCGGAGTTTCCGTCTGTAGTAGGTTCTGTAGACGGTTCTGAGGGCTTTTCTTCTGAAACAGTAGTTCCGTCCGGTTCAGTACCGCCGATGAGTACACCGTCATCGTATACGCATATATTCGGAGCAGGCTTTTCGTTTCCGTTGCCGAAAAATGCATCGTCTACGGTGTACATTTCAAGTCCCTGATAGCTCCAGTCGTTTTCGGGGTCCCATTTATCGCCGTAGTACATACCAACATCGAACTGGTATTTTTTGCCTGAATTTGCAATGAAGTAGCCGTCCCATGAAATTTCGACGTAGTAAGTGTCGGCAACCTTGTCGTATTTGAAAGGACCGCTTATAACTCCGTCTGCGCCCTCAACTTCTGCGGAAGACTGGTCATAGAGTTCCTTTATTTCAGTAACGCTGTTCACACCGCCTGCCATTTCGCTTGTATTGAAATAATAGCGGACGGAAATCTTGTCGGAAGGCTTGTTTGAGCCTGTCATTACCTTGAATGAGACTTTTGTTACGCCTGAACCGTCTGAATGGAGGTCGTTGATACCGCAAGCCTCAATCCATGTACCGCTTGCACTCTCTTCACCCTCAACCGGCTTTTCTTCAGGAGGGAAATTTGCGGTTACAGCCATATCGGGAGTACCGAAAAACTCGTAAAGTCCTGCGCACGCTCCGACAAATGCGGCGTTGTAGTCGATTGTAACTTCATTGTAGATATAGTCGTTTGTTGTGTCATTATGCTGGTCACTGCCGTCAGGACCGCCTGCCAGCGCACCCCAGAGAACGTGTCTTTGTTCCCTTGTGTCTTCAGCGGAAAGAAGTCCCGATGCTGCACGGTGGTGCGGATATTTTACGGAATTTTCGTTGTAGCCGACAATATAACTCCTGTTAAGAGGGTTGTCGCCCATAATGTAGTGCATCTGTTCCTGCGCCCACTCACTGAATTCACCTGGCTTGCCGTTATTGTTATACTTGTCATATATAAGACCTATGAACTGCATAGCGGTGTTGTATCTTGCAGAACCCCACTGCGACAGGAACGCATATCCGCCTGCTGTTTCAAGTCCCTGCCATGTAGTGTAGCACTTGTAAACCTGCTCCCAGAAGTCAGCAGGTTCATATATAGTCTTGCCGTTTGCCTCACGGTACATATCCTGTAAACTGAGTTCGGGGTGTGTCTGGTCGATAATACCAAGAAGGGCAATAGCACCGCCCCACATATCGTTCCAGTTGTAGCAGTAGCCTGACGGAGCGTAAATGTCAACATAAGGCATTAAATCCTCAAGATAGGATTTATCTTCCGTGCAGAGATAAAGCCATGCGCCTGCCCAGCAGTAATCGTCTTCCCATTTTGACGAACTATAGAACTGCATAGGACCGTCAGCATTATCACTTAGTTCCTTTGGATTGTCGTTTGCGAATTTCCAGAGAGCCTTTGCATAGTCAAGGGATTTCTGTGCGTATTCGGGGTCGGTATCCTTGAAATTAAGGTAGTTTATCGCAAGTGAGCCTGCCGCTGATACAACGTAATCTGTCTGCGGTTTTTCGGCAGTCAGAAACCATGCAGGGCGCACCATTGTGTCAACTTCGGGGGACTGCCATACAGCATGGTCAATACCGCCTTCGCCGACCTGATAGCAGTGTGCAATGACTTCGCCGTTGTCGTCACGGAAAGTACATTTCATGAGGTAGTCGTTGAAATAGCGGAGAATAGTCTCGATGTGACTGTTCTGTCCCGTCTTTTCATAAGAGTCACGGAACTCATAGTATCCCCAGCCGAGAGTAGCGGCGGCGTAGTTTTCAGGTATACCAAATTTTACGTGGTCGCCTGCGTCGTGAAATCCGCCTGCAACGTCAATACAGCCGTCGCCGTCGGGGTCGAGAACGTCTTTGTACTTGTCCATGAAATCCTGTGAAAGATTAGTGCCGTTCTGGTAGCCCTCACCTGTCTTTGCAGGCTGCATGGGTACTTTTGCATCATAAGTATGGCAGTCGCCACGCCATGACAGAAGATTGTTTTCCTCAACTTCAGTACCGCACATATTTGCGTCGTAAAAGTAAATAGAGTACTGCAATGCACGGGCATAGTCGTAGTCAAGCCCTGAATTTTCCACAGTTGCGTCGGCAGCGTCCGCCATAACTGCAACGGGCATTGAAGTCAGAGCCACAGCCGTACACATTACAGAAGCAATTGCTTTTTTTATGCTGAACATATTTTTTAATCCCTCCATAAAAATTTAAATTCAATATCTAGTATATTAATAATATCATATTTTTCAGAAAAAATCAATAGTTTATTAAAAAAATCTTCATTTTTTGTGTAAATAATTTTTTCTTCCTGTAAAAATCATGAGTACAGCAATAAGGACTATTCCGCCGATAAGCAGAACAGACGGAATATCAATCCGCTGACCGCTTATGCGCTGGACTGCGAATGCGTGTACTGAACTGGAGGCATTTTCAAAGGTAAACGAATTTTCGTCGGCGTAATTTTCAGCAGAAGATTTTTTTTTGCCGAAGATTGTGAAGTCATTGATTTTCGCTGTGCCGTCGGAAGTGGGAACAAATCCTACAGCATATTCCCCGATTTCATTCACTGACGGCGGAATGTACATTGCATTCATTGAACTGCACATATAAAATGCACAGTCGCCGATTTTTTCAACGTTTTCACTGAGCGATACGGACGAAAGTGATGTACAGCCTGAAAAGCAGAAATCACCTATATCAGTAACGTTCTGCGGAATAATAATATTTTTCAGTTTTGTACAGCTCCGGAAACACGACTGCGGAAGTTCGGACACATTTTCAGAAACAGATGCCGATATAAGTGAGGAATTTCCGCAGAAACAGCCCATTCCTATTTCTGTTACGGAATCTGGAATTACAATATTTTCAAGTGCGCAGGCATAGAACGCATGATGACCGATTTTCTCAACAGTTTCAGGAATTTTGACGTTCCTCAGCGTACTGCACTCATAGAAAGCATTATCACGGATTTCAGTTACACGACAGCCGTCTATTGTTTCGGGAATATCAATAAAAACAGGTTCTCCTGAAAAGCCCGTGATAGTTGCTGTGTTGTCAATTATAGTGTAAGTATATTCCGGTTTTTCGGCGTATACAACGCACGGCACGGCGTATGCAATGACTGCTGATGAGAGAAAAACTGATACAATTATTTTTTTCATGGTTAAACATCTCCTTTTATTTTCTTCTGTTATTATTGTATATGATTTTACAATATCCGTAAAGCAGAAAAATTCGCCTGTTTCCTTGATTTTCAGTGCGCTTTCGGCGGAATTTCCTGCAATATTACAACAGCTGACAGATTTTTCTGCCGGATTTCAGGTTTTCTGCACTTATTTTTTTGCGGAAAAATATGAATAATCATCGGGAGACTGCCAATTATTACAGTCGAGGTGATAAAAATGAAAAAATCAATAATTTTCGGAATGGGACTGCTTATGTCAATACTTATAACAAACTGCTTTGCCGTTGTGCGTGACGGAAGAAATCTCGACGGACTGCGCAAAAGCGTTCTACGGCTTCATATTCTTGCAAATTCCGACAGCGAATACGACCAGAATTTAAAAATCAAGGTTCGTGACGCACTCCTTGAAAGTGATATTCTTGCAGGTGCGGATTCGCTTGAAAGTGCGGAAAAAATTGCACAGGATAATCTTGATAGAATTATTGAAACTGCTGAAGATGTACTCAGCGAAAACGGCTGTAATCTGCCTGTAAGTGCTGAAATTGCCGATGTTGAATTTGATGAGCGTGTGTACGGCGATATAACAATGCCTTCGGGGGAATACCGTGCGCTCAGGGTGAAAATCGGTTCGGCGGAAGGTAAAAACTGGTGGTGCGTGATGTATCCTCCGCTATGCATTCCTGCCGCCTGCGAAGTTGAGGAAGATAAATCGGCAGAGGAAGTTTTCAGTGAAAGTGAACTCGATATAATGTACCACCCGAAAAAATACGAAGTGCGTTTTGCTATATGGGACAAAATAAAAGAAATTTTAGACTGATAATTGTGCAGAATGACAAAAATAAAAATTCCCCTTGACTTTTTCAGGAAAATGGTGTATACTGTTTTAAGTAAACAAAGCAGAACTCCGTTCTCACCGTCAGGCATAGCTTAAACGGTAAATATGTGTATTATCTTTGATTTATGCGTATTATATGAGTGTGGAGTTGTCTGCACTCATTTTTTGTTTTATATTTTAACCGGAGGTGCTTGAACATTAGCAAACAGGAACTGCAAATCAATGAGGAAATCCGTGACAAAGAAATCCTTGTAATTGATGATGAGGGAAAAAAACTTGGCGTTATGTCTGCCAAAGATGCTCAGAAATTAGCCTATGAAAAAGACCTTGACTTAGTTAAAATCGCTCCGCAGGCAACACCGCCTGTATGCCGCATTCTTGACTATGGAAAATACTGCTTTGAACAGGCTAAACGTGAAAAAGAAGCAAGAAAAAATCAGAAGGTTGTTTCAATCAAGGAAATCAGAATGTTTTCCACAATTGATACACACGATTTTGAAACAAAAGTCAATCAGGCTGTAAAATTCCTTCAGGGAGGAGATAAGCTCAAGGTGTCTGTAAGATTCCGCAAAAGAGCGATTGCTCACCCCGAACTCGGCTCAGAACTGCTTGACCGCTTCAAAGAGGCTGTTTCCACAGCAGGTACTGTTGACAAGCCGGCTAAAATGGAGGGTCGCAGCATCGTGATGTTTGTCAACCCGAAGAATAACAAGTAGGAACAACCGTTCTGAAATAAGGAGGAATTTTCAATGGCAAAGGTAAAGGTTAAAACTCATTCCGGTGCAAAGAAACGTTTCAAGATTACAGGAAGCGGTAAGATTAAGTATCAGCACACTAACAAGAGACACAGACTTACTCAGAAAGATACAAAGCGCAAGAGAGTAGCTCGTAACGCAGGCGTTGCAGGCAGTGCAAATGCACCTACAATCAAGCAGCTTGTTCCGTATATGTAATCGGGACTTATAAAATCAATATTTCTAATTTCTGATAACGGAGGTACAAGACTATGGCACGTATTAAAGGTGCAATGATGACTCGCAAGAGAAGAAATAAAACTCTCAAGCTCGCTAAGGGCTACTGGGGCGCAAAAAGCAAACATTTCAAGATGGCTAAACAGGCTGTCATGAAATCAGGCAACTATGCTTACATCGGAAGAAAACAGAGAAAGAGACAGTTCAGACAGCTCTGGATTACAAGAATTTCTGCTGCTGCAAAGCTTAACGGCATGAACTATTCCACATTCATGAACGGCTGCAAGAAGGCTGGAATTACTCTTAACAGAAAAATGCTTTCTGAAATTGCTATCAACGATGCAGCCGGTTTCACAGCTATTGCTAATCAGGCTAAGGCTGCTCTCTGATTTGCAGATTATGCACAACAACACGCCCTGAATAAGAGCGTGTTTTGTTGTAAATAAGCACATATATTGTTTCGGAGGAAAACTATTGGAAAATATTATAACATCTAAAGATAATCCTGTTGTCAAGCTGTATCAGAAACTCTCTTCTTCTAAAAAAGAAAGATTTCAGTACGGCTTATTTGTGCTGGAGGGACTGCGCATCGTTGAGGACGCTCTCAGGGAAGACAGCGGTATAAAAAATCTTATTCTTACAAAACAGGCTTATGAAAAATATTCCCATGTTCTTTTTCAGGCTGATTTGAGAAATACAAGAACTGTTGTTATTTCAAATGAACTTGGAAATAAAATCGCCTCTACCGATACAACTCAGGGTATTTTTGCAATATGCACAATACCTGTGCAGAAAAAAATTGATTTCCGTGAAAACGGCAGGTATATCGTCCTGTACGGACTGCAAGACCCCGGAAATGCCGGCATGATTATCCGTACCGCCGACGCTCTCGGAATTGACGGGGTTATTCTTTCAGGCTGCTGTGATTTGTACAGCCCGAAAGTAATCCGCTCCACTATGGGTTCTGTTTTCCGTGTTGATACCATGATTGAGAACGATACGGAAAATCTTTTTGCTTTACTGAAAAACAGTAGCGTTGAGACTTCCGCCTCTGTTATTGACAAAGATGCGGAAAATATCAGTGACTGCACATTCAGCGGAAAACAGGCGGTTTTTATCGGTAACGAAGGAAATGGTCTTCCGCCTGAAATATCGCAGAGATGTGACAGACGTGTTACTATTCCCATGAACGGCAATATAAATTCACTTAATGCGGCTATGGCGGCAGGTATTCTTATGTGGGAACTTAAAAAATAACAGGGAGACTTTTTATGGACGAAACAAAATACTGGCTCTGGCTTTCACTTGTCTTCGGAAATTCAATCAGGAGTATATGGCAGGTTATGTGCGCATTTGAAACTGCGTCCGAAGCTTATTATGAACTATGCGGTGACTGTAGATTTTTTGAACTCACGGACAAGGAGAAAAGCAATATAAAATCAACTTCATTACACCATGCAGAAGAAATAATAGAAAAATGCGAAAAGAAAGGTATTGGGATTATCGGCTACAGTTCGGAGAAATATCCTTTGAAATTAAAATATCTCTGCGACCCTCCTGCTGTATTGTACTATAAAGGTAATATTGACTGCCTTTGCGGAACGAAAACGGTTACTACAGTCGGAACAAGACGTGCTTCGGATTATGCCCTGTATGCTGCGGAAAGAATATGTTCCGAACTTGCACACAGCGGTATTGTCATAGTAAGCGGGTTTGCTGTCGGTATTGATATAAAGACACATCTTGCGGCAGCTGAAAATAATATGCCGACTGTATGCGTTCTCGGCTCTGGTATTGATGTGAACTATCCCGGTGAAAATTTTCAGTACCGTGATAAAATCATTGACGCAGGCGGTGTTTTTATTTCTGAATTTAATCCCGGAACTAATGCTTTCGGTTCTAATTTTCCACGCAGAAACAGGGTGCTTGCCGCACTCGGTCAGGCTGCAATTGTATTTCAGGCATCTGTCCATAGCGGTGCGCTTATTACTGCTGATTTGGCTGCACAGCAGGGCAGAGAAGTATTTTGTCTGCCTCCTCCCGATATTTTCAGCTATGAATACTCAGGCAATACTGAACTTCTCAGGAGCGGAGCTATTCCTCTTCTGGGTTCAAACGATGTTATGGCTTATATCGATTTGGAAACTCCCGTAATTCCTGACGCATGGGAAGAGGAGGCAAAAAAGAAAAGAAAAAACCGCAGCAGACACAAAGAAAATAATATTGATATTGATACAGATACGGAAATTTCACGTAATACAGAAGATATTCCGCATGAAAAACAGAATGCAGAAAAAATCATGCAGAAAATACGCAGTTCATCAGAAAATTCAGAAATCAGGAAAATACAGAGAGATATTGTCAGTTTTCTGGCAGAGAACGGAACTTCGCACGCTGATGTCATGGCACAGATGCTTGACATTGATGTGACAGATTTAATAATGGAACTTACAGAACTTGAATTAATCGATGTTATAAATTCTCTTCCAGGAAAAATGTTTGAGATAAAAAGTTAAGGGGTAATTCAGCAGATGTCAGATTTGGTTATAGTAGAGTCGCCTGCAAAGGCTAAAACAATACAGAAATATCTTGGCAAGGGTTATGAGGTTGTTGCTTCTATGGGACATATCCGTGACCTGCCTAAATCAAAATTGGGTGTTGATACGGACAATGGATTTGCTCCGCATTACATCAACATGAAAGGCAAATCCGCCGTTATAAAGGATTTGAAAAACCGTGCAAAAAAGTGTGATAAAGTCTATCTCGCAACTGACCCCGACCGTGAGGGTGAAGCGATTTCATGGCATATCGCACAGCTTCTTAATCTTGATATGAACGACAACAACCGTGTTGAGTTCAATGAGATTACGAAAACGGGTGTAAGCAGCGGCATGAGCAATCCTCATAAAATAGATTTGGATTTAGTCAACGCACAGCAGACAAGGCGTATTCTCGACAGACTTGTAGGCTATAAACTCAGTCCTTTTCTGTGGAAAAAGGTCAAGAGGGGGCTTTCCGCAGGACGTGTGCAGACTGTCGCAGTCAGCATTGTTGTTGACAGGGAAAACGAAATCAGAAGTTTTGTGCCAAAGGAATACTGGTCGATAGACGCAAAGTTCACCGCACCGAAATCGCAGAAAGTATTCAGTGCAGGACTTTTGTCTGTGGACGGAAAAAAAATTGAAATTCCGACAAAAGATGCGAAGTCAGGCGACAAAAAGATGTTTATTTCCACCAAAGAAGAGGCGGATAATATCCTGAAAAGACTTGAAGGTGCGGAATACACAGTTACGGCGGTTAAAAAGAAAGTCACTAAAAAACAGCCGTCCCCGCCGTTCATTACTTCGACAATGCAGCAGGAAGCGTCGAAAAAAATGGGATTTAATTCAAAGCGTACCATGAAAGTGGCGCAGGAACTATATGAGGGCGTTGACATTCAGGGAATAGGCGCAGTTGGACTTATAACGTATATGAGAACAGACAGCCTCAGAATTTCGGACGAGGCAAAGGCTGCTGCTGCAAAATATATTGAAACGGCTTACGGAAAAAATTATCTTCCCGACAAGCCGAGAGTATACAAGACGAAAAATAATGCGCAGGACGCTCACGAAGCAATAAGACCGTCACTTCCTGAACTCACTCCAGCAAGAGTGAAAGCAAGTCTCACAAGTGACCAGTACAAGCTGTATGAACTTATATGGTCAAGATTTATTGCAAGTCAGATGGCTAATGCACTGCTTGACACCGTTTCGGTTGACATTGAAGCAAACGGCTGTATTTTCAGAGCGTCAGGGTATTCCGTGAAGTTTGACGGTTTTATGGTGCTTTATAAAGAAACAGTTGATGAGGAAAACGTTGAAAAGAAAGTACTTCCGCCGATTGAGGAGAATGATAAACTTAAATTAAAGTCGATTGGCGGAAATCAGCATTTTACTCAGCCGCCGCCGAGATTTACAGAAGCTTCGCTGATTAAAGCAATGGAGGAAAACGGTATCGGCAGACCAAGTACGTATGCGCCGACGATTTCAACGATTACAAACAGACAGTACGTTGAACATGAGGGAAAACAGTTGAAACCGACAAGTCTGGGCGAAATCATTACGGAACTGATGAGGGAGCATTTCAAGGGAATTGTCGATGTGAAGTTTACAGCGGATATGGAAAGCAGTCTTGACGAAATTGAGAAAGGCTCGAAAAACTGGGTTGAAACACTTGAAAATTTCTATAATGGATTTTCTGTTGACCTTGAAAATGCTGAAAAGGCTATGGAGGGAAAACGGGTTAAAGTACCTGACGAAGAAACTGACGAAGTCTGCGAATTCTGCGGACGGAAAATGGTTATCAAGTTCGGAAAATACGGAAAATTCCTTGCTTGTCCCGGATTTCCTGAGTGCAAGAATGCTAAACAGCTTGTTACAGAGGCAGACGGCAACTGTCCGAGATGTGATAAAAAAATGCTGCTGAAAAAGTCCAAAAAGGGCAGAAGTTTTTATGGTTGCAGTGGTTATCCGGAGTGCAATTTCATGACATGGAATGTCCCTACGGCTGAAAAATGTCCTGAATGCGGAAAAACTCTTTTCAACAAGGGCGGTAAGTCGGGAAAGCTTTTATGTGAGAATGAGGGCTGCGGATACGAAAGAGAGTTGAAGAAATGACAGTAAATGTAATCGGGGCAGGACTTGCAGGCTGTGAGGCTTCATGGAGTATTGCGAGTTACGGAATTAAGGTCCGCCTCTATGAAATGAAACCGCAGAAATACAGTCCTGCACACAGATACAGCGGATTTGCCGAGCTTGTATGTTCAAATTCGCTGAAAGCTTCAAGAATTGAATCGGCGGCAGGACTTCTCAAGGCTGAAATGGAAATGCTGGGTTCGCTTACCGTTCCATGTGCAAAGGAAAACGCAGTCGAAGCGGGCGGAGCATTGGCAGTTGACCGTGAGAAGTTTTCGGACAGCGTTACGGAAAAAATTAAAAATAATCCACTCATTGAAGTTATCGAAGGCGAAGTGACTGAACTTCCCGACGGCATAAATATAATTGCAACAGGTCCGCTGACAAGCGGTGCAATGGCGGATATAATCAGGGAACTGTGCAATGAGGGACTGAGTTTTTACGATGCTGTCGCACCAATAGTGACCTATGAAAGTCTCGACAAGGACAAGATATTCTTTGCCTCACGCTATGACAGAGGAGATGCGGACTATATCAACTGCCCTATGAATAAAGAGGAGTACCTTGCGTTTTACAAAGCACTTGTAAATGCGGAGCGTGTGGAACTGAAAGATTTTGAAACACACCCTTTCAGTGTGTATGAGGGCTGTATGCCGATTGAAGTACTTGCGTCAAGAGGAGAAGATACAATGCGTTTCGGACCTATGAAACCCGTGGGAATTACAGACAAGCGCACGGGTAAAAGACCATATGCAGTCGTACAACTCCGCCGTGAAAATAAAGAAGCGACTATGTTTAACCTTGTGGGATTTCAGACAAATCTTAAATTCGGTGAGCAGAAACGTGTGTTTTCCATGATATCCGGACTTGAAAATGCCGAATTTATGCGTTACGGAGTAATGCACAGAAATACTTTCATTAATTCTCCTGAGAACCTTAACAGTGATTTGTCCATGAAAAATAATCAGAATATTTACTTTGCAGGACAGATTACAGGAGTAGAGGGCTATATGGAATCGGCAATGAGCGGAATTATTGCAGGAATATCAGCTGCAAGAAAAATTCTCGGACTTGAACCACTTCGACTTCCGCCCGAAACAATGACAGGTGCGTTGATTAATTATGTAAGTGACAGTTTCAATACAGGGAAATTTCAGCCTATGGGTGCAAATATGGGAATACTGCCTGATATATGCGTAAAAATACGTGACAAAAAAGAAAGATACGGCGCATATTCTGAACGTGCGCTGAATGCACTTAAGGAGGAACTGAACAGAATTGGTAAGAGTAATAGTTGATGCTTTTGGCGGAGACAATGCTCCGCTTGAAGTTATAAAAGGCTGTGAGCGTGCCGTAAAGGAACTCGGCGTAAAGATTATAATGACGGGCAGTGAAATCAAAATAAAGAAATGCGCCGGCGAAAACGGAGTAAGTCTCGACGGAATGGAAATCGTCCACACGGAAGAAGTCTTTGATATTCATGATGAACCGAAAGAAATAATAAAATCCGGAAAGAATACTTCTATGGCAGTCGGAATGCAGCTGCTTGCGGACGGCAAAGGCGACGCTTTTGTATCAGCCGGAAGTACCGGTGCGCTTGTAATGGGAGCAACTTTCATTGTCAAGCGTATAAGAGGAATAAAACGTGTTGCGCCGTCCCCGATACTTCCTGCGGATAAGGGAAATTTTATTCTGCTTGACGCTGGCGCAAACACTGACTGCCGTCCCGATATGCTTGTGCAGTTTGCAGTTATGGGAAGTGCATATATGGAACGTGTAATGGGTATAGAAAAGCCTAAAGTCGCACTTCTGAATATAGGTGCGGAGGAAACAAAGGGAAGAGAACTTGAAACGGAAACCTACAGGCTTTTACAGAAGTCGGGACTTAATTTTGTCGGAAATATCGAGGCAAGAGAACTGCCGGAAGGTGACTGTCAGGTTGTTGTGACGGATGGCTTTACGGGAAATATCGTCCTGAAACTTTATGAGGGAATGGGTTCGTTTTTCTCAAAAAAAATGAAATGGCTGTATTCGGGTATCGGAACAGTCGGCGCATTGTTTTCCATGAAGAAAATCAGGAATTTAAAGGCACAGATGGATTACCGTGAAACAGGCGGTTCAGCACTTATGGGAGTGAAAAAGCCTGTTATAAAGGCGCACGGAAGTTCCGACGAAAAGGCTTTCTTCAATGCAATACGTCAGGCAAAAAAGTGCGTTGACGGAAAAGTCATAGCATCAATTGAAAATTATGTAAAAATCCTTTCTGAAAAGGAGCAGGCGGAATGAATAATACAGAAAAATTTGAAAAAATCATAGGATATGAATTCAGGAACAAACAGCTTATTTCCAATGCGTTAACTCATTCGTCCTATGCGAATGAACGGAAAATCTCTTCGGGAAGCAATGAACGGCTTGAATTTCTCGGCGACAGTGTGCTTTCTATCGTTGTATCGGAATATCTTTACACTAACCTTAAAGATGTTGCGGAGGGAGAACTCACTAAATTCAGGGCATCTCTTGTATGCGAAAAAAGTCTTCATATGTTCGCAAAACAGATACAGCTCGGCGATTTTCTTCTGCTTGGCAAAGGCGAGATAAACTCGGGCGGACGTGAAAGACCGTCTATTCTTGCGGACGCTTTTGAAGCAGTCATTGCTGCGATATACCTTGACGGCGGAATTGAGCCTGCAAGAAAACACATTCTCAGATTTATGCCAAAGGATTTGGAACACAGCGTAAAACTTGCATTCAAGGACTTCAAAACCGTTTTGCAGGAAGTTGTGCAGAAAAATCCCGAAGAAAAAGTGGAGTATGTTCTTATCGGCGAGGAAGGTCCTGACCATGACAAGCGTTTTGTTGTGGAAGTAATGCTTAATTCTCAGGTAATCGGCAAGGGAAAAGGCCGGAGCAAAAAAGAGGCTGAACAGATTGCCGCCAAAGAAGCTCTGGAGCTTATGGGCTATGAAACACGCTAATATTTCAATCTTTGTACCGCATATCGGCTGTCCGCACAGATGCAGTTTCTGTGACCAGCGCACTATCAGCGGTACACAGAAAGCACCGTCGGGCGATGATGTGCGTGAAATCTGCACAAAGGCAATGAGTGAAATCAAATCGCCCGAAAACACGGAAATCGCATTTTTCGGCGGAAGTTTTACGGCAATTCCGCAGAAATATATGATTGAACTGCTTGAATCCGCACACGAATTTATTGGTGACGGCAAATTCAAAGGTATCCGCATTTCAACACGCCCCGACTGCATAAATCCCGAAATTCTTGATATACTGAAAAAATACGGCGTTACGGCAATTGAACTCGGTGCGCAGTCCATGGTTAACCATGTTCTTGAAGCCAATGAGCGTGGGCATACGGCGGAGGACGTTTATAAAGCAAGTGATTTAATCAAATCTTATGGTTTTGAACTCGGTTTGCAGATGATGATTGGTCTGTATAAAAGCACGGCAGATGATGAACTTGAAACTATGGAGAGAATTATTGAAATCTGTCCCGATACAGTGAGAATCTACCCTGTTGTTATTCTGAAAAATACAAAACTCGGCAAACTTTATCAGTCGGGCGAATATAAGACGTTTGATTTTGAACAGGCTGTTGATATGTCATCTTCTGCTATGGCAGAATTTGAAAGAAATGGTATAAGAGTAATTAAATGCGGACTTCATGCGAGTGAGTTTGTTGAACGTGACATGATTGGCGGATTTTATCACCCTGCTTTCCGTGAACTTTGTGAGAGTAATATTTATATGACAGAAATTTTCAAAGTTATTAAAGCTGATAATTGCAGATGCAGGGATTATACATTTGCAGTTAATTCGTCATGTATAAGCAAGGCTGTCGGACATAAAAAAAGTAATATCAAATATTTCAGTGAACAGGGCATAGATATTAGAATTATCGGTGATGAAAATATTCCAAAATATCATGTTGAGTTGAGGGGGTGGATTTTTGTACCTTAAATCGTTGGAAATACAGGGTTTCAAGTCATTCCCTGACAAGATAAGCCTTACTTTTGACAAGGGACTTACAGCGGTAGTAGGACCAAACGGCAGCGGAAAAAGTAACATCGGTGATGCTGTTCGCTGGGTACTTGGCGAGCAGTCCACAAAAACTCTCCGTGGAAATAAGATGGAGGACGTTATTTTTTCCGGTACTGTTGCAAGAAAGCCTATGGGATTTGCCGCCGTAACTCTTAATATTGACAACTCCGACGGCGGATTTGACGGTATGGGCGACGAAATAGCTGTTACACGAAAACTCTACAGAAACGGTGACAGTGAGTATTCGGTCAACGGAAAATCGTGCAGACTTAAGGATATAAACGAACTTTTCATGGATACGGGTCTGGGTCGTGACGGCTATTCGATTATCGGACAGGGACGTATTGCAGAAATCGTCGGAGCAAAAAGCAGTGACAGACGTGATATTTTTGAGGAGGCGTCGGGAATATCGAAATTCCGTTATAAAAAAGCTGAGGCGGAACGGAAATTGTCATCTGCGGAAGACAATCTCGTGCGCCTTAACGATATTATTACAGAACTTGAAAGCCGTGTTGAACCGCTGAAAATTCAGGCGGAAAAGGCACAGAAATTCATTGAACTTTCAGAAGAACGCAGAAAACTGGAAATTTCCGTCTGGATTTTTCAGCTTGATGAACTCAGAAAGAAAACAGATAAACTTGACGCTGAAATTCTGATTGCAAAAAATGAGTATGAACAGGCGGAAAACGATATTCAGAATGAGGAAGAAAAATTGCAGAACTGCTACAGAAAAATGCAGGAATGCAGTATGAAATCCGACGAACTCCGCAGAAAAATGATTGCAGAAGAGCAGGACGCTTCACAGAAAAAATCCGATATTGCCGTGTACGGGAATGACATCGGTCACTGCAATGAAGCAATTAAAAGTGCGGAACAGAGTATTCTCAAATCTGAAGAGACAAAACGCAGTTATCAGCGGAAAATCAAGGACGCTGAAAAGAAAATCAGTTCTTTTGAAGAGCAGAAAAAACAGCTTGCGACTGAAATCAGCGGAATTTCACAGAAAATCGAAAAAGCTGAACTTGAAAATCAGCAGACGGGAGAACTTTCTGATAAATCAATTAATAAAATCAATGATTTGCGTATCAGGCAGAGTGAATTTAAATTCAGTGCGGAAACGGCAAGGCAGACAATTGAAACAGAAAAAAAACGTCTTGACGAAATACTTTCAGGAAGTACCGACATAGAGCAGTCAATAGAGGAATATAATGCAAAGATAGCGGAAAATCAGTCGCAGATTACACAGAATATCACAGAAAAGCAGTCTCTTTGCAATAAACTTGCGGGACTTGAAAAACTGTACAGTTCACGCAAAAACGGTCTTGACGGTGTAAAAAATGAACTTGAAAAAAATTTGTATGAACTGAAAAATAATCAGCAGAGGCAGAAAATTCTTACCGACCTCGAAAATAATATGGAGGGATTTGCAGGAAGTGTAAAGCAAATCCTGAAAGTGTCGAAACAGGGCAGAATAAGTGGAATTTACGGTACAGTTGCACAGAATATCAGCGTTGAAAAGCAGTACGCCGTTGCGATTGAAACGGCACTCGGCGGAGCTATGCAGAATGTCATTGTTGAGAATGAGGACATAGCAAAACGCTGTATACGTTTTCTGAAAGAACAGAAAGGCGGACGTGCGACGTTCCTGCCGGTAACTTCTGTCAGGGGCAGTGATTTCCGTGAAAACGGCGTTGAACAGTGCGCAGGATTTGTTGCAATGGCGGATAAACTTGCAGTATGCGACGAAAAATTCAGCGGAATTATAAAATCTCTCTTAGGACGTATTGTCATAGCGGAGGACATTGATACCGCAACACTGATTGCGCAGAAATACGGCTATAAATTCAGGATTGTAACGCTTGACGGACAGGTTATCAATGCAGGTGGTTCGTTTACTGGCGGTTCGGCACAGAAATCAGGCGGAATAATCACACGGAAAAATGAAATTGAAACTCTTGGTAAAGAAATCAGCAGACTTTCAGCACAGCAGAATGAACTAAATGCAAAAATGGAGAAATTCCGTGCGGAAGTTGAAAAACTGAGATACAGCACAGAACTTGCAAAGTCTGAAATCAGGGAACTTGATGAGGCTGAAATCCGTCTGAATGCGGAACTTTCAAGTCTCCGTTCACTTGTGGTTCAGCTCACCGCACAGAAAAAAAATTCGGGTAAGCTGATAGCGGAGGCTCAGGAAAAGATTTCCTTTGCGGAACTGACTGAACGTAATGCGGAGAAGTCCGCAGAGGAAACAGCAGTGCAGATTGAAGAGACGGAAAAAAATCTTGCAGAATATCAGAAAAGGCGTGAAAATCTCCGTATAGAACGTGCCGGACTTTCACAGGAAATATCGCTTCTGAAAGTGCGTGACGCTGAAATTTTCAAGGATATACAGTCACAGCAGAATGAAATAAGCCGTATAAATTCGGAACTTGAAAATCTCAGCGGCGGAAATCAGTATTCTGAGGACGAAATCGCAAGGCAGAAACAGATAATTGCACAGAAACAGGCTGAAATAACAAGACTGAAATCCGAACTTGACAGTATGAAAGACAATTCTGGAAAGTATATGGCGGAAATACAGCGTTATCAGAGTATGCACACGGAACAGAACCGTCTTGTCAGCGAAATACAGAATGGTATGAAACAGCTGAATAATGCCAAAGAAAAATTTTCAGGCGAAGTCACACGGCTTGAGGAACGCCGTAACTCCTGCACAAGAGATTATGATGTAATTATTCAGCAGATGCTTGATGTGTATGAACTGACTTATTCAGAGGCAGTGGAAACCGCAGAAAAAATCGATGATATTATGTCAGCTCAGACTGAACTAACGTCAATAAAAAATAAAATCCGTGCATTAGGAAACGTCAATGTCAGTGCGGTTGACGAATACAGGGAAGTTTCAGAACGCTATGAGTTCATGTCTGTACAGCTTGCGGACGTGCAGAAATCAAAAGCGGAACTTGAAAAGATAATTGACAATCTCATGAATGAAATGGAACGGATTTTCTCAGAGAATTTTCAGATTATCAATTCAAACTTCAAGGAAATTTTCGCCGAACTTTTCGGCGGAGGCAAGGCGGAGTTAATTCTCACTGACCCGACAGATGTTCTTAATTCCGGAATTGAAATAAGTGTCGCACCGCCTGGGAAAGTAATAAAAAATCTCATATCGCTTTCAGGCGGAGAACAGGCTTTTGTTGCCATTGCAATATACTTTGCAATTCTGAAATTACGTCCTGCACCTTTCTGTATTCTTGATGAGATTGATGCGGCACTCGACGAAGTTAATGTGCGGAAATATGCGCAGTATCTGAAAAAATTCACCGATACAACACAGTTTGTGCTTGTAACCCACAGAAGAAGTGCTATGGAGGAGGCAAACGTCCTCTATGGAGTTACCATGCAGGAGGACGGCATTTCAAAACTTCTCAGAATGGAACAGGTAGACTTTCAGGAAGATATAGCCGATATACAGTAAACGGAGGAATTTATGGGAATTTTTACTAAAATTGCAGAGGGACTGAAAAAAACAAGGGATAACTTTTTAGGCGGACTTCAGAGGATTTTTAATTCTTTTACCAAAATAGATGAGGAGCTTTTCGAGGAACTCGAAGAACAGATGATTATGAGTGATATAGGCGTTGAAACGTCGGTGGAAATATGTGACAGAGTTCGTAAGCTTGTCAAGGAAAGAGGCATTACCGACCCGAACGATATAATGGAACTTATTTATGAGGTAATTTCTGAAATCATGGGCGACGATACAGGTCTTGACCTTACAAAGTCTCCTGCTGTTATTATGGTTATCGGTGTAAACGGTGCGGGTAAAACGACCACAATCGGCAAGATGTGCCACCAGTTCAGGCAGGAGGGCAAAAAGGTACTTGTTGCGGCGGCTGATACGTTCCGTGCGGCAGCAATTGACCAGCTGCAAGTGTGGACTGAACGTGCAGGAGTTGACATAGTAAAGCACACAGAGGGCAGTGACCCAGGTGCTGTTGTATACGATGCACTCGAAGCTGCAAAAGCCCGTAACTGTGATGTTGTTGTGATTGATACAGCAGGAAGACTTCATAACAAGAAAAATCTTATGGAGGAACTCAAAAAAATCAACAGGATTATCGACAGTAAAGCGGGGGACAGTTCAAGGGAGATACTCCTTGTACTCGATGCGACAACGGGACAGAATGCAGTAAGTCAGGCAAAATTGTTCAGCGAAACTGCACATATTACGGGAATTGTCCTGACTAAACTTGACGGCACAGCGAAAGGCGGTATAGTCATCTCAATCAAGAATGAACTCGGCATACCTGTAAAGCTTATCGGAGTAGGCGAAAAAATCGACGATTTACAGCCTTTTGACAGCCGTATGTTTGTTGACGCTCTTTTTGATTTAGAGGAAGCTAAACTGAAAGCGTCCGAAAAGGCAGAAATTGAAGAAGTTGAAGAAGAAACTGAGGAAATCACAGAGACTGAAATTATTGAAGAAGAACCTGAAATTGAGGAAATCCCTGAAGAAATCGACGAACCTGAACCGGCTGCCGAAGAAGTTCCGGAACAGGCAGAGGAAGAATCAGCAGAAATTCCGTCGGAGGAAATCGTTCAGAAAGAAGAACAGAAAGAGGAACAGGAACAGGCGGAAGAACATGAAAAGAAGAAGAAAAAGAAAGGTTTCTTCAGCAGACTTTTCGGAAAGAAAGGTGACGATGATGAATAAGATAGTTTTTGCGACGAATAACGAAAATAAACTCCGTGAGGCAGGGGAAATTCTTGCATCACTTGGAATTAAGGTGATTTCTCAGCGTGAAGCAGGTGCAGACTGCGACCCCGAAGAAAACGGCGTTACTTTTGCTGATAATGCACTGATTAAGGCAAAAGCAGTATATGAGATTGTGAAATGCCCTGTAATTGCGGACGACAGCGGTCTCTGCATTGACGCACTCGACGGCAGACCGGGAGTATTTTCCGCAAGATACGCACCAAATGAAGAGAAATGTGCAAAAATTCTGAGTGAAATGAAAGATGTTCCCGATGATAAACGTACAGCTTACTTTAAGTGTACCATAGCTTATATCGATGCAGACGGATATTTTACTGTATCGGGAAAATGCGAGGGAAAAATCGGATATGAAGAACGTGGTACAAACGGTTTCGGCTATGACCCGATTTTCATTTACAACGATAAAACACTCGCTGAGATGTCGGCGGACGAAAAGAATGCAGTCAGCCACAGAGGAAACGCACTTAAATGCCTGTTTGACGAACTGAAAAAGAAAGGTGAATGATATATGCTTACAAGTAAACAGCGTGCTTATTTAAGAGGAATCGCATCGGAATACGAGACAATTTTTCAGATTGGAAAAGGCGGAGTAACTGAACAGATGTGCAAGGAAATCGGCGAGGCACTCCGCAAGAGAGAACTTATAAAGCTCCGTGTGCTTGATAATTCAGACTGGACAGCAAGAGAAGCGGCTAATATTATTGCAGTGCAGACTGGTGCTGACGTTGTGCAGGTTATCGGCAGTAAGTTTGTACTTTTCAAGCGTAATCCGAAAGAACCTGTAATTGATATGAAAGTTTAATAATCATGAATGTTGTAATTGTTCATGGACAGAATCATAAGGGTTCAACTTATCATATCGCCAATATGATTGCTGAAAAAGTTGCGGAAAAAAGTGAAATACGGGAATTTTTTCTGCCGAAAGATTTTTCGGATTTCTGCTGTGGCTGTACTCAGTGTTTTGAAAAGGACGAAAAGTTATGTCCGCATTATGAAAAGCTCCGTTTTATTACAGAGGCTGTTGACGAAGCAGATGTAATCATTCTTGCCTCTCCTGTATATGTTTATCACTGCACAGGTTCAATGAAAGCGTGGCTTGACCACTATGGCTGGAGATGGCTCGTTCACCGTCCGGAAGAAAAAATGTTTTCAAAACAGGCTGTTGTTGTTTCAACGGCTGCCGGAGCAGGAATGAGAAGCACCAATAAAGATATGAAGGACAGTCTTTCATTCTGGGGTATTCCGAAAATATATTCGCTCGGAGTGGCTGTAAGGGCTGTATCATGGAATAAAGTCAAGCCTTCTGTTAAAGTGAAAACAGAAAGAAAAGCGTCTCATATTGCTGACAGAATAAAATCACGTGGAATAAAGCGTGGAGTAAGTTTCAAGGGAAGAATTTTATTTACTGCCATGAGTATTTTAAACCGCAAAGGAGGAATTAATCCTTCCGACAGTAAATACTGGAAAGCTAAAGGCTGGACTGATAAGAAAAGACCATGGAAAATTTAATAAGGAGAGAAATATGAAAATCGGAATTTACGGCGGAAGTTTCAATCCTGTGCATAACGGTCATATCCATCTTGCATTGTCAGCGGTTGAAGAATTACAGCTTGACAGAATATTTCTTGTGCCGTCGCTTATAAGTCCGCACCGTTCAAGTGCTGAATACGCTCCGCCGGACGACAGAATTGAAATGCTCAGGCTTGCCTGTGAGGTTTCAGAAAAACTCAATGTGTGCGACTATGAAATAAAATCAGACAGAAAAAGCTATACTATATATACAGTAAAGGAATTCCGCAGACGTTTTCCCGATGACGAAATTTTTCTGCTTGTCGGAAGTGATATGCTTATGATTTTTGAAACGTGGTACAGATTTGAGGAAATACTGAAAGAAGTAACCCTTGCAGTTGTTTCACGTAAAAACGGCGACAGAAACCTGCTTGATAAAAAAGCACAGGAATTACAGAAATTCGGGGGAATTATTGTGTGTTCTGCACAACCACTTGAAATCTCCTCCACAGAAATAAGAAAAAAAATTGTAAAAAATGAGAATTTCTCTTGCTATCTTGACAAAAATGTAGTACAATATATTACATCGAATAATTTATACAAATGATGAGGTGAGTATCTTGTTTTACGATACGGACGAAAAAAAGAAATATCTGAAAGAAAATCTGTCACCGAAAAGGTATCAGCATTCTCTGAATGTTGCTGCGGAATGCCGTAAACTTGCGGAAAAATACGGTGAAGACCCTGACAAAGCCTACTTTGCCGGACTTCTGCATGATGTCTGCAAGGAACTGTCGGGAGCTGAGCAGAAACGGCTCGCCCTTGAAAGCGGATTTGCTGTATGCCGTGAGGAACTCGAAACACGTTCACTGTGGCACGCTGTTGCAGGTGCGTATTTCGTCAAGACAACTTTCGGCGTTGAGGATATTGACATACTGAATTCAATCCGTTTCCATACAGTCGGCAGGGCGGGCATGACACGGCTCGAGGAAATAGTCTATCTCGGTGACCTCGTTTCAGCTGACAGAACTTACAAAGATGTTGACAAAATGCGAAAATTCGTCTACACTGACTTAAATACAGCTATGTTTGAAGCTTTCAGGTTTTCTATAAAGAACGTTGTGAAGAAAAATTCCATGCTGCCTGTATGCACTGTTGAGGGATATAATTTCTATGCACGTTTGCTGGGTGAATAAAAAAGAAATAAACATTATCAGATGATAGAATGAAAAGAGGACTCAAAATGGACAATAATGAATATAATCCGGCAGGCAAAGGAAGTAAGCCTAAACCGTTGAAACCGCTTGTGAAATCCAGCCATACGGACAATGCGCATACAAAAAATGTAAAAAATCAGCCTAAGAAGAAACAGAAAAAGAATAAATTTTCTTTAAAGGACTTTCTTATAAAAGTTCTTGCTGTTGTCTCGTCGGTGGTAATCATATTTGCGCTTGTGCTTAATATGCCGATTGTGGTTGATACAGACAGCGGTGATAATATTTCATTGATTAATCTTTTCAAAAATCAGAAGCCTGCCGCAAAAGAGGGCGAACTCAATAAGGAACACATTATTCAAAATCTCAATATAGATACTGATAATGTTCCCGAAGATTTCAACGACGGACTTGATTTGCCTCAGCTTGTGGAAGGTCAGTACAGCGTGCTTTTTCTCGGTTTTGAACCAGATGAGTACAACACTGATATTATGTGGGTTTTTCAGTTTGATATTGGTCACGGAGGACTGAATATCCTGCAAATTCCCCGTGATACCTGTCTGCCTGATTATACATCATCTGTTGCAAGAAAATTCAACAGCATATACACAATGGGCGACCCTGAAATCCAGCCGCCGATACAGCGTGTTGTAAATGCAGTTCAAGAAAATTTCGGCATTCCGATTGATGCCTATGTAACTACAACCTGTGATGATATTGTTGATATTATTGATATTATCGGCGGTGTGCCGATACACATTGACAACGAAATAGTCTTTGAACCTGATAAGGTAATTCCCGAAGGCGACGTTGTGCTTGACGGCAACCAGTCTGTGTGGTTTATACGTTTCCGCCGTGAATGGCTTCAGGGCGACATCGGACGTGTGCAGAACCAGCGCCGTTTTATGGCTGCCGCTATGGGTAAGCTTTCAGGCATAATCGAAGATGAGGGACGGCTGAAACTTTACAGCTATATCAAGGAAATCTATGACAACGATTTGCTTTATACAGACCTGTCAATCGGTGATATGAGCAAGCTTGCGGATTTTGCCTCAACAATTTCAATGGATAATGCACAGGTGAATATGGTTCCCGGAGAAGACGCTATATTCTGGGCGGCTGACGGTAACGGATATTCGGTTTATTCAGTTCACAAGCAGGCGACAATAGACCTGCTTAATGAGTATTACAGACCTTATCAGAGAAAAATGACTGAAAAGGATACAACTATTGTTGAACTGGTAACAGAATATCAGTATGAAGTCTATGACGATACGGGCGCAAGTCTTGAGGAAATACAGAGTGCCACAGAGCCTATGAGAGACCCGACTGTAACGCCGTATCAGAAAAAACCATAAGAAAGGAAGATTTTTATGACAGAACAGCAGAAACTTGAACTTATTGTTAAAATTCTTGACAGCAAGAGAGGAGAGGATATTCAGGTAATTAAAATCTCAGACCTGACTATCCTTGCAGATTACTTTGTAATCGTTAACGGCACAAGCAATACTCATACACGTGCCCTCGCAGATGAAGTTGAATTTCAGTTCTCACAGCATGGTATCGAGCCTGAGAGACGTGAGGCTGATACGGGCAATACATGGATTATCCTTGATTACGGCGATATTATCGTTCACGCTTTCTATAAGGAAACAAGAGATTTCTACAAACTGGAGGGTCTCTGGGCTGACGGTGAACAGATTGACGTAAGCGGTCTGATTGTCAGGGAGGGTTCAGATGAAAACTAACAATGCAAAAGGCAGAAATTTTGTCGTCATAATCGGTGTGTACCTGATTGCAAAGACAGTTCTCAACATGATTATCGGCGGAGGCTTCAATATTCTTGACCTTATCGCTCCGGTAATATGTTTTCTTGCAATGTTCAGCGGACTGGAATATCTTAATTATGCCGTCGCCGCTGTTATTGCAATACCAGTGCTGAAAAATATGCTCTACAACATTACAAATCTTCCTGAAACTCTGATTTACCTTGTTGAGGCTTTTGTTGATGTGGGAGCAATAATACTTCTTGTTGTTCAGAATGACATCAAGGCGCACTTTACTAACAAATGGAGCGAAATCTCATCGCTTTTTAAATAATTTTACAAAGGAATGATAAAAATGAGCAGATATGAGTTTAAGTCTGTGGAGAAAAAATGGCAGAAGTTCTGGGAGGATAACAATACTTTCAAGGCTGCTGACGACTACAGCAAAAAGAAATTCTACGGACTTGTTGAGTTCCCGTATCCGTCGGGACACGGTATGCACGTAGGTCATATCAAGGCTTATTCGGGACTTGAAGTCATAAGCCGTAAAAGACGTATGGAGGGCTATAACGTCCTTTTCCCGATTGGATTTGATGCATACGGTCTGCCGACTGAAAACACGGCTATCAAGGAAAATATTCACCCCCGTGTAGTTACGGACAGAAATATCGAGAAATTTACTCAGCAGCTTAAAACAGTCGGTTTCTCTTTCGACTGGTCAAGAGTAATCGATACAACAGAAGAGGGCTATTATAAGTGGACACAGTGGATTTTCCTGAAAATGTTTGAAAACGGACTTGTTTTCCGTGACAAGACACAGGTTAACTACTGTCCGAGCTGTAAGGTTGTGCTTTCAAATGAGGATTCACAGGGCGGAAAGTGCGACGTATGTCACAGCGATATTGTGCAGAAGACAAAGGAAGTATGGTATCTGAGAATTACAGAGTATGCAGACAAACTTCTGCAAGGACTGAATGACGTTGACTATCTTCCTAATGTAAGACTTCAGCAGGAAAACTGGATTGGCAAGTCAACAGGTGCATTTGTTGACTTCAGAATAAAGGAGCAGGACGAAAAACTCCGCATTTACACAACCCGTCCCGATACGCTTTACGGCGTAACTTTCATGGTAATCGCTCCCGAACACCCGATTATTCAGAAATACAGAGAGAGTATTGCAAATATTCAGGCTCTTGATGACTACAAGGCTGAATGCGCAAAAAAGAGTGAATTTGAAAGAACCCAGCTTGTCAAGGATAAGACAGGCGTTAAAATTGAAGGGCTTACCGCAATCAACCCGATTACAGAAAAGGAAATCCCGATTTACATTTCAGACTATGTTATGATGGGTTATGGTACAGGTGCAATCATGGCTGTACCTGCTCACGATACAAGAGACTATGACTTCGCAAAGAAGTTCGGCATTGATATTATTGAAGTAATCAAGGGCGGAGATATTTCTAAAGAAGCCTACACAGGTGAGGGCGAACTTATAAATTCAGGCGAACTCAACGGCATTAGCAACAAGAAAGATGCTATTGCAAAGGCACTTGAAATTCTTGAAAAGCTCGGCTGTGGTGAAAAGGGTGTGCAGTTCAAAATGAAGGACTGGGCATTCAACCGTCAGCGTTACTGGGGCGAACCTATCCCGATTGTACACTGCGACAACTGCGGAATGGTTGCTGTGCCTTATGAAGAACTTCCGCTGAGGCTTCCCGAAGTAGAGAACTTTGAACCCGGTACGGACGGCGAAAGTCCGCTTGCAAAGATTGAAAGTTTTGTCAAGTGCAAATGCCCGAAATGCCATAGAGACGCACGCCGTGAGACTGATACAATGCCACAGTGGGCTGGTTCGTCATGGTACTTCCTCCGCTACTGCGACCCGAATAACAGTGACGAATTTGCATCGCAGGAGGCATTGAAGTACTGGCTGCCTGTTGACTGGTACAACGGCGGTATGGAACACGTTACACGTCACATGATTTACTCACGTTTCTGGCACAAATTCCTCTATGATTTGGGACTTGTACCAACTTCCGAACCGTATGCAAAGAGAACTGCACAAGGTCTCATACTCGGCTCGGACGGCGAAAAAATGTCGAAATCCCGTGGAAACGTCGTTGACCCGAATGACGTGGTTGAGGAATACGGCGCAGACGTTCTCCGTCTTTATACTCTCTTCATGGGCGACTATGAAAAAGCTGCTCCGTGGAATGAATCAAGTATAAAGGGCTGTAAGCGTTTCATTGACAGGGTGTGGAGTTTACAGGATATTCTTGCTGACGGCGATGATTACAGTGAAAAACTCAAGTCATCTTTCCATAAGACTATCAAAAAGGTAAGCGAAGATATTGAGGCTATGAAATTTAATACGGCTATTGCCGCAATGATGGCTCTTATCAATGAGATTTACGATGCAGGAAGTATCACAAAGGCAGAACTCGGTGCTTTCGTGACTATGCTTTATCCGTTTGCACCGCACATTGCAGAGGAAATCTACAGCGTGAACTTCGGAAAGATACTCAGCGAGCAGGAATGGATTACTTACGATGAGGCTCTCTGCAAGGACGATACAATCGAAATCGTTGTTCAGGTGAACGGTAAACTCAAGGCAAAACTGAATATTGCAGTTGACAGCGACAAGGATACTGTCATTGCTATGGCTCTCAATGATGACAAGGTTAAAGAAGCCGTTGAGGGTAAGAATTTGATAAAACAGATATATGTACCAAATAAACTTGTTAATATTGTTGCAAAATAACGAAATTTTCCTGAAACAAAAAAATATCTTGACATAATGGAATATTTATGTTAGAATAATAATATGTTCTTTAATTATAAAATCAGGTCTGCAAAACTGGAATTTTTTCAGAATTTTGGTTTGATACAGTTAACTGACACTCGCATGAGTGATTAGTATATAGCCGGGGTTACCGGTTGGCAGCCTCTGAACAAAGGAGGGAAAGTAAATGGCAGAAGTTCGTGTTGGAAAAAACGATTCTCTCGACAACGCTCTTAAGAAGTTCAAGAGAGCTTGTGCAAAGGACGGCGTTATTGCCGAAGTTCGCAAGAGAGAACACTACGAAAAGCCTTCAGTAAAGCGCAAGAAGAAATCTGAGGCAGCTCGCAAGCGTAAATATTAATTTTGCGGAGATATGAGATTTTGATAAAAGCGGGCGGTTTTCTGTCCGCTTTTTCATTTTGCATCACAAGGAGGATTAAATGTTTTTCAATATAACAGCTGCATTTCAGAAAGTGACTGATATAACTCCCGAAATACTCAGAAAACTGGGAATAAAGGGACTTATCCTTGATATAGACAGCACACTCGCAAAGCATAATAATCCAAAACCCGCAAAAGGTGTGACTGAATGGCTTGACTGTATGAAACGCAACAATATAAGACTTATTATATTGTCAAATAATTTTTATTCAAGAGTTAAAATGTTTGCTGAACGTCTCGGAATTGACTATATAAGCGGTGCAAAAAAACCGTTTAAAAGAAGTTATCAGCTTGCATTAATGAAAATGAAACTTCCGAAACACGCTCTTGCGGCGGTCGGCGACCAGATTTTCACTGACGTTCTCGGCGCAAATCTGTTCAGGATAAAAATGCTGTACACCGTGCCAATCAGCGAGCCGTCAGGTTTTGTTTACAGACTGAGAAAAACTCTTGAAACAATTTTTCTTCATAATAAAACAGTATACAGGCAAATAATGGCGATTACCTACAAATCTGATAAGGAGTGATTTTTTATGGGTAAAAAAATTCTTGTTATACATGGACCTAATCTCAATCTTCTCGGAGAAAGAGAACCGGGAGTTTATGGAAGTGCAGGCATTGACGAACTGAATAACAATATAATCGACCGTGCAAGAAGTCTTGGTGTTGAATGTGAAATTTTTCAGTCAAATCATGAAGGTGCTATTATTGACAAACTTCATTCCGCACGTACTAATTTCGACGGAATTGTCATGAATGCAGGTGCTTACACTCATTACAGCTATGCTATTCGGGACGCTATTTCCGCAATAAAAATTCCCGTGATTGAAGTTCATATAAGCAATATCGATGCCCGTGAGGAGTTCCGCTCAAATTCCGTTATTGCTCCTGTGTGCAGGGGCAGTATATGCGGACTTGGTTTCATGAGTTATTATCTTGCTGTTCAGGCACTGGCGGAGATGTGATATGAATAAATTTGACAAACTTTTTAATGAACTTCCTGAAGATATTGACTGCGTTCTCGTGACTTCCGATGTAAACCGCCGTTACTTCACAGGAATGAAGTCATCTGACGGAACTGTTATCGCTTTCAGGGATAAAGCGTACCTTATTATTGACTTCCGATATATCGAAAAGGCAAGAGAAGTTGTAACTTCTGCGGAAGTGATTGAGCAGAAAAAACTGTATCATCAGCTTGCCGAACTCATTCACAGTCATTCTGCAAGGAATGTTGCTGTTGAAAGTCAGACTATGACTATAAATCAGTTTAACACGCTGAAAAAGCACATCAGGGATATTGAATTTATCGGAACAGATGTTCTCAGCAATGCGATAAATTCACTCAGAATGTTCAAAGAACCATTTGAAATTGCCTGTATCAAAAAAGCTCAGGAAATAGCGGAAATTGCATTTGACGGTATTCTTGGTTTCATAAAGGAAGGCGTGACTGAACGTGAAATCGCTATGGAACTCGAAAGACTTATGGCGGTCAACGGCTCAGAGGGCGTATCCTTTGAAACAATTGTTCTTTCGGGTGAAAATACGTCTATGCCTCACGGCGTACCGTCCGACAAAAAAGTGAAAAAAGGCGAGTTCATTCTCATGGATTACGGCGCAGTCTGCAACGGCTATCACAGCGATATGACAAGAACTGTCTGTCTCGGTGAACCGACGGACGAAATGCGGGAAATCTATAATATCGTACTTAAAGCGCAGACAACGGCTATCAATTCGGCTCACGCCGGAATGACCGGTCAGGAACTTGATTTAATCGCAAGAAGTATTATTGATAACGCAGGCTATGGCAGATATTTCGGGCATTCCCTCGGTCATGGCGTGGGACTTGAAATCCATGAAAAGCCTAACGCTTCACAGAGTTATTCATGTGTACTGAACGAAAATGCGGTCGTAACAATTGAACCCGGAATTTATATCGCAGGAAAATTCGGTGTGCGCATTGAAGATTTCGTCGTTCTGTACGAAAATGAATGTATAAATTTAACTAAATCTGCCAAAAATATAATATCTTTGTAATAAAATTTTTTAAGGTATTGCAATTTCCGGAAAAATGTGTTAAAATAAGATATGTAATTTTAACCTATGAATTTTTAATTAATATGGAGGTTTTTATCAATGATTTCAGCAGGAGATTTCAGAAATGGTGTTACTTTCGAGCTTGACGGACAGGTTGTTCAGGTTATTGAATTCCAGCACGTTAAGCCGGGAAAGGGCGCAGCTTTTGTAAGAACAAAATACAAGAATGTTATAACAGGTTCAGTTGTTGAAACATCTTTCAACCCGACTGCTAAATTCCCGACAGCTTTCGTTGAAAGAAAGGATATGCAATACAGCTATACAGACGGCGAACTTTATTACTTCATGGATATGGAAACATATGAGCAGATTCCGATTAGCGCAGACAAACTCGGGGACGCTTTCCGTTTCGTAAAAGAAGAAATGGTGTGCAAGGTTCTTTCATACAAAGGTTCTGTTTTCGGAATTGAACCGCCTAATTTCGTTGAACTTGTTGTTACACAGACAGACCCCGGCTTCAAGGGCGATACTGCTACAAACGCTACAAAGCCGGCTACTCTCGAAACAGGCGCAGAAATTAAAGTTCCGCTCTTTATCAACGAGGGTGAAACAATTCAGGTTGATACAAGAACAGGCGAATACATGGGCCGTGCAAACGGCTGATTAATGATTAAGGAGGGCTTTCTGATGAAGCTTACAGAAAAAATGTCTTATCTTCAGGGTATGCTTGACGGTATGGAGATTGACGGCTCTACTAAAGAGGGCAAGGCTCTGCTCCAGATGTCAGAAGTTATGGCTGAACTCGTTCTCTATGTTGAGGATTTGCAGTCACAGGTTGATGAACTTACTGAACTCTGCGATATTCTCGATGAGGATTTGGGTCAGGTTGAAGAGGAACTCTTTGACTGCGATAAATGCGAAGAATGTGGCGAGTGTTTTGATGATGACGAATTTGATGATGATTATGACCTTGACGATGGCGATGAGCTTTATGAAGTAACCTGCCCGACTTGCGGAGATACTATTCTTGTCGATGAGGGTATGATTGACGAAGGTTCTATCAATTGTCCTAATTGCAATGAACTGCTCGAGTTCGATTATGACAATATTACTATTGAAGATTTTGAGAAAGAGGAAACCAGTTCCGACGAGGATTGAATGAATGTTGTGCGGGCGGACGTTTATCATGTCCGCCTGCAAAAGTTTTTTAATTTAATTTTTTCTTGACTATTGACTTTTCTGAAAATATATGTTATAATAGTAAAGCGATGTGCGGATATGGCGGAATAGGCAGACGCGCTGGCTTCAGGTGCCAGTCGGGGCAACTCGGTGCAGGTTCAACTCCTGTTATCCGCACCAGATTTAAGGCTGTGCAATTTTTTTGGCACGGCTTTCTTTTTTTATATTTTCGGCTAAAGGCATATATTACTTCTTTCGGGGTGCAGATATGGAAAATAAACTTAAACTTTATGGTTTCAATAATTTAACAAAATCGCTCAGTTTTAATATATATGATGTCTGTTATGCCAGAACTCCAAAGGCGCAGACTGAGTATATCGCCTACGTTGATGAGGTGTACAATTCTGAACGTATCACTGATATTATGACCCACCTGACTGAAATGATTGGCGCAAAAGTCCTCAGCATTTCACGGCAGGACTATGACCCTCAGGGTGCTTCTGCTACTTTTCTTATCGCTGATGATACTATGATACCAGTCGGCAGAGAAACTGTTGCGCATCTTGATAAAAGTCACGTTACTGTCCATACTTATCCCGAATATCACCCTGATACAAATATCGCCACTTTCAGAGTTGATATTGATGTTGCAACCTGCGGAAAAATCACTCCGCTTACTGCTCTCGATTATCTTATCGGCAGTTTCGATTCCGATATAATTACTATGGATTATCGTGTGCGTGGATTTACAAGAAATCTCAGCGGAGAAAAAATTTTCATAGACCACGATATTACGTCTATTCAGAATTATATCGACGATGCTACTCTTGAGAAATACGACGCTGTGGATATAAATGTCTATCAGGCTAATATTTTCCATACAAAAATGCTTATCAAGGAAATCGAATTGCAGAATTATCTCTTCAATACCGATGTCCGTGAACTCTCTCCACGCAGCAGACTTGATATTACAAACGCTCTCAGGCGTGAAATGATTGAAATTTTCAGCGGAAGGAATGTGTACGGAAATGGCTCTTTCACAGATTAATGCCCCGATTTATGAGGCTCTCAGAAAATTCAGACGTATGAGGGTTGTCCCGTTTGATGTGCCTGGTCACAAGCGTGGCCGTGGAAACATGGAACTCACGGAATTTCTCGGTGAGGACTGCATGAATGTCGATGTTAATTCCATGAAACCGCTGGACAACCTCTGCCACCCTGTTTCTGTTATAAAAGATGCGGAAATGCTTGCTGCTGAAGCATTCGGGGCGGAAAATGCTTTCTTTATGGTTGGCGGAACTACTTCCGCTGTGCAGAGTATGATTATGTACGCCTGCAAAAGCGGCGACAAGATAATTATGCCACGTAATGTCCACAGAAGTGCTATAAATGCGCTCATTCTGACTGGTGCTGTTCCCGTGTATGTCAATCCCGATGTCAATCAACAGCTCGGTATCTCTCTCGGAATGTCCGTTGCACAGGTTGAACAGGCTATCAGGGAAAATCCAGAGGCAAAGGCAATTATGGTCAATAATCCCACATATTACGGTATCTGCTCAGACCTGAAAAAAATCGTCGGACTTGCACACGCTCACGGAATGCTTGTTCTTGTGGACGAGGCTCACGGTACTCATTTCTATTTCGGTGAGAATTTCCCTGTAACTGCTATGGAAGCAGGTGCGGATATTGCGTCGGTGAGTATGCACAAATCGGGCGGAAGTCTCACACAAAGTTCATTTCTGCTTATGGGTAAAAATATTAACGCAGACTATATGCGTCAGGTTGTAAACCTTACCCAGACGACGAGTGCGTCTTATCTGCTTTTGTCAAGTCTCGATATTTCGAGAAAAAGACTTGCCCTCAGTGGACGTGAAATATTCGCACAGACTGTTGAAATGGCGGAATATGCCCGCTCCGAAATAAATTCAATCGGCGGTTACTATGCTTACTCAAAAGAATTAATAAACGGCGACAGTATCTATGATTTCGATGTTTCAAAACTCAGTGTTTATACTCTGCCTATAGGTCTTGCGGGAATTGAAGTATATGACCTGCTCCGTGACGAATACGATATTCAGATTGAGTTCGGCGATTTGGGCAATATTCTTGCTTATCTTTCAGTCGGCGACAGAAAACGTGACATCGAGAGGCTTATAAGTGCAATGGCGGAGATAAAACGGCGTTTCGGAAAATCGGGTGCGGATATGCTCACGCAGGAATATATTCCGCCGGTTGTCGCTGAAACTCCACGACGTGCTTTCTATGCGGACAAAGTTTCTCTTCCGCTTGAAGAGAGTGCAGGCAGGGTATGCACGGAATTCGTTATGTGCTATCCTCCCGGAATACCTATTCTTGCACCCGGCGAACTGATTACGGAGGATATAATCAGCTATATCAAATACGCCAAAGAAAAGGGCTGTCAGATGACAGGTACAGAAGATATTAACATCGAAAGGCTGAATGTTCTTGTATAAAAATCCAAGAGGGAATTAATTATGGTTTTTGAAAAAGCAGATATTAATGATTTAACTTCGTTGGTGGAATTAAGAATAGCTTATCTGTCGGAAGATTATAAAGATATGTCGGAATTTCAGATAACTCAGATTTCCGGAAGACTGCCGGATTATTATAATAGTCATCTTAACAGGGATTTATTTGCTTATGTTTGCAGGGAAGAGGAGAAAATCATAAGCTGCTGCTTTTTATATGTTACGGAAAAACCACCTAATCCCACATTTATTAACGGCAGAACAGGTACAGTATTGAACGTCTATACGAAACCCGAATACAGACAAAGGGGTATTGCCGGCAAACTGATTAAGTTATTGATTTCTGATGTTGAAAAAATGGGTCTCGATTTTGTCGAACTGAAAGCAACTGACGCAGGATATAATCTATATAAATCGCTCGGATTTGAAGACGTAATTCCAAAATATCATAATATGAAGATTTTAATAAATAAAGATAATAAGTTTTAACTTATAAGGAGTAGATTGATGAAAAGAATATCCTGTCTTTTGATTTCAGCCTTTCTGCTTTTTACTTCGTGCAGTCAGAATAAAGAAATTCAGAATAACTGGGAGAAAAATAAAGTATACAAATGGAATGACTATTATAAAAGTGATGGATTTCCCGATGAGGATTTTGAAGAAGAACTGAAGCTGGAAGATTTTCCCGATGTAACTTTTAAGTGGACTCAATTTTCTGTTACGGCTACAGAAAACGGTAATGAAAAAGGACTTATTTCAGGTATGCCTGTTTTAAGCGTATATTTCACAGATTTAACAGATGACGGCTTTCCTGAAATATGTTCAACTGTAATGTTCGGGAGTGGCATATGTGATGTGCATATTGAAGTTTCTGACTATAAAAACAATAAAAAATATGCACTCTGTGAAAGAATGTCATATGATTATAATCTGATTATGAAAGATAATGAACTTTTAGCAGAAAAAAGACCATATGGTTATTATGGAGATGATAACGTCGAAACAGGAAAGATTGTTATTGAAGATGATGTATTAAAATTCGTACAATAAAAGGAGGATTTTTATGGAATTATGGTTTACTGAACGTCATACGCCTAATGTAAAGTTCTCGATAAAGGTTGACCGTCAGCTTTATTCCGCACAAAGTGAATTCCAGCGGATTGACGTTTTCGACTCCAAAGAGTTCGGCAGATTTCTCACTCTCGACGGCTATATGATGCTTACTGAAAAAGACGAGTTTATCTACCATGAAATGATTACTCATATTCCTATGGCTGTTCACCCGAACCCGAAAAATATTCTTGTAATCGGTGCGGGCGACGGCGGTGTTATCCGTGAACTTACACGTTATCCAAGTGTTGAAAGTATTGATTTGGTTGAAATTGACGAACTTGTTATTGAAGTAAGCAGGAAATTCCTTCCCTCTACTGCCTGTTGTCTCGGCGACGAAAGGGTGCGTATTTTCTGCGAGGACGGTGTTAAATTCATTCGCAGGTGCGATAATAAGTATGATGTTATTATTGTCGATTCCACAGACCCTTTCGGTCCGGGGGAAAGTCTTTTCACAAAAGAATTTTACGGCAGCTGCAACAAGGCTCTCAGGGACAACGGTATCATGGTCAATCAGCACGAAAGTCCGTTCTATGATGAGGACGCTCTTGCTATGCAGAGGGCACACAGAAAAATCGTGGAGAGTTTCCCGATAAGTCGTGTGTATCAGGCTCATATCCCTACTTATCCGTCGGGTCACTGGCTTTTCGGTTTCGCTTCAAAGAAATATCACCCTGTCCATGACCTCAATTCTGTCAGGTGGAATATGCTTGGTCTCAAAACAAAATACTATAATACTAAACTTCATGCCGGTGCTTTTGCTCTTCCGAATTACGTTGAGGAAATGCTCCGTGAAGTTGAATAATCGGGAGTTGTTTATATGCTTGAAAAAAATGTACAGACTTTTATTGCCTGTGATGCTGAATACGGTGACGCAAAAATAGTTCTCTTCGGAGCAGGTTACGACAGTACAACAAGTTTTCGTCCCGGAACAAGATTTGCTCCGTCCGCTATACGTTCAGAAAGTTTCGGAATAGAAACTTACAGTCCATATCAGGACAAGGATTTGACTGATTACAGCTATTTTGACAGCGGTGACCTTGAACTTCCGTTCGGTAGTGTGCGCCGTGCTATAGCCGATATTGCTATGCGTTCAGATATAATTCTTAAAGATGACAAAATTCCGTTCATGATTGGCGGTGAACATCTCGTGACTTTAGGTTCTGTTATGGCTGTAAAGGAAAAGTACAACGATTTGTATATAGTCCACTTTGACGCTCATGCTGATTTGCGTGACGATTATCTCGGTCAGCCTTTGTCCCATGCGTGCGTACTCCGCAGATGTCACGAACTTGTCGGCGACGGTCATATATTTCAGTTTGGTATAAGAAGCGGTGACAGGGAAGAATTTATGTTCGCCAATGAGCATACCGAAATGCACAAGTTCAGTTTCGACGGTCTTGCTGAAACTGTTGAGAAACTCAAGGGTAAAAACGTCTACTTTACTCTTGATTTGGACGTGCTTGACCCGTCTGTTTTCTGCGGTACGGGTACTCCGGAGGCGGAGGGGGTATCATTTAAAGAACTGAGAGAGGCTGTTACTCTTGTCTGTGGTGAACTCAATATAGTGGGCTGTGACGTGAACGAACTAAGTCCGCATTACGACCAGTCAGGTGCTTCTACTGCTGTTGCGTGCAAGATTATCAGGGAAATGCTTTTAGCGTTATCGTAAAGGGTGAACAATATGAAAGCAAAAAATTACATTTCAGAAAAGAGAAACACTGTCAGATATGTTCTTGGAAGATATGAAAAAAATCCGATGATTGCAGTCGGAATAAATCCCAGCATTGCAACAAATGAAAAAAATGACAACACTGTCACTATTATTGAAAATATCGCAAAGCAAAGAGGATATGACGGATTTATAATGTTTAATATTTATCCATTATTTTAAAGAGATGATAAATAAAGGTGATAGAATTGTTGCTGTCTGGGGAACACATATACTTGACAGAAATTATTTTATTAAAGCTTTGAAATCTTTGGACGACGCTGTAAAAGAAACAGGTGCTGAATGGATATGCCTCGCAAAAACAAAGTCCGGACACCCACACCATCCGACAAGACTTGCTTATAATAAAATGACTTTTGAAAGTTTTGATATGGGTTTATATATTAATATGTTTGAATAAGAGGAGAATAGAAAATGGGTATTTATAAAGACGGCGAAACAAGACCGTGTATCAGACTTAAGCTTAACAATGACAAACCATCGATTTTTGAAAGTAAAATCGGCGGTACGGGATATATTCCGCACGACTGCGGTTTTCCGGTTGACAAGGACGGTAATCAGCTGAGACTTCTTGCACAGATAGAGTGTGAAAAAATTCAGCTTGACGAGTTTCCAAAAAAAGGACTTCTGCAATTCTGGGTACTTAATGATGAAATGTCAGGTATTGACTGGGATAACCCGACCAATCAGGACGGTTTCAGGGTGATTTATTACCCCGAAGTTGACATAACTGTTACAGAAGAAGAAATCCTCAGCAAGTTTGTGAAAAATAAATATGATGATGAGGATATGATGCCTGTTTTTGGCGAATACGGAGTGGAATTTTCTGAAAGTGTAAGCAGATATTATGATTTAGATGATGAAAAATATGACGATTTAGATGAAACTCCGGGATATGCAACCGGTAGTATAATCGGCGGTATACCGTTCTTTACTCAGACAGACCCTCGTGAATATGAGCCTTTGCAGAAATATGATTACCTGCTTTTTCAGCTTGATACGTGCGGTATAGAGCGTGAGGACGGTACTTATGATGATGCTGTTATGTGGGGCGACAGCGGAGTAGGAAATTTCTTTATTGAAACCGAAAAACTTAAAAAACTCGATTTCAGCGACGTTCTTTATAACTGGGACTGCTATTAATATAAAGGAGATTGATATAAATGGGAAAATGTATGATTATAGGCTGTGGCGGAGTTGCATCTGTTGCAATACACAAGTGCTGTCAGAACAGTGAAGTATTTGAGGGTATCATGATTGCCAGCCGTACCAAATCGAAGTGCGACGCACTCAAAGAGAAACTTCAGCCGACTACTAAGACTGTAATTGAAACTGCTCAGGTGAATGCGGACAATGTTGATGAGTTAATTGAATTAATCAACAGCTACAAGCCTGATGTTGTGCTTAATCTTGCACTTCCTTATCAGGATTTGACTATCATGGACGCTTGTCTTGCGACTAAAACTCACTATGTTGATACTGCTAACTATGAACCGCTTGATACTGCTAAATTTGAGTACAAATGGCAGTGGGCTTACCGTGAGAAGTTTGAACAGGCTGGTATTACCGCACTCCTCGGAAGCGGTTTTGACCCTGGTGTAACGGGTGTTTTCTCTGCTTATGCCATGAAACATCATTTTGACGAAATAAACTACATTGATATTCTCGACTGCAACGGCGGTGACCATGGTTATCCGTTTGCGACAAATTTCAATCCCGAAATCAATATCCGTGAAGTTTCCGCAAAGGGAAGTTACATTGAGGACGGCAAATGGGTTGAGACTGAGCCTATGGAAATCAAGCGTGTATATAACTTCAAAGGTGTCGGCGAGAAAGATATGTATCTTCTGCACCACGAGGAACTGGAGTCGCTCGCACTCAATATAAAGGGAATAAAGCGCATACGTTTCTTTATGACTTTCGGTCAGAGTTATCTCACTCATCTTAAATGCCTTGAAAATGTCGGTATGACTTCTATTGAGCCTATTATGTATGAGGGTAAGGAAATTGTGCCGTTGCAGTTCCTTAAGGCTGTACTTCCTGACCCTGCCTCACTCGGTCCACGTACTGTCGGAAAAACAAATATCGGCTGTATTTTCCGTGGCAAAAAAGACGGCAAGGACAAGAATTATTATCTGTACAATATATGCGACCATCAGGAGTGCTACAGGGAAGTCAGTTCTCAGGCAGTTTCCTATACTACAGGCGTTCCTGCTATGATTGGTGCTATGATGATTATGACAGGTACATGGAATAAAGCCGGTGTTTACAATATTGAGGAATTTGACCCCGACCCGTTCATGAACGCACTTAATAAATGGGGTCTGCCATGGGAAGAGGACTTCAATCCTGTTCTTGTTGATTAAAATATAACAGGGTATCTGAGGGTATAAAAACACTTTATTTATATATCTTTTATATATTTTTTTTCTTTTATAAAAGGAGTAATAAAATAGAGTAACAAGTACCCTTAAATACCCTTGATTTAGAAGGAGGAATTTTTTATGTTTAATGAATTCGGCGATGATATGAGTATGGAAGTTGAACTTAACAAATACGTCGGCAAAAAAATAACCGTCTGCCTGAATGTTATGGAAGTCCATGACAATGGCTACGGCTATGGTGAGAGTATCAAGGCAGTTCTCGAAAAAGTCGGCAAAGGCTGGATAATGCTCAGTGAGGGGCAGTACAAGAGAATTGTCAATCTCACAAACGTTACTTATATCAAACTTTAAGGGGAAAAATATGACTTCAGGAATGAATAATTATTCAGATGATTTTCCGGTTAAGGCTGATGTGCCGTTTAAGGCAAATTCGACAATGGAAAACGTACTCATGAAACATATTGGCGAACAGATTGATATACATTACAATTATACAGGAGAAAATGACGACGAATATGATTTTGGTATTCTCATAGAGGTTGGAAACGGATATATTATTCTTGATATTTCAGAACGTAGATTTACAATTATCAACCTTGCAAATGTTGCAAGTATCTATCTTGATAAAAAATAAGAAAATGGAGGAAAAAACTATGGCTAATACTGCGAAGTCTGCAAAGGCTACAAAAATTGAGGATATTCTCAAAAGATACCTCGGAAGATATGTTGAGGTGTACGCAAATGGCGTTGACGGCTATATGTCAGGCATTCTTGAGGAAATTATCGACGGTGGCTGGATTATCGTCGTTCTCGGAGACGTTGAGTATATGTACAATATCGCTAATATCTCACTGATAAAGGCTGTTGACAGAAGTGAAGAAGAATAATATTTCAACGCCAGCCTATATAATCGACGAGGAAAGACTGATACACAATCTTGAAATCCTGCACGGAGTTGAGGAGCGCACAGGCGCAAAGATACTTCTTGCACAGAAAGCCTTTTCCTGTTATCATGTCTATCCGCTTATCAGGAAGTACATTTCGGGTACGGCTTGCAGTGGTCTGTTTGAGGCGCAGCTCGGATTTAAAGAAATGGGCGGGGAAAATCACGTTTTCTCCGCCGCTTACCGTGAAAGTGAAATCGACAGGATTATTTCTTACTGCGGTCATGTTATCTTCAATTCGTTCAGTCAGCTTGACAGGTATCGGGACAGGGTGCTGAATGCAGGAAAAAAAATCGGTCTGCGGATAAATCCTGAATGTTCCACTCAGGAGGGACATGAAATTTATGACCCTTGTTCGCCGAAATCACGTTTAGGCATTATAAGTAAAAATTTTGACAGAAATAATCTGCACGGCGTTTCGGGTCTGCATTTCCATACTCTCTGCGAACAGAATTCCGACGACCTTGCGAAAACTCTTGACGCTGTTGAGGAAAAGTTCGGAGACGTACTTCCGCATATGGAATGGATAAATTTCGGCGGAGGTCATCATATCACACGTCAGGATTATGATATTCCGCTCCTCGAAGACTGCATAAGGCGTATGCAGAAATACGGTCTCGAAGTTTTTCTTGAACCAGGTGAGGCGGTCGCACTTAATGCAGGCTGGCTTGTCACGGAAGTTCTTGACATTATTGAAAATGATATGCCGATTGCTATTCTCGATACATCGGCGGCGTGCCATATGCCTGATGTCCTCGAAATGCCGTATCGTCCGCCGCTTATGAACTCAGGCGGAGCAGGGGAGAGGACTTACACTTATCGTCTCGGTTCGCAGACCTGTCTTGCAGGCGATGTTATAGGGGAGTATTCTTTTGATAATCCGCTGAAAATCGGTGACAGGCTCGTTTTCGGCGATATGGCGATTTATTCTATGGTCAAGAATAATACTTTCAACGGTATGCCTCTGCCTGATATTCTGCTGAAAAAGTGCGACGGAAGTATTGAGGTTCTCAGAAAATTCGGCTATGATGATTTCAAAAGCCGATTGTAAAAATTATTGACATTAAACAAGGTGATTTGTTTATGAAAAACCGTAAACGGTATATAAGTTATCGTGCAAGAAGAAGAAAAACTGAAAGACATGGAATGTTTTCCATTACTCCCTGTCCTGTTTGCGGAAGAAATGATTTGTTCTTTTATTATCGTTATGATGCGAACTGCTGTCTTGGCTGTAATGTGTGGTTAAGTAAAAATTGTGGTGACCCCGATTGTCCGTACTGCTCTAATCGTCCCGATACTCCGCTTGAAGCACTTTTTTTAGAACCTCAAAAACCTGATGCTCACATTCGCAAGCGTTGGAGAAGAGACAACTATTTTCATAAAGAATCAGGAAAACTACGCAAAGAAAAACGATTGCGTTTTTTGCAAAATCAGGATTATAAGCAATAGCTGTTTTGTGAAACTTTTGTGAAATATTTGACAAGTGTCGTACAAAGTGATATAATGAATACAGCATTAAAAAAAGAAGGTTGTATTTTTATGAATTATGAAATCATTGACGCTCATGCACATATCTTTCCCGAAAAAATAGCCGAAAATGCAACTGCAAATACAGGAAAATTCTACGATTTGCATATGGACAGTATCGGTATATCGGAAAAACTGATTGAGGGCGGAAGTTCTATCGGTGTTTCACGCTATCTTGTCTGCTCAACGGCGACTGTTCCGCATCAGGTCAGTTCAATCAATAAGTTCATTGCAGGGGAATGCAAAAAAAATCCTTGCTTTTTTGGTTTCGGCACTACTCACCCACATTCCGAAAACATCGAGAACGATGTTGAACAGATTAAGTCGCTCGGTCTGCATGGAGTAAAGCTTCACCCCGATTTTCAGGAGTTCGACGCTGATTCACCCGAAGCATTCAGAATTTATGAGATTATTGAGGGTGTACTCCCTCTGCTTATTCACTGCGGGGACCATCGTTATGACTGGTCTGCTCCTGTGAAAATCCGCCGTATATGTCAGAATTTCCCTCGTCTGCAAATTCAGGCAGCTCACCTCGGCGGGTATCAAAGGTGGGACGAGGCAGAGGAACTTCTTACCGGTTTCCCGAATGTCTGTGTGGATATAAGCAGTTCCCTCGCTTTTATGCCACCTGAAGACGCTGTCCGCCGTATCAGAAAGTTTGGTGTGGAAAAGTGTTTCTTCGGCTGTGATTTCCCTATGTGGAGTCATAGTGAAGAACTCCGGAGATTTTTCGCTCTCGGTCTCTCAGATGAGGAAAATTCCCTCGTCCTTGCTCAGAATTTTAAAAATTTCTATAAGTTTTAAAAAAACTCTTGACATTCCTGCGCATATGTGATATAATATTATGCGTAGGTTAATGCCGGTGTGGTGGAATTGGCAGACGCGCGGGACTCAAAATCCCGTTCTGGCAACAGAGTGCGGGTTCGACCCCCGCCACCGGCACTAAAAAGCAGACTTTCATTTGAAGGTCTGCTTTTCTTTCATCTTAATAAAGAACAGGAGAATGGAAATGGAAGAACAGTTTAAAAGAATTAAAGAAAGATTGATAAGAAAACTGGAAGACTATAATAATAAGCCTTACCAGAAGAAAAAACTGACTTTAAATCCAACTCTTCCAATGCAGAAAATTGCTGAATTTGAAGAAAGGTATAATATAAAACTTCCAAAAGAACTGGTTGCTTTCTAC
>CAYWPN010000012.1:0-78464 GCA_964460175.1 uncultured Alistipes sp. | reverse complement strand
TCATCATAAATTTCTTAAAAAATTAAGAAAAATCTTATTTTGAAATATAAAAAAACCGCTGTAAATCGAATTTTATCGAAATACAACGGTTTTTTATATGGTCTGAGTGACGGGACTTGAACCCACGGCCTCTACCACCCCAAGGTAGCGCGCTACCAACTGCGCCACACCCAGACGAATTATAGGGGGCATTGCTGAGTGCGGTGAACATGACATATTCACTGCACTCAACGTAATATATTATATCATATATTTTCAGATTTGTCAAGAGTTTTTGAATATTTTTTACATTTAACAAATACATATATTATTACAAAAATTATGCCCGACACGATAAAAATCAGCGAATTTTCAAGAAGCTCATCAACAATTTTGTTCATAGTGGAAGTATATGCGGAATAAATCTGTGCCTGCTTTATAGTGAACGCACTGAAATAGTCGGTCGCTTTGAGGTACAGGCAGGGGAGAACGCCGATAATTCCGGAGATTACAGCCGATATACCGACCCAGTAGAGAACTGTTCTGATTGATTTTATGTTAATCAGCAGGAGCAGGAGTGCAAGGAAAACGTCCGCGCCGCCCAGAATGAGCATAATAGTCGGGATTTTGACATAAAGCGGAGAAATTTTTTGCAGTATACCGTGATTTTCCATTGCGCTGAACTTGAAAACGTCGCAGTATTCCGAAATAATTTCATTGGCGTTTGTTTTTGCGTCGCTGAGTTTTTCGTCGTATTTCGCATCTTTCGGCGCACCGATACTGTCGGCATAGTCGCTGTAGAAGTCATTCAAAGCGGTTTCAAGAGTGGTATTAATCACTCTGTCGGACTGTTCCCAGTCCATGAGAACATAGAAACCGTTGTCAATCTGAGTACGGATAACGTTGTCAAGGTACTCCTCATCGATAGCATTCATATAAACGTCGGCAGGAATACCCGTCGTGTTGTACCGCTGGGAATAGTACTTGTCAAGTTCCGTCCAGACAACGTGGCTGAGGTTTTTCTCCCTTGTTATTTCATACAGCTTATCGGGGTCTGCAAAATTCATGACTACGTACATAATCAGCGTTGCAAGGAGCGACAGCACAAGCAGGACTGACATAATAAAAGAGGCGATATAGCTTGTTTTCTTCATTATTCGTCCTCCTTGAAATAGAACTGACTTTCGGTGAGGTCGCAGATAACGCCTATACGTTGGTCGGACGCACCGAGCAAATCACGTTTGCAGGTATAAAGGGTCAGGCGGTCGTCGTCTTTCGGAGTGACATATTTTTTGTCATCACTGCTGAAAGAAATAGTCTCACGGACTTTATAGGTAAACTGTCCATAGTTTGTCTTGACGGTAACAATATCGCCCTCTTTGAGTTTATCGAGGTCTGCGAAATAGGTATCAACATGAGCGGAAATCACGGAGTTTCCCTTGTCGCCGATAATCTTTGAACTTGACGAATGACAGGCACCATGCTCAAGAAGTTCGCTTGTACTTCCCCAGTAAACAGGGATTTCGAGGTCATTGAAATTAATCGTTGCATAGCGTTCGCCGAATTTTGCACGGACGATTTTTCCGGTATCGTAAGTTTCGCCTTCGGGTTCGGATTTTATTTCGTTCTCACGGATAACAAGTCCCGTATCGTCGTTGGTCGGGTCGGATTTGAGACTGTCCATGAAAGCGACGTTCACAAGAACTTTCAGCTTGTCCGCAGGTTTAATCATGGCGACGATAAGCAGACCGATACACACAATCAGAAGCAGGAACGGCGTTGCAATATGCAGAACAATATTTTTTTTATTCATTTTCAGCACCAAAACATTTTTTAATCAGCATGAAAATTCCGACGATACCTGTCATAATGCAAGCACCGGCTATGGCAAATATTCCACGGCGGTCGTAACCGGTATCTTCGATAACGTCATTTATTGAACTCGACCCGATAAGTTCGCCGTCCTTGTTTTTCATCTGAAAGGAAACGCTGTTGTCAGTGAGTTCATTCACGGTGAGATTAACGCCCATGCTTTCCGAAACGTCCGTAAGGCTGTCGATAACGTCGAGTTTGTCTTCCGTCGGGAGCTGTTTCAGCAGACTTTTATATTCCTCCGGTGTAAGATTATCGATGATAACAGTCTGTCTGTCTTCGGGGAATGTGCTGAGGTAGGTCATTTTTTCCTCGTATGAAAGGGCAATGAACTTTTCGGCACTAATTCTCGTGAAGGTTGTACCGTCGGGCATAGTAAGCGTAATACTGTCGTCTGCAACGGCAGTTTCTCCGTTGTCTTCGGGATTTTCCGCAGGCACGGGCGTAGTCTCTGTCACTGCCGGTATCTGCGCATTCGGGTCGTATGGCACATTAGTGATAATTTCGCCCTGATAAGCCTTGAATTTCACGATAAGGTCATCAATAACCTCCGGCGGATAGAGTTCAGGCTGTTCATAGTACATATTAAGGCACTCCTGAATTGTCTCTTCTGGAATACCATATTGATGTGCAATTGCAATTGCTTCTTCGATAGTTGCGGCGTATGAAGTCACAGGCATAGCGCACATACTCACTGCAAGAACAGCACCAGCCATTATCTTTACAAAATTTCGCATAAAAAGTCCTCCTGATGTCAGTTTTTGTCCATATACATATTATAATACTTTTGTCTGTCCATGTCAAGAAAAATTTTTTACCATAAAAAAAGGCTGTGCAGATTTCCGCACAACCTTTGATTTAATCTCAGAAAGCGATTTCTTCAGCGATTTTGTGAAGTCTTTCGTCGTAAGGCTTTTTCATAGCGAGGGCTTCCTGAATGTCATAGTCAACAATCTGGCTGTCCTTGATACCGACAACACGGTTGCCCTTGCCCTGCTCAAGAAGTTCAACAGCATAGTAGCCCATTCTTGTAGCCTCAACTCTGTCACGGAGAGTAGGATTACCGCCACGCTGAACGTGACCGAGAATAGTAGCTCTTGCCTCAATGCCTGTCTTTTCCTGAAGAGCAGTAGCGATTTCCTGTGAATGACCGACACCCTCAGCAACGATTACAACGAAATTCTGTTTGCCCTTGGCTTTCTTTTCGAGCATTGTGTTTGCGATTGCGTCGATGTCATAAGGAACTTCCTGTGTGATGATGTCAGTAGCACCGCAGGCAATACCAGTATTTACGGCAATGTGACCTGCGCCGCGACCCATAACCTCAACGACTGAAATTCTGTCGTGCGACTGTGAAGTATCACGGAGCTTGTCAACGAGTTCCATAGCAGTATTCATGGCAGTATCAAAGCCGATTGTGTAGTCTGTGCATGAAATATCGTTGTCGATAGTACCGGGGATACCAACGCAGAGCATACCCATTGCGGACAAATCAGCAGCACCTCTGAAAGAGCCGTCGCCGCCGATTACAACAAGACCCTCAATGCCGAGTTCGTCACACTTAGCCTTAGCTTTGGCAACGCCCTCCTGCGTTCTGAACTCAGGACATCTTGCAGTATAAAGAATTGTACCGCCCTTGTGAATAATATCAGTAACACTTCTTTCGTCCATCGGGAAAATATCGCCTGTGATGAGACCCATGTAGCCTCTGTGAACGCCATAAACTTCCATACCCTTGCTGATAGCAGTTCTTACGACTGCCCTTACAGCAGCGTTCATGCCCGGAGCGTCTCCGCCGCTTGTAAGTACGCCGATTTTTTTAATCATAAATAATTTCTCCATTCTGCCCGAAGGCTTGATTTCCATACATATATATTTTACCGCTTTTGTGCAAAATTGTCAAGACCATTTCCGATATTTTTTCAATAATTCTGTTATATTAAACAAAAAATTAATGTTAAATAATGTATTATCTGCCTGTTTTTTCGATAATACCAATATTTTCCGGATTTATTATTTCCGTTAGTGCATTATAACTAAGTTGACTGAGATTAACAGAAAGTCTGTTCTTTGGCTTTACAGTCTTTTTTCTGTCGGTGAGATAAAAGCAGATTTCCGTGTTTCCGCTGTATTTTCCGCAGATTTCCGCAATTTTCTGTACGGGAACTCTGTCCGACGGCGTTTTTATGCAAATCATCATATTACCGAAAATGCGCTGGAAATCACTTTCAACGGTGATACTTCCGCATATTACCGAAATACTTTCGTCCCTGACTGAAATTTTTCCGCTGATAAAAACTATGTCCTCTTCACTGATACCCGAACCGACAGCGGAATATAAATCGGGGAAAACAACCGCATCGCATTCGCCTGTACTGTCCGCAAGACTGAGAAAGCACATATTATTTCCGTTCCTTGCGGTGTGGACTTTCTTTTCCTGCACAATGCACATAAGCTTTACAGGCATATTGTCCTCAACGTTTTCAATGTCTGAAATACCGCTGATTTTCTGTACTTTCAGCAGTCTGCTGAGATAACTGTATTCCGTGAGAGGATTTCCGCTCAGATAAATTCCGGAAACCTCTTTTTCCATGGACAGCAGTTTTTTTGTATCGTATTCGGGTCTGAACGGGATTTTAACATCGTATTCAGCACTGCCGTCATCGAAAAAGCTTGCCTGCCCTTCAAGTACATTTCTGTTGTCCCTTACTGTAATATCCATGAGCATTTCGTAATTTTCAAGCATCTGACGGCGGTTAAGTCCGAGATTATCAAATGCGCCAGATTTTATGAGATTTTCAAGTGCCTTTTTGTTTAATTCTCTGCCGTTCATGCGCTCGCAGAAATTCTGCAATCCCGTGAATTTACCGTTTTCCCTTTCTGCGATTATCTTTTCCGCAAGACCTGCTCCCGAATTTTTTACCGCAAGAAGTCCGAAATACAGCCTGCCGTCCACGCACGAAAATCCTTTCAGACTTTTATTTATATCTGGCGCAAGAACTTCAATTCCCGAACTCCTGCAATCGCTTATGTATTCCGCAAGCTTGTCGCCCGTAACGCTTGACATCAGAGAAGCCATATAAATTTCACGGTAGTGGCATTTCAGGTAAGCCGTCTGGTACGCAATATAGGCGTAGGCTACCGCATGGGACTTATTGAACGCATAAGAAGCAAATCCAGCCATTTCGTCAAATATTTTATCAGCAGTTTTTTCAGAAATACCGTTTGCCTTTGCTCCCGAAATAAACTTCTCCCGCTCACTCATCATAACATCATGTTTTTTCTTTGCCATTGCCCGTCGCACTATATCAGCGTGACCGTAGGAATATCCTGCAAGTTTACGGCATATTTCCATGACCTGTTCCTGATAGACCATAACGCCGTAAGTGTCGCCGAGAATTTTTTCGAGTTCAGGGTGGAGATACTTTATATTCTGCGGATTTTTCCTGTTCTCAATGTAAAGAGGTATCGACTTCATAGGACCAGGGCGGTACAGCGAAATTACAGCAACAAGGTCTTCAAATTTTTCGGGGACAAGTTCAGTCAGGCACCTTGTTATACCTGCACTTTCAAACTGGAATACTCCCGAAGTATCGCCCTTTGCGAGCATGGCGTACACTTCTTTATCGTCAACGGGAATTTTATCAATATCAAAATCGGGCTTGCTCCGCCTTATTTCATTCACTGCGTCACGCATTATAGTAAGGTTGCGGAGACCGAGAAAGTCCATTTTAAGAAGACCGAGAGCCTCAAGATAAGTCATTGTATACTGAGTTACTGTTGAATTTTCACCCCTCTGCAATGGCACTAATTCATTCAGCGGAACGGCGGAAATCACAACTCCGGCGGCATGGGTTGAAGTATGACGGGGCATTCCCTCTGATTTCAGGGACAAATCGATAACTCTTTTAACTGAACTGTCCGTCTCACAAAGTTTTTTAAGTTCCTGATTTTCATGGAGAGAAAAAGAAAGGTCATGTTTAGGGTCAATCATCTTTGCGATTTTATCACCAAGACTGTATGGAAGTCCGAGAACACGCACGATGTCACGGACAGCCGCCTTTGCTTTCAGTGTATCGAATGCAATAATTTCCGCAACGTAATCATAGCCGTACTTTCCTGCGACGTAATCCTTTACAGCCTGCCTGCCCTCAATGCAGAAATCAATATCGAAATCGGGCATGGAAACTCTTTCAGGATTGAGAAAACGTTCAAACATGAGGTTGTATTTCATAGGGTCAATTCCCGTGATACCGATACAGTAAGCGCACAGACTTCCTGCTCCCGAACCACGGCCAACGCCGACAGGAATATTATGTTCCCTTGCATAGCGGATAAAGTCCCATACAATAAGAAAATAGTCATTGAACTTCTTTTCGTCGATTATTTTCAGTTCATATTCAAGACGTTCAATGTAATCTTCCGGCGGATTTCCGTACCTCCTGTAAAGACCGTCAAAGCTGAGTTTTCTGAGATAATCCTTGTTGCTTCCTGTATTTTCAGCAGTCCTGAATACGGGAATTTTTATAGTGCTGTCGAAATTCAGGTTGACATTGCACCGCTGAGCAATAAGAGAAGTATTTCTGACAGCCTCTTCGTGACCTGCAAAAAGCTGAGCCATTTCGCCGGCGGATTTTACATAAAATTCCTGAGTTCCGAAACTCATGCCGTTAGGTTCGCCCAATATAGTACCCGTCTGAATACAAAGCAGAACGTTCTGCAATTCGCTGTCAGACTTCGTGATGTAATGACAGTCATTAGTTGCAGCTAACTTTATTCCTGTTTCGGCGGAAAGCCTGTAAATCAGCGGAAGTACCTGCAATTCGTCTCTTATGCCGTGGTTCTGGACTTCGAGAAAATAGTTATCCTTGCCGAAAATTTCCTGATATTCCAGAGCCTTCGCCTTTGCGGTATCATACTGACCGTTAAGCAGAAGACGTGGGATTTCCCCCGCAAGACAGGCAGAAAGGCAGATAAGTCCGCCGTGGTACTTTTTCAGGAGTTCAGTATCAATCCGTGGCTTGCCGTAAAATCCCTCAGTATTGGCATAGGAAACAAGTCTGACAAGATTGCTGTAGCCCTCGTTGTTCTCGCACAGCAGAATTAAATGATACGGACGGTTGTCAATTTTAGGTTCTTTGTCAAATCTCGTGCGTGGAGCGACATATACTTCACAGCCGATTACTGCTTTAAGTCCTGCATTGGTGGCAGTCTGCCAGAACTCAGGAACGCCGTACATATTGCCGTGGTCAGTTATAGCGACAGCCGTCTGACCGAGTTCCTTTGTGCGCTGAACGAGTTTTTTTATTCTGCAAGCACCGTCAAGCAGACTGTATTCCGTATGGACATGGAGATTTACAAATTCATCTGGTTTCACTTGTTTAACTCCTTTCTTATACCGTCGGCAATTTTAGCAATCCGCTGAAAACGGTGATTAACTCCTGAACGGCTTATGGGTTCAGAAAGACTTTCGCCGATGTCACGCAGACTCATATCTTCGTTATCAAGTCTCAGCTGTGCAATTTCAAGAAGTTCATCGGGCAGACTTTCAAGACCTTTCGTCCCTGCGATAAGCTGAATATCGTTAACCTGACGGAGTGAGGCGTTAACCGTCTTGTCGATGTTTGCATTGTCGCAGTTTGCAATCCTGTTTGCCTTGTTGCGCATATCCTTGAAAATCTTCACATTAATCATCTCAAGAGTGCATTGCTGTGCGCCGATAAAAGTGAGTGTGTCCTCAATATAATCACTTCCCTTGATATAGACGATATACTGTCCACGGCGGGCGGAACGCTTTGCAGTAACGCCTATATCTCCGAGGAGTGCAATAAGTTCGTCCGCAAGCTGTTCGTCGGTGACGGTAAATTCAAGATGATACTCTTTTTCGGGGTCGTTCACGCTTCCGCAGGCGAGGAAAATTCCGGCGGTAAAAATCCCGAGACTGCTCGTCGAAATTATTTCAGAATTTATATGACGCTGAGTTCCGTCAATCCTGTATTTTGCAAAAACCGACGTACTTTCGGGCGGTTTCAGGTGAAAGGTATATACAGAACGTCCGTTCGTGCTGTTTGTCTCCTTGCAGTCAGGCTTTATGCGGAATACTTTTTCAAACAATATACTGAAAGTTTCGGCGGATATTCTGCTTTTTGTCTGAAAACAGACGTTATTTCTGTTCAGAGTACGGCAGAACAGAAGCATACCGTAAAGACAGGCGAAACGCTTGTCCTTATCCGTGATATATGTACAGATTTCCCTGCGGACTTTTTCTGAAAATGACATTTGTTTCACCTCATTCAGTTCGGTGGCAGATATGGCAGATAATCACTATTTTACAACCCTTTTACATAAAAAAATTTTATATATATACTTAATATAAAAAACAGTTTATCTGCAACATCTGCAACCACTTTATTTTTTAGTAATATCACGATGATATTTCTGTACCCTGTAATTCTGTTCAGTCAGATGTTCTGCCATAAGTTCAGCAAAAGTAATTGAGCGGTGTTTTCCGCCTGTACAGCCAAAGGAAATCACAAGCTGACTTTTGCCCTCTTTTATATACAACGGCACAAGAAAATCAATCAAATCAGTTAACTTTGCGAAAAATTCCTGAGAAACAGGGGAGTTCATGACATACTTCTGAACACACTCTTCCGCTCCAGTATGATTTCTGAGTGTTTCGATATAGAAAGGGTTCGGCAGACAGCGGACATCGAAAATCAGGTCAGCCTCAGTTGAAACACCGTACTTGAAACCGAATGACATAACTTTTATCGTCATACAGTCCGACGTATTTTCAAGAAACAGCCTGCGGATTTCCTCTTTAAGCTGTGCGGCGGAATAGTTGGTCGTCTCAATATAGTGGTCAGCTATTTCCCTTAACTGCACAAGCTGTTCACGTTCATATCTGATTGCCTCGTGCATATTGCCGTTGAACTGCTCGTCAAGAGGGTGTTTGCGTCTTGTTTCCTTGTACCTTTTGATTAATACCTCGTCTTCAGCCTCAATAAACAGAACTTTTGTTTCAACGTCCTTTTCGCTTTTAAGTGTCTGCCATACATAGAATATTTCAGCAAACATATTGCCTGTTCTTATATCGACGGCAACAGCTATTTTGTCAATACCCGTTTCGGATTTATGACAAAGGTCGACAAACTGCGGAATAAGTTTCGGGGGAATATTATCAATGCAGTAATATCCTATATCTTCCATAACGTCCATGACGCTTGATTTTCCTGAACCCGACATTCCCGTGATAATCAACAGTTTCATAATCATTCAGCTCCTAACTTAATACAACCGGCTCAAGTTCAAGAATATAGCCTGTCTTTTCTTTTACGATATTTCTGACTTTTTCACACAGCGCAAGAACGTCGGAGCAGGTTGCACCGCCTTTATTGATAATAAATCCGCTGTGCTTGGTACTCACTTCCGCACCGCCGACTGAAAGTCCTTTAAGTCCGCACTGTTCGATAAGGAGAGAAGCATAACTTCCCTGCGGACGTTTGAAAGTACTTCCTGCACTTGCATATTCCAACGGCTGTTTTGAGATACGTTTCTGCATACAATCATTCATAGCAGACTTTATCACATCACAGCTGCCCTCCCTGAGTTTCATAGTAACGGAAGTTATAATGAAGTTTTTTTCCGCAAAAATACTATGCCTGTATGACAAATCCATATCTTCTGCTGATATTGTCTGAACAGCACCGTTTCCGTCTGTATATTCAGCTGAAACTACAATATCTTTCATTTCACTTCCGTATGCACCTGCGTTCATGTACAATGCACCGCCGACTGTCCCCGGAATACCGAAAAGATTTTCCATGCCCGAAAGTCCGTTTTCCTGCGCTTTTTTACATACAGCAGACAGCATTGCACCTGACTTTGCTGTCACGGAAGTTCCGTTTACTGAGATTTCCGCAAAACTGCTTCCGAAATGAATTATAACACCGTCAAATCCGTTGTCCGAGGCAATAATATTGCTTCCTCTGCCGATTACAGCATATTTTATGTGATTTTCCCTGATATACCGCAGAATTTCCGCTATAGCCACTGACGAATCAACATCAATAAGCAGACGGCAGTTTCCGCCGAATCTGAACGTAGTATATTCACTCAGCGGACATTCAGTCCTGAATTTATAATTGAATTTTTTACATAATTCAGTCAGTTCATTTATATTTATCATTCAATCACTCCTGATGATAAAGTTAAAAGTTTTCATAATTTCTGATTGTTTCTTTCGGGTCAGACTCCATTCCGAGACGGTGAAGGAGTTCCGCAGCGGCATTGTAGCCCATTTTCTTCTGTCTGTTGTTCATGGCAGCTACTTCAAGGATAACAGCAAGGTTACGTCCGGGCTTTACAGGAATAGTCAGCGACGGCACTTTCACTCCCAGAAGACTTACATACTCCGTATCAACGCCCATTCTGTCGTAAATCTTTTCTGGATTCCACTGTTCAAGTTCGACAACAAGGTCGAGTTTTTCAGTCATTTTGACTGCACCGATACCGAACAGACGACGTGCGTTTATAATACCTATGCCACGGAGTTCAAGAAAATGACGGATATTATCAGGAGAACTTCCGACAAGGCTTATATTTGATACCTTGCGGATTTCAACAGCATCGTCTGCAACAAGTCTGTGACCACGCTTGACAAGTTCGATAGCAGTCTCACTTTTTCCAACACCGCTTTCGCCTGTAATGAATACCCCTTCGCCGTAAATCTCAATAAGTACTCCGTGACGTGTAACTCTTGGTGCAAGATTTGTATTCAGGAATGCAATAAGACCTGACATGAAATTTGATGTACTCTCCTTGCTTCTCAGGAGCGGTACTTCGTATTCCTGTGCAAGTTCGAGCATTTCGGAAAAATACGGGAGTTCTCTTGTGATGATGAGAGCCGAGATTTTCTGTGAAAAAAGCATTCGCAGACTTTCAATTCTTGTTTTTTCGTCGATAGTTGAGAGATAGGCAAATTCAACCTTGCCTATAATCTGAATACGTTCCGGATTGAAGTATTCATAAAATCCCATAAGCTGTAATCCGGGTCTGTTTACGTCTGTTTCGTCAATCATAATTTCTTCGGGTGAGTTCGGACTGTAGATTGTTTCGAGTTTGAATTCCTCGATTATCTTTGCGAGCGAAACCTTAAAATTATCTGCCATTATTTTTCTCCATTCTCCGATAAATTATCGGTAAATTATTTTGTTAATCAGCCGAGAACGAACGAATTATAGCCCATTTCGGCAAATTTTTCCTTGACTTCAATAAGTTCCTGAGTTGTAAGCGAACTGCCCGAAATTCTCACTGCAAAATTGAAATCTGCGAGACTTTCAGTGACAAATCCGAGGCATTTTTCGGCTTTTTCGGCAGGAGTTCCTTTAAATTCATAGTAATTCCGTCCGTCCGAAACTCCGTCGCCGAGTTCGTCCATATTTATATCAAGTACAACTGTGTTGACTGAAAGCAGAATAGGCTGTAATATATCGGCATTTCCGCTGAGAATGCCGGCTGCTGATACTTCAATAAACATGGAAGCACCGTTTGAAACCGCCGTATCATAGAGTGTGTTTGCGGCGGAAGTAAGTGCCATACATCTGTCATTTCTGCTGAATTTTTCGTCAAGGTTCTCCAAATCCTTGTCTGTGAATTTCGGGAAAACGAAGTCCGTGCAGACGATTTTTTCAAATCCCGTGCCGGAAATTTCCTCAGTAATATCAGAAAGATAGTTCACTGCTTTCTGTGAAAACGGATTAGTCCATGGCTTGAGTGCGCTGTCATACCACAAAGTTCCGTCGGAATAGGTGTAGCCTGTTTCCTTGTCAATCACCGGCAGGATATTGTCGCTGAAAGTACTGATTACTGCAACGGGTTCAAAACCGCTTTTCCTGATGGTTTCGGAAATCTTCACGAGATTGAGTTTCTGAAAATCCTTCAGCTGTTCACCAGTCGCAACAGTGCTGACATAGTAAATCATACCGTCTTCTGCTTTCAGCGGAACTTCAACATATTCTATTTCCTGATTTTTCGGGATTGCGTCAAGGGCAGTCTGCAAAGCGGAAGTACTTTCCAAATCGTCTGTATTGAGTGCAAAAGCCCTGTAAAGTTCCATTGTTACGGGAGGCTCAGCCGGCATTTCAGTGACTGCGGCGGTTGTTTCTGCTGTTCCCACAGCATTTCCGCCGGAAGTTTGCGTTGTGACTTCACCATCTGCTGTTGTGGTCTGCACAGGGATAACAGCAGGGTCATCACCTGTATGCTTAGTGAATTTTACGAGGGGTTCGGCGATACTGTAACCAAGAAAGCCTATTCCGCCGACGAGAAGTACGGTAAGAAGTCCGGACAGGAATTTCTCAAACGGACTTTTGCCGTAATAATTTTTTTCTTTTGTTCTGTAAATTTTTCTTCCTTTGTCCTTATGTTTCATTATATATCTATTTCTCCTGTTTCTTTATGTCAATGAATAAACAGCCATTGAAATTATTCCGAGATAAATCAGCATTGCGGGAAATCCTCTGAAAGCAGACGGAACATCTGTCGAATTAAGTCTGCGGTAGGCTGTTGTGAGGATAAGCGATGCAAGAATAAATCCGAGACCTGCTTCTGCTCCCGCCGTTAAGAAACTGCTGATATTATTGAACTGCGGATTTATTTCCGCACTCTGGGTTATGGTAAGAAGAGTTCCCATAACAGCGCAGTTGAAAGCAGAAAGGTGAACATATTTTCTTGCATTTCTGAATTTCTTTCTGCTGACGAAGTAAAGTACGGCAAGGAATATTACATACAGCAAGCCGACAGCAAGCGCATAGAAAAATAAAGTAAAATCTTTTGCGCTGTCGGGGAGCAGGCTGCTTATGAAGTAAGCCAATGCCGAGCCTGCTGTAGTAAAAATAGTTATGGTGAAAGCAGTTCCCACGAGATTTTTCCTGCTCCCAGCAGCAATGAACAGCGTACTTGTTCCGAGTGCCTGAGTAAGCACGAGATTTGAAGTAAGCAGAACAATAAGTTCAGTTATCAGAAACACTGCTGTCACCCCCTGTATTTTCTTTTCTCAGTAATGAGCGTATTTTTCTGTATAGTCCGCAGAAAAGACCGAGAAAGATAAATCCGCCGAAAGGCATACCGAAACCGCTTATAAGCGTATCGATGTCGGCAACTCTGTCGTATATTGTACCGTATGCAATAAGTTCACGGAGAAATGAAGTAATAAACATCACGGCATCAAAGCCGAGAATGTAGAAAATCAGTGAGACAATCATTCGCCCACGTTTCATTCTGTAGAATTTTGCCTCTGTCTGTACCATTATAAGCGAGTTTACCGCAAGGAGCATGAAATATATTCCTATACGGCTGATTACTTCAGGGAAAAACTCCTGTGCGACGAATTTCACGGGTACAAACACAAGCGAGGAAATGAGGGTGTATATTATAATCCTGACCGCATACGGCAGTTTACGTGGCACAAATGAACCTGCCACAACAGAGAGGAAAGTTATTGCCGAAAATGCGTAAATCACTGCTATTGCGTTCCGCACGGTATCACCGCACATTATCACGGGCGATATTACCATAAGAGAAGACAGGACAGTGTTATCGCCGAGAAGTCCGTCAAAGACCGGATTTCTTTTACTCAATGGCTGTCGCCTCCTTCTGTTCCTCTTTTTCGAGAACCTCTATATGTCTTTCGAGATTTCTGAATGCAAGAGAAACGGGAGTGAACAGGAGCGAGACAACGACAATCATATTTTCCTTTGTCGTTGCAAGCACAAGGACGTATGAAAGTATAGCTATGAAAAATCCGTAGAAGAATGCGTAGTAATTCTGTTTCGGAGCAATTCTTCTGTCGGAGATTATATAAATCATCGCAAAAAGAACCATATTCGTGGAGAACGTGTATTTTACTGAACTGAAAATATCACTGCACATCGGCAGAATGCACGCAGGAAAAAGTGTTCCGAGAAATGCACCGGTAAATGCACCTCTTGAGATGTCATTCCTGAAAAAGAGTATCAGTGCGGAGACAATCAGCAGGAGCATACTCAGCGAGCCTGTGACGTTTCCCATAAGGATTTCAAAATCCGTATAGTTCATTTTTCCTGTTGTATTGAATGCGTGGCTTGCGGAACTTACAAGATTTCCTGCTTTTTCAAATATTCCCGTGTGGACGTGCGGTTCGGTGTACATTATAAGCTGTCCCCGCCACGAAGTAAGCATAAACACATAGGCGACGGCGGAGGGGGAGAATATCATGTTTTTCCGTCCGCCGAAGACGTTCTTTGCCACTGTGACCGCAAATACGCACGCTATTGCCGCTATCCTGAAATCTGTCACGGCAGGAAGCATAAGTGATATTATAAGCGCATCGGAAACACAATGAAGGTCGTCGGCAGTGAAATGCCGTCCCATAAGACGAACACAGATAATCTCCGTTACAAGCGATACGACAGCACATACACCGCTGAGTGCGGCTGCACGTACTCCGTAATAGAAAAACTGCATGACTTCAAGTGTGATAAGAGTAAGCATTATATCAAGCCACACAATGCGTTCTGATTTTATTTTCTTCTGCATACTCACGCCTTCAACTTCCCTACAGCGTCCGCCATATTATCAGCCCTGAACAGATAACTTCCGGAAACAAGAACGTCTGCGCCTGCTTTCTTTACTATCGGAGCAGTTCTGTCGTCAATACCGCCGTCAACCTGTATAAGCAGATTTTCATATCCGTTGCTGTCGGCGTATTCACGTATTCTGCGTATTTTTTCACTCATATCCATGAATTTCTGTCCGCCGAAACCTGGTTCAACAGTCATGACAAGAACCATATCGGCATACTCAATATACGGGAACACGTCCTCGGCAGGAGTATCCGGCTTTACTGCAATTCCAGTACGGCACTCTGTCTGCTTTATCGCCCTGATTGTTTCCATAGTATCGCTTGTGCTTTCGATATGGAATGTAATCATATCCGCACCTGCTTCGTCAAATAATCCTACATACTTCAACGGGTCTGTAATCATAAGATGAACGTCAAGAAACATATCAGTTTTTCTGTCAATCTGCGCAAGAACTGGTATTCCGTAGCTGATGTTAGGAACGAAAACGCCGTCCATAACGTCAAAATGAACCCAGTCGACGTTGTTTTCCTCAAGTTTTCTGATTTCCGATTGCAGATTGAGCAAATCTGCACTCAGAACTGATGCTGAAACAATGTTACTCAAAATATTATCATTCCTTTTGTTTTTAGATTATATAATAATTATATAATATTTCAAGCTCAACGTCAATACGCCTGAATTGATTTTTTTATTTATCTTATTCATTAAATATACGCAAAAAAATTTCAAAAACCCCTTTACAAATCGATTTTTTTGTGTTATAATATATTCACCGTATTCTTGGAAAAGGGCTTGACCTCAATTCCACCCTTGTCTATGTATGCGGAATATTATATTTTATGAGGTGCTTTATGCTGCGTAAAGAAGAAAAAACAGCCGTAATCGAGGCTTACAGAACAAGCGAAAAAGATACAGGTTCTCCTGAAGTTCAGATTGCTGTTCTCACAAGAAGAATTAACGACCTTAATGCTCATCTCAAAGAGCATAAGAACGACCACCACTCAAGAAGAGGACTTCTCAAAATGGTAGGTCACAGACGTAACCTTCTCGCTTATCTCAAGAAGAAGGACATTAACAGATACCGTGCTATCGTTGAGAAACTCGGTCTCCGTAAGTAATTCCATACACGCTGTAAGGCAGGGGGGCTTTTCCTTCTGCCTTTAAGTGTGCAGATTTCGGTTTTTAGCATAAAACTGTGTTACTTTAAACAGGTATCAGAGTTTTTTGCTAAAGCCGATTGAAATATTCCACAGGAGGAAAAAATATGTTTGAAAATTACAGAAAATTTGAAACAACCTACGCAGGTCGCCCTGTTGTCGTTGAAACAGGCAAAACCTGTGGTCTTTCAAATGGTTCATGCTGGGTAAGATACGGTGAAACCGTCGTCATGGCAAACGTTACTGCAAGCGCAAAGCCCCGTGAGGGCGTTGATTTCTTCCCGCTTTCAGTTGACTATGAAGAGAGACTTTATTCCGTCGGCAAAATCCCTGGTTCTTTCACCAAGCGTGAGGGCAAGCCGAGTGAAAAGGCTATCCTTACTTCACGATGTGTCGACCGCCCTATCCGTCCGCTTTTCCCGAAAGATATGCGCAACGATGTTTCTGTCGTTATGACTGTCCTTGCGGTTGAACCCGATAACTCACCTGAAATCGCAGGTATGATTGCTACTTCCATTGCTATTTCCATTTCCGATATTCCGTGGAACGGTCCTGTTGCAAGTATCAATGTAGGACTTGTTGACGGAAAATTTGTTCTCAATCCTACGCTTGAACAGCGTACAAAAACTGACTTGGTTCTTACTGTTGCCGGTTCTGCTGAAAAAATCGTCATGATTGAGGCAGGCGCAAATGAAGTTCCGGAAGACGTTATGCTTGACGCTATCCTCACGGGTCACGAGGAAATCAAAAAAATGGTTGCTTTCATTGACGGTATCCGCAAGGAAATCGGCAAACCGAAGTTCGCATTCGAGTCCATGGAAGTTGACCACGATATGTTCGACGCAATCGAGGCGTTCGCCGCTGACCGTGTGAAAGTCGCACTTGATACTAATGACAAGACTGTCCGTGATGCAAGACTTGCTCCGATTATCGACGACATTCACGCTGAATTTGACGGAAAATATCCCGAGCAGACTGCTATGATTGACGAATGTATCTACAAATTGCAGAAAAAAATCGTCCGCACATGGCTCTATGAGGGTAAACGTGTTGACGGCAGAGGTATTGACGAAATCCGTCCGCTTGCTGCTGAAGCAGGCGTACTCCCGAGAGTTCACGGCTCAGGACTTTTCACAAGAGGGCAGACGCAGGTTCTTACTGTTGCTACTCTTGCACCTGTCAGCGAGGCTCAGAAAATCGATGGTCTTGATGAGGAAGAGTCAAAGAGGTATATGCACCAGTACAATTTCCCGAGCTATTCAGTAGGTGAAACAAAACCCAGCAGAGGTCCGGGACGACGTGAAATCGGTCACGGCGCACTTGCTGAACGTGCTTTAGCACCTGTTATTCCGCCTGTCGAGGAGTTCCCGTATGCCATGAGACTTGTTTCAGAGGTACTCTCTTCCAACGGTTCAACTTCACAGGGTTCAATCTGCGGTTCAACTCTTGCACTCATGGACGCAGGCGTACCGATTAAAGCTCCCGTTGCTGGCATTTCGTGTGGACTTATCACGCTTCCTGACAGCGACGACTTCATGACTATGGTTGATATTCAGGGTCTCGAGGACTTTTTCGGCGACATGGACTTCAAGGTCGGCGGTACTCACAAGGGTATTACTGCTATTCAGGTGGACATCAAGGTTGACGGTCTTACACCTGCTATCATCAGGGAGGCCTTTGAGAAGACAAGAAAGGCAAGAATTTATATCCTTGACGAAATCATGCTGAAAGCCATTCCAGCTCCGAGAAGTGAAGTAAGTGAATATGCTCCGAAAATGCTCCAGACTAAAGTGCCTGTTGACAAAATCCGTGAAGTTATCGGACAGGGCGGAAAGGTTATCCAGAAAATCTCTGCTGACTGCGATGTCAAGATTGATATAAGCGATGACGGAAATGTGTTCGTCAGCGGTCTCAACGGTGCTAATACAAGAAAGGCTCTCCAGATTGTTGATACTATCGCAAACGGTCCGGAAGTTGGTGCAATATACAGAGGAAAAGTTGTTCGTATCATGGACTTCGGCGCATTTGTTGAAATCGTTCCAGGTATGGACGGTCTTGTGCATATCTCAAAGCTTGACAAGTCAAGAGTTGAAAAAGTCGAGGATATTGTTTCAGTGGGCGACGAGATTGTTGTCAAAGTCATCGAAATCGACCGTCAGGGAAGAATTAATCTCTCACGCAAGGATGCTCTTGCTGATATTGAAGCGAAGAAAAAAGGTTAATTTAATTACAGCAGGCTGAAAAGTCTGCTGTTTTTTTGGAGGATTTATGTACAGCGAAATTATTAAAAAAATTAAAGAAAATGTCGACTTTAAAAGCGGTGTTTTTCAGCCCGACGACAATCCGGACAGAATTATCAATGTAAAGTGGAAACATAATGTACATTATATTGTTGATTGTTTTAATGGTATATTATGGTACTATATTACACGCAACGGCGAAGATGTTTCACCTACATACACTACTCATAAATGTGACGATATGCTTTTTAAATCAATTCAGCACCTTGTCAATGACATCGAAAACGGCAGATTTAATCACAAGAAAACTCACAGCGAAAGGGTTATGGAAGTAATCAGTGAAAGAAATCTTGTCGGCTATATGAACAATACTAAATGGAGAGAGTTTGTTCATGCAATGGACGAAGAAATGCCGTGCAATGTTCCGTTTGAACTGAAAAACCTCTTTGAAGATGACCACTTTGAACTTTATGACCGTTTTTATGACAGTGAGTGTTTCAATAATTACGATTTCAAGTCGATTGAATGGGTGAAAGTCAAGCCGAAATTCTGCGACAGTATACACAGGGGAATGCTTATCCCTGACGAAAAAATTCCGCACGACTTTACAGAAGAATTTCTTAATCTTATGAAAAAGTACTCAATTCCGTATGAATACGACGAAACAGAAGATGTCTATATCATTTATGGTTATAAATAAAAACTGCATGGCGCAACACCATGCAGTTCTTTTTATAAGATGGCGAGTATAAATTTAAGGTAAAATTTTTCTGCCGGATTTGCCTCTGCATATATTTTCTTTGCAAAAGAGCTGACAAATTCCGCTGATTTTTTAAGTTCGTCATTTTCGGGAGGATATTCCGAAAAGGCTGATTTCAATGCAGTATTCATGAAGTCTTTGAACTCGCCGGAAATGAAATATCTGCCGTCCAGTGAGTTTTCAACGTGTTCGGCAAAAGTAAGGTACTGCATATCATCACGTTTTATTTTCAGGTATTTCAGCAGTTTTCCGCTGTATGCGTACATATATCCCATACGTGACCTGTGTGCGCCGTCATTGAAGTGTTTTTCCCTGAAATAAAGAATAAGCACACGTCTTGCAATTATAAGCACGGCAAGCATGGCAGTCACCAGAAAAGTATTGATAACATATTTAACAGTCTTTGACGTTTCTTTCGGTTCAGTTTCGACTGTTTCTATGACTGTTGTTACCGTCACTTCAGTTATGAAAGTTTCGGGGGTTTCCGTTCCGCCAATATCAGTAGTTGTCTGCCTGTTCCTGTGGGTTGTAGTCTGATTACTGTCCGCCGTTGCTGTAGTTGTTGTTTCCGTTGAACCAGTAGTAGTTGCCACAGTCGTCGGAGTTGTATCTATCGTCTGACTTGAATAGCCTGCCGTAAATTCAAAAGGTACCCAGCCGTAGCCGTCCATATAGACTTCAACCCACGCATGACTTCTGTTGTCTTTCAGCGTGATTGTATAAGTTCCGTCATCGTTCAGCGTACTTTCGTTGAAATCATCGCCGACAATGACATATCCCGTTGCATACCGTGCCGGAATACCAGCCATTCTTGCGAGGATAACGCCTGTCGTTGCATAATGCGTGCAGTAGCCTTTGTGATTTTCAAAAAGGAAGTAGTTTACAAAGTCCCTTGTTGCGGGAGTTCGTCCGGGACTGAGTGAATATTCCGCCATTGATGATACTTTGTTTCTAAGTTCCGTAAGCATTTCAATCTGCGACATATCCGGATTATTAAATATGTAATCAAATTCTGTACGGATTTCTTCCATATCGTTGTTGTCAGGAAGTTGCAGATAGTTTGCGTAGACGAAATCACGGTAATCATTTTCAATAAGTTCTGCAAGATTAATTTCCGCATTATAGGCGTAAAAATGTTCGTCATCTATCTGGAAGTTACCGTTGTCGTCTGTCAGATTTTTTTCTGAAATATAGTCCTCAATATAAGTTTTCCAGATATCGTCTTCATAATTTGAAATATTGTGGGAAGTTTTTGCGTCGGATTTGATAAAATCGAGTTTCCGTGAAATATCTTCCGCCTCAACTTTAGTGAACTTGTACGAATAATCATTGCCCGATTTTGATGTAACATTGTTGTCGAAATCGTATTCAAGTATGCCTATGCTGTCCGTACCGTACGGTGCAAAACTCCTGTTTTTGCGGAGTTTCGAGTTAATCCAGATTGTGTATTCATTAAGATTGCTGTCGAAAATATTAACATAGCTTTTGAATTTGTACGGAAAGTTCTGCGGATAAGTATTGTATTTCCCGAAATCGTCAAAAATACTGTTATTGTATGCGCTGTCGGGCAGAATATTCCATTCGTTGTTGCCGTAAACCGAGCCGGTATATTCTTTTAAGTAAATCGCTCCGCTGTAATTGCCGTCAAGTGTGATTACCATGTCAGTTGTTTCTTTATATTTCAGTCTGTCGACGTTGCCGAGTTTATGCGACTGCACCTTGAAAGTGAAACCGAATGCGCTTGTGAGTTCTGAAAGACTTCCTGCAAGGTCGTCAATTGAAAAAGAATTCACTGCATCACGGATTTCAATACGTTTTTTGTTGATTTCGTCACTTCTCTCGTATGCAGTCATATCAAGCACGAAAGAAGTTATCCCTGCAACTGCAATCACGGCGGTTATGATATAGACTCCGCATTTCTCCGTGACTTTAAGTTTCATCTGCCTTTTCGGGAAGAACATATTTTCTTTCCGTACAAATCCGCCGTTTCCGCCTGAATATTCTCCCATATCTATGGAAGTCATCGCAAAGACTGCAAGCCAGTATGCAACAAGGAGCATTCCCCAGAATACCGATATTTCTATTCCGTTGTAGAGACCTGTTTCAATAAGCGGAAAAGTTACGATCAACGGCGGTAATGAGTTCGGGTGATGTATCGTGAATACATATATAACTACGGCAAGAACCCATGCTCCGAATACAAATAATGCCGTGACTGAACTTTCTTCAAATTCGGGACGCAGGAATTTATAATAGTCTATATCCTTGTACATCGCTGTTCTGTAGATGATGTTATATACATACTTATATCCCGTCATCAGCGTATCAGAAGTTTTGAATGCAGTTCCTGCTCCTGCAATTACCGTAGCAAAAACCGCCCACATAGCTTTTTTTCCTGCAAGTGAAAGCAGAATGTATATTGCGGAAAAAATTACCGCTGAAAAAGTAAATATTCTGTGATTGAATTTAAAGTCAAACATATTAACGAATGACATAATCACCGAAACATAACCGATTACTGCAATTGCAACTGCTTCAATCCGCCGAAGATTAATTCGTTTCCGTCTGACTGACATCACAATGCTGTCGCATACTGTAATGCCGTTGTCTGAATTTTTTCTCTTCATAGTTCTATATCCTTGATTGATGATGTTATCCTGCCGACGATTACAGGAATTATATTAACGTCTGAAAAATCCATGATATTTTCGGTTTCTTTCGGGGAAGTCACTGCAACAACCACATTTTTTATATCAGCGTCAATGCTTTCGCCGATGTATTCAAGCAGTTTTCTTTCGGGATTTGCCGTAATACACACAAATGACGACATAGAGAGGTCGTTGTTTTCGGAAAGATAGTCCATGGGGGACTGATACACTCCGTTTTCACCCGATGAAAGTATTATTTCATGGATAGTTTCTGTAAGGCTGTCAGTGTCTGATATATGTTTTTCAATAAAAGCTCCTGCCTTTGAATTATAGTACACAACAGAGTGAATGCGTTCATTTTCGAGCATGAACTGTGATACTGAAACAAGTGTTTCTATAAGCGTATCGGACAAAGGCAGTCTGTATTCCGGACCGGTTTGCAGATTGAGAAAAAGCATACATGGAATGTCAACGGGAAGACTGTAGTCTTTCACTATAAATTCGTCCCGTTTTGAACTGAGTTTCCAGTGAATACGGTTCAGCTTGTCTCCCTGATTGTAGCCACGCAAATCAAAGATTTCAGACGGGTCATCGCCCGCCTTGTATTCCGAAAAGGTATTGCTTTCCTCGTTCACTCTGTCAGTTGAGCATACACGACCGCTTATGTCATATCCCTCAGGCATAACAGTAACTTCGGTGTGGATATTCTTTCCGACTTTGAAGCGGAAAATCCGCAGAGGGTCGTATATATTGATGTATGCGCATTTAATCTGTATAATACCGCAGTACTTTGAATTAAGCTGAAATGATATATTCTGACTGTTCATTGCCTGAATGGGCATAAGCAGATTGAAAGTATTTGTCTCACCGCTGAAAAGATTGAAATACTCAATATATGCCTCAGCCTTTCCAATCGGAAAAATGCTTCTGTTTGTTACTCTTATCTGCACAGGGAAGTCTTCTTTTTTCATTGCAGTATCGTTCTTTACAGCAAACTCAACATCAATGCTTTTTCTTGCAATAAGCACGGATATGAGCATGACAACAGGAACAGCAATTACTGTTACCAGCAGTACCAGTGCAAAGTCCCATAAGTACATGATGTAGAATATTATGCAGATTACTGTCAGGACAGCGAAAAATATTTTCATTATTATCATTACTGTTTACCTATGTATGGAGCAGGAGTATTCCTGATGATGTCATTAATAATATTTTCCGCTGTGATGTCTGAAAGTTTAGCCTTTGAATTAAGCATAATGCGGTGGCTGAAAACGTCATTGCAGATATATGTAACATCGTCGGGAATGACATAATCCCGACCCATTGCAACGGCTATACCCTTCGAAATCTGCATGAGGGCGAGCGTTCCTCTCGGACTTATTCCAAGCTTTATCATCGGGTGATTTCGTGTTGCGTTTGCAAGCTGTACGATATATTCATATACTCTGTCATCTATGTATATATTTGCAATATAGTCCTGCAATTCGCTGATAACCATTGCATTTGCGACTTCGCATACACTTTCAAGCGGTGCTGAATTGAATTTTGCCTTAAGTATTGCAACTTCACCGTTAAAATCGGGATAACCCATACTCAGCTTAATCATAAATCTGTCAAGCTGTGAGTCCGGAAGATTGTGCGTACCTGCCGAGCCTATGGGGTTCTGCGTTGCGATAACCGTGTAAGGTTCGGGAAGTTTGTAAGTGTTTCCGTCTACCGTGATACTCTTTTCTTCCATAAGCTCAAGAAGAGCCGACTGCGTTTTGCTTGAAGTTCTGTTGATTTCGTCCGCAAGAAACAGATTGCAGAATGCTGTTCCCTTGCGGAACTCAAAAGTATTTGTTGATTTATTGTAGACTGAAAAGCCCGTTATATCGGACGGCAGAACGTCGGGTGTGAACTGCATTCGGTTATGTTCCAGCGACAGTGCCTTTGAGAATGCAAGCGCAAGAGTAGTCTTGCCCACTCCCGGAATGTCTTCTATCAGGATATGACCTTTGCACAGAATTGCAAGCAGTACTTTTATAATAATAGCGTCCTTGCCTATAACAGCTTTTTTGACTTCCGTGACAATTTCGTTGATTTGCCTTGTGTAATTATTGTTCATGAAAAATCTCCTGTAGTTTATTTCTATATGCTTCCGCATACATATTCTATTATAGCACTTTAACATGAATATTGCAAGAAGAAATTTTTCTGTTTTATAAAATTATTTAATTTAGTATGTGTTATGCACAGGGAGTACTTCTGTAATTAAAGTTATCGAAGATTTTTTATAATAAAACGGAACTTTTTTCAGTTCCGTGACAATATATAAACAGAGGGGGGGAAAAACAGTGACTGTTGCTCAATTTGAAATACTGCTCAGACAATATGGGGATTCCATATTTGGTTTTTGCTGTTATCTGACTAAAAATAAAAACTCAGCTGAAGATTTATATCAGGAGGCAATTCTGAAAGCATTTTCCATGATTTATAAAATCAATTGCGAAGATTTAAAAGAAGATGCCTATAAATCAGCAAAAAATTATATTATCGGAATTGCTGTGAAACTATATAAAAATGAAACCAGAAAAAAGATGATACATACTCCTGTTTGTGACAACGGAATTATTGAAAGTATAAAATCGGAGCAGGACACAGAGGAAGATTTTCTTGAAAATGAAATGAAATCTGCTGTAAGACAAGCTGTTGATACTCTTTCAGACAAATTCCGTATTGTAGTATATATGTTCTATTATGCTGATATGAGTATAGAACAGATTGCACATCAGCTTAAAATTCCCGAAGGGACAGTCAAGAGCAGGTTGAACAGGGCAAGGGCAGTAATAAAAAAGGAAATGGAGGAGAAAGGTTATGACGGATATTGATAAAATTATCAGAAAATCGTTGAATTCTTCTCAGAAAATCAGTAAGGAGCTGAATGATAAAATGATTGAAAAATATTCAGAAGCAATGAAAAAAAGCAGGAAATTTCCTAAATGGACTATTGCGGTAATTGTACCCGCTGTAGTTGCTTTGATTAGTGCCGGTATGTATACAGCGGTTGAGGGCGGATTTTTCAGGGATAAGACCACGATTTCAGGAACTGTCATCGGGCAGACATACGAAAATGCTACGGACGAAATTGAAGTAAAATCGGAATATTCCGACGGTACTCTCCACATAACTTTAAATCTGCTGAAATATGATGTCATTCCGTATTCTGTACTGGACGAAATAGAGCCGTACAGCTTTTCACTGATTAGTCTTTCCGACAATTCAGAAGAGGAAATACAGTTCAGTCCTGCAAAAATAAATGGTAATACTGCTGAAATTACAGTTGATTTCAGTGCTGAACCTGATACGGAATACAAACTGTCATTTGGTTCTTTTCTTGGTTCAAAAAAGGCTGACCAGCCGTTAGAAATCAAGGGAGAATGGGAAACTTTTTTCAGGACATAATAAAATGAAAAATCAAACAGCAGGAATATATTCCTGCTGTTTGACTTGTTGTATATTTTATTCATTGAAAGGGAGTGAGTCAATCATATTTGCTGAAAGCTTCTGGATTGCAAGAGCGTCCATGCCTGTTACGCCGTCGCCAGTGTTGTAGCAGTCCGCATTGATTTCGCCCTGTTTTGAAAGAGCGTATTTGTCGGGATTGCCGATTGACTGAACGATAGCAGTTGCGTCAGCGATATCAACGTCGCCGTCTTCATTTGCATCGCCGTAAAGGACGTTGCTTTTTTCAAGACTTGCAAGGATTTCAACGTTGTTTTCATAGCTGAAGCCCTCAACGCTGGCTGGTGAAACTCCACCGAGACTTTCTGTATATTCCTCGTAAGCCTTATCGAAATCGTCAATTTTGTCTGCGTACTTCACAACATAAAGCTGTACTGTGAGAATATCGTAAATATCCTTGCTTGTACCATTGCCGTTGAAATCGCAGTTTTCAGCGAGATTATTCCATATGTCAGCAGGAAGTATGCTGTCATCGGCAGTTCTTTCGCAGATGAGGTCTTCAAAGTAAGTGTTGGAAGCGAAATAATCATTGTAGTCAACAACGCCGTCCATATTTACGTCAGGAGCAGGGCGTACACCGTTTTCAACATCGTTGCAGTAGGAAACAAAGAAGTCGTTCAGGTCGTCCGTGTTGAATTTAAGCCATGCATCTTCATCTGGTTTCAGACCAAGAGTTCCGGCAGACCGCTTTATCCAGTTGCTTATAATAATACTGTATGGTGAGCGATAGTATCTTTCGCCGAATGTTTCTGCATAGTATTCCTCAGTGAAATATTCAGGTTTAATTTCGATGTTGTTTACAATGTAAAGCATTACATATTCAACAAACCTGTCAGGGTCAGCATTAACCGCATAATACACAAAGGAAGGGGGAGAGCCGTTTGTGATAAGCGTTGCATAAGTGTCGAAAACATTGTCACAATAATCCCATTCTTCCTGCGGAATATAGTTGTTATCAACATGTACGAATTCCAAAACCGGAGCAGTCATCACAGCTCTGCCAGTATTACAGTACACATAGAAATCCATAGCGTCGCCTATATCAATCTGTCCGTTGCCGTTGGCATCAAGGTTGATTATTCCTTTTTCACACATATCATTAATGAGGTCATATCCTGCAAGAAGAGCATTCATGTTATTAGCCAGTTCGCTTGTGAAGCGTGCTACGGAACTTGGGTATTTTTCGCTGTCCGGCGAAATATATTCCGAAACATAGTAGTCATCTTCAAAAATTTCGGCACTAAGACCATGGTTGACGATAAAATGTCTTACCCAGATTGTTGCGTCGTCGTCGTCAACTACGCCGTCGCCGTTGTAATCTGCAATGGCTTCAATACGGCTGTTCATCTCGTCGGGAATATGGAAAGTAGTGTCTATCGGAATACCTTCCGTTGAATAAATATAATTATTGTGGGTATAGCATTCAAGAAGATAGCCGTCAAGTGCGTCAACTGTTCCGTTGCCGTCGATGTCTGTCTCAAGCTCACCGCTGTCCATTGCAGCGAAAATTGCCTTTTCTCCTGACCAGTATCTTGACGGGTCGACGTTGAACTCAGCGTGACCTATAACAGGTGTAGCCGAAGCCGCCAGAACGACTGCTGAGGTAAAGAAAGATGTAAGTTTTTTCATATAAAGTCCTCCTTCGTCATTGTTTTCTACCGATGTGGTTGTGGTTTGTGTTAAAAAATCGGTAATCGTTTCTGTTGGGTTTGTCTGAAATGCTGTGCTAAGCATTATCTGTGTTGTTTCATGTAAATATTCTTTTTCTGTTTCTGTCTGTGCCATGGCTGGATTTGTCGGATAAGCCGGATTTGGTGCTGTTGTGAAGATGACAGTATTTTCTGAAAACGCTTTTTTTTCTGATGTCACTGTCTGAGGTGTCGTTGTCTGTGTTGTCACTGTTGAGGAAAGGGGAGGGGCTGAAGCGTTTCCCGAAGTTGTAATTGTCTCAGATAAAGCAGTCTGCTGTGAATATTCCGTTGTTGTCTGCGGAACAGTGGCATTTTCTACAATAATATTGCTGTTGTTATGAAAGTCATTCATTGAATTTTTAATATCATTGTCCCGCCATATTCCGAAGCATACGAGAACAGCCGCACACATACCGGAAACTGCAAATGAAGTCTTTTTTATGAGTGCTGTTCTTTTCTGCCTTTTCCTGATTATTTCATTTCCTCTTCTGAATACTCTTTCCGTAATATCATCATAACTCTTCATATGTAAATCCATCTCTTTCAAGTTCTGATTTCAGAGACTGTTTAGCTCTGTAAAGTAAATATGTAATCTGCCGGTTTGTCTTATGCATGATTTTTGCCGTCTGTGAAGTATCAAAGCCTTCAAAATATATCAGATAAAGTACCTGCCTGTAGTCAGCATTGAGCTTCTCCATTGCCTTATGAAGCATAATTTTCTGCTCGTTCTTGATGTAATTGTTTTCAATTTCTTCTTTGTCAGCAAGACTATAGAACTCATCAACTGACGGTGAAGCAAACTTTTTGTTTTTTCTGATATAATCAAGAGCCGTAAATCTGCCGATTGAATAAAGCCACGTTTTAAATGAACTTTTTCCTGAAAACCTCGGTTTTTTCACATACAGCTTTATAAATACTTCTTCTGCAACTTCTTCCGCCGTACAGATATTATCAGTGAAACTTCCTATGTAAAGCACAAGCCCGTCTCTGTATTCACGGATTATTTCAGCAAGAGCATTCTTGTCACCTTCAAGGAAACGGCGGTAGCTACCAGCACCGTTATCCATATTTTCTATCCTTTCCGAAAATATATTTTCACTACTTAGTCGTATAAATTATAACATTGTTGCAGTAATTTTTCAAATTTTTCTGAAAAAATTAAAATGCTCCTTAAGGATTTAAATAGTCCTTAAAGAGCATTTTCTGATTTGTCCCCGAAATAAAATAAATCAGAATTTATTTTTATCGCTGTACATTGTGCAGATTATGTATGCGATAAAAAGTCTTGTTATGAAAATGACCAGCTGTCAAACTCAACATTATTGCTGAATACGAAACAGATGTCATTTGTACCTGTTACAGAGGAAACAGCGGGAACGGTCACTTCTGACATTGAAGAACCTGCCTCAACATAGCCGATAACATCACCTGTAGGAGAGCCTTTGCAGACTTTAATTGCACCGCCGTTTTTGGAAGAAGCTTTTACTGTAATATTCTTGATGCCGTTACTTGTATTAACACCGCTGATTTTAATCCAGTCACCCTTTGAACCTGAAACGATAGTATTGCCCAGACCGCTTACGGATATTCCCTTTGACTGATTTGACATTGTTTCAGCCTGAACTGTCTGATAAGGATTGACTGTTTTAAGCTGTTCAATTCCTGTCATAGTACCTGTAACAGAATTTATTTTTTCGCCGTTCATAGTAATTTTATCAGCTTGCGGACTTCTGTAATTTCCGTCGATACCCATTGCTTTTTCAACAGGTCTGCTGTGATAGAAAAGATAGAGCTGGTTGTTAAGTTCAACAATTGAATGATGATTATTTCCGTAAAGTCCGAAGAAATTACCCTGATTTTTGAATAATTCACCGCCGTATGTGTATGGACCAAGCGGATTATCAGCTACCATGTATTCAATAGCACCGCTTGTAAGTCCGAGACTGTTTCCTGATGTATTCCAGTTTGAACAGTATGTGTAATAGTATTTGCTGCCGATTTTGTTTATGCCTGAATCTTCAAAGAGATAGGGTGCATTGATTGTAACGGGGTCGCCTGCAAGACTTATCATATCATCTCCGAGTTTTACAATTCTTGACGTGTTGGGCATAGCTGTTTTTCCGTCAGGAACTCCGCCGCCGAAACAAAGGTATCCCGTACCGTCATCGTCGACGAATACAGCAGGGTCGAAAAGCCATGTAATATCCGAACAGTTTGTAACGGAGCGGGTAATAAGTGCCTTGCCGAGCGGGTCACTCCATGGACCTGTCGGGCTGTCAGCTGTAAGAACACTTACTCCGTTGCCGCCATTGCAGAAATACAGGAAGAACTTTTCCTTACCATTGATTGTTTTATGTGCCGCACAGGGAGCCCATGAACAAGCTGCCCATTTTGCCGCACCATCTGAGCCTGCAACATTAATTGCACCATGGTCTGTCCAGTTCACCATATCATCAGAGGATATACAGTTAATTTTATTAACAAGTGCGTATGTATTTTCAGTAACATTTCCACTGCTGTCGTATTCGATAACATCGTTTGTAGTGTACACGTAAACTCTGCCGTTATACTCCATAACACCTGGGTCAGCACCGAAACGCTGTGTGAAAAGCGGATTGTTTTCGCCGTCAGCCTTATAACTTGATGCGATTGTAACTCCTTTGAAAACTGATTCCATAGCTGCTGTGTCAATTACCTTTTCAGCAGCAGGAAATTCATTTATCTGTCCGAGAATAAATTTCTGAATCAAAACTAAATCGGCAACATCATATTTTCCGCTCTGGTCAACATCTGCGGACAACTGAGAAACCTTGCTGTCAAATCCGTTTACAATACCTTGACGTGCAAGAATCATATCAAATACATCAATTCTGCTGTCACGGTTTATGTCTCCGAGAATTATATCCTTTGATTCTCCTGCTCCGATTATTGTTGTACCAGCAACAGCTCCGATAACCTCATCGATGTAGAAGTTATTGGTTGATTCGGCAGTTTCAACATAAATCTGCATATTTTCAGCGTCATCAGGAATTTTGTAATTCCTGTTTGCAAGCTGTACCCATTCTTCTTTAACAGCAGTACCTTCTGCAATTGTTGAATACTGTGTATCACCGTTTGCGTCAGTATACTGTAATTTCAGATAGAATTTTTCAGTATCAGCACCGTCAAAATATTTAACGTTTGCACTGAAACTGTACTCATTTCCCTGAACGAATACCTTTGGGTTAAGAACCTTATAAGCACCATTCCATGCAGCTGAACGTTCCTGCACAAGAAGTGCCTCACTTCCGACATAAGAAGTTCTTCCGCTTGTAAGCACAGTGGCATTACCTCTGCCGTTCCAGTCGCATAAATCACCCTCGAAGCCGTCAGCGAAGTACCAGCCGTACTGGTTGGGTTCTGCTGTACTGCCTGATGGATTTGAGCTATCACCCCACTGTGATTCGGGAATCATGGAAGTAAGAGTTGTATATGCAAGTTTCGGGTTGTTGTTTGCATCATAAAGGAGTGCGTCTGAACCTGATTTAAGCCATGAGTTAGCGTCATTTGGTCCCCATACAGCAACAAGAGTTACTTTTCCGTTATATTTTCCGCTTGTATTTACATCAATGGCGTGCTGGAAAATAGCTTTGTACTTGTCAGCCTGCTCCTGAAGTGTGTATTTACCGTTTTCGAGGGATATATCAAGTTCTGTAACCTGAACGTCACAGCCGATTGAAAGATATTTGTCCATAGCCTCTATGTATGAATCAGTACCTGCAAAACCTGTAGCATTTGCAGGAATGTGCGACTGCATACCTACACCGTCAAGAAGTCCTTTTTCGTAAAGACTTTTGCACATATTGTAAATAGCGTCACGCTTGTGGTCCCAGTATTCATTGTAGTCATTGTAGTAAAGGTCACAGCCTTCGGGAGCGTATTTTCTTGCATAGGTAAAAGCCTTTTCAATAAAGCTGTTGTCTCCGTAAACCTGTACCCAGCCCGATTTACCGCCGGAAACATTATTGTCGCCAGGTTCTCTCGCACCGCCGTAATTTGCTGTTCTGTTGGAATCATCACTGATTGCTTCGTTAACAACGTCATATGCATACAACTCAAGTTCGGGGTACTGCGTTTCAATGGCACTGAACATATTCTTGATATAGCTTTCCATACGCTTATCCATTACGTCAGAAGATACCCAGTTATCGCTTGCATTGAAATTCTCTTTAAAGAACCAGACAGGAGTCTGACTGTGCCATACAAAAGTATGACCTCTCATGGCGATATTATTCTGAATACAGAAATCCATAATTGCCGCAGCATTGTTAAGTGAAACGGCTATATTTGTACCACTGCACTGTGACTGCACAAGAGTAGCATCAGGCTTCATTTCATTCTCGCATTCAATGCTGTTGAAATCCTTTATCATATTTGCGGTGATTGCAGAATTTTTAACAGTACCGTTGTTGAGGATATTGCCTGCACGGAAGTAATCTGCAAATTCGTCCTTAAGACCTTTTCCTGCGTCTGCTGCACAGGCGGAATTCTTATCATTTTTATATGATATATTTACATCATCAAATCTGAAGTCATTTGTTGAATCAGTATACAATGAAAGCATAAACTCATAGCTTTTTTCCGGAGCTTTATAGTCTGCGGAAATTTCTGTCCATTCTCCTGCCTTTACACTTTTCTCAGCAAGTTCAACTGTTTCTTCCTTACCAGTTTCGGAATCAATACAGAGAAGAGTAAGGCGGAAAGTTTCATTGGTTTCACTGTATACCTTAATGCTGTATTTATAGTCAACGCCGCCATAGAGATAAAATCCCTTTGATGAACTTGCACCGTCCGTAACAACATTACGCCCTGATATAATCATACCTCTTGAATTATCAAAGCCTTTTCCGTTTTCAGCAGTAAGCTTTACATTGTCAGTATTTCCGTACCAGCCGTCATAATTGACTTCAAAGTCATTTTTCACAGCAGTTTCTTCTGAATATGCCGGCATGATGAACGGCAGAGACGGTACAGCGCATATACTGCATACAGCTGCAATCATTCCTGATATAGTTCTTTTCAGTTTCATATGAATTCTCCTTTTTTAATAAATCTGAAATAATCTGTTAATATTATATCATAGAAAATTCATATTTGTATATCATATTTGTCAAAGAATTTGCAGATTTGTAATGATATTTCATTTTTTTCTGTATTCAGCAGGAGTAATTCCTTTAATTTCTTTAAATATCTTACAGAAATGACTCTGAGATGAAAATCCGAGAAAATTACTTATAGATATGAGTGATTTATCAGTTTCAAAGAGAAGTTCCTCTGCCAGCTGTATCTTTTTGATATTTATAAAATCAGAAAGATTTATTCCGGTCTGTTTCTTGAATTCAGTGGTAAGACCTCCACGGCTTTTGCCGAGATAGTCAGCAATTTCAGAAGTTTTTATAGACTCTGAAATATGCAGGTTTATATATTTTTCAACCTGACTTACCAGTTTTGAATTACTATATTTAAGAAATTTGTTTACCCTGTCAGCATAGTCAATAATCATATGATATTGCAGGTTTTTTATTCTGTCAATATTGTCAAGTGTTTCACATTTTATAATGTAGTTTTTTTCTGTTGCAAAAACCTCATCAATATCAAGACCTGCTTCTATTGCCGCTCTTGATACAATAGTTTCAAGTCTTATAAAAAAGTTTTTCTGGTGACGGAGCAGGTGCGGAGCAAGCTGTCCTGAACTTACAGCAGGTATTTTCTTTGCACCTTCAATAAGTCCTTCTGTGTCGCCGTTCTTTACTTTTTTAATAATATCCTTTTCAATTAAGTAAGACCTTGCATTGTTTTCAAGAAAATCAGAGGCTGTTTTTAAATCATCATTTATTATTGCGGAAATCTCAGCTTTTGTCATTTCAGATACGATTTTATTTTGCTCCGCACTTTTTATTCTTATATCAGAAATATTATACATTGTTCTGTTTAGTGAAAAATTCAGCATAATAAGAGCCTGAATCATCGTATCAAGATGTATTCCGGAAAGAGATTTCATTTCTGATGCGAAAAGTAAAAAGTTTTCATTTGATATATCAAGCATGAATGCAATCTTTTTAAGTTCCTTTTCCGAAATTTCAATCTCACTTGCCGGTCCTGCAACAAATTTATAGTTTTTATAATTAACAATGCCGTAGAAAAGGAAGTTATCAGATATATAGTAGCTTACTTCTGAGCTTTCTTTCATAATATCATTAATGCACAGTTTAACAGGGTCAGTTGTAAGGTTGACCGTGAAATATGAATATATTTCCTCAGAGCCATTGTAAATTCTCACAGGAATTCCGAACATATTTGTAAACTGACAACTTATGTATATCATTTCTTCTTTTGTCATATGATTACCTCTTGAATTACATATTTTTATAGTAATATTATAATATACTGTTCTGAAAAAGTCAATATTTGTTATATAATAAAATTAATGTTTTTAATGTCCTATTTATACTGTCTGAAATGAATTAATATACGAATCGATTCAAAGGGACAGCATTCTTTATGAACTTATACAGTGCTGTTCAAAAAAACCGGAGGACTTATAATGAAAGATGTCGAATGGCTTCGCCTTTTTAAGAAATCGCCTAAAAAGGCACGAACTGCTCTTGTAAGCGAATATGGAAATCTTGTATATGCGATAGTCGCCAGCAGATTAAGAAACATACATGACCGTTCCGAAATAGAAGACTGCGTAAGTGATGTTTTTGTAGAGATTTTCACAAGCATTCCTAAATATTCTCAGGAAAAGGGTACATTGAAAGCATTCGTATGTACTATTGCAATAAGAACAGCAATAAATACATTCAAACGAAATATGCACAGATGTACAGTTACATCATCAATCGAGGACGACGGAACAGTACTTCCTCCATCTGAAAAAGATACAGAAGAAGATGTAAGCAGAAGACTGTTTCATAAAAGACTATGGGAGATAGTTGATTCCCTCGGAGAACCTGATTCCACTATAATAGTATATCAGTATATATACGGATTTAAAATTCGTGAAATAGCTGATAAGCTTTCAATGACACCTGCGTCAGTTCAGAAACGGAGTATCAGGGCAAGAGAACGTATAAAAATGATTCTTGAGAAAGAAAATTATATTCAGGAGGGTTAGCAATGAATGACGAAAGACAATATGATTTTCTCGAAGAGCTTGTCCCTCATGATATGAAGGGATATAAAAAGGTAGCAGATAAATATCCGGCACTTGATAAGTCTTCACAAAAAAGAATAGTAAAATTGTGCGAGGAGAAATTAGCTATGAAAAACAATGAAAAGAACTGCTTTGAAGATGATATGATTGATGATGACATTGAAGTAGTAAAAAGCATTCCGTGGTATCGCTCAGGTGTGTTTACTATAGCTGCGTCAATTGCAGTTGTAGTGGTAATCGGTATCGGTATAGCTTTGGGAATGGGAAAACCCAATAATATAGATAATCCGATGTCAAATACGGGAATACCCGTTTCAAGTACATCAACAGCAGTCCCTGAACTGACATCATCTGAAAATCTGACAGAACAGAAACTTGCAGAAACTAAAACTGAAACAGTTACTGAAACGGCTGTAAGTCATGAGCCGGACAAAATTATTGAACCCAGCAGCGTCACCGAGCCTGAAACTGAGACGGCTGTCAGAACTGAGCCTGCTCCGGAAACTCAGCCCGTAGCACCGGAGACTGATTACAGCACAGCCAGCGAGCCGGCACCCGAAGAACCTACCACACAATATTCTGATGCGGAACAATTTCAGTCGGACTTCTATAAACAGAGTGTAAATGAGTGTAAGAATGTGCTGAACGGAATCCGCACAGGAATTGCACTTAATCAAGAGGAAGAAACAGAAAAGATGATTATACAGCAGACAGTATCATTAATATATTGGGCTCGTGGAACTACCCTGTATGGTGAAGATATTGTAAGCGTATGGAATGAATACACTGCTGGCTGGGAACAAAGCGACTATCAGTCATTCAGTATGTTCTATAATCTTGTTTACATTGAGTATCAGACGGTAATCAATGGCAACATAAGCAAGCTTGAAGAGTACGGTTACGGGAGTGATGTCTATGATGGACTGACCGGACCTCTTGAAAATATAGAGACTCTTAAATCACTTGCAGGCTGACAACAGGAAAATTACTGTCCTGATTATTCCTCCATCAAGGCAGTAATGAGAAAGTCACAGGAAAGACAAAAAATCCTGTGACTTTTTTAATTATATCCCTGAATACATAAATTTCAGTTAAGTGTTTAGGTTTTTAATGATATTCTTGATGGCGGTTTAAAAGTGACTTTGTTTACACGTCCAAGAAGATTTGGAAAACGTTCAATATCAGTATGCTCAGGAGATACTTTGAAAGGACAGATGAGTATAGTTCATAGGCTTCTTTTGAAAATTTCTATATGAGTACCAACCTAAAACCTGCCTCTTTTTTTAATATCAGAAGAAACAAAAGTGTACAAATTCACGAAAACAGAAAGAAGATATTGACAACGAGGAAAAGTTATGATATACTAACAAATGTAAAGTTAGTATATCATAACTAAGGAGGAATTTTTATGTTTCTTGAAATCAGTGGAATTAAAAAGCATTTCGGCGAAGGAGAAAGTCGTGTTGAAGTGCTGAAAGGCATTGATGTTGGAATTGAAAGGGGAGAGATATGTGTTCTGCTCGGACCGTCGGGTTCAGGGAAATCCACGCTCCTGAACATTATCGGCGGAATTGACAGTGCAGACAGCGGATATATTTCGATAGACGGTGAGAAAACGGCTGATATGAATGAAAAATCCCTCACCCTTTACCGCAGAAAACATCTTGGATATATTTTTCAGATGTACAACCTCATACCTAACCTGAACATCAAGGAAAATGTGGAAGTTGGTGCGTACCTCAGCGACAATCCTCTTGATGTTGACGAACTGCTGAAAACTTTAGGTCTGTACGAACACCGCCACAAGCTTCCAAATCAGCTTTCAGGAGGTCAGCAGCAGAGAACTGCTATCGGACGTGCGGTCGTGAAAAATCCTGATATTCTGCTTTGTGATGAGCCTACGGGCGCACTTGACTATAAGACTTCAAAAGAAATTCTGAAACTCATCGGCGAACTCAACCAGAAATACGGCAACACCATTGTCATGGTTACTCACAACGACGCTATCAAGGATATGGCGGACAGGGTTATCAGACTTCGTGACGGTGAAATCCGCAAGAATTATATCAATGAAACGAAAGTTTCTGCTGAAGAACTTGAATGGTAAGGAGAATAGTATGAAAAATCCACTTATAAAAAGACTTCCAGAAGAACTTAAAAGTGAGTTCGGAAAGTATCTTGTTATTTTTCTCTTCATTGCCGGAACTATTGGTCTTGTATCAGGCTGGAATGTTGCCGGAAACAGTATGTCAGACGCTTATGACAGGGGATTTGAGGATTATAACATTGAGGACGGCAACTTTGAACTGCATTCTCCTGCGGACAGTTCCTTTATTGAAGACCTTGAAACTGACGGTTTGCAGATATACGAAAATTTCTACACGGAACTTGAAACAAAAGAGGTCGACAGTACTCTGCGAATATTCAGAAAGCGTGAGGAGGTCAATCTTGAATGCCTTATGTCAGGAAAATTTCCGGACAGTCCGGACGAAATCGCTATTGACAGAATGTATGCGGACAACAACGACATTTCTGTGGGTGATACTCTCACTCTTGACCACAGGACTTTCACAGTCTGCGGACTTGTTGCACTTTCGGATTACAGCGCACTGTTTTCCAGTCCGTCAGATATGATGTTCGATGCGGTGAAATTTGGTGTAGCGGTGGTGACGGACGATTGTTTTAATTCACTGGAAAACCTTCACTACAGCTATTCATGGAGATACTCCGAGCGTCCCGAAGACGATATTGAGGCGAAAACTCTTTCGGAAGACTTTATGAAGACACTTTCGGAGCAGGCTGTACTGCACGGAAATGCTGTCACTGGTTATCTTCCCGAATACATAAATCAGGCAATTATCTTCACTGGTGACGACATAAAGGGCGACAATATATTCATAACACTTTTCCTGTACATAGTGGTTGTGATTATTGCATTTGTTTTTGCAATTACCACAAGCAACACAATTTCAAAAGAGGCCTCTGTTATTGGTACACTCCGTGCGACAGGCTACACCAGAGGCGAATTAATCCGACACTACATGACTATGCCTGTACTTGTGATGTTAGTATCGGCAGTCGTGGGAAACATTCTCGGCTACACCGTCTTCAAGGATATTGCAGCATCAGCATACTATGGAAGTTACAGTCTGCCCACATTCCATATCCTATGGAATTCAAAAGCATTTGTGAACACGACAGTTATACCGCTCGCTATCCTGATAGTCATAAACTTCGTCATGCTGCGGCACAAATTAAGTCTTTCTCCTTTGAAATTTATCCGTCATGACCTGAGCCGCAGAAATAAGAAAAAGGCATTCAGATTGAGTACAAGGAAAGGTATCATGCACCGTTTCAGACTTCGTGTCATTTTCCAGAACATTCCGAACTATATCACAATCTTCTGCGGAGTTTTCTTTGCAAATGCAATTCTTCTTTTCGGAATGCTTTTTGTACCAATGCTTGACAAGTATCAGGACGACATAACGGGAAATCTTCTTGCAGCACATCAGTATCTGCTGAAAACTCCGGTTGAAACCGAAGATGATGCAGAAAAATACGCTGCCGGTACTCTTAAAACGATTGAGAGTAAACTGAAATCAGAGGAAATCACAATCTACGGCATTGAGCCTGAAAGCAGATATATCGACATCGACGGCGTATACATTTCCAATGCCTACGCAGAAAAGCACAGCATTCATACTGGTGATGAAATCACACTCAGGGAGCAGTTCGGGAACGAAGAGTACAGCCTTATAGTTGATGGCATTTATTACTATCCGGCATCACTGTGTGTATTCATGGACAGAACTGACTTTAACAATATGTTCGGCAATGACGAGAATTATTTCAATGGATATTTTTCCGATAACGAAATAAGTATCGACGAAAATCTTGTCGCCTCTGAGATAACTGTGGACGACCTCACAAAGACTTCCCGACAACTTAAACTTTCTATGGGTAATATGATGAACCTGTTTCTCATCTTCGGTATTGCAATGTTCATGCTGATAGTATGGCTTCTTTCAAAAATCGTAATTGAAAAAAATGCACAGTCCATATCCATGACAAAGATTTTAGGCTACCGCAACAGCGAAATCAATGGTATTTACATAATAACAACTTCGATAGTCGTTGTACTCTCAATGCTTGTGACAATTCCTGTTGCAGATTTTGCAATCGGAAAAGTCTGCACCGAAATGTTCAAAGAATATTCAGGCTGGCTTCCTTACTACTGTGCGCCGTCAGTGTTTGTAAAAATGGCAGTTATCGGCGTAATCTCCTATGCAATAATAGCGTTTCTGCAAACAGGAAAAGTCAAAAAAATACCTCTTGCGGACGCACTCAAAAATGTTGAATAGAAAAAAGGCAGACTATTGAAAGTCTGCCTTTTCTTATTCTTTAACACTTATTCCAAGAACATCAAGACTTGCCTTGTCGACTGCTGAAGGACATTCTGACATAAGTTCACTTGCGTTCTGAACTTTCGGGAATGCAGTGACATCACGGAGACTGTCAGCCTTACACATAATCATTGCAAGACGGTCAAGACCTATTCCCATACCTCCGTGCGGTGGTGCGCCGTAGCGGTAAGCGTCCACAAGGAAGCCGAATTTTGCCTGAATTTCCTCTTCTGTCATGCCGAGAGCCTCGAACATTCTCTGCTGTAACTCAAAATCGGTGATACGCATAGAACCACTCGAAAGTTCCGTACCGTTAAGAACCAAATCCCAAGCCTTTGCACGAACATTGGCAGGGTCGGTATCAAGATATTCAAGGCACTCTTCCATAGGCATAGTAAACGGGTGATGTGCAGCAACCCATGTATTATTCTCATCATCGTACTCAAAGAACGGCATTTCGGTTATCCACAGGAAATTATACTTGCTTTCGTCGATAACGTCAAGCCGTTTACCGCATATAAGGCGGACTGCACCGAGGGTTGAAAGAACAGTTCTTGTCTTGTCAGCACAGATAAGAACAAGGTCACCGTCATGAGCATCGACAGCGGAACATATTTTCTCAAGTTCACCATCTTTCAGGAATTTCTTGAAACTGCAATTAGGTTCGCCGACCCAGCGGATATAGGCAAGACCTTTCGCACCGATACCTTTAGCGTGTTCAACAAGCTTGTCGATTTCCTTGCGGGTGTATGTACCTGCTCCGTTCTTTACGTTTATTGCACGGACAGAACCGCCGTCCTCAATGGCATTCCTGAACACGACAAAGTCGATGTCCTTTACAATATCAGTAATATCCTGAATTTCAAAACCGAAACGGGTATCAGGCTTGTCCGAACCAAAGCGGTTCATAGCGTCAGCAAAAGTAATGTGTGGGAGGGGCAGGGGAATGTCAACATTTATTACTTCCCTGAATACACGCTGAATAAATCCTTCAACGCACTCCTGAATATCTTCTGCGTCAACAAACGACATCTCGAGGTCAATCTGAGTAAATTCCGGCTGACGGTCTGCACGCAAATCTTCATCACGGAAACAGCGTGCAAGCTGAATATATCTGTCATATCCTGCAATCATAAGGAGCTGTTTGTAAATCTGCGGAGACTGCGGAAGTGCATAGAACTTTCCCTGATGTACTCTTGAAGGAATAAGATAATCCCTTGCACCCTCCGGAGTTGATTTCATCATCATAGGCGTTTCGATTTCAAGGAAACCGTTTTCGTAGAAGTATTCACGGGTCACTCTTGCAATTTCGTGTCTCATGATTATGTTCTGCTGTAACGGCGCACGGCGCAGGTCAAGATAGCGGTACTTAAGGCGAAGTTCCTCATTGACTTTCGTCTCATTTGTAATTTCAAACGGAGTTGTCTGAGCCTTTGAGAGTATGCGCAAATCGTTTACGAAAATCTCAATATTACCATTTTTCATCTTGTCATTCTTACTCTCACGTTCGATAACTTCGCCTTTTGCCATGACTACATATTCACTTCTGCACGAAGACGCTTTCTCAAAGATTTCGGGAGCAGTATTGTCATTGAATGCAAGTTGTACAATACCAGTTCTGTCCCTGAGAACAATAAAAATAACACCGCCCTTGTTCCTTATGCGGTCAACAAAACCGCCTACAACTACTTCCTGTCCGATTTCGCAGACATCACCGCAGTAGTGTGTTCTTTTTAATCCTTTCATAGTATCTGCCATAATTAGTTGTTACCCTCCATTTCTCCAAAAGCTTCAAATACATCACTGAAATAGATACTTTCAAATGTATCGGCGAACTTTTCATCAAGACAGATTTCAGTTTCTTCTCCTGTTTCCATATTCTTTGCTTTAACCATACCGCTTTCGAGTTCATTGTCCCCGATAACCACAGTAAATTCTGCACCTATTTTGTTTGCGTACTTCATCTGAGCTTTAAGGCCCCTGTTCATTACATCAAATTCAACAAGATAGCCGAATTTCCTGAGAGGAGCTGAAAGTTCCATAGCCTTTCTGAGAGCAGGTTCACCCATGGTTGCAAAGTAGATGTTGCATTTCTTGTCGAAAATGTAATCACAGTTCTGCTTGTCCATGAGGAGAATTATACGTTCAATACCCATCGCAAAACCGAGTGCAGGAGTATGCTGACCGCCTAACTGCTCAATAAGACCGTCATACCTTCCGCCGCCGCAGACTGTACCTTGTGCGCCGATTTCATTTGTAACAAATTCAAACACGGTTTTTGTGTAGTAGTCAAGACCACGTACAATCTTCGGATTGACCTTATATTCAATACCAAGATTTCCGAGATAGTTTTTAAGATTTTCAAAATGGTCTGAACATTCATCACAAAGGTAGTCGAGAATTATGGGAGCGTCTTTACCGATTTCCTGACAAACAGGACTTTTGCAGTCGAGTATTCTCATAGGATTTTTAACAAGTCTCTCCTGACAGGTGGGACAGAGTTCGTCCTTGCGGGCTTCAAAGTAAGTTCTGAGAGCCTCATGATACTTTGCACGGCAAGCCGGACAGCCGATTGAATTTATATAAAGTTCAATATTTTTCAGTCCGAGAGTTCTGAGAATATCGTTTGCAAGGGAAATAACTTCGGCATCAGCAACAGGGGAGGGGCTTCCGGCCATTTCAAGTCCGAACTGGTGGAACTCTCTAAGTCTGCCTGCCTGCGGACGTTCATGTCTGAAACATGAGAGAATATAAAAAACTTTCTGTGGAAGAGCCTCATTAAGCAGACCATTCTGGAGCATAGCCCTGATAGAACCTGCTGTACCTTCCGGACGAAGTGTGAATTCTGTTTCCTTTGCCTTGACGGTATACATTTCCTTCTGGACAACATCGGTAGTTTCACCGACAGAGCGCATGAAGAGTTCAGTATTCTCAAAAGTTGGTATTCGTATTTCCCTGAAACCGTAACATTCGGCAGTTTCTTTTGCGATTTTCTCTACAGTGTGCCATTTGTAGATATTTTTAGGGATAACATCTTCTGTGCCGTTAGGACGTTTGATATTTATTGACATTAAAATCACCTTTCTGTTGGTTATTAGATGAAAAAGTCCCTTTTATAAAGGGACAATAAAGCATTTCTATATAAGTTCAACACTGAATATAAATACAGTAATTTTACATTAGATAGAAACGTTGCCGGCTTGCCGCCAGTCGAGGTCGCCTCTTTCAAGCGCAAGTATAAGAGCCTCTGCTGTAGCTATATTTGTAGCAACGGGAACGTTATGAACGTCGCACAGGCGGAGCAGGTCGAGGTCGTTAGCAGTTGTAACCCTTGGATTGATGGGGTCTCTGAAAAACAGGAGAATGTCTACTTCATTGCAGGAAAGAAGAGCGAGTATTTGTTCTGCTCCTCCCTCACCGCTGAGATAGCGTTTAATCGGAAGACCTGTTGCGTGATGCACTTGTTTTCCTGTAGTGTTTGTGGCAATAAGTGTATGTTTGGATAATATTCCGCAGTAAGCACTGCAAAACTGAACCATAAGCTCTTTCTTTGCGTCATGAGCGATTATTGCAATTTTCATTTTTCTGTCCTTTCCCCGATAATACGGAATAATTTTTGTTTATGTTCATGAAGTTTTGACTGTAAGCGGAACGAAATCGCCGCCGAGACGTTTGGAAATAGCGTCAAACGCTTTAAGGGCAGAAGAGTCTGTCGGGATAGGATTACCCTTTCCGGTTGCCACAGTCATCTTGAAATCATCGGGGATTACGCCGATAAGCTGTACTCCTACTTTGTCGATAATTTCATCGAGGTTGTTGACAAGAGCTTCGCCGATAACCTTTTTGCTAATCTTATTGATAATGAGACGCTGGCTTTTGTTTCCTCTGTTGTAAAATTCGTCTGACATGAGACTTGCATCTCTTATGCAGACAGGGTCGGGAGTTGATACGACAAGGATAAGGTTAGCCTGTTCCACGATGTCAAATACATGGGAACTTATACCTGCGCCTGTATCGATTATGATATATTCAAAGTATTTCTTTACAGAACGGCAGATTTCAACAATCTGTTCAGCGGTCACGCTTGTTAAAGTTTTCGGAGCGCACAGAATGTTAAGATTTGATGCCATAGGAACTTGAGTTACAGCATCGAGAGCGGTTTTTCTTCCGTTGAGAACATCTCCGAGGTCGCTTTTTATATTATTCTCTATTCCGAAGATAATATCAAGACATCTGAGACCGAAGTCAAGTTCTATAAGGAGAGTTCTGTGACCTTGTTTGGCAAGTGTATATCCGAGACCTGCGCATACTGTTGATTTGCCAGTACCGCCTTTGCCTGATGTTACAGCAATTATTTTTGACATAGCTTTTCCTTTCAGATATTCAGCATATTTTTTACAAGAATATCGGATAAATATATAACCTTAATATACATTATATCACAAAAACACTGATTTGTCAAAGAATTTTTTGTGTATAACATAAAATTGTGTAATCTGATACTTTTAACAATCTGTTATTGTGCATAATGTACAAACAGATATTGACATTTATTTACAGATGTTATATTATATATATGAGGTGATACTATATGATACATATATATACAGGTGACGGAAAAGGAAAAACTACTTCCGCAGTGGGACTTGCTGTACGTGGAGCAGGTGCAGGAATGAGGGTTTTCTTGTTTCAGTTTATGAAAGACGGAAGCTCGTCGGAAATCAGAATGCTTGAAAATATCGGTATAACTGTGATATGCTGTCAGGAGTGCGGTAAATTTACATTTCTGATGAACGAAAAGGAGTTGTCTGCTGTAAGGGATACGCATAACAGTATGCTTAAAAGAGCGGAGCGCATTATAAACTGCGGTATGACTGATATGGTTATATTTGACGAATTTATCGGAACATATAACAGTAATCTGTTTGACAGGGAGCTTGCGGAGAAAGTAGTTTTAAGTGAAACAAATGTTGAAATAGTACTCACAGGCAGAAATGCGCCGAAAGTATTCACAGAAAAAGCGGATTATATTACAGTAATGCAGAAAGGAAAACACCCTTATGACAAGGGAAAAATTGCAAGAAAGGGAATAGAGTACTGAAAATCTCAGAATACAGACAGAAAAAATCAGAGAAAAGAAGGGGAGCAGGTGTAATAAAAAAAGAGCCGAAGCTCTTCTTTTAAAAATGACCAGACCGATAAGCCGAGTTCTGTCGTGTGTGACAATTTATCTAGACTTACCGTCGCCGGTAAGTTCAAGCCGTCATTATTTTATATCCGCCAAGCGGGCGTTAAGATATAAAATACCAATAGACGTTGCATCAGGTAGGGTTTACATAGCTGTACAGTCTCCTGCACACTGGTGAGCTCTTACCTCGCCTTTCCACCATCGCCCGTAGAACAGGCAGTATATCTCTGTTGCACTTGCCCTAAGGTCGCCCTCGGCTGCCGTTAACAGCTACCTTGCTTTGTGATGCTCGGACTTTCCTCATGAACTAAAAACTGTTCACGCTGCCACATAGTCTGCTCACAATATTATTATATCATATCTATAGTTGTTTGTCAAGATAAAAATTATAAAAAATCATGGATAACATGGATATGGAGCAGGATATTTTTTTATTGATTAAAGCTATTGCGCTATATGACTACAGAAAGTACATAACATTTACTGTCAATACATTTATTACTATGGGATTATACAGAAAAACAGAAAAACTTCTTGGTCTCTGCGACAAAAAAGGAGAACTCAGAGAAGATGAACTTATCCATATCGACGATGACAGTACGTCAGCCCCTGATGATACTGTTTACCGTTATGTCTGGAAAAATGACAATTACATACTTTTCCGCATATTCATGTCTGACGGAACTGTTGTTGATGGCACAACAGGTGAGATTATTGACGATACGGGGGGGATAATTCTTGACACAGAAAGAAACAATTGTTCTTATGAGCTACATATACAACATCAGATGTCAGTCGGAGAACGAACTCAGACAGCTCCGGTCAAACATCAGGTTCAGCAAGGTTGATATTGTGGACTGCTCTGAACTCGCTTCGGCTATTGTCCGCAATGATACCATTCATGAAATTACGGAAAATATTCTCATACTCCTTAACCTCGACAAAGGCTCTGAATGACGTGTTTTCCACAAATTCCCGTGAAAAACTGTGGAAAACCATTTCTTCACAGTTTCACCAAATGCAAGTTTGGTGAAACTTTTAAAAGAAAATTTATATTCAAAAAGTCAACCATTTATTTTTGGTTGACTTTTTGAAATAAAACTTAAACTTTTTTTATAACAACAGCATCTGTTTTCCAGATACTGTTTGCAGGAACTACACCTCTTACACAGCTTGTTGGATAAATATTTGAACATCTGCCAATAATTGTTCCGGGATTAAGCACACTGTTACAGCCGACTTCAACATTATCTCCCAACATTGCGCCAATCTTTTTTATACCCGTTTCAATATGCTCGTTACCAGACTTAATAACAACATTTGTTTTGTCTGATTTTACATTTGAAGTTATCGAACCTGCTCCCATATGCGACTTATATCCGAGAATACTGTCACCGACATAATTGTAATGAGGTGTCTGGACATTGTCAAAAATAATAACATTTTTCAGTTCAACTGAGTTTCCGATAACACAGTTTTCTCCGATTAAAGCACTTCCTCTGATGAATGCACAATGGCGGACTTCTGTTCCTGCACCTATAATGCAAGGTGCGCCGAGATAAGCACTGGGAAAGATTTTTGCCGTCTTGTGAACCCACACATTTTCAGACGGATTGTCATATTCGTCAGGATTTAGTTTTTTTCCGAGTTCAACAATAAACTCACTTATACCTTTAAGTGCTTCCCATGGATAAGTAAAACCTTTGAGATAGTCAGCAGAAAGAGTATGTGAAAGGTCAAAAAGTTCTATAATTCTGATATTCTCCATAATAAAGTCCCCCTTGAATTAAGTTTACTATATATATTATAATATATAAAACAGATTATGTCAAGTATCTTTATGAATTTCAAACATACGGTGACTACATACCGCCTGTAGTCCTGTGCAACTCGTTCTGCCCTGTATTATCAGATTTCCTGATTTCTGTGACACCCAGCTGACACCCATAATATTTATTAAGTTTATCCATTTGTTTTTCTTTATAGACTGAATTAAGATGCGTATATATTGACATGGTTGTATTAATATCGGAGTGACCAGCCTGCTCCTTTGCAGTTATAACGTCTACTCCTGCGAGATACATAGATGTTATAAAAGTATGCCTGAGCCAGTGCGGAGTTATACGTGGTATGACCATAGGTATCTTCTCCGGAGCAAATCTGCTTTCGGGTTTACTGTACTCTGTAAGTCTGTTACCTTCTATAACTGCTATACATGAAAAATCACCGTTACGGAAATTCAGTTCAGCAAGATAGCTTTCCCACATACTGTTCCATGACGAAAGAGACATAATATTCCCTGAAGTATCATGGCATACAAGCATATTTCCGTCACGTTCAACGCTTTTCAGGTAATCGGTCAATATCTGCGGAATATATACATTCCTCACACCTGCTTCCGATTTAGCACCCTGTTTCACTCTCCATATACTTCCTGAACGCTCCATAGACTTGTTTACTCTTATAGTGCCATTTTCTAAATCTATATCGCTCCACAAAAGAGGAACTACCTCCCCTCTTCTGAGACCTGCATACATCATAATCATGGCAGACGTTCTTGCACGGTGCGGAGTTTCAACAATCCAACGCTGTTCCTGTTCTGTCAATGCTCTTCTTTTCTGATTACTTTGTTTACCGTCAGGAATTTTCACTGAACACGCAGGGTTATAGTCAGTAACACGGTTATCGACGGCAAGGCTGATTATCTGCTGTGCAGTACTTTTTATCTCTCTCAGTACCGATTTTGAATACTTGTCCGAATATTCTATTATAATATCCTGTATATCCATTGTACGTATTTTTGTCAGTTCTTTTTCTTTGAGTGGAGCAAGATTTCTTACTCTGCATTCATATATATAAAAGCGTTGCGGACTTACTTCCATCTTTTTCAGTCTGAGCCAGCGTTCAGCCCATTCGCCGAAAGTATCATGTTGTGCAAGAACATCAAGTCCTTTGCCCAATTGTAACTTCACTTCATCAACTTTTGCATTAAGTTCTTTCTGCGTATAGGCATACACATACTTATATCTGCGCCTGCCGTCTGTTATTCCAAGATATACTTTTGACTGCAATCTTCCGTCAGAACGTCTTTTATTCTTTATTTTTGCCATAAAATCATTTCCTTACAATACATTGCCACAAAAGATTTCTCCCTTTGCCGTTTCGTCGTCCATTATTATTTCACCAACAGACAATGCAGTTATTTTTCCGCTGTGAACATTCTTTATACTGTCAACATGAGATATTACAGAGGCTTCAACATCTGATTTTTCAAAACATAAATCTGTATTAATCATTTCACAGTTTATCAGACGGAGATTTTTACAGTAACACAATGGCTGAGTACCGATAATTCTGCAATTTTCCAATGTAAGACCGTCTGAATACCATGCAAGGTACTCCCCTTTTACAGTACTGTTTCTGACCGTGACATTTCTGCCATGCCAGAAAGCATCTTTAGTATCAAAATTGCAGTTCTCAAAAACCGCATTTTCAATATACTGAAATGAATATTTACCCTTGAAATCTATATTTTTAAAATAAATATCCCTGCTCCTCATCATAAAGTATTCACTTTCGGCTTTACATTTCTCCATTCTGATATTATCCGAAAACCAGCCGAATTCTGGTGAAATAATATCGCATTCTGATATATGTATATCTGAACATTCCCTTAAAGCCTTTATGCCGTGAATTTTTGTATTTTCAATGGTGATTTTATTGGAATACCAGAGGGCAGCCCTGCATAATTCCGTCATCTCTGTATTTTTTATTGCAATATTGCTGTCATGCCAGAACGGATAGCGAAGATTACAGAAACAATTATCAACTTCAATGTCAGTACTTTCCTTTAATGCACTTTCACCGTCTGCAATACCATCAAAAGAACAGTTTTTCAATATAATCCCATGACTTCCATACAATGCTCTTTCCTCATCAAACTTTTCATCTGATATTATATTCATGTCAATTACTCCTGCATTTATTATCAGTATTATTCCGAAACAACTCTGTTCTTGCCACCTTTTTTAGCCTTATACAAAGCTGTGTCAACACGGGTGCATAGAGTGTCGATAGTATCGTCGGGGCGTGCCTGCGTTACACCAAGACTTATAGTCTGTGACCTTATATTAGGAAAGACAACTTCTGCAAAGCATTTCCTTATAAGTTCAGCCACAAGGACAGCTGTAGATAGTTTCGTGTCGGGCAGAAGTATCATAAATTCTTCTCCTCCCCATCTGCCGGACGAATATTCGTCCGATTTCTGTAAATGCTTGTTGCGGAGAATGTCAGAAAGTGCAATAATAACCGCATCACCTTCCTGATGACCATATGTATCATTGACCTGCTTGAAGTTGTCAATATCAAGCATGATGATAGAGAAATCATTTTTTTTGATATTTTTAAGACAGTTTTCAATTCTTGTCTGAATTTCACGGCGGTTAAAAAGTCCTGTAAGACCGTCAATAATAGAAGCTGCTTTGAGTTTTTTGTTTATTATCTGCAAACATGCGTTGTATTCCTCAAGTTCTTTTGAAGATTCAGCAATGAACATTGCAAGACGTGAAACAAGCGGCATTTTAGAAGAAACATCTGGTTTTGCTTTCTGTTCAGTTACTGCTGAATTTTTATGCTTTTCACCCTCTCTCATAGCAGCTATGACAAGAGTTACATTATGCTGATTGAGAAAACCGTCCTTGCGGATAAATTCACCATGCGAGAAAAATCCGGCAGACGAGGCAATATCTTTAAGTGCGGAGAGTTCATAAGTAGGTTCGTTTGTATTCCAGAAAGCACGTCTTGCTGCGCATGAAAAAATATGAATGACATCCGGCTGAAAATCACGGATAATAAGACTGTCACTTTCAATATTTTCTACAACAGTACGGGGGTCTCCGTAAGAAAGGCAGACAACCGAACCCTCTTCTATATCAGAAGACATAGTAAGCGAACCATCGTCATTGCTTGCAACAGGCACACGCAGAATAGTTGTTCCGTCATGCTCATAAAACAGAGGAAATTCAAGTGTATTAAAAAAGAAGTTCTCATCATTAGGAATAGCAAGGTATCTTCTGTAGACTTCATAAGCGGGCATATTGTCGAGTTCAGCAAGGTTACTTCCGTTTGACTTCGTGACACGGAAAGTTCTTTTCAGCTGTTTCCAGCCTGTAATTTTAATGGAAGTCACATTCAGGTCTTCACCGCCGTAGAATATTATAACAACGGACTTTTCAGAAAATCCCTCATTTCTGGTGAAAACGCATGAAGCACTGCTTGTTATATCTGCACTGCATGATACACCACCAAAAATCTGAATTTCGGGCGGAATTTTATTCATTCCGTTGCAAAACTTTGTATAGGAACTTTCAGGGATTGTGAAGTACATTTCAATTGCTTTCACCCATTGATTGTCAGTGATAATTCTGTTAATGCTGTCTGTAACACTTTCCACGTCAGCAGAGAGGTCAAAACGGCGGAGCATAAACTTTGTTGACGGGCTTTCAAAAACAGTACATACTACTGTTATTTCAGACGAAAGAGAACAGTTGACAATATTTCCACTTGTCGAACAGCCCATATATTCTGCATCGGGAAAAATCTTCTCAATGGATTTTCCGATAGCGCAGAAAACAGCCTGCTCCAGCACTTCTGAATAAATGCAGAACATCATTTTTGAACTGCCGTTCAGACTTATCCGGAACTTTTCAAGTTCATCTTCAAGCACATCAGTGTCTGAATAATTAAAGTTAAATTGTTTCACTAAAATTCATCCCCCACAAATTAATGTTAATATGATTATACAATATATTTGTAATTCTGTCAAGTTTTTATCAATATAATTTATTTTAATTATATAATAGTATTTTTACATTTCAATTGATAAAAAACTCATTGACAAATCATATCAGACGTTGTATTATATTCTTGCCTGAAATTTATGTCAAAAGGAGTGATATAATGAAAGATACTGAATTTAAAAGTAAACTTCTGAAACTTGTTATACCGATTACTCTGCAAAGCCTTATGCTTTCGCTTGTCGGATTTACAGATGCGGTGATGATGGGATTTCTAAATCAGGACGCATTATCTGCTGTATCTCTCGCAGGACAGGTGCAGTTTGTATATAATCTGTTTATCTTCGCCATAACAGGTGGTGTATCCATTCTGGCTGCGCAGTACTGGGGAATAAAAGACAGAGATACAGTTGAAAAAATTCTTGGAACAGGTCTGAAAATTCTTGTCCCGATTTCACTGATTTTTACTGTCACCGCACTGTTTTTTCCTGAATTTCTTATGAAATGCTTTGCCTCAGAAGAAATACTTATATCCTTCGGTGCGGATTACCTGAGGACAGTAGGAATTTCCTATCTTTTTCTCGGAGTGTCACAGGTTTATCTGTGTATCATGAAGAACTGCGGTCAGGCAGGAAAAAGCTCGCTGATAAGCTCGGTCTCTGTTGTACTTAATATACTGTTGAACTGGCTGTTGATTTTCGGTGTGGGATTTTTCCCACGAATGGAGATAAAAGGTGCAGCAATTGCAACTGTAATATCAAAAATAGTCGAACTCGTATGGACATTGATTGTAATGCTACATCAAGATAATCTGAAAATACGGCTGAGATACGTCCTGCATACAGATAAATCACTTATGGACGATTATTTCAGATATGCCCTGCCTGTACTCGGAAATCAGCTTGCATGGGGAATGGGCTTTACTATGTATTCTGTTATTCTCGGTCATCTCGGAAGTGATGCAACTGCTGCAAATTCAATCGCAAATATAGTAAAAAATCTGTCAATCTGCGTATGTCAGGGCGTTGCCTCTGCATCTGCCGTAATCATCGGTGAGGAACTCGGAAAAGGTATGATTGACAAAGCAAAACAATATGGCTCTGAATTGTGCAGAATATCACTTATCTGCGGTATAGTTTCAGGACTTCTGATACTATGCATAATACCGTTTGTACCGCTTTTCAGCACAATAAGCAATACAGCACAGAATTACCTGCGGATAATGCTTGTTGTATGTTCATATTATGTAGTCGGCAAAGCAATGAACATGACAGTAATCGGCGGAATATTTCCTGCCGGCGGTGACTCACGTTTCGGTTTCAAATGCGATACAATTACAATGTGGTGCGTTACCGTACCGATTGGACTTGTTTTTGCTTTTCTGCTTAAACTTCCTGTAATGGCTGTATACATTGCTATAAATATTGACGAAATAATAAAACTCCCTGCTGTTTATAAGCATTACAAAAAATACAAGTGGCTGAATAACCTTACTAAAAAACAGATGGTATAAACTGCAAAACGGCTTAATTTCATTTATATTTTCTTTGACTGCTATAACGAAATATGTAAAGTTCATAGCAGCGGTCATTATCATTCAGCCTGCTGTGAAATTAATGCAAGTCCGTCAAAGGCAAGGAAAATAGTGGAGAAAACCTGCAAGGATTTTCTTATGAAATCATAATACTGATATGAAAAAATAAAACCTCGAAATCGGATTTTTAACCGAAATTGAGGTTATTTATTATTTACAGACTGCGGTCAATCAGATTTTTCCATAATGTTTACAAGTATCTGTTTCATAGCTATGAAATCAAATACATCTATTCTGTTATCTGCAATCAGGTCGCCTGCCTTCCAGTCGGTGATTTCACCCGAGCTGAGCAGCCATTTCTGCATCATAACAGCGTCTGCGATTGTGAAGCTGCCGTCCGCATTGACATCGCCTTTAACAGATTTTTCAGTTGCCGGTTCAATGACAAACTTCTGACCGTCACCGCCCCAGAATTCCCATTCACAGATATTTGCGCCGTTTTCGGTACTTATTTCGTACACATCAAGGCATGAAAGCATTGAGGAAGTTTCTGTGAGGATTGAATAAGAGCCGTCCTTGTTGCAGTTGAGTTTAAATCTTTGTGCCGAATTGTCTTTTTCGTAATCAGCAAGACAAATATTTGTGCCGTCCTTTGCTGAACCGTTTTCGACTGTAACCGCCTTGTCAGAATTATTTATAATAGAACAAGTACCGTCTGAATTATTGATAATTTCCCATATATCAGCGTTTTTATCCTGAATTATATTTGCACCGTCGGCAGAAATATATTTGTCTGAATTAACGTTGCGGAGTGTGTATCTACCGTCATTAACCGTCGGGTAAACGGGAGTGATTTTCCAGAGCTGACAATCACCGCTCCAGAAATTCCACTGATTTATATTTCCGCCATTTTCGGTACTCCACTCGAATACGTCAAGACCTGCTGTATCTCCCGAAGATTTCGAGATAATACCGTAGTAACTGCCGTCTTTTACAAGTTTCCACTGCTGATTGTCCGCACCTGTGTATTTTGAAAGCTTGACGTTCAGTCCGTCATCTTTACCGTTTCCGTCAACAGTAAGGGACATGGTTTCATCGGACATGAGAGTAATTTTGCAGTAACCGTTGCCCAAATCCGTAATACGCCATTCATGGTGAGGACCTTTATTCATTTCCCATTGCTGAATATTCGTACCTTCAGCCGTGAGGCCATTTTCAACTTCTAAAAGAAGTCCGCTGTTTTTGTTTGAAATAAAGTAGGAAACACCGCTTAATAAATCCGTATCACCGATATTTTTAACACTATTTGTACCTGAAACCGTATCTGGATTGTATACAAGACTGCTGTCGGAATTGGTGCAGTCAATAAGTCCTGCACGGTCAGTTCCTGTGTATTCCTTAGTCTGTGCGCCCCATACTGTTTGGTTATTACTGCCCACAGCTGTGAATGTCATCACTTTCTTTTCTTGACCTGTTTCGTCCTGTATAGCCATAAAATATCCGTTATAGCACTGTCCGTCAATAATAAGAACTGCCTGTGCGCTGTCGTCTGCCTGCTTCCATGTACCTGATGCGTCACCGCTTATTGTACCATCTTCGTTGAGTTTTATGCTGATATAATTATGAATAGTACTGCTTGTATCATTTCCGTGATTGATAAATTCGTAGTCGCCTGCAATATCCGCCGTGTCATATCCGCTTTCTGAAATCTCGTCCCCACTGTACTCGTATGGAGCAACAACGGGCCAGCTCTCACTGTTGAAATACATGGAACGTACACGCACCTGATGAAATTCATAGCCGTCGTCAAAACGTGTGTGATTTATTAAGTACCACTTGCCGTCGTCGTCTTTGAGGACCGAATTATGCCCCGGAGACATATACGCCTGACTGAATGAACTGAATTTGTAATTACCCATAACTTTCAGTCCCACACTGTCAAGATTGGAATCTGAATTTAAAACTGCGGGATTTCCTGCGGCATCATAAAAAGGGCCGTTATAGTTTCTGGAACGGAAAACACGCATATTATAACCGCCGTCCGAAGCAAGTCCGCCGTAAGTAACCCATAAATAGTAGTAGCCTGTTTCGTCATTATACTCAATAAAAGGACCTTCACCTGACTTGCCGTATCCACCTGAAATCTTAGTACCGAAATAGCTGTCAATAAGCCGTCCGTCTGACGTTGCGGCTGTCTCAGGGTGAATAACCTTACCAGTGGATTTGTCAATTTCAAGAGTAAAAATTCCTCCTGACCATGAACCGTATGTCATGTACATTCTGCCGTCAGGACTGTAGTAAATGGTCGGGTCAATAGCATTCGGGAACTGCTGGTTATTGAAGTCATTTCCGCTGAACCAGCTGTCATTCCATGTAACATCTCCTGATGCGATAAGTTCATCAATATTAGTTGAAGTGTACTTCCTGTTTACATTTTTTGTTGAACTTGTTGCATAACTGTCATTTTTAGTGAAACCTGAATAAATCAGTGTATCTACAAATTCATAAGGTCCTTCCGGATTTTGTGAAACTCCAAATGCAACAACAGAGCGGATATATGTTGAAGTTGTGCAGAAATACATCATGTATGCACCCTTTGAACCGTCTTTATTGATGTAGTCAGGGTTGTAGACCACGTCGGGAGCCCATACAGCGAAACCACTGGAATTCGGTTTTGTAATATCGCAGTCCTCTAAATTTTCACCTGCCCACGAAAACGCACCTGCAAGATTTTTTGAAAGGACTCCGAAAATGACGTTGTTTGTTGCAGTATAGCCGTTTGAGAACGTTATCCAGCTCTGTAAATCATCTGACTTTGCAGCATCAATGTGTGAACCGAAAATATAGTATGTTCCGTCTGTATTCTTGAATACTGACGGGTCATGAACAGAAACCCTGCTCTTGTCTGCGACCGCAAAAGAACTGAGTGGTGAAAATACCTGACTTGTGAGCATAACTGTAACTGCAAGCACTCCTGAAATTATTTTTCTGATATTCATAAATTCCTCCTTTTATTAAGCCTGTCTTTTTGTTTTATATTATACAGCAGTTTTCAACTTTTGTCAATAAAATATAATATCATATTTAAAATATATTTTGAAATGCAAAATACAGTATGTGTAATATAACGGCACTGTTTATTGTTAAAGAAAATTATATTACATATATCAGTTATTATAGTATTTTGCACAAAAAGCAAAGCAAATCCATATTGGACTTGCTCTGCTTTTCTTTTATGTATATAAAGTTTTTAAAAGCCGTAGTCATCTTCATATTTCTGATTATCATCAGTTTTTGTACAGACAGCCGGTGATTGTCTGACAGGTACTTCTTTTTTTATGCAGTCCAGAAACAATCTTATGACAGATTTTCTTTCATCTGATACGGCTGATATTCCGTTTGCTTCAAACCATGTTCTTAATACCTCATTGGAAATTGTCTGATTTTGTGACAGCATAAAGAGCAGAATTAAATCCGCACTGGACTTATTCTTCTTTTCCTTAAGGCATTCTTTCATCATTCTGCAAATAACAGGAGAAAATACGTTTTCATACGGAATGCTGTAATTTACGTTTAAAAATGAATAATAATACCCCTCTTTATTCAGCTGTTCCTCCAGTATTTCAACTGCATTTCTGTTTTCTGATTTCCATTGTCTTTTTCCCTTATGATACTGAAATTCCGCAATAAGAATATCATCATTCTTTAATTCGTTTCTGTCAAGTAATTTAAGAATTAAGCATTCAGAAATTATTCCTTCATTAACTGTTTCAATACCGCCTGAAACAAATGCCATAGCTGTGTATTTTGTATTCCTGATTTGCCCGTCTGCGTCAGATAAATCCAGAAATTCATGGATATTTATTTTTTTATCAGAAAAGAAATACTTTCCGTGAAATTTAATCAGTCCTGAAGAAAGATACAGTTTTCCGTTTTCTTCAGTCGGAATAAAGCCATAGATAATGCCGTCGGGATAGCAGTCATACTGTATCCTGAACAGACGGCTCTGACTATCCATCTGTTCAAGAATTTCTTTGCTCAACAACATTCCGCTCCGCAAATCAAGAGAAGTAGATTTGATTACAGCCATATATTTTTACCTCTTACCATCAAAAAATCCGAGACTTGTTGTTTCGTAATTATAGTATTCTCCGCGAGTCACAACATATTTTTCTTCATTTCCTTCGATAATCTTCTTGATGTAGTGAATGTAGAAACCATAACCGTCACAGTTACCGGCAGGAACAGCAACAACAAGTATAATTCTGCCATCATCTCCGTTACGATTAATATCTGCCAGTTTAGACCGTGTACGCTCCCAGTTTATAGTATCGTTTCCGTTCTTTCTGAGTTCATTGATAACTTTATCGGGATTTTTACATTCAAAGTTATTCAGTTCTCCGATATGTTTCATTGAAATATTGATTTTCCTGATAACTTTTTTATTATCCCTGATTACAACCGTAATTTCATCAAGTTCAGAAGTAACAGGATAAAATCTGATTGTATTTTCCTCAGCGTCTTCTGACGGAAATTCATCGTTCAAATCCGCAAAACTTACTTTGTAAATGCGTTCAGCCAGTACAGATGTGGAGATTAATTCAGTACGCATATTAAGTCTCTTATACATCATATATCTGATACTTCCGCCGATACAGTGTTTTTTCAATGAAATACTTTCAATGTGTCCATAATTTACTTCCATTTTTTTACGAAGTCTTTTTCCGGGAATAAATTCCTTAAGCAGTTCATTAAACAGGTTTATCTTGCATGACTGACCTGAAAGACGGTAATAATCATATATGGGATTGGGAAGTCCGTTTTCAAGGTTAAGAATTCTGTTAAGAAGATTGTAGATGTCGCCGAATATAACCTTACGGATTTCTGTAATCGTGATTTCAAGGTCGTCAAGGGGTGCTTCAAGACGGCTGAGTGTGTTGCCCTGCTTCTGATAAAGATAGTTGAGTTTCAGGTCACCGATTGTCTGAATTGCATCGTCCCACTTATCTTTCTTGACTTCCTTTTCCTCACGGTAAAAAATTATCTTTACCTGTTCGGAAAACTGCCACAAATAATAGAAATTCCGCTTTATCTTAGGCATATCATCATCAAAGAAGTCATCAGACATATTGTTGAACTGTGTGGGGATAAACTCCTCACATCTCTCATAAAGAGAAATAAAGTCATTATAAATTGAACTGCTGTCATAATTGCCTGCGTCAGCGTCCCGAAGAATATCATTTTCAGAATATTCCAGAACTTTATTGAACTCTTCTTCCGTGATAAAGCCGTATTTTACAGCTATTTTCAGTTTTATAAGCTGCATAATTCTGTAGGTTATATTATTACCGCCGAAATTGAAATCACCGCTTGAGAACTGAGTGTCAATTTTAATCTGATTTATTTTCGTACTGTCTTCTTTCTGAACGAATGCATATTTGCAGGTTGTCAAATCTGTTGTTCCGCCACCGCAGTCAATAACAGCAACACTTCCGTCTGTTTCATTTTTCCGCTTTGCTTCCTGCCACTTTACAAACTTTTCCGATACATAATCAAAAATAATTGCACCTGCTTCATCTATACCGTCTTCAATAATAGTATAATCATTTAACAGTGCCTTCAGAATATTGGTAAACTTATGTTTCATTTTTACCGGTGAAGTAAAATGAAGTTCCTTAAATCTTACTCCGAAATAATCTTCAGAAAGTGCGATAATATGTTTCAGATATGCACAGACTACAGACTTTTTGGATACTTCTGCTGCATTGCCTTTATCATCAAATAAAGTTATTGTATCCGAATAGTAACTGTCTTCAATAAGCCAGTGTTTTATCTGATAGAAAACAGACGCTGTAGATTCATAATTGTTTGATTTTTCAGACTTCTTAGCCTCAAATCCGAATTTGTATTTTATATTATTCGGGTCGGAACAGTCTTCGATATATACTACCGTCGGAAAATAATCTGCAAGACGGTTTTCCTGTGTCACATCAGCAAATGTAACCAGTTCCGGCTCAGTACCGAATTTATCCTTGATACGATAACTGCCTGCTGTTGTATTGCTTGTACCGAAATCAATACACAGAACCTTGTCTGTTGTTTCGATTTCATGCATCTGGATTTTGACAGGTTTGAAAATCATTTCACCGGTAAAAGTTCCGTTATTGATTTTCAGAACAACCATATTAAACTGTATCTTGTTTCTGAAAGCAGAATAATCTATATCATCTCTTTCAATTACAATGAGGTCGTTTCCTTCCTTGCTGACAATTTTTCCGACAGCAACAACTGTTTCGGATTTATCATCAGTAATCAATATATTGTTACGGCTGATACCTTCAACATTATATTTAATTCTGAAATTGCTGTTGACCGTAACCGACATATTTTCATAAAGTAAAGGAGCTTTTATGCTTATTTTTCCGTCAATATCCTTTGTGAGTTTTGAACGGTGAGCATCAAAGAAATCCTGCGCCTCATCAATTGAAAGCGTTTCAGCATCAAATTCCTCTACAGGCGAGGAAAATGTTTCATTAACATTGTCTGCAAGTTCTGTCTGTATATATTTTTCAGACTGTTCGTCGTTTTCCTTTTCCTCACTTTTCGGGTAAATTACATCAAACAATTCAAGAAATTTATCAATCTTTGACGTTCTTGACGGGCATTCTTCCTCCAGTGTATCGCTGTCCCATTTGGTTTCACTTATGATAGCTTCGGAAACAATCCTGATTGGCATTTTAACCGCTTTATCAGTCATAACATCACGGAATTCAATTTCACTTACAGGGACAGGCACTTTCTTGTTTTCAAAAATTGCTTTCCAGTTTGTAATATCAAACTCCGGCTTGCCGTCATTAATCATAATATTAGGCATAAATATCCTCCTTTAATTGATATTTGTAATATCAGCATATACTTTTTTGAATATCGAACCAAGTTCGCTCATACTTTCAGAAGTATAAAACAGACGTTCTTCTCCTGCAAGTGTATTGGCAGCGGCAACATTCTGTGCAATTGCATATCCTCTGTCAGTCGGACTTCCTATAAATATTACAGCCAAACGAACATTGTTTTCCTTACGCATCTTTCCAGAAATAACTTCAGAATGGTCTCCGCCATTCGGTGAGCCGTCTGTCATCATGAAAATGATTTTCTCATTTTTGTCAGATTTAAGCAGCTTATTATAGCTGTATTCAATACCCTGCATCATACGTGTTCCGCCCCGTGCATACATTTTGTCAACACTGCCGAGAAGAATATTTTTATCAGATGTTATTTCACAGATTGATGAAGGATAATCCGCAAAAGCTGTAATTCCAATGTCATGGACAGACAAATCAACGATTTCTGAAATCATCTTTTTGCAGGCATCTTTTGCGTCAGCCATCGGTGAACCGTCCATTGAACCACTGCAATCAATCAGCAAATCAATCGCCATCGGATTGCTCTGACGCATTTCATCTTCCAGTAAAACACTGCGGTCGACTTTAACTTTATTCGTGCTTCCTGTAGCTAAATCGGTTGCAGTAACAGTAAGCTGTTCACTGGAATCAAAATCAAAAGTAACTTCTATCTGCGGTACACCTTGCTTTGCCTGCTGAATATTGTCAAGAATAAAGTAACCATAATATTCATGTTCAGAAATATTCTTGCAGTCTTCCTTATCAGGTGCGGCATAATAAACCGCAATCCTTACGGTACTCTGATTATCATAGGTTGTAGTATATACTTCCGATTTTCTGCACGGATAAGCAGTTCCTTTTTCAATGATTTTAGAAAATTCCTCGCCGGAAACCCTGATACCCATAGACTGTGCAACAAGACCGCCGATATTTTCGCCTATTGCGACCCAGTTATTTGCGATAATTCCTGCTCCTTCAGCAACTGCTGTGGTTTTGTCGCACTGCATTGAGGAAGTTTTTCCTATTTTCCTTTCACATAATTCAATTATAGCAGGAATATAGCAGCTGCCGCCGACAAGAACCAGATGTGTTATATCTGACATATCATGACCTTTCTTTTTAAAGTCATCTATAGACTTGTCCAGCCGCTTTTCTATTTTTTCGTAAATATCCTTACAAAGAGAATTGAACTTTTCTCTGGTGATTTTATAGCTTAAATGAACAGGTTCATTGTTATTATACCCCTCAACAATAAACTTGTCAAATTTCACATAGTATTCCTCCACACGGGACAGTTCTTCTTTTACATCTCTTGAACGGTCATGTATTTCTGCCGAAATGCTAAGATAAGTTTCTCTCGGCAAGCCGGAACTTTTTTCGTCTGACAAATCAAGACCCAAATCATCACCGACTTTTTCAAGCAGATATTCATATATCTTTCTGTCAAAATCATCTCCGCCAAGTGCCCTGTCGCCTTCCTGACTTATAATTTCAGGATTTAAATTCTCATCAAGTGCAACTACAGCCGTGTCGTATGTTCCGCCGCCGATATCGACTACAAAAACCATTGAATTTGCTGATATACTTTCAGCTCCGGCTATTGCAGCGGCAACCGGTTCAGGTCTAAGACCCAGACAGGTCAGTCCTGCATTTTCAGCAGCTCTTTTTGTTTCTTCCTTCTGTATTCCCGAAAATGCAGCCGGCACTGTGATAACGGCACATATTTCATCATCTTCGGAAAGTTTCAGTTTTTTGATAATGCGTGCCTTGACCGCTTTCAGTACCTCCGTAGCTACGTCTGTAGGTGTCATTTTTACCGGTTCACCATCGTTTACGGGCAGTTCATAGACTTTATTTCTGCCCATATACGTTTTTGCAGATTTAATTCTGTTTTCAGGCTGGAAATTTCCCTCACGATATGCGTCCGCTCCGATTTCGATTTCCTTTGTTTCGGGATTAAGAAACAGAACCGAAGGAAGTACATTTCCTGAACCGCCTGCAAATCTCAGAGTTGTTATGACATTTTTTTTGTTGTAAGCAACAAGAGTGTTTGTAGTACCTAAATCTATGCCGACATAAAATTTGTTACCCATTTATATCGTCCTCCTCTTTTAATATTAATCTTACCATTCCACATCTTCTTTTATTTCATCATCTGAATTTTCTTCACTTTCCTCGTTATCATTGCTGTCAATATCATCGTCGTCTTCCTCATCATCCTCATCGTTGTCATAATCATTTTCTTCTTCGTTTTCAGGAAAATCATCTTCCTCGTCATCGCTGCTGTCAATATCATCATCTTCACTGTCTACATCATCGTCTTCCTCATAATCTTCATCGTCTTCATATTCTTCATCATCATAATTTTCTTCTTCGTTTTCAACTTCAACAAAAATATCATTGAATTGTTCCATAAAGTCATCTTTAAGATAGTTTATGATGCTGTCAATACAGTTGTCTGTTTCATCGCTCTGCTTGCTGATAATCTCGTCAAGCTTGTTGCTGATAACCTTCTCAAGATTATTATACAGATTTTTCAGATGTTCTTCAATTGACATTGTCGTTTCAAGCTGAGAATTCAAAACAGTATTTGCTTCGGTTAAACTACTAATCTGCTTCCGCAATGTTTCTATTTGTTCTTTATATTCCTTGTTTTCTTCCCGAAGCTTACGCTTTGTCTTGCTGATTTCCTCTTTTTCGGAGCACAGATCGTCATAATCGTTTTTAATATTGTTCTTTTCAAGCTTCAGTTCATTTATCTGCTCCCTGAGACCGCTTACTTCACGCCTGTTGTCAGTTCTCAGTTCATCAGCATTCTTTTTGCTTTCAGCAAGTGCCTTTTCTGCATTATCAAGCTGCTGTTTCAGCATTTCGTTTTCAGTCAGCAGTTCCTGAGAAATGATGCTGAAACTTGTTATTACATTCTTTATATCTTCTATTTTACTCAGCATTGTTAATACCCTCCTTATTCATATCCCCTACTATTTTGCCGAAGTCATTATACATTCTGCTGATTATTTCCTTGTTGCCAGTATAGGACTTCTCCAGTGCAGAATATTCGTCTGAAATACTGTCAGCCATTGCAAGTCCTACTTTTTCCAGCCTGATAATCTGTTCCTTTGTTATGTTACTCATATTTTACCTCCGATTTAAGAGGAATGTTTTCCTCTATTATATTTGTTATTTCATCTGCTGAAGCTGTAGTTGCAGCTATTCCGCAATGCGTCTGCTTCAGTTGAATTACTATATCTTCGTCCTCTTCATATAAATTCCTGTCGAGCCGGATACAGCCTGAATACAATATGTTTTCATTGTCAAGCTTTGTATGCTCACGGACTGCGTCCAAAGTCTGATAGACGTTGATTTTCCAGTCGTTTGAGTTCAGCCATTCAATACTAATCTGTTTTCTTTTGCCGTAAACATTGTAGAAAGAGTTACGGTTCAGTACTTTCTCAAATCCACTGCCGACTGAAATTCCTATGTTCATCGGAGATGAGTTTTTTATGATTATATCGTCTTGTCTGGCATAATTGACAGCTCCGCTTGATACAGAACAATATATAGTGTCCTCTTCCTCCAAATCGCCGACTAATTCCGCATTACTGAACATTTCTTCCATTTTGTCACGGAAATACTGAATTTTTGACGTTCCGCCTGTCATGACAACTTTTGTCACAATTGAGTAATCATCAGCGTCAAATTCGTCAGTACAATCAAACATATCCTCGATTGTTTCAGAAATCTTATTCCATATTCCTGATTCGTCCAGTATTTTATCAACATTTGTACGTTTCAGGACAAATTTACTGCCATAGAAACTTCTTGGTTTTGTTTCCGGAATATCTTCTTCTTCATAAAGTTCATTTTTCATTTCTTCCGCATATTCAAAAAGAGTTGCCTTAGCTGATTCCTCATCCAGACGACCGGCTTCCATTTGTTCTTGCACAAAATCTGATAACTTGTCCATCAGCCAAAGTGATATGGCATCAGTTATATCTTTTCCTCCGTATGATAGTCCAGCAGAAGAAATGGTCTCTACTGTAAGATGTTCGCATTCGTTTTTCAGACATATAAGACAGATATCCAGTGTGGACGCTCCGAAATCAAATATTATTATGTATTCTTCATCATCTTCATCAATATCCTCTGTGCAGGTTTCAAAAATTTCATCAGAAAAAAGTGCGGCAAATGGCTCTGTTATGATTTCATGTACACGAAAGCCCGATTGTTCAGCACAGAATTTCAGCATTTCTTTCTGTGCCTCAGAAAAGACAACTGGTACTGTAAGAATTGCAGGTGCTGATAAATCGTATCTTGATTCTGACATTTTAAAATATATCTGCCTGAAAATATCAGTGATAATCTGCAATGCAGTAAATTCATATTTTCCGCCGCACACCTGTCTTGTGTAGTGTTCTTTCTGAAGTTCACGTTTTATATACCGGATATAATCGGGGTCAGAAAATTTTCTTGCTTCTTCAGCCTGCGAAGCTCCGAAAAAGAACCTGTTCAAAATCTGTTCTTCATTTTCACAGTAAAATACTGCATTTTTAGAAACTTTGCTTGAACTTGACTGATTTCCTTCAAGGTCGACACGGGTATTTCTTTTTCCGTCAAAATAGCATACCTTCAAATTCTGCATTCCAAAGTCTATGCCTATGTAATTATTCATCAGTTATTCCCTCATTTATTTATAGTATGTACATTTACCGCAAAGTTTTAAAGTTTCTTTTTCACCATTGTCTTCATAAGTCAGTATATATGGCTGTAACTGTATCTGTTTTATTGTATTTTCAGGTCCGCCGGCCGCAGGTATCGGTCTGCTGAAATAGGACCTGTATTTTGTAACATCATCACCTGCTTTAACGGGAACAGGTACATAACCTGCGCTTATTATATACTTCTCAAGTTCAGTCCAGCTGCTTGCTGACACTTTTGTATCACTTCCATAAATGTACTTCTCAATCAGTCCATGAACAGTACCCATTATTTCTTCGCTGTCCTCAAAGTCGTCATCAAGCAGATTATGAAGGGCTTCTGCATAATGTCTGTATTCCGGAACACCAAGTTCATTTTTTATCATTGAAAGATTTGAAATCAGCATTTTTACATATTCAGCGTCAGGAATTATAATTTTTGGTGAAGTAAAAAACTTTGCTTTCGGTCTGACTGTTGTTTCAGGAGCAGGATTGGAAGTGACGGAAATGTCGGAAGTATGATTTTCAGGAACAGACTGTCCTTTTTTCAGTAAATCTATCATCTGCTGCTGTGCAGTTACAGTCTGTTTCAACAAGACAATTTCCATATTGTTTTTATCTGCAATCTTTCTTAATTCTTCTATTTCCGTCTCCAGAGCAGATGTATCCACAGAAACAGGTACAGACAGTTCTGACAGCTTATTTTCCAGAGAAAGTACTCTGCTTGTCAGTTTGATTAAAGTATCCTTAACTTTGCTGATGTTACTGTTGTCTGCCGTTTCTGAAACCTGAAAAGCATTTATTTCATTTTTTAATGCCGCAATTTCCTTTCTCAGTTCAATGACATCATAATTATCAGATTTCGGATTAAATGGCAAACCTGAAATCCGGTTTTCAAGGTCGGAAATCTTTTTATAAATATCCTCAAAGATGTCCTGATAGTTCTTTATTTTTTTATTGTTCCGTGCGAATTTAAGTAAGGCTTTATATTCTTCACTTCCGACTTTATGCGTCTTCAACAGATAGCAGTCAACTGCGGCACTTGCAATTACTGATATTGCTGTGGAAATGGCAATTATTAAAAAACTTGTCATATTATTACTCCTTTTATTTATAATATGTGCATTTCCCACAGAGTTTTAAATCAGCTTTTACCTCTTCTCCGTCATAATATTTTAGTGTAAATGGTTTAAGCTGAATGTTTTTTATTGTATTGGGAGTTCCTCCAGATGCAGGAATTGGTTTTCTGAAATATTTCCTGAAAGGTGTGACATCATCACCGGTTTTAATATCAAGAGGTATATAACCTGCATTTATTATATAATTCTCAAGTTCAGCCCAGCCACTTGCTGATACTTTGGTATCACTTCCGTAAATATACTTTTCAATCAGCCCATGAACATTATCCATTATATCTTCATAATCATCAAAATCACCATTATCAAGTAAATTCTGAAGCCTTTTTCTGTAATTGTTTAATTCAAAGTCGCCGAGTTCTGTTATTCCGGAAAGTGCGTCAATCAGAGATTTAACATATTTTCTATCCGGAGTGACAACATTGTCAGGGATAACTGATTTTTTCTTTTCTGAAACGGTCTGAATACTCTTTTTCAGATATTTCTCTTCCATTGATTTTAAAAATGATTCAGAAAAGGAAATGTATATCACATTGTATTTTTCTTCAAGTTTTTTTATTTCCTGATTATTCATCTTTTCACCTACTCAAGTTCATTATCCGACATTATTTCAGCATTGAAGTCTGTAATCTGTTTTCCGCTTTTGTCAAACATTTTAGCTGAAAGATTTAAAGTTCCGTCTGTTTCAATAACAAATACAACTTCAATTTCGGAAGGATTATGTTTTCTGTCAAAACCGATATGATAGGTATTTATGTGTGTAATTCCCTTATCACGTTCGGTTATTGCATTTGGATAATTATTTATGTCCTTCTCATAGCACGGGATTTCAACTTCTCCTGCATTAAGAATATTACTGTCAATTGAAAAGCGTTTACTGCCGCTTACCGGAAGTGTTTTATTTACATCAATCAGCATATCGAACTTCTTTATGCCAACACCCGTTCGAACTCCCACCCCGAACTGTGTGACTGTCTTTTCCTCGACTTTTATTAGACGCTGTTGTTCAGCCATAAGAAGTGCGCCTTGTGCTATCAAATCAAATGCGCTTTCACTGAGTATAATTTCAATGCCGTCATACTCAAATTCTTCCTCAAGCAGTTTCTTTGCCAATTCCAGCTGTGAACTTCCGCCTGCCATTATAATCTTCTTTACATACTTGTTCTTTTCCTTTATTCTGTCAATTACACGACGGGTTATGTCAACTGTTTCCTGAACAGTATCTCTTATGGCATTTTCAAAATCAGCCTGAGTTATTTCAATATCAATATTCTCAATTTCGCCGTTGACAAGAATATTGATGATTCCTTTATATGCGTCGTCATAGTCTGAAAAATATTCTTTCAGATTTTCAATGTATTTTTTTATTGTACGGATATTATATATATACTCATCTTCGGACATGGTATCCTCATCGTCAAATTCCATATCGTCAATATCACTGTATATCTCTATTCCACATTTATTAAGTTCAGGTATGAATATTTTCTCCGCAATAATGTCAGTGATAAGATTACCGCCTAAATCTGAATTGCCGTCTTCGTCTATTGAAATATAATGGTCATTGCTGTCCTTTTCAATAACTGATACATCAAATGTACCTCCGCCGAAATCGTAAACCGCAACAATATCGTCGGTTACATCATTATCTGATGCAGCAATAGCAGCTGCCGTCGGCTCAAATGCTATTCCTACATTTGAAAACAATGCATTTTTAGCTGCCTTTTTTATTTTTGACTTTTTTTCAGCATCAAATTTTGCAGGAACTGTTATGACAGTTTTGTCTGCGCTGGTAATTTCAGATGTTCCGAATATCTTCCTGAATTTCACTTCAATGCATTCAGAAAGCAGTTTATTCAGAAATAACCTTGCTATTGCCTCACCTTTTAACCGGAATTTTTCTCCGTTTTCGGCAACAATTTCAAATTTTTCCATTATATTCGGCTTGAAGTCGGTAATGAGTGCCTGACTGTGTTCACTTTCGTCCTCATGCTCAAGTGCTTCATTACCGATTACATACTCATCTCTTGAAATAAAGTATATAGCTGATTTAATGCCGCCTTTACCGCTGATTTTCCTGAAATTTCCTTTCAGGTCTCTGCTGTAGATAACGGTATTGGTTGTTCCGAAATCAATTCCGATATTTTTTAACATTATTTCAAACCTCCTAAATTATAGTACCACAGGACTGCTCCCCTTCGCTGACAATTGCAAAACTGGTTTTATCAATTATCAGCGGATAATTATTCCACTGGACTTCAATATTAATAATCAAATCAGCAAACAAGTACCTGCAAACATTAAATATCAGTCTGTTCTCCGGTGTTTCGGGAGAAATAAATGATATATACAGGATTTTCCGTATTGAATTAAAATAATATGTAACGCCATCGGTAAAGATGTCAGTCAATGCACACTGAAAATAATCTGTTCTTTTATTATTATGTTTCTTCTGAATAAGATAATAGAGAAGTATTTCCTGTTCCTGAGAGTATTTTTTCTGTCTGAAAAACTCAATCGGGTATTCTCCGTATTCACCATTCTGTACAGCGTCATACATTATCTTGCTTTCAATATCATAACTGTTATAATCTGCTGTTTTCTTTATTTCTTTAAGAAAATGTGCAATTAAATTCATAACATCAGTATTATTGCTGATAAAATCAAGACGTTTCAGCTGTAAATCCCTTGAATTTTCCTGTCCGTCAGTCAGACCTGCAAAAACTATCCCGTAGTCCATACTTACATTCAGGTCAATTTCCGAAAGATTTTTGCAGTGCAGTATTTCATTACAGTAAGGGGCAAGTGTGTAATGGTAATAAACCTCACTCATATAAAGTATCCGCCTTTCCAGATATATTCAGGGAATTGTCTTTGCAATGTATGAACCAGATAAACTATACGGTCAAACAAATATCTATTTCCGTCATTTTTAAATGATACGAAAATTTTAGGTCTTTCTGAAAAATCAAAATATTCAGGAAAAATGGGATATTCAAATCCCATTTCGTATGCACATACTCTAAAACCGTCCGGACATTCTGTAAATACACCGTCACATACAGCTGTTTCGTCAAATCCTTTCAGAAATGAAAAAACATCTGACTGACTGTATATTCTGGATATTTCCTCATTTATGAAACCACAGTTATTATACAATTTCATATCTGAACTTAATATATCACTTTTACTGTTGACAGGACAAATACGTACTTTGGACAAGTAATTTTTGGGAATATCTGTTCTTTCTGAAGATACAAGAACATAATTCTGTTCTTTTTCTGCGTCATATTCTTTTGAAATTTGCAGACGGCTGGCATAGTTTTCCTCAGGCAGAATATATTCATTTGGCTCCAGAATATACTTTAATCCGTGAACAGACTTTGTTCCGTATGGAGAATTAATAATTTCAACATTCCATACGGCTCTCCAGCCTCCTGACAGGCAATCCAGACCATTCTTTTCAAGCTGTAAATCCTCTTCAGTAATCTTTTTTTTAAGATTTGATTTCGTCTCAATATAAACCAGTCTTCTGAGCATCGGAGCAAAAATGACAGGACTGTTTATGTGATACAGTTCGCTTGCCTGATACAGCATTTTTTCTTTTGCAAGGATATTGTTCTGCAATATAAGAGTGTATTCAAATTCTCCGCCTGAATATTTTCCTTTATATTTTTTATCTCTGCCGCATATTCTGAATAATTCCTCATATTCACAATCCAGATATCCTGTTCCGATGATAAACCAATCGCCATCTTTTGAAATACTGTCATTTTCTTCAATTTTCCCGTTCGGGAAGTCGGGGTCTGTAATATCATCAGCAACGGACATAAAATGATAGTTTTTCCCGAGCTGATTTTTTTTAAGGCACGTAATACCACATTGAATTTTCAGGTCATTTACACACTGTCTGTTAATCGGAGCAGGAATACTCTGCAACATTTTTTCCTGAAAATCTGCCATTTCAGAAAAAATAACAGACCAGTTTTTTTCTTCATCAGGTGAGAAACCGGTATTTTGTATAACTTTCAAAATTTTCTCTTTTAATTCATCTTTTCTATACATTGCACCATCTTCTTTCCCAATTATAAATTTATGACTTATGTGCTGAAATCGATTTTTGTTCCGCTAAGTCCGGTTTTTCCGTTATCTAATGACAACTGTGATTTTCCGTTCTCCAGAACTACAGAACTGTCACTGATATTCAACTTTCCCTTATTGTTTTCAGCCAGAATTTTATCTGACGCAACTGTTACAACTGATTTACCGTTTTTGGACTGAATATGTTCAGAATTGATTGTAATTCCGGAATTTTCCGTTTCTATGGTAACTGAACTACTGTCAAGTCTGATTTTTGACTTATCATTTTCTGATATAACTGCATCTTTGGTAATAACATTTGACATTTTATCACCCTGTTTAACTAAAACCGTATTTTCATCAATTGCAAAAACAGATTTTTCTACAGCAATATATTTTTTATCAATATCACAGCAGTTTTCAGGTATTTTTTCATTGCGTAAAGAATTTACCGCATAGGCAGTTCCGTCAGAAATGCAGATAATAACTTCATCGTCAATATCAGGAATCATTACAATACCTGCATTATTTTTTCCTACAAAATCAGTGAGATACGGTATCCATGTTTTTTCAGAGGAATTATCTGTGAATTCTGTAAACTGTACTTGTATTTTTCCTTGATTATCAGGGTCTTTGTTATCTGTTACTTTTGCTTTGGTTATTAAAGTTCTTATATCAGCAGCTTCATAATCAGGATTAGTAAAACCTTTATAACGGAAATATGTCTCATTATATTCTTCACATATATTAACACTGCATATTGTGTATTCTGTCTGATTGTACAGCAGTATTGAACCATTTGGAATTTGTTCCATTGTAAGAAGACTGATTTCCCGTCCGAATTTTGTTGCCGTAAGTTTTTTATCAAGGACAGATTTCTGATATACAGTTTCGTCATCTGAAAAAGTCTTTTTATTATTAATAAGACCAAAAGAAACTTTTCCTTCTTCTGTAATCCAGAGACCAGTTTCACATCTGCCTGCAAGATAAAGAAGGAATGAAAAATCGTCAGTTTTATGCTGATATATTATTTCTTCTATTGTATCATTCAGATGTCCGCATATTCCGATTTCCACCTCCGGATATGTTTTAAGAATATCCCTATATGTTTTATTTGGGTTCTGGAATATTCTTTCTTCACATTTTTCCTGCAACAGCAAGGATTCTGATGTAATGGTAACATCTGCTGTAGTTCTGGTTATGCCATAATTTACAGATACAGCAGATACGATACCTTTCATTACACAGTCACCGGAATCCGAATAAATTTCAACACGTTTTCTTTGTTCAGCAGTCAGAAGATAGTCTTCCGCTCTGTCCGGATTTATAATAAATGATACACTGCAAATCGTATGCTTATTTTTTTCAGCCGTAATTTCAAACGAATGATATTCAATAAATTCAGGTAAGCCTGTAAATTTCACAATTTCTCACCATTTCAAAGCTGTTCAATAGATGTCTTGCTGATTTTATATGTCGGAGCCTGAGCCATAAAGAGTTCAAATTCAAGTCCGACTTTATCATCTTCTTTTTCGATTGCAGTACCTGAACGTTCAAAATAATCAATACAGAACATTTTATCAAAATGATATGTTCTGCTGAAGTTGCCTTCGTCAGCGTCATTATCGAAAGTTTTCTGAATTATTGTAACTTCACGGTAAACGTCTTCCTTACTTTTTGCCCATTCAGCCAGTTTATTGATTGCTGTCATAGTCTCCGGTTCACCGTCGAACTTTCCATAGACAACAATTTCAATTCTGCCGTTTCTGTCACGTTCTCTGGTTGCATCGTCACTGTTGAAACCGAATTTCAGACCAGTAATTGCATCGTTCTGGGTATCTGAAGTTTTGAACTCAATAGTATCTTTTGAGCCTTTTATTGTAATATCATAATGAAAATTCATAATTTTACCTCCGTCTGATTAATTATTGCTGTCAACAATATTAACAGCAAAGTTTATTGTTTCGTTGCTGTTCATGAATCTGAGAGAGAATGATTCTTCCTCTTCATTGTAAATAAATTCATCATTCTGTTGCAGGATATTATTTATAATATTTTCACTGCTGTTATTGAATTGGATTTTGCTGATTGTCTTGACAAATTCATTTGCTGCATCATTCGTCAGTCCCATACTGTATTTACGTTCCAGCAGAAAATTAAAATACTGCTGAGTAATAAACTGATAAACAGGTTTTGCGTTAAGTGTTCTTGCAGTGAATACAAAAGCATTTTTTTCAAGTGAGTCACTTCTGAAACAGAAAGCATTACCGTTCTTACCTTTAAGAAATACAGACAAATCTCTGTCCATATTCAGACGGCTTTCAGGATTGAACTTGGTAAAGAAAATATGGTTTTTCTCTTTTTCCTCAAGGTCAAAGCGTATGAAGGGCATTTTATCAGTAACTCTTCTGCCGAATTTCTTTTTCTGAACGCTGAAACTCTGTGTAGCTACAACAATACCTGCTGCTACGTATGCTGCATCTATATAGACAGCAGGCGTATAAAGTTTAGTATCGTTTACCATTTCAACCTGACGTTTGTTTTTCGGAATAATCGTAAAGTTTGGATATGCCAGTGCAACAGCATCTCTTCTCTTTATTCCTGAAATCTCTTCTTCGTATTCTTTAACTATTTCATCATTTGCTCCGAAACACTTAAAACTTGTTCTTTCACAGGCATTGAAATTAAAGAATGACAAAATTCCGTATTCCGCAAGAAGTTCAGAAATATTGTTAATGTCAGATACGGTGACTTTTTCTATACCAACATTTTCCTTGCTGTCTGTTACATTATCTATATTAAACGGGTCGAAGTCACTATCCGAAGCAGAACTTGTTTCAGTCCATTTTGCGTCCCTGTCAATAGCGGCCGGAAGAACTGCAAACCATATTCTGTCATTTTCCTCATTGCTTGCCATTTTCAGAAAATCTTTAACAATCCTTTTGTGTTCAATGACATCTGAAACAGAACAGTTAGCTATAATCACACCGCTTTCAACAATGCCGTTCTCATCTCCTGCATGAATGAAGAACTGCTCGATATTAGCGACTTTCTGAACCAGATAACCCACAGCATTGCAGAAAGACTGCTGTGCGGCTACATACATATCGCCATATACCTTTTTTCTTTCCATAAGCTGTTCGGTTGTAAGATTTGCCAGTGCTGTGTTTTCACTTTCAGAATAAACTGACATAAACAGGTTTTTATCTACTGAACTTCCCAGAGCGTTTGCTGTGGTCTCCCAGTTTTTCTGTGTAATCTGAAGAACCTTGTCCTGTTTCTGCTCAAGTCCCAGAACTTCCGGCCGGCTTTCTTTTAATGGAACAGTTTTCAGATTTCCGTCTGCGTCCCATTCAACAGAACATGGCAGGAGCTCCGGAGCATTTTCGTTAGTGCCGATTAATCCGGCATTTTCAGATGTAATTCCCTTGCTTTCAAGAAGAATTTCAGTATCTCTTACAACAAGCGGAAGAAGTCTCAAGGCACTGCCTGAATATTCTTCTTTTACAGCATTATGCACCTGCTTTGCCATAAGCATCCATTTTTTTACGCCGTCAGGATTTCCCTTTTCCTGTTCACTCAAAGCATTTTTTACAAACTGACGGACATCATCACGGCGGCGGCGTGCCTTAGTATAAATCAACTTGGGGTCAAGAGCCTCATAAAGTTTAGTATAATCAATATTATTGTTGTCATTGGTGCTTGAAGATTTTTCTATAGCAATATCGTGAACCGCCTTATAGAATTCATGGCCGCACAGAGAAATAGGGTGCGCACCTTTACATATTTCAAGCGAATATTTAACCTGAAGATTACCTTCGCTGTCATTGCTGAATATCTCATACACAGTTGGGTTGAACTTTTCCTTGAACTTATCAAAACTTTTTACGCAAAGCTCCTCGTTGACCATATCCAGAGCGTCACCGCCGTCCTGACCTTTCAATAATGTACATAGGTTGGATTTCTGGTCATTAAAACGCTCAAATATAATTGTTCTTGAATTTTGCGGAATATCTTTAAAATTCAAATCCATATTATCAAACTCCTTTAATTTTCAATTTCGGATAGTCTTTCAGGTATTGATACAAACGTTCTGCAATGAATATAGTTGCATCATCGGGTTTCTGTGACTTGAATATCTGGTATCTTCCTACATTTCTGACTGATATTCTGCCCTGAAAATCAAGACATCTGATTCTCGGCGGAACTGCAATATTGAAATAATGCTGTTCACCGCAATAAATTATTACAGCCGGAATTACAAAAACTCCGTCCGTATCAAGTAAACCTGATATTTTTTCCCATAGCTGACGTTCAAAAACAGGAACGCTGTTATTAATATAATAAAATTCCTGAAATCTGAAAAATTCCTTATTCGGAATATTCCAGAAAAGTGTTTCTTTATTCAGAAACTGAAATTCAGAACAAAAGCAATGTTTTTCTATCTGTTTTACAAACTTACTGAGTATCGGGTCAAAATCGTGACTGCATTGTAATTCATAAAACATCTGTTTCAATTATCTCCATTCCGAGCGGTTTGTTTTTCTGAAATACTTTTTTCAGTTTTTCTGTAATATATATATTATTGTCCAAAGGATTTGCTGTTTTAAAAATCAGATAATTTGCAGCTTTTGTTTCGTCTATAATTCCTTTGGAATTAATCACATCAATCCTCGGAGGCAGACCAAGAATATATTTTCTGGAAATTTCCTGAATGGCATCAGTAATTATAACTTCCTTGATAAATAAGTTATCTGCTCCTGATTTCTGCATCATGTCAATGCACTGTTCAGAAAACAGAGGGACAGCGTCATCATAGTAAAAATCGGGAAAAATCATACCGCCTGTCTCATCGGACGTATAGACTTCTATTGCATCTCTGCTGATTTTCTGAAACTCTGATGCAATACAAGCAAGCTGAATATTCTGAAAAGCAGTATTTTCGATTTCAATAAATTCATTTGTCAGCTTTCCATAATGAAGTCTGTAAATCAATATAAACCGCACTCCTTTAATCTTTGTAAAACCATTGCTTTCGGTGAGATATACTCATCTTCTCCGTTATCAGCCTGTTCTGCAAGCATTGCAGAAAAATGACTTTCAATTTTTCCGGAATTTCCGCTGTCTATATATTGAACTCTGACTTTATAATCAAACGGCAGTCTGAATTTCATTGTTTCATCAATTATTAAAAAGCAGGTAACGTTTTCACAGAACAGAATAATTTTTTTAATTGTTTCATCTCTGTGATTTTCCGTCACTTCAAGCATTTTATATTCATTAAGTTCCAGTTTAAAATCATTATCCTTCAGATAATTTGTATAATGATACCGTTTCAAAATCCATTTTGTTTCAGTTTTATAAATCAGGACAGCTTTTCCGCTGCGTGGTAATTCATATGCGTATCTCAGGGCTTCAAGAGATACGAAATAAGGAAAACTGTCTTTTGCTGTTCCGCCGAAAAGGTCGAGATATTCCTCAACCTGTTCAGAAAGACTATTCATCTGTTGTATAAACCATTTTTTATTCTCATCATAATTTTCTTCAGGACAGATACCGTTAAAACGCTGATTGCAGGCGGCAATTATTTTTTTTACATCTTTATTAATTCTGTCGTTATAACAGTCCAGTGTTTTAAGTTGAGGATATTTATTTAAAATATTTTCAGGCAGACTTATACTGTACGAATGCTGTCCGACGTGCCATTGCAAGCCCGACGCTTTCATAACTTCATATGCCTGTGCCTTTTTGAAATGTGATTTTTTCTGACCATAACCGTCCCCGCTTTTCCAGCACGGAAGAAAGTAACAGTTTTCCTGACAGTTTATGTCATATCCGAAATAATTTCCAAGTTTCACAAGTTCAGGATACTGACAGTAAGCGGCATTTATTGAAATAATATGATGTGCCTGATTATTCCATGAAATCCGGTATTTTTCCATATTTCTGCCGGAACGCTCATTATAGTCTGCTTCTTTCTGACTGCTGTTTTTTCTCAGTTTCAGAGCCGCACCGTCCGTTGAAACTGTACTCGGCGCAAGAATATACGGGCAGTCCCCTGCCCTTTCGCAATACTCATACGAACACATACTTTTTTCTTCAGGCAGTTCATTCTGTTCCGGACTTTCTGCCTTATTTTCTGTTGTATCGGTATTTTCTGCACTGTTGTCCTGAATTGAAGTATTTACATGGTTTTCTGAATTACTTTTAAATTCACTGCCTGAAAAACTCACAGCGACTGCCGCAGCACTTAAACTCACAGACTGCCCTGTTACTTCTGCACTTATAATACCTGTAGGACAGGAAAGGTTCGGGCATTTCATTTTTGCTTTTTCATTTAATAACGGTACGCCGTTTATTTTCTTTTTAAATTCAATACCCGAAATCCATTTGTCCGCATTTATCAGAGTGCATGGCACAGGAGTTCCGTCTGCCATAGCAGTAAGAACGGGACATATACCGCTCCCCGACAATGAAGTTTCATTTGTGAGAACTGCATTTCCGCAGTCCCTGCATTTTGTATCAGTCTGATTTACTGAAATTATCAGTTCAGAACTTTCTGAACATCTGAATATGCAGTTTGTCTTGGTTAGTATACGCTTACCCATTTTTTACTCCAGAACAATCCGTTTAGGTGCGGACAGGTACTCCTGTTTCTTCAGTTCTTCCTCTCCGACAGCAGCACAGTATTCGATAACAGAAGGTTCGACTGCACGGATATAAACCATAGCGTCGTCAAGCGTTTCGTCAATACGGCAGTTTTTCTTTGAAACACCGCTTATCGACATCTGATTTCCCGAAGCTTCGGGGAGGTCTGTGAAGTAAAGTTCAAAGTCGGACTCGCCTGCGTCGATAAATTCAATCCATTTGCCATATTCAATATCCCTGTCCGTCATGACAATAAACTTGCCCATACTTGGATAGCCGATGTAGAAATTGAACTTGATTTCGTCCGTATCCTTGATTTCCGACTCGACCTTAATTCTCGAGCCTGGTCTGCACTGGAGAAGTCCGTAAGCAACACCCGTTTTGCCTGTGGGTCTTGTTACTGACGTTTCTGAGGGCAAGCCCATATCTTCACGGATTTTGTCAGCCTCTGCTGTGCCAAGCGGCGGATAAAGAACAAATATCCTTTCTTTTGTTTTTTCTTTTTCCTTTGCTTTTCTTTCCTCAAGAACTTTGGTTGTTTTCTTGGAAATATCATTGTTATCTCTTAACTCATATCCGTCATAACTCTTATAAAAGTTCTCAATTTTTGTTTTAATTTCTTCGGATATTTCAGCATTGTAGTATAGGAAATTTAATATTCCATCGATTTCATCATCAATATTCCAGTTTCCAATGATTTCCTCAACAATATCATTCATAAATGAAACTGTTAAAATGCCTTCTGCCCAGAGTTCATATAAATCTTCTGACAAATCATCATATGAAATTATATTACCTGTAATACTATAAAATATATTGACAAACCCTCCTGCTGATAATTCATTGATAAATGTGTCATCTTCTGGAAGTTTTTCAAATATTTTAACACCATATTTTAAAAATAGTTCAAAAATTCTATTCCATTTGTCAGCATACTTTTTAACAAAATAGTCAGGTTTTTTTACTTCTTCTGCTATTACTATTTCTTCTTTAACTTCAACATTGATTTTTCTGCCGAATTCTTTCTCATATTTCTTCTGGAAATAATCAAAAGACTGTAGAACAACTTCCGACTTGCTTGAATTGCCTGCAAGGAAAATGTTGAAGTTCTTTACTCCCTCAGCTATTTCGTCAGTTACCGCATTGCTCATGGCTTCAAAGAAATTCTCAACACCGCTGTCAATACGTTTTCTGATAAGTGCTTTCAGCTCATCAACATTGACTTCAAGTTCAACTGTTGCGACTTCGCCTTTGGTATTATAAAGATTAAGCTTTACTTTATCTTTGGTATACTGTTCGCCGTGCCACAGCGGACGCAGTTCTTCGGCAAGCTGACGCTGATTGATTTTTGCCTGCTGTGAGTTGTTTATAAGTGCCTCACTGCCCTCAAATATACCACAGTATTTATCTGCGTCTGCCGGCTTGATAAACTGTACATCATTTGAGCGTAGGACGGCTTCATTCTTTTTGAAAACGCTGTAGGCGAGCAGTTCAAGCATATTTTCACCGCCGAGAAGTCTGTCACCGCCTGCTCCGAAGTGCCTGATAACGTAGTCGTAACGTCTTTGCATTTTTTTCGGGGCAAGCTGCCATGTACCGAAATCGAAATCCGTAGTACCGCCGCCGAAATCGAAGATACCGTAAAGGATTTTTTCGTTTTCCTGCGGTCTGAAGCCGTATTCCTGCAATGCACATACAGCATAGGCAGCCGGTTCACTCGCCCCCTCCATTACTCTGAAGAGTTCCATAGTCTTCTTGTCATTCTGCACGGCTTTCGGAAGAGACTTTTTAAGTCCGGCTTCAAAGCTTGCCGCTATCTTCTGACGGATTTTTCTCTCATAAGTTACAGGGAACGAAAGTATATAGTTAATATATATACCATTATACATATTATTGATAAACAGTCCGAGGAGATAAGCATAAAGTTCAATCGGATTGAGGTCGTCGCCGCTTATATCGGCAAACGGCGAAAGTTCGACTTCCTTTCCCTGCTTGTCCCTGATGATTATTCTCCTGTTCTTGTCGCTCGCCCACTGTTTCAGGTCGCTGAACCACGCATAGTATTCACTGCCCGACTGTGGAGAATTGAGGTTATCGGCAGCCGTATGTGAAATCGTCATGTCAACCCATTCAGTTTCGGGACGTGCAGGAGAGGCGTTGTAGTTTGAGCAGAATTTTTCAAGATTGATAAACTCAATTACAGTGGGGTTTTCGTAGTCCGACATGGCAACATCTTTTTTGTAGTCGCCGCAGCCTATACGCATAGGAACAATTGTTTCCGTGCCGTTCTGGACTGTTACCACCGTGCTTTTTGTGCCGAAGTCGATACCCACGATACCGTCAGACTTTACGTCCGCAACGGGATTTCTGCCATAGAACGCTGTATTGAGATTTATCATGACTTCGTTTTCGTCAGCCTCAACCGACCACAAATCCCAGTGACCGCCGTTAGGGTCAGTAAGACGGCTTTCCTCATAAGGCGAAAGGTTTACCCTTATATTATCGACGTTTATAAGGTGCTGAACGAAGTTGTTGTATTCGTCGCCGACGAGCTGAACCGTATTTCCGTTCTTGATGTATTCAGCGGCACTTTCTTTCTTTAAGCAGATGTCACCGAAGTCGTCCACAAGATTTCTTCTCAGAGCGGAGTAGAAATCGTCGCTGAGTGCAGGGCTGTTGTTGTTCCATGTAAGCCAGCCCTTTGCGTTGTAATCAATAAGAAGTGCAAACAGTTTCTTCTCATCTTCGTCCAAATCAGCAGGCATGAGATTGTATGTAATTGCGTTTTTTAAGCCTGTTACTGTAGACATCGGCAAACGCAATGTATGATTTGGAATACTGGCTTGAGTGCTCCATGTATTAGAATGACCATAAGATAAACCATTATTATATATATAATAATTATAATAAGGATAACTGGAACTATTATCATAATCATATACCATAATATAATAATATACACTGCCATTTTTATTTATTATTTTTTTAGCTCCATTTTCATTATAACCTGAATAAAAAGGGCAAGAATTATGTTCATTATATAAAGACATAGCGTAGTTACGATTAAAATATGTTGTCGGCACTTCTTCAACTCTGTCCGGCACAGCTCCGCTGTCTGAACATTCATATCTTGAGGGGTCAACGATGTAGAAATTTCCGCTTGTAAAGAAATAAAAAGGCTTGTTCTCAATCTTCGGATATTTGCCGTATGCGCCCGAATAAATCGAACTCATCTTGCTTTCAAGCTTATGTATTTCCTCCATAAGTCTCTCAGCGTTTGCTTTCGGCAGATTTTCCTGCAATCTCTCCGCAAAAACCTGCCCGACCGCAATTTTATCTGCTTTTCTTGTATTTGCCTGTACTGCCATATTTTTCCACCTATCCAATCTCTACCAAAGATTTTATTTTTTTGTTCCCGTTTTCGTAGCCGTCAATAATAACTCTCCTGATTTTGCCGACGGGCTTACTGTCCGAGGTTCGTGTGTGCATATCAAGACTGAAATCCTGCCCCTCCTCAGCACCAATACGCCTGAACTCAGGGTTATTCAGCCTGAACTGCTCAAAAAAGAAATCAAATATACTGTTCAGTGCCTCAAGGGTACTGTCGTCGTACTTCTTCCATTCCATACTTACTTTTTCAAAATACAGTCTGATAGTCTCATAATCAGTCCCCGAAAGCAGAAATGCCGTTGGCGACGAGTTGTTGATAATCGACCCGAACGACGCTGAAACGCTGTCGTCAAGCTGATTGAAAAGCCTGTAATTTTCCGTGAGTGGGGAAAAATTCTCCTTATAATAAGTTAAATCTTTTTTCAGTTTATCTTTTTCCTCACTGAGAGTTTCAGCTTTATCAACAGCTTCTTCAAACTGTTTTTTCCATTCGTCACGGTCTTTGCGGAGTTCCTTATTTATCTGCTCCAGATTTTTCAAATCATCTGAAACCCCTTGAATGTCATCTTTGAGGTTCTGAATTATTTCAACATACTCTTCATTTTTCTGCTGAGCCTTTTTGAGTTCTGTATTAAGTTCATTAATTTTATTATTAAGTTCCTGATTTTCTTCCTGCGCCCATTCAAGCTCATTCCTTAAATCATTTAACTCTTCCTGAGAAATTCCGCCTGTCTGTCCCATATCCGACCTGACTAAATCCACTATTTTATCCTGAATTTCTTTGTCATGCCACAATAATTCGAGCAGATAATTCCTGATTTCACGTCTTTTATCATTATTCATAAAAATATACACTCAAAACCTTTCATATTATTAAATATAAAAATAAATTACGTACTTTTTCAACTATAAAATATTATAAACTATAATTTTCAAAAAGTCAATAGTTATCATAGATTTTACACGGAAATCAATTTTCATTAAGAATCCTTAAAATCATCTTTGAATCCAGTAAG
>CAYWPN010000011.1:0-78992 GCA_964460175.1 uncultured Alistipes sp. | reverse complement strand
ACGGCGGTGCAGTAGGAACAACAACTACAGACAACGGCGGTGCAGTAGGAACAACGACTACAGACAACGGCGGTGCAGTAGGCACAACTACAAGCAATGATATTGAAATTGTTGGTACAACAACTGTAAGTGCTGAACTCGTTTCAGTAGAAGTTTCAGTTGAGTCTATTGACGGCTTCTATCTCTCAATTGACGATAAGTTCAACGAAGAGCAGGTTCAGTCGCTCACATACAGCGCAGTCGTAAGACACGTTACAACTGATGAGGCTGACCAGGTTATTGCAGACATTTCAGAAGTTGTAAAGGGCGACCTTATGGGTAAGTTCAAATTTGACGATACACCTGAAAGTGTATTCACTCCTGTTGCAGAGGGCGAAAAGGCTACAATTGACAACTTCAAGTACACAGTTGCACTCTACGCTGCTGAGGATATTGTTGAGGGTGATGTAACAATCTTTAATGCTGACGATGTAATCGCAACAACAGACGGTGCTGACGCTGCAATTACTGCTTACATCGGTGTAAAGGGCGATGCTAACCTTAGCGGTAAGTCACTTGCTGATGACGCTTCAGTAGTTCTTACATGGTATGCTTTGCAATCAACAGGCGGTAACGAGGCTATTACATTCACAACAAGCGAACTCGCCGTTGACCCTGATACAGGAACAATCACAGATAATACACTTGACAGATTTGCAGCATTCCTTGCAGATACTGACAATGAGAATGACCCTGATAACTGGAAATCATCAAAACTTAAGACAGAAAGACAGGTTTCCGCTTCTGACGCTGCATTCATACTCGCTGGATATTCAAAGGCTTCAGTAGGCACTGAAAATGATTATCTCACAAGAGAACAGTGGAATGAAGTGCTTGGTGAATATGCTAAGAAAGAGGACTAAACAGTTAGTCCGATAACCGAAACAAACAATGTTTATTCTGCTGCCGATTGCGGCGGCAGGGTAACACATAAATATTTATTAATCTGAAAGGAAAATTTTAAAATGAAGAAGATTTTTTTAAAGAGAGTTTGCTCAGCAGTCGCTCTTACAGCAGTAGTTGCTTCTACAGCTGCAATGACATCTTTTGCTGCTATTGATGCTTCACCTTATCTTGAACAGTCAAGAAACGGTTTTACACAGGACGAAATCGATGCTTCTGCTATCAAGCCGGTTGTAACTGTTACAAACGAACTTCTTTCCCTTGATTACGCTAAGGCTAACCCTGTAAGAACAGTCAATATTTCTGTTTCAGACGCAAACCTCAAGTATGCTTCATCAGGTCTCCACATTTACTATGACAGCCGTCTTACACTTAATACAACACCTATCGGAACACCTGATGCTGAAACTGGTGATGGTGCAAAGTACCTCACAGTAAAAACTCCTACTCTTGACCCGACAGCTGCTGACCAGGGTCTGAGCGGTTTCTTCGTATGCTCTGCTGCTGACAATGACTACGGTCAGGACGGTGTTATCTGGACAATGAAGTTCACTCTCCCTGCTACTATGGAAGAGGGCGACGCTTATCCGATTGACATCTTCTACAAGTCTGTTCCTGCTGCTGAAGACCTCTTCACAAATTCAAAGAACAACTCAGAAGGTAAGCTTATGCAGGCTTACTTCTTCACAAGAAGTATCAACAACGGTATTACATCTTCCTACAACGCTGCTGAAGAGACATTTACTGACGAAAACGGTAATAGTATTGACGGCGCAACTGCTGTTTCAAAGTGTGCAGCACTTGCAAGCATTGACCCAAGTTCAGACGGTGTAATTGCTATTGCCGGTGCAGCTGAAACAACTACTGCTCCTGTAACAACAGTTGCAACAACAGCTCCTACAACAGCTCCTACAACAGCTGCTACAACTAAGGCAACAACAGTTGCTACAACAGTTGCTACAACTAAGGCAACAACAGCTGCTCCTACAACGGCTGCTACAACAGCAGCATCAACAGCTACAGGCTCAACAACAGCTGCTCCTGCTAGTTCAACAACAAAGCCGGCTACAACAACAAAGCCTGCTACAACAACTAAACCTGCTACAACAACTAAGCCTGCTGCTTCAACAGACTCACCTAAGACTGGTGTTGCTGGCGTAGGTATCGCAGTTGCAGGTCTTGCAGTTGCAGTTGGTACTGCTTTCGTACTCAGAAAGAAAGAAGACTAATTAAAAAATAGTCATTAAATGCTAAAACGATTAAAAAGGCTCTCCTTCGGGAGAGCTTTTTGTTATTCAGTTCCCCAGCCGTCAATGCCGGAGCGTTGCAGCGCACCGAAAATCCTGTCCCTGAAACCGTGATTTTCACGCTCCATCTGCGCAATGAATTCCTTTGTTCTCTGACGGTTTGTTCTGCCGTCCGCCGGACAGACCGACTTCACAACGGGTATGTTATTTTTGCGTACTGCACGGCGGATTTCCTTTTCAGGAGCAAGCACAAGCGGTCTGATTACAGTAAGATTTCTGTTCTCAAGGAGTGTGACGGGCGAATAACAGCCAATCCGTCCCTCTGTGAAGAGGTTCATTATAAAAGTTTCAACTGTATCGTCAAGATTGTGTCCGAGTGCGACCTTGTTGCAGTTCAGTTCCTCTGCGGAATTGTGCAGTGCGCCACGCCTCATTCTCGCACACAGACTGCACGGACTTTTTTCGTTCCGCACATCGAACACAATTTCACCTATCTGCGTATGAATTATGTGGTACTCAATGCCCTTTTCCGCACAAAAATCCGCAACGACTGAATAATTTCCCTCAGTTCCGTTGAAATGCGGGTCGATTGTAAGTCCAACAATTTCGTATTCAATCCCAATGAACCGCCTGAGAAGTACAAGTCCGTTCAGCAGAACCATGCTGTCCTTTCCGCCTGAAATCCCGACTGCTATTCTGTCGCCGTCCGAAATCATATTGTAATTCTGCACGGCTTTCCGCAAATATCCAAGTATTTTCTGCATAATTTCCTCCTGCGTTTTTTATTTTATTATACAACAATTTCAGAAAATTTTCAATTATATCTTGCAAAAATCATCATAATGTTATATAATATAATGTAGATGTATTTTATCGGCAAGGAGGACTTTTTATGGTTAATTTTGGAAACGATTGGGACGATATTCTGCAAGGTGAGTTCAATAAGGATTATTACGTCGAACTTCGTCAGAAACTTATCAATGAATACAAAACACAGCGTATTTTCCCGAATATGTACGACATTTTCAACGCAATGAAACTCACTTCATACAATGATGTGAAATGCGTTATCATCGGTCAGGACCCGTATCACGGTGAGGGTCAGGCGCATGGACTGAGTTTTTCTGTCCGCAAGGGTATTACTCCGCCACCGTCACTTGTTAATATTTTTAAGGAAATAAAAAGTGATGTTGGAACAGATAATCTCGGCAAACACGGCGAACTGACAAAATGGGCGGAAAGCGGTGTTCTTCTGCTTAATTCTGTGCTTACCGTCCGTGCAAATAAGGCAAGAAGTCATCATGGTCTCGGCTGGGAGCAGTTTACGACTGATGTAATCAAAATCCTGAACGAGCGTGAAAAACCGATGGTTTTCATGCTGTGGGGCGGTGACGCAAAGTCAAAACAGCAGTTCATTACAAATCCAAATCATCTTGTGCTGAAAGCTGCACACCCAAGTCCGCTGTCCGCATATAACGGATTTTTCGGCTGTAAGCACTTCTCTCAGGCAAATGAATTTCTTAAGGCTCATGGTATGAGTGAAATTGACTGGTCTATCGACTGATGGAGGTATTTTATGAAAATCAAGGACATTTTTGCGGAAAAAACCGTATTTTCTTTTGAGGTTTTCCCTCCGAAGAGTACAAGTTCAGTCGATGTTATTTTCCGCACACTCGACGAACTCGGCGACTTAAATCCCGATTTTATCAGTGTTACTTACAGTGCGGGTGGCAGCGGAAACAGCAGTCTTGCGCTTGATATTACGGACAAAATCAGGTCTATGGGCATAACTCCTGTACTGCATCTTCCCTGTATCAATTATACAAGGGAGCAGATTGACAGAACTTTGTCAGATGCAAAGGAAAGGGGAATTGAGAATATTCTTGCCCTGAGAGGTGACATAAATCCCGATATTCCGCCTGCCGACGACTTCCGCCACGCAAGCGACCTTATTACTTATCTTAAGTCAAAGGGAGATTTCGATATTGCAGGAGCTTGTTATCCTGAAGGACACCCCGACGCTGAAAATCTTGATGAGGATATTGAAAAACTTAAAATCAAGGTGAATGCAGGTGCTGACCACCTTATCTCACAGCTTTTCTTCGATAATGACTATTTCTATGTTTTCCGTGACAAAGCAGCAAAGGCAGGAATAAGCGTTCCGATTGAGGCAGGAATTATGCCTGTCACCAACAAAAAGCAGATTGAACGTATGGTTACAACGTGCGGAGCAAGTCTTCCACATAAATTCGTGAAGATTATGCAGAAATATGAGCATAACCCCGAAGCACTGCGTGATGCAGGTATTGCTTACGCCATAAATCAGATTGTTGATTTGCTCGCAAGTAATGTCGATGGAATACATCTGTATACTATGAATAATGCCTATGTCGCAAGGAAAATCAGCGACGCAGTATCAGGAATTATCGGCGCATGATTAGGCTTGATACTATTTCAAAGACCGAAGCAGCTCGGTATATGGGTGTGAAAGGTATTCCGGACGAAAAAACAGCGGAAATTCTTGATAAATATGAACCAATAGTCCGTGAACGTCTGCGCCCTGCTTTTGTTTACCGTGAAACTGCTGTGCATTTCGCTGACGAAGGTGTGTATCTTGATGGTGTTGACGCTGTTTTTTCGGGTAATGACATAAAAAATCACCTCAAAGGCTGTGAACGTGCTGTAATTCTCGCTGCGACAGTTTCTGCGGAAGCCGATAAGCTGATAAGGCAGACTTCTGTTGTCGGTATGGCGGAGGCTCTTGCTGTGGACTGCCTGTGCAGTTCCGCTATTGAACAGGTCTGCAATAAGGCGGAAGAGGAGATTTTCAGCGCAAATCCCGTGAAGTTCAGAACATGGCGTTTCAGTCCCGGTTACGGCGATTTGCCTATAACTTTGCAGAAAAATCTGATTTCCGCACTCAATGCACATCGCCGTATAGGACTTACCGTCACGGAAAACTGCCTGCTGATACCGTCAAAATCAGTTACGGCTGTAATAGGAATTTCAGATAATTATATAGAAAAAGGAAAAAAAGGCTGTGAAGTCTGCAATATGCGTGAAACCTGCGGAGTTCGTATGAATGGCGGCTGTGGTAAGAACTAACATATGTTTTACAAATTCTGCTTTAAATGTATTAAAAATATATATTGACTATTTTGCAGAAAAATGCTATAATAAAGAAAAAAGTATTTTTATAAGGAGTTTTTGTGTATGAGAAAGATAATGGCGTTTATTTCCGCACTTCTGGCACTCACAGTTCCTATCTCCCTTACTTCCTGCGGAGACGGAAATTCGTCATCATCAAATACGGCTGACGAAAACGATGTGAGTGCAGAAGTCCGAAGTCAAATCAGCCGGAAAGTAAATGATACTGACTTGCTTGAGGATACTGAACTTGAAAACAAGACTATAAAATGGCTGTCTGACTGGAATATCAATCCCGACGCTTCAGGAAAAACAAAACCTCCCGAAGTTGTTGCTTTTGAAGAGAAATACGGCGGAAAAATCGAGTGGATACAATGCACGTATGAGGACAGATACGAACAGCTTGCCAATCTTATCAACAGCGGTGAAGGTATAGACTTTTTCTATGCAGGAAATATGGACGCTTTTCCTCGTGGCACTGTAAGCGGTATGTTTACTCCTGTGGACGATTATATCGACTTCAGTTCACCGCTATGGCAGAATGTACAGAAAGTCAATGATAGTCTTATGTGGGACGGAAAACATTATTGTGCTGTAATAAATACCACAGGCGACAAGACAGCGTGCGTTTACAACAGAAATACTATTCAGGAGGCAGGTCTTGAAGACCCCGCTGACCTTTACGCAAGAGGTGAGTGGGACTGGAATGCTTTTCAGGATATGCTGTCAAAATTTGTTGATGTGGAAAATCAGCATTACGGAATTGACGGCTGGTGGTTTGAGTTCGGTCTCATGGCAACTACGGGAACTGTCCCTGTGTCAATCGAGGACGGCAGACTTGTGAATAATATCGGTACTCCGGCTATGGAAAGGGCGCAGAATTTACTCTATAATCTCAATCAGAACGGCTTTATAGCTATCGGTGTGGGTGATTACGGCTGGGACGCTCACCCTGAGTATATCGGCGAGGGAAAGTTACTCTTTTATCCTGTCGGCAACTACGAATTTTACAAGACTTCTGAACAGTGGAAAGCAAAATTCGGTGAAGATGCGTTCTTTGTTCCTATGCCGAAAGACCCCGATGCTGACGAATACTATATTCCTGTCGGAATGGACGCATATATGTTCGTCAAGGGCGGGCAAAATCCTGAAGGAGTTGCAAAATTCCTTGAATGCAAGCGTTTCACGAAGACTGACGAGGTTATAAAGAAAATAGGCGATGAGCAGTTCCAGAGCGACTATGGCTGGACTGACGAAATGGTCGCAATGCAGAACAGTATGCAGGAACTTGCGGACAAAAATCCGTCTCTTGACTTTTCGACAGGTGTTTCTGCGGAATGCGGTGAACTTCTTGACAGTAATCTCAGACTTACGGCAAGAGGTGTTCCTTGGAGCGAAACTTATGATGCTATAAACTCTGTTGTTGATACTTACCTTGATGAAGTGAACGGAGAATGAGTATATATTAACTAAAGGAGGTATGGGTTATGATGCAGACTGTTCTTGTTACAGGCGGCTGCGGTCTTATCGGACAGTATGTCTGTTCGGGACTGATAAAAAAAGGCTATGAAGTAATTGCAATAGACAAGGAAGAGGGTTTCTACAATATGGGTAAACTTCATTATACCTATATTCCATGGACTCCGACTGATAAAGATGGATTTGAAAAAATTCTGGCAGAACACGAAATAAGTGTTTTAATTCATGCAGCCTGCACTGTGGACAACGATTTGTCTCCGATTGTTACCGAAGAAGAAATGGAAATGTCAAAAAAGTGCGATGATTATATCTATCAGTGCGCTATGTCAAAAGAAAGTATGAAGCAGGTAATCAGTATAAGTACTGAAAAAGTGTACGCTTTTCCGAAATCAAGAGAACCGATAAGAGAAGACGCTGACATCAAAACAACTTCAAATTATGCTGTTATGAAGTACGAAAGCGAAAAGGCTCTTGTCAGCGAAATGAGAAAGCATAAAAATGTCATCTGCTGTGTTGCAAGGGTTGCACCGATTTATTCAAAAGAATTTACTGAAAACCTTATGGCGAAAATCACAGACCCGAAAGATAAGACGAAATTCGTTCTTGGTACAGGACAGTATGGTTTTCAGATGTGCTGTGTGCATAACCTTGTCGACTTTATTCTCTGCTTTGTGAAGATTGCCGAAGATACGTCTTTTGCAGGAAATTACAATGTAGCCGATAAAACACTTACAACTGCCGCCGATATTATCGCTTTTATGAGAACGTATTACAGTCTCGGTACTGTTGTGCAGAAATCAGGCGGAAACAGTCCGATTTCCAAAATTAAAAGAATTTTCAAGCCCGATAAGGACTATAAGACGAATTATCGCTATCTTGATATGACAAAGCTTGAAAACAATAATATGCTTGATACTACCAAGGCTTCAAAGATTGTAACTTTCCGCTGGGACATCAACAATACAAAATAAATAAAATCCCTGAATTTTCGGGGATTTTTTTATCTGACACACAAAAGCACTGAATATCATGAAATAAGTCTGCACCTGTGCTATAATATAATCACAGAACAGGAGGAAACTGATATGGAATGGATTAAAAGTATACAGAACGCTATTGACTACATTGAAGAGCATCTTACTGACGATATGGATTATGAGGAAATTGCCAGAAAGGCATATTCCTCACCATTCCACTTTCAGAGAGTTTTCAGCATTCTGTGCGGTTTTACCGTCGGGGACTATATACGCATGAGACGGCTTTCCATGGCTGCTTCTGACCTTATCCGCCATAATGATAAAGTCATAGATGTTGCACTGCGGTACGGCTATGATACTCCGGAGAGCTTTACCCGTGCATTTGTCCGCTTTCATGGTATCACACCCACTGAGGCAAAGCGTGGCAGAAATGTCAAATCCTTTTCCAGACTGTCTGTGAAACTTATTTTAACAGGAGGTAGTACAATGGACTACAGAATTGAAAAACTTGAGGCTTTTCAGGTTATCTGCAAACGCAAGCAGGTAAGCAAGCAGAACAACTGGACTGCAACGCCTGATATTTCGGCATACTGGAATGAGTGCCACGAAAACGGAATTACGGAGAAAATCATCTCTTATATTCCCGAAAATCCGAAACTTAAGGGCATTCTCGGAATATGCTTTTCCGGAGACTTTAAGGCGGAGGAATTTCCATACGGAATAGGTGTGGAATACGACGGCAGACCTGTTGCGGACGACGGACTTGAAATTGTTGATATTCCTGCACGTACTTACGCTGTCTTTACCTGCAAAGGAAAAATGCCCGATGCGTTCCCCGAAACATACAAAAAAATCGTTACGGAATTTTTCCCGCAGAGCAACAAGTACGAATACGGTCACGGAATTGAACTGGAAGTCTATCCCTCTGCTGATATAAGCAACCCCGATTATATCTGCGAAATCTGGATTGCAGTAAATGAAAAATAAAAAGAAGTCCCCGATTTTTCGGGGATTTTCTTATTCAACAACAGTATAGTTGTCTGCGGCATTTTCTTTTGTGGCATATTCCGTGACGTTGAGAACCTTTACTTTTAACGGACGGGTTCCCATATTTATTTCAATAATGTCACCGACTTTAACATCATAAGATGCACGGGCGATTTTACCGTTCACAACGATTTTTTCCGCATCACACGCCTCATTTGCGACAGTACGGCGTTTGATTAATCTTGTTACTTTGAGATATTTGTCAAGTCTCATAAATACTCCTTAAAAAATCGGAGCAGGAAAGCCTGCCCCGAAACGATTACTTATTTACAGCGTCTTTGAGTGATTTGCCTGCCTTGAAAGTAGCGGCATTGCTCGGAGGGCAAACCATCTTCTCGTGTGTTCTGGGATTTGTGCAGGTTTTTTCACTTCTCTCACGTACCTCAAATGTGCCGAAGCCTGTGAGAGATACCTTTTCGCCGTTTACGAGTGCTTCCTCAATTGTAGCGAGTACAGATTCAAGTGCTGAAGCAGCGTCTTTCTTTGATAAATTTGCTTTATCTGCGATAGAATTGATAAGTTCTGATTTAGTCATTTTTATTTTCCTCCGTATTGATAATGTTTTTAGCTTTTTCCCAATAAACGTCAAGCTCCTCAATGGGCATAGACTTCATATCAAGGTTTTCAGCCCTTATGAGCTTTTCTGTGACTGCAAAACGCTTTATGAATTTTTCAGTTGAAGATTTGAGAGCCATTTCAGCGTCAACACCGAGATGACGTGCAGCATTTACACAGGAGAAAAGCAGGTCGCCGATTTCCTCTTCAATATTCTGCATATCATTGTTTGCAACAGCTTTGTCGAGTTCCGCCTTTTCTGCTGTGATACAGGCAATAGCGTCTTCAGCACAGCGGAAATCCATACCGGCACGCATAGCACGCTTGCCGACTTTCTGCGCCCTCATGAGTGCAGGGAGCGGCTTTGCAACGCTTGTAAGTGTATCGGTGTATGTTTCCTGTCCTTTTGTTTCCATTTTGATTTTGTCCCAGTTTTTGAGAACCTGTTCGGTAGTATCAGCGTTCACATCGCCGAAAACGTGCGGGTGGCGGACGATAAGCTTCTTACATATCTCGTCGCACACGTCATCGAAACTGAATGCTGATTTTTCCTCTTCAATTCTTGTATGGAAAACAACCTGCAACAGAACGTCGCCCAGTTCTTCACGGAGCATAGCAGGGTCATCGCAGTCTATAGCCTCAATAACTTCATAAGTTTCCTCAAGGAAATCGTTTTTTATGGATTTATGTGTCTGCACCATATCCCACGGACAGCCGCCCTCGCCACGCAGTAAGCGCACAATTTCAAGCAAATCGCCGATAGAATAATTGTCTTTCTGCTGATATTCAACCATTGAAAAAAAGCACTCCTTCTATAATACTCCAAATCCACGCAAAAAGCAAGATATTTTTTAAAATTCGTGCTTTTTGCGGAATTTGGGAAAGATTTGTTAATATATCTGTATATTTTTACAGTCAACCCTTGTCAACAAAGCCGACTTTGCGGTATACTTTTGACAATGTACGCTGAGAATAGCGGAGAGCCTTTTCAGCACCTGCCGTATAGCATTCCTTCAGATATGCCTTGTCCTGAATGAGACGTGCAAATTCTGTGCGGACGGGTTCAAGGTGGTCTGCGACTGCCTCGCCGACAGCAAGTTTGAAATCGCCATAGCCTTTGCCTGCAAATTCCGTTTCGATTTCAGCGTAGCTTTTTCCCGTGACTGTTGAATAGATAGTCATGAGATTATTTATGCCGTCCTTGCCCTCACGGTAAACGACTTCTGCTTCACTGTCGGTTACGGCACGCTTGCATTTGCGGATAATTGTGTCCTTGTCGTCGAGAATGAGTATAACAGCATTCGGATTTTCGTCGGATTTGGACATCTTCTTTGCAGGGTCCTGCAATGACATAATCTTTGCGCCGACTTCTGCTATGTACGGTTCGGGGACTGTGAAAAATTCGCCGTAACGCTGATTGAAACGCTGTGCGATGTTTCTTGCAAGTTCGAGGTGCTGTTTCTGGTCAACGCCGACGGGGACTAAATCCGCATTGTATGCGAGAATATCAGCAGCCATAAGCGACGGATATGTAAAAAGTCCGGCATTTATATCATCGGGGTGACGCTGGCTCTTATCCTTGAACTGTGTCATTCGTGAGAGTTCACCGAACTGTGTATTACAGCAGAGTATCCAGTTGAGTTCGGCGTGTGTTCTGACGTGGCTCTGTATGAAAAGTATGGACTTCTCTACATCAATTCCGCAAGCCATGAGAAGCGCATAGGAATTGAGTGTGTTCTGTCTCAGTTTTACAGGGTCTTGGCGGACGGTTATAGCGTGCATATCAACTACGCAGTAAATACAGTTATATTCGTCCTGAAGAGGTTTCCAGTTGCGTACAGCACCGAGGTAGTTACCTAAAGTGAAAGTACCTGTTGGCTGAATGCCACTGAAAATAAGCTTTTTATCTTCCATTTAGTGTGATGCTCCTTGTGAAATTACTTGTTTCTGCGTGCTTCGGCAGCATCTTTAAGCTGACAGCTTCTCAGTTCACTGAGTACACGCTGATAGAGTACATAGACAGTACGCTTTTCGGGTTCGGTGTCGGGAATGATACCGGGGCGGAACTCAGTCTTGTATATACCGCCTTTTGTGAGGAGGAATACATTGTGGACTTTTCCTCTCGGGAGGTCAAACTGTGTTGTTTTCTCACTTTTCTTGAGAAGTATTCCGGCATTTGCAACAAGATTGTGTGCAGCCTGTACAAGATTTCTGTACTTCTGTGATGCACCTGTATATTCACCGCCGTTGTTGAAATAGAGGTTTGCAGCACCGTTGATAAAGCATACCATTGATGTAAGTACGTTATTTGGCATAGGAATATCTATTACAATACCATAAACGTCATTTTTTCTGAAATTTCCCTGAAAGAAACTTACAGGGAAGTTGAGTGCCTGACTTCTTGTCATCAGGTATTTCTGTGTAACGGGGTATCTGTCTGTAGTAGCCATAATTAAAAATTCCTTTCAATTAAAAAATATATCAGTCAAGAATTTCTTTTGTCATGCGGGAAAGAATTTCCATTCCCTTTACAATCTGCTCATTTGTGGGAGTGGAGTAGTTGAGACGGAATGAATGACTTGTCTCGTTTTCGTCTATACTGAATGAATTGCCGGGGACAACAGCAATTTTGTATTCCTGAACTGCTCTTGTACAGAAAGCATTCATATCGCAGTCGTCGGGAAGAGTACACCACACGAAAAGTCCGCCTTCGGGCTTGATATAGCTGATTTTCTTTGAGAACTCGTTGTCGATGTAACTGCACATAAGCCCGCTCTTTTTTCTGTAGATATCACGGAGTTTTTTGAAATGCGCCTCACGGTCGACAGTAGTCATAAAGCGGTATGAAACAACCTGCGCCCATATATTTGAATGAACGTCCGCAACCTGTTTGCAGACAACGATTTTCTGGATAATCGGAGCAGGGGCGGAAACAAATCCTGTTCTGAAGCCTGAGGAAATCAGCTTTGAGAATGTGCTTGAATAGATAACACGTCCTTCAGTGTCAAGACTTTTGATTGACGGAACGTTTTCGCCAGCAAATCTGAGTTCGCCGTATGGGTCGTCCTCAAGGATAATGAAATCATAACGGCAGGCGAGTTCATAGACAGCCTTGCGCTTTTCAAGTGACATTGTGCGTCCTGTAGGGTTCTGGAAGTTCGGGATAAGATACAGGATTTTAATATTCGGCTGAGTTTTCAGCGCATTTTCAAGCTTATCAAGATTTATGCCGTCTTCGTCCATATCAATTCCGACGAGATTTACATTATAGGAGCGGAACGCATTGAGCGAGCCTATAAAACTCGGTGATTCGCAGAGAAGAGTGTCGCCTTCGTTGAGAAGTACCTTGCATGAGAGTTCATTTGCCTGCTGTCCGCCAGATGTGACAATGAGGTCATCAAATTCAGGGTGGAAACAGTTTTTGCCTGCAAGCCAGTCTTTGAGAAAATCACGGAGAGGAGTATAGCCCTCTGTTATACTGTACTGCAAAGCAAGTATGGGGTCATTTTTAAGCAGGTCTGCGGAGATTTCTGCAATCTGTTCTGTCGGGAATGCCTCAGGAGCAGGATTTCCGGCAGCAAAAGAAATAACATTCGGGTCGGAAGTGAATTTCAGAATTTCTCTTATTGCAGAAGCTTTCAGACCGCTGACTTTATCGGAAAATTTATATTCCATTTAATACCAGCCTTTCTGTTATATTATTTAATCATATTAAGCATTATTTGCTATCTTATATTATAACACATATTTTTTAATTCTGCAACATATTTATTAAAAAAAATCAGAAATAAAGCGGTGATTTATTGAAAAAGCAAAATTTTATAAAGAGTTCAGTGATTTTAATGGTTTCGGCGGTTGTTGCAAAAGCATTGGGAGCATTATTTAAGATACCGCTGACGAATATTCTCGGCGGTGTTGGAATGAGTTATTTCAGCTGTGCCTACAGTCTTTTTATGCCCGTCTATGCGCTGACTGTCACGGGCTTGTCGTCCGCTGTTGCAAGAATGACTGCAAAAAGTATGGCTCTCGGAATGTACGACAACATCAGGAGAATAAGGCACACTGCAATGCTTATATTTTCTCTCTTCGGTCTCGTCGGGAGTATTGCTGTATTTCTGCTTGCGAAGCCTTTCAGCATTTTTTCGTCGGGAGGAACTCAGTCCGCACTTGCCGTAGCCATGATTGCACCGTCTGTATTTTTCGGGTGTGTTACTGCCGTAGAACGTGGGTACTATGAGGGCATGAGCAATATGTACCCGACGGCGATTTCTCAGGCAGTTGAAGGTGTTGTGAAGGTATTTTCGGGACTGTGGCTGTGCAGTTACGTCAATGCGCACGGCAGTGAGATTATGGCGCATTTCCCTGAAATCACAGATATAAGGGCGATTTCAGCTGCCGCAGGTATACTCGGAGTAACTCTTTCTTCCGTCGGAGCAATGCTTTTCTTTGCAGTAATCAGTCTGTTCAGGAAAAAGCATACAGGCGGAGAAAGTACAGTAATGAGCCACAGGGAGATTTCCCGTGAACTCGTTTCCACCGCACTTCCTACAGGAATAAGTGCAGTAGTAACAAATCTTACCGCTATTATTGATATGTGGACGATTATCGGCTGTATTTCTTACTTCGGCTGTCGTCAGAAAATGCCGTCGGGTATTGCGGAAGAGGATATTCCCGATTTTATCTATGGTTCGTTTGCCGGAATTGCCCTTACGGTATTCAATCTTGTGCCGTCGGTGACGAATATGCTCGGCAAGGGAATACTTCCCTGTATAACGGAGGCATGGGCGGAGAATGACAAGTCAGCACTGAAACATCACACATTACAGGCACTTCTTACAGCAGCTATAATTTCTGTTCCGTGTGCGTTCGGACTGGCAGTGATTGCTCCTGAAATTCTGCTGTTTCTGTTTGCAAGACAAAGAGACGAAGCGGAAATCTGTATAAATTCGCTCCGTCTTCTTATGCCCGGAATGGTTTGCCTGTGCGTATCATTTCCGCTTTTCAGTATGTTGCAGGCTATCGGCAAGGCATCTGCTCCGCTGAAAATAATGCTTTTCGGTACTGTGATAAAACTTGCCGGAAATCTTATTCTCATACCGTTCATGAGTGCGGACGGTGCTGCGGTTTCGACTTCCGTGTGCTATGCCGTGATACTCGCTGTATCACTTGCAGTGTATATAAAATCAACAGGAATTTCAGTCAGTATAAAGCCTTTCCTGTCTGTAGTCTACGCCGGACTTCTTTGCGGTGCTACGGCTTATCTTGCATCGGATTTGTGCGGAAGATACGGCATGAGTAATTTTTCGGCGATACTTTATTCTGTAGTTTTCGGCGGATTTGTCTACATATTTTCCTTGTGGCTGTTGTCTGTGAAAAAATACAGAATGCAGAGACAGACGGCATAAAAAAACGGCTCTGCAATCAGAACCGTTTCTGCATATTTTCTTTCAGCATTTCTGCCTGATCTCAACTTATTCAAAAGTTGTAACTATCTATCCGTATATGTATAAGCAAGATGAAACTTATTATAATCAATGTAGGACTGTTCATCTCTACCAAAATGAAATAAAACATGATGACCTCTAGTTTGAGTTGAAAACCCGAATTTTCTAATTGGTTCCTCAATTATAATCATAAAGTCTACATTTACACAATTATAAGCTTGCTTATAGTCAAACCTAAATGTGATATTCGGGTTGACTGATGCATGTGGCTTGATGTAATGATTATTAATCAAATATTTAAATGCAGTCACAAGGAAATATTCTATGTCATTATCATCATCAAGTACATGGCTAGCTGTTTGCAAATTAACAGCTGTTTCTATTGTCATATCATTCAGGTTTTTTCCTTTTCCGAACAATAAAACCGTAATACTGTCCGCATATCTTGAATGAATTTGAAAGGTATTTGCCAAAAAGTCTCTTCCGTTCTGGTGAACGGGCTGTAATTGTTCAAAATATTTCATATTATAATTCGCCTTTCTGCTTTTCCCGAAAGCATTAATTAGGTTATGAAAAGAGATTTGCTAAATGTTTAAGAATGATTATATTGTACAATAAATTCATTCGGATGGCTGTGAATATATCCGATATGAGTTAACTGATCTGTAAATAGTTATTCTGTCCATTTAGCACCTCTTGTCCATGCGTGACACTTCACAGCTTAGCAATCCCGATTACTTACGGGCAATACTGACTTTCGCCAATTATATTATACATTTTTATCCGTAATTTGTCAATAACTTCCGGCAGATTTTTTATTCAGCCGGTGGTGTGAGTGTATCTATATTCTGAGCGGAAACACTTACTTTTATGACGTTTGTCTTGTCGCTTTTGTTGTCTTTGGTCGGGAAAAAGCAGACTGTAAAATCCTGTGTGTCTTTCGGAATAATGAAACCTCCGACAATTCCTGAAAAGTCGGCATTTGCAGGAACAGCAAACGGACTTGCGGAATAATTTTCGATACTGTTTGTTGCATAAAGCTGAGTTTTTATATCGAAATGCACTTCACTGCTGTCCGCAAGAAGCACATAGAAGTTATTCAGTACGCTCAGTTCGTATTCCTTGTCTGTTGCGTTGGAAATGTTTACATCAAGGTAGATATAGGGATTTCCGTTTTCGTCTGTTTTGCCTGAGTTGATAACTCTGTTGAGCCTGAAAGTAGTATCGTTTGCGGTTGCGTCTTCAGAAACGTTTGCAGTGATTTCGTTCTGTGCTATGCCTTCAAGAGACAGGGTATCTCCTGCACTCTGCGAACTGCCTGATGATGTATTGCTTACGGTTGAGCCGTCTGAACAGCCGACAGAAAGAGCCATTACAGCTAAAAGAGCAAGTGATATAAATTTATTTTTTTTCATTTTATCAGCCTCCGAATTAAGATATATACAGTATAGCATAAAATATATAATCTTGTCAAGAATTTTTGCAACAAAAAACGACTGCCGTCGAAGACAGCAGCCGTAAGCATTGCGTGTATTGATTATTCAGCAGAAGGTGCGCCGACAGGACATACACCAGCGCAAGCACCGCATTCAACGCAGACATCAGCGTCAATCTGATATTTACCGTCGCCCTCTGAAATTGCGCTTACAGGACACTCAGCTTCGCAAGCTCCGCAGCTAACACACTCGTCAGAAATAATATAAGCCATGATTATGTACCTCCATAGAGAAATTTTTAGGATTGTTTCCTGTTGATGTTATTATAGCACAAATAAATCTGAAAATCAAGTGTTTTTTGTTAGTATTGTCTTATTTGAGTTAGCGTTGTCAAACAAAAATAAATTCGGACTTGACTTGATATTTTCTGTATAGTATAATAGATATATATGCGAAAGGAGTAATAAAATGAAAAATATCAGAAAAATTCTTGCAGTACTTGCTGTCGTAATGCTGAGCTGTTCGTGCGCTGAAACAGTACCTGAAGCGTCCCAGCACTCCGAAAGCAGTCAGGAGGAAATTCCTGTTGTAACTGAATTTGTTGAAGAGGATACACCGCCTGATATAAGCGGACAGACTATAACATGGCTTGCTGATTATGACCTTAATCCGTCTGAGGAAAGCAGTCGGTCTGTGGCTCTTTCACTTTTCGAGGACGTTTACGGTGCGGAAGTGAATTTTGTGCCTGTTTCGGCGGAAAATAAATATGAAAAGCTGTCCGAAATGCTCGCAGGCGGTGAAGAAGTCGATATGTTTCCCTATGATGAGACTGTTTTCCCGAACGGCGTACTGAAAGACTGGTTTCAGCCTCTTGATGATTATGCCGATATAATGGAACTTGACGGCAGTCTGTGGGAAGATATGACGGACGTTATTGATATGTTTGAGTATAACGGTCAGCATTATGTTGTGCCGTATAATATTTCAAATCCTGTTGTGGTTACATACAGCCGTAAACTCATGGAGGAAGAGGGTCTTGATGACCCGTATGAACTCTACCGGAAAGGCGAATGGAACTGGGACACTATGATGTCTCTGATGCGTAAATTCGTCGACCACCATACAGGTATAACGAAATACGGTATAAACGGCTATTTCGGACAGGCTCTTTTCAGGTCAACAGGAAGCAATATCGTGAACTACAGCGACGGGAAGTTTTCAAATAACATAAATGACAAAAAACTTGAAAATGCCGGAAAATTCATGGAAAGTCTGGCAGAAATGAACCTCGTTGACAACAGCTATGTCGGTCATTTCCCGAAAGATAATTCAACACTGTTCTTTGCAATGGGTTCATGGGCTTTGGGAGAGTCAAACGCACTCAATCCTGACGGAGATTTGATGATTGTGCCGTTCCCGAAGTCGCCCGATGTCGATAAGGAATACATTTCTTGCGATTTCAATGCGAGAATGCTTGTAAAAAATTCCACAAAAGGTGAGGCTGTTGCAACCTATATAAAATGTGAAAGGATTGCCGCAACTCAGGAGGAATATAAATCCGCAAGGAAGGAACAGGCTCTGACTGAAAAGAAATCCGCTTCGGGTACGGTGCTGTATTCCGTCACGGAAGAACAGTACGACGCTTTGCAGTCCTATATTTCTACAGGAGTACCTGTGTTCGATTTCGCTTACGGAATGGGCGAAAGTATGAACAGCGAGGGCGATTATAATTACGCAACAAGAGGTGTTGTGAACAGACTGGAAAATCTGGAGTACTCAATTTGTAGCGGTACTGTTGAGTCGTGGGCGAAATTCTGTGATGACTGTAAGGAAATTATCGATGATACAGTCAAAGAATTTAACAAATGATACTTATTGTATTGCTTGTCCTTGCCGAAACTACACTGTATTTTGTTCAAAGAAAATACAAATCCCGCACGCTGAGATTTTCCGCAAAACTGCTTTTTGTCGCCGTTCTGCTTGAACTGACTGTTTTTCAGTATCCGTCGTACAGACTTGCTTTCGGCAATTATCCTCATCAGATACTCCACACGGCTGATGCGGAATACGGTAACTGCGAGTACAGCAAGACGGCTGGCGGTATTGAACTGAACGGCACGGACGAAATCAGTCTTGTTTACAGGAATATCGGCGCAAAAGTCGGAACTGTTCATGTAAATGTAAGATACCCCGATGACGATAAAAGTCAATGTTTTAATTTTTATGCCGATATGACTGACGAAACAGGCTACTATTACCGCATGAAGATTATACAGTCGCAGTTTATAAGCGGAAGTGAACATTCATGCTATGCTATGGTAAATCTTTCGGGCAAAACAGGTACGGCACGCTTCAGGTTTTCGGGAACAGAAGAAGAAAGTTCCTGCATTATTGAGAGTATCGAACTCAACAGAAAAATTCCGTTTGATGTGATTTATTCAAGAGTTTTAATTATTACTCTTTTCGGTACTTTTCTGTATGCCTGTGTGAAATCAGGGAAAATGCGTTCGCCTGTGCGCAGCAACAGAAAAATATGTAGTATTGCGCTTGTTTTGATTACTTCTGCGGCGGTGTGCAGTGCGGCTGCTATGGTGACTGTGAAAATTCCGTCAGGTGAATTTATTGAACATTTCAGGCAGACTGACGGTGACCAGCTGAATAAGGAACTTGTACTTGCATTCGAGAACGGACAGGTCAGCCTGCCCGATACGCCCGACGAAAAACTTCTTGCAATGGAAAATCCATATGATACGGGTTCACGCTATTATAATGATGTTCCTGCACTGTGGGACAGGGTGTTGTATAATGGGAAGTACTATTCTTATTATGGCATTGCTCCGCTTATTCTTTTTCTGCCGTATCATCTTATTACAGGATATTTTTTCCCTACAGATACAGCAGTTATGATTTTTTCGTGCGTGGGAATAGTTTTTCTTGCACTTTTCTATGATAAACTTGTAAGGCGGTGGTTTGACGAAATCCCGACAGCTGTCTATATTTCGGGACTTGTAATACTCCTTTCGTCATGCGGAATATGGTTTTCCACAGGTCGCCCGATGTTCTATGAGTGTGCAATTTCGTCAGGATTTATGTGCATTACGGCAGGAGCATATATTTTAATTAAATCAGAAAAAGTAAAACTATTTAACGTTGCAGGTTCGTCAGTGCTTTTCGGACTTGCTGTGATGTGCCGTCCCACACTTGCATTGTATGCAGTATGTGCCTGTGTTTACCATGCAGTTTATGTTAAAAGTACAGACAGAAAAGTACTGTATCTGATAAGCGCATTTCTGCCGTTTGCAGTGCTTGGTGCAGTGCAGATGTGGTACAACTATGCAAGATTTGACTCTGTTTTCGATTTCGGCATACAGTATTCGCTTACTGTGAACGACTTCACTCACACGGAATTTCATGTCCACCAGATGTTAATCGGAGTTTACAATCTTCTGCTTGCACCGCCTGCATTTATTCCAGACTACCCTTTTATAAAAACTCCGTTTTCCCAGCTTGGAATAAACGGCTTTTATTTCAATGACACGGGAAATTCGTCAGGAATACTCTTTTCGTCGGTTACTGTTTTTGCGTATATTTTCAGCGGAAAAGCATTGAAAAGTCTGCCTGACCGGAAATCAAGAGTGAAAAATGCGGTAATTATCGGCTTGCCGTGCGTTGTTATGCCACTGATTATTGCCTGTGCGACATGGGAGAGCGGTTATGCGGTTCGGTATATGGCGGACTTTTCCTGTCAGGTTGTATGCGGAAGCCTTATTATTATATATTTTAACTGTATCAGAAAGAGAAAAAATATAGTTAAAAGATTTTATTGTGCCTTTATGGGATTTACCGCTGTCAGTACACTGATTGTAAACGGCGTACAATCGTACAATTTCGCATTTCCGCAGGAAAATTATCCGCAGTTTGCAGACCTCCTGAGACGTTTTGCCGAGATACTTTATTAACAATTAATTTGTAGAAAAACTACAAAAATATTTCTGTATATACAGCAAAGTGTAAAATTTTCTGAAATTGCGTGACTTTTTGTTAATGTTGTGCTATAATGTTTTTAGGTAGGAAAATTCTGAGAGAAAACGGACAAGTTTTCATCAGACAGGATACTGTACATAAATTAAAGGAAGGAAATTTAAACATGGATAACAACAAAGAACAGAAGTCACAGAAAAAGCCTGCTCCCAAAAAGAAAAAGGTGAGCAAAAAAGTACTCCGCCAGAGACAGTTGTGCGCATTGGCTGGTATTGCACTCATTCTGCTGATAATTATTATTTTCATAGCAAAAGGCTGTTCAAACGGCGGAAATGGGCAGGGAGAGACAAGTGAACCGCAGGTTACAACAACTGCTTCAATAGCAGAAGTTACAACAATTCCGCCTGAAACAACCACAACAGCCGTTACGACTATGAATCCGCTTGCAGCAAATGTTCAGCTTGATAAGAGAGAACTCTTTGTAAACGTCGGAGACTACAATACAAGTGTATACGCACGTATTGAACGCTATCCTGACGAAAATACAGGCGAGGCAAATGAAGTGTGGAAGTCTATGGACGAGTCAATTGCAACTGTAAACGAATGGGGTGCTGTTACAGGCGTATCGGTCGGAGAAACATATATTATCCTCAGCTTTGATAATCACCCTGAAATCGAAATCGAAATCAAGGTACACGTTGCAGACGCTGCGGCTATGACTTATGCAGGTGAAACTCCTGTTGAGACTGTTCCATATAACGAAACAGCAGAACCGTCTGTTGATACTCCCACTACTCCTGTTTACGGCTATACCGAAGACGGCACTTTCTGATAATCAAGAAATTTTTTTAAGAAATTATTAAAAAAGGCTTGATTTTTTGGTTTTAATGTGTTATAATACTATATGATGATAGTTAAACTAAAGACCGGAAATCTCCGGTCTTTACGTTTGTAACAGAAACTATTGCAGAAACAGGAAAGGAGCAATTGCATGAAACTGAAGAAATTCGGCAGTACAGAGCAGAAAATATATGACCTCGTAAAGCCGGTTACTGATGAGATGGGCTACTATCTCTGGGACGTAAGTTACATGAAAGAGGGCGCATCATGGTATCTGAGGATTTTTATCGACTGTGACAAAGGTATCACTATCGAGGACTGCGAGAAAGTTACTGAGCCTGTGAATAAAATTCTTGACGAAACAGACCCCATTCCGCAAAGCTATACTCTTGAAGTCGGTTCGGCAGGTCTTGAACGTGAACTTCTCAGGGAAGAACACTTTGAAGTTTGCGAGGGAGACAAGGTTCGTATACGCTTTATTAGAAATGTTGACGGGGAAAAGGAAATTTCTGCTTTTCTTAAATGCGCTGACAAAAATCAGGTGACTGTCTGCGACGAGGACGGCAATGAGAAAGCATTTCAGCTTTCAGACATAGCTTTTGTAAAGCTGTGGTTTGAGTTTGAATAATTGTTAGAAAATCAAGTATAATTGGAGGAAATTGACATGGATAACTTTTTCGAGGCACTACAGCTGCTTGGCAGAGAAAACAGTGTCGGAACAGACCAGCTTATTGAGAAGGTAAAATCAGCTATGCTCAAGGCTGCTAAACGTGCTTATCCGCACAGTGAGGACAGAATAAGAGTTGAAATTGACCCTGCTGAAAAAAAATTTGCTATGTATATCGTTCAGGAGATTATCGATGATGAGCCGATTGACGAAAATGAAATCAATATCGAACAGGCAAAGCTTGTCGACCCGAATGCCATTGTCGGCGGTACTATTCTCAAGGAAATTGATATTTCAAAGCTCGGCAGAATGGCTGCGCTTTCCGCAAAACAGTCTATAAAAGGCGATTTGCGTGAAATCAACCGCAATCAGATGCTCAGCAAGTTTGAACAGAAAGAACATGACTGCATTACTGTGAAAGTTTCACAGATTGAACCGGGTCGTGGCACTGTAACTGTTGACTATGAAGGCACAGAACTTTATCTCTTCAAGAATGAACAAATCCCGAACGACAATAAAATCAAGATTGACGGCATGGTGAAAGTGTACATCACGGGAATTGTCGGCAAGACAAAAAAACCTATCGTCAAGATTTCACGTACTCACAAAGACCTTGTCAAGAGACTTTTTGAGACTGAAGTTCCTGAAATATATGAGGGAATTGTTGAAATCAAGTCTATTTCCCGTGAGGCAGGTTCAAGAACTAAAATAGCTGTCTGGTCAAATGACAAGAATATTGACGCTGTCGGTGCTTGTATCGGTAATGAAAAGTCAAGAATAAGCGCAGTAGTGAATGAACTGAGCGGAGAAAAGATTGACATTATTCCATGGAGCGAAAAGCCGGAGGAATTTATTGCACGTGCGCTTTCTCCTGCAAAGGCTATCAAGACTGTAATTACGTCGGAAGAGGAAAAAACCTGCACTGTCATTGTACCGAATGACCAGCTTTCACTTGCTATCGGCAACAAAGGTCAGAATGCAAAGCTTGCCGCAAAGCTTACAGGATTTAAAATCGACATCAAGCCGAAGACTGATACACTTACAGGGGAAACAGCTCCCGAACTGAGTGATGATTTTGTTGTCCCGACTGCTGAAAAGACTGAGGAAGTAACTGCGGAAAATACAGTGGCTGAAGAAACTGCTGAGGAAAAAACAGCAGTTGAGGAAACCGTTGAAACTGCGGAAGATACGGCGCAGACAGAGGAATAATTTATGAAATCCGTTAAGATACCTATGAGAATGTGTCTCGGCTGTAATGAAATGAAGCCGAAAAAAGAACTTATGCGTGTAGTTAAATCGCCTGAGGGAGAAATAAGTCTTGATTTTACAGGAAAGAAAAACGGCAGAGGCGCGTATATATGCAGAAGTGCCGAATGTTTCGACATGGCAAGAAAATCACGCAGATTTGAGAAGTCATTCTCGTGCAGGATAGATGACAGCGTTTATGAGGTGATGGCAGATGAACTCCGCAAGGAAACAGAAAACGGCTGATTTGCTTACTATATGTATAAAGGCAGGCAGAACAGTCAGGGGATTTGACAGCGCAAAGGAATATATCATGAAAGGCAAGGTCTGCTGTGTGCTTACTGCCTGTGATACTTCGCCGAAAACACTTAAAGAAGTCCGTTTTATGTGCGGAAAAAGTGACATTCCTGTGCTTGTGACGGAACTTGAAAAATCTGAAATCGGTGCTTTATGCGGAAAGGATACAGCAGTTATTGCTGTATGCGACAGAGGTTTCTCAGAGGGATTTGCTAAAATAATTACCTGAAATAACACTTATCAGAAGTGTTGACATAAATTCACACACACGAACAGCCGTTATTGTACGGCATGACCTAAGGAGGTTTTCAGCCTATGGCAAAGGAAAGAAAGATAAAATTAAGCGATATGGCGGACGATTTGAATGTCTCCTCACAGGAAATCATTGATTTCTTTGCAAAAAAGGGAGATAATAAAAAGAAGTCCGCATCGGTTCTCACTGAAAAGGAAATGAATATTCTGCTTGAATATTACACAAAGAAAAATGAGGTTGAAACTTTTGATGATTATTTTGCATCAAAGAATGAGCCTAAAAATGTAAGGAAAGAAGAACCGAAGTCCGAGAAGAAAACTGACAAAAAGGCTAAGAATGACAGCAGGGACGGCAAAAAGGACAGGAAACAGGACAAGAAACAGTCCAAAGGCGAAGAAGTTCAGAAGAATGAGACTGTTCAGGAAAACAAACAGAACGATACAAAAAAATCAGGCGACAGAAAAAAGAAAAAGGAACAGGCTAAGGCAAGAGACAGAGGCGAAAGTACAAAGCTGAATGTCAACTTCTCTTCCGAAACTGCGTCTACCGCAACACAGCGCCGTACTGTTGATACAAGAGGAAGTTATATTGACCTCGACAAGTATAATGAACGCTATGACCAGATGGCGTCTTCAAACAACAGACACAATGAGAACTACTCTTCAAAAAAGCAGAAGATTAACCAGAAATCTGCACAGAGAAACCGCCAGCAGTTTTCAAAGAAAGAATCTGAGGCGGAAAAGCTTAAGAGACTGGAGCTTGAACGTGCAAGAAAACAACAGCTGAAAGTTATGATACCTGATACAATCACAGTCGGCGAACTCGCTACACGTCTCAAGGCTACTGCAACGGAAGTTATCAAGAAACTTATGGGTCTTGGCATTATGGCATCTATCAATCAGGAAATTGACTTTGATACAGCGTCACTTGTTGCAGAGGAAATGGGAGCAAAGGTTGAGAAAGAAGTTATTGTCACAATTGAGGAACGTCTTATTGACGACAGCGACGATGACGATACAAATCTTGAAGAAAGATGTCCTGTAGTCGTTGTTATGGGTCACGTTGACCACGGCAAGACTTCAATTCTTGACAGAATAAGAGATGCGCACGTTGCAGACGGCGAAGCAGGCGGTATCACTCAGCATATCGGCGCTTATCAGGTCAAAGTAAACGGACAGAAAATTACATTCCTTGATACTCCAGGACACGAGGCTTTCACTTCAATGCGTGCAAGAGGTGCGAATATCACTGATATTGCTATTCTTGTTGTCGCTGCCGACGACGGTATCATGCCGCAGACTGTTGAATCTATAAATCACGCAAAGTCCGCAGGTGTACAGATTATCGTTGCTATCAATAAAATGGACAAAGAGGGCGCAAATCCGGACAGAATTAAAGAGGAACTTACAAAATACGACCTTGTATGCGAGGACTGGGGCGGTGACATTATATGTGTTCCCGTATCCGCAAAGACGGGTGAAGGCATAGATGATTTGCTTGAATCAGTACTCCTTGTTGCTGAAGTTCAGGAACTCAAGGCAAATCCAGACAGACTTGCAAAGGGTACTGTCATTGAGGCACGTCTTGACAAGGGCAGAGGTCCTATTGCAACGCTCCTCGTACAGAACGGTACACTTAAACAGGGCGACATTCTTATTGCGGGTACAGCTGTGGGACGTGTGCGTGTAATGACTAACGACAAGGGCAAGACTGTCAAATCGGCAGGGCCGTCCGTGCCTGTTGAAATTACAGGTCTTGCGGAAGTTCCGAGCGCAGGCGATACTTTCAATGCCGTTGAGGACGAAAGACTTGCAAGAGAACTCGTTGAACAGCGTAAGCATGAGGCAAAGCAGGAGCAGTTCAATTCATACAGAAAAGTTACTCTTGACAACCTGTTCAGTCAGATTGCAGAGGGCGAAATAAAGGAACTTCCTGTTATTGTCAAGGCTGACGTGCAGGGTTCTGTTGAGGCTGTAAAGCAGTCACTTGAAAAGCTGTCCAATGATGAGGTAAGGGTTCGTGTAATTCATGGTGCAGTCGGCGCAGTAAAGGAAAGCGACGTTATGCTTGCAAATGCGTCAAATGCAATCATTGTCGGATTTAATGTCCGTCCTGACCCTGTTGCCTCTGAAAATGCAGTCCGTGACGGCGTTGATATTCGTCTCTACCGCATTATCTATGATGCTATTGAGGAAATCTCAACAGCTATGAAAGGTATGCTTGCACCGAAATTCCGTGATGTTGAACTGGGTCGTGTTGAAGTACGGCAGGTTTACAAGATTTCAAATGTCGGAATGGTTGCAGGAAGCTATGTTCTCAGCGGTAAGGTTATACGTGGCGGACAGGTGCGTGTTGTCCGTGACGGTATTATAATTGCAGACGATAAAATCGCAGGACTGAAACGTTTCAAGGACGACGCAAAGGAAGTTTCAGAGGGATATGAATGCGGAATCAGCCTTGAAAAGTTCAGCGATGTAAAAGAAGGCGATATTTTCGAGATTTATACCGTTGAGGAATACAGGGAAGATTAATTCAGTCAATGAGTTCGGGGATTTCTCCGAACTCTGACTTAAATATGAGGAACTGGGATATGAATGAAGAGAGAATGAGCAATGCGGATATGGTGCAGTACTGCAATGAGGCTCTTGCATGGGAAGATTTCGGTCCTGTGGATATTTACTTTTTTGAATCTGTGAAAAAAATTCTTCTTGGTGAGGCAAGTCCGTTTGAAACTTCAGAGGATTTTCCTAATGACCTTATGGGAATTGAAAGACCTGTCCGTGATGTTGAACTTGAACCCGAATATCATAAATTCGCCGATATATATTATGAAGAGGGCGACGAAAACCTGCCCGATTACAGTAAATCGGATAATGCCGACGACAATGGTTTCTTTGAAAAATCCAGTCTGAACTCGTTGCAGAAGCATTCCGAAAGAAAATCAGGCGGATTTAAAGTAAAGCTCAGGGCTGTAAAGAAAGGATAACTATGGCAAATTATAAAACAAACCGCATGGCAGAAGATATAAAAAGAGAGTTAACCGCTATTTTAAGGGATTTGAAAGACCCACGCATTGACAAGATGCTTACTGTTGTCAGGACTGATTTGTCAGGCGATATGTCTGTGTGCAAGGTATATGTTTCAAGTCTCGGAGGAATGGAAAAGACAAATCAGTCTGTGCAGGGACTGAAAAGTGCGTCGGGATTTATCCGCCGTGAACTTTTTCACCGCCTGCAAATGAGAAAATCTCCCGAACTTACGTTCATTGCCGATAATTCAATTGAGAGAGGTGCGGAGATAAGCAGAAAACTCAATGACATTCTGTAAGACGGTCAGGAGGTTACTATGTTTATTAGTGATAAGGAAACTATTGAATTTCTCAGAAACTGTGACAATATTTATATTTTAATTCATCAAAGTCCAGACGGCGACTGTATAGGCACAGGATTTGCCCTGCATGATTTTTTCAGAAGTACAGGCAGAAGAAGTGCTGTTCTTTGCAGTGACGAATTCCCCGATAAGTTTAAATTTATTACTGATACGGAAAATAACGCTGATTTCACTCCCGAAACATTTATTACTGTTGATGTTGCAGACAGGAAACTTTTGGGTAAATACGAGGAACTTTACGGGGATAAGATAAATCTCTGCATAGACCATCATGTATCAAACAAAGACTATGCTGAACGCACTTTCCTGAAAGCCGATGACGCTGCTGCCTGTCAGGTGCTTTACAGACTTTTCCGTGCCATGAACTTTGAATTTTCCGACTATTCCGCAGCCTGCCTCTATACAGGTATTGCGACTGATACAGGCTGTTTCAAGTATGAGAATACAGGTGCGGAAACCCACGGGATAATCGCTGAAATTATGCATAACCATAATCTGAAATACGCTGAGATTAACCGCAATATGTTTGATATAAAGTCAAAGGCAAGAATGATGCTTGAATCAAGGTTTATCGGTTTTATGGAAGAATATCTTGACAATAAGCTTATTATTGCCGCTGTAACTCTTGATATGATGAAGGAAATAGGTATAGATTATGATGACTTTGAAGGTCTCGCACCTATGACAATTCAGCTTGAGGGTACAGAAGTGGGTGTGCTTATGAAAGAACGTGAGCCGGATATGTTCAGATGTTCTTTCCGTTCAGCAGACAGTGTGAATGTCTCTGAAATATGTAAAACTCTCGGCGGAGGGGGTCACGCAAAAGCCGCAGGCTGTACAATTGAGGGCTGTACTCTTGACGAAGCAAAGAACATGATTATCGAAGCGGTAAGAAAGGCGATGTCATGAACGGTATAATCGGTGTGAACAAACCTCAGGGATTTACTTCTTTTGATGTAGTCGCAAAAATGCGTGGCATACTGAAAACAAAGCGTATCGGTCACGGCGGTACTCTTGACCCTATGGCTACCGGCGTTCTGCCTGTTTTTATCGGGACTGCTACAAAGGCTTGTGATATTATTCCAGACACATCTAAAGCATACCGTGCTGGATTCAGATTTGGACTTTCTACTGATACGCTTGATATTACAGGAAACATCAAAGCAGAATATTCATTGAAAGTTACGAAAAAAGATATACTTGATGTAATTCCAAAGTTTACAGGAAATATAAAACAGATTCCGCCTATGTATTCTGCAATTAAAATCGGCGGACAGAAGTTATGTAATCTTGCAAGAAAAGGAATTGAAATAGAACGTCCTGAGCGTGAAATAACTATCGATAGCATAAAAATTGAAAGTTTTGACGAAAATTCACAGTCGGGAGTTATTTCAGTAATCTGCTCAAAAGGAACTTATATCAGAAGTCTTATTGACGACATCGGGAATGCTTTAGGCTGCGGTGCTGTCATGACTTCTCTTGTGCGTACATGGTCGGGAGGCTTTTCTCTTGAAGACTGTTTTACGCTTGAGGAAATTCAGAATCTTGCCGATTCGGGAAATATTGAAAGTTCTGCACTCATGTCTATAGAATGTATTTTCAGTGGGCTTCCAAAAACCAGACTCAATAAGGTTCAGACAAGAATGTACAGAAACGGCGTAAAGCTCGATTTGAACCGCATAAATCATATTAAGCCTGAATTTTCAAGATATTCCGTATATGGCTATGACCATGAATTTATTGGTGTTGCGTATGCGGACTTTGAAAATTCCGAACTGAGAGTTGTTAAAAATTTTATCTGAGGTGAACTTATGGAGAAAAGAAAATCTGCTGTAGCACTCGGTCTTTTCGACGGCGTACATCTTGGACACCGTGCCGTTCTTGACCTTGCAATTGAACAGAAAAAAAACGGCTTGATTCCTTATGTTTTTACATTCAATCCAACAATGGTGTTACGAAAAAGCAAAGGAAAATACGGCTATATATATAATCATCTCAGTAAATATCATATTTTGTCTAATCTTGGTTTTAAATCACATATCATGTCTGTATCGTTTGAGGAAGTATGCGGACTTAGCGGTGAGGAATTTGTTAAAAATATTCTTGTTGATGGAATGAATGCCGGCATAGTGTGCTGCGGAAATAATTTCAGGTTCGGGAAAAATGCGTCGTGCGAAGTAAATGAACTGTATGAACTCGGCGGAAAGTACGGCTTTGAAGTTAAGGTTGCTGACGATGTTGTGTATGAGGGTGAGACGGTATCGTCAACGGCTGTCCGCAATATGCTCCTGAACGGCGATACCGTAAGGGCATGGCGGTTTCTCGGAAGTCCATACACTATCAGTAAGGAAGTTGTTCACGGTGCGGAACTCGGCAGGACTATCGGTTTTCCGACTATAAATCAGGTTTTCAGCAAGGGTCAGCTTGTGCTGAAATACGGCGTTTATGCAAGCAGAGTGTGCATTGACGGCTGTTACTACAGAGCCATGACTAACATCGGTATGAAGCCAACTGTAAACTATAGCGGAATGCCCCTTGCTGAAACTCATATAATAGAATTTTCGGGTGATTTATACGGCAGAAATATTGATACTGAAATTATGGAATTTATCCGTCCTGAACAGAAATTCAGTTCAGTGGACGAACTTAAGAGGCAGATTGCCGAAGATATGGAAGATATACAACATATTTTAATATAAACATAGAAAATTCGTAATGCTTTCACGGCATTATCACATAAATAGATTATCATATAAAGAGTATTATTAAATTTAAAAATTAGGAGGACAAAACTAAATGATTGAGGTCAGAAACCTTGTCAAGCGTTACGGCGACAAGCAAGCCGTCAATGACATCAGTTTTAAGGTTGAAAAAGGCGAGATATTAGGATTTTTAGGTCCTAACGGTGCGGGAAAATCAACCACTATGAATATGCTTACGGGATATATTTCGTCAACATCAGGCAATATCATAATAAACGGCATTGATATTCTTGAAGACCCTATAAAAGCGAAGTCCAATATAGGCTATCTTCCCGAAATTCCGCCTCTTTATGTTGATATGACTGTTGACGGCTATCTTAACTTTATGTTTGACTTGAAAAAATGCAAGCTTTCACGCAGGAAACATCTTGAGGAAATCTGCAATCTGTGCAGGATTACTCATGTAAGAAACAGACTTATCCGCAATCTCTCTAAAGGTTACAAACAGCGTGTGGGACTTGCTCAGGCACTGATAAACAATCCGCCTGTGCTTATCCTCGACGAGCCGACCGTCGGACTTGACCCGAATCAGATTATTGAAATCCGTACCCTTATCAAGAAACTCGGCAAAAACCATACTGTAATTCTTTCGTCGCATATTCTTCCCGAAATTCAGGCGGTCTGCGACAGAATTATCATAATCAACAAGGGCGTTGTTGCAGCAAACGGTACAGCGGACGAAATCGCAAGAAGTATCACAAATCAGCACAAGATGACGCTCAGAATTGAGGGTACAACTCACACAAAGGACGACAAGCAGGAAATAGTCGACGCACTCAGAAAGCTTGACGGCATCAAATACGTCCGTGCAGATATGGAGCGTGAAAAGGGTATTTACGACTATGACGTTGAAACGGACGGCAAGACTGACATACGCCGTGCAATAAATACTCTTTGCAGGGAAAAGAACTGGAATATTCTTATGCTCCAGCTTTCAGACCTCACACTTGAGGATATATTCCTTAAGATTACTGTCGGTGATGTCATACCTGACGGCGCAGTTACTAAATCTGCTCCCGAACTTGATATTGACGTGCAGGACGGAGAACTTGTCGCAACGGAAAAAGTTAGTCTTGACAAAGGAGGAGAAGAATAATGGGAGCTATATACAGACGTGAAATGGGTGCATTCTTTACATCGGGACTTGCTTATGTGTTTCTGTCAGTGTTCACTCTTGTTTCCGGAATTTTTTTCTTTTTCGGAGTAATCGGCTCGGCTACTTCAAATATGTCGTCGCTGTTCAGCAATATGTTTACGATTGTATTGTTTCTTATTCCTATTCTCACCATGAAGCTTATGAGTGAGGAAAAGAAAAACCGTACAGACCAAGGGCTTTTTACTGCTCCGATTGGTTTATGGTCAATCGTTCTCGGAAAGTATTTTGCCGCACTCACTCTCTTTATCATTGCGGAAAGTGTTGTGTTCATATATGCAATATTCATTGCCGTTTACGGTAACGTTCTCTGGGCATCACTGCTCGGAAATTACTTTGCCATGCTGTTTCTTGGTGCTGCATTTATCGCTGTCGGACTTTTTGTTTCTTCACTCACGGAAAATCAGATGGCATCTGCTGTTGCAAGTATGCTCGCACTTTTTGTACTCTATCTTTTCGACTCGCTTGCGTCAAATATTTCAAATGAAGTTATACAGAAAGTCATGCTTTCACTTTCATTCTATTCAAGATACATCGAATTTACTCAGGGAGTGTTCAATCTCTCCAGTGTAGTATTTTTCATCAGTGCAGCTTTTATCTTTAATTTCTTTACTGTAAGAGTTCTTGATAAGAGACGCTGGGGTTAATCACGGAAAGGAGACTGATACCAATGAGCAGAAAAGAAAAAGAATTAACAGAAACTCCCGTTGAGGAGAATGCCGGAACAACCAGACCGAAAAAGTCAAAGAATTTCAAAAAGCTGAAATTCGGCTCAATGTCGGTTGTCGTGATTGTTCTTGTAATCGCTATCGTTATTGTCATTAACCTTATGTGCGGACTTCTTATGAAACGCTATCCTGTTAAAATTGACCTTACTCCCGATAACAGATATGAACTTTCGGACAAGTCAATTGAGGTTGTACAGGCTCTTGACAAGGACGTTGAAATTACTGTAATGATGACAAAGGACTATTTCTCTTCAATGTCACAGCAGTATGAGAATATGTTCTATCAGTATTATCAAGTAATAGTTGAAATGCCGTTTGAGATTATTCCTGAAATCCTTGACAAATACTCTGTTTATGCGGAGCAGGGCAAGGGAAGTATAACTGTCAAATATGTTGACATGAACAAAGACCCCGATGTTGTCACACGTTTCAGCAACTACTACAGCGGTGAAATCACACAGGGAAGTATCGTCCTCCAGTGCGGTGAGCGTGTAAAGGTTATTGATTCAAATGCTGTTGCAGGCATGATTGCTCCCACAGAAGACAGCACCGTAAACAATATGAATATGGTTTTTGCAGGCGAAAGTACTATTACTTCCGCTATCAGAGCGGTTACAGATGCAACTCCTGTGAGAACTGCGATTGTTTCAACAATGAACGGAAACTCCGTTCTTGATACCACACACGCTTCAATTGCAGCGTCATTTGAGAATTTCCTTACTACAAACGGCTATGACTGTACAGAAATCGATATTGCAACGGACGCTCTCAGTGTTGACGACTATGATATGCTTGTCGTTGCCTGTCCGTCTGTTGACTTTACAGAGGATATTATTACAAAAATCAGCGATTTCCTTTACAACAGCGGAAAATATGAAAAAGACTTGATTTATGTTCCTAACCTGTATGCAACAAATCTGCCGAATATCAGCGCATTTCTTGAAGACTGGAAAATCGATATACAGCAGTCTGTCATCATGGACGAAAATATGGTTCAGGCAAGACTTTATTCTGTCGGAGCAGTTGACAATGCTCCTATGCTGAATATTGCTGATACCGAAACAGTCGGAACACTTCCGAATAATGCACTCCCGATTATTGCATCATATGCAAAGCCCGTTAATATTATCAGCAAGAACAATAACGGAATTACCAAAGAAATTCTGAAATCTGCCGATACTTCATACACTGTTGACCTTCAGTCAGGTGAAAGTTCTGACGAAAAGAGTTCTTATAATGTCGTTGTACAGGCAAGACGTGAAGTGGCTGAACAGCTGAATGTTTATGGAAGTGACATTCTTGTTATAAGCAGTCCGTTCATGCTTGACAGTTCCGTACTCGGCAGTACAAACACTTACAATAACGCAAGTGCCATGCTTAATATTGTGAACAGCATTTCGGGTAAGGAGGCAGCTGAAATTATACCAGAAAAGGCAATTCAGCAGACAGGTCTTTCACTCACAACAACATCGGCAGGAGTTATACAGATAATTGTTATTATTGTAATTCCTCTTCTTATTGCGATTGCAGGTGTGACTGTATTGATATGGAGAAAGAATAAATGAAAAAATCAGTTAAAGGAATTATCGGTCTCAGTGCGGCTCTTGTCGTTCTCGGCGGAGGATATGCTGCCCTTATGCTCACTCAGCCCGAAGATGATACAGGTGAGAACAGCAGTTCGGAAGTTTCTGATACAGAACCGCATGAAGTTGTTCTGATTCAGGACAGTGCAGAAAATGCGTCAGGAGTTGTTAAATCTGTTGACGTAAAAAATCCGTCGGGCGAACTTCATGTTGTACAGAAAACTCCAGCAACAGAGGATACTGCCGCAACGTATACGATTGACGGTTATCAGGATATTGAAATGAAAACGGCGATTATAGGTACGCTTGCAAACAATGCAAACGGTATGACCTCCGCCGATGTTATTGAGGAAAACTGTAATAATCCTGAGAAATTCGGACTTGACACACCTGAAATTACGGTTGATATTGAGTACGAATCAGGCACGGAATACAGGCTTTTTATAGGAAATGAAGCCCCGACGGGTTCTGTTACCTATGTCATGCTCGACGGAACAGATACGGTCTATACAGTAAGCAATTCAACTCTTGCAAACTACAGTAAAACTTTAACGGAACTCGTTGATACAACTGTTCTGAAAAGTCCGGACGAAACTCCTGTTATAGAAAGTCTGAGGATTGAACGTGAAAACATGGATTACGATATTCTTGTTGAGTACAATCATAACAGTTCAGATAAAGGCGGAACTTCTTCGGCTCATCTTATGAAAGAACCTGTCGAGGCTTATCTCGGCGCAGAACGTTCAGAAACTGTCATAACAGGTATGTTCGGATTATCCGCCGACGGAATTTACAGCGTTCATTGTGAGGAAGCCGATATTGCAGAAGCAGGTCTCGAAAATCCGTTCTGTACGGTTACTATGGAATGCGATGACGGTAATGAATATAAACTCCTGTTAAGTGAAAGTTTTACGGACGAAGAATACGGTAACTGCTGTTATGCTATGATGGAAGGCGGAAATGTCATATTTATTATAACAACAGAGAAAGCAGTCTGGACAACTGTTCAGCCTGTCGATATTGCGTCGAAAATGTACATTGCGTCGTATGTATGGAATATCACGGATTTGAAATTCAGTGCGGATGGAAATGATTACAGCTTTGAAATTTCTCCCGTTGATGCTGAAAATATACCTGAATCACCTAAATCTTCCGATTTCAATACGACACTCAACGGAGAAAGTTTTGATACAGAACGCTACAGACAGTTCTACAGCTTTATTATAAGCGGAAATGCTGAAAGTTTTGCGTTTGAAGAGGAACTGCCGTCGGGTGAACCAATGGCAGAACTTGAGTACACTGACAAATCTGACGGCAAAAAACGCACGTTCGCTTTTTATGAGTATTCTCCTATGACTGCAATTATTGCCGTTGACGGAGAAAGTAAGTTCTTTATCTCAAAGTCCTATGTTGAAACACTTATTGACAATGCAGAAAGGCTCTATTCCGACGAAGATTTTGTAACAACATGGAAATAATATTTTATAAGGAGGAAACAATATGAATGAAAAATTTTTCACATACAAGGGCTATCCTCTTGTAAGGTGCAAAAATCAGCTTTACTACGGTTATATGTCCGACCCTTATGTAATCTGGATACAGATACTTGAGACAAAAAATATTGACGGAGAAAGAATGACAACAAAAGTAAGGGTTATTCAGCTTGATACAAACGAAACCGACCCCATGAAACAGATTGTAAGACGTTCTGAACGTGAAGAGGGTCTGTACGGCGCACTTGATACTGCAAAGGTCTGGCTCGACAAGGCTCTTGCAAAATAATTAATTTATCCTCCGTTTTTATGCGGAGGATATTTAATTTAAGTATTATTTAAGTTGATTTTTTATCAATATGACAAAAAAACAATACTCTGTTTGTATATCAATACAAAATTTCAGTCTGACTGCTACTTTTTTGCGGAATGTTATTGTAAAATTCCCGAAAAAGATTTATAATTAAAGTAATAAGATTTTTCTTATTTTCAGAGGGATAATATTTTTAAATTCAAGAGGAGGAAAACTGAAATGAAAAATTCATTTAAAAAATGCGTCGCTGCAATTTCAGCGGCAGCTATGACAGCGGTCTCACTTCCTTATATTGCTCCTGCTATGGCTGCGGACGAGGAATTTACTTCTTTTCCGTATACTATAGAGGGTGAAGATATGGAGGGCGCAGAACTCTGGACTTCTATCTATAATGACCAGTTTCCCGGATACGTCGGTGAAGGTTTCACTTATCTTACAGGCGGTGCGCTGAGTTTCAAGGTTACTGTTCCGGAAGACGGTATGTATCAGATTAATGCAAGATGTGTGCAGATACTCGATGAAGGCGGTCGTTTCGAGACTATTGCTATAAACGGCGTTGAATATTCAAAAACTGTACCTTATTACAATGAATGGACAGATGTTGATTTCGGCGTTGTCCGTCTCAGAAAAGGCGAGAACGAAATTTCTTTCCTGAATAAATACGGTTATCTTGCTATTGATAATGTCACTGTTTCGGACGCTGTTTTCCCTGATGTAACACAGGCTACAGGTGTTCCGTGCGATAAAGATGCAACTGCTGAAACAAAGGCACTTATGAGTTATTTGCAGAGTGTGTATGGAAGTCACATTCTTTCTGGCCAGCAGGAAATCTATGGCGGTGGTCATGATGATGACCCTGACGGCTATGATAAGGAATTTGAGTTCATTAAGGATATGACGGGTTCTTATCCTGCTATCAGAGGTTTCGACTTCATGAATTACAATCCGCTGTATGGCTGGGACGACGGTACAACTGAACGTGCTATAGACTGGGCAAAGAACAAAAACGGTATCGTTACAGCCTGCTGGCACATAAATCTTCCTACAGATTTCGAGAATTACGAAGTAGGCGAGGAAGTGGGCTGGCAGGAATGCTCCTATAAGAACAACTCACAGTTCAAGATTGCAAATGCTGTAAAAGAGGGTACAAAGGAAAATGATTACCTTAATCTTGCTATAGAGGATTTGGCTGAACAGTTCATGAAACTTCAGGAAGCAGGCGTGCCGATTATGTTCCGTCCTTTCCATGAGGCTGAAGGCAACGGCGGTGCTGACGGTGCGGGTGCATGGTTCTGGTGGTCGCAGGACGGCGCAAAGGATTACAAGGAACTTTGGAAGTATCTCTACAACAAGCTCACAGACGAATACGGTCTTCATAATATTATCTGGCTGCAAAATCTCTACGCATGGTCCGACGAGTCTGCTGAATGGTATGTCGGCGACGATTATGTTGACATCGTAGGCTTTGATAAGTATGATACAGTCTACAACCGTCATGACGGTCTCACAAGCGGACCTAATGAGGACTGCAACAGCAATGTTTACTGGTCACTCGTAAACTATGTGAATAATAAGAAAATGGCTGCCGTAATGGAAAACAGTACAATTCCAAGTCTCGCAAATATGCAGACTGAAAAGGCATCGTGGCTTTATTTCTGTACATGGTATGACAACGGTCAGGATAACTTCATTTCAGGCGAAGGATACAACAATCCCGACACAGTAAAGGAACTTATGACAAGCGATTACTGTATCAATCTCGAGGATTTGCCTGCTGATTTGTACACTTCTGGTGGTTCAGCCGAGCCGAAAGTTACTACAACAGCAGCAAAACCTGCCGGAACAACAACAGCTGAAGTCCCGACAACTACTGCTGTAACTACAGAAGCTGTTGAGCTTCCTGATGTTACGCTTATCGGCGATGCCAACGAGGACGGCGCAGTCGACCTTGCCGATGCTACTGCTATTATTCAGCATATCGGCAATGAAGATAAATACGCACTTTCGGAGCAGGGTCTTGCGAATGCTGAATGCACTGGCGATGGAAAAGTTACGGGTGCGGACGCTATGGCTATCCAGAAACTTGAGGCAAAACAGATTACCAAACTCCCTTATGTTGAATAAAATCAAAGTGAACCTGAGAAATCGGGTTCACTTTTCTGTGTATTTTTTATAATTGCAAGCTGTTGGTTTTGGATATTGTGAAAGAAATCTGCATAAACGCAGGAGAATATGCACTTGAAAAAAGTACCATACGTCAATAATAAATTCTGTACTGAAATTTTACAGAAAATACATTCAGTTAAAAACAAATAGCTTTAAACCATCCGTTAATAAAACAGGCGGTTTTTATTAATTATATCTTATTTTTCTCTAATTTCTTTATTGCTTTGAAAAGCATTGCTTTTTATGAAATTATGTGGTATTATAATATAAAATAAATGTTGAAACAATGAAATTTATATGAAGTCTGCTTTTATGTGTTTTTACCACATTATTTTTATTAAAAGATTTGCAGGAGAAATGTTTTATGGATATTATATTTGCGATTATGGATGCTTTTATAGAACTCTTTGGAGATATAATACCATTTGTAATAGGTGCAATTGTTATACTCATTGTTATTATTATAATTGGAAACATAATTGAAAAGGTAAGTGACCATAAAAAACATTTAAAAGATATTAAAGAAAAATGTGAATGGGAAAGCAATAAAAAATTGTCAAGACAAATACGACATTATTTGAGTACAGGACAAGTTCCAAGTGATTATTATTCAGAATCTAATGAATTGGTTCGTGAGCTTAAAAGAAAACTATTGCATGAAATTCATAATGGAGAAGATATAAAGATTGATGGTGAAGTAATCAGATATGTTGGTTTCGGAACGATAAGAATATGTGATTATCGTAATCGAACAGCACTTCTTGGAGCAGGATTTCAATATGTACTTGGTGTAGAAAGTTTAGGTCAGGACGTAAATGATTGTTTAGTTTATGCATACATAAAAATAAAATGCAGATAACAAAAGAAATTTATAACCTTATTTTATCAGAAATGCCTGTAGTCCCGCCAGAAGCAGGCGGTATCATCGGGAGCGTTGACGGTATAATCTGTACGGCTGTTCTTGATATGAAAAATACTGAAACAAAATCGGCGGTATATGTTCCTGATATTTGGTTCCTGAATGAGTGTATTTCCGAATGGGCAGAGGATAATATTCAGTTTGAGGGCATATTCCATAGTCACCCTTACGGACAGAATTATCTGTCAGAAGCTGATATTGAATATATTGAGAAAATTATGCAGGAACTTCCTGAAAATATAAATAGACTCTATTTTCCAATAGTTTTTCCAAATCAGAAAATTATTTCATTCATAGCCGAAAAATCAAATGGTATTAGAATTTTAAATGATAACATAGTTATAATAAACAACTGATTTGAAAATTTGCAATATTTTTAATCAAAATAAAAATTAATGGGGGATAAATTAGATGAACAGCAAAAAGATTAATCTAGTTTTTGGAATTATTAAGGCAATTCTTATTTTTATATTCAGATTGCTTTTATTGGTTCCTATGGTTATGTTGGCAATTGTTGGTGCAATGCTTGGTGCAGGAGAACAGTCTATAGTTTCAGCTTTTTGGACTTGTGTAACCCACCCATTCAAAGCACTTGCAGAAGCTATAAGAAATATAAGCTATGAGGTCAACAATTACAAAGATTGAACATAAAGTTCAATTATAACAAAGGAGGATATTTCCATGAAAAACAAAAACATCGAAACAACAGTAAAGCTTCCTGAGGGCAAATTCTGCTCTGGCAACTGCTCAGGCTGCGTATACTGGAATCCTTATGATAAGGACTCAAATGGCAGACAGTACTGCTCGTGGTATGATACTTATTATTACCCACGTGAAAGAAATGGCTGTCTGTCAAGAAAAGATTAATTAAAAAGGCGAACCTTCAGGGGTTCGCTTTTTTGTTTCTGCACACTTGCATAAGCAGGCGAATTGTGATATAATTATATAGTCAAAAGGAGGCGAGCTTATATGCTGAATAAGATAAAGGAGATAATCGGCGGAAATAAATATGCTTATGTGCGGAGTTTCGGCTGTCAGCTTAATATTTCGGACGGTGAGAAAATCAAAGGACTGCTGAAACAGGCAGGATATAATTTTACCACAGACGAAACTAAGGCGGATTTGATTATCCTGAATACTTGTGCGGTGCGTGAAAATGCGGAAGACAGGGTTTTCGGTATAGTCGGAAGTATGAAGAAGCTCAAGGAGACTAAACCGTCGCTTATAATCGGGATTTCAGGCTGTATGACTGCTCAGGAACATATTGCGGAGAAGATAAGGAAATCTTATCCGCAGGTTGATTTTGTTGTCGGAACTTCCGCTATAAGCAGTATACCGAAGCTTCTGCTTGACTGCCTCAACGGTCAGAAATTCGGTGCTGATATTACTGAATATGACGATTTTTCAGAAGTCATGGAGCAGGTGCGTGAAAGTAAGTTCAAAGCAAGTGTGCCGGTAATGTTCGGGTGCAATAATTTCTGCACCTACTGTATTGTGCCGTATGTGCGTGGACGTGAAAGAAGCCGTAAGTCCGGAGATATTGTTGCGGAAGTGAAAAGTCTTGTGCAGGACGGCTATAAGGAAATTATGCTGCTGGGACAGAATGTCAATTCTTACGGTAATGATTTCGGCGAAACAAATGCTTTTCCCGCACTTCTCAGGGAACTCAACAGGATTGACGGCGATTTTGTTATAAGATTTATGTCATCACACCCGAAAGATGCGTCCAGAGAACTTATTGATACAATTTTTGATTGCGAAAAAGTCGCAAAACATCTGCACCTGCCTTTGCAAAGCGGCAGCAGTGACGTACTTGAACGTATGAACCGTAGATATACTGCTGAAAAGTACCTTGAAATCGTGGACTATATAAGGAGTAAGGATTGCGGATTTTCTCTTACTACTGATTTGATAGTGGGATTTCCGGACGAAACAGATGAGGATTTTCAGGCAACTCTGGATATAATAAAGCGTGTGAAGTATGACAATATTTATTCATTCATTTACTCAAAACGTTCAGGGACTAAAGCTGCTGTAATGCCCGATTTTACGCCGGACGAAGTGAAAAGTCGGCGAATGAGGAAACTTCTCGAAGTCCAGCGTGAGATTTCCGCAGAGAATTACAAGCGTTTCATAGGCAGAAAAATGCGTGTTCTTGTGGACGACGTTTCAAAAAAGCGTGAGGGATTTGTTTCGGGCAAAAGTAATGAATTTATTATAGTCGAATTTGAGGGGGACAAGTCGCTTATCGGTCAGTTTGTGGACGTTGAAATCACCAGTGCTATGAACTGGGCAGTTGTGGGCAGAATGATATGAAGAAAATTTTAATTATATTATGTTCAATGTTTTTACTTACAGGCTGTAGTGATAAAAATACTGAAAGTAGTACAGCAGGTGTATACGAACAGCAGACCTATCGGGAAGTACTGGAAAATATGTATTATAACTGCGAATTTCCCGACTGGGATTATAAGAATTATCCGACAGATGTAACGATTGAGTTTGCGATGTACGATATTGACAGTGACGGCAGGGAAGAACTTCTTGTGACGTTTGACAATCGTGGATTATATGTGTATGACCACAACGCTGACGGAAATTTAGTCAAGCAGTTTTCAGGTTATATCAGGTCGGATTTCTATGAAAATGGTGCGGTGAGAGTATATTCTGCACATAATCAGACGCATTCACTTAAATTTCACCCGTTTGCTATGTATAAGTACAACGCCGAAACGGATTCTTATGATAAATGCGGAGATGTATACGGAATTGATAAAGATGTTGTTGATATGATAAATAAAGAGAAAGAGGAAGTCGGCAGGACTGATTTTCTCGAATATCCGTCCAAGTACGATACAAGCAGTTCAGGAACGGTCTATTATATTTCTCCTGACTGGAACAATGAAACAGGAAAACCATCAGATGTGACGGAATACAATAAATATTATGGGCAGTTTACTGAAAACACGGATATTATTGATATTCCGTTCATGGAGCTGACAGAAGAAAATATAGAAAAATTTTAATGTGTAAGAACAAAAGGAGACAGCAGTGAAAAGGTTTTTAATGATAATATGTTCAATTTTTTTACTTACAGGCTGTGGCAGTGAAACGATTGAAAGCAGTACAGCAGAGATAATTCCTGAAAGTACAACAGAATTGCAGACAGAAATTACTACAGAACCCGAAACAGAAGAAGTGAAAGAAACGACAGAGCCGAATGTATACACACAGCGGACTTACAGGGAAGTACTTGAAGATATATATTATAATCATAAATTTCCGCAGTATGATGAGCCTTTGGAAAATTACGACTGGGATATATCAATTAATGAGTTTGCCGTTTATGATGTTGACAATGACAGCAGTGATGAACTTATTTTTATGTTTACTGATACGTATACAGCAGGAATGCTGGGACTGATATACGACCATGACAGCGACGGGAATATTTTTGAGGAATTTATTGAATATCCTTCTATGCGGTTTTATGACAATGGTATTATAGAAGTGGATATTTCCCATAATCAAGGACCTTCAGGAGATTTCTGGCCCTATAGTATGTATCAGTACGACAAAGAGACTGATTCATATATAAAAGTCGCAACTGTGTGGTCGCTGGGCAGGGACGTAATCGAGGAACAGAATAAATCGGCAGAAGAAGCAGGGCGTGAACCTTACTGGGAATATCCTTATGAGGCTGATACAAGCAATTCCGGAATTGTATACAATATAAGACTTAGTGATGTTGAATACAGCGGTGAAAGTCAGTATGTTGATGTAACCGAATACAACGCATGGCATGAACAGTGTATCAGCGGTGCTGAACTGCTTGAACTTCCGTTCATGAAACTGACAGAAGAGAACATAGAAAACGTAAGTCAATAAAAAGGAGACAGCAGTGAAAAAATTTTTACTAATATTATGCTCAGTAATTCTGCTGACAGGCTGTGAAGATAAAACTTCTGAAAGCAGTACATCGGAGATAATTCCTGAAAGTACGACAGAATTGCATACGGAAGCTCCTACAGAAGCAGAAACAATGCCGTCCGTAACTGAAATTTCGGATAATATAAGGCTTTATGACCTTACAAAGTCTGAAAACAGTGACTATCTGAAGTATCTTACAGAATTTTCTTACGGTAATGATTATGAAATGTCAGGTTACGGAAAAATTTCGGAGGAAAACGGAAATATTTACCTTGAAAATCTTTCGGGAGAACGTACTGCATTAATTGAACTTCCTGTTGAGAGTGAAACTGTCTATGTAGTTATCAGTTGTATAATTGACGACAGTCGCTTTGCGTATAACATAATTCAGGAAGATGCAAGTCTTGGCTGTGGAGTTTATAATCTTGCAGACGGTGAGGACTTCCGCATTGAAAGTGCAGAAAGATGTCACTATTTTCCGCAGAAAGTTTCGGGTGATTACCTGATACTTACAAGGGGATTTATTGCTGATATGTACGGCTATTCAAAGTTAAATCTTAAAACATTTGAACTTACTGATATTAATTCGGCTTTTATTGAAAATAAGAATTATTTTCCGGATACAGCTTTTTCGTCAGATATGAAGATGACTGCAAATATATCCGGAGATTACGACAGCGGTGAATATACTGTAACCTTGTTTTCACTTGAAAATGAGGAAGTAATTGATGAATACAAATTCAGCAGTGAAAGTAATTATGTAAATTTTGATTTGGAATTTGTTTCTGATAATAAGCTTTATGTCTATGCACATAAAGAGGGTGACAGCGGATTTAATTATCTGTATGTTATCAATATGCCTGTAGTTGAAATTTCGGATAATATAACACTCTATGACCTTACTTTGCCTGTAAATACGGAGTACCGCCCGAAAAATTTTATTACAGCACGCATATATGAAATGTCTGACTACGGGAAAATCACAGAATCAGATGAAGGTATTATTCTTGAAACTCCTTCGGGAGAAAAGAAAAAACTTATAAGTAATGATGATTATGAGGGTTTTACTTTTGCATATGTCAGATGTATAATTGACGACAGTCGTTTTGTGTATTATAGAACCACTGAGGAATCAACTGTTGAATGCGGAATCTATAATCTTGAAACAGATGAAAAGTTCATTATTGAAAATAACACAGAATATACTATGAATTATCCTTATAGCCCGAGGTATATAGCAGGTAATTATCTGATACTCTACAAAGGCTGGGTTTATTCAGGCAGGAATTTTTCTTATTCACGACTTAATCTTGATACGCTTGAAATTACCGACGTTGATTCAAAGTATATTTCACAGGAACAGCGAACTCTGTCTGTTGCATTTTCACCCGACGGCAGAACAGCGGCAGTAGTTTCCGGAAAAAGTGAAGACGGTGAATATATAGTGACTTTGTTTTCTGTTGATGATGATACAAAAGTCGCCGAATATAAATTCAGTTCAGAAAATGAGTACAAAAGTTTCAAGCTGGAATTTGCCTCAAAGTATGAGCTTTATGTATATGCAACAGATGAAAGTGGTTGTAATTATCTGTATGCTATAGATATTCCGTCGATACCCGTATTAAACGATTGGCAGAAAGCATATAAACAGGCACTGTTTGATTTTATGGAATCCGATGAATATTTTTTGGGAGACGATGTTATAGAGCATTCAGCTTTTTCAATATACGACCTCAATACAGACGGTACACCGGAACTCATAATTTCACCCAACACCAGTCATGCGGCTTCGTGCAATATATATACCTATGATAATGAGCTTATATCTCTTGGCAGAATGGGTTCATTCGGAGACATGGGCTATTATGAAGATAATGGTACAATTTGTAGTTACAATATAGGACAGGGCATTGAATATGAAATATTCAATCGGCTTGAAAACAATCAGATAAATATGATTGCTAAATTCTATAATGATGTTGGTTATCGTGGAAAGGAGCAGGCAACATACGAATTTAATGATACTGAAATAACCGAAGATGAATACAATGCGAAACTTGAGGAATACAGGGGTATTGAATACGTATCACTCGGCAGGGATTACAGTTTTGATGAAATAGATACGGCACTTACCGAATATTCACGGATAATCAGCGTCAGCAGGGCATCTGAACTTCTCTGGCTGAATATTGAAAAATACGACAAAAGGCATATTTCATATAACGGCAGACGTAATTTTGAAGATAAGACATATTATGTTTTTCGTAGTTATGAGGATTACGACGACCGCAGTGTAACAACAGGCTGGTACGCTGTTGATATATTCACAGGCGACTGCTATAATACAAATGCCCTGACTGAACTTACACCGATTATCAACGAGGAGAAAGCATTTTCATATAATGTTACCGATTCAGGCGAAGTTGAAATATATTCAAAAGGTGAATTTTATCAGTTGCTTGACGTGACGATTGATGATACTTTTCTTGACTATGAATCCAAAGATTTGGTGAGGTTCAGGGACTATGATTTCGACGGCTATAATGATATAGCGGTTGAAACAGCACTCGCCACTAATGCAGTATACAGCTACTTCCGCTACAATCCCGAAACGGAGTATTTTGAAAAATGGACTGAACTTGACAATCTGCATTTCTATATTAAAATAAATGACGATAAAACTCTTTCTGTGCATTCAAAATCGGGTGCAGTTGATGCGGACGATACTGTATATAAATGGTCGGGCGATATGCTTGTGCCTGTTTCAAAGGAAAAAAGGTACAGCAAAGGAAAAGATATATTTGTTGACTATTTTGAATATGACGACAAGGGCAATGAGAGTCTAATAAAAAGGGAACAGCTTATACTTAATGATGACGGCATTATTATATCTGACAGAATTGATGTAACGCCGTAAGAAAAGGAGATATAATGAGGAAATTTTTATTGACAATCTGTTCGGTAATTCTGCTTGCTGGCTGTGGTAATATTGCCGGCAGTGAAATTGAATCTGAGATACAGGAAAGCACTACAGAAGAACCGACGGCAGAAATTGCGGATATTGAACAGGAAACAGAAGTACCTGTTCAGACTGAAATATATGAAGATTTGGGAAATGGCTGGGTTGTGGAACGTGAGGTTTTTACAGTAGTAACTACAGAACCTGTTACGGAAAATCTTGCTGAAACACCTATGCCTGTGTGGTCGCTTGAATATTTTCAGTATGAATTGACAGATACGGGACTGGACGTTTATAAAACTCTGAATGTTCTGGGCGACAGAGGAGAACTGCATCAGCAGTTGGAAGTTGATATAGAAACGCCATCTGATAATATAAAGGATATTGTAATAACAATGGATTATGATGGTGATTCTTACTATGATATTGCAGTAAGAACGAAAGTAGACGACAAAAATACGTATTACCGTTATTTTCACTATAATCCCGAAACGGATTATTTTGAAGAATGGCAGGAACTTGACAAGCTGAATTATTTTGTAAGCCCGTATGGTAATGAACTGAGTGTTTTCCATAAAATAAGTGATTCTGATGACGAAATGAATACTTATATGTGGGAAAACGGCGGTCCTGTGCTTATCAGAAAAGAAAAGCAGTATCTTGATAACGGACTTATCTTTAAAGATTATCTTGAATATGACAGCAATGGCAATGAAACACTTATAAAACGTGAAAATCTGGTTTATGATAAAGACGGCAGATTAATCAGTGTGACTGATTTAACGCCGTGAAATAAATAATCTAACTAAAGGAGAAATTGAAAATGGATATTATCGAAATGACAAGAGAACTGGGCAAGGCTTTGCAGAATGACGACAGATATACGGCGTATATGCTGGCAAAACAGGCAAACGACAATGACACTGTACTTCAGGCACTTATTAACGGTTTTGAGAATATGCGCCTCCAGCTCAACGAGGAACTCGCCAAAGACGACAAGGATACTGAACGTATCAAGGAACTTGATGAGGGTATCAAGTCGAATTACAAGCAGATTATGTCAAATAAGAACATGATTGTCTTCACTGCCGCACAGGGTTCACTTGAAGCACTTGTAAACAATATGCAGCAGATTATTACGCTCTGCGCAAACGGCGAAGACCCCGAAACCTGTTCACCATCAAGCTGTACGGGAAGCTGTGCAACCTGTGGCGGCTGTGGCTGATTAGTCCGGAAAAAGAAAGGAGAACGCTCATGGAAATCGACAGAAGTAAAATTTCGCCCATGATGCAGCAATATTTTGAAATAAAAGATAAGTACAAGGAATGTATAGTATTTTTCCGTCTGGGAGATTTCTATGAGATGTTCTTTGATGATGCTATTATGGTGTCAAAAGCTCTTGAACTCACTCTCACAGGCAGGGACTGCGGACTTGAGGAGCGTGCGCCGATGTGTGGCGTACCTTACCATGCCTGCGATATGTATATTAAGAGACTTATCGATTTGGGATATAAAGTAGCGGTCTGTGAACAGCTTACAGACCCTGCCGTATCAAAAGGAATAGTTGTCCGTGACGTTATCCGTGTTGTAACACCGGGTACTCTCACGGAAGCAAGTATGCTTGATGACGGAAAAAACAATTATATTTGCAGTATATTCTACAATGAACAGGAAAAAACCTGCGGTATAGCGTCGGCGGATATTTCCACAGGCGATGCGGATTTGAGTGTATTCACAGGCAGGGAACTTGAAACGGGTATCATAAATGAATTATCACGCTGTCAGCCTGCGGAGGTTATTTTCCCCGAGAGTTTTCTGTCACTCAAATCTGTTGCTGATTTTATAAAACTAAGGCTGAATTGTGCTGTAACTCTTCGTGATACGGAGTGCTTTGACGTGAATACGAAAAGGGCATATATCGGGGAAGTTTTCGGAGTGAAGTCTGTTCTTGAGCTGGGCATTTCAGAAACAGGTGCGGAATGCTCTGCACTCTGCGGACTTTTTGACTATATCCGTGATACACAGAAAACATCTGTTTCAAGATTTACTTCAATCAATCTGCTGAACGGTGATTTGTTTATGGGTCTTGATTTAAATGCAAGGCGCAATCTTGAACTGACTGAAACTCTCAGGAATAAAGAGAAAAAAGGTTCTCTTATGTGGGTGCTGGACAGCACACGCACTTCAATGGGCAGACGGCTTCTCAAAAACTGGATTGAACAGCCATTGAAAAGTCCTGTGAAGATTATGGAGAGGCTTGACGCAGTTGAAGCACTTTACAGAAAGAGCGTCGGTTTGTCCGAAATAGGCGACCTGCTTGACCGCACATACGACCTTGAACGTCTTATGACGAGAATTATGTATAAATCGGCTAATCCCCGTGATGTCAGGTCTCTTTCACAGACTGCAATGCAGCTGCCCGCACTGAAAAAAGAACTTGAAAAGTTCACAGGTTCTAAACTTCTTGCAAGGTACAATGCCGATATTTCAGATTTGAGTGAAATAGTCCGCCTTGTCGAAAATTCGATTATGGAAGAACCGCCTGTACTTGTCAAGGACGGCGGTGTTATAAAGGACGGTTTCAATAAGGAACTCGACAGCCTGCGTCATATCATGAATCACGGCAAAGAGATTATTGACGGAATTGAACAGCGTGAGAAAGAAAAGACGGGAATAAAAAATCTTAAAATTGGTTTCAACAAGGTTTTCGGCTATTATCTTGAAGTAACACGTTCCTATTATGATTTTGTCCCTGATAACTGGATAAGAAAACAGACGCTTGCGAATGCGGAAAGATTTATCACAGAGGAACTGAAAGATGCGGAAAATTCAATTCTTGGTGCAAAGGACAAGGCTCTTGCTCTTGAAACTGATATTTTTGCGGAAATACGTGATTTTATCGCAACGAAACTTGCAGAAGTACAGAAAACGGCATCGGCAGTTGCGGCTGTGGACGTGCTGTGTTCGTTTGCGGAAGTTTCCCTTCGCAATCAGTACATAAAGCCTGATATTTCAATTGACGGTGTTATTGATATTAAAGGCGGTCGCCACCCTGTTGTTGAACTCATGCTGAAAGACGAAATGTTTGTTCCGAATGACGTTTACCTTGATACAAAATCAAACAGAATGTCAGTCATTACAGGACCTAATATGTCAGGTAAATCAACTTATATGCGGCAGACTGCATTGATTGTCCTGATGGCACAGATAGGCTGTTTTGTTTCCGCTGAAAGTGCAAAAATTTCGGTTGTTGATAAGATTTTCACCCGTGTGGGAGCTTCCGACGACCTTACCGCAGGACAGTCCACATTTATGGTTGAAATGAGTGAAGTTGCCGATATTCTCAATAATGCTACTCCTGACAGTCTTGTTATACTTGACGAGGTGGGACGTGGTACGTCTACTTTCGACGGCGTGAGTATTGCAAGGGCTGTGGCGGAATATATCTGCGGAAACAGGAAATTAGGCTGCAAGACGCTTTTCGCTACCCATTATCATGAACTTATAGGACTTGAAAATGAACTCGACGGCGTAAAGAATTACAGTATAGCAGTCAACAAGCACGGCGGTACTATAAGATTTCTTCGGAAGATAGTCCGTGGCGGAATTGATGAGAGTTATGGTGTGGACGTTGCAAAGCTTGCCGGACTTCCTGCAAAGGTAATCAATAGGGCGAAGGAAATTCTGCTTGAAATGGAAAATGCACACGAAAAACCTGTTAATAAGAAATCGGACGGGCAAATCAGTTTCAACAGTATGAACCGTGAAAATGCGCTTGCAATGCTCGAAAGGACTAATATTGATGAACTGACAGACAGTGAATGTCGTGAACTGCTGAGAGATATGGCAGAAATGCTGAAATAATTTTCTGAAAGGAGGTATATTTTATATGTCATCAATAAATATTCTGAGCAGGGAAATATCTGAACTTATCGCCGCAGGAGAAGTAATAGAACGTCCGGCATCTGTAATAAAGGAACTTGTGGAAAATTCCATAGATGCAGGAGCGGAACATATAACGGTTGAAATCAAGAACGGCGGCACTACATATATGCGTGTAACGGACGACGGCTCAGGAATGTCATTTGAGGACGTTCCGAAGGCTTTTCTCCGTCACGCAACAAGTAAGATATTTACCAAAGATGATTTGGACAATATAAACACATTGGGTTTTCGTGGAGAGGCACTTGCCTCTGTTGCCGCTGTCGGCAGGGTTGAACTCATGACAAAGCAGAAAGGCGATACTTACGGCACACTGTATTCAATTGCAGGAAGTGAGGAAATCTCGCATGAAAAAAGCGGTTGTCCGGACGGTACGACTATAGTTATCCGTGATTTATTCTATAATGTTCCTGCAAGACTGAAATTCATGAAAAAAGATGTCACAGAGGCAAATGCGGTAAGCAATATAATGCAGAAAATAACACTTTCCCACCCTGATATTTCGTTCAGGCTGATACGTGACAACAGAATGGAATTTAATTCCGCAGGCGACGGGGAACTTTATTCGGCGGTATATGCGGTATACGGAAAGGATTTTGCAAAGGATTTGCTTTCTGTTGATTATGAGTACAACGGGGTTCATGTAAGCGGATATACAGTTAAGCCGCTTTATTCAAAAAGCAACAGGACTTTTCAGAATTTCTTTGTAAACGGCAGATATATCCGTTCAAAACTGTGTTCCGCCGCCCTTGAAAATGCTTATGAAAATATGATAATGACAGGAAAATTTCCGCCTTGTGTTATTATGATAGAGATGTCACCGCATGAAATGGACGTTAATATACACCCGTCAAAAGCGGAAGTGCGTTTTACGGACGAAAAGAGAGTAACTGACGCTGTTTATTTTGCAATAAAAAATTCGCTGGTCAGTAATAATTTAATCTATGAATTTCAGATAAAACAGCCGGACTGGCAGGGAAGTGAAGAAAAGACTGAAATTATTCAGCAGGAAATTCCATTCAGTCCGGTTGAGGAAAGAACAGAGGAAAAGTCTGCTGAAATTCCTGAAAAAGTACAGGTTGCTGAAATCAATAAGAAGGAAACTGCTCCCGAACCTGTTGCAGAACCTGTACAGGAGAATTTCAAATATATAACTCCTGAAAATTTCGCAGAGCCTGTTGAAAAAACAGATGTTCCACGTGAAACAAAACTGCCAGAAGAGAAAAAGCCTGTCAGGATAATCGGCGAGGCTTTCAGTCTGTATATTCTTGCGGAATATGACGGAAAAATAATCATGGTTGACAAACACGCAGCGCATGAACGTATAATTTTCGAGCGGCTGAAAAGCGGTAACGGCAGGCAGTACAGTCAGTCTCTTCTTATGGGGATAAAAGTTCTTCTCACAACGGAAGAGATTGACGCTATAGAAAATAATACAGAAATTCTTGAAAATATAGGGTTTGCGTTCGATTTTTCTGAACGCCCGTGCATTACTGCGACTGCCGTCCCGACTTTTATCATGGACGGCGACATTGAGAGTATTATAAGCGAAGTTGCGGATAACCTGATAATGCATAAGCAGAATCCGCAGTCTGAACTTCTTGATGATATGCTGCACAATATGGCTTGTAAAGCTGCGGTAAAGGCGAATGACAAAAATTCTCCCGAAGAAATGAAGTCGCTTGTCGAGCAGATTATTGCAGACGAGAAAATCCGCCATTGTCCGCACGGCAGACCTGTTATGTTCACCATGACAAAAGCAAACATAGACCATCAATTCAAACGCACATAGGAGTGATTTATTATGGATAAGCCGTTTGTACTTGCGGTATGCGGACCTACTGCGTCGGGTAAGACGTGGCTGGGCGTTGAATTAGCTAAAAAATATGACGGCGAAGTAATTTCGGCGGATTCAATGCAGATTTACAAGGGAATGGATATAGCGTCCGCAAAGCCGACCAGAGAGGAAATGCAGGGAATACCTCATCATCTTATTGATTTTCTTGACAGGAACACTGTTTTCAGTGTAGCTGATTATGTCGGGCTGGCAAATGAAAAAATCCGTGAAGTTCTTGACAGGGGAAAACTTCCGGTTATTGTCGGCGGTACGGGACTTTATATAGACTGTCTGCTGGATAACATTAAATTTTCAGAGACAAAATGCGATGAGGAATACCGTGCATTTCTGTATGAAACAGCGGAAAAGTACGGAAATCATTTTCTGTACGAAAATCTTGTGAGGGAAGACCCTTCCGCAGCCGGAACGATACACGAAAATAATCTTGTGCGGGTTGTGCGTGCGCTGGAAGTCATTCACACAACAGGACGGAAATTCAGTGAACTGAAAGTGGAAAGCCGTGTGGAAGAAAGTCCGTATAATTCTCTTATCATCGGACTGAATGCCGCAGACCGTTCTGTGCTGTATGACAGAATAAACAGGAGAGTTGACATAATGGTGCAGAAAGGACTTGTTGAGGAGGCAAAATCGCTGTGGCAGGAATGCGGAATGAAGACGGCAGGAAATGCAATAGGCTATAAAGAACTCATTCCGTATTTTGAAAATACTATGCCGCTTGAAGAGTGTATCGACAAAATCAAGCAGGAAACAAGACGTTATGCAAAACGTCAGCTTACATGGTTTAGAAAAAATGAACGTATCAGGTGGATTATTATTGATGATTTTAGTAAAAAATATGAAATTTTAGAAAAATCTGAAAAAGCTATAGAAAATTACAGAATAATGTGATATAATGTATTGTGTGTATTTCTATCCCTTACAGGAGAATAGTTTACACATTAAACAAAAATAAGAATGGAGAATGTGTATGAACAAAACAATTAACTTGCAGGACGTATTCCTCAATCAGTGCAGAAAGGAAAAAATTGTCGTTACAATTATTCTCACTAACGGTTTTCAGTTCAGAGGAATGGTAAGAGGTTTCGACAGTTATGTTGCTATCTTTGACTGCGACGGCAAACAGCAGCTTGTCTATAAGCACGCTATTTCAACAATTATTCCTACAAGAGCTGTTTCAATCCTTGACGCTTCTGAAAAGAGCGAATAATTATGCGCCCGAACAAATCTGACAGCGGAGTTATTGTAAAAACCCTGAGGAATATCGTCCTCATAATGCTCCTGCTTGTTCTTGTCAGCATTGTGTACAATTTCCGCAACAGGCAGACTGCAACAGAAACTGCACTTATGGCTGAGGCAGTGTCCGCTTCAAACTTCAAAGGTGTTTTCATAAGGGACGAAGAAGTGCTTACATTCAGCGGAAACGGCGTTCTCAGCTATAATGTGGCAGACGGCGGAAAAGTGGGGATTGATACCATTATTGCGAATGTTTATCCCGATGATGAACAAATCGGCAGAAACAGAGAAATAAACCGCCTTGAAAAAGAACTTGACATACTGAAAAAAATTCAGAATCCGGGTACGCTTGAATCGGCACAGCCTGCAAGTCTGTCGGAAAATATAGGCGAAAGCTACAGAAGTCTCATCTATAACCGTGATATGCACAATTACAGCGAACTGAGGGACGAAATGGAAAATCTTATTGTGCAGATGAGTACATATCAGATTATAACAAAGAGCGTTACGGGCTTTGAACAGCAGATTACAGATATAAATGCAGAACTTGCAGAACTCAAATCAAATTCGGTTACTCCTTCAGAGGTTGTGAAGTCGAAAAAGTCGGCATATTTTGTAAGCTACTGTGACGGCTATGAAACAGAACTCACTCCGGACAGGCTTGATGAAATCACTGTTGCTGATATAAACAGCATTGTCGACCGCAGAAGCGACGAAAGCAATATTGTAGGCAAGATGATTGACGGCTACAGCTGGTACCTTGCAGGAATTGTTGACAATTCACGCAAAGAATATTCTGTGGGAAATTATGTGCAGATTAAGTTTGATTCGTCGGACGAAAGTTTTGATGCCGTTATCACTGATGTCCGTGATGAAGGCAGTCCTGAACAGAGCATAATAATTCTTGAATGCAGTGAGTTCAATTATGACCTCGTTCAGCACCGTGCGGAAAACGCAAAGCTGATAAAGGGAGAATACAGCGGACTTAAAGTTCCACGTGATGCAATCCGTTTTGACGATATTGAAGAAGATGTTTACAACGAAAAAGGCGAGGTTGCAGGAAGTACGGTCACAAACTATAAAGGCGTCCGCATTATGAAAGGCGAACAGATTGTATTCAAGAAGATTGACGTTATTTATGAAGGCAGTGACTATGTGCTTTCAAAAGTGCATGATGACGATGAAAGTTATCTTGCACTTTATGATGATATTATTACTGAAGGTGAAGAGAATGGCTGATAATTTCTATGAATATGTAGATGATAATTTAAAGGCAATACGTGAAAATATTGCTGAAGCTGCTGAAAAATGCGGAAGAGATGTAAATTCTGTACGTCTTATGGCTGTGACAAAGACAGTCGCTCCCGAAATTGTAAATCACGCCGTATCGCTCGGAATTAAACTTCTCGGCGAAAACAGAGTGCAGGAATTTCTTTCAAAGCAGGAAGTCTATGACAAATCAGCACAGGTGCATTTTATCGGTCACTTGCAGACAAATAAAGTTAAATATATTATCGAGCCTGTGAGCATGATACAGTCTGTTGACAGTCTGAAACTTGCTCAGGAAATAAATCGGCTTGCGGCTGCCCATAATAAAGTTATGGATATTCTCTGTGAGGTAAATATAGGCGGAGAAAATTCAAAAAGCGGTGTTTCACCCGAAAATCTTAACAGCCTTATTGAGCAGATTTCCTGTATGGACGGAATAAGAATAAAGGGTCTTATGACAATTCCGCCGCCGTCCGACAGCGATATTTTTCTCGGAAGAATGGAGGAACTGTTCAATAAGATAAAATCTGCCGGAATGCCGAATGTTTCAATGGACGAGCTTTCAATGGGTATGACGCACGACTATCAGCAGGCAATAACTCATGGCGCAACTATTGTAAGAATAGGCACAGGGCTTTTCGGTAAAAGAAATTATTAATCAGCACAATGCGTTTCCGGATTTTCCGCATGAATCTTGTGAAGCGAAAAAATAGGCATATGCGGAGAATGGAGAAATATTATGAAAATTTTTGACAGTATCAAGGATTTCTTTTTTGCTTCAGATGAAGATGAACCGGAGGCTGTATCTGATACCCCCGCAGCTCCCGCTCCGTCTGACGCAAGAAGTGAGAGGGCAGCAGCTACAGCGGCAGCATACAAAAGCACACAGAGTTCAGGTAATACTGCACCTGCTGAGTATGAAGAACCTGCTCCTGAACCGACAGGAAGAAGAAATAAGGTTGTCAACATTCAGACTACTGCACAGCTTCAGGTTGTGCTTGTAAAGCCGTCTGCATTCACAGATGCAAAGCAGATTGCAGACCACCTTATTGCAAAGAAGACTGTTGTTCTTAATCTTGAAACGGCATCTCCCGAAAACAAAAGAAGAATTATTGACTTCCTTGTCGGTGTTGCCTATGCAAACGGCGGAAGTCTCAAGCCTGTTGCAAATCTCACTTATATCATTACTCCCTATAATGTAGGATTTATCGGTGAGGATTTGGTCGGCGAGCTCGAAAACAATGGCGTATTTATCTGATGACCCGATTTTTTTCGCAAAGTTAGCCGATATGGTTAACCGCTGTGAAAGAGACGGCTACAGTGTGTTTTCGTCGTTTCTCGATGAGAGACAGTGTGCGGAGGCTGAAATGTGGTGCAGGCGCAACACAGGCGGACTTAATTACACATTTCACGGCGGTTTTCCTGTGGCAAACAGAAGAATGCTTGCTGTTTACCCTGATTACTGCGGAGAGTATATCAAAGACGAATTTCCGATAAAATGCCTTACTTTTACTTATCGCAGAGAGGACAAGCTCAATCACCGTGATTTTCTCGGTTCTTTTATGGGACTTATGTTAAAAAGAGAAACAATAGGTGACATAGTCGTTGCGGAGGGTATAGCTCAGGCGGCAGTCACGGAAGTTGCTGCAAAGGATATTGTTTCCTCTCTTTCAAAAATCGGCAGGACGGGGGTTAAAATATCGGATAACCGTGACTTTGAACTCTCCGTATCAGAGTTACAGCAATTCAGGGAAATAAGCGGTACTGTCGCTTCTCTCCGTCTTGACTGTGTTACTGCGCTTGCTGCAAACGTAAGCCGTGAAAAAGCGTCGGCATTCATAAAAGCGGACAGAGTTGACGTAAATCATTTTACCGTCTCTTCCGTTTCACAGGAACTCAAAAAGGGCGATATACTTTCAGTACGTGGCTGCGGAAGATTTATTCTTTCCGCTGTGAACGGTCTGACAAGAAAAAACCGCATACACATTATTCTGAAAAAATATATTTAAGAGGTGAATAAATTATGATTACTTCTAAAGATGTAAGAAATAAGAGATTTGAAAAGGCTGCTTTCGGTTATAAGCAGGAGGAAATCGACGAGTTTCTTTCACAGCTTGAAGCAGAACTTGACGAAATGGAACGTGAACGCACTGAGGCGAACAGCAAAATTCAAATTCTTGCTGATAAAGTAAGGGAGTACATGAAGGACGAGGACGCTATCAAGGACGCTGTTCTCACTGTTCAGAAACAGAAGTATGAAATTATCAATGACGCAAATGCAAAGGCTGAACAAATTCTTGCCGATGCTCAGGCAAAAGCTGATGAACTTGAGGACGAGGCAGTCCGCCAGCACGCTGTTGCTATGGAAAAGAACAGGGCTGAAATCGCTAAGGAGCAGGAAAGTCTTATCGAGGCACGCCGTCAGGTTTCGGATTTCAAAAAGAGCCTTTTCGATATGTACAAAACTCATCTTGAAATGATTTCAACCATGCCTGAATGCGATGATGAGGAAGAAACTGCTGAAGAGATTGCAAATGCAATTGCAGGAGAAAATGATTGATTTATTTATCTTAAAGGAGTGATACCAATGGCACAGGATTATAATTCAACTATCAATCTGCCGAAAACCGATTTCCCTATGCGTGGAAATCTTCCGAAAAGAGAACCCGATACTCTTGAAAAATGGGAAAATGAAAGACTGTATTATAAAATGATTGAAAAAAATGAGGGTAAGCCTACATTTATTCTCCACGACGGACCGCCTTATGCAAACGGTGAAATCCATCTCGGAACTGCACTCAACAAGACACTCAAAGACTTTATAGTGAAGTATAAGAATATGACAGGTTTCTGTGCGCCTTATGTTCCGGGCTGGGACACTCACGGTCTGCCGATTGAACTCAAGGCAATGAAAGCTATCGGCGTGGAGAACGGAGCAATTCCGCCTGTTGAACTCAGAAAGCACTGCCATGACTATGCTATGACCCACGTTGCAAATCAGATGAAGCAGTTCAAAAGACTTGGCTCACTCGGCGATTACGATTATCCCTATCTTACTCTCCGTCCCGAATACGAGGCAAGACAAGTGGAAGTTTTCGGCGCAATGGCAAAGAAAGGCTATATGTACAAGGGACTTAAACCTGTTTACTGGTGTCCCGACTGCAATACCGCACTTGCTGAGGCTGAAATTGAGTACTCCAATGACCCATGCTATTCTATCTATGTCAAGTTTAATGTAACCGATGACAAGGGAATTTTCACAGGTCTCGGACTTGATTTGTCAAAGATTTATTTCGTAATCTGGACAACAACTACATGGACAATCCCCGGAAACCTTGCAATCTGTCTTGGACCTGAGTACAACTATACTCTCGTTAACGCAAACGGCGAATATTATGTAATGGCTGAGGAACTCGTCAAAACTACAATGGAAACAGCAGGCATTACGGATTACACAACAGAACATATTTTCACAGGTGCTGAACTCGAAGGCATGAAGACAAAGCACCCCCTCTATGACCGTCCGTCACCGATTATCGTCGGCGACCATGTAACTCTTGAAAGCGGTACAGGCTGTGTTCACACTGCGCCGGGTTATGGTGTAGAGGACTTTGAAGTTTGCAAGAATTATGATGACATCGGCATTATCGTATGTGTTGACTCAAAGGGTAAGCAGACAGCCGAAGCAGGCGAATTTGAGGGAATGGACACTGATACTGCCAACAAGGCTATTGCAAAGAAACTTACAGAAGTCGGAGCAATGCTTGCCACACAGAAAATTGTCCACCAGTACCCGCACTGCTGGAGATGCAACAGTCCTATTATTTACCGTGCAACAGAACAGTGGTTCTGCTCCGTCAATGGTTTCAAGGACGAGGCAGTCAAGGCTATTGAGGACGTTCAGTGGATACCTGAATGGGGCGAGGACAGAATAAAAGGCATGGTTCGTGACAGAAGCGACTGGTGCATTTCACGTCAGAGAACATGGGGTGTTCCTATTCCTGTAATCTACTGTAAGGACTGCGGAAAGCCAATCTATACAGACGAAACAATCAAGGCTATTGCTGATTTGTTCCGTGCAGAAGGTTCAGACGCATGGTGGATTAAAGATACAAGCGAATTTATTCCGTCCACAGTAAAATGCGAATGCGGCTGCGGAGAGTTCACAAAAGAATACGACATCATGGACGTATGGTTCGACAGCGGTGTATCTCATTCTGCTGTTATGGAAGAGTTCAAAGGACTTAGCTTCCCTGCTGATTTGTACCTTGAGGGTGCGGACCAGTACAGAGGCTGGTTTCAGTCATCACTCCTTACATCTGTAGTATATCACGGCTGTGCGCCTTACAAGGCAGTATGCACACACGGCTGGGTTGTTGACGGTGAAGGAAAAGTAATGCACAAATCGCTTGGAAACGGCATCGACCCGCAGGAAATTACAGACCAGTACGGTGCTGATATTCTCAGACTGTGGGTAGCTTCTTCTGACTATCACAGTGACATCAGAATTTCAAAGACAATTCTCAGTCAGCTTTCCGATGCTTACAAGAAAATCAGAAACACAGCAAGGTTTATTCTCGGAAATCTCGGCAACGGAGCAGGTTTCAATCCCGATAAAAACAGCGTTTCGGACGATAAACTTACAGAACTCGACAAATGGGCATTAATGCGTCTTGACAAGCTTATAGACGAAGTAAAAGGCGGATATGAAAAATATGACTTCCATATTGCATTCCACGCAATCCACAATTTCTGTGTAGTTGATATGTCAAATTTCTATCTTGACATCATAAAGGACAGACTTTACTGCGAAAAGGAGGACGCTGAAATCCGCCGTTCCGCACAGACTGTAATGTACCGCATTCTCAGCGCACTGACAAGACTTTCTGCTCCGATTATTTCTTTCACAGCAGAGGAAATCTGGTCATTTATGCCACATAGTTCGCAGGACGACACAGAAAGTGTGTTCCTCAATCAGATGCCCGAAAAATCAGGTATTGAATACAGTGACGAATTTGTAAGCAAGTGGGAATTTATCTACAATACCCGTGAAACTGTAAACAAGTCGCTTGAAGAGGCACGAAATGCAAAAACTATCGGAAAATCGCTTGAGGCTAAAATCGTAATCAGAAGCAGTGAGGACGATTATGACAAGTATTTAAAGCTTGCAGAACAGCTCAGGGAAATCCTTATTGTATCTGATATTGCTGTAGAAAAATCAGGTGCAGAGACTTCATTTGAGGTTGAAAAGGCAGAGGGCGGAAAGTGCGAGAGATGCTGGTGCTATTCAAAATATGTAGGCACAGACTGCAATCACCCTGCACTTTGCGAGAGATGTGCTGTTGTTGTCAACGCATAAATCATTGAATAATAATGCCTGCTGTTCTGTTTCAGCAGGCATTATTGTGAAAGGAAAAATATGAGTATACTGCTTATTATAGCCACTGTTATTCTTGTTGCGATTGACCAGATTGTGAAATACTGGGCGGTTAATACGTTACAGCCTGTGCATACTATGGATTTCATTAAATTCGGTGATTTAAGGGTCATTGACCTCACTTATCTTGAAAATGACGGTGCAATCTTCGGCAGTATGTCAGGGCAGACGTGGTTTCTTATCGGCTTTACTTCCCTTATAATAATTGCGGGAATTGCGGCAATGTTTATTTCCGTAAAAAAATCAAAATTTATGAGTACCTGCATTATGCTTTTTGTTGCCGGCGGAATTGGTAATCTCATAGACCGCATACGTTTAGGATATGTAGTTGATATGTTTGAAATAAAGCTTTTCCGCTTTGCAATATTCAATTTTGCCGATATATGCGTTACCTGTGCATTTGTGCTGATGTTTGTGTATATACTTTTTATTGAACCGAAAGCCGCAAAAACTGAAAAGTCCGCAGAGGTTGAGAAAAATGAGTGAAATTATTGATTACTGCGCCGGATTGTCTGATGTGACAATGAGAATAGACAGGTTTATTGCAGAAAATAACAGTGACCTCACACGTTCGGCAGTGCAGGTACTTATTGAGCAGAATAAAATTCTTGTTAACGGTCAGCCTGTCAGTAAAAATTACAGACTGAAACAGGGCGACTGCATAACAGTTGAAATCCCTGAACTTCAGCAGATGGACGCTGTTCCCGAAAATATTCCGCTTGCTATTGTCTACGAAGATGACGACCTGCTTGTAGTGAACAAGCCGAAAGGAATGGTTGTTCACCCCGCACATGGCAACTATACAGGTACTCTTGTCAATGCCCTGCTGTACCATTGCGGAGAAAGTCTTTCAGGAATAAATGGAGTAATCCGTCCCGGAATAGTCCACAGGATTGATAAGAACACGAGCGGTCTGCTTATAGTCGCAAAGAACGACAAGTCACATCTGCATCTTGCGGAACAGATTAAAGCTCACAGTTTTACAAGGGAGTATGAGGCAGTAGCAAGCGGATATTTCAAGGAAACAGACGGTACTATTGACGCTCCGATAGGACGGCATAAAACTGACCGCAAGAAAATGTGCGTTACTGCTGAAAATTCACGGAATGCTGTTACTCATTACAGTGTAATAAAGCAGTACGGCGGATATGCTCATGTAAGGCTGAGACTTGAAACAGGTCGTACACATCAGATAAGAGTGCATCTTGCGTATATCGGTCACGCTGTATTGGGCGACGACGTTTACGGCAAGGCATACAAGGGTATCGACGGACAGTGCCTTCACGCACGCAAAATAGGCTTTATTCACCCGACTACAAATGAATATATGGAGTTCACAAGCGATTTGCCCAGTTATTTTGTTTCAATACTGAATAAACTTGAAAAGATGTGAGGTATGCGGAATGGATATAACAAAAACAATAGTTCTCAGCGATATGGACGGTACACTTCTTAATTCCAAAAAGCAGATTAATGACATTGACAGGAAAGCCATTGAGAAATTCACATCGCTGGGCGGAAAATTCACGGTTGCGACAGGCCGCACAATACAGACTTTTAAACGGTATCAGCGTATGCTTGAACTGCAAATGCCTGTTATAATGTACAACGGAGCAATGATTTATGACTATTCCGCAGAAAAAGTACTGTATTCGCAGTCTTTACCTGAAATAAGCCGTGAGATTACAGCGGAAGTTATGAACTTTATGCCTGAATGCGGAGGGGAAGTTCTGCGGACAGACGGAACATATGTTTTCAGCAATAACAAGTACGAACAGCTCCACACGGACTTATGTGGAATAGAACCCGAATATATGGAAGTTAATGAAATTCCCGACGGCGACTGGCTGAAAGTACTTTTCGCACTTGCTCCGGAAAGAATATCTTTACTGGAAGATAAAATTTACCGTCTTGGATATTATGAATATGCCGATTTTGTGCGTTCAGCGGATATTTTTCTCGAAATGCTTCCGAAAGGTATAAGCAAGGGTTCTGCGCTGAATGAATACAGAAAACTTGACGGTATGAAAGATTTTACGTTTATTGCAGTCGGCGACTTTGATAACGATATTGAAATGATACAGTCTGCTGATATTGGCGTATGTCCTGCAAATGCAGAGGAATCAGTCAGAAGTATTTCTGATATTGTTCTGAACAGTACAAACGACGAAGGTGCTGTTGCTGAACTGATAAATTATATAATTAAAACGGAGGGTTAAAAAATGATGAAAAGTTTTCCGATTATTTTGATTCTTATGGCAATTCTTGTACCGTCCATGCTTGGATACGTGAAGAAGGCAAAAGAAGTACAGGCACAACGTGATGTTACAATGTCATCATATGATTATGACAGTGAATGGGACGATTGATTATAAATTTTAACGGAGGTTAAATATGGAAAGTTCAATGAAAAAGAATTTGCAGAAAATTGCCTGCAAAGTAAGAATGGGCGTTATTGAGGGAACTTATAACGCAAAATCGGGTCATCCGGGCGGTTCACTTTCAATAAGCGACCTGCTGACTTATCTTTATTTCAACAAGATGAATGTAAATCCTGCTGAGCCTGAAAATCCTGACAGAGACAGATTTGTACTTTCAAAAGGTCACACTGCACCTGCACTTTATGCAGTGCTTGCACAGAAAGGCTATTTTGCGGAGGACGAACTGAAATTCCTGAGACACATCGGAGCGATGCTGCAAGGTCACCCTTGCATTCATACAAACGGTGTTGATATGTCAAGCGGTTCACTCGGTCAGGGAATTTCCGCAGCCTGCGGTATGGCACTTGCAGGAAAACTCAACAGCAAGAGTTATAAGGTTTATACTGTGCTTGGCGACGGTGAAATTGAAGAGGGTCAGGTCTGGGAAGCAGCTATGTTTGCAGCTCACTATAAACTCGACAACCTTGTTGCAGTCGTTGACAGAAACGGACTTCAGATTGACGGTGCAATCACGGAAGTATGTTCTCCTGAACCGATTACAGATAAATTCACAGCATTCGGCTGGCACGTAATCACAATGGACGCTCACGACTTTGACAGTATTGAAGCTGCATTTGCAGAAGCTGATACAATCACGGGAAAACCTGTTGCAATTATTCAGCAGTCTGTTAAGGGCAAGGGTGTATCGTTCATGGAAAATCAGGTGGGCTGGCACGGTAAAGCACCCAATAAAGACGAGTACGAACAGGCTATGTCAGAACTTTCCGCACAGTTAAAGGAATTGGAGGATTAATAAAATGGCAGATGTAATCAGAAAAGCTACCAGAGAAAGCTACGGCGAAACACTGAAAGAACTTGCAGAAGAATACAAAGATTTGGTTGTTCTCGACGCAGACCTCGCAGCAGCTACCAAAACAGGAATTTTCAGAAAAGCTTATCCTGAACGTTTCTTCGACTGTGGTATTGCAGAGGCAAATATGATGGGTGTTGCGGCAGGTCTTGCAACGTGCGGAAAAATTCCTTTTGCAAGTACTTTCGCTATGTTTGCGGCTGGCAGAGCATACGAAATTGTGAGAAATTCCATAGGTTATCCGCATCTTAATGTAAAAATCGGTGCAACTCATGCAGGAATTTCAGTCGGCGAGGACGGCGCAACTCACCAGTGCAATGAGGATATTGCTTTAATGCGTACAATTCCGGGTATGACTATTATCAATCCCTGCGACGACGTTGAGACAAGAGCTGCCGTGAGGGCTGCTGTTGAGTTCAATGGTCCTGTGTATATGCGTTTCGGCAGACTTGCTGTTCCCGTAATCAACGATATTGAGAACTATAAGTTTGAAATCGGCAAAGGCATTGTCATGAAAGACGGTAAAGATGTAACAATCGTTGCGACGGGTCTTATGGTCAACGAGGCACTCGAAGCTTCGAAAATGCTTGAGACTGAGGGGATTTCCGCAGGAGTTGTCAATATTCACACAATCAAACCGCTTGACAAGGAACTTATATGCAGGTGTGCAAAGGAAACAGGCGTTATCGTAACAGCGGAGGAACACAGTGTAATCGGCGGACTTGGTTCAGCAGTTGCAGAAGCAGTGACTGAGTGCTGTCCTGTACCTGTGATTAAAGTTGGTGTAAATGATGAGTACGGATATTCTGGTCCTGCTGTCGAACTTCTTAAAAAATTCGGACTTTCCGCAGAAAATATTGCAGAAAAGGCAAAGCAGGCAGTTAAACTGAAATAATTGCTGTCACCGCACAGGGCATAGGCTTTGTGCGGTGATTAATTTAGGGGGAATTATGAAAATCACTGATATAGTTACAAACCACAGAAGAACGGAAGCAGTGAGGGAAGTAGTGAAGCAGGATTATTGCCTGTATCTTTTCCGCAATCCTGTTATATTCAGCGTGGACGGCGTAGAAAGAGCATACAGCGGTCGCACGGCGATAGTTTATGCAGGCGGAAAAAAGCAGTCTTTCAGAGGCACAGCAGGAAAAGGACTGAAATATGATATGGTAAGTTTTCGTATATCGTCGTCGGATAAGCAGTATATAGCTGATATGGATATTCCGTTCAATATACCTGTTGAACTTCACGATGATTTTATAATAGCGTCTGCCATAAAGAGCATGAAAATTCACTGTGATATGTCACAGCGCAGAAAAGCCGAATTTTCGGAACTTTATATGCGGATTATACTGATAGCCATTGAAGACGCACACAGCGGTATAAAAGCGGAAAAGAACAGTATTCCGAAATATCCTCATCTTAATGAACTCCGCAGTTCAGTGTATGACGACCCGTTGTATGAATGGTCTGTTGATAATGTTTGCAGGAAACTTTCGATAAGCAAGACGTATTTTCACAGAATATATTCTGATACTTTCGGAACTACATTCAGGCAGGACGTTATAGAAAGCCGTCTGATATATGCGTCAAAGCTACTTGCGGAGACGGAACTTTCAGTAAGTGCGATTGCTGAAAAATGCGGATATGAAAGTGACGCTTATTTTATGAGGCAGTTCCGTCAGCACAGAGGCTGTACTCCGACTGAATACAGAAAGAAAAAATTGTCGGATTATGGTGAATGAAAAAATGGTGAAAAACCGGAAAAGGTCTTTACATAATTTTCCGTTTGTGATATAATTGAATTGGTTTAAAGCCGTACAAAAGAAAGACAAAGAGACAAGGAGAAAAAAATGGCAAAAGAAGCGAAAAAGAAAAAGTACCGTGTGCGGTACGACAGAATTGTTATTGTTATGCTGGTTCTTGTGACGATTGCAGTTATTGCAACGTCATGCACAAAGGCACTTTTCGGCAGTAATGAGCCTGACAGTCCGGTGAACAGCAGTTCATTTACGGCGAATACTCCCGAAGAGACAAGCGCATCTGAACCGTCTTCGGAAAGCGCAGTGACAGAGCCTTCTGAAATCACAACGAAAGAAATTCAGTCAGCAACGTCCGCACCCGAAATCCCGACTGAAAACACTCCCGACGGTTATAAGAAAGAAACTCATTCCTATGACGATATTTATAAGGGAGACCTTATTCTTGTCAATGCTGATTACGAATATAAGTTCCCAGAAGACGATATTGATGTTATTACTCTTGTCGGCAACAGAAATGATTACTATTCAGCAGGTGATTATGTTACATCACTTGACAAAAAAGTACTTTATCAGCTTAACTCCATGATTAAAGCATTTGCGACGGAGAATAATCTTGAGACTACTGATATATTCGTGCAGGACGGCTACAGGACTTACGAAGAACAGGTTGACCGCCATAATACAGGTAAATCAAGAACTTTTGAAGCAGGTCACACGGACTACCACACAGGACGTACTTTTGATATGTTCTATAATGACAGCGAAAGCGGTACAGGATTTGCTTATTTTTCCGCAGAAGGCGAATATGAGTGGTTTGCGGAAAATGCAGGTAATTATGGTTTTATTGTGCGTTATCCTGAAGACAAGCAGGAAATCACAGGAGAAAAACCACGTGCTTATACATACCGTTATGTAGGTATTCCTCATGCTTGTTATATTAACTCAAATAATCTCTGTCTTGAAGAGTATATTGAGGAACTGAAAGCACATAATATTGATAATCCACTTGAAATTTCAGCAGACGGACAAAGTTACAGTGTATACTATGTGCCGGCTGAAAATTCAGGTGTGAATGAAATACCTGTGCCTTCTGAAAAGACCTACACGGTTTCGGGAAATAATGCAGACGGATTTATTGTTACAGTAACAGACTAATCGGAAAGAAATGAGAGTAATTTGAAAAGAGTATCGCTTTTTTTAGCAATAATATGTGCTGTTTCGCTTGTATCATGCGGAAATGACAGTAAAGGAGACGGCACGGGTCATATGTACAATGTACCGCTGCTTGAAAATCCGCAGAGCCTTGACCCGCAGTATGCCGATGACCCGTCTTCAAATACAGTAATAAAAAATCTCTACAGCGGTCTTATGCAGATTGACAGCAACGGGAATGTTGTCTGCTGTAACGCCGAAAGCTATACTGTTTCCGACGACGGACTTATATACACATTCAAGCTGAAAGATGATAATTTCTGGTTCTTTGATACAAATAACGACGATGTTATCAGCGAGGACGAGTATTTCCCTGTAACTGCAAAGGACTATGCTTTCGCATTGCAGAGGGTACTCGACCCGAAAATGAAGTCTCCGTATGCGGAGGATTTTATCTGCATAATGGGTGCGTCGTCCGTAATTTATGGTGAAGAGCCTGTGGATAAGGCAGAAATTCTTGCGGCTGACGACCATACACTTATGATAGTACTGGAAAGACCCGATGCGGAATTTTTAAGTCTTATGGCATCGCCGGCATCCTATCCGTGCAATGAGGAATTTTTTAATTCCACCAAAGGAAGATACGGACTTGACGACCGTTCTGTGATGTCAAACGGAGCATTCTATGTCCGGCAGTGGTTCTATGATGATTACGGCAATAACAATATTCTCTATATGAAAAGAAATGATGCAAACTGGAGTGAAACTTTTGATATTATGCCGTCATTTCTCAGTTTTACTATTGAAAGAAGTGAAGAGGATATACGTGAAATTTTCAAAAATGATGAAATAGAATGTTTCACTACTCTTGATGCGAGTGAGTACAATACGGGAAAATATTCGGTCAGCGGGATAAGTGCAACAACTCTGGGACTTATTTTTAATACAAAGGACAAGTATTATTCAAATGAAAATATGAGAAAAGCACTTGTGCTTGCTACAGACAGAGAAGTACTCGGCAGTGAGCTTAGCGATGATTTGCAGATTGCAGGAGGAATAGTTCCGCCTGCTGTAAAGTTTCACGGCAGAAGTTACAGAGAACTCGTTTCTGATAAGCAGTTTTTCTCATACAATGCGGAAGAGGCTGTAAACTGTTATAATACAGCGAAAAAAGAACTCAAAACCGAAAATTTCGAGAATGTGAGAATACTTGTCAATGCGGAAACTGTAAATTCCTCCTATCTTCATATAATTACACAGCATTGGCAGGAGACTTTAGGTATATATATCGGTATTGAAGACGTTACGTCCGACGAATTTTACCAGCGTATCGAGGACGGCGACTATAGTATTGCGCTTTATCCTGTAAAGGCAGGAAGTGCGAATGTTATTTCTGTAATCCGTGAATTTGAAAAGACGGAATGTCTTTCAAAAGCAGTTCCGGAAGAAAAAATATCGCCTTCACTCATGAGCAGCAATTCCGTTGAAGAGGTTATTGAGTTGTACACTTCGGCAGAAAAGACAATAGCCGACAGCGGTATGTTTGTTCCGTTGTTTTACAAAAATTCCTATCTGATAGCGGACAAGGATAATGAAAATATAATATACGACCCTTTTGCAGAAGCAGTCGACTACAGACTTGCGCTGAATTATGACTAAGATAAAAACGCATTCCCTGAAAAAAGAGAATGCGTTGATTTTTTATTTTTTCTTGTGCATTTCGGTTATTGCACCCGAAAACTTTTCAATGACACTGAACACGGAATTTATACCTTGGTCATTATGTTTGAAGTAAGTGTAATATCCGCCGTAAATAATAAAAGTCATTGTCATTTTATTTTCAGCACTTGGCTGATAATCAGGATAGGCGGAATAAATTATTTTGTAGAGTTCCTCTTCAAACAAATTCATAAAACTTCCGCTTCTGTTTCCCTCAAAAAGAATTTTAATAAGCTGTTCATTTGCTATGAAAGTTGTGGTTAGTTCTCTTACAAAATTTTTGCTGTCCCTGAAAATATTTTCGGGGTGTTCAATACCTTCGAGACAGCTTTTCACAACATCACGTTCAAGAGTTTCTGACAAATCATAAATATCATGATAGTGCAGATAGAATGTTGCCTTATTGATGTTTGCAAGCGAGGAAAGTTCCCTGACGGTAATTTTTTCAAGTGGTTTCCGTGAGCGGAGCTGTAAAAATGCGTTTCTTATTGCACATTTTGTTTTCTCAATGCGTAAATCCATGTTATCACTTCCATTTTAGACTTTTTTTTGACTACAGTCGATTATCAGACATTAGTTAAAAACTGATTATTGAAATTTATAAACTCTTGTCTTATAATATATTATAGTATATAAATCGTCGCTTGTCAATAATTCCGGTAAAATTTTATAAAAAAGAAAGGTGAATTTAATGGATATTTATGGTTTCTATAAAGGCGAATGTTTCAATGCCTACGAATATTTAGGCGCACATCTTGAAAGCAGGGGTACTATGTTCAGGACTTACGCTCCGAATGCAGTAAAAGTATCTGTTATCGGAGATTTCAGTGGCTGGAGGGACTTGCCTATGGAGCAGGTGGCGGACGGAAATTTCTATGAACTTTTCTGCCCTGAAGCAAAAAACGGTATGCGTTACAAGTACAGGATTTACGACAAAAAGGGTAAGTTTATCGACCATTGCGACCCATACGGCTACAGCAGTGAACTCCGCCCAGGTACTTGCTCCGTGATACGCAGTCTTGAATATAAATTCCACGATACAAGGTGGCTGAACAAGCGTACTGACGGCAAGGACAAGGCAATGAACATCTATGAAGTGCATCTTGGTTCATGGCGCAAACCTGAAAAGAAAGAGGGGTGTGCGGAATGGTATAATTATTCTGAAATAGCGGACGAATTAATAAGCTATGTTCTTGAGTGCGGATATAACTATATAGAGTTCATGCCGTTGAGTGAACACCCATGCGATGAGTCGTGGGGCTATCAGATAACAGGATTTTTTGCGCCTACTTCACGTTACGGCACACCTCAGCAGCTTATGGAGCTTGTTGACAAGTGCCACAGGAAAAATATAGGTGTGATTATGGATTTCGTTCCTGTTCATTTTGCCGTTGACCACTATGGACTTACAGAGTATGACGGTACAAAGCTGTATGAATATCCCGATAATTCCATAGGATATAACGAATGGGGAAGCCGTAATTTCATGCACTCCAAAGGCGAAGTCCGTTCATTTTTACAGTCTGCGGCTGATTACTGGCTGCGTGTATACCATTTTGACGGCTTGCGTATGGACGCTGTGCGCAATATAATCTACTGGAACGGCGACGAAAATCGTGGAGAAAATCATGTAGCTATAAATTTTGTAAGAAACATGAACAGAGGGCTTAAACTCCGTCACCCGTCTGCAATGCTTATAGCGGAGGATTCCTCTGCATATCCTCATGTAACACAGTCGCTTGAAAACGGCGGACTGGGATTTGATTACAAATGGGATTTGGGCTGGATGCATGATACGCTTGAATATTTTCAGTGTCCGCCGATGTATCGCACAAGAGACTATCATAAACTTACTTTTTCGATGATATATTTCTACAGCGAAAGATTTATAATGCCTTTTTCGCATGACGAGGTGGTTCACGGAAAGGCAACTATAGTTCAGAAAATGAACGGCGACTATGATAATAAGTTTCCGCAGGCGAGAGCATTGTATATGTATATGACAGTCCACCCAGGCAAAAAGCTGAACTTTATGGGAAATGAGTTCGGACAGCTTCGTGAATGGGACGAAAAACGTGAGCAGGATTGGGAGATGCTGAAGTATCCCATACACGATGCTTTCAGGGAATATATAAAGGCTCTCAATATGATTTATCTGAAGTACAATGCACTTCATTATGACTTTGACCCGCTTAATTTTGAGTGGTCTGACTGCAATTCCGCCGACAGATGTGTTTATGCAATCCGCAGAAAAAGCGCACAGGGACATATTCTTGCCGTGCTGAATTTTTCCGACTGGGAACAGAGAGATTATTCCGTAACTGTAGGTGATGACTGGAAAGAAAAACTTCTGCTTGATTCCGACGACAGCAGGTACGGCGGAACTACCGTCGACAGCAAAGTGACGTTTACAAGAGACGGTGACAGGCTTGTCATGGATATTCCTGCCTACAGCGGAAAAATATTCCTTCTGAAACAGAAATAGAAACAGAATGGACGTTCCTTGTTTCCGGAACGTCCGTTTTTATTCATTTCTTGATTTTGTGCGGTAATCGGACGGAGAAATACCTTCCGACATTTTAAACTGCCGTACAAAATAATTATAGGAAGAGTAACCACATTCTCTTGAAATATCTGTAACGGTCATATCAGTTGTTCTGAGAAGTTCCTTTGCTTTTTCAATGCGGAATGCTATCATTTCTTCAATGATACTCTTGCCGAAATATGATTTGTAAATCTTTTGCAGATAACTTTTGCTTAAATAAAGTCCGTCTGCAATATCGTCTATCGCCCATTGCTTTTCGGGATTTTTCATTATTCTTCCACGAAGCATACAGAGTTTTTCAAATTGCGGATTTGTATTGCTTTCTGATATATTGTAGTTGAAAATTCTGTGGACGTAAGCCTTGTGCATGGCATTGCTTATATCCATTCCGATATTTATTTCCTGACTGTGCATACCGACAATGAAATCGATGTTGCAGTTTTCGTCTGAAGTGAACTGTGTCTGCTTTATTTTTTCGATGAGTTTAGGAATAATCTCTTCATTGCGGTTTTCGGAGGTTGTTATGATACAGAATATATCGTCCGACCAGATACCGCATATTTCGTCTTTTCTGATAAGGCTTCTGAGAAAATCCGCAAAACAGGCGGTTATTTTAAGGCATTTCGGTTCACCGCTCTGAAAATATATTTTGTCAAGTCCTGTAAGCTGAATGCGGATAAAGTAAGCAGACAGACCTTGTCCGCCGTACAGTTCAGCCATATCAGCGATACTTTTTTTCATACCGTCTCTGTTCAGCAAGTGTGTATTTTCGTCATAGTTCACAGCCTGTATTGCATCTGCGGAAGTATTTTTCAGTATAAGCTTTATGCGGAGATGCTCCAGAGAAATATTTATAATATTTATCCAGTAAAGATAAATCTGACTGAAACTCATAGCCTCCTTGCCGAATGAAACAGCGGCGTAACCGAAAAAATTTCTGTTATAATGCAGAGGGGATATATAGTATGCGCATGGATAGGGAAGATTTTTGCTGAACATTGTAATAATTTCAGAGGAACTGAAATATTCGTCCGTAATCTCTTCCCTCTTCACCGACGATTTTGAAAGAACAGTCCGTACTTCGTCGCCGTTCCTGAATGTGAGGCTGCTGCTGAGTTCAAGATATTTTTTTGTAAGACATATTTCAAGTCTTTTCATTTTATATATATAATATGTATAGTTGTCCAGTCTGTCGGCGAAATCTACGATACTGTCTGTAGAGGAAATATCAAAAATCATATCACGGCTGAGAATATCATTTTCAAGTTTTGTATTTATTTTCTCTCTGCGTGCAGTACTTTCAGCGGTATCCGGTTCATGATTACAGCCGCAGCTTCTGCCGAATATGATACCGCCGTCCTTGTTGTGAACCTTGTTGCATATTCTGCCTGTTACAATTCTGTACAGACGGCGGAAAGCCTCCGCACCCAGCTGAAAATTAGGTCTGCTGAAAGTGGTTATCGACGGGGAAAAATTTTTTGCCTCTTCTGTGTTGTCATATCCTGTTATAGCTATATCTTCAGGAACGCTTATTCCGCCGTTTATGAGATTTTCCGCAAGTATAACAGCGGAATGGTCGTTGCCGCAGACAACAGCGTCGGGCTTATCGAGTTCACCGCTGATAATCTGTCCGGCAAGTTTTTTTGCAGCGTCTTCCCAGAAATCGCCGTATATACAGCTTTTTCTGTCGTAGTACAGTCCATGCTTTTTCATTGACGACCTGAAACCGTTCAGGCGTTCTTCCGAAACAAACGTTTTCCTTGGACCTGTAAGACAATAGATTTTATTGCACCCATGCACGTCAATGAGATGGTCTGTTATCTGTTCAAATGCGGAAAAATCATCAATAGCAGTGGATTCAAAACGTTTGTGGTCAGGCGAATCGAGCAGCATTACGGGTCTGCCTGAACGTTCAAGGAGTTCGTCAATATAATTCACAATTTTTTCGTCAAAGAAAGTATTTCTTTCATACAGAAATCCGTCGAATTTGTCAGAGAGAATAAGTTCAAATATTTTCTTGTCATACTCTTTCTGCGGATTATTGAAAGAAAAATGGTGTGTAGGTGCAAGAACAGCAATATTGCAGTTATTTCTGAATGCCTGAGTGATAATGCCTTTCAGAACTTCTTCCTGAAAGTCAATGTGGCACGATGTTATTACAACACCTATAAGCAGTCGCTTTTTCACAATCAACCTCCTTAAAATCATCGTATATGTAATATTATATCATATTCTGAAATAAAAAGCAAGATTAAATTGAATATATTTTTAAAAAAGCACAATAATCTTTTTATTATGATATAATAATTCATTGTCAAATATGAAAAAATTATGTATAATAATATTAATGTAAATAATAGTTCAGAAAAATAAACTTAAGGGGGATAATATTATGAAGTTCAATATCAGGCGGGTTGCTTCGGCAGTGTCAGCAATTATAATTGCATCAACTTCCGTTGCAGTTCCGAAAGCAGCAGAGAACTTTCCGGCAGATGCGGCATCAAATGTAACGCTTGAATATCTCGATAGAGGTATTTCGGCGGTCAACACAGGAAACGGAATGCTTGTAAGCTGGCGTTACCTTGCAAATGACGATGACAATGCAGTGTATAAACTGTACCGTGACGGCTCACTTATATACACAAGCGAAGCAGGACAGTCGACCTGCTATCTTGACGCACAGGGAAGTGCATCTTCAAAGTACCGTGTAGACACTCTTTCAGACGGAAAAGTAGTCGGTTCAGAGGAATGTAAATTAATTTCAGATAATTCATATTTCGACCTTCCGTTAGACCCTCCAAAACCAGCAGGGGACTATACATACAGTCCGAATGATATGTCTGTAGGCGACATTGACGGCGACGGTCAGTATGAACTCTTTCTGAAATGGGACCCTTCAAATTCTCAGGATAATTCAAAAGACGGCGTTACAGGAAACGTATACATCGACTGCATAAGACTGGACGGTACAAGAGTGTGGCGTATTGATTTGGGCAGGAATATCCGTGCAGGCGCACATTATACACAGTTCTATGTTGCGGACTTCGACCTCGACGGCAAGGCTGAAATGACCTGCAAAACGGCTGACGGTACTGTTGACGGTACAGGAAAAGTAATAGGCGACGCTTCAAAGGATTACCGCAATTCCGCAGGACGTATTCTTGAAGGCCCTGAATACTACACTCTTTTCGACGGCGCAACAGGTGCAGCACTTGATACAGTCGACTATGTTCCCGAAAGAGGCGAAGTATCAAAGAAAACGTGGGGCGATGATTACGGCAACCGTGTTGACAGATTTTGGGGAACTGTTGCATATGTTGACGGAGTTCACCCGTGTGTTGTGACAGGACGTGGCTACTATACAAGACTTTCAGCAACCTGTTATGGAGTTGAAAACAAGAAACTTGTTCAGAAATGGGCATTTGATACGGGACATAATTCGTCTGCCAAAGGATACGGCGACGGTAACCATAACAGTATGCCGGCTGATGTTGACGGCGACGGCAGACAGGAAATTGTTACAGGTGCAGCTTGCCTTGATGATGACGGCACACTTCTCTGGTCTACAGGTCAGGGACACGGCGACGCTCTTCATCTTGCAGACCTCGACCCGACAAGAGACGGTCTTGAACTTTGGATTTGCCATGAGGAAGCAAAATCGGGCTACGGCGTAAGCTATATAGATGCAAAGACAGGTGAAATCTTATATCATATTGACGCTGATAAAGATACAGGAAGATGTGCAGCTGACAATATTACAGCTGAAAATCCTGGTGCGGAACTCTGGGGAGCAAGACCGGCAGGAGTTGTACTTGATACGGCAGGAAACACCATAGAAGGTCTTTCCACTCCTGCAATGAACTTCTTCAGCTATTGGGACGGCGACCTTGAGCGTGAACTCCTTGACGGCGGAGACGGTAAGCCTGCAACTATAACGAAAATGAATGAAAACGGCAGGATTTCCACACTTCTCACAACAGACGGCTGTTTAGTGAATAACTCCACAAAGGCAAATCCTTGCCTTTCCGCTGATATTTTCGGCGACTGGCGTGAAGAACTTATCGTGAGAACAGATTCAAATGATGCTGTAAGAATTTACTGTACTACTTACGATACAGATTACAGGATAACAACCCTTATGCATGATGCACAGTACAGAATGCAGGTATCGTCACAGAATACAGCATACAATCAGCCTCCTCACCCGAGTTTCTTTCTTGGAACAGGCTACGACCTTCCCGAAAGACCGGCTGATACTGTTAATATGACAGGTGTTGTCACAGCTCCGTCAAAGGCAGGCGCAGTGATTGACACAGGTTTCACATACAGGATAAAGAATAAAAACAGTGGACTTTATCTTGAAGTTGCAGACTCAAAGGCTGAGAACGGCGCAAATGTTCAGCAGGGTACAACAGGCGCAATGGGCTGGACTTTCGCTGAATCCGAAACTTCAGGCTATTACTACATCTATTCCGAACTCGGCGACGGAAAAACGTTCCTCCTTGATATTGACTACGGCAAGGTTGATGATGGCACAAACATAGGAATATGGGGAAATACAGAAAGTGATGCACAGCTTTTCAAGCTTGTTGACAACGGCGACGGTACATACGCAATCTGCACTAAAGTCACAAATGACGGAAGCGGTCTCGGAATTGCAGCTGCATCAAAGGACAGCGGTGCAAATGTTGTTGAATGGACCTGCAATGACAGTGACGACCAGAAATGGACGCTTGAAGTAAAAATCGACCAGCTTAACGGAAATCTTATCAAAAATCTTACTGTAAAGGATTTGGATAATTATCAGGACTGGAAGATTGACAGTTCCGCACAGGTAGGCGACCTTGTGTTCGGCGACCGTGAAGTGACATACATCACACTTCCTGATTATCTTGTCGGAGCAGAAATGATACAGACAGCTTGTGACTCAAAGAACAGCAGTGAGGATTTGGCTGAATTTACATCAGACAAGGATATTAAAGTATATGTTGCACTTGATACAAGAGTTGAAAGTTCAATGGGTGTAGTTCCGGAATGGCTGAAAGGCTGGACAAAGAAGAGTGAACAGGCAGAAAATGATGGTGATGTGAAATTCGATATTTATGAGAAGTCCTATAAGGCAGGCGAAACTGTTACTCTTGGTACGAACAGCACAAATTATACTGTAGTAAACTATACTGTATTCGTACAGGAAGACAAGGCAGAACCTGCTGCAACTACAACAGTTCCTGCCGTGACTGAAAAGCCAGCCGAAACTACAACAGCGAAACCAGTGGCAGATATACTTATAGGCGACGCAAACTGTGACGGTTCAGTTGACCTTGCTGACGCTACAGCTATCATTCAGCATATCGGAAATGAAGATAAATACGGACTTTCTGCGCAGGGTCTTGCAAATGCAGACTGCAACAGCGACGGAAAAATAACGGGTTCAGACGCACTTTCAATCCAGAAACTTGAAGCAAAAATAATTAGCAAACTCCCTGATTTGACTTAAGTTATCTTTCTGAAAAGATATATAATCCCTCCCTTGAAACTCTCCTGTATTACAGGAGAGTTTTTCTCTTGATTTCATTGTAAAAATATGTTATTATATAAGATATAAACTGAAAGGAGAATTTCTATGCTTGTTAGTTTGAATAATATAAACAAATTTTTTAACGGAAATCAGATACTTAAAAATATTTCCCTCACGATTGATGAGAATGACAGGATAGGTCTTGTCGGAAATAATGGCTGTGGGAAGTCCACACTGCTTAAAATTCTTACAGGTAATCTTGAAGCTGAAAAGGACAGTGTGATTTCCATTGCCTCGAAAACGACAATAGGCTATCTTGAACAGATGGGCGGACTTAATTCTGAAAATACCGTCATAGAGGAGATGCGGAAAGTATTCGAGCCGATAAACAGGGCTATTGAAAGACTTCGTGAAATTGAACTTGAAATAGAAACGGGTGATAATTCGTCGGCGGACGAATACCAGCGTCTGTCGTCGTGGATTGAGGCAAACGACGGATATAATACAGACGTGAAAATCCGCATGATACTGAATGGCATGGGTTTTTCCGGAAATGAACTTAACAGGACTGTTTCAGGTTTCAGCGGGGGGGAGAAGACACGTCTTTGTATATCAAGACTTCTCCTTGAAGAGCCTAATCTTCTCATACTTGACGAACCGACAAACCATCTTGATTTCAAGACTATAATGTGGCTTGAGGACTACCTTAAAAGCTACAGGGGAGCAGTTCTGATAGTAAGTCACGACAGGTATTTTCTGGACAGACTTTGCACGTCGATATGCGAGATAGAACGTGGTGTACTGAAGCGGTATAAGGGTAATTATTCCGCCTTTGTGCGCCAGAGGGAAGAGAATGACACACGTCAGGAAAAGGAGTACGAACAGCAGCAGAAACAGATTGCCAAAATGGAAGACTATGTTGCAAGAAATCTTGTCCGTGCTTCTACTACTAAAATGGCGCAGAGCAGACGTAAACAGCTTGAAAAAATTGAACGTATAGAAAAGCCGTTCCACGAGGAAAAACACGCAAAAATCAGTTTTACTTATGCGGTTGAACCACCGTTGGAAGTACTGAAAGTAAAAAATATTGACATATCAGTCGGGGAGGGAGCAGGCAGAAAAACTCTTATTGATGATGTCAGCTTTGAAGTGCGGAGGGGAGAAAAAGTCGGAATTATCGGCGACAACGGCATAGGAAAGTCCACACTTCTGAAAATAATACAAGGACTTCTTCCGCATGAAGGCAAGGTACACTGGAATACAAATGTTAAAATATCTTACTTTGAGCAGGAGAGTACAAATCTCAACCGTGAACTCACAGTAATGGAGGAACTCCACAGCCGTTATCCGCTTTTATCCGATTTGGAAGTGCGTAATCTGCTTGCGCAGGTACGTTTTGTGGGCGAGAACGTATTCAAGGAAACGGGAGTAATCAGTGGTGGAGAACGTGCGAAATTATGTTTTGCGATAATGATGCAGGAACATGGAAATGTCCTGATACTTGACGAGCCGACAAACCATCTTGACCTGAGTTCCAAAGAGGCAATAGAGACTGCATTGCAGGAGTACACAGGCACAATGATTTTTGTTTCACATGACAGGTACTTGCTGAGTAAGATAGCCGACAGGTTAATTGAACTTACCGACGGCGGTTACAGGGAACATAACTACGGGTTTGAAAAGTATCTCGCTGTACTTCGTGAGGAGCAGGCAGAGGAAAAGCGTATTGCAGATGCGGAGAAGTCGGCTAAAATGGCTGAAACCGCAAAGGACAGGCAGGTGAAGACTTACAGAAGCAGACAGCAGAGGAGTGAAGAGGCTAAACGTAAGAACGAAATGCGCCGTCTTGAAAAGGAGATAGACGAATTTCAGGCGCAGATTGATGTGCTTACAGAGGAAATTTCAAGAGAGGAAGTCTATACGGATTATGAACTCATGAACGCAAAATGTGCGGAAATAGATAGCCTGAAACAGAAAATAGACGATAATTTTGAGAAACTTATTGAACTTGAGTCGGAATGATTGTCATAATAAACATCTATTCATGCAAAATATTATTAAAAATGCCTAAAATTCAAAAAAGACTTGAAAAATCCTGAAAAACGTGCTATAATAAAATCCAACACATAAATTCAAGGAGGAACTGAAAATGAAACACATCAGAACTATCAACAAAGCTAATCTCAAGGAGTCCGCACAAAAGGGTGGCTGCGGTAAGTGTCAGGCATCATGCCAGTCAGCCTGCAAGACTTCATGCACAGTAGCAAACCAGAAGTGTGAGAGATAAGGCTAATCGAGAAAGTCTGTCGGGGCAGTCTTGTACTGCCCTGTATTTTTTATTACAGTGAGGGTGCTGAGTATGATACATAAATATAAACTTAATGGGTTCAATATCGTTCTTGACGTTAACAGCGGCGGAGTTCATATCGTTGACGAACTCACATACGACCTGCTTGACAACGTTGAGCCTCCGTTTGACGAAAAATGTCCCGAAAAGGTTGTACAGAAGCTGTCAAAGGTCTATTCTCCTGAGGATATTGAAACGTGCTATCAGGAAATTGTTGAACTTTATAATGATAAGATACTTTTTTCGGAAGATGACTATGAAAAGTATGCAAAGTATTCCGTTGCGTCGCCGATTAAGGCAATGTGCCTTAATATCGCACACGACTGCCAGCTGAGATGTAAGTATTGTTTTGCGTCAACAGGCGATTTCGGTAAAGGGCGCAAACTCATGTCATTTGAAACAGGTAAGCACGCCATTGATTTCCTGCTTGAAAAATCGGGCGACAGGCAGAACCTTGAACTTGACTTTTTCGGCGGAGAACCGCTTATGAATTTTAAGGTAGTAAGGCAGATTGTCGAGTATGCACGTTCCCGTGAAGCAGAATACGGCAAGAAGTTCAGATTTACCATAACGACAAACGGACTGCTCCTTGATGACGAAAAAATCGAGTTTATCAATAAAGAAATGTCAAATGTAGTGCTTTCGATTGACGGCAGAAAAGAAGTCAACGATTATTTCCGTGTATTGCCGAACGGACAGGGCTGTTATGACATGATTTTGCCGAAATACAGGAAACTTGTCGAAGGAAGAGGGGACAAGGAATACTATGTGCGTGGCACATTCACAAATAAGAACCTCGATTTCTCCAATGACGTTTTTGCACTGTATGAAGCTGGTTTCGACCAGATTTCCATTGAGCCTGTTGTCGGTGAGGGCGACGAGTATGCGCTCACTGAAAAGGAACTTCCGGCTGTATTCAAAGAGTATGAAGTGCTTGCAAAGAGAATACTCGATAATGAGAAAAAAGGCGGAAAGTTCAACTTTTTCCACTTCATGATTGACCTCGACCAAGGACCTTGCGCAATAAAGAGACTTCGTGGCTGCGGCTGCGGAAACGACTATGTTGCGATTACTCCCGACGGTGATATTTTCCCTTGTCACCAGTTTGTCGGAATTGACGAGTACAAAATGGGCAATATTGACGAGGGTACTTTCAATCAGGAAATGAAAGCGGACTTTGCGAACTGTCATGTATATTCAAAGCCTGACTGCCGTAAGTGCTGGGCGAAATTCTATTGCAGCGGAGGCTGTAATGCGAACAATTATCAGTATATGGGCGATGTGCGTTCAGCGCATAAGATTTCATGTGAACTTGAGAAAAAGCGTCTTGAATGTGCAATTATGCTGAAAGCAGTCCGCACTTTCGGAGAACAGGAAGATTAAATCAAAGCCGCTGTACTTTATCGGTACAGCGGCTTGTATTTGTTGTTTTATTGCATTCTGCAAATAAAGAGGGCGGATAGAGTTATCCGCCATTTTTATATATGTCAATAAGCTGTTCCGAAAGCTTTTGGAGTTCCTCACTGCAATCTTCCACCTCGCCCTGTTCCCGCATACGGCGAATGTATTCTTCGTTCTGAATTCTTGCACTCCTGTGGTCTTTGAACACCAGCCACTTATAGAGTTTTTCGGTCAGCATAATAAGTAGCTGAACAGGAACTTCGGCAAACGTCAGAATTGTCGGGAACATAAGTGCCGTCAAGGACATTTCCCATTTCGGTGGGTCACAGCAGAGCCCCCAGACTGCAAGCGGAATAATCGGAATATACAAAAGAATACCCATAATTCTTGTAAACGACTTAAATATCATTAAAAACGACAACAGAATGCTTATTATTTTTACAGGCACGGCAATAATTTTCGCAATAATATTTATCATAAGAAATTCCCCTTTATTTCGTTTTATTTATTATAACAAAAAAAAAAAAAAAAAAAAAAAAAAAAAAAAAAAAAAAAAAAAAAAAAAAA
>CAYWPN010000010.1:0-84044 GCA_964460175.1 uncultured Alistipes sp. | reverse complement strand
TTCATATTTTTATTATACCATACTTGTCAAGGTTTTGAAAATTGATTTCCGTGTTATGCAGCCTTTTTTGCATTGCTTCCGAAATTCTGTCAAGTTCTTCACTTTTTTCCTTAATAGTGCCAAAAAAATCACCTATGAATTCATAATCCCAATAAAACTTTACACCTTCTTTCACTTTATCCGAAAGAACGGCATATTCCGCAGGAATTTCAAAATCATAACAGTCATATTCACTTGAAACCTCAAAAACATCACCTTTTTCGGTAAACACAATATGAACATATTCAGTAGAACTATGCCCTAAGCCTAATGTATAATCAATAAGTGCAAGAAAAATACCGCTTTTTTTGTCATAAACGCCATACTTCCAGTTAACAGAACAGCGAAGATATTTCTTGTTTCCTTTCAGAAAATCAAACATTTTCTCTCTGATTTCGTCAGTTGTAAGTACAAATTCAAAAGCCATTTCTTTACTCCTTATCAATTAATTTTTTTGCTTTTTCAATTGCTGCTTCCAGAAATCTGTCCTTTTTAACTCCGTCAAGAAAATCAAGCAGAGGTTCAAGATTTTTTACCTTGTCAGGATAATTTCGGGTATACGCTCGTATATATTCATCAATTCCGCTGAAACCACTCGGCATAAAGCCATGTTCAACAGAACCTTTTACCGCCTTATAGAAAAGCTCGTCATAAGTATCATCTGTCCCCATTTCCAAATACCATATAGCCTTGCGGTACTTTGTGTTAAGCTCTCCGCTGAAATTAATTATATCCATAAGAATTTCAACATATTTTGCACTTCTCCAGTGGAGTATTTTATCATCTGTCGCATACCTGTTAAAATTCCCAACAGTTTCTTTGTTGTAAATATCACGGATATAATGCTGATTGCAGTCGTGAAGCTCAAACAGTTTCCTTACATCGTTTTCGCAGTCTATCGGAAAATTCCTGTGACATCTGTCGTCCATAATTTCACGGATTTCTTTAAGTTTCCTGTGTGTATCGTCATCAAGATTTCTCATATAGATGTCTTTTCTGCGCCAGTCCTTGTAAAGTTCTATACCTGCTTTTATTATATCCGAAAAATCCGCATATTCTGCCGGTATTCTGAAATCATAAGCTCTTTTTGTATAGTCATAATTGTTATCAACATTGAAAATACAGCCGTTATCCGTAATTACAATGTAGCTGTAGTAATCCATATCACAATGTGCAATGCCGTCGGGTACTCTGCAAATAAGCGTGAGAAAAATACCGCTGTCAATGTCATAAACGCCGTCAGTCCAGTTTATATTGCTTACGTCTAAATCGTTTATGCCTCTGTATTCGGGTTTGAGAAAGTCAAACATTTTCTCTCTGATTTCGTCAGTTGTGAGTACAAATTCAAAAGCCATTTCTCTACTCCTTATCAATTAATTTTCTTGCCTTTTCGATTTCCTCTTTCAACTTCAATATATTAATATCAGGCATTCCGTTAATATGTGCGTCGAGCATATCAAGCAGAGGAATAAGGTTATTCACCTTTTCGGGATATTTTCCCATATACATTCCTATATAGTTGGACACCTCAAGATAATTAAAATCCGGTTGTCCGACATTTTCTTCTATGAGCTTGTAATACAGTTCGTCATGCGTAACATCAACACCCCGATATAAAAGATAACTAATTCTCCAGCCTTTATCGGAAAAATTTTTCTGAATTATGCACTCCTCAATCCGCCTTTTGTATTCCGCACCTCTCCATGCAAGCATTTTTTCTTCCGATGCATATTGGTCAAAAACCTCAAAAGTCTTTTTATTATACTCATAAAAGACAGTGTTATAATTAAAGTCGCATGATTCAAACAGTTTTCTTGCATCGTCCTCACTGTTTATGGCGACTTCAAGTTTAAACCTGTCGGTCATCATTTCATTGATTTCATCAACTTCCTTTTGCTTTTCATCAGGAAGGTCAGTGTAATCATCATAATCACAAAAGTCCTCATAATAAATAAGTCCCTCTTTTACTATTTCCCTTAAATTTTCGTATTCTTCGGGAATCGTAAACTGGTCTTTTTCAGCCCAGCCATAAAGATGGGCGAGGAAAATATCACTGTTATTTACAATAACAATACATTTAAAATCATCGCAATCATGCCCTAAACTTGATTCAAAATAAACCAAAGTCATAAAGACATTGTTTTCTTTGTCAAAAATTCCCGTTGCCCATTCTGTACCATAACTGAAATCTTCTCCGAAACGTAAAGTTCTGAGAAAATTGTACATCTTTTCCCTGATTTCCTCTGTTGTAAATACAAATTCAAAAGCCATTTCTTCTACTTCTCCTTTTTCCATTCAAGCATTTTTTCTTCTGTTGCGTATCTGTCGAGAGCCTTAACAGTCTTTTTATTATATTTATACGAGATAATACTATAATCAAATGCGTATGATTTAAACAGTTTTCTTGCATCGTCCTCACTATTTATGGCGACTTCAGGTTTAAATCTGTCGGTCATCATTTCATTGATTTCATCAACTTCCTTTTGCTTTTCATCAGGAAGGTCAGTGTAATCATCATAATCACAAAAGTCCTCATAATAAATAAGTCCCTCTTTTACTATTTCCCTTAAATTTTCGTATTCTTCGGGGATTGTAAACTGGTCTTCTTCAGCCCAGCCATGAAGGCGAGCAATAAAAATGTCATTGTCATCTGCAATGACAATACATCTCAAATCATCGTCACAATGCCCTAACCCTGACTCAAAATAAATCGAAGTCATAAAGACATTGTTTTCCTTGTTAAAAATTCCCGTTGCCCATTCTGTACCATAATTGAAATCTTTTCCGAAACGTAAATTTCTGAGAAAACCAAACATCTTTTCTCTGATTTCCTCTGTTGTAAATACAAATTCAAAAGCCATTTTATGTCCTCCAGTTCCATAACTGCTGTATTTCTGCAATTTTCTTTTGTTCTTCATCGCTTATGTTCTTTTCAAATTCCCGATAGAGTTTCGGATTTTCATAAATATCTATACCGTTCAGTATAATTTCAGATGACATTTTCAGTTCTTCGGGAATATTCAGACTGCTGATTACATTACCGCTTTTGTAAAAATCAACCATAAAAACATCATTATCCCTGATTACAATATAACCGTAATAGTTCCCACCGCATCTTGTAAGCCATTCTGAAGCATAATCAACCAATGTCAGAAAAATTCCGTTTTCCTTATCATAAACTCCGTATATCCAGTTGTTATTCATGACCTCGGAAAGAATGTCATTATATTTAAGAAAATCAAACATTTTCTCCCTGATTTCGTCAGTCGTGAGTACAAATTCAAAAGCCATTTTATTTCACCTCAGTAATATTTTAACATTTAATTATATTTCTGTCAACACAGCTTTACTATAAGCAGTACAAAACCAGCACTTTTTCAACGGAAAAACATTGAAAAAAATGGTCAGATTAAGATAAATAGTTATAAAAGTAAAGCCCGGAAGTAGTTTTTGAACTGCTTTCAGGCTTAGTCTGTTGGGTTAATATCAAAGTTTATCCTTAAAAAAATTTAAAGTTTAATATTTTCTTTTCGGTATCTTCCGAAGAATATCCCGTCATCAACATATTTTCCGGTTTCTGAGACCCACATTGGAAATTTTCCTGTTGATACCGCAGTCTGACCGTTCAGCATACCTGTATGAAATGATATATGTCTGAATTGTCTTAATACAAGCTCCATTCGTGTATAACAGCACTGTTCCGGTTTTTCATACAGCATTTCATCTGTTAGTGTATCAAGATAATCAAGGGTCTTTTTCTCAACACTGTCAAGGTATTCAAGCAGCTGCTTATCAGATAATACTGCCGAACATGGTTTGTCAGGGTTGTCCATTCCTTCTTCATGAAAGGACGGTTCTTCATAGACAAACGGATTTATAAACCACTTATCAGCGGAATGAAGTGCATGATAGACCCAGCGCCAACAGGGTGCGCCACAACATAAAGCGTCTCTGTCATAAGTTTGTATAGATGTTTTGATATTCAGAAAATTAGGCTTTACCATATCCTTAATTATCATACATAACTCATTCATTTTACAACCTCCTATTGAATTATCATTTTTCATTATAAATTAAATAATTTGTCAATATAGACACAATAGCACTTCTGATTTTCAATCAAAAATGCTATTGTTAAAAATTCTATATGAGTACAGACCTGAATCCAACTGTTTGTTTTTTAATCTTTTGACTTTTTCTTCTCGTTTCCTTTCCACCATGACCATGTTACAGGGGCAACGAAAAGTGATGAGTACGTACCAGAAATAAGACCGAAGATGAGCGGTACGGAGAAACTCAGGAGTGATGTGTAGCCGCTTGCAAGTACAACGATTGATACGATAACCATAGTACCAATTGTTGTGATAGAAGTTCTTACAGAACGTTTCAGGGACTGTGAACAGCCCATATTTATGAGTTCATTAAGGGTGGCTTTCGGATAGAGTGTTCTGTTTTCTCTTATTCTGTCATAAATTACGATTGTGTTGTTGATTGAGTAGCCCAGAATTGTGAGGATAACAGCGACAATATTTGCGTTGAACTCAAATCCGAAAAGGATTGACGCTGCAAGTGCTGTTACGAGGTCGTGGCAGAGTGCGAAAATTGAACAGATACCTGCTGACCAGCCTCCGATTTTGCTGAAACGGATTGCAATGTAGATGATGATGAGTATTGCAGCAACTACCATTGCAAGAAGACATTTCAGCAGAAATTCACGTCCCGACGCAGGACTTACATCGCTGGAATCGAAAAGTTCAAGCTGATTGTCGGGGAATGCAGTAATGAGTGCTTCTGTGAGTTCAAACTGTCTGTCCGCATTGAGACCCTCTTCAGAAGTGAATGAGAATGTTATCTGATTGCCGTCGCTGTCGAGGCTTTCTCCTGTTCTTGCATTTACAGGAACACCGACAATATTCTGAACCTCATTTCCTACTGCATTAGTATCAATGTCGCCGGTATAGGAATATGTCAGCATCGTACCGCCCTCAAATTCTATTGCAAGATTTACGCCGCGCACAGCAATTCCGACGATAAGCGCAAGCACAACACATACTGCAATAATGAGAATGAGTTTCTTTTTGGAACAGAAGTCATAGACCTTTCCCATAACCTTTTCAGGTTCTTTATGAGCTGTTTTATTTTTGTTACTCATTTTGTATCACCTCCATAAAGCTTTCTGTTCTGGAATGCCTTAAATCTTGAAAGTGATTTAACCATAAGCTGTGCGGCAAATACACCGAAGATAAAGTTGCAGATAACTCCGACAAGGAGAGTGAAACCGAATGAGTAGACAACTCCTTCAGTCGTTGCGCCGAACATAAAGAAGATTGTCTTGTTGAGGATTTGCGAGAAGAAACTTGACGGTACGCCGAATGCTCCCATGAGGATTATAGCAATGATTACATTTGTGATGTTGCCGTCGAGAATAGCAGAGAATGCCCTCTTGTATGCTATACGGATTGCCGAATCAAGCGATTTGCCCGATTTGATTTCCTCTTTGATACGTTCACCTGTGATGATATTTGCGTCAACACCCATACCGATTGAGAGGATAATACCTGCAATACCTGGAATTGTAAGTGTTGAACCCGGCATAAATCCGAACCAGCCTGTTATTGCTGCGAGTGTACCTGCAATCTGTCCGACAAGTGCAATAACGGCAACAAATCCGGGAAGTCTGTACAGTACAATCATATATACTGCAATAAGTGCAAATGCAATGTAAGCGGCAAGCAGAATTGCATCAAGTGAACCTTTGCCCATTGTTGCAGATATGGTCTTGAAACTCGTTGTTACCATTTTGAAAGGCAATGCGCCTGAATTAATCTGGTCTGCGAGTGCTTTTGATGATTCTTCTGTGAAACTGCCCGTGATGACTGCTTCTCCTGTAGTGATAACGCTGTTTACAGTCGGGTAGGAAATCATAGTGTTGTCCATCCAGATTGAAATAGGCGTGCTTGTCCCTGCAAGTTCGGAAGTTGCGGCAGCAAATTTGTCAGTACCCTCAGAAGTGAATTTGAGTGTTACAACCCATTCAGGATTTCCGTTGCTGTCAGGCTGCTGAGTATAGTCCGCCTTGTCAACGTCGTCACCTGTGAGTACAAGTTCACCTGTCGGGACAGTGTTTCCGTCCTCGTCTGTTTCGGAATCAGTACCCTTGCGGAATGTGAGTTCCGCCATTTCACCGAGTTCCTTTACGGCTTCTTCAGCATCGTATTCGCTTTCGCCTGCCTGCCATGGAAAACGGACGATAATTCTGTCGCTTTTGTTGTCGCTGTAGATTTCGTTATCATTGATACCGAGTGCGCCGAGACGGGTCTTGATTTTCTGAGTGGCAGCGTCAAGCTGTTCGTCAGAGGCATCATAGTCGTCCGCAGGAGCGAAAGTAACGTCAACACCGCCCTTGATGTCAATACCAAGACGGATATCGTCAACGCCCTTGATAACGGTTGTCGTTTTGTCTCCGTACAGATAATCGAGACCTGTGACGGCTGAAACAGTAAACAGCACAATAAAAGCAACAACAATGAAGAAAGTGGATTTGCGTGTCTTTTTTTTCACATCATTTGCCTCCTGTTTGTGATTTTCTTTGTCTCTGTGACAATTACTATTATTTTACAATATTTGCGGTAAAAAGTCAAGCATATCTGCAATAAATGTTGTCAATTAGATGATATGCACAAATTCAACGCCTGTTTTTTGGTTATATAATCAGAAATTATGCCAGTCGCAGAAAGTAAGGTTTTCGTCAAGTTCATTGTAAGCACTGCACAATATTTTATGTTCAAAGTCTATGCTGTCGGAACACTGAAATGATACTCTGCCATCGCTGAAAGCCATACTTTCAGGAACTATTCCTGCTAAAAATGCGTCAAGATTGAACAGCGGAAGATTTTCACGGAGAAACTTTTCAACGTCGGTTTTCTGCAAGGAACTGTCATTCGGAGTATCTTCGTACTCCTCCACTATTTTCCACGTTTCCTCATAGAAAGTATACGGGTCAAAACCGTCCGTATTTTCAGGAAGATACTCGGCATTTGTAATCTCAGGAACTTTCCAGAATTCATGACTTATTCCCTCCATACTGTACTCATATACATTAATCAAGAAATTGTCGTTCACTTGCTTGACATTCACCTGAATTTTAGCCTCAAAATTATTGAAATACTCCGTCAGGAAGTCCGCAAGCTGTTCGTCCGTGAAATCGCCGTCAAAGTGTTCCTTAACAATGTCCCAGTACCTTATTTCATCAATATCGCCATATATACTTATCTGTTCGTCTTTGTAAACGCCCATATAGCCGAAATCAAATTCTCCGTTTACTTCAGCATATCCGTCAACAAATTTAATTTTTATCATTATGTCACCTTTTTCATAGATTAAAATTGTGGAAATCAAAAAATTTCATTTCTTCGTTCATTGTATTGCTTGCTCCCGAAAGAATTTTGCATTCCGGATTTTCTATACTGTCCGAACACTCGAAAGAAATATTGCTATCATCAAAATAAAGATTTTCTGGTATAATTCCGTTAATAAAATTATCAAGATTGAGCATGGGGAAATTTCTGCGGAGAAAATCCTCAATGTCTGTTCTTTCGATGTTGTCATCACAAGATGCGTCGTTGTATTCCTGCAATATTTTATCCGTCTCCACTTGAAATACATACGGATTGAAGTTTTCAAGGTTTTCAGGAAGATATTCAGCATTTGTTATCGACAGTTCTTTCCAGAATGCTGGTCTCATTTCATCAAGCCACAGATAAACGTCAACAAGAAAATTGTCGTTCACTTGCTTGACATTCGCCTGAATTCTTTTTTCAAAATTATTGAAATATTCAGTCAGGAAGTCGGCAAGCTGTTCTTCTGTGAAATCGCCGTCAAAGTGGTCTTCAACGATGTCCCAGTACCTTATTTCATCAATATCGCCGTATATTTCTATCTGCTCATCTTTGTATATGCCCATATAGCCGAAATCAAACTCCCCGTTTACTACAGCATATCCGTCAGCAAATTTAATTTTTATCATTGCGTCACCTGAATTTTTTCTGCGATATTTTCAGTCTGTTTATTGCACGGTTGAGTGCCGCCTGAGTTTCGTAGTATTCACGGATACTCTGCTTCTGTTTAAGCATTTCCTCTGCACGTTGTCTTGCCTCTTCCGCACGCTTGATGTCAATTTCTTCAGGAAGTTCACAGGAGTCCGCAAGTATAACTGCCTTGTCAGGCATTACTTCAATAAATCCTTCTGATATGGCGGCGTGCTTCCATTCGCCGTCAACCATGTATTTCAGTTCGCCCGTCGGGAGTGATGTTACAAGCGGTTCGTGACCTGCTAAAATTCCCAGTAGTCCGTCGATTGCCGTGATTACAAGATGCTCGCAGTCGCCCTGAAAGAATATTCTGTCAGCGGCGATTATTTCGAGGTAAAAAGTTTTAGCCATAATCAGTCACCGTTTTCGATTTCCCTTGCCTTTGCAAGCACGTCGTCAATAGTACCTGCCATAAGAAACGCACTTTCAGGGTACTTGTCCATATCACCGTCAATAATAGCCTTAAATCCCTCTATTGTGTCTTTCAGCGGAACATATTTTCCTTTTAAGCCAGTGAAGTTTTCAGCAACGTTGAACGGCTGTGACAGGAATTTCTGTATTTTTCTTGCACGGTAAACAGCAAGTTTGTCTTCCTCGTCGAGTTCTTCCATACCGAGAATACCGATAATATCCTGTAATTCCTTGTATTTCTGCAATAACTCCTGTGTGCGCCGTGCAACTGTATAGTGTTCTTCGCCGACAACATCGGGTTCAAGAATACGTGAATTTGATTCCAGCGGGTCAACAGCAGGGTATATGCCCTGTTCAACGATTTTTCTTGAAAGTACGGTAGTTGCATCGAGGTGTGCGAATGTAATCGCAGGAGCAGGGTCGGTAAGGTCGTCGGCAGGGACGTAAACCGCCTGAACCGACGTGATAGAGCCGTTTTTCGTGGAAGTGATACGCTCCTGAAGTTCGCCGACTTCCGTTGCAAGTGTAGGCTGATAGCCGACGGCGGACGGCATACGTCCGAGAAGTGCGGAGACTTCCGAGCCTGCCTGTACGTATCTGAAAATATTGTCAATGAACAGAAGTACGTCCTTGTGTTCTCTGTCACGGAAGTATTCCGCCATTGTAAGTCCAGTCTGTGCTACTCTCATACGTGAGCCGGGCGGTTCATTCATCTGACCGAAAACAAGAGCAGTCTTGTTGATAACTCCGGACTCCTGCATTTCGTTCCATAAGTCGTTGCCCTCTCTTGAACGTTCGCCCACGCCCGTAAAAATGGAGTAACCGCCATGTTCTGTGGCGATATTGCGGATAAGTTCCTGAATAAGAACGGTCTTTCCTACACCCGCACCACCGAAAAGTCCGATTTTACCGCCCTTTGCATACGGTGCAATCAGGTCTATGACTTTAATTCCTGTTTCAAGAATTTCAACGACGGGACTCTGCTCCTGAAAAGACGGAGCTTTTCTGTGAATTTCCCACATTTCCTCCGCACCTGTATCGCCCTTTTTGTCGATAGGTTCGCCTAACACATTGAACATACGTCCCAGAGTTTTTTCACCGACAGGGACTTTTATACAAGCTCCTGTTGCCGTTACTTCCATATTCTTGCTGAGACCCTCGCTTGTTGCAAGCATGATACAGCGGACTATACGGTTGCCCATATGCTGTGCCACTTCCATGACACGACGTTTGCCGTCAACCTGCACGGTGAGCGCATCTTTTATCATGGGAAGTCTGCCCGTCGGGAACTCAACATCAATAACAGGTCCTATGACCTGAGTAATTCTGCCTTTTTCCATTTATAAAACTACTGCTCCTTTTCTGATTTATTCCTCAACGCTGACAGCTCCACCGCATACTTCCGTAATTTCCTGAGTTATGGCAGCTTGTCTTGCCCTGTTGTAGAGTAAAGATAAATCTTTTATCATATCTTTTGCGCTGTTAGTGGCAGCGTCCATAGCTGTCATGCGTGACTGCTGTTCACAGCAGAAAGCCTCTACCATTGCACCATAGATAATGCCTTTTGCATACTGCGGAATGAGATACTCCATAACTTTTTCAGGCGACGGGACAAACGACGCTTTCGGAAGTTTCTTTATAGTACCGTCCTTGTCCTTGCCGAAGTGACGGCGTTCAAAAGGAAGTAACTGCACTGTTCTTGTTTCCTGCTGGCTTGACGTTACCATATCCGTATATATAAGCCATACTTCGTCGAGTTCATTGTTTCTGAATTTTTCAAGCACTATGTCTGCGATTTCAGCAGCACGGTACAAAGTCGGGTTCTGTGTGGTATAGAGAAATTCTCCGTCAACATAAGCCTGTTTGCCCGATTTTATACGTCTCTGGAAGTACATACGCCCCACCTGTCCCATGACAAAAAGATAGCAGTTGTCAAGGTCAGCGGTTTCGTCAAGTTTCTGTTCTGTATATTTCAGAATATTGTGATTGTAGCTTCCGCAAAGTCCTTTGTCGCCTGTTATTACGATATAGCCTTTCTTACGCTTTTCCTGCGGAATGTCAAGCCTCCTGTTGAAGTACTGCTGTTCAGTGTGCGGAGTATGTTCCAGCACGCTTTCAATTGTTTCCTGTAATTTGTAGAAATACGGTTCTGTTGCTTCAAGCGATTTTCTCGCCTTTTTCAGTTTTGATGACGATATGAGATACATAGCGTTCGTGATTTTAAGAATTTGTTTTATGCTTTCAATTCTGTCACGGATTTCTCTTATATTCGGCATATTCTCACCTTATTCCTCAAATGCGGAGACAATTTTTTCAATGCGTTCCATCAGGTCTTCTGTAAGAACCTTATTTTCCTCTATTTCCGCAATAATATCCTGTCCGTAACTCCTGATATATTTCATGAGTTTCTCTTTGTATTCTTTCATTTCCTTCGGCTTGATATGTTCGAACATACGTTTCTGCGCGGCGTAAAGCAGGATAACCTGTTCATAGTGCGGAAGAGGATTATACAACGGTTGTTTCAGCATTTCCGTGATAAGATGACCGTGATTGAGAAGTTCAGTAGTAGCAGGGTCAAGCTCCGACGAAAACTGTGTGAAGATTTCCATTTCCTTGAACTGTGCCAAATCAATACGGAGATTGCCTGCCGCCTTTTTCATTGCTTTAGTCTGTGCAGCACCGCCTACACGGGATACGGAAAGTCCATAGTTCACAGCTGGTCGCTGTCCTGAATTGAACAGCTCGCTTTCAAGGAAAATCTGTCCGTCTGTAATAGAAATTACGTTCGTCGGGATATATGCAGAAATGTCTCCTGCAAGTGTTTCGATAATCGGGAGGGCAGTAAGTGAACCTCCGCCGTGTTCGTCGTCGAGACGACTGGAACGCTCCAGTAGTCTTGAATGCAGATAGAAAACGTCTCCGGGGTATGCCTCACGTCCTGGCGGACGGTGCAGAAGCAGTGACATTGCACGGTAAGCAACGGCGTGTTTGGACAGGTCATCATATATAATAAGAACGTCCCTGCCTTTTGACATGAAGTATTCAGCGATTGCAGTACCCGAATAGGGCGCAATATACTGGAACGGAGCAGGTTCGCTTGCCGATGCAGATACAACGACGGAATAGTCCATCGCACCATATTTTTTCAGGGTATTCACAACCTGTGCGACTGTAGAGGATTTCTGTCCGATAGCGACGTACACACAGATTACGTCCTGTCCTTTCTGGTTAATCATCGTATCAACGGCAATGGCAGTCTTTCCCGTTTGTCTGTCGCCGATTATAAGCTCACGCTGTCCACGTCCTATAGGGAACATAGAGTCGATAGCAAGTATACCGGTCTGCAACGGAACGTTAACCGGTTTTCTTTCGATAACACCTGGTGCTTCACGTTCAATAGGGAAGTAGTCTTCCGCATGAATTTGCCCCATGCCGTCAATTGGCGAACCGAGCGCATCAACAACACGTCCGAGAAGTTCGTCGCTTACGCCGATACCTGCTCTTTTGCCTGTACGCACTACGGACGAACCTTCAGTCAAGCCGTAATCGTCGCCGAGAAGTACAACGCCGACTGACTTTTCTTCAAGGTTCTGCACGATACCACGCACACCCGTTTCAAACTCGACAAGTTCACCATACATTACTCCGCTCATGCCGTGTACTCTTGCTATACCGTCTCCGAGACGTGTGATAAAGCCTGTTTCCGTCGCACCCGAACGGACTTCAAAATCTTTTACTTCTGTTTTGAGTACAGAAATAATGTCGCCGGATTTTATATCGTCCCTGCTTTCGACTGCCTCAACTGCCTTATTCTGCAAAGTCTCACGTATTTCACGGAGGCTTGTCCTGTAGCTTCTGTCGTACTCAACATCGCCTGCATTGAGGATAAAACCGCCGATAATTTCAGGGTCTTTTCTGTATTCTATATCAACGTCATCACGGACGAATTTTTCCATGATGAACTTGCGCAAATCAGCCTGCTGTACTTCCGTCAGCGGAGTAACATAGCGGACAACGGCTTTGATACTGCCTTGTTTTTCAAGGAGCAAATCTTCGTATTCCGAAAAAATCTCACTGAGTTCGGAGATACTGCCCGATTTTGCGGAAGATGTGATAAATCTTTCCAGACTTTGCGGAAAAATGCGCTTGATTATATTTCTCTTTTCGTCGAGAGTTATAAGCGGATTTTCGAGAGTTGCGAGAGCATCGGGACAGGCAGTGAAGACTTCCTTTGCAGTTTCGATGTCCTCACGCTTTATTTCAAGGCGGACGAGTTCTTTCAGGAGTTCACGTGAATTTTCTTTCATTCGTCGTCAGCCTCCTCTACAAGAAATTCGTCAACAAGTCTGCGGTTCTTTTCGTCGTCGAGATTAGCACCGACAACCTTTGATGCGGCTTCAATGGCGAGGTCTGCAATCTGTGTGTGTGCCTGCTGGATAACACGTCTGCGCTCATTTTCAATGGTTTCGCTTGCGGCACTGACAATTTCGTCCGCTTCCTCATGGGATTTGCGGATAATTGCGGCACGTTCGCTTTCAGCCTTTTCGTGAGCGTCTTTGCGGATTTCCTCAGCCTCTTCCTTTGCACTGCTTATTGAATCTGCATACTGCCGGCGGAGTTCCTCTGCCTCTTTTTTTGCACGTTCAGCGTCGTCAATATCTTTCTGAATTGACTGCGTTCTGTCGTCCAGCATTTTGTTAATAGGTTTAAACAGGAATATTCTGAGCAGGATAAACAGAATAAGTATATTAAGAACTGCCCAGAAAATACTCCAGAAATCAAAATCAAGCATTGTGTAATCTCCTTACTTGCCCAGAGAAAGAATGATAAGAAGAGCGATAACGAAACCGTAAATAGCGGTAGCTTCGGCAAGCGCACAGCCTATAAGGAGTGTGCTTCTGATGTCGCCCTTAGCCTCCGGCTGACGTGCGATTGATTCTGTTGCCTTAGCTGTTGCGATACCGATACCGATACCTGCGCCTGCACCTGTCAATACAGCGACTGCTGCACCAATTGCGATTAATCCCATGATAAATTACCTCCAGAAAAATTTTTTTATTATTCCATAGTTTCCGACATAAAGAGGGAAGTAAGGAAAACGAATACATAAGCCTGAATACAGCCGTCGAAAATATCGAAATACAAGCTGAATACAACAGGCAGTCCCACAGGAATACAAAGCTTGATGAGTTCCATGACTACGAATGCGCCGAGAACATTTCCGAAAAGTCGCATACAAAGCGACAGCGGACGTGTGACAAGCTCAAGTATGTTGATAGGGAGCATAATTGCCATAGGTTTTGTGAAACCTTTGAGCCAGCCGAAACCGCCGTTCTCGATTATTGAAGTCACCTGAATGAGTATTATTGCAATTCCTGCAAGTGCCGCCGCAACATTGATGTCTTTTGTCGGCGGAACAAATCCGAAAATGCCGATTATATTTGAAAAACCGATGTATATAATCAGCGTTTCGAGGATTGGCAGATATTTTTTTCCTTTTTCGCCTAAAATTCCAAGGAAAAAGTTATTCAATCCTGTCATGGCGATTTCAATAAGGCACTGTTTGCCCGTCGGGACTTTTTTCAGCCCTCTTGTAAAGAATATTGACAATATGACAAGCACAGCCATGATAATCCATGTTACAACGCATGAATCGGGAACAGGTATTCCGCCGAAAATCGGGATTGTAAACGCTGTCTTCGATTCAAGGGATTCCATAAGTTCCTCAGAAAGATTGCCCATGATAACACCTTCTTTCTAATAATTATATCAAATCAGCAAAACAAAAACGGAGACAGCATGACGCTTGAATCTCCGTTGATTTCAGCACATAAACTGCATTTTTGCCGATACTTATATAATATACCAAAATTTCAATAAAGTCAAGTATCTTTGTGAAAATTTTTACTTAATCTTCACTATTTTCGTCATAATGACTGTATTATTGAGATTTGTGTATTTGTAAAAATTTTCTGTATAACTACATAAATATTTTTTATTCCTGATTTTCGTCATTATTCACATCAACAGGATTGAGTGCATTATTCAGACGGGCAATAGCACTTGTATTGAGTTTATCCGACAGGCGTATGCGGTCGAGTTCTTTTTTTGTGGAAGCGAGTTCCGTAGCCATTTTCCGCATTATTTCTTCATTCTTGATTTGTTTTTCCTCGAGGGCGCACACCCTCTTGATTAAATCATTTACATTGTATGCGAGGGCTTCATTTGCGGAGTTCTGCTTTTCACCAAACTCCGTGAGTTTTTCTCCTGCCTTGAGAAATCCGACTTTATCTTCGCTGTCAAAAGTCCGCATTTTCTCATTTGTAAGTCTCATATCTGACATTTTCTGTTCTCCTCTCTCCAGTAATCGAGTGTATCTTTTATAGTCTGCTCAACGGAAATTTCAGCTTTCCAGCCCGTATCCGCAAAAATCCGTGATACATCGGGTTCTATTATGGGAATGTCCGACGCTCTCATGCGTTTCGGGTCGGTTTTAACCTGTATTTCCACGTCCGCAAGACTTAATGCCGTATTGAGTATATACTGTATGCTGACGGCTTTTCCACGTCCTATATTATATATTTTTCCGCTTACGCCCTTATCTGCAAGAAGTCTGTAAGCACGGACAACGTCTCGCACATCGGTGAAATCACGCATGGCGGACAGATTGCCCACACATATTTCAGCGTATTTTTTTCCTGCCTCTATTTCGGAAATCTGTCTGCAAAAATCGGAAATAACAAAAGTACTGCTTTGTTTTGCTCCCGAATGATTGAACGCACGCACCATGACAATATTCAACCTGTACGCTCTTGCATAGATTTCCCCAATCATCTCCTGACAGGCTTTTGTTGCCGCATAGATATTTCCAGGGTGGAGCGGTTCTGCCTCACTCAGCGGACAGGCTTCGGGACGGATATAGCCGTATTCCTCGCCTGAACCAATCATGATAAGGCGTGCAGGATTATCGCACTCTCTCAGTGCTTCAAGCACGTTTATTGAGCCGATTACGTTCACTTCCGCCGTTAACTGAGGTTTACTCCATGATACAGCAACGGAACTCTGCGCCGCAAGATGATATACTACATCGGGCGATATTTCGTTGAAAATATTTACTATACTGCCTTTGTCCATGATGTCGAGTGTATGAACTGTACATTTTTCGGCGATACTTTCAGTTTCAAGGCACGTTGCGTGGACTTCAAAGCCGTTTGCGGACAGTTCATTTATGAGATAACCGCCGACAAATCCTGCACCGCCTATAATAAGAACTTTCATTTATTGACCTCCTCCGCAAGAAATCTGTATAATTTTTTAATAATCTGCTTTTCGTTGAAATGCTTTACTACACGTTCATGGGCGTTCTTTCCCATTGTTTCACGCAGTTTGTCGTCGTCTGCAAGTGTGTTGACTGCTTTTGCGAGAGAGTGTGCGTCGGACGGCGGTACTGTGAGACCTGTTTCGCCGTGAATACTCACATAAGGTACTCCCGACGGCAGATTTGTGTTGATTACAGGCTTGCCGTAAATCATTGCTTCAAGCTGGACTATGCCGAATGCTTCACTTTTTGCAACCGAAGGCAGTACAAATATATCGCAGTCCGCATAAGCCTGTTTTAGCTCGCTGTCGGGCAGAAATCCCAGAAAATGAACTTTTTTACTTAGTCCGTGCGACTTTGCATACGATTTCAGCTTATTTTCAAGTTCGCCTGTACCTGCTATGAAAAGTTCGCAGTTATTAACTTCCCTGAACGCTTTCAGCAGAATATCAACTCCCTTGTAATATACAAGTCTGCCCGTAAAAAATACTTTTTTCGCCGATTTGTCGTGAAGTTTCTCTGTCAGGAACGGCACATGCTCAATTGAAAGATAATCTTCAGGAGTTATCCCGTAAGGCAGAATACGGCATTTTTCCCTGAACTGCGGCAGATAGTCGGATTTGTCAATGTGTCCCTGAGTTGCTGTGAAAATAATGTCGGCACGTTTCAGCAGATACATCATGAGCGGCTTATAGAAGAACATAAGTTTTTTCTGCCTTACTATATCACTGTGCCACGATACAGCAACTTTTCCTCTGTACCCCGACAGCAGAAGTGCTGCGTCAGCAAGCGGAAACGGTACGTTTATATGCACTATATCCGCATTTTCAGCCATTTTCCTGAAAAATCTCAGGAAACTGAACGAAACGGGACATGAAAAGTATGTTCCGAGACTTCCTGCCCTTGTGACTTTTACTCCGTTGACATTATCAGTAACAGTTTTACCTTTGTCATCACGGCAGACAAGCGTTTTCACTGCGCAATATTTCCGTAATTCCTCTGAATACTGCCTTACAAGACTTTCAATTCCGCCGACGTGCGGGAAATATGCCTTGTTTACTTCAAGAACTTTCAGTCTCTTCATTATTCAAGTCCGTTTGCCTTGCCGTAGTCAAGTATATACTGCTGCAAATCAACACCAACGGAGTTAGCAAGTTCCATCATCTTTATAGTACGCTGCATGAAATCATCGTCGTGCATTGTGTCGTTTTCCATACGCTGCATAAATTCGGGAATATATGTTTCCATAGCAAGACGGAAATCGTCTTCAAGTGTAAGAAAATTATCATAATTATCCATATCAAACAAGCTCCTTGTAAATATTGTAAAGCATTTCGGCAGATTTATCCCATGTAAAATTTTTGGCACGTTCAAGTCCACGAATGCTTAAATCTTTTCTTAATTTTTCGTCGGAATACAGTCTGTGAAGTCCGTCGGCGATACTCTCTTCTGAATATGCGTCACAGATGACGGCACAGTCGTCCGTGACTTCCGGAAGAGACGCACTGTCCGAACTAAGCACGGGTACTCCGCAAGCCATAGCCTCAAGTGGCGGCATACCAAATCCCTCATATATCGACGGAAACACGAATGCCAGCGCACCGCACATAAGAGGGTTCATGTCGGCGGACGGTACGTATTTTGTGAAAATAACCTGCTCCGACAAATTCAAATCTTTTACTCTCTGAAATATACTGTCGTACAGCCAGCCTTTACCTCCTGCAAGTACGAGTTTCGGCGGATTTTCCGTGCGCTGTGAAAAAATATGGTAGGCATTAATCAGCCGTTCAAGATTTTTACGTGGCTCGATAGTGCCGAGATAAAGGAAGTAATCGCCCACGATTTCAAGCGATTTCTTTACTTCGGGTATGCGTTCAGGAGTTTCGCACGGTCTGAATTTATTCAAGTCAACTCCGCACGGAACTACACGGATTTTCGCTTCATGCTGTGGGAAATATTTTATTATCTCCGACTTTGAAAATTCCGAGTCTGTTACTATAATATCCGCTCGCTTCATGGACTGTTTAAGTCCCATATTGAGCATTATTTTAGTCCGCCCACGCACAGTTTCGGGAAATGCCTTGTATACCATGTCATGTACTGTTATAACAGTCCTGCCGTGAACGGACGGCGGTGCGATATAATTAAAAAAATGAGTTATATCGGCGGACTTCCCGAAAAATGCACTGTATGGTATCGGCAGAAATGTACTCACTGCACGGTATATATAGCCCGAAAAATGCACAAGATTTGGCTTGATATCCTGCGAAAAAGGTGCAAGACGTTCAAGTTTTATATGGTCATCTTTACGGGAGAAAAAATTATAGGTGTAGCTGTTTTCGGGGTGCAGACGTGCCATAGCTGTGGTCTGTCCTGCCTCGCACCAGCCTATGCCCGTCATTCGGTCGCTTATCAGCGGAAGTGCATCAAATGCTATGTTCATATTTTTCTCCTATATAATAACAGATGTGAACGCTATAAATACCCATAATGATACAGCAAATTCAAGTATATAGTATAACAGCGATTTTGACAGAAGATAATTTTTGCTGTAATCTTTCCATATTCTGTTGCTGTATTTCAATATGATATAGTCTATAAGGTTTCTTGCTGATATAATTGTAAATACGAGAAGCATCAAGTCAATAGCGGCTTCAATTAATAGTTCTTTCATATTTTATACCCCTAAAATAAAAGATATTAATATTATCAGAAACGGTACAAACAGGCACATTGACAGTACAAGCGATATGACGTTTTCCGTGACTGACTTCTCCGACAGACAGGCATTTTCGGGATTGACTTTATCGTATATGACCGGAATTTTTTTATTCATTGCCATTGACGGAAATATCAGCCAGTTATATATTTTCGGTGCATATTCAGTACCGTTTCCGTCAGTAAAATGCACCTGAACATATCCCGCTGAACCTCTGCGCTGAGGATTTACAACCCATATTGTACCCTCTGTTTTTATGCCGTGCTGTGTGAGTTTAATGAGACTTATCAGCTTTTTTATATAGTAGCATAACGGTATTGCGGAAATTAAAGTCAAATATGCCATTAATATCATAGCATTTTCTGTAAATATTGATAAAAATATCATTAAAAGCATGATTATCCCGAAAAGCCATGCTTTCCATGCGGACGTTATAAATAATATCACTGCCATAACAGGCAATTTTATTGCATAAAACCATAAATTCTGTAGAAAATTTTTCATAGTCCCCGATAATCCCGAAAAATCAGCCTAACAGTTCTTTTGTCCTGATTTCTTTCTCAACAAGTTCCAAATCGTTCTTTACCATACGCTCAACGAGTTCGGAGAACGAGATTTCACGCTTCCAGCCAAGTACCTTTTCAGCTTTTGCAGGATTTCCGAGAAGTACATCAACTTCTGCCGGACGGAAGAATTTTTTATTTATTTTAACAATAGTCCTGCCTGTAGCCTTGTCAATACCGGTTTCGTCAACGCCTTCACCCTGCCACTCAATTTCAATACCGACATGAGAAAAAGCTGTTTCCACAAATTCACGGACTGTACGTGTTTCATTTGTTGCAATTACATAGTCGTCAGGCTTGTCCTGCTGGAGCATAAGCCACATTGCACGTACATAGTCTTTTGAGTGACCCCAGTCACGCTTTGAGTCCATGTTGCCGAGTTCAACGTAATCCTGCACGCCGAGCTTTATTCTTGCAACTGCGTCGGTAATCTTCCTTGTAACGAATTCTATTCCACGGCGTTCGCTTTCGTGATTGAACAGAATACCCGAGCAGGCGAACATTCCATAGCTTTCACGATAGTTCTTTGTAATCCAGTGACCATAAAGTTTTGCCACACCATATGGACTGCGTGGGTAGAAAGGAGTAGTTTCTTTCTGCGGAGTTTCCTGTACAAGTCCGAACATTTCGGAAGTTGATGCCTGATAGAATTTCGCTTCAGGCTTTACAAGTCTTATTGCCTCAAGCATATTTGTTACGCCGATTGCGTCAATATCAGCTGTACCGAGCGGAGTATCCCAGCTTGTTGCTACAAATGACTGCGCTGCAAGATTATATACTTCGTCAGCCTGTGAGATTTTCATAGCTGAAATCAGAGAAATCGGGTCAGTCATATCAGCATAAATCAGTGTTACCTTGTCTTTAAGATGTGCAATATTGCCGTAATCTGCTGTAGCCTTACGTCTCCATATTCCATAGACGTTGTAGCCCTTTTCGAGAAGAAGTTCGGCAAGATATGAGCCGTCCTGTCCTGTGATACCTGTGATAAGTGCGTTTTTCATTTTGTTATCTCCTTAAACCAAATCATTTCTGCCCTGTTCTTTAAGTCGGGCGATTATTTTCTTTACGTCCTGTGTGCTGTTCTTTGAGCATACAAGCACAACGTCGTCGGTATCGACTACAATTATATTCTCAATGCCGACTGTTGCAATGAGACGTTTTCCACCGCATATTGTCGTATGGCGGGTATTTTCGGCAATGACGTTTCCGTCAATGTAGTTGCTGTTGCTGTCCGTATCGTTGATACGTTCCACAGCAAGCCAGCTTCCAACATCGTCCCAGCCGAAACTTCCCGGAATGGTGTATATATTGTCCGCCTTTTCCATGATACCGAAATCAACCGATTCACTTCGGAATGCTGTAAATTCTCTTTCAAGTACTTTACTGAAATTATCAGTCCCGAATGATTCGCCGATTTTCCGTGCGCCGTAGTAAATATCAGGCATGAACTTCTGTATATTTCCCATGATTGAAGACAATTTCCATATAAACATACCGCTGTTCCATAGATACTTGCCTGATGCAAGATACTTTTCGGCAGTCGGCAGATCAGGCTTTTCAACAAACCTTTCAACACAGTAAGCACCGTTTTTTTCGTCGCCGAAATTTATATAGCCGTAGCCTGTTTCGGCGTAAGTCGGAGTTATACCGATTGTAACAAGATTTTTGCCGTTTTTTGCGACTGATACAGCTTTTTTCAGTGTATCAGCGTACAGGATTTCGTTTGTAATAAGGTGGTCGGACGGCAGTACAAGCATGACTGCATTGTCATACTTGCGGTTGATTACAGCCGCCGCAAACGCAATACATGGAGCTGTATTTCTTGCACAAGGTTCAGAAAGTATGTTTTCTGCCGGTATTTCGGGAAGCTGTTCACTCACAAGTGCAGTGTATGCAGAGTTGGTTACTATGAAAATATCCTCCATGTCGACAATGGGGAGAAGTCTTTTCACCGTTTTCTGTATCATTGTTTCGCCGTCTGAAGTAAGCGAAAGGAACTGTTTCGGGCAGGAAGTCCTGCTTTTCGGCCAGAAACGTTCACCTTTTCCGCCAGCCATTATAACTGCTGTTGTTTTCATTTATTGTCCTCACTTTCACTGCTTTCCCTTAATATGCCCTCTTCTGAATGTTCATTTGTTTCGGGAGGGAAAAGCATTGTTTTTATAGTCATAAGTATTATCTGCAAATCCATGCGGAATGAGTAGTTTTCTATGTACATAAGGTCCATTTTAAGCTTGTCATAGGGCGAAGTATCATATACACCTGTTACCTGTGCATAGCCCGTAAGTCCTGCCTTGACTTTCAGTCTGAACTCAAATTCAGGCATTTCCTGCTTGTAAAGTTCAGTAAGTTCGGGACGTTCCGGACGTGGACCAACAACAGACATCTCACCTTTGAGTATGTTCAGCAGCTGCGGAAGTTCGTCCAGCCGTACCTTGCGCAGAAATTTGCCGACAGGTGTAATGCGTGGGTCGTTTTCCGATGCAAGCTGCGGAGTACCTGATTTTTCGGCATCTGCTATCATGCTGCGGAATTTGTAGATATAAAATTCCCTGCCGTCTATCGTGAGACGTTTCTGCTTATAGAATATATCTCCACCGTCGTACAGTTTTACGGCAAGAGCTGTAATAAGCATGAACGGTGAAAGTAGTATAAGTGCGGCGAGCGAAAATACTATGTCGAATGTACGTTTCAGTATGCGCTGTTCAAAGTCAAGTCCGTAGTTGCGGCAGAGGAGCAGGGGAGTGTCAAAGAGTCTTATATCGTCTGCACCTCTTATTATAATATCTGAAATTTTCGGTGCTATATACGAGCGGACGGAATTTTCAAAGCAGAATTTCACATAAAAATTACGTTCTTCCGCAGGAATATCACATATAATCACGCCTTCATACTTTAAAATCAGTTCTTTTATCTTATCTTTCGGTTCGTTTATACTGACCGATTCGCAAATCATGTATTTGTCAACACGACTGCTCATCTTGAGTACAAGAGATGCTGCCTGATGACTTCCGTAGAGAATAATAAGACGGCGTGGCGGATAGATTAAGAAATATATTTTTCCTGTAATCAAAGTCCACAGCAGTATAATAACCAAATCCGCAAGGAGCAGGGCGAACATCGGCATTACGTGCATGAAGTCACGACCGATAAGACTAATCATAAAGTAGGCGACGAAATCAACGCAGACTATGGAAATAAGCTGAGAATAGAGCATATCTGTCTTTTTGAGATAGCCGAACTTAAATCCGTTGTAAGCCTTGAAAAAAAGCCACACAAGAATACAGTATATGCCGATAAGAACCCAGTTTCCCCGCCTGTAATAAGGAAGGACAATCCTTTCACTGTAATATTTATACCATACAAAAGCAAATGCGCCTGTCAGGATTGCAAGCAGGAGCAGGGTAAGTGCAAAAGAAATAAGCCGTTTGAATTTGTCTCTTTTCATAGATGAAAGCGTGGGAAAATCCGCACATCTCCTTTATATTTATAAATTTCATTATAGCAGACAAAAACGGCTGTGTCAATAGAATGTGTTATAAATTACAAAAAAGGCTGTCAAAAACTGTCATTTTGTACAAAAAAGCTCTCCGAATGGAGAGCATTGAGATGTCATTTTCTTTTTGTTTTGTTTTTTCTGTCGGTACTTCTTTTGAGGTCACTCATTTTCTCTTCGCTTGACTGCTTGAAGTGGCTCATCATGTCCTCGAAAGTCATTTCAGACTGCGGAACGGGCTTTTTCGGCTCCCATACAACAGGTTTGCTTCTGCGCTCTCTGTTTGGAGTGAATTTCTTTTTTTCGGAAGGCTCATTTTCGTCGACTGCTTTTTTGATGGACAGACTGACCTTTCCCTGTTCATTGATGCCGATAACCTTGACTTTGACTTCCTGCCCTTCGGTGAGATGCTCACGGATTTCATTAACGAAAGTATTGGCGATTTCAGAGATATGTACCATTCCTGTTCCTCCGCCGTCGATGTCAATAAAAGCACCATACTGGGCAATACCTTTAACTTTTCCGGTATAGATTTTTCCGATTTCAATCTGCATAATAACTATAAAACTCCTTATAATAAAAAATAATTTAATAAAATCGTGTCAGTCTCTTGACGTGTCATAGAAACGTCTTTCGTCGGGATAAGCATAACCCCGTTCTTCGAGGGCGATTTTTTCCATATATTCCGATAAGTCGTCGCTTTCGAGCGTTCTTTTCAAATCTTCGTTTATCAGCGTATATTCGTCAATCTGCGACTGTATTTTTACAAGTTCACGCTCTTTTTTTTTGCAGTCCTGTTCTGTGGAGATAAGCAAGGCAATACATACCACAATTACAGCTGTTGCGGTGATTTTCACAAGTCCCCAGTTAAACAGACCTTTTTTTTCTTTTTTTGCGGCTTTCACCGGTTTCTCTTTCGTTTTGTTCTGCAACGACATTCACGTTCTTTCTCTTTTTAGTTTCATTTCTATTATACAACAAAGTTCTATGATTTGGCAATAGGGAATTTGATTTTTTAATGTGTTTTTTTAAATTTTCGGAGTTTTCTACAAATTTGCACCTTACTTTTTTGCATAAAATTACATATACTGCTTTGACAGGGGAAAAAATCCTGCCTATAAGACCAAAGAATTTTTTCAGCGTGCGGATAACAAAACTGCCGAGAGTAAAGAAATAAAGCGTAAAACCGAGAACATTGCCGATAATGAAGTAAAAGCGGAGTTCGCCTCTTGCCTGAACTGAAGCAAAAGCCGAAAGGAATACCGCATAGCATGAAAGAAACAGCACGTCCTCCAGAATGACAAAAAAGAAATTATGTTTTATTATAAGGCGGAGTGTGCGGAAAATATCATAGAAAACTCCGATAAACGCTCCCGCAACGCATGACAGCAGAAAAAGCACAAGTTCTTCCTGTATGCTGAAAAAAGTTTCAGGGACAGTCATCTGAAAAGTCTCCCAAGTGCTGAAATCGGATTTTTCCTGTCACGGTCACCATAGATAACCGCCCATATATCACCTGTTATTGTCATATCGCCTGTCTCTACACTCATTGCATCAATATGAAGTTCCCGTCCCTGTATCGTGAGTTCGCCGAGCTGTGTGTAAAGGCAGATTGCCTTTTCGTCGAAGCTGTCAACGTCGGTTATGCCTGAAATGCTCATGCTCTGCCTGTTTTCAATGATAATATTATGGTCTTTTTTAATAGCTTTGTCCTGCATGGTCTTTCTCCTTAAAATTATTTCTTCTGCATTATATTCATTCCGTTCTCAGCTTATTCATAAAATATATTGTCTGATTTTCACAAAAATCCGCATTTAAATTCTCTCTTTTTTTATTCTGCGATACTTGCAAAGTATGGAATTTTATGTTATAATAAAAATGTTATCTGAAATAATCAGCGGCGGCTGTGTTATAATACTTATGGAGGTCAAATTTATGAGCGTACTTGAAATAATCGGCGGAGCAGTTATTATCATTGCTTGTATCGTTATAATCGTTCTTTGTCTCGCACAGGAGCAGAAATCACAGGACAGTATGACTTCAGCCCTTACGGGTGCAAGTGCCGACTCTTTCTACGGAAAGAATGAAGGCAGAAGCCGTGAGGCAATTCTTGCAAAGTTTACAAGAGCCTGCGGAATTATCCTTTTTGTGCTTACTCTTGCAATTAATATTGTACCGATTTTTACCGATAAGTAATAGAAAGAAACCTGCCCCGTGACAATAAGTCATGGGGCTTTTTTAGTTGAGGTGTTAAATTTATGTCAGGAAAATCAAAGAAAAAAATATCAGGAAATCCGGAAATCAGTGTTGAAAGCTATAAAAATAAAATAATTGCTTTTCTGAAAGCATATAACAAAAAACTTATGACCGTTGCTGAACTTGAAAAGAAGTGCCGGACAAAAAAATCGGGCAGAACTAATTTTGTTCAGGCATTTGACGAACTCCGCACAGAAGGAGTTGTTGTGATGCGTAAGGGAATGAAAGCCGCCCTCACAGAACGTCTCGGAATGCGCACAGGCGAAATCACCCGTTTAAGCCGTACTTTCGGCTTTGCCACAACTGATGACGGCACGGAGTATTTTATTCCTGGAAAGTGTATGCTTGGTGCTATGCCTCATGACAGGGTGCTTATCTGCGATATTCCGTCACGTTCAGGAGAACCCGAGGGCGAAGTTGTTGATGTTCTAAGTTTCGGCAGTAATGAAATGACAGGTCTGATTGAGTATACAGAGGGCAGTCTTTATCTTGTTCCCGATATTTCGCCGAATACTCATATTGTCATAGAAAAGGCAGGCAATGTTCCTTTCAGTGAGGGCGACAAGGTGCTTGCGGAAATCACCCACAGAGGAAAAAAACACGCTGAACATAAAGTCCGTATTGTTTCCGTCTTCGGCAGCAGCGAACTTGCCTCCTCCTGTGCGGAATCTATTCTTGTTCTGCACGGAGTTGAAAAATATTTCCCTGAAGACGTTCTCAGGGAGGCTCACAAAATTGAGGAAGGAGGTGTGCAGGAATACAGTTTCAACAACCGTGAGGACTTACGCCATATTCCGATTTTTACCATAGACGGTGCGGAGTCCAAAGACCTCGATGATGCTGTCTCCGTTGAACGCACAGAAAACGGCTGGCTTCTGGGAGTACACATTGCCGACGTTTCACATTACGTCAAAGGAAACAGTGCGCTTGACAAAGAGGCTCTCCGCCGTGGCACAAGTATCTACTATGCGGATAAGGTTGTTCCGATGCTCCCGAAGGAACTCTCAAACGGTATCTGCTCACTTAATCCTAATGAGGACAGACTTACTCTTTCAGCATTCATGGAACTTGATACAGACGGTACTATGCTGAATTATCGTTTTTGCAAAAGCGTCATAAAATCAAGAGTAAAGGGAGTTTACACGGAAATAAACCGAATACTTGACGGCACAGCTGATGAGGATATACTTGCGAAATATGACTGTGTTGCACAGGAAATTCCGCTGATTGACGAACTCGCCGACCTGCTTATCGCAAAGAGAAAACGCCGTCATGCCCCTGAACTTGAAACGGCTGAAAGCAGGCTGATAATCGATGATAACGGCATTTGTGTTGATGTACTTCCCCGTGAACGTGGAAAGTCTGAACGTATTATAGAGGAATTTATGCTGTGTGCGAATGAGGCGGCGGCAAAACTTGCAAGAGAAAAAAATGTTCCGTTTGTTTACCGTGTTCATGAAACTCCGCCCGAAGAGAAAACGGCTGTACTCTGCGAAACTCTGACAAAAATGCACATAGAGTATCCACATTTCACAGAGTTTAAACCTGCACACGCTTCTGCAATCCTTGAAAGTGTGCGTGATACCGAAAAATTTCAGGCGGTCAACATGATGGTACTGCGCTCAATGTCAAAGGCAAAGTACTCCAATGAACCGCTCGGGCATTTCGGACTTGCCCTCGACGATTACGCACATTTTACGTCGCCGATACGTCGTTATCCCGATCTGACAATTCACAGAATTATAACTGATATTCTTGCAGGATATGACGAAAAATGGCTGAATAAGCGTTACAGCGGATTTGCGGTAAATGCTTCGGAAAGGTCTTCGTCTGCGGAACTCACGGCAGTTGCTGTTGAAAGAGAGTGTGAGGACTGCTATAAGGCGGAATATATGAAAAAACACATCGGTGAAAGCTTTACGGCGAGAATTTCTGGAGTTACGGAATACGGCTTTTATGCAGAACTTGACAACTCTGTTGAGGGACTTGTTCATATACGCTCACTTCCTGAAGGCGAGTATGATTACTGCGAGCCTGTCGCACTGACTGAAAAATTCAGCGGTGTTTCCTATGAACTGGGCGATACTGTTCAGGTTGTATGTGCGTCTGTGGACGTAAGCAGCGGAAATGTTGACTTTGTTCTTGATGAGGAGGAATAAAATCATGAAAAAACTTTTAACTATTTCACTTATGGCAGTGCTGATATGTACTTTTTCAGCCTGCTCCGACGGAAATTCCGAAAGCAGTTTGCAAAGTAGTTCTGAAAGTTCTGCGGAGACTTCGGAAGCCGTACAGCCCGAGACATCACAAAGCACTGAACCGGTAAAGGAGCAGTCAACCGAAACGAAAGAAACTACAGAAACAGTACAGACGACGGCAGAAATTACAACAGAAGCTGTTCTTGAAACAACTACAGTCACCACAACAAGCGAAAATAATTCGTATATCGACGTAAGTGAGGGTATAGTTTTTGATACTCCCGTTGAGGAGAAAAGTGATGAGGAACTTATTGCAGCTGCCCTTGCTCTGTTTGAGAGTGCCTGCAAGACTGAATGGGACTACACAGTCGGCTCGCCTTATGAAATCGATATGAACCAGACTGCACAGAACCAGTTCGGCTGGGACTGCTATCTCATTACTACTGAGGGAATAAATTCCCTTGCGGACGTGCGTGCGGATTATCACAAGGTATTCAGCGAAAATTACCCTGATACTCTCGATGAGGTATTCACGGAAGCAAACGGACGTGTCTACTGCCTGAACGGTGCGAGGGGTGCTGATATTTTCTACGAAAAATCGGTTATTACTGCAATAAATTCACGGTCTGAAAGCGAAATTTCGTTTACCGTGCAGAACTTCTACAGCGGAGACGATTTCGGTAATGAGCCGTATACTTCCGACGAAGATTTTGTTATATCTGTTGACAGTGACGGCGCATGGCGTGTATCTGGATTCAGAATGCCTTATTGAAAAAAAGCGGTTGGAATTGTTTCCGACCGCTTTCTTTTATGTAAAATCTCTGTAAAATCAAAGCTGAAACTATTGACTGTTTTTTTATGTATGTTATAATTAAAATGCAGGCGGAAAAATCCGCAAATAAAATATTAGGAGTAATTTTATGGAAGAATTTTCGGTATTCAATATTTTTACCATGCTCGGCGGACTTGCCTTTTTTCTGTACGGAATGAACGTAATGTCAACGGGACTTGAAAAGCTCGCAGGCGGAAAAATGGAAGTTGCACTTAAAAAAATGACTTCAAATCCGTTTATGGCACTCGTTCTCGGAACGGTAATTACTATTGCTATACAGTCATCATCTGCAATGACTGTTATGACTGTCGGCTTTGTAAATTCAGGAATTATGGCTCTTATTGACACTGTTGCTGTAAGTTTCGGCGCAAATATCGGCACAACTTTTACAGCATGGCTTCTCTGCCTTAATGGTATTGACGGCGGAGAATCTGAGGGTATAGGGAGTTTCTTTATGAAATTACTCAGACCTGAATCCTTTTCGCCTCTTATCGCACTTATCGGCATTATTATGATTATGGCGTGCAAAAAGGCTAAACATAAGGATTTGGGTCGTATTTTTGTTGGCTTTTCCGTGCTTATGACAGGTATGGACCTTATGAAAGAGTCAATAGACCCTCTTGCAAATTCACCTGAGTTTCAGGAAGTTCTTACGAAATTTGAAAATCCGTTTCTGGGCGTTATAGTCGGAGCTGTCTTTACAGGAATTATTCAGAGCTCGGCAGGTTCAGTCGGAATACTTATGAACTTCGCAAGTGCGGGCGGCATGACATACAGCATGGCACTTCCTATTATTATGGGCTGTAATATCGGAACTTGTGTTACCGCACTTATTTCAAGTATAGGCGTTAATAAAGACGCTAAAAGAGTTGCTGTTATCCATGTGCTTATCAATACTATGGGAACAGTTATTCTCCTTCCGTTATCCATGCTCCTTGAAAATTTTACAGCTTTCGGGGATTTTATGAATCAGCCCACAGGATATATCGGAATTGCAGCCATGCATACAGCTTTCAATGTGCTTGCAACTGCTATACTTATGCCGTTTTCAAAACAGCTTGTAAAAGTATCTCAGCTTATTATCAGCGATAAGAAAGGCGAGGACGAAAAAACAGATATATTTGCCGCACTGGATACACGTTTTCTTGCAACTCCCAGTATTGCGGTTGAAACCTGTAGGGCTACCACTATAGAAATGGCAGACCTCACGAAAACTTCTATCAAAGACGCTATTGAACTCCTTGTTTCACCTTATGATGACAAAAAAGTACAGAGTGTTATCAATGCAGAAGATTTGATTGACAAGTATGAAGATAAAATCAACGGCTATCTTGTAAAGCTTTCCAAGAGCAGTATCACGGGTAAGGACAGCCGTACTGTTTCAAAAATGATGCACTGTGTAGGCAACTTTGAACGTATTTCCGACCACGCTGTAAATCTTATCGAATCCGTGCAGGAAATCAACGAAAAGGGAATTAAGTTCTCTGATGAATGTATCAATGAACTCACTGTCATTTCCGACGCTATCTATGAAATCATTGATATTGCTTTCAGTTCATATAATGAAGATAATCTTGATATTGCCCACGGGGTTGAACCGCTTGAGGAAGTAGTCGATAATCTCAGTATGGAACTCAAGAACCGTCATATCTGCCGTTTGCAGAATGACGAATGTACTGTTGAACTGGGATATATTTTTCAGGATATTATTACAAATCTTGAACGTATTTCCGACCACTGTTCAAATATTGCAGGCTGTCTTATTGAAACAGACGAAAAGATAAATATTCATGCTTATCTCAGTGACGTAAAGGAGAATGACGAAAAGTTTCGCAGCGATTACAAGAAATATTCCGAATTTTATTTTGCAAAATTAGCCAAATAAGTTGATAATTGTACATAAAACCATACCTATTGCAGTCGGGAGTGCAAAGCTTATAAAAGTCCACTTCCGGCTGCCTGTTTCTTTTTTTATTGTCATGCAGGTTGTGGCGCACGGAAAATGAAATACTGTAAAAATCAGCATACAAAGGGCAGTTTTCATTGTCCAGCCGTTTGCGACGAGTACTGCCCATAATTCTGTGTTGTCGCTCATTTCAATCAGACTTCCCTGCGCCATATACGACATGAGTATTATAGGGACTACTATTTCATTTGCGGGAAATCCGAGTATAAATGCAAGCAGGATTACGCCGTCGAGACCCATAAGTGAACCCAGAGGGTCGAGAAATCCTGATATATGTGCAAGAATTGAAACATCGCCTATTCTGATATTCGCAAGAAGCCATATAAGAAGTCCGCACGGTATTGATGCCGTACACGCTCTGCCGAGTACAAAAATTGTTCTGTCGAGGAGCGAACGCACAAGAACCTTTCCAATCTGCGGACGGCGATAAGGCGGTAATTCAAGTGTATATGAACTCGCTTCGCCTTTGAGTACAGTTTTTGAGAGTACGTATGAGACAATGAGCGTTGCAAATACTCCGAGCAGGATAATTCCGAGAAGTACCGCTCCCGACAGTACCGACCCGAGTACACCGCCGACAGTTACAAAAAACATCGTGATAACGGCGATAACAGTCGGAAAACGTCCGTTGCAGAGCATGAAATTGTTTGTAATTATTGCTATGAGACGTTCACGGGGAGAATTGATAATGCGGCAGCCTGTTACTCCGCACGCATTACAGCCAAGTCCCATTGACATTGTAATCGCCTGTTTTCCGCAGGCTCCTGAACATCTGAAACAGCCGTCGAGATTGAACGCAATCCGTGGGAGATAGCCGAAATCCTCAAGAAGAGTGAACAGGGGAAAAAATATCGCCATGACTGGCTACAATAAAAACCGAAAATGCAAAAAGTACGGAAAAACACCTGCTTTTTGCATTTCTTTTTAATTCACGGAATAAATATCTTAATGTCAAATATGATTTTAAAATAATAAAGTATTTGAGGTGAGATATGGAAAACGAGCAAAAGAAGATAGTAATTCCGAAAGAGTTACAAATCAAGATGTTAAACTTCTTCTTAAAAACGTCTATTCCACGAAAGAAAACAGAATTGAATAAATCCACTATCAAAAATCAATGATAGGAGCGATTTATCATGTTGGAAACAGGTATCTATGTAAGAGTATCAACAGAAGAACAGGCAAAAGAGGGCTTTTCAATCAGGGCTCAGGAGCAGAAACTCAAAGACTATGCGAGAATTAAGGACTGGTCAATACACAAGATTTACATTGATGAGGGTATCAGCGGAAAGAACATTACAGACCGTCCGCAGATTAACGAGCTTATCAAGGACATAAAAAAAGGACTTGTAAAAAATGTGCTTATTTTCAAAATTGACCGTCTTACAAGAAGTACAGCAGATTTAATATATTTGATTAATCTGTTCAACGAGTACAATTGTGCTTTTAACTCTTTATGCGAGAGCATAGACACACAAACACCGTCAGGACGTATGTTTATTAAGATAATCGGTATTTTCGCCGAGTTTGAAAGAGAAAACATCGTTGAAAGAACCAAGTTAGGATTTGAAAGAAAAGTCAAAGAGGGTTACAGCCTTTGTACAAGAACGGCAAGTTATGGATATGACAAATATATAGGAGATAAAATACAGAAAATCAACGAAAAAGAAGCCGTTATTGTAAGGGAAGTTTTTGATATGTTTGTAAATCAGGGAATGGCATTTCTTGATATTGCCAAGAACCTTAACGAGCGACATATTCCAACAAAGGAAAACGCCGTATGGACTGCACGAAGTATCAGAAATATGCTTACCAACTGCAATTACATAGGCAAAGTAAGATATGCGACAAAAGACGAGGAAAGAAATTTTGAAGTACAGGGAAATCACGAGCCTATTATTTCCAATGAACTTTACGAAGAAGCACAGGAATTAATAAGTAAAATATCTAAAAAAAGCTACACCAAGCACCCAAAGGAAGAAAATTATTTTTCAGGTGTTTTATATTGTACAAAATGCGGTGCAAAGCTTGTCACACATAATGACGTTTATAAAACTAAAAATGGTGACAAAGTTTTTAAAGGCAGTTACCGTTGCAGTAATTACATACGCAAGATTTGCAATGCAAGCAATATTTCGCAAAAGAATGTTGAAAGTGCTTTTATAGCATACATTGAACAGATTGAAGATTTTTCCGCTATGGCTGAAATTCAGCTTGAAGAAAGCAGAAAGTCCAAAGACAATAACAGCAGACTTATTGAAAAGCTGAATAACCATTTAAAGAACCTTGAAAACAAGGAAAAAGAAATTCTTAGCTCCTATGTTGATGATAAGCTGGAGTTTGAACGCTATATTCAGTTAAAAGATTATATCGAAGCTGAAAAACATAAAATCCTTGAACAGCTTGCAGAAATTCCAGTCATTGAAGAAGATACAGAAGAAATGATAATCAGAAGAGAGGATATTATTAAAAGCCTTAAAGAAAACTGGACGTTTCTTACTAATGCAGAAAAGAGAATGTTTTTGCTTAAATTTGTTGACAAAATTATGATTGTGAACGAATTGCAGAACAGCAGAAAAGGTATTGCAAAAATTACAGATATAAAATTCCATACAGATTAATTATTTAACTATTAAATGCTATTATAATTTAACTGTTATAATAGCATTTTTTCTGTATTTACCTGTTCCACCAACCCATTACAAAAGTGTTCTAATCACATAAGACACAGCATAAAAATAAAAATATAGAAAAAAGCCCGTAACTATGCCGTATTTCAATTGCCGATATTAGTGTGGGGTCTCCTATTTCATACGAGACCCCACACTAACATCATGCAATACATATAATAAATTATATTTGCAATACAGCATAGTTACTTATTAAGTTATATTATTTATTTTTATTTATATTATTATTTTTTATTATTATTTAATTATATATTAGTGGGTGGTGGAACAGTTGAGAGTGACCGAAAGAGACGAGTTGATTTTAAGAGAGATTGACAGGTGGAGAGCGTGCGGAAGCAGACATATCAGGTTTTTAGCAGGGTTTTCAGGACAGAGAGCCACAGACAGAAGATTGAAGATTTTAACAGAAGCCGAGTACATAGAACGCAGGAAATATTTATATGGTGTGCCATACATTTATTTTTTAACGGCTAAGGGTAAGTCTTTAATACACGTCGGAACAGGTGCGGAAAAAGTCAAGATTGAACAAATCGTACATGATAGAACGGTTTTAGACACAGCGATTTATTTCATACATAAAAAAGGCTTGTCCTTACAGAGTATAACAACGGAAAAACAATTACATCAATTGGACGGTTTCGGAGTACGAAAACACAGACCAGATTTTATTTTTACCAAAGATGAATTGACCTATTGTGTTGAAGTCGAATTAACCAAGAAAGCTAAAAATCGTTTGTTAAATATTATTAAAGATAATTTCATGGAGTATGATACGCAAATATGGGTAGTACCAAATTATCAGACAGGAATTTTACAGATACTGAATGACAGCAAGCGATATTATGACAATATAAAAATCTATTCCTTGCAAAAAATAACGGACTATCTGAATAAATTAAAATAACAAAATTTACAGCTTGTATCATTAAACTTAATTTCATGGAATATATTATAGCAAATAAAAGATTTGAGGTGATAAAAAGTGATTTTTCGTCTTTATGAACGGAATGCAAAAATATATGTTGATTATAAAAATTTTGGTTTTTACTGTACCGATTTTTTATATTCTCATTGGTTGCAGAAGAACTATTATTATGCGAAAACTATTCAATTTTCGCCGTGACTTCAAGAGGTTTAAATGTAAAATGAAACAGAAAAATCTTAGTGAAGCCAATTCCACATTATTAGGGTATAAAGGCAGAAAACCAGTGTTTTCACCTGATAATGCAAAGCATATTTTCATTTGCGGGACAACCGGTAGCGGTAAAACCGTTGCACTAAGCAATTATATGCAGAACTCCATGAAAAAGGATTTTCCCATGCTGATAATTGACGGCAAAGGCGATACAGGTAAAGGAAGTATTTTAGATGTTATAACACAATTAAACAAGAAATATCATAAGAAAATCTACTGTATTAATTTAACAAATCCGTCTTTATCAGATACATACAACCCATTTTGCAACACTTCACCCACAATTGCAAAAGATATGCTTATTAATATGACAGACTGGTCAGAAGAACATTACAAGGTCAATGCGGAACGCTATTTACAGCGACTAATTTTGTTGATGAACAAGGCAGAAATTCCGTTGTCTTTCAGAACTATTGTAAAAAATATGGAACTTGACAAATTTTCCGCATTATCTATGCAGTTAGTAAAAGAAAAAAGGATTTCCAAAGAAAAACATTTAGAAAATCTTGAAATTGCCAAAACTTCTGGAAAAATTGCTGAAAATTCAATTGCACGATTTTCAACCATTGCAGAAAGTGAATTAGGAGAAATTTTTTCAGATGACGGAATTGACATTGCAACAGCATTACATGAAAAAGCAATTATCCTATTTATTCTTAATCCGTTGATTTATCCCGAAATATCGCCTGCTTTTGGTAGATTAGTTCTGATTGACAGTAAAAAAGCTATAAGTCAGCGTTTCCAGAATGGCAACCGAACTTTTTTCTTATTTGATGAAATCAATGTTTATGCTTCAAAAACACTTATTGATATTGTGAACAAGTCAAGAAGTGCAAATGTAACTTGTGTTCTTGCAACTCAAAGCCTTTCAGACCTTGCAAGTGCAGAAGATGAGAATTTTACACAGCAGATTATTGAAAACTGCAATAATTATCTTGTATTACGTCAGAACAGTGCAATAAACGCTGAAAATTGGGCTAATATCTTAGGTACAAGACAGACTATGGACGTAACCTATCAGTTGCAGCAGAAAGGACTTGATGTAACGCAGACAGGCTTAGGTTCAGCAAGAAATGTACGAGAATTTTTGTATCACCCCGACGACATAAAAATATTGCAGACAGGAGACGGTATTTTTCTTTCAAGAGATGAATACTTTCACAGTAAAATAAAGGTTAATAAACCATTTTAGGGGGAATTGTTATGATTAAAGGATTGATTGAGGATATTAAGAAAAGTGTAGATTTTCTCTTAGCGTTTTGGAAAAATAATCCGATTTACCTTGTGTGTTCACTGTTCTATTATCTGATTTCTTCACTTCTTTTAGGTGGTAGATTTAAAAGTTTTCTGATTGTATTTATTATTTATGCTATATCACTCATTATTGCATTAAGTCCGTTGGGCGAAAAACTTTTGCGACTTCTAAACAGAGTAAGACCGCTTGAAACAAATCGGGAAAAAGAATACCTACAGCCATTATTTGATGAGGTTTATAACCGTGTAAAAGAAAAATACGACAATCTCATGAAAATTGAAGTTTGTGTAATAGACAATATGACAGTAAATGCCATAGCATTAGGAAGAAACACTATTGCAGTCACAAAAGGAGCAATGCAGACATTCACAGAAGACGAATTAAAAGCAGTTATAGCCCATGAAATAGCACATCTTGTACACGGCGATACAATGGCTTGTATATATGCTATAATCGGCAACGGCATTTTTTCAATATTTGTACTGCTTGCAAGATTGTGCCTATTGTTCTTTGAATGGCTACAAAGTACACTGACGGGAAAACACAGTATTTTTTCCGCTTTAATGCTCCTGTTCAAGCTGTATTTTGAGTTCTGTATATGGCTCATGAGTTTCGGTTTTCAGGTGATTTTATCAATTAACAGCCGTAAAACTGAATTTAGAGCCGATAAGTTTTCATATATGTTAGGATATGACAGTGACATGATTGAAGCATTATATTTGATTGAAAAAATTTCATTAGGTGATAACAGCTCTATAATTCAAAAGATGATTGCAAGTCACCCGAGAATTACCCTAAGAATTAAGAAACTTGAAATACTTGACGAAGCTATGAAGTAAAGTTTTCCTTAACCCCTTAATGAACTAAATTCAAAAAATCCGTTATGTTTTGCCAAGAACATAACGGACTTTTTTGAATATTTTTAGTTTATGGAGGGTTAGGAAAATATAATTAACATTCAGTTTATTAGTTCTAATTTATGAGATTATGCAAGTTAAATCTAAATCGGTTAATGGTATTTCGATATTTATTATTCCCTCTGCTCCTACAGATATTGAATACGGATTAAAAGTAAGTATTAAATTATCTTTAGTTAATATAAATTTACATTCTTTGTAGTTATAGTTCAATAATGTATCATGTTGGGCATGGGATTTATTATATTTATCTGCTTTTATAGCTACTTCTTTATAGATTATATCTTCTGTTTCTGAAAATAAATCATTTAGTGATAAAATTTTCTTATTTTGTAAATCTACAAAAAATGTATACGGAATTGTATAAGTTCCAGTGCCACTATCTGAAGGACGATTAGAAATATAAGCACTTACAGACAAATACCCATTTACAGACATATCATATTCAAAATTACCATAGATAGAAATACATGGGTAATCTGAATTAGTTTCCATATAACCTAAAATTTTTTCAGTTACAGAATTAGTTAAGAAATCTTGCAGTTCTGTATCTGTTGACTTGAATACAGGATATTCTAAGTTCAATGAGGTTACGTGTTCCCATTCAGGTTTTATATCATCATTTGTAAGTTTTACTGTTTCTATTATTAAATCCTCAGTTGTTTCTTGCTCATTGTTATCAGTGCTATTACTATTATTATTTAATTCAATAACACCCCATTTGCCGTCTTTCTTTACCCAAGCAAGACCATTATGAACGGGGCGGACTTCTTCAAACGTTCCACAGGGGATTACTTCATTACCTTGTGTATCATAGTAACCGCATTTACCGTCAATTTTCACAGGAATATAACCCTCAGTGGCAAGATATGGATATTTTGATTGATTATATACATAGCCATATGGAGACCAGTCAGAGAACAATTTTTTATTTTCCATACTATCACATACAAAATCAATTATCTGCTCACCATTTTGATTGAAAAATCCCCATTTACCGTCTTTTTCTAATGCAACAATATCACCACAATTATTCATACAACCATTATCATATTCACAGGGTACAAGTATATCTGTTTTATTTGATACGCCAAATTTTGGGTAAGATTTTTCTGTTAATTCCCATGGGTGTTTACTGTTAATTTTTGTTATATCAAAATCATATTGTTCTGCAATAAAGACTTCATGGTCGGAATAGATTTTACTGCTTGCATCTGAACCATTCAGCAAATATGCATTATCTGAGGCATATGCAATATAGTATATTTTATTATCTGCTTTATTATACAGATACTTATGTTTCATAAAACCACGACCGCCTCTGTAATTGAAAACTTTAATCTGATTTTCATCTGGAGACATTGCAATTTCTTCAAAGTCATCAACAGTAGCTCCTTCAGGATGGGGATTTTCAACATACAAATACGTTTCAAAGCTACCAAAGCCTCCATTTTCATAATCAACTTCTGCATAATAAGTTCCGTCATACTTTATTATTCCATATTTTCCATTCTGCTTAATTACAGAGTATTCATCAGAAGGATAGTGATAGTTTCTTCTACTACCAAAGTTATGAACATCTTCATCGCTGTTTATAATGTCTTCTGCTTCTATGGTGGGGGCTAAGTGCCATGTATAATTTGTTTTTGATTTAATTAATACTATATCAATTGATATGTCACTAAACTTGTTCAATGAAATTTTACTTGTGTATTTGTCATATCTATCATCGGAAATACTTACTTCATAATCTCCGCTTTTTAAGTATATAGATAAGTCATCTGATTTTACAAAATGTGTATCAGTACCACTTGTAAAGCTTATAATTACATCATCTATATTATTTCCGTCGTTGTCTTTCACTGTTCCTGTTATTTTTTGACAACATATATTCAATATTTTTACATCATCTTCTTTAGAATAATTTGTCTTTTTAATATTTTCTAAGCTATTTTTAGAATTAAGAACTTGTATCATATAATTTGACAATTCATCTAATATATTGTCTTCATTTTTAATTAAATTATTACGATAGTTTATTCGTTCATTATATTCGTCTTCCGATTTTATCCGGATATATTTAGGAATGTTATCGGGATTTTCTTGAAGACTATAATTATATTCATCTTGTTCTTTTAATGAGTTTATAAATTTAATCAACTGTTCGTTTTCAGATTTTACAAGCGAATGAGAAATATAATATGATTTAAGTCTAACGTACTCTAAATCACAATAATTACTCCAATAATCATTTTCAATAGATTGTTTATCTTTTTTTTCAATGCTAATTGTAGAACCAAGACTACGTAAATCACTTTTTATAGCTTTAACAGCGTTTGTTGTATCTTTCTCTAATCCTGCTGAATATAATAACATTTTATCAGCTTCATAGAAATCAAACATTCCATTTGCTTCATTTATAAAAAATTTAGAAATATTCCATTCAGCATTTAATATTCCAAAAGCTGATTTAATATCAGCAATATTTTTTACAGATGAAATATCTCTTAAAATTTCTAAATTGGTAATTTCAGATACTTTTTTAAGACCATTAGGTAATGTGTCCAATCCAATATTTTCAAACACTTCTAAAAAACCGTCTGCAATTAATTTAGATTGATATTCTTTCCGTTGTTCCTTATTCTCTTCATAATATTTATCGCAATTTTCATTTATATATTTAACTATCTGATTACTTAACCCTTTATATGGCTCATTGTTTCCGTTCTTTTCACGTAAGTCTAAGTCTATAACTCCTACATCATATGCAAAATCATTATAAAATGTATAGTCTAATTTATAGTTCTTAAATTTAGCAATGTTATTAAATTCTCCAATGCTTAAATAATTTTCACAATAAGAATGAATGGCATTTAATATATTTTCATTTGTTGATGTTCTCGCAACAGTATCCCATGCTATATATTTTTCTAAGGCTTTTCCACCAATTGTAAGAATATCAGAAACATCTTCATTTTTGATAAGATTTCTATATTTGTCTCCAATTTCAGTATTTAATACAAAATTCAATAAATACTTACTTTCAATTTCATTTCCATTTATATTTATTATAGGGTTATTATTACAATATTCTGTTAATATTTCAAAGCATTCTTCAATATCTTCACCTTCTGTAATTATATTTTGTGATATTTCACTTATAACAGGAAGTAAAGAATTTAAAGTTACATCTGAATATTCAAGCAATTTTGATTTTTCAGTTTCGTCAACTTTACAAAGCATTTGGCTTAATATTTCACAAGCATTTTCATTCGGCAATGCTCCATTTGTTTGTCCAATGAAGTCAGGAATTTTATGAATGTTAAAATCAGCCAATATACCTAATCCATCACTTATATAATCAAGAGAGTTTCCAATACTTCCTGCTTCAATGTCATCAGGCGTGAGATTATATTCTAAATGATTTAGACATTCCATATGTAAGTAGTCTTTTGGTGTATAAACAGTATCATGCATTTGTATATAATTTTTTTCTATGCTATATGGCACATTAAATATAGATAATAACGTTTGAAATGGAATATAAATATCTGATAAATTTTCTCCAAGTGCAATAACTTTACCACCTAAGTTAACAGTTTTTACACCCTCATAATAAGATGTATAAAATGCTTTATCAAAATTTATGCTAAAAATCCAACAGTTTAAATCAACGAACTCTTTGTATAATACATAAACATCATTACTATATGTAATTTTACTCTTTAATTCATCTGTTAAACTATCATATTCTGTCTGAGTACATTTTATTTTTATATCACTTATATTTGATAAAATCAAAAAATCTTCTATACTTATATAAACAATTTCATTATGAACCATTAATTTTTTATACCCATTAATTTCTTCGTTATTTGTTTCAAAATAGCCATAACAAAACTGATAATCCGGTTGTTGAGGTTCACAGTAACCTGATATGCCCACAAAATTTACCATATAACATATTAGTGTAACTGCAAATATAAACCGAAATATAACATTTTTCATTAAGTATCACTGCTCCCATTTTAAATCATATTTTTTTATATATTCGTTTAGCTCGTACATATTTTTCATATGTTCATTAATTGCTTGTGCTTGTAACTCTGATAATAAAGTATATGCCCCACCCAGCATAGCATCATTATATTCATCTGAATAATTATTAACAATCAACTTATTATCCTTATATTCAACAGGCAATTCTAATTCCTTTGTAGTTCTTTGGATTTTTCCGTTTTTTATACTTTCTTTCATATACTCAACAAATTCTTCTGTACTACCCAAATTATCTATCGTTTCTATATTATCCATTGCATATTGATATATATTATATGCTTCTATTTTGCATTTTATTGAAGTATCTTTAATAGTATGCTTTCCCTCAAATGTTACTTTAGAGTTAGCTAATATTATTTCTTTTAAATCATACTTCTTTTCATTTTCTTCTTTTTTTCCATGTACTTCTTGTAAAAATGATATACGTTGTTTTTCAACATCAGATTTTACTTGCTCATCATAATCACTTTTTAAAATAATTTCATCTTCTTCAATGAAATAGTAATCTTTATATACAAATGCTACTGAAACTACTATAGTTATAATCACTAAAATTAATCCTGATATTATTTTTTTCTTATTACTCATAAAAATTCCCCCTAAAATTTGCATACTTCCAACAAAATAGGTTATCATATTAATAACCCGTATTGTAAAAGAGTTCGCTTAGTTGGCTACTAAGCGGATTTTTATTGAAAAATAGCGAAAATCAGGGAGAATTTATTTTATAAGACCATAATTTTGACCATTAATAGAAGACGGCAAGTTTTTCTAAGTTCATTTTTTTATACTCGTCTGAGGGGTGTACATAGCGTTCCAGTGTGAATTTTACGCTTGAATGTCCTAATATCTCACTGAGACTTTTAATGTCAAAATCCTGTTCTATTGCTCTTGTGGCAAATGTATGTCTTAACGCATGAAAATTTATATCGGGTATTCCTGCTTCTTCAAGATATGTTTTAAATTTTTTCTGATAAGTGCGTGGTTCAATGTAATCAGTTGTGCAAGTCAAAATATATGAATTATCATTTGACTTATATTCTCTTAACAGTGTCATTAAAAAAGAGGGTATGGGAATATCACGAATGGACTTCTGAGTTTTTGGAACATCTATTACAATTTTTGTTTTAGTTTCTGCGTTGTCATCTGAATTTTTTAATCTCTGCATAGTCTTACTTATGTGTATTGTTTCTTCTGCAAAATTTATATCTTTCCACTGTAAAGCACATATTTCACCTAATCTAAGTCCCATAAACAAAGATAATAAAACGCCTATTTTCTGTATCTCAAAGTGTACCTGAACATAATTTACAAGTTTTATAAATTCGGAGTTCTTTAAAACAGGCAGTTCCTTACTCTGTAATTTTGGATATATTATAGAGTTAAAGTCAAAATAATTAATATATTTCTTGGATTGTGCATATTTAATAATCTGAATTAAAAGTGAAAGCATATCATGAACGGTTTTCGGTGAAAGACTGCTTTTTTCTGACACAAAGTCCTGTACCAGTTCGCTTGTCAGATACATTGTTTTTACATTCCTGAAATAAGGAATAAAATGTTTTTCTATGAAATAATCATAAGTAACTTTTGTAGACGGTCTGACAGTATTTTCTTTCATATTCAGCCATTCTTTGAAAAGCTCTTCCATAGTAATTCTGTTTCCTGCATTTTTGTCACAAAGTTTCTTACACTGCTTCAATTTTTCCTTTGTCTCCGCATATGTTTTGCCGTATACAGAACGATAACAGGCTTTTCCAGTGACTGAATAGGCTTCTATATATCGTCCTTCCCACCTTCCGTCTGTGCGTTTCCTGATGTTTTCTCCTCGTCTTGGCATATATTATAACCTCCTGCTGACTGTACCCATATTTTGACCCTTAATAGAAAAATTTCTGTTAAATCTATTATACATTATAAACATAAAATCTGTTAGTCTATTGTGAAAAACGCTGATTTCAAAATCATTTTTATAGTTTTTTATTGACTTTTCAGATAAAATATTATATTATTATCTTATAAAATAGTATAAATTGTCGTCCGCTTAGTAGCCAACTAAGCGACTTTTTTGTATATAATCCATTGTTAAATACTATTCATTCATGCAGTAGATATGACAATTAATCCTTAAATTTGCTTGCTCATTGTAATTCATAAAAAAATGCTGTCAAGGGTAAAATGCACGTTTGCACGCCCTTGACAGCATTTTTTTATTTCATTATTTCGCAATTAAGCAAATTTAAGGATTATTATGTTAAAACAATAAAATTAATTTGACTATCTTGATTTTATTGTGTACAAGCATTATAATAGTAATAACTGATAGGTGGATTTTTCATTGGTCGGCTTTTTTTATACCCAGTCATAGGCGGAAGCATTACGGATACTACCCATGCAAGTACTTTGTATATTCCTTGAATGAGTACTCCCTCAACCCATGACGGCAGACCTGATGCAAGCAGACCCTGTGACATAATATCTCCCAGTGCGAAAAGTCCTTTGCTGAGGAGTTCGGACGGATAATTTGCACCTGTTATTGTTATCCACATAATCAGACCGAAAAGCAGGAGCATAACAGGAATACCTGTCTTCCGGCTCATGAATATCCTGTCAAGTTTTCTGTCACGCTTATATGGTTCGGAAGAACGGCATTCCACACACTGCGATGCTATTTCGCTTGATTTCTGTGATATTGCGGAAATAATATCGTCTTCGTTTTCGGGAAGGTTAAGTTTCAGCGGAGCAGGTTCGCTTTCGGCAATACTGCTGACAGCCTTACACAGTTCGTCGAGACCTTTATTATTCCTTGCGGAAGTGAGTACAACAGGAACTCCGAGCAGTCCGCTTAATCTGTCCGCATTAACATGAATACCTTTTTTTTCTGCTTCGTCAATAAGATTTACACAGACAACGGTTTTCGGGATTTTGTCCATAACCTGCAATACAAGGGTGAGATTTCTTTCAAGACAGGAAGCGTCGCATACAACAACAGCACCGTCCGCCCTGCCCGAACAGATAAAGTCATGGGCGACCTGTTCTTCAGCGGAATTTGCAAAAAGTGAATAAATACCCGGAATATCAGCGAGAACAAATTTTCTGTCTTTGTACTCGAAACTTCCCTCCGCACACGAAACAGTCTTGCCTGCCCAGTTTCCGGTGTGCTGTTTCATACCTGTGAGGGCATTGAAAACCGTCGATTTTCCGACATTTGGGTTGCCTGCAAGGGCAATAATAAAATCCTCCATAAAAAAACCTCCCTGTCACTCAATGTATATGAATAACAAGGAAATTTTATGTTTTTATTTAAAAGGCAAATCCGAAGCTTTGATTTCTCCTGCTTCGATACGCTGAATTACAATAGCATCTGCGCCCGTAACTATTCCGTCGCCGTTTGTGTCGGAATTGGCATAACCCTCTGCGGAAAGTCCGTATTTGTCTTCGTTGCCGATATGCTGGAAGATTGCGGCGGCATCTGCAAGGTCAATGGTATTGTCACAGTTAGCGTCTCCGCAGATATTACGTTCAATATTTCCTTCTATGGCAATATATCCGTCAACATCGGCAGAGAGTTCTGAAATTGCAGGACATCTGCTTATATCATCATTATCGGGGACAAACTGCTTGGTAACGCCGTTGCAGATACCTCTTGTGAAAACGTATGCGGACATGAGCTTTCCATCACTGTTATTTGTAACATTGCTGAACATACTTGAGGTCTTCTTATTCTCCCTGTAGACAATATCAATCGGAAAAACATCACCGCTTTCTGCGTCATCGGGCAGTACAAATTTAAGTGTCCACATAGTGCCGTCTGCACCTGTTGTCTTATCACCAGCAGTTACAAGGAACAAACCTTTCATTCCCATTTCGGCAGCACTTGGGTCTTCTTCGGGAGGGGCAAGGCTGAGACGTTCTATAGCACTTCCTTTTTCCACATCGGGAAAACCTAAAGTGTTTTTAACAGTTTCAAGCCGGCTGTCGTAATAAATGTGAAGTCCTGTGGAAGCGTATTTGTACTGCGCTCCTGAAACAATTACCGGAATTTCAATATATTCATTTCCTTTTGCTTCTTCAGCAGTCAGGATTTTGCTTTCGATTGCGATTGTCGGTTTTACTTCAGAGGAATCTATTTCAGTCTGAGTGAAACCGTTTTTTTCGTCTGCAAAAGCTATTGCAGATACAGCGGAAAAAGCTGTTGAAACAGCAAAAAATATGGAAATTATTTTTTTAAATATTTTCATAAAACAGTAGCCCTTTCGTGTGATATTTTTTATATTATATCATATATCACAATATATGTCAAATATAGTTTGTAATTTTCTATAATTTTCATATTTTTAACTGCTGTTTTTTAATATTTATTCTGCGAGTTCGTATTTTATTTTAATTCTGTCAAGTTTTTCGAGCATCGGTAATGCACCAGACCATAGGAAAATAACTGTTGCAAGTGCGTGAATTAAATCCATAGGAAAACCTGTGAGATAATAAGTCATTATAATTTTTATGTTGAGTGTTTCACTTCCCCATATAAGTGCGGAAACAGGATTCATAATTCCTCCGTAAATCAGAATTACAGACAGCGCACCGAAAATGCAGATTGAAATTCTTGTTCTGCGGATAAATCCCTTGCGGAATAAAATTCCTGAAATAAATCCTATAATTCCCATTGCGAACATCTGAAAAGGTGTCCATGAACCCTGCGAGAAAAGAATATTCGATACAAGCATTGTGACTGCTCCGACAAGAAAACCTGTTTCTCCGCCGAAAGCGATACCTGAAATTATCGTGACTGCCGCAACGGGTTTGAACTGCGGAAACATGAAAAATACTGCCCGTCCTGCAATTCCTATTGCGCATAAGGAAGATATTACAACGAGTTCCCTTGCCTGTGGTTTTCTGCCCTCGAATATCATAAAAAACGGCAGCATACATTCAATAAGTACAGCGACGGAAATCGCATAGTACTGCCGTAAGCCTATATAAAAAATTCCGATGTAAAGCGTTAAAGGGACTAAGAAAAGTATCAGCGTACTTGCTGTAACTGTACGTTTTGTGAGTTTTCTTTTTTCTTTTGGTATCTGACTTTTCAGTGTCGGTTCTGATTTTTTCATTCCCGATAATGCACATACAAAAAGTGAAATTATTAATAAAGCGTAAATTTTCAGCTGTTCCCTGCCGATTTCGGTCATTCCGAACTTATTCACACTTTTCGACAAATCAGTGATTTTAGTCGCATAAATGAATACTGCAAATGCAGCAGTACCCGAAATCACGGAAATTATTTTCCGCCACAACGGAAGTCCGTCCTCTTCCTGTTTCCTTTTATCTGGAATTTCAATAATTTCAGGGACTTCAATATTAATTGCGGACTGCTTTTCACCTGCACATGCACAGATAACATCATTTACAGTAATCGCATTCGGTAGAAAGTCCCTTGCGATACGGTTTGCGGAAGTAGTATAAAAGCTGTTTCCGCTGAAAAACTCCTGCGGAGTACCGTCGGCAGTTATATTTCCGTCAAAAAACATCGCACACCTGTGAGCATATTCCGCACAGAACTCTATGTCATGGCTTACCATGATTACCGTGATTTTTCTTTCAAGAAGTTTTTGCAGAATACCGCCGAAAAGTTGTTTGAACTCCGCATCAAATCCCTTTGTAGGCTCGTCAAGAAGAAGTATGTCCGTATCGTGCAGGAGGATTTTCGCAAGTGCCGTTCTTTGCTGTTCTCCTCCTGAAAGGTCGTAGGGGTGGCGGTCGAGGAGATTTTCAAGTCTGCAAAGTGCTGTGACATAGGTAAATCTGTTCTGCTGTACTTCTTTTGGAATATCTTTTAACATTTCCTGCAAATCTTCACGGACGGTCTTTCTGACAAATAATGCCTGTGGATTTTGTGGAAGTACCGCAATTCTGCCATTCACTTTGATTTCGCCACGATACTGCTTTTCAAGTCCGCTGATAAGCCGGAGGGAAGTAGTTTTACCTGTGCCGTTTCCGCCTAAAACCGCAATAAACTCGCCTTTGTGGACTTTCAGATTAAGTCCTCGTATTACGTCATTACCGTCCTTTTCATACCTGAACCACGCTTCCGAAATTTCAACTGCAAATTCGTCCGACTGAATTTTCTGCGGTTTTATCGGTATTTCTTTCAGTGGATTTTTTTCTGCGAATTCCGCAAGCCATCTGCGCCCGTCTGATACGGTTAACGGGCAGACCAAATCCGAATTTACAGCAGACCATATACGCATTGGAGCAGGCATTGCAAGAAACATTCCGTTTCCCGATTTTTTGAGATTTTCTGCGGTCTCCTGCGGAGTTCCTACAGAAATAATTCTGCCGTTCTCCATGACTGCAACACGGTCTGCAAGCGGAAAAGCTTCTTCGAGACGGTGTTCAGTTAAAATAATTGTCGTACCGAGTTCACTGTTTATTTTTTTGAGTACTGCTAAAAAATCCGACGCTGCAATCGGGTCAAGCTGACTTGTCGGCTCATCAAGAATTAAGACAGTCGGCTGCATTGCCATAACGGAGGCAAGATTAAGGAGCTGCTTTTGTCCGCCTGAAAGTTCTGTAACATTTTTGTGAAACCATTTCTCAATTCCGAAAAAAGATGCCATTTCCGCTACACGTCTGCGGATTTCCGCTGTTTTATATCCCAGACTTTCAAGTCCGAAAGCAAGTTCATGCCATACTTTATCTGTTACAATCTGGTTTTCAGGTGACTGACTTACAAATCCGATTTCCGCTGACTGTTTTCTGTTGTCTGTTTCCGCAAGAGGAGTTCCCATGAACAAGATTTCCCCTGATTTTTCACCTTTCGGAGCAAGTACAGTTTTCAGCTGACGTAATAAAGTTGATTTTCCGCACCCTGATTTTCCGCACAGCACAAGAAAATCTCCGTTGTTGATTTTAAGAGATACATTGTCAAGTGCCTTTTCAGTACATTCGGGATATGAAAAATTCAGATTTCTGATTTCAAAGATTTCCAGATTTTATCTTCCTTTCTGTTGAGAATTATCGGAATATTGCAGAAGACGGTATATGCAATATAAAAAGTAACCGTGAACGGTTCGCCCAGAACTCCACGGACTGACGGAAAGTACCGCCATTTCAAGCCGTCTGCGAGTATTCCGCACAGCAGATAAATTCCGCAGAAAATCATACAGCAGAGAATGGTTTTATCTCTGCTGTCAAATCTGTAGATTGAAAAAGCAGTCCTGCCTTTAAGCCCGTACCCACGACTTTTCATGCTGTCCGCCGTTTCGATTGCATTTTCAAGCGACCATGTAATCATAATGGAAAAAATTTTAACTGCATTTCTTAATCTTTTAAAAATACTTCCGTCTGAAATGTCATTTCCGATACAGCTTTGTGCATCACGGACGACTTTAAACTGCGCCTTGAATTTCGGTACAAACCGGAGCGTCATGCTGATTATAAGAGAAAGTGCCGGAATTATTTTCCCGAAAAGATATATGAATTTGTCGGAAGTCATAATTGCCGTATAGCACCTGAACCACAGAACGACTGCTCCGAGCATTACAGCAGAGGAAATGCCATACAGAATACTTTCCAGTGTAAGCGGATTACCTGTCGGCAGATAGCAGAGTGTAGTTACTCCCGCATGACTGAATGCAGGATTGATAATCATTGCAGTCAGCATCATCGGGAGTAATATTTTCAAGCTGAAAGATATACTTTTTCTGCCGTCGAGGTAAATATTATAAACAAGTGCCGAAATGAACGATACTGCGAGCATAACGGGGTGAATAACGAACATTGTGCAGGCGATAACAATTCCGAAAAACAGAAAATTTATTGTCGGGTGATAAGTTGAAAAGCTGTCCATTATTCGCCACCGTTTACAGCGTAACCGCCGCCCACATCATATCCCAAATCGCAGGTATACCGCCATTCAACAACTTCTCCGTCCCTTAACTGATAGCGGCTGCAACCATAATTGGGATACCAGCCGTCAACACGGTACATCCAGCCCGAAAGATTTCCGCAGTCAAATTCGTAGAGATTGTGAATGCCCTCAACGTATGCGCTGTTGTACATCGGTGTCCACGAAGCCTCCATATGAATATTATTTTCCTGACAGATACGCTGAAGAACATCATAGACCGATTCGCCCTCATAGAATGTGACTTCTGTTGCAGGAAAAATAATTCCGTCCGTTGGGAGTACGTCGAATTTTTCGGGATTGAGTTCGTCAAGATTATTCAGTATAGTAGAGCATTCAACTGAAAAAGTGCAGGTATACTGATTTTTTTCGTTGATTTCAGCATTTTCAGGCTCAACAGGCATAGGTTTTCCTTCAGGTACTGGGTCAGTCAGGTATTTGTCCTGTTCTGTCTGTGAACCGTCGGAAATTATTCTGTTGTCCTCAGCAGGAGTTTCAACGATTTTTTCTGTATTATCTCCGCCGACTACATTTCCCGAAATCTGTTCAGCAGGAGTTAAATAATTGTCCTGCTTTTTTTTCGGCGGATTTGTACTTTTTTCCGTCGGGATTTCTGTTGTTTCTGTAATAATAACTTTCTGAAAATCGGTTTTATCGGGCGTTATGCAGAAAGTACCTGTTGTCTGCGGTACTGTGAAGTTAAGAATAGTCCTGTCGCTTCCTGTCACGCTTGCACCGCATACTGCATTGTTATTTATGTCGTACACTGTTGCATTGTCGCAGTTCCATGCGGAATTCAAATATATTGACAGAACAGGAAAGAACTCAAAATCGCTGTCCGATTGCAGATTTACTTCAATATTTTCTTTATTTTCTTTGATTTCAACAGCAAGATTTATGTCTTTCGGGTTTGAAATATCATCGCCGAAAACAGTCCATTCATATTTACATTCATTTGAATTTCCTGAAAAAGTGACTACTGCATTATCTTCTTTAATCTGTTTCAGTACAGACTGCTCAACAATGCCGTTTTCAGCGATTTTCATATTGCCCTGATAGTTCTTTTCCTGCTGAACACTGCAACCACAGAATATAGTGACCAAGCACGCCAAAGATAGTATTTTTAACTTCATTCCACAGCCACAACCTTTCCGTTTTCGGTAATCAGCGTATCATTGATACTTGCAAGACTTTTATTTTCGTCTGTTGTCGCAAAAACTGCGTCAGTTATTTCAAGATTATAAATTCCGCCGTCTTCCGCACTTCCACGAAGACGGAAATCAAGGCGCATAAGAATATGATTGTCACCCATAGTTTCTTTTGTAAAAGCGTACCGACCGCCTGTCATATCAAGATACATAATATTTATCTGTCCTGTTTTGTTGGAACGTTCAGTATCAACGCTCCATTCAGGTAACTGACTGCTGTTTCCGTCTGAACGCTCATCGCCTGTAATCATAATATTACCCTCTTCAATGCCCATAAATTCAAGACGTGAAGAGTCAAAAACGATACTCACACTTGCGGCTGGATAAATTTCCTCACCCAGAGCGGACAATGAAACGTCAACACTGAACTCCTCTTTGGCAGAAATACTCTGCTTTGGAGGAGTTACTATAGTAAGTGTTGGCTTGTCCGGATTTTTTATCTTTTCCGGCAGGAGCAGGATAATCAGTAAAATAATAATCAACAGAATAATTGCTGTAATTGTAATAATTATCTTCTGCTTTTTGGTGAGTTTTTTCTTTTCCTGCTCCTGATTTTTTATATCGTTCATTCTGCTGTGTTATACGCAGTTGCAGCTTTATTGACGATTATATATTCATTGCCGTGAACGAAATACTCAACGATACCGAGTGCGTCGAAAGTATTAATTCTTGAATCTGAGTTCACGTTCAGGCGGAGGATTTCAGTATCTGTCGGAGCGTCTGTTTTTCTGAGCCATGCGTTCACGGAATTAAGTGCGTCCTGTGCATTGATAACACTGTCGCCGTTTGCATCGCCGAATACAAGTTCACTGCCTGCCTTTGTGCCGACTGTGAAATTATCTGCATTGACAAAATTTTCAAGTTTTATTGAACTGTCAACAAGTGCAATATAACTCATAATACCTGTTTTCTTTGTGACAGCGTCGCTGTACATGAAGTCATAAGTATTTTTTCCGTCGGAATAAGCAAGAGCATAATTTGTATCAAGATTTGCTGCTGCCACGCATACAGCCATTTTGTTTTCAGGAATGAGGTCGATACCGTCGCCCTGATAGAGTACACACGCACTGAATGAAATATCATCAACGATGTTTACAATACCGCCTGCTTTGTCTGTATTGACTACTTCAATAGCAACATCGCTTGCGGAATCTGAACTGAATTTCATTGACATACCTGTTACAGCTATTTCGAGTTCTTCTGCTGTAAGTTTCTCTGTGGACTTGAATCCGATTATAAAAAATTCAGCAGGGAAATCAGTACCGCTCATATTGATACTCTGATTTTTTTCAGGGTCAAAGTAAACTATACGGAGTTTGCCTGTTTCCTCTTCAAGATGCCAGCTGAGCTGACCTCCTGAAACACGGTCGCCCATTGTTACGCTTGTTACAGTAAGACCATCGGGAACGTCAACTATACAGTCCATGAGTTTATAGTCTGCGGAATTGTCCCAGCCGTCAATATTCACAACAGCGTTGAACTCTGTACCCTGTTTACTGCTGATTTCCTGCGGAAGTCCGAGAGTTGCAGTAAGACTGTCAGCCTTTGGTGCTGTAAATTCAACGTCCGACATATCATAGAGGGAAGTCTGGTTATTTATAAATCTGTCGTATGCAACAAGTGCGTAGGTTGCCTGGTCTGTCGCCATACCGTTACCGCCGTCGCCTGCAATATGTGAAAATGTTCTGTTATCACTGTTATAGAATGTAAGGAGTGCGTCTACTGCTGAATTTCCGTTCTTTACAAATCTTTCGTCAGTATCAGGATTTATGCCGACCGCTGTGCAGGCAACAATAACCTGTGCGATACTTTCTGAATTTACTGTTCCCCATGAAGCATAACCGCCTGTTTCCTTCTGGATTGATGAAAGCGCATTGATACCCTTGTCAACAGCTTCTTTTACTTTGCTGTCGTCCGTATATCTTGCCAGAGCCTGAATAGTCATTGCTGTCATATCAGGGTCGGCAGTAGTTCCCGACATTGCCCAGCCGCCGTCGGGGGTCTGTTTTTCGAGAAGATAGTCAATACACTGCTGACGGATAGTGGTGTCTGTTGTCTGATAATTGTTTGTATCAAGAGCAATCAAAGCCCATACAGGACCATTGATACCCTGTTTTTTAATCCATGTGAAGTCATTATATGGAGTAATAAGATTCCAGTCGCCTACCTGTTCAGCGTTTATTCCGATTGACGAAAGCGCAACAATAAGACGTGAATTTTCTGTAGATTTGACTTTATTAAGTGCGCCGTCTTTATTTACGCTTGACGCTGTTTCATTTACTGTTGCAGTAATTCTGTCATAGTAATCCTTGAAATATGTACTATCCTTGTCAAAATAACTGCCACGTGCAAGGCAGAGTACGCTCCATTCGCCTGCGCTTGTGCCGAAAACAGGTTCGGGAATATCAATTGAAAGTTGTTCCAGAACACCATCGAGGATTTCCGAAACGCCCTGAGCCTCAGCAGGAACGGAAACTTCTTTATTTACTGTGATAGTATATGTATTTGTTTCTCCTGATTCATTCATGCTGAGAGAGCCGTCATAATTGCATTCAATGGTAATTTCCGTACCGTCAGAAACAGGTATCTGTGAAGTACGCTTATATACTGTATCGCCTGTTCTTGTACGCACCTGATAGTTTTTGTTGCTTGCTGTGGGAGTTACAAGAACGCTGTCTGTATCCGACGGAACAGTGAGAGTATATTCATGAGTATCTTTGTCAAAAGCAGGGGAGAGTGTGCCTTTGTCAAAAGCAATATCCTTGACTGTTGAATCACTGTTTTCCCAGCTTCCACCCAAATCTTCACCGTATGAACAGGTATACATTACACGGATTTCGTCACCTGTTTCAAGTTCGCCTTCTGTAACAGTGAAATTATTGAAACCTTCATTGGTAAACCAGTCGTTGAGCGTACCCATCCAGCCGGACATAAATCCGCCGTCAAATTCACCCAAGCCGTTTATTGACGAAATATAGTTGTTGTCTGCACCCTCCTGTGTATAGCCTGCCTCTTCAATAGCTGTAACGATACAGGTCATCATTGTGGAATCTTCGTCAATGTCAATCCATGTATCAGTGAGTGTGCCATACCAGAAACTGTCGTCCCAGTCTTCAGACTCAGGTGTGAACGTTGTGTTTTCAACAATAACGTGTACCTGATTTTCGTGTTCCCCGACTGCAAATACAGCAAACGGAACGGCATTGGCAGTGAGAGCCATTGCTGTTAAAATACCTAAAAATCTGTTCTTCATTTAAAATTACTCCTTCTTGTCTTACGTATTTTTCTGCTTTTTTTCTTTCAGACCGGCAGTCTCCAATGCCCTGTTCCATGCACCGAGCCTGCTTTTAATTCTTGCAATATTCGCACCGCTGAAATCACTTTTTTTCGGAAGTCTTCCCAGTTCTGCGGATTTTTCTCTGAGCATTGAAATTGCCATATCCTTTGTAAACATATCAGCCTCCTTAAATGCAAAAAGCGTTCCCGTTTAACACGAGAACGCACAACAGAATATCAGCACATAACAATAAAAATCTCATATCACAGCACAAAAAAGCGAAAAGAGCCGAAATATTGAGATTAGTCTCTGATAAATCGGTTGCACTCTTCTCGCCCAAGCCCGTGATAAACCATGAAATTACGGCAGGTCTCCTGACTGATGACAAAGCGGTAAAGAATATCGCAAAAAAACACCTTCTCAGATTTTTCGCTTAAATCCAATGGCTTAAATTTTTTCTCATCAAACACAGTAATGGCGGTTGTTCCGGATTTGAACCGGATTCCCTTTTAATCTACTCAGTCAACAACTTTTCAAACCGTATTTTCTTTTTGCTGTTAAATTTGCTGTAATTATATCATATATTCCTGATTTTGTCAAGCTTATGTGCAGATTTTTAGTTAATCATCATATATTTTTAAGTATATTTTTATATTTTTTATAGATTATTCACATCTGTGCTGAATTGAAGTATTTTAGCAGTAAAAAGCATATCTGCACAAAAAAGCACTCCCGTATGAGAGTGCTTTTGCTGCTTTTTTACATAAATCAGGAAGCCTTTATAGGCAAATCAGCAGCGGTATAAGTACCTGCTTCAATATGCTGAATGATGATAGCGTCTGCGCCGGTAACTTTTCCGTCGGCATTTGTATCAGCAGCTTTCAGACTGGTTTCGGAAAGTCCGTATTTGTCTTCGTTGCCGATATGCTGAATGATAGCAACAGCGTCTGCGAGGTCAACAACATGGTCAGAGTTTACATCTCCGCAGATAAGACCTGTCGGAACAGCTACAGTTGTTGTTTCAGTGGGAGCGGTTGTAACTACAGGAGCGGTTGTTGTTTCGGCAGGAGTTTCGCCGTCATATTTGATAGTTACTTCAGCTTCCTTGTCGTCGCACCACCAGATTTGTACCTGTGCGGAGGAAATAGATGACGGGATTGTGGAAGTATCAACAGTAACAGTAACAGTGCCGTCTGCGCCGATTTTATCAGCCCATTCAATCTGCTCCCATTCGTCAGCCATATATCCTACACAGCCGTTTACTGTTGAGCCTGCTTTACCTGTTATAGTGAAAGTGAGGGTTTTGCCGTCTGTTTTTGTGAGGTCGGCAGTGTAAATCGGAACTTCCGGTTCAGGTTCAACACCTGAAATATCACCTGCACCAATTATAGCCATAGCTTCAACAGTAGTTTTGCCGTTTGTTCTTGCGAATATATGTTCGATTTCAGAAACATCTCCGCTCCATGCAGATTTGATATGTTCTGAGGAATAATAAGCAATACCGTCTGCATCATCGTAAGGTTTGATTTCAGTCCAGTTCTGCCATTCGCCGTCAACTACAGCGATAACAGGAGCTTCGCCTGTATACTTGATTGCAACGTCACCGCCTTCGAGGTCTTTCCATGTAGCATTGAGACCCTCAGTGCAGTTGCCGTCCTTTACAGAAGCGTCGAGGTCGTATGTTTTATCAATAAGCTGTTTACCTGTTGTTATGTCGTCGTGAGTGATAACAGGAGATTTTCTTTCACTTCCCCATGCGATTGAATCATCATTAATAACTTTTACCATTGTATCAACAACCGGTTCAGAGGCAGTATACCATGTACAGTCACTTCTCTTAAGGTATCCGTGAGCCTCACCGCCGTTGTTTGCCTCAACGTTGTTGTCCCAGAGTACGCACGGGAAACCGTAAGCCTTTGTGACTGAAATATAAGCCTCAGCCCAGTCGCACCTTGCCTCTGTATTGCCGAAGTTTGAGGCACTGAACTCGCCGAGAACAACAGGAATATCCTTGTCGCTGAAAGTCTTTCTGATACCGTCCATAATATTAACAAGTTCAGTTCTGTTTGCCTCTGTGAATGTGTCGTGACCTGTATAAGTATCGTCCATAGCGAAGTTATAAGGAGAATAAGCGTGAACGGAAGCGGCAACGAAATCATCGTCCGGAATAATAACCTTTGACATCATGGAAGTATCGCTTGATGCGCAGTAACCCGGCATCATTACAAGACGTGTATCATTCTGTCCGCCGGCTTTACGGATAACATTGAGAGCGTCTTCGTTTATTTTGTTGATTGTATCAACTTCGTCATCAGTAGGACCCCACCACTCGTGGTCAGTACCTGTTGCACGGGGTTCATTCATTGTCTCGAAAATGAGGTGCTGGTCATAGTCCTTGAAAGTATCTGCGAGCTGTTCCCAGACAGTTGTTACATATTCTGAAATTTCCTCATAGTCAGCACCGAGAGTAGAACGGTTCTGATACGGTTCTTCATGGTGGAGGTTGAGAATAACATACATACCGTTGTCGTAGCAGTGGTCAACGACTTCCTTTACACGAGCAAGCCATGCCTCGTCGATTTTGTAGTTTTCGTCAACGTGCTGAAACCATGTTACAGGAACACGGATTGTATTGAAACCCTTTGACTTTACAGCGTCGAGCATTTCGTTTGTAGTTACAGGGTTGCCCCATGTTGTTTCAGAATTTGCATCAAGCTTGTCAACATTGCTGTTGTAGGAGTCGAAAGAGTTTCCGAGATTCCAGCCGAGACCCATGTCTTCTGTGATTTCAAAAGCTGTTTTTACCTCAACAGCTTCAGCCTCTGAAATATCAGCAGGAGCAAAGTTGATACAGGCTGTCATGCAGGCAACGGCAGATGCCATGCTTATTATGCGTGTGATTTTTGATTTAACCATTGTTAATACCCTCCCATAATGGTATATTTTATGCAGAAAAAGCAGTGCATAACTTTTTCATAATTTTATTGTAACATATTGTTCAAAAAACGTCAATGATTTTTGTTGAATTTGCAGTGTAGAAATATCATGAGAATATTTGGTTAAAACAACCAAGAAATCACTTAAATAAAATTAAATTATTAAATAAAATTTAATTTGTTATTTATATTTATTACGTGTGCGGTTCTGATAGTCGGTTTTTTCTTCCCAGTCGTCGCCGATATACTTACGGCAGATTTCTTTCAGAACAGCAATATCATCAGTAAGCTGGTCTATGTGGGCATTTATTTTCTTTGCGTCAAACGAATATTTTACAGCGTAGTCAGTATAATCCTGCACCCACTGCTTTATATGTTCGATGTCATATCCTTCTTTTTCGGCAATTTCTTCAGGAGTCGACTTGTTTTTGAGTATCTGCACAGCGAATTTTTCCTGAGTTTTCTTGTCGGGGTCCTCTTTCGGCTTTGGAGGTTTTTTGGGTGATTTGCAGGACTCCGCCCATACCCATATTCCTAATATGAAAACTATCATAATAAGCAAGTCCACGAAATCACCCCGCTTTTCTGTGCTTACATTTAATTCCGGTTAATCCTGCTGAATATTTTTAAGTCAATTTTTTCAATTGATTTGGAAATTTTTAAAGCCCTGAATATACTGAGCCTTATAAATTCAAGAATAAGACATATAAAGAAAACTGATAAAGCTGTTCCCAAAATCTGCATTGTCATTATAAGGAAATTTTCCGTATTCACCCATACAGTCATATCATGGATTATATGCGTCCATATAATCGGGTTTACGTGAATTATATATACTCCCAGCGAACACGGAGAAAAAATTTTTATAAATGTCTGCATTGATTTATTTATCTTAAGACCTGAAAATAATCCGACAAGGGCAACAGAACATATTACAACGGTAGGTGATGTATATGAAATAAGAAAATTGTCGTCAAATGATGTCATTTCTTTGAGGATAAATTTCGACAGAACAGTCAGCAGTACAGAACCAACATACAATAATATATATGTTTTTCTGCTGTGCGACCTGAAAAAGTCGTATTTACTGAAATATCCGCCGAAAATATACAGTACAACAAGCCATATTGCTGAGTATCCTTCTGACGTTTCAAAGGCATCATATGCAAACGCAATCGGATTTACTGAAAACATCAGAAAAATCGCTGTAACAGTATATCTGAGATACTTTTCAGGCAGATTTTCAATTGCACAGTTAAGTACCGGCATAAGCAGGCAGAGACCGAAATATGCTGTTATATACCAGTAATTACCTGTTGAAACAGGCAGAAAAGCTTTCAGGGTTTTTTCATATATTTCCTCTCTGCTGACTACATCAAGATTTGTGTACATATATATAAGGAGTATTATTGAACACCAGAACATAGTCTGAAACCACAAGCCGGCAAGTCTTGATAATTTAGGTTTCGACTTCCAGCCGACATATCCGCTGATTATTGCAAATACATTTACTGCACAATAAGAAGCTGTTTCAAGCGTCCATGCAGTCCAGTAGGAAACGCCTGAAAGGCTGTCAAGTTCAAGTACGCCGCCTTGCCCCAGAGTATGCAGAACAACAACCATAAACATCAATACAAGCCGCAGGAGGTCTATTCCATAGTTCCGTTTATCAGCCATATATCTCGCCTGCTATATCGACAGTCTGCTTTGCATCTTTTGCGTAAAAATCGGCATTAATCTGTTTTGCGTAAGAGGCGGTAAGTACTGCACCGCCGACAACTGTTTTGCATTCGGGATATTTTTCATTGAGGAGTGCAACAGTTTCAGCCATTGAAGCAAGTGTAGTCGTCATGAGTGCGGAAAGTCCGACAAGCTTTACCTTATGTTCAATCGCTGAATTTACTACAGTTTCAGGCGGAACGTCCTTTCCCAAATCGATTACAGTAAATCCATAGCTTTCAAGCAGAACTTTTACAATATTCTTGCCTATATCGTGAATATCTCCTTTTACAGTTGCAAGGACGACTTTTCCTTTTGATACTGCCTTTTCACCGTTGTCCGCAAGTTTTTCCTTGATAATATCAAAGCACGCCTGTGCTGAACCGGCTGTGAGGATAAGCTGCGGCAGGAATATAGTACCCTTTTCAAATTTCTCTCCTGCCAGATCGAGTGCGGGAATGAGATAGTTGTTGATTATGTCCATCGGCTCAGCAGATTTCATTAATTCTTTTACAGCATTTACCGCATCTGCTTTCAGTCCGTTTTCGACTGCATAAATCAGGTCGACGGATTTTTCTGTAATTACTGGTTTTGCTGTGGGCTGATTTGCGTAGACTGCAATAAATTCCTGTGAATTTCTGTCAATTCCTGCAAGAAGTCTGTATGCACGGACTGCGCCTATAATAGAATCAACATTTGGATTGATAATCGGCAAATCGAGACCCATTTGCAGTGCCATTGTAAGAAAAGTACGTGTGATTGTTTCACGGTTCGGCAGTCCGAACGAAATATTTGATACACCGAGAACAGTTTTCAGTCCGAGTTCGTTTTTTACTCTGTGGAGAGCGTTCAGTGTTTCGGGAACGCCGTCCTGTTCTGCTGAGGCTGTCAGAGTAAGGCAGTCTATGAAAACGTCCTTTTTCGGAATACCGTATTCCATAGCTCTGTGCATTATCTTTTCTGCTATTGCAAAACGTCCGTCCGCTGTTTTTGGAATGCCATTCTTGTCGAGGGTAAGTCCGACGACGGAAGCACCGTATTTCTTTACAAGCGGGAGTATTGCGTCAAGCGACTCGTCCTCGCCGTTTACTGAATTGACAATAGCCTTGCCGTTGTAAACTCTCAGTCCTGCCTCAAGCACTGCCGGAATAGTGGAGTCCAGCTGCAACGGTGCGTCGCATACGCCCTGTATCGCCTTGACTGCTTCAATCATCATTTCCTTTTCGTCAATATCGGGCAGACCTACGTTGACATCGAGAATTTCCGCACCTGCGTGTATCTGTTCGACTGCCTGCGACAGAATATAGTCTATATCGTGTTCAATAAGTGCCTGCTTGAAACGTTTTTTACCTGTCGGATTAATTCTTTCGCCGATAACACGGGGCTGGTTTATTTCAATACAGTTCACGGCTGAACATACAACACTTTTCTGCGTGATGTCCTGCGGAGTGTATCTGCAATCGGCGAGCGCATTTATGACTGCTGAAATGTGTTCGGGAGTAGTTCCGCAGCAGCCGCCGAAAATCTTTACACCAACTTTTGCAAGCTTTACTGCACTTTCTGCAAACTGTTCGGGAGTTACATTGAATTTGTTTGTAACAGGGTCAGGAAGTCCGGCGTTGGGCTTTGCGATTACGGGAAGAGTAGTAAGCGAACATATTTTCTTGACTATGGGATAGAGTTCGTCAGGACCGAGCGAGCAGTTAACGCCTATTGCGTCCGCACCAAGTCCCTCCAGCACAGCAACCATGCATTCAGGCGACACACCCGTGAAAGTACGCATATTCTCTTCAAAGGTCATTGTCACGAGTATAGGCTTGTCAGAATTTTCTTTCGCCGCAAGAAGTGCCGCCTTGACTTCATACAAATCGGTCATTGTTTCTATGACAATCAAATCAGCCTGTGAACCTGCAACAACAATTTCCTTGTAGAGTTCGTAAGCCTGTTCAAATTTCAGTGTTCCGGACGGTTCAAGGAGCTGTCCGAGAGAACCCATGTCAAGTGCAACAAGGGCATTTCCCGACTGTCTTGCGTTTTCAACACCTGCGCCGACGATTTCAGCAACTGTGTAGCCGCTGTCCGCAAGTTTGAGGGCGTTTGCACCGAAAGTATTTGCGTATACTATATCTGCTCCTGCCTTGATGTACTGTCTGTGTATGTTCATAATTGCCTGCGGATTTGTTATGTTCAGTGTTTCGGGAATATGACTTTCAATACCCATAGACTGTAACATTGTACCCATTCCGCCATCGAGAAAAACAAATTCCGAATTTTCAAGCAAATCAAAAAAACTTTCTTTCATAATATTCTCCTATTCGTTTCTGAAAGTACCGAGAAATCTGAAATATTCAACATTTCCGGCTAAATCGTTCATTAGTGCCTTTACAGCAGGGTCACTTATTCTGCCGTCGAAATCAAGGTAGAACATGACATTGAAACTGCCGTCCTTGAGGGGTCTGCTTTCGATTTTCTGTAGGTTCATGCCGTTGACATAGAATTTAGTTAAAAGTCTGTACAGACTTCCCTCCGTGTCGGGAATTTTAATCATGACAGAAATTGTGTCCGCATCGGGTTCAACCTGCATATCACGGGCAATACAGATAAATCTTGTGCGGTTGACGGAACAGTCGGAGATATTTTCTGCAATTATATGAAGTCCCAGTTTTTCGGCGCATTCCACAGAACAGATAGAGGCGATATTTTCCGTGCTTTTCGATACCATTTCGGCAGAAGTAGCCGTGTTGCCGTATTCGCTTGTTTTCAGCCCGTGAGCTGTAAGAAAGTCACAGCACTGTGCGATTGCCTGAGGGTGAGAGTAAACCATTTCCACTTCGTCAACTGAAATATCATTTTTCGCTGCAAGGCAGTGGTTTATTTCAACGCAGACTTCCTTTACTGTGTAAACACTGTATTTAGCCATAAGGTCGTATGTACTGTTGACAGAACCAGCCGTTGAGTTATGCACAGGAAGTACTCCGTAATTTATTTCGCCCGACTGTACAGCAGAGAAAACGTCCTCAAAAGTTTTGTAGAAAGTAATTTTTCTGTCGCCGAAAATAAGTTTTGCGGCAGTTTCGGAATTAGCTCCGGAAGTACCCTGACAGCCTATTTTCTGAGCGTTCACAAAATCAGGGGCAGTGTAGATGTTCTCATTTTTGTCGGACAGTATCTTGCGGTTCTGCAAAATCTTGCTTATATCCATGATAGTTGTAAAAAGTGCCGCTGTACCCTGTTCGAGTTCCTTGTCGTTGGTGAGAACTTTTATTCTGTCGATAACCTGCTTTTCACGTCCGCCCTGAAATACAGGCAGATTATTAGCTTTTTTGTAGTCCGCAACACCTTTGCAGAGTTCCATACGCTTCATGAAAAGTTCAAGTATCTGTTTGTCTATATCATCAATGTTATTTCTGAGCTGATTTAAGTCCATGTTTTTTCCTCCATAGGATAATTTTGTATTACTATTATAGCAGATTACGGTGCAAAAATCAAGTATTGATTGAAAAAACTTGACTTTTCAGGATAAGAGTTGTATAATTTATGGCAGGAGTGATTTGAAAATGAAAAATAAAATTCAGATGTTTATAATGCTTGCGTTTACTTTTATATGTTACATAATGTGCGGTGTTGTCATAGGAAATTATATGATTACATCAGAGGAACAGGGGCATAATGCACTTTTATCATTTTTATCGGGAATAATTGTATATTTTCTGACATATACTATTCAGGTTTGCTGTCACGAAACAGGTCATATGATTTTCGGTCTGCTTACGGGTTATAAGTTTGTCTCCATACGGTTTTTTAATATTATTTTTGTCAATACTGAAAACGGAATAAAAATCAGAAAATTCAAAATGGCTGGTACAGGAGGACAGTGTATAATGATGCCGCCTGAAAGGTCAGTTGAAGATATGCCTGTTTTCTGGTACAATATGGGAGGCTGTATTATAAATATAATATTGTGTGCAGTCGCATCTATTCTGTACAATGTTTTAACAGTCAGCAGTCCTCTTGCAAATATATTCCTTCTGTCATTCATACTTATGGGATTGACTATAGGTATAGGAAATGCTCTGCCTTTAAGCGAACTTGGTGTTGACGGTGCAAATGCGGTGCTTCTTATGAAGAATGTGAATGCACGCAAGGCGTTCATAAATTCTCTTATTATTACCAGAACGCTTTCTGAGGGAAAATCCGTAAATGAACTTCCTGACAGCTTTTTTGAGTTCGACAGAAGTATTCCGCTTGACAATATTCTTGTTACTTCTCAGGCTGTAACATATTTTAACAAGCTTTTTTGTGACGGCAGATTTGACGAGGCACTTGAAACAGGTAAATATATAATTGAGAATGCAAAGTCAATTCATAAGCTTCATGAAAGTACCGTTCTTGCTGAAATGGTATTTATACATATAATTCATTTCAGAAATTTTGCGTATGCAGATAAACTCTATAAAAAATACAGCAAAAAGATTAAAAATTCGGCTTCTCTTATAAGCGGACAAAGATTTTTCTATGCCTATTATAAATTATGTGTTCGTGATAGTAAAAAGGCAGAGAAGAGTCTGAAAAATTTTGAAACAATAGCAAAAAATTATCCATATAAATATGATTTGGATATTGAACGTGGATTTATAAAAGCTGTTGATGATATTGCAGAAAATGAGTCTGATTGAAAAAAATCAGGCTTTTTTTGTTGAGAAAAACAGTTGCAAACAGATTTGAAATGTGCTATAATAATAAGGTATATAAAAATTCAAGGAACAGGCAGAAAAGAAAGTGAAGAATATAACAATTTTAGGTGTTGACCCAGGTTATGCAATAGTGGGTTTCGGTGTGGTTGAATATGACGGTATAAATTTCAGTCCGCTTGAATACGGAGCAATCCTCACAGAAGCGCATACTCCGTTCACAGAACGTCTAAGGACTATCCATACCGATATGGAATTTATCTTTGAAAAGTACCACCCTCACTGCATGGCGATTGAAAAGCTGTTTTTTACGACCAATCAGAAGACGGCTATCGATGTGGCACAGGCAAGAGGTGTTTCGGTACTTTCTGCGTCGACAAGGTGCGTCCCGGTTTTTGAGTATACGCCTTTGCAGGTGAAATCTGCTGTAACAGGCTACGGCAAGGCGGAGAAAAAGCAGGTCATGGAAATGACAAGACAGCTGCTTAATCTTGCACAGATACCAAAGCCTGACGATGCCGCAGATGCTCTTGCTATAGCTATTTGTCATGGTCACACAACAAGATGGGGATAACATTATAAAACAGATAAGGAGACAATAAAATGATTTACAGTCTTAACGGAAAACTTTTAACAAAAGAAATGAACTTTGTTGTTATTGAGTGCGGAGGAGTGGGCTACGGCTGTAAGACTTCCTACAATACTGTATCAAAACTTGGTGAAACCGGCTCGGAAGTCATGCTTTACACTCATCTGTACATAAAGGAAAATATTGTTGAACTCTTTGGCTTTGCAAGTCAGCAGGAGCTTAACTGTTTCCGTCTGCTTATTTCGGTGACGGGCGTAGGCGGAAAAGCGGCGGTTTCCATTCTTTCGGACATGACTCCCGAAAAATTTGCCTTTATTGTTGCGTCGGGCGACAGCAAGGCTTTTACGAAAACAAAAGGTATCGGAGCAAAAACCGCACAGCGTATCGTGCTTGAACTCAAGGACAAAATTTCGTCCGAGTCACTTGACATGACTGAAACAGGCTATACAGGCGGTTCAGCCGTGGCGGACAGTTCAGCAATAGGGGAAGCTATGGAGGCTCTCATGGTACTTGGCTATTCTCAGGGCGAAATCGCTCCCATACTCCGCAAGCTTGATACTTCCCTCGATACTCAGGGGCTTATCAAGGAAACCCTCAGATATATGGCATTAGGAAAGAAGAGGTAAAATTTATGTGCAATTATCCGGCAAAAATTGATGAGATGCAGGTTCTGAAAAATGAAATTGCAGAACTTCATGAAGAAATTAAGAGACTGAAAAAATATTTATTTTTCCGTGATTCTTATAATTTTACAATAGATGAAAGCAATACAATTGTTAAATACAATGGAAATTCCAGATACTGTTACAGAAATTGAAAAAGCTGCATTCAAGAGATGTCGTAATCTTAGGAGTGTAGATATTCCGGATTCTGTAACATCAATTGGTAGTATGGAATTTAAAAATTGTATAAATCTTGTGATTACAGTATCAAAGAATTGCAGAATTGGTGAAGATGCTTTCACAGGCTGCAAAAAGGTAATATACAGATAAGGAGAGGACAGAATGAACCTTGACGAACTTTTAAAAGAGGCGATAACTGAACCGTCGAAGAGGTCCTTGTTTTTGCAGACGCTTATAAAAAGTGATGTTTATGTAATATGTAAGAACGCTCCGGCGGAGAATGCTAACGCTGATATTCAGCTTGAACTCGTGACAACACAGAACCCGAACGGTGATATTTTCATACCGTTCTTCACGAGTTATCAGGCTTTACAGCAGTTTACAGAACGCTATGTTGACTGCTATAAAATAAACTGTCTGCGCTTTTTCGATTTGGTACAGACGACTTCCGCCGTACTCAATCCCAATTCATACGGCAAGGAATTTTCCTCGCAGGAGATAAAGTCTATTCTCATGATTGCAAAAAATCAGCGCATAAAGGCGATTTCATACAACAGGAATGATAAAATAGATTTCCGACCGTGTTCTCATTCTGTGGAACATCTTAAAAAGGCAGTATCGAAATTTCTTGAAAAACAGCCGAATGTTGAGAGTGCTTCCGTAACTGAAATGACAACGGGCAGTGATGTGCAGATACTTTTCGTCCTCGATATGACGGGTAATACAAGAAATCTCTTTGTACCACTGTCAAAATATTTGTCCAGAATACGAAAGGACGGCGAACATCTCAGCTTTATAAGCACTCAGCAGTCCATAGGGAAAAATGCCCGTGAGAATGCTGAATTGTTCTATACACGACAGAAACGTTTCTTTGAAAAATAAGGTGATTTTATGATACAGAATGAAGATATGGAATTTGCGCCACGCTTTGTCACTCCCGAAAATACTCAGGAGGACGGCGAGATTGAAGTAACGCTCCGTCCGCAGAGCCTGCATGAGTACATCGGACAGGACAAGGTGAAAGAGAAGATAGCAATATATATAGAGGCGTCGAAACGTCGTGGAGAACCGCTCGACCATGTTCTGCTGTATGGTCCTCCCGGATTGGGTAAAACTACTCTTTCGGCAATTATTGCCCACGAACTCGGAGTTAATCTGCGTGTAACAACAGGTCCTGCAATTGAAAAACCTGGCGATTTGGTATCCCTGCTTACAAGTCTTTCGGACAACGACGTGCTTTTCATTGACGAAATCCACCGTCTTTCGAGGGCAGTTGAGGAAATTCTCTATCCTGCACTCGAAGACAGGGTTATTGATATTATTATAGGAAAAGGTCCGTCCGCACGTTCAATCCGCATGGACTTGAAGCCGTTCACTCTCATTGGTGCTACAACAAGGGCAGGACAGCTTTCCGCACCGCTCCGTGACAGATTTGGAGTTGTTGAACGTCTCGAACTTTACAACAAGGAACAGCTTACGGATATTATCCGCAGAAGTGCGATAATTCTCGGTATACCATGTACAGCGGACGGCGCAGGAGAAATTGCGGGTCGTGCAAGAGGTACGCCGAGAATTGCAAACAGACTGCTGAAACGTGTGCGTGATTTTGCCGATGTTCTCGGCAACGGCGAAATAACGCAGGAAATAGCAAATATTGCACTCAACCGCCTTGAAATCGACGAACTTGGTCTTGACAGTCTCGACAGACGTATGCTGAATATGATTATCAAGGGCTACGGCGGAGGACCTGTCGGACTTGAAACTCTTGCATCTGCTATCGGTGAGGAGGCTGTTACTCTTGAGGACGTGTGCGAGCCTTTCCTGATGCAGTTAGGATTTCTCGGACGTACTCCACGAGGAAGAGTTGCCACACGTCTTGCATATACTCATCTCGGATTTATTCCGCCTGAAGACAATGCAGGACAGCTTAAACTTATATGATAAACGGTCAGGGAAGGGGAGAGGTCGCAGAACTCAGAAACGGGCTTTTTCCCATGAGTTTCAACGGCTGTGAGGTGATAGCCGTACACAATGCGCTGGAATATCTCGGCATTCCGCAGGATATACGCAAAATCCGTGATTTCATGAAACGCTATCTTGTTCTTTTCGGATTGTTCGGGTGCAATATATACTGCCTCGGCAGAGCATTGTCTCATTTCGGTGCGGAATACGTAAAAAGCAAATCGGCAGACGGCACAGCTTTTATTATATCATCGTGGACGGGAAGACCTTTTCTTTCCTCAATCCATACTGTTTTCTGTGTCCGTTGTGCTGACGGAATAAAAGTATACAACAGGTACAACAATTCGACGTCGGAAATGAAATATAAATCCGCTGAGGATATTTTCGGCGGTCGGAAACCGCTGGTTATATATAAATTAAGGGAGAAGTGAAAAATGGGAAGATTATTCGGAAAAAACGGCATGAAAGCTGCTGCCATAACTGAATTTACCTGCGAAACAGCTGTTCATATCGGACGTGCTGTCGCTTATGTTCTTGCAAAGGACGGCAAGTCAAAAATTCTCATAGCAAAAGATACAAGAAGCTCATCTGACGCTCTTGAATGCGCATTGAGTGCAGGAATATGCTCCACCGGTGCAGATGTTGAACTGCTTGGAGAAATCCCTGTGTCTGCTCTTGCATGGAATATCCGTGCGAAAGGTGCGGACGGCGGTATCATGATTACTGCGTCTCACGCAAGTGCGGATTTCAACGGAGTAAAGCTGTTTTCCGCAAAGGGCTACAGGCTTGACGAAGATACGGAAGAGGAAATTGAAAAGCTTGTTGTCGGCTATGCAAAGGAAACTGTTAACGTTCAGCTTAAAGAGTATGGCAAAGTGTTCCGCTGTGATAATGCGATAGAAAGCTACATAGAACGTCTCAGCGAGATTGCAGATGCCGACCTGAAAGGTATGAAAATTGCCGTGGACTGCGCAAACGGCTGTACAAGCGGTATTGCAGAGGGACTTTTCAGAAATCTCAGTGCGGAAGTTCTTGTTATGGGAAACACTCCCGACAGAACGAACATCAATACAAGCGGAAGTATGCACATAGAAAATCTTATGGATTTTGTCTATGAAAATAAATGCGTGTGCGGTATTGCATTCGACGGAGCAGGTGAACGCTGTCTTGCTGTCGACGAGAACGGCTCACTTGTGGACGGCGATATTATTATTGCCCTTTGTGCAAGGAGTATGAAAAAGCACAATAAACTCAATAACAATTCAGTTCTTGCAACGCAGGCGAATAATCTTGGACTGATAAAGTTTGCGGAGGCAAACGGTATAGAAGTAGTCAGCGCACCTGTCGGCGAAAGGAGCATGGTTAAAAAAATGCTTGAATGCGATTGCAGTATCGGCGGCGACCCGTCGGGTCATATTATTTTCCCTGACGAAATGCCAAATGCAGACGGTATGCTTACAGCTGTGAAACTGCTTGAAATTCTGAAAAAATCGGGCAGAACGATGAGCAGTCTGTCTTCTGTGATAGAAAAATTTCCGCAGGTTATGCTTAACGTACCCATTGCAAAGAAATTCTGTGAAGTATGGAAGAATGACAAGGTTATAACAAGCATGATTGAGGAATTTGAGGGAATTTTAGGCGGTGAGGGCAGAATTATTTTCCGTGAGACAGGCAGAGAACCTGTTATCCGTATAAGAGTTGAGGGCAGGGACTTCTCTGCTATCAACGATATGGCAATCAGGATTGCCGAAACTATTAAAGAACGCACGGAAGTGTGAAAAAAGGAGCAGGAAACTTGAGAACAGCAGAAAACTGGAATGATTATATTATTTTGGATACGTCGGACGGCGAAAAACTTGAAAAATGGAAAGGTGTTGCTTTAGTTCGTCCTGACCCGCAGATTATCTGGAAAACTGACAGAAACAACCCTCTCTGGAATTGTGCGGACGGCTACTATCACCGCTCCGACAAAGGCGGCGGACAGTGGGAATTCCGCAGGAAAATTCCGTCCGTATGGACTGTAGACTATGGCGCACTCACTTTCAATATCCGCCCGACAGGTTTCAAGCATACGGGACTTTTTCCCGAACAGGCTGTAAACTGGGATTTTATGGCGGAAAAAATCAGAACAGCAGGAAGGGAAATAAACGTCCTCAACCTGTTTGCGTACACAGGCGGAGCTACTCTTGCGTGTGCGGAGGCAGGTGCGGGCGTATGCCATGTTGACGCATCGAAAGGCATGGTGCAGTGGGCGAGGGATAATGCCGCAAGCTCAGGACTTTCCGATAAGCCAATCCGCTGGATTGTTGATGACTGCGAAAAATTCGTTGCAAGGGAAATCAGACGTGGCAGAAAGTACGATGCAGTTATCATGGACCCTCCCTCTTACGGACGTGGTTCAAACGGCGAGATATGGAAACTTGAGGACAGTGTATATGACCTTGTAAAGCTGTGCCGTGATGTTCTTTCGGACAATCCGCTGTTTTTCCTGATTAACAGCTATACTACAGGTTTATCGCCGTCCGTCATGGGCTATATTCTTGGAAGCGTTCTCACTGAAAAGTTCGGCGGTTCAGTATCGTTCGACGAAATAGGACTGCCTGTAAAATCCACAGGAATGGTGCTTCCTTGCGGTTCAACTGCAATATGGCAGAGGTAACATAATGGGAAATATTATCGAAATAAAAGACCTGCATTTCAGCTATGACAGTGAAAATCCTGTTGAAGTGCTGAAAGGAGTAAACCTGAACATAGCAGAGGGTGAATTTGTGGCGGTGCTGGGTCATAACGGTTCGGGAAAGTCCACGCTTGCAAAGCATATCAACGCTATATTAGTACCTGCGTCGGGAAAGGTTACAGTCAACGGCATTGATACAGCGGACGAAAACAGACTTTTTGAACTTCGGCAGTGTGCAGGAATGGTATTCCAGAACCCTGATAATCAGATAGTATCGTCGGTTGTTGAAGAGGACGTTGCATTTGCGCTGGAAAATCTTGGTGTACCATATGAGGAAATGCGCAGACGTGTGGACGATGCGCTGAAAGCGGTAAATATGTACGATTACAGACTTCATTCTCCTGCACAGCTTTCGGGCGGACAGAAACAGCGTGTTGCCATTGCAGGAATTATTGCAATGCGCCCGAAGTGCATTATTCTCGACGAACCGACTGCAATGCTCGACCCGCAGGGACGGCGTGAAGTTATGGCAGTAATCAAAAAAATGAATGCAGAGGGTATTACAATAGTACTGATTACTCACTATATGGACGAGGCGGCGCAGTGCGGACGTGTTGTAGTCATGGACAAGGGAACTGTTGTTCTTGATGATACTCCACGGGCTGTATTTTCTCAGGTAGACAGAATAAAGAAAATCGGACTTGACGTTCCGCAGGTTACGGAACTTGCATGGGAACTCCGCAGGGCAGGTATTGAAATTCCGGCGGAAATCATCACGGAACAGGAATGCGTTGATGCACTTGTAAAATTACTTGACAAATAAAATCAGGAGAGATATTATGAATATGAAGAAGATTATCGCAGGAATTATGACTTTATGCGTTATGGGCGGAGTTCTGTCCTCTGTTGCTTTGACTTCTGATAATGCTGTGATTACGGCAAGTGCGTCTGATTATACAGAAGGAACATATGAACGGCTTCAATACGAAAATTACGGCGACCATATCGAAATTTCTGGTTGTTATAACTATACAAAAGAGGTTGAAATCCCGTTTGAGATAGATGGTATACCAGTTACAAGTATTGGAGATAACGCATTTGAATATCATGCTTTAACATCAGTGACAATTTCTGACAGTGTTACGAATATCGGGAAAAGCGCATTTTATGGTTGTACATTAACTTCAATAAAAATTCCGGATAGTGTAACATATATCGGAATGAATGCTTTTGCTCATTCAGGCTTAAAATCAATAGAAATTCCGAACAGTGTATTGGCTATAGGAGGAAATGCATTCCAAGGTTGTGAAAACCTGAAATCAATAGAGCTTCCGGATAGTATTACAAGTATTAATCAGTATACATTTTCTGATTGTCCAAGTTTGAAATCGATAACTATTCCAGAAAGTGTTGAAAATATTAATATTTTTGCGTTTAGAAGTTGTTATTTAACATCAATAATGATATTAAATCCGGAATGTGAAATTTGGAACAGTAGAGAAACAATTTCTACTGGTGGTTATGGTGCTTATGATAGTTATTATGGTACTATATATGGCTACGAAAACTCAACCGCACAAGCATATGCTGAAAATTACGGCTATAAATTTGAATTGCTGCTTGAAACGGGCGATATTGACGGCAATGATATGATTGACGCTACTGACGCATCGTTTGTACTTGCCGAATATGCTGTACTTTCAACAAGCGGTACAGGAACTTTTACCGAAGCAATGAACAAATCCGCTGATATAAACGGCGACAGCAAGATTGATTCCGTTGATGCCTCTGCAATTCTTGGCTATTATGCCTATACGTCAACCGGTGGAACTGATACGATTGAGAAATACCTTGAAACATCAGATATATAAAAAATTATAAGGGAGACGAAATAATTGGCAGTACTTGAAACTCAGAATTTGACATACATTTACAGTCAGGGTACACCGTTTGAAAAAACTGCTGTTGACTGTGTTAATTTAAAAATAGAAGAGGGCGAAATGATTGGTGTTATGGGTCACACAGGCTCAGGAAAGTCAACTCTCATACAGCATTTCAACGGACTTTTAAAGCCGACTTCGGGGAAAATTCTGCTTGACGGACAGGATATATGGGCGGACAAGTCAAAAATCCGTGACGTGCGCTTTAAAGTAGGGCTTGTTTTCCAGTATCCTGAGTATCAGATTTTTGAGGAGACCGTTTACAAGGATATTGCTTTCGGCTGTAGGAATATGGGACTTGATGATAATGAAATAAAAAAGCGTGTACTTGAAACGGCTCATGATATAGGACTTAAAGAAGAACTGTTACAGCGTTCTCCCTTTGATTTGTCGGGCGGACAGAAACGCCGTGTAGCTATTGCAGGAGTTATGGCAATGAACCCCCGTGTGCTTATTCTTGACGAGCCGACAGCGGGACTTGACCCTTTAGGACGTGATACAATCATAAGTCACATCAAGGAATATCATAAGCGTGTAGGTAATACAGTTCTCATAGTCTCTCACAGTATGGAGGATATTGCAGGATTTGCCGATAAAATTCTTGTAATGAACAAAGGTTCTCTCTTTTGTTATGACGATACGGAGAAAGTATTCAGCCGTGCGGAAGAGATTGCGCAGATTGGTCTTGATGTTCCGCAGATTACCAGAGTTTTTCTTGAACTCAGAAACCGTGGACTTGATTTCGGCAAGAACGTTTATACTGTCAGCTACGCAAAAAATCTTATTCTGAAACTTCTGAAGGGAGAGTTATAATTGCTTAAAGATATAACAATAGGACAGTTTTTCCCAGGTGACAGCATAATTCACCGCCTTGACCCACGTTTCAAGATTATCATAACTCTTGTCTACATCGTTATGCTTTTCACAGGTGGAAGTATAGCCTGCCTTGCGGTTGGTGCAGTGTTTACGGTTGTGGCGATAATACTGTCGAAAATTCCGCTGAAGATGTTTTTCAGGAGTATCAGACCTATTTTTCCGTTCCTGCTCCTGACGGCAGTGCTGAATATACTTTTTGTACGCACGGGCGATATAGTTTTTGAGTGGGCATTCATAAAAATCACCACAGAGGGAATAAATATCAGTTTGTTCATGATAATCAGGATAACACTTCTTATAATGGGAAGTTCCCTGCTGACCTACACAACGTCGCCGATAACGCTCACGGACGCTATAGAACGCCTGCTGTCGCCACTGAAAAAAATAAAAGTACCCGTCCATGAACTCGCAATGATGATGTCAATAGCCCTGCGTTTCATTCCGACGCTTATTGAGGAGACTGACAAAATCATGTCTGCACAGAAAGCAAGGGGGGCGGAAATCGACACAGGAAGTTTTATGACAAGGGCAAGGAATATGATTTCCATACTTGTACCGCTTTTCATATCGGCGTTCAGACGTGCGGACGAACTTGCAACGGCTATGGAGTGCAGGTGCTACAACGGCGGAGAGGGCAGAACACGTCTGCGGCAGCTTAAGTCCGCCACAAGAGATTACATCGCTCTTGCAGTTACTCTTGTATCCTATGCGCTTACAATTGCTCTCAACATAATTATAAAGTGAGGAGAAAAAATGGACTTCAAAAAAATAAGAAACAGCAAGCCTGTTAAAATATTATATGATAAAGGCATATTATATTTTTGCCTGTCATTTATAATTCCTGTTGTAATCATGCTCCTTGCTTTTCAGGAGGGGGCAATACACCCTTTCGGCAACCAGCAGATGCTTGTTGTTGATTTATGGCATCAATACTTCCCGTTTTTCCGTGTAGTCCGTGAAAAACTTCTTGACGGCGGTTCTTTTCTGTATTCGTGGCAGAACGGCATGGGAACGAATTTCCTTTCACTGATTTCATACTATGCTTCAAGTCCGCTGAACTGGATTTCCGTTTTCTTTGATGAAGAACACGTCCGTGATGCGCTTACTTACATACTCATAGCAAAAATCGGCTTCGGGAGTGCATTTTTCAGCTGTTTTCTGCGGTACACCTACCAGCGCAAAGACCTGTCAATCGTCATTTTCTCTGTGATGTACGCCCTTTGCAGTTACACACTGGGCTACTACTGGAATGTTATGTGGTTTGATACCATTGCACTCTTTCCGCTTGTCATGCAGGGTATCACAGCGATAAGCCGTGAGGGAAAATGGAAACTCTACACGATTTCACTTGCGCTGTCGCTCCTTGCAAACTACTACATAGCATTTTTCACCTGCATTTTCTCAATATTCATGTTTGCGGGAAGTATAATAATCAATGGTCACGGCATAAAGGACTTTTTCAAAAAACTCGGTATCATAGCCGGCTCGTCCGTTATTGGTCTCGGACTGTCTGCATTCATGCTTATTCCTGCGTATCTGGGTTTGCAGATGTCGCACAGTGCAGACAACAAACTGCCGTCGACGGTATCATTCTATGAGGACTGGGCTGAAATTTTCGCAAATCTCATCTCATACAATGAACCGACAAATATCGAAGGACTTCCGAATATTGCCTGCGGAATGCTTGCGGTAACGCTTTTCGGAGTATTCCTGTTTTCATTCCGCATAAAAATCCGTGAAAAGATAGTCTCGCTCCTTATGCTTGCGCTTATAATAGTAAGCTGTAACATGAACATACTTAACTATATATGGCATGGTTTCCACGCAACAAATCAGTTGCCGTACAGATTTTCCTTCATATTCAGTTTTGTGCTGGTTGCTTCGGCGTACCGTGCATACGATGTTATGACAAAAGAAAAATTCAGACTTTATCTTCCGTTTCTGCTGATTGCTCCTGCTGTAGTGTTCGGACTGAATTACTATACGGCGACAAAAGATGGTGAAGTCTTTGAGATGAGTACAGCGTTCAGGAGTTCACTTATTATCACAGCCGCATATATACTTATATTCATAGCAGTGAAAGTTATTCCCATAAAAAAGCCGGTTGTAAAGCGTTCACTTGTCAATATATTTATCTGTATCACCGTTGCGACTGAATTGTCGTCGAATGCTAACATAGGAGTTAACAAAGTCGGAAGTTCTGACTATATTTCATACCCTGCGTCAAATGAAAGTGTGCAGAAAATGCTTGATACAATAGAAAACATGGATAATCCGCTTTTCTACCGCTGTGAAATGACATCGACTTACACACTGAATGACAGTGCATTGTATGGCTATAACGGAGTATCGCAGTTTTCGTCGTCGGCGAATGTATCGGTAACACGGCTTTTCCGCCGTCTCGGACTTTACGCCTCAGAGGCCGGAAACAGATACTACTACAGAAATTCAACACCTGTCGTGAATATGCTTTTCGGGCTTGATTACATTATCTCAAAGAACGGCAAACTCAATAACAGTGAATATAATCTTGAGTATGTTGACAGCGACGGAAGCACCTATCTCTACGAAAACAAGTACCCTCTTTCCCTTGGATTTATGATGAATGCTGATATACTTGAACTTCCCGACAAGGACGGTCTTAATCCGTTTGAGTATCAGAATAATCTCATAAAGCTTGCCACGGGTACAGAAGATAATATTTTCACCGCACAGCCAGTCAGTCTTGTTTCTTTTGATAATATGGAGACGACAAAGACAAGTTATGGAAATTATACTTTCAGGGTGACAGATACAAATAAATCCGCAGGAGCTACCTATAGTTACGCTTATCCGGATAATACTTCGCTTTACGGTTACGCAAAGAACGGCGCATTTGACAGTCTTAACGTAAAATGTGACGGCTTGTCCGCAGATAATTCAGTAAATACAAGTGATTATCCAATAGTTTTCCCTATGGGCAACAATAATTCGGGAAGTACTGCTAATATTGAATTTCAGATAGCAGAGGACAAAGCCAACGGAAGTTATACTGTTATGGTTTATGCGCTCCACGAAAATGCGTTTGAACAGGCTTACAGCAGACTTGCTGATGAGCAGTTTGAAATCACGTCATTCAGTGATACGAAGATAGAGGGAAATATTACCGCACTTGAAAAAGGTGTGCTTTACCTCTCAATTCCGTATGAAAAAGGCTGGAGCGTGTATGTTGACGGCAAAAAAACCAATACTTTCGCCGTACTTAATTCCATGACCGGAATTGAAGTAGATACGGGAAGTCATGAAATAGTGCTGAAATATTCTCCTGATGGTTTCAATACGGGACTTATCATAAGTATTCTTGCACTTGTTCTGCTGATTTTATCAGTGCTGGCGGAAAAATTAATCGGGAAATCCACAGAAAAAGAGGTGAACAAAAATGAGAAATCTGAAAGTGATGACAGCATACAGGGGGACGAATTATCACGGATTTCAGATACAGGCGAATGCCCTGACAGTGCAGGAAGTACTGGAGAAGGCAGTGTCGAAAGTCCTGAACGAGAAAGTGACGATAACGGGCTGTTCGAGGACTGATACGGGAGTACACGCAAATCAGTTTTGTTTCAACGTCAGAACAGGAAGCAGTATAAGAAATATCGGATTTTGCAGAGGCGTTAACGGTGAACTTCCCGATGATATATCAATCCTGAGTTGTGAGGACGTTCCGCTTGATTTCCATGCACGTTTTGACTGCAAGGCAAAAGAGTACATCTACAAGATGCACTGCTCAGAAAGCAAAGACCCTTTCGGTGCGGATTTGTCATTCCACTACAGGCGGAAATTCGATACAGAAAAAGCAAAATATGCTTCGCAGTTTCTTGTGGGTACTCACGACTTCGCAAGCTTCTGTGCAGATTGTACAAATGTTTCAACAACTGTCCGTACAATTTATTCTATTGAAATAGAAAATTATGGAGATTGTGTGATAATACTTGTAAAAGGCGACGGTTTTCTGTATAATATGATTAGGATAATTGCAGGAACGCTTATTGACATAAACGAGGGCAGAATTTCTCCCGACGATATGCCTGCGATTATTCAGGCAAAGGACAGGCTAAGGGCAGGCAGAACTGCTGTGGCGCACGGCTTGTATCTCAACAGGGTGTTTTATTGAATGAATTAACAAGGAGATAATAAATGGCAAATCATTATGATATAACTGATATTGTTGAAGTGAAAAAAAGAGAAAAACGAAAAAAAATAATTATCCGCATTATCATTTTTGCAGTGATTGCCATTGCTGCTTCAACAGCGTATTTCACAAAGGAATTATGGCTGCCGAAACTTCGTGGTATTGGCAAGCAGTATACAACTATCATCAACGACGGCAGACTTGCGGAAGGAAACTTCCCTATTGAAATAAACAACGGTGTTGATTATCAGGCAGAATGCGCCGACAGCTGTGTTATTGTCATGAGTGACGCATATATATTTTTTTACAGCGAAGAGGGCGGATTAATTAAAAAACGACAGCACGCATACACTAATGCAGTAATGGACACCGCAGGAGATAAAGTTCTTATCTATGAACACGGCGGAAGCCGGTTCAGTGTTGAGGACAGAAACGGCATTATACATTCTCAGCAGACTGACGAACATATTATTTTCGCAAGGCTGAGTAATGAGGGATATACGGCTGTTGTCACGACATCACAGAAATATGAGTGCGAGATTTCAGTATATGATGACAAAGGAGAGATAATCTACGAAAGAAAGTGTATACAGAAAGTAAGTGACATAAGTTTCACAGAGAACAGCACAGGCTGTATAATAGGTTACATATATGCTGAAAACGGTTCGCTTGTCACTTCTGTGCAGGAGGCTGTATTCACACAGAACGGCGAAAAATGGACTTCCCCCGGGCTTGATACGTTCGGTCTTGACGTATATGGCTATGACGGCGGTGCATTTGTTCTCGGACTTGATGCCTGCGGTTACGTCGATACATCAGGTCAGATAAGTTCATTCTATCATTATGACGGCGATTTGGCAGACGGTGCAAGCAGTAACGGACAGTCCGCCGTGATAATCAACAGTGACGACAGAAGAAAATATACTATGGCACTTTTTGACGGCGGCGGAACAGAACCAATAACAATAGGATTTGAAACTCCGCTGATTGATGTTGCTGTAAGCGACGGACTTGCCTATGTAATGACACAGAATGCCGTGCTTGCCTATGATTTCACGGGAAGTCTGCGTTCAACCGCTTCTGTAAACGACTCCTATACGGGATTTATCAGAAGTGACAGTTATGTTTTCCTGAAAAGTTTCAACAAAATTGACCGTATAAATTATGAAAGCTAAAGGGGATTGATTAATGGGTACAGAATTCTGGTGGTTTTATGATGTCATTGCGGCAGCGGTTTTTCTTGTCTGTGTATTTCTGTCAGGAAAGAGCGGATTTATTAAAAGTATATTCACGGCGGTTTGCTGTGCGGTATCACTGCTGGTTGCATTTACCGTAAGCGGTACAGTTTCGCAGGAACTCTATAAAAACACGATGAGGAGCAGTAATGTAAAGAAAATCGAAAAAAACCTGAAAAGCGATACGTTCACACAGAAATATGCGTCTTATCTTGAAGATATGGGATATTTTATAAAAGTAAATCCCGACAAGCTGAATGAAATTTTTGTGTCGGACGGTGAACTTGACAAAGCTTTGTGCGATTATGTCAACAACATCAATGCAAGGACAGTTGAAGATAATGAAGCCGTACTGCTGGAAAAAATCCGTGAGGGATATGCCGTTGTTATGAGTGACATAATATCACAGTCACTTAATAAGTTTGCAGCTGAAACGGCAGCGAATGAAATCAGGAACGACAGTTCGGGAATGAAAGAATTTTTAGTTCTTGTCCTTGATAAAGACGGCGTACACAACGCATCTGTATATATAGCTGACAACTACACTGCAAAGGCTTATACTGCAATTTTCAGGCTTACAGGATTTGCTGTGCTGTATATCGCAGTATTTCTGATTTTAACTGCTTTTGTGAACGCATTCACAGGAAAGCGTGAGGGCGGAGAGAGTACAGGTTCGCACATTGCGGGTGGGTTTATGGGTATCATAACAAGCGGTATTATGATATTTGCTGTTTCGTCTGTCATACGCCTATGGGCGATTATGGGCAGCAACGAAATGCTGTTTTTTAATAACGATGTCATTGACGGAACTTTTATATTTAAATATTTCTATGATTTGGCATTGACAATGTAAATCATTTAATATACTTAACAGGAGGAAAAAATTATGATAATGTGCAGCAAATGCCAGAAAAGACCTGCGGTTGTATTTATTACAGCTGTTCAGGGAAATGAAAAGAAAAATGAGGGACTTTGCCTTGCCTGTGCAAAAGAAAGAAATATTCCACAGGTTGCGGAGTATATGGAGAGATTTGGTATTACAGACGAGGAAGTTGAACAGTTTTCCGAACAGATGATGGATATGCTTGACGGAGACGCTTTTGAAATGGGTGGTTCAGGTCTTATGCCTAATTTTATTTCAGGTTTTATGAATGCAGAAGACGAACCTAATGCAGATGGAAATTCAGATTCACAAAATACGTCGAAAGAAGGAAAAAATCCTTTTGGTATGCTGTCCGAAATCTTCAATCCGAAAAGCAGCAATAACAATAATAACACTAATAACAGCAGAAGAGAGAGAAAAAATCCGAAAAAGAAAGAACTCAAGTTCCTTGAAAGCTATTGCACAAATCTTTCACAGAAAGCAGAAAACGGCGAACTTGACAATATAATCGGCAGAGACAAGGAAATTGCAAGGGTTGTTCAGATACTTTCACGCCGTACAAAAAACAATCCTTGTCTTATCGGCGAACCAGGTGTCGGCAAGACTGCTATCGCAGAGGGTATCGCACAGAGAATAGCTGAAAACAACGTTCCTTTTAATCTTGCTGACAAAAAAGTGTATCTCCTTGATTTGACCGCACTTGTCGCAGGTACACAGTTCAGGGGACAGTTTGAAAGCCGTGTGAAAGGTCTTGTTGACGAAGTAAAGCGTGAGGGAAATATTATCCTGTTCATTGACGAAGTTCACAATCTTGTCGGAGCAGGAGACTCTGAGGGTTCAATGAATGCTGCGAATATCCTTAAACCTGCCCTCTCCCGTGGCGAAGTTCAGGTTATCGGTGCGACTACATTCAGCGAATACAGAAAGTATATCGAAAAAGATTCCGCTCTCGAAAGACGTTTTCAGCCTGTTACGGTAACAGAACCGACCATTGAAGATACTGTCAATGTGCTTATGGGAATTAAAAAATATTACGAAAGCTATCACAGGGTAAAGATTTCCGATTATCTCATAAGGGCTTGCGCAGTTCTCTCTGAACGTTATATAACAGACAGATTTCTTCCTGACAAGGCAATCGACCTCATGGACGAAGGCTGTGCCTATGCAAGTATACGCTCGCCTGAACTCGCTGAGTATGTCAAAACCGAAAAGGAAATAGCTGTTCTTGAGGGTATGGAGAAAAATCTTTCGGAGCAGAGAGAACCTGATTATCAGGCACTTGCAGAAGTAAAAAGCAAATTAATCCATGCAAATGACAGATTTAATAAAGTCAAGGAAGTTGCTGAAAATATACAGGTTACAGAGGAAGACATCACAAAGGTGGTTGAACTTTGGACGGGTATTCCGGCAAGCAAGATTGCTGAAACAGAATTCCTGAAAATCGCAAGACTGGAAGATGCGCTGAAAAAGCGTGTACTCGGTCAGGACGAAGCTGTTTCAGTTCTTGCAAAGGCAATCAAGCGCACAAGGGTACAGCTTAACAAACGCCGTCGTCCTGCGTCATTCATATTTGTAGGACCTACAGGCGTGGGCAAGACCGAACTTGTCAAGGCTATTTCTGAAGAACTTTTCGACTCCACAGAACCGCTTATACGCCTTGATATGACTGAATATATGGAGAAGCACTCCGTTGCAAGAATGATTGGTTCGCCTCCCGGATATGTCGGCTATGACGAGGCGGGTCAGCTTACGGAGAAAGTCCGCAGAAAGCCGTATTCTGTTATTCTTTTTGACGAAATCGAAAAGGCTCACCCCGATGTCATGAATATTCTTATGCAGATTCTCGATGAGGGTAAAATTGACGACGCACAGGGCAGAACGATTAACTTTGAGAATACAATTATCTGCATGACTTCAAACGCAGGTTCGACCGACAAGAGTGTGGGAGTTGGTTTCAACCGCACGGAGAATGAAATTTCAAGGGATAAGGCAATAAAAGGTCTGCGTGAGTTCCTGCGCCCTGAATTTATCAGCCGTATTGACGAAATTGTCGTTTTCAGACAGCTTTCTGAAAGTGATTTTGCTGACATTGCCGGACTTATGCTTGACGAAATGAAAGAACCTCTTGCAGAAAAGAATATTGAACTTGCCTATGACAGACAGGCTCTTGAACTTATTGCAAAAAAATCTTACGGCAAGCCTTATGGTGCAAGAGATATTCGCCGTGTTATCCGTCAGGAAGTTGAGGATAAAATTGCAGAAATCATCATCAGCAGTATGTCGGAGACAGATATTATCACTGTTTCGGCAGAAGGCAGTGAACTTACTGTTAAAGGCACAAAAAAGGAGATTGAATAATGCGTATATTTAAAAAAATAACTTCTGTTCTGCTTGCTGTCGGTGTACTTATGTCGCTGACAGCCTGTGCGGACAGTACAGAGAACAGCAGTGTATCAACAGGCGAACCGCAGAGAACGTTTCCGGACGAAGTTGTAACCGCAGAACCAAAAGCAACGGAAGTTGTTGCGGCTGCGGACGGTCCTCGTGTGTATATCGGCAACACTACTGCAAAAGCCGGAGAATATGCCGATGTTACGCTGTATGTTGAAAATGCTGAACAGAACTGGAGTTTCTGCGGACTTCATATAACTTATCCGGACGTACTTGAACCAAAAATGCTTGAAATAAGCAATGATGATAATCTTGTAGACTATTCAAGAGGCGAAGCGTCAAAATATTCCTCAGGTGCTACTGCTATGCTGTGGACGCAGAATATTCCCGAAGAAATTACTTCAAAAAATCTTGAGTGTTTCTTTTTTGCGGAAATGTTCGGAGATGATTATGGTCTTGACGGCGATATTGCAACGTTTCAGCTGAAAATTCCGGAAGATGCCGAAAGCGGTACGGTTTATCCTATCGGCTTTTACTACCTCGAAACAGATACTTTTCAGAATATGTCAGGTGACCTTTCTCTTCAGAAATATACCTTTGATAATCTGAAAGAAGGCAGTATTACTGTTGAATAAGTCTATAAATCAAGAAAAAATTCAAATTAACTGTTCAATGTGACGGTATTGTGAAAATTTATTGACATTATGAAATTTTTATGATACAATAAAATCATAAAATCAATTGGAGGGATTATTTATTATGGACGATTTCAACAACAACAATGGAAATGACAGCGGTGTTAACCTTTTCAAAGGTCCTGAACCGAATGCAGACGAACCGCAGAATAATGGTGTTAATCTTGAAAAAACACCTGAACTGAATGTGGAAGAACCACAGAATAATGGTGTTAATCTTGAAAAAACACCCGAACCGAGTGCGGACGAACCGCAGAATAATGGTGCTGACTTTGAAAAAGCACCTGAATCCACTGTAAATGAACGTCAGGGCGTATCAAATGCACAGCAGGGTATGAATTTCAGCGGACAGCAGAATTTCAATGGTATTCCTAATCAGAACCAGCCAATCCAGCCTGTTCAGCCACAGTTCAACGGACAGAATATGAACAACATGAACAACATGGGCGGTTACAATCCTAATCAGAACTTCAATCAGACAGGCGGCGGTCAGGGTCTTGCAATTGCATCACTTGTTCTTGGCATTTTGTCAATTCTTGGTGCTTGTTGCTGTAATATACCTGCAACATTTCTTCCTTTAAATCTTCCTCTTGCAGTAATAGGTGTTATTTTAGGTGTAATGGCAAATAAAAAAGAAAAATCAGGTCTTGCAACAGGTGGTATAGTAACAAGTATAATTGGTGCTGTATTTGGTTTAGTTTGTCTTATTATTTGGGTACTTGCAATTATTGGTGTTATGTCAACTCCCGAATTTTTAAATGAATTAAGTTAATGAGCAGAAAGCAGAAGATTATTATTGCAGTATCTGCTCCTGCTGCTGTTATTCTTTTGTTTGTTTTCAGGGACTTCATTATGAGTCTTGCGCCTCTTCTGGGCGCCTGTACATTTCATAAGATAACGGGCTTGTGGTGTCCCGGCTGTGGAAATACAAGAAGCGTCAATGCTATGCTTCACGGTCACTTCCTGCTTGCACTCAGGAATAATATTTCCCTGCCGTTTATAGCCGTTGTGCTGTCTGGTTTCTACATAGAACTTCTTTTCAGCATTTCCGGTAAGAATATTAAAATACTTACAAGAAAAGCGTGGGTGTGGTGGACAATACTTGCGCTTTTCGGAGTGTATTTCATTGCAAGAAATTTTATACCTGCAATTGCTCCAATATAACAAAAAACAGCTCGGAAATATATTTTTTGGGCTGTTGTTTTATATAAAAATAAAAGAAAATAAGGTGAAAAAATCATGAATGACACAAATAAGGCGACGAAGATTTTTACAGCAGTTTTCCGTATTGTTATAGCAGGCTTTATGCTGTTTCTTATGGGAGTGCTTTCGATGGCGTCTCTTCTCGGTACGACAGGTATGGAAATAGTCAAAGAGGGCGAGGGGATAGATAACATTGTACAGCGCATACGTGAACAGATAGAGGCGGTTGTCTTCTATAACGACAATATTCCTGCTAATATTCTTTGGCTTGCGGTATGCTTTGCACTGGTATACCTGTTAATGCCGCTGCTGAAAAAACTGCCTTTATGGGCGGAACTGCTGATTATTGCCGTATGGACAACCGCACTCGGTATATGGTGGGTGAATACTTCAAACGTTGCACCGAGTGAGGACAGCTGGGTAGTATCGCAGACGGCTATGGACTTCGCTAAGGGCGATTTCCACGAAATCACAGACGGAGACCGCTATTTCAAAAATTACCCTTTTCAGCTCGGATTTGTTCTTTTTGAGGAAATACTTATCCATATTGCAGGAATTTTCGGGGAAGTTGAAAATCTTCTTTTTATTCAGGACATTTCTGTTATACTGCTTGCCTCGTCGTATGTTGCTGTACTCCTTATGCTGAACAGTATTTTTGAGGACAAGCGTATCCGCCATACAGCATTTTTACTGCTTCTGTTCTGTATACAGCCGATTATTTCATGTACATTCCTTTATGGAATAATTCCGGGATTTGCGTTCTCTGTATGGGCAGTATACCTTGAAATCTGCTTTATAAAATCGGAGAAGTGGCATAAAAAGCTTATATCCGGTATTCTGTCCGCAGTTTTCATAACCCTGTCGGTTATAATAAAGACGAATAATCTTATTGTACTCGTTGCAATGGTAATGCTTGCGGTAGTTACAGCATTCAGGAACAAAAAAAGTCTGCTGAATATTATTCTGTCTGTTGTGTGTGTGATTACCTGTTCTGTTATGCCCGATGCAATTGCTTCCATGTACGAAAAGCGTGCCGATACGGATTTAGGCGACTCTGTTCCCATGATTTCGTGGTTTGCAATGGGTATGCAGGAGGCGAGCAATGCTCCTGGCTGGTATAATGCAGGAGCAACTCTCGGTAATTTCGACTCCGCAGGACTGAATACAGAAAAAGCGGCGGAGCAGTCGAAAAAGGAAATCAAAAAGAGAATTGGCGATTTTGCAAATGACCCGCAGTACCGCAACGACTTCTTTTACAAGAAATATACTTCTGTATGGAATGAAACTTCCTATCAGAGTTTATGGAATAATATGGTTCGCTGGCAGTACAAGGAAAAGACGGGTATTGCGAAATGGGCTTGCGGTGACGGTGAAAAAGCAGTAAAGCATTACATGGATATTTTTGCACAGTTCATTTTTATTCTCTGTCTGTGCGGCATCATCTATTGCGTGAAACAGAAAAATACTTTCGCAATGATAATGCCATTGATTGCTTTGGGAGGAATGATGTATCATCTGCTTGCGGAGGCAAAATCACAGTACGCCCTGCCGTATTTTGTCTGGCTTACGTTCTTTGCCTCATGCGGATTTGTTTTCCTTTATGACAAAGTAAAACCTCTTCATTTCAGGAAAAGAAAAAAGGAAGATACTGTTGAAATATCTGAAAATACGGAAAAAACTGATGCCATATGACATCAGCTCAGTCCGGAGCGCTTTTCTATTTCAGTGTAATCTTTTCGCCGTCCCTGCTTATGACAGTATCAGCGAAAATTTTCTGCACACTTTCTGCATATTCATGCGGATTTGCAAGTGCGGGACTGTAATGAGTAAGCCAGAGCCTCTTTGAATGCGATTTCCCTGCGATTTCTGCACTCTGTGAGAAAACCATGTGACCCTTTTCCGTCATTTTGCTTATATACTCATCATCGCCGTACATTCCCTCGCTTATAAGCAAATCGGAATTTTCCGCAAATTCAATCATTCTGTCAAAGTATCTGCTGTCTGTCATGTAAGTTACTTTTATCGGCTTGCGCTGTTCGTCTGTAACCATTTCCTGCGTGATTTCCCTGCCGTTTATAGTGATTGATTTCCCTGCATGGAGTTCCTTCCAGTACTTCACATCTATATTGAGTTCCTTTGCCTTCTGCGGATTGAACACGGGCTTTCTGTTGAGTACGAACGAATATCCCAGACAGTCAACACTATGTTTCATAGGCATTGCAGATACTGTAATTTCATTCCATTCAAATGAGGAATTGCAGTCAAGCGGAAGTTCGTGTATTTCCACTTCAAACGGCAGTACGGGACAGATACAGCAAAGCTGATTTATGATTTCTGTTATGCCTGTGTGGCCGTAGATTTTCAGAACACCTGTTTTACCGCAGTTCCCGAGCGACAAAAGAAGTCCTGCAAGACCTGAAACATGGTCTGCATGAACGTGAGTTATAAGCAGTACATCAAGGTGACTGAGTTTAATTCCGTACTTGCTTATTGCAATCTGCGTTCCCTCTCCGCAGTCAACAAGACAGGCTTTGCCCTTGTATTCAAGCCACATACTCGTGAGCCAGCGTTCAGGCAGAGGGAGCATTCCGCCTGTACCTAACAGCGTTACATCTATCATTTCAGCACTTCCTTTCAGAAATCGTCGTCGGGATAATTATGAACAGTCTCATTGCATACTTCGGTACAGTCACCCACTTCACTGTCATCAAAAATCCACGTATTATCGCCGTAAATACGGGCATAGTCGAAAACATGAGCCTTGTCAATGACGTGCGCATTTCCATCACGCAAATCAATTTTCGCCAATCACTTTCAAAATGGAGTAAGAATCAATTAA
>CAYWPN010000009.1:0-85084 GCA_964460175.1 uncultured Alistipes sp. | reverse complement strand
TGTGAACTTTTTGTAAATTCAGCTTCCTGCCTATTGACTTTTCTTAGCTGGACTTATAAATTTATGTTATCTCGCAACGGATACCGCAAAAAAATTGTCTCCGCTGTTCCATATCATTTCTGATACAAAATACCTCATGTCGTCCATTGCATGGTCATTCTCTTTTATGGGAACGTCCTCGGCTGCCTTTTCATTCCAGCGGTACAGGCTGAACTCCCTGATAATATCCTTGCATGAACTGTGTATTTTTATTCTGTTTTCCCTGAGTACTGTACTGACATTTCTTATTCCCGTAACCACGTCATTATTCGCCTTTACTGTCCTGTATTTTCCATGCCTCTTTATGCACTCAATGAAACTCGCTGCCGACGGGTCAATGATAATCTTTTCTACTTTCCTGCCGCCTATCAGGCTTTCAAGTGCGGTGTAATGCTCCTCGTCTGTCCGTGAAATTCCCTCTCGCCGAGAAGCATAGTAGTACTCCTTAATTCTGTACCACACACCGCTGTGCAGTCCCCATAAACCAATTGACGTAGGGTTGACTGTGCCGTAATCGCAAGAAACAACATACTTTTCACATTCAATTTCTCCGCTGTAGACGTGCTTTTCCCTGCTGAACATTGGATATATTATTCCCTCAGAGGCAGTCCATCTGCCCAACACAAATCTGTCGTAAAATGCGCCTGAATAAAGTCTCTCATAACGTTCACGCACCTCTTTGTCAAGAGACGGATTGTCGTCCATCGTAAAATGAAGGTACAACGCATTTTTTTCGGCGGTCTTCTTTATCCACTCACTGTAAAACCAGTGCGCAGGATTGTCCGGATTGCAGTTGAACCATATCTTCGAGCCTTTCACTGAACACCTTGCAAGTGCCTGCTCCACGAATGAACGTGGCATTAATGCAACCTCATCAAGAAATACTCCAGCAAGCGTTACGCCCTGTATCAATGCTGACGCTCCCTCATCTTTTCCGCCAAAAAGATAAAATCTGTTTTTATGTCCGCCGAAAGTTATGTCAATATAGTTTCTGCTGACTTTCTCTTCACAGATAAAGCCGTATTCTTTCAGCATTTTCATGTATGGAGTTATTACGTTACGCCTTAATGATGTCACTGTCTTTCCGCAGATTGCAAATGCCATATCTGTGAACTTCGTATTAGCCCACAGCATAAATCCCAAAGTCATTGACATTGTTTTTCCGCTCCGAACTGCTCCGTCACATATTACAGCATCGCAGTCCCTGTATTCCGGATTTGTCCACCATTTAAGTACTGTTATCTGCTTGTCCGAAAATTTCATTTTCCTCACCTCCTTTCGCAGACAAAGCAAGTGCATTTATAAGCTCCTCTGCTTTGCTGCTGCTTTCGGAGGAATTTTCAATCTCATAAAGTTTTTCAAGTGCCTCCAGTCTGTCAAACAACTTTATTTCCACTCCGCCGCCTTTTACCCGCTTGATTTCCGAAATATTAAAAAGGTCAAGCTTTTCAATTACTGACGGCGGAGGAAGTTCATCTGCAAATGCAAGAAACACTGCGTCATTGCATTTGCCGAACGCAAGCTGTTTCAATCCCTCCTTTATGTAGTCTTTTTCTTTCAATAAAAAACCTCCCTTCTGAAAGACCTTTTCAGTCGCCTTTCATAAGGGAGGTAAAAAAACAGCATTTTTCAATGCAAAACCATTGAATTGAAAAAAATTTTTTAAACGTTTTGTATACTTGCACAAATAATCAGTTTGATTTTGTGAAGTATCAACAAAAAAGTCTGTACTTTCATACAGACACTCACATAAAAGTTTACAGCCCGAAAACCGTTAATAAGAACAGCTTCCGGGCTTATTTCTATTATTTTAATTCAGAATTTATTTACCAATTTGTTTTGTCTGCATATTAATATTGACAAGCATATTATTATTAGTTTCATAAATACTCCGATATATATGTTTCCGTCAATGACAACTTGTGAAAATGTATTTACTAATGAATGTGCTAATACACATAACCATAAATTGTTTTTATAATTATAAATAGCTGAAAACATAAAGCAGTTTGTCAACAAACCAAATAAAAACGGAAATACCTGTACATTTGAAATACTTCCATCAATATAAAAGAACAGAAAATGCCATATTCCCCAAAAGAAAAAAGTAATTATTGTTGCTACATAATAGGGTAATCTCTTTTCAACAACAGGCTGAAATGTATACCGCCAGCCTATTTCCTCAATTCCGCCAAAAGCTATTGATTTTATAAATAAAAATATAATGGTATAGCTTTTTGTTATCTGCAATGAACCGCCAAACCATACATTGAGAAAATCTAAAATCATAAATATAACAACAAGCATATAAGATTTATACTCAGCTTTGAAATTGAAAAAATCCTTAAAAATCTTCTTTATGCTCTTTCCGTTATACTTTATCTGAAATATACAGCCCCAAAGAGCAGATGACATTCCTGCTAATATGATTAGTATAATTCCTAAAACAGAATTATAACCGCATACATATCCATTATATTTTAATATAAATGTAATTATGCTTACAATAGTAATTTGAGTAATTGTAGGGATAAGATAGAAATAAATTTTTTTATTCATATGTTTCCTGTAAATTTCGATTTATCTTACTGATATTATACAGCAAGAGGAGTGGTATGTCCATACAAAAAAGTACAGACTTTATTTTTATTCCGAATCAACATCATCAGTTTTATTATCACTGATTTTCAGGTCACCTTTGATTTCAGGGTCATTGAAAAGGGTACTGCTGTTGAATACAGCCGGTTTCGCCCTGTCCCCGTAGCAGTCAATTTCAATTTCCTCTCTGCACCGCAGATAATGTATCGCTCCGAAAAGAATTACAAATCCGAGCGCACTCGCCATAATACTGAAATAAATTCTAACGCCAAGAATGTTTCCGAGCATTCCCGCAAGAATAAGTGCGATGCAGATTATAATTGCAATTTCATACTTCGTATTGGCAGGGTCAAGCTGCAAAAACGCAAAGCAAGCCATTGCCGATACTATCGCATGAATTATTGCAAGCGCAAGCGAATACGGCTGATAAAAAGAGAAATTGTATGCGTTCAGTTCAAGGAACATCATCATGGCTTCAAGTACTATATATGCGGAAAAACTGACTTTCAGCATTCGCCGCAGCCGCAGACTTGCAATAAGCAGACAATCGGCATATATAAGCAGTCCGAAACCCATAAACTCAACCATATAGGCTATTGCCTCTATAATCTTTGAAAAAATACTCTCCGCATTATAAGTATAATAATACAACAGGCACACCAGTCCGAACACGACAAACAGGATATTGCCGATAAGTCCGAAAAATATGCCCTTTGTCAGTTTTTCCTGCATGATTTTCTCCTTATTTCAGTGCTTTCAATGCACGCTGTCCTATATCCTTTCTGTAATGAGCATTTTCAAAGCTGATTTTTTCAACTCCTGCATAAGCTGTGTCAAGTGCGGACTGCAAATCCTCGCCCTTTGCCGTAACGCCGATAACACGTCCGCCATTAGTGAGAAATTCACCGTTTTCACTGATTTTTGTTCCTGCATGGTACACGAAACAGCCGTCAACCTGTCCTTTTTCGTTCATACCGTTCATGACGATGCCCTTCGGATAACTTTCAGGATAACCGCCGCTTGCCATTACCACGCACGCACACGAGCCGTCATGCCACTTTATATCCACCTTGTCAAGTTCGTGATTGTAGACTGCTTCAAAAATTTCGTACAAATCAGCGTCCAGCATAGGAAGTACAACCTGTGTTTCAGGGTCGCCGAAACGGCAGTTATATTCAATAACTTTCGGTCCTTTCGGTGTAATCATAAGTCCGAAATAGAGACAGCCCTCAAATGTACGTCCCTCTGCATTCATTGCGTTCATGGTCGGCATGAAGATTTTTTCCATGCACTCCTTTGCAACTTCTTCTGTATAGTACGGATTGGGTGATACTGTTCCCATACCTCCTGTGTTAAGTCCTTTATCGCCGTCAAGCGCACGCTTGTGGTCCATAGAGGAAATCATCGGCACAAGTGTTCTGCTGTCTGTAAAGCTGAGTACCGAGACTTCGGGACCTGTCAGAAATTCCTCTATAACTATTCTTGCCGAACTTTTACCGAATTTCAGCTCGTCTATCATGTCATGTACTGCCTGTACTGCCTCTTCCTCGTTCTGTGCAATGATTACTCCTTTGCCCAGTGCAAGACCGTCCGCCTTGATTACAGCAGGATAACTGTTCTGCTCTTTCAGATATGCAATCGCCTTGTCGCTCTCCGTGAATACTTCATAGAAAGCTGTAGGGATATTGTACTTCTTCATGAGTTCCTTTGAAAATACTTTTGAACCCTCTATTATTGCTGCATTTGCCTTTGGTCCGAAAGTCATAAAGCCCTCTGCCTGTAAAGCGTCTACCATTCCCATTACAAGCGGGTCATCGGGTGCGACCACTACCATATCGGGCTTGAGTTCCTTTGCAAGCGCAACTACGCCGTCAATATCAGTTGCTCCTACATTAAAGCACTCCGCATATTTCGATATACCGCCATTCCCTGGTGTACAGTACAGCTTGCCGACGTGCTTACTCTCCGCCAATTTCATTATGATAGCGTGTTCACGTCCGCCGCCGCCTACTACCAATACATTCTTCATTTTTATCACCTCATAATTAATTTGTTTTTTTACCTGTAACGCATACAGCAACTACAGTAATAACCGCCATAACAATCACAGCAAGAGAACCCAAACAACCTGTCTGCATTTCTGTCACCTCATAATTCATTCTTTTGTAATTTCTTCACTGCATACGCTTCCGCAACTGCTGAACCGAAAATCAGAAGTATTCCGATATTGCTCATAAATCCAAAAGTATTCATTGCAGTGTCAAGCGCATTTGTATACGCAATCTGTTCCATTTCAACCATACAGGCAAAAATACTTGTAAAGTAAAGCTGCAAACCTGCCGGAGGGAATACCCACAGTATACCAGTACCTACAGCAGTACCTATTCCCCAGCGGAAAGACATATTTTTTCTCCTGAAGCCAATTATGCCAATCACCGCAAATATAACCGGTTTTATTATCCTGACAAGCAGAGACATAATTACTATTGCATCAGGCTTTATGTCTGTTCCAGACAGAAAAGCATTTACTACGCCTCTCGGAAAAATTATAATCACCAGATACAGTAAAGCGGTCAGCCCGAAAAGTACTGCTCCGACTATGTTCATTATACGCAATGATTTATCTCGTTCCATTTTTAAAATCCTCCTTATAATCCCTATATCTCAATTATCAGTGGTGGAAAAGTCTGATACCTGTGAACGCCATAGCGATGTTGTACTTGTTGCAGGTCTCAATTACGTTGTCGTCACGGATTGAACCGCCTGGTTCTGCAATGTACTCAACGCCCGACTTCTTCGCACGCTCGATATTGTCGCCGAACGGGAAAAATGCGTCTGAACCAAGACAAACACCTGTATTCTTTGCAAGCCATGCCTTTTTCTCTTCGGCAGTGAATACAGCAGGCTTTGTCCTGAAAATCTTCTGCCACTCGCCCTCACGGAGTACGTCCTCATATTCGTCGCCCATATATACGTCAATAGCGTTGTCACGGTCTGCACGACGGATACCGTCCACGAAATCAAGTCCCATTACCTGCGGAGACTGTCTCAGCCACCAGTTATCAGCTTTCTGTCCTGCAAGTCTTGTGCAGTGTATTCTTGACTGCTGTCCTGCTCCTATACCGATTGCCTGTCCGTCCTTGACGTAGCATACAGAGTTGGACTGCGTGTATTTCAGTGTGATAAGAGAAATCATCAGGTCATCAAGCTTGTCAGCAGGAATATTCTTGTTTTCAGTAACAACATTTGCAAGGAGTTCCTTGTTGATTTCAAGTTCGTTTCTGCCCTGCTCGAAAGATACACCATAAACCTGCTTTGTCTCAACCGGAGCAGGCTTGTAATTCTCATCGATTTTGAGTATGCAGTAAGTGCCTTTTCTCTTTGATTTCAGAATTTCAAGTGCCTCTTCGTCGTAGTCAGGAGCAATAATGCCGTCCGATACTTCCCTCTGTATCATCTTTGCCGTGCATACGTCCACTTTATCGGAAAGCGCAATGAAATCGCCGTAAGATGACATTCTGTCCGCACCTCTTGCCCTTGCATATGCACTTGCAAGCGGTGAGAGTTCGCCTAAATCGTCTACCCAGTAGATTTTTTTCAAATCATCGGAAAGCGGTCTGCCGATTGCTGCGCCTGCCGGTGAAACGTGCTTGAATGATGTTGCTGCACATACTCCTGTAGCTGCTTTGAGTTCCTTTACAAGCTGCCAGCCGTTGAGAGCGTCCAGAAGATTGATGTAGCCCGGTCTTCCGCAAAGTACCTCGATGGGCAGTTCAGAACCGTCTGCCATGTAAACTCTTGACGGCTTCTGGTTGGGATTACAGCCGTACTTTAACTGCATTTCATTTGACATAATAATGTCCTCCTTAAATTAAATTATTATTTTTTATGCGGATTATCTCCGCTTTTAATCTTTCTGTCCAGTCTGTATCATCTTCCCTGAGAAGGTACACCCTGAAACCGTGTGCAATACCGTTCTGATATACGGAAATTTCGTCGTCAACGTGCAAATCAATGTGGTACTTCGCAGGGTATTTCGACGGCATGATTTCTTTTTTACTGCCCTGCACTTCCTCCGCATGACGTTTTCCGTTTATGATATTGTCAATTCTTATGCCGTAATGCCTGAAAATTCCGCTGATATATCGTGGTGAACGGTATGAAGTGGTATAAATCCACAGTTCTATGTCATTGCCATTTATCCATTGCAGAAGTTCAGGAGTACCCTTTCTGAGCCTGTCCCTGTAAATTTTACTGAACGGAAATTTCAGCGGTTTTTCAGCCGGCACTTTTTCAGGATTTACAAATAATGTTTCGTCCAAATCAAAAGAAACTATCATAATTCCTCATATTCGTATTCATAATAATGTGTATAAGCAGCTCTCCAGTCGTACTCCTCATGATGCCTGTGCTTTATCAGACGATTTTCCTCGTCATAGGTATATTCGTCCACAACGTCACCATACGTTTTTTCAATCATATTACCATTATCATCGTACTCATAGTACTCACAACTGCCCGAAGGGTATTCCTTGCTTATTAGCCTGTCACTGCTGTTATATCCGTATTTATAACGTCCTGATTCATGCTCGTTTTCATAGACAATTTCAGTAAATAATCTGCCTTTGTCATCATAGATGTACTCCGTTTTAACCGCTTCATTACCATGATAGTAGTTTGTATCTGAAATCATAATACCGTTTCTGTCGTATTCGTATACAGTATAATTGTTATCTCCATAAAAATCCTCTTTAACAAGCCTGCCGTCTGTATCATAAGTATAAACCGTTTTACTTGCCGGCAGACTGTCATTTTCAGAAGTGTATACAGCACTTATAATAATATTATCATTTTCGTCAAATATATTTACCGTTCTTTCTGAAAATCCAAAAAGTTCACGTATCGTGACAGTCTGACTGTAAACCGCATTTTCAGGAATTTCCATATTATTACTTTCATTCGCATTTTCAGATACCGCCTCTGTGACTATTTCACTTTCGACGACTTCCTCTTCAGACTGTTTATTTATATGAACGGACAATATGAGTAAACATAATGCTGATAACAGCAGTATAGTTTTTTTATTCAGCATAATTTTACTCCGTTTCATAAAACTCATACTCATATTCATAAGTATAATTGATTTCAAATCCGCTTTTACTGTCGCTGTAACCTTTTCCACTTATAATGCGGTTATTTGCATCATAAGTATATGTTTCTACATATGAATTGTTTCTGCTTCCGGAAGATTTCTGTGAAATATTACCGTTGTCGTCATAAGTATAGCGTACCCATCTTCCGCTTATATCATCGGAAGATTCACGGATAACTCTGTCCTGCTCATCGTACTCATAAACAGTATCAAAATCTTTTTCACCGTCAGCGTCATAATACTGTATCTGCGATAATCTGCCTTTTTCGTCGTAAATATAATCAGCCCTTTTGTACGTTCCGCCGTCGCTTTGCAGAATTTCCGCACTTATTTTACTATCTGAATTATACTCATATTCAGTTATATTGCCGTAACTGCTGTAAGAAACAAGCAGACCGTTTTCATATTCATATTCCTCCGCACCCATAGCCTGTTCAGGTTCGGTAAGTATATACCTCTGCGAAAAAATCAGATTATCCTGATTATCATAATAATTCAGTTCCTTCTGAAACGCTCCCGTTTCTTTATCATCATCGTTACTCTTTATAACAGTCTGCCTGTACGTCGCATTTTCGGGTACATCTGCTGTTCTTTCAGCAACGGAAATTTCCGAAGAAGAAATCTCCGCACTGTTACTGCACGATACAAGAAATACAACACACAGCAATGCAAAAATCAGTCTTTTTTTATTCAGCATAATTCATACCTGCTTTCAGTAAAATTCGTACTCATATTCGTAAGTATAAAGCAATTCACCGTCATGATAATCTTCCGCTTTTATAATACGGTTATTTTCGTCATAAGTATAATCTGTTACTGTAACGCCAAATTCGCCGTCAACTGTTTTTTCTGAAAGATTACCGTTTTCATCGTATGAATAAGAACAATAAGCATTTATTCTGCTGTAATAAGTTTCTTTTATCAATCTGTCCTGCTCATCATATTCATACTCAATTCTCCATGATTTACGGTCATTCTGATATGCCTGTGCAACGGATAACCTGCCTTTTTCGTCGTAAATATACTCTGTTCTTACTTCATGAACTTCGCCATTATCAAGATTATTGTATTCCGTATCTGAAATCATAACACCGTTTTCGTCATATTCATACTCAACATAGTACATAAGTCTGTTACTATAATAAAAATCCTCTTTAACAAGTCTGCCGTCTGTATAAGTATAAATCGTTTTACTTGCCGGCAGGTTGTCATTTTCAGAAGTGTACGCAGCATTTATAAGCACATTATCATTTTCGTCAAAAATGTTTACTGTCCTTTTAAAAAATCCGTGACTGTCGTGACTTGTTATAGTCTGATTATACACCGCATTTTCGGGTACTTCTATATCAGCCGTCTCATTCGCATTTTCAGTCGTTGTTACGGGAACTGTCACTGTTTCAGATGCCGGCTGTGTTGTCTGAACTGCTGTTACGGTCGTGACAATTCCGGCGACGGAGACTTCCGAAGAAATCTCCGCACTGTTACTGCAAGATACAAGGCATAATGCACACATAAGCACAGAAATCAACATAATTCTGCCACGTTTCATATTTTTACTCATATATTACTCCTTATACACTATCATAAAATTCAGGTGAGGCAACAAAACCGATAAATAAAATAATAACTGTTATTATTCCGTACAGAATCCACTTTATAATCTGTTTTCTGCCGTTGCGTATACTGAAAATTATATCAATTATCATCATAAGTGTAAGTATTACCGATATTGTATTATTGCAGGAAAATGACAGTTCCATACCTGTATCATGAAAAAAGTAGAAATAATCCAATATATCATGATTTTTGCAGAAGCCCCAGACTTTACAATAAAGAGTAAGATTGGGGTCATAGTTTAAAACCGTTATGACATTTATAATCATATATGTAATACATAACGGGAAAATCAGCAGTTTATTGAATGAAAGCAGAAGTTTCATTACTTGTTCTTGTTTACAATCCTTGTCTCAACAGAACCGTCCTCAAGATTTACATAGCGTACAAAGAGAGATACTTTGTTGTCTTCATTGAGATTATTCCAGAGCATATCGGTAAATTCGTCGATATTGCCCTTGATTTCGACAAGTTTAGGCTCACCCTCAAAGCTCGGAAGCGGACTGCCGTCACCCATATAAGTATGAATGAAATGTCCCTCGCCCGCAACGGGATTGCTGTAGCAGAATGTGTAACGCTGACATGATTCAGGATTGCCGTTTGCCGATTTCAGTATTGACATTGCATAGTTGAAATTATTCTCCTCAAATCTGAGAATACCTGAAATTCTGGGGGTGTAGTTCGGAGCGTCGTCCTCAAATTCACGGGTACGGAGAGACTGCTCAAATGTGAACTGCTTGTCCATCATTTCATAGATAGTATCAGTCTGGTCGCCGTTTGTCACGATAAGTTTATTGCCCAGTACTCTCACAGGTGCATAGATGATAAGATGCGGGTCTGAGAGTTTGGAAGGGTCAAAAGCCTGTGTGCGTATGCCTGTACCGTCCTCGACAAATACACGGTTACGGCTGTTCTCGCTTCTGCCCATAATGAAGTAGCCTGTAACAGCGTACTTTCCGCAGGCGGACTTGCCTATTACAATACCTCTTCCGGGGTAAGCGTTTGAATTAAGTTCCTTTGCCAAATCAAGTTTAATCATTTTCAATTTCTCCTTTTTATATAATTGGATATATCATCTCCGTAGTCCCAAGGCGAATAGCCGTTGAACGAACTAAGATAGACGACTTTGTTATCAAGTATGTCAATTTCCATACCGTGTTCTATTTCCCAGTCGCACGAACATTCAAGCTGATAGCCGATACTGTTTTCGTCGTCAGGTTTTTTGATTATAAGCATCTGCGGTCTGAAACATTTCATCATATCAAGTGCAGGAGTTTCGGAATTGACAGGAATTGTCAGTTCCTCGTCCCAGTCTCCGCCTGCTATTTCCATGAAGTCAAGGCAGTAGGCTTTTGCACCTCTGCAAATGGTCTCAACCATTTCACTGTTGAGACTGCTGAAATGTTCAGCACACTTTTCAGCGTACTCAATACTTACTTCCTCGTCAATACTGACATCAATATCTCTGCCGAATATTTCCGAGTAAAGTTTTCCCTCAATGCCGTATGCACCTTGCTTTATATCTCTAATCATAAAATCAGTCCTTTTCGGAATATTTGTAGATTTCAAGAATATACTTGTCATCATATCCGCACCTGTCAAATATATCAGCAATTTCCCGCTCCGTTATGTTATCATGTAAGAAATCTGAAATATATTCAAGCTGTTCCTGCTTTGCCTGTTCGTCAGTCTGCACAAAATCAGGGTACATCGTTCCGTCTTTGGCAATATAGAACAAAGTTTCCTTGTCTTCAACTTCACGGTTTTCTACATAATAAACGCTGTCAAAAAGATTTATGACTTTTTCGGGATAATTTCCCACAAAGCCATCTGCACTGTATTCGCATATAACCTCATTGCCTTTTTTTAAAGCTCCCTCTATGTCATTTCTCACACAGCCGGTATAATGCTTATAATCGAACGTACAGCCGTCAATGTCATAGCTTTCTTCCGATACATAGACTTTCCCAGTATTGTAACCGCACGAAACAAGTGCAGACATACAAATCATCAGCACTAAAAATAATTTTTTCATTCAGTTACATAAGCCTTTCCGCCGATTATTTCAATTCTGTCCTGACAGAAAAGAGATACGGCTTTCGGGAGTAATTTCCATTCGACGTTCTCCATAATACGTCTTTGCAATACTTCTGGAGTATCGTCTTTTTTTACGTCAACAACGCCCTGCAAAATTATTGCACCTGCGTCCGCCTTTTCGTTGACAAAGTGGATAGTAGCACCACTGACTTTCACGCCGTATTCAAGTGCTTTTTCGTGGACTTTAAGTCCGTAGTAGCCCTCTCCGCAGAATGACGGAATAAGTGCGGGGTGGACGTTGATAATCCTATACGCATATTTACTTGTAACGCACTCGTCAAGGATTGTCATAAATCCTGCAAGTACCACCAAATCAGCCTTTTCCTCGTCGAGTGCTTCAAGCACCGCCATGCTGTAGGACTTGCTGTCGGCGTACTCCTTACGTGGAATAACTCTTGTGGCAATACCGTTGTTTTCTGCCCTTTCAAGTGCGTATGCGTTCGGGTTGGACGATATTACACAGGTAATCTTTCCGCCGATGATTTCACCGTTTTTCTCAGCGTCAATGAGTGCCTGTAAATTTGTACCGCCTCCTGATACAAGAACAATTATATTTTTTTCCATATCTTTATTCCTTTAATTCTGATTAATTCTTTTAAGCATTTCAAGACTTTCGTTGTCGCCGAGAATTTCAAAAATATATTCCCAGTCCTGATTATGCCAATCGCTAAAACGGTTAGCAAATATTTTTATATAATAAACGTCGATTTCACAAAAGCAATCCATATTTGCATTTCTGGCACGTTTAAAAAGATTTCTGTATGAGGATTTTTTATATTCCAGCATTTTATATGCAAGCAGGTATATTGTTAAACTCGTTCCGCCGTAAGCAGCATTTTCGAGGTCTTTTATTTCCTCATTCATAAGTGCAGCGGTAAGAAATTCAACGTCGAGACCGTCGGACATATACCACAATGCAAGCGAAATTCTCAGTCTGTTTTCGTAATTCCTGTCATATGGTACACCTACGTCGGTCATACATTTGCAGTAATTGTACTGCGAAATATCACCGCCGTTCAGTACTGTTTCAAGTTCCGAACGGTATTCAAGAAGTCTGGATTTTACAAAATTCTCCGCTTTTTCTGTAAGCATATAAACATCTCCTTAATACGCAAAAATCGCTATAAGTACAAAAAGTGCCGGTATTCCGCCGAAAATTATGTATCTGTAGTAATTGGCAGTAAGTTCCTCTTCCCTGTCTGCGAAATAAAAGAAAAGTTCGTCGTCAGGGTCATAGCAAATCAGTTCCTCGTCACCGATTTCGTATCTCTGCTCCTTGTCGGCGATAGTATAGGCAGAACTTATTTCCGTGCCGTCCTCTGTTTCATAGCGCAAAATTGGATAGTAATGCTTGCGAGTACCCTTTTCCGTGTGGTAATCGACTATTCTGCCGTAAACAGCAACAGTATTTTTAATCCGCTTTTTCACTCTGAATATATGATACAGAAAAACGGCAACCATAAGAACATATATTCCGATAAGTCCGTAAAGCAGATAGCCGAAATGGTATGTAACTCCGACCGTTATAAACGAAACAACCGCCCATATATAGTCAATTTTTTCAACATTCATAAAATCTGCCTTTCCTATTCCGGAAACTGTACATGACCCTGTATTATTTCCGTATCGTCGCACGAAAGCGGTATATCTTCGTCAATGACAACCTGTCCGTAAATATCGGTTATCCTGAATGTAAACGGACCTGCTCCCATTTCGTCGCTTTCAAAATAATTGTACTGACGGCGTTCTATCTCCACAAATTCGCCGTTTTCATTGAGATATTCGAGTTTTGCAATCGGATAGCGGTGATTTCTCACCTGCACACCGCACCAGTATTCCGTTGTACCCTCCTTGTACTTATAACAAACAGGAGCATTTTCAGCTGTATCAAGCGGAATTATCTTCCAGCTTACAGGTACACGACCTTTTTCGGCAGGAGCAATCAGCGGAAATGCGTCAACATATAAATCCAAATCGCCCTTTTTGCCTTCGGGGAGCAAATCGGTCACGAGCATATTTATTGTGCCGAGTTCGCCCGTAACTTCGAGATATGCTCCTGCAAGCTGTGCGTTATTGTAGTCGGCAAGATTCATGGCAACAATCCAGTAGTCACTTGAAACAGGGTCAAGCATTGCACAGCCGCCGACATATCCTCCGCCGTAGAAAGTACCCTCGCCTGTATGTACAGTACCTTTCGGCTCAAGTATACAGCTTTCGTCGATAACAACATCTTCCGATTTGTCATTCAGAATAAATCCGCACAGTCTTTTCAGTTCCTCTTCAGAACGGTTTTTCTGTCGTGCGATAATCATATCGAAAACGTCAACTCTGTTGTCACCGTTTTCGTCCATTTCCACACCTGCCGACAGTGCAGGCATAGCGGAAACACTCAATGCAGTCACGATAACTGCAATAAAAGCAGTAAATTTTTTCATATACCTGCACCTCTTCGGATACTGAAATCAGCAGATAATCACGCCCTCTTCAGATTCAACGAGTTCACCGAGAACATAGGCTTCCTCTCCTGCCGACTTTATAGTTTCAATTGCCTTGTCAGCATCGTTTTTGTCGACGGAAACAATCATTCCCACGCCCATATTGAATGTATTAAACATATCACGCTCGGGAATATTTCCGCTTCTTGCGATGAGGTCGAAAATCGGGAGTACCTGTACAGCGTTTCTCTCGATTTTTGCGGAAAGATTTTTCGGGAGTGAACGTGGTATATTTTCATAAAATCCACCGCCTGTGATATGTGAAATAGATTTTACTTTCACTGTATCAATCAGCTTCATGACAGCTTTGACATAGATTCTTGTCGGAGTAAGCAGGGTTTCGCCCAATGTTGCACCCAAATCATCAAAGTGCATATTAAGTTTCTGTTCATTTACATCAAATACACGTCTCACGAGAGAAAATCCGTTTGAGTGAACGCCGCTTGACTTAATAGCAATAAGAATATCTCCTGCCTTCTGTGTATCGGGCTGTAAAATTCTGTCCTTATCAACAACACCGACTGAAAATCCTGCGAGGTCATACTCATCTTCAGGCATAAGTCCGGGGTGTTCAGCAGTTTCACCGCCGATTAACGCACATTCAGCCTGCACACAGCCTTCAGCAACTCCTGATACGATTTCAGCAATTTTTTCAGGAACATTCTTTCCGCACGCAATGTAATCAAGGAAAAACTGTGGCTTTGCTCCGCAGCAGATAATATCATTCACGCACATAGCAACGCAGTCAATACCGACTGTATCATGCTTGTCCATGATAAAAGCAATTTTTATTTTAGTACCAACGCCGTCAGTACCCGAAACAAGTACAGGCTTGCTGATACCTGTCATATCGAGTTCAAAAAGACCTCCGAAACCGCCGATACCCGATATACAGCCCGGAAGTGTAGTTCTTGCGATATGCTGTTTCATGAGTTCAACAGCCCTATATCCCGCAGTAACGTCAACTCCTGCTTTTTTGTAACTTTCAGAAAAACTGTTATTCATAGCAATTTTACTCCTTTTTTAAAAAGGCAGGAAGAAACAGTCACCCTCCTCCTGCCTTGATAATATTTTTGATTTATTCTTTACCGCTCCAGCAGTACGTACAGAGATTGCATTCAGGAAGTCCAACAGCCTTGACTTTTCCTAAAAGCGACTGAAATTCCAGAGATGTGAGTTTCAGTCGCCTGCATATTTCGTCACGGAGTTTCTTTCCTCTTTCCGTATTTGTATCGCTGTATTCAGCAAGATACTTTACGCCCTCTTCGCCCTCAAATTCATCAATAATCTGACGTGCAATGAGTTCAAGTTCAGAATGACTTCTTGAGAAATTCAGATACTTACAGCCGTACATGATAGGCGGACAGGCAGAACGCATATGGACTTCCTTTGCACCGTTTTCGTACAGAAATTCCACAGTTTCACGCATCTGAGTTCCACGCACTATACTGTCATCGACAAAGAGAAGTTTTTTACCCTCAATGAGTTCATGCACAGGAATAAGCTTCATTTTTGCGACTTTGTTACGCATACTCTGGTTAGTCGGCATAAAACTTCGAGGCCATGTAGGTGTATACTTGATAAAAGGTCTTGCAAACGGTATACCGCTTCTGTTGGCATAACCGATAGCGTGCGGAGTACCCGAATCAGGCACACCGCATACGTAGTCAACATCGGGAAGCTTTCCTGCTTTAATATCATTTTCTGCCATGATTTCGCCGTTGCGTGTACGCATTACTTCTACATTCACGCCCTCATAACAGGCAGTAGGATAGCCGTAATAAGTCCACAGAAACGTGCAAATCTTCATTTTCGACGGGTCGCCCTCTGCAAGAACTGTACAGCCGTCCGAAGTAACTTCAACTATTTCTCCTGCTGTAAGTTCCTTGTAAGTTTCATATCCGAGTTTCTGAAATGCAAAAGACTCTGTTGAAAGACAGAAACCGTCCCAGCGTCTGCCGACAATAATCGGAAGTCTGCCATACTCGTCACGGGCTGCAATGATACTGTTTTTTGTAAGTATAATAAGGGACATTGTACCTTCAATCTTGCTTTGTGCATAGCGTATGCCGTCAACGAAATTATCTTTCTGTGCAATAAGTGCGCCGATTAAGTCGCCTGAATTAATATTTCCGCTGCTCATTGCTTCAAAGTTCGCACAGCCGTTCTGCAAAAGTTCGTCAACAAGCACATCTGCATTGCGGATAATTCCGACGGAGCAGACAGCGTACAAACCGAGTTTTGAACGCACCATAATAGGCTGAGGGTCTGTATCGCTTATACAGCCAATACAGATATTTCCGTGCATATTTACAACATCATTTTCAAATTTTGTCCTGAAAGGTGAGTTTTCAATACTATGTATACTTCTCTGGAAACCATGGTCAACAGAATATGAAGTCATACCTCCACGCCTTGTTCCGAGATGGGAATGATAATCTGTGCCGTAAAAAACATCAACAATACATTCGTTTTTCGAGGCTGCACCAAAAAATCCGCCCATAGAATTATTCTCCCATAAGTCTCTTCATGATTTCCTGATAAGCCTCTTCAACACCGCCCATATCTCTGCGGAAACGGTCCTTGTCGAGCTTTTCGTGGGTTGTGCTGTCCCAGAAACGACAGGTATCGGGAGAAATTTCGTCAGCGAGAATGATAGTTCCGTCGGAAGTTCTGCCGAACTCAATTTTGAAATCGATAAGGTCGATATTGAGTCCTTTAAAGAATTTGAGCATGAACTCATTTACCTTGAATGCGTACTTTGCGATAGTATCGATTTCTTCCTTTGTAGCGAGACCGAGGGCAAGTGCATAGTAGTCGTTGATAAACGGGTCGCCGAGGTCGTCATTCTTGTAGCTGAACTCAAGAATAGGAGTGAGAAGCTTTGTTCCCTCTTCAACGCCCATTCTCTTTGAGAAACTGCCGGCAGCAACGTTTCTGATGATAACTTCAAGCGGAACGATAGAAACTTTCTTGACAATAGTTTCTCTGTCGCTGATTTCCTCCACAAGATGAGTAGGAACGCCCTCTTTTTCGAGCATCCTGAACATATAGTTTGTCATTCTGTTGTTGATTACGCCCTTGCCTGAGATAGTACCCTTTTTCTCACCGTTGAAAGCAGTAGCGTCGTCCTTGTAGTCAACGATTACGAGGTCGGGGTTGTTTGTAGCATAGACTTTCTTAGCCTTGCCCTCATAAAGCTGTTCCATTTTTGTTACATTTTCCATTTTTTAATATCCTCCCTGAGAATTATAGAAATTTATACAAGTCCGCACCTTTGCGGACAGGTCAACAAAATTGTTAAAGTGTGGTCATTTTTCCATGACGAACCGTAAACATTCATCGGGTGTATAAACTGCCGTTAATGCTCCGACTTCTGATGCTTCCTCTGCCGAGCCATAACCCCAGAGAGCATACAGACAAAGAATACCGAAAGTTTCAGCACCCTTTACGTCGTTATCACGGTCGCCAATCATCAACACACGGGAAGTATCAGGTTTGCCCAGTTCTTCTATAACATGATATATGACCTGAGATTTTTCGTATCTGTTTTCATCAGCACCGCCAATAAAATCAAAATACTTTGCGATACCAAAATGTTCAAGAACGATTTTTGCAAATTTTTCCATTTTGCAAGTCGCCACTGCAAGAATATATCCGTTTTCTTTAAGTGTATGGAGCATATCCTCAATACCGTTAAAAAGCTCAGCATTGAATATACCTTCAGTTCTATACTTCTGCCGAAATATCTGTACAGCTTCTTCCGTAGCTTTCTCGTCCAGACCGCACAATGTACTGAATGAATACTGCAACGGAGGACCAAGAAATTTATATGGGTCATGATAAGGCGGAAGTCCAAGCTTATTCAAAGTATACTCAAAACAGGAAAGCACACCGGGTCTTGTATCTACAAGTGTGCCGTCAAGGTCAAATATTAGTATATCATATTGGCTCATAAAGTGGCTATCTCCGCCTGTAATTTAGCATCTTTTTCACGAACGCCGTCAGCCATTTTCTGCTTTTCTGCAATAAGCTTTTCTGCGAGTCCGTCATCTGAAACGGCGAGTATCTGCACAGCGAGTACAGCGGCATTTTTTGCGCCGTTGATACCTACAGTTGCAACAGGAACTCCGGGCGGCATCATGACGGTAGCAAGAAGAGCGTCCATGCCCTCAAGTGCGGCGGACTTCATAGGTATGCCGATAACGGGCAGTGTTGTGTGACCTGCGACAACTCCAGCAAGATGTGCAGCCATTCCTGCGGCACAGATGATAACGCCGAAACCGTTTTTCTTTGCATTTGCGGCAAATTCAGCAGCCTCAGCAGGCGTGCGGTGTGCGCTCATAACACGGCATTCAAACTCAACGCCGTATTTTTTCAGCTCCGTGAGAACAGATTTTACTACAGGAAAATCACTGTCACTACCCATAATAACAGCAACTTTTTTTGACATAATAAAACACTCCAATTCTAAATAAAATATATATAACTCAATCGCCCGTAAGCATATCCTGCTCCTGATTTTCAGTTGTCGGCTCAGGATATACAGGCGAATCAAGTTCAAACTTTCCCGACACAGCACAAAGGTCACTTTCTGAACTTCCGCTGAAATTCACAGCAATTCTGTAATTGTCATAAAGAGAATTTCTTGTCCCGTATTCGTCATAGTAGACGATTTCAGTATCAGCATTCACAGAAACATCATAATGCGGAATGCCGTCATCAGAACTTACAGAATAGATGTGTATATCGGAAATCCCCAGCAGTTTTCTGGAAATTATATTCCCGTCATCTTTAAATGCAGGAACAAATGACGAATGTTTATCCGACGAAATTTCTGCAATAATATCCTCATTGCCCGTGTAAGCAAATTCAAGATACTTTTCCGCATCTGCGGTCATTTTTTCAATCATGGAAGGCGACAGCTTTGAAAGAAGTACACGGCTGTATATATTAAGATTGTAAGGACAGTTCATGACTTCGCCCGAAACAGAAGCACTTTTGAAAACAAGCCCGTCGGTTTCGACAGAAAAAACATAAGTTCCTTTATCGTCAGTAATCGTGATTTCGTTTCCGTCGGAACTAAAAGTATTCCATGAACTGCGGAAAAACGGCATAAAATTCTCATTGTACAGCACATACGAACTGTCAGCAGAACTTTCGGCACAGTAAACAACAAGATTATTTACAATATGCTTTGTTATACTGCGGTAAATAAACGGCGTAACAACATTGCCTTCGTAATCGATACAGCCGAAAAGAAGTTCACCGCCTATTTTCTTTGATGCAATACATCTTCCGTCTCCGGCAAACCTGATTTCCTGCCATTCAGGATTTGCAGTAATCCGCACATTATCAGAAATTCCGAAATTTCCTTTACCGTCAGTGAAAATAAAACTGCCCGAACCGTCTTTTTCGGTAACATTGACGATTTCCGCCTGATTGCTGTCACTCTGCATATTTTCAGGAACATTCACATAAAATCTTGTGATTGCTGCGGCGAGAACAATAATCACCACAAAAAGAATTGAAACGATAAGCCTTGTCCGCTTATTCATTATCCTGTTTTACCTTATTTCTGAAGTCTTCGTCTGTCTCACCTGTAATATAAATCGGACGCTTTTTGACTTCAAGATACATTTTGGAAATATACTGTCCGAGTATTCCCATACAGCACAGCTGAACTCCGCCGACGGCAAGGGCAACAGCAATTCCTGCATAACCGCTGTATTTCCTGTCAGTAACAGCAGAAGCAACAATTCCGCCGCAAAAGACAAGAACAGAAAGAATTAAACAGAGTATTCCCATAAAGATTGCCACTGCAAGCGGAAACGTCGAAAAAGCCATGATACCCTGAAGAGAATACTTGAAAAGTCCCCAGAAAGACCATGAAGTAGTACCGGCAGGACGTTCAACGTTTTCGTATGGCATATATTTTACCTTAAAGCCTACCCAGCTGAAAATTCCTTTGGAGAAGCGGTTGTATTCCGACATGGAAAGCACTGCGTCAACCATCTGTCTTGACATGAAACGGAAATCCTGTGCGCCGTCAACAATTTCAGTATCAGAGATTTTGTTCATGATTTTATAGAACATACGTGCGAACCATGAACGGACTTTCGATTCGCCCTGTCTGCTGACACGTCTTGTTGTTGCACAGTCATATTCGCCGTCCTTGACATAATTGTACATCTGCGGAAGAAAAGCAGGCGGGTGCTGTAAATCAGCGTCCATAACAACGACGAAATCGCCCCTTGAATTTTTCAGTCCTGCATAAATTCCGGCTTCCTTGCCGAAATTTCTTGAGAAAGAAATATACCGCACACGCTTGTCCTTTGCGGCAAGTTCCCTGAAAATTTCAAGAGTTCTGTCCTTTGAGCCGTCGTTGATAAACAGGAACTCAAATTCAAGTCCGGAATGTTCTTCCTTCATTCTGTCAGTAACTTTTATAATCTCCTCATAGAACATCGGGAGAACTTCCTGTTCGTTGTAACACGGCACAACGACTGAAATAAGTTTCATAATATACCTCCAGTCCCGGAAACGTCTGAATACATCAGCCAATTATCCGATAACAATAAATACACTATTAATTATACTACAAAATCAATAATTCTGCAATAGTATTTTGATTTTTTTCCGAAAAAACTTTTTGTTTATTTTATTTTACATTATCTTCCTGACTTTCATGATTATTTTTATCAGTTATTTGCAACTTTCTATGGGATTTTTGACAAAAATTTCAATAACATTTTGTTATTTTCGCTGAAAATTCAATTTTAAGTATAATTTTAAAGCTTAATTTTCAATAAACAGTTGATTTTTTTTGATATATGAGTTATAATATATCTGTATAGTATTCAGTTAAATCGGCTGTTAAGTGCCGTAAAACGAAAATAATAGAAATGGAGAATGTTATGAAAGTTACACTTGTAACGGCTTCTTTCAATGATTTGGTTCACGGAACTTTCAATGATAAGAAAACAGGCTGTGGAATTAATCTTATGAAGCCTGAAACTGCCTCACGCTACCAGAAAGGCAGAGAAATGTCTTATCTCGGTGAAATCACCTGTGAAAAGTGCAAGGCTAAAATTGCCAAAGAAATGATTAAAGCCGACTCTAAAGAAATGAAAGCCCTTCTTAAAGAGGAAAAAATGAGAGCAAAACGTGGCGACGACGACGGACTTGTACAGCTTTCCGAGCTTGGCTCAAGACCTACTTCTGCCGAACCCGAACCGCCTGAAACTCCTGTGGAAAATGTTCAGATAAACTCAAATAATCCCGCTTATTCCGACGATTTGGCACAGTTCGCTATCAAAAAACCTGAACCGCCTGTTCAGGAAACGCAAGAAACCGTTAAAACAGATAATGATGATTTCCTCGCACAGTTTGCTATAAAGAAACCACAGGATACTCCTGCTCCCGCCGAAGAGGAAGATGATTTCCTTGCTCAGTTCGCTATAAAGAAACCGCAGGAAACTCCTGCACCTGCCGAAGAGGAAGATGATGATTTCCTCGCTCAGTTCTCTGTATCTGCACCGCAGAAAGAAACGACTTACGAAGAACCGTCCGCACCGCCTGTAATTGATGATATTGCAGACGCTCTTTCAGCTATGCAGAACAGTCCCGTTATGCGTAAAGAACCTGAACCCGAACAGGACGATATTTTAAGTATGTTTGCTATCGATAAATCAGAGACTATAGAAGAAAATACGTCAGACGACTACATAAATCCGCTTATGGACGACGATGATGACGAAAGTATATTCGATGCAATGAATACAGACGATGATACAAGCAGTGTAAATGAATGGGATATTATTGCAAATCAGCTTTTCGGAGATATAACCGACGAAGAACCAACTGCACCGCCTGTAATCGATGATATTAAAGTACCTGAAATCGAGGATATTTCCGCTCCCGTTCTCGATGACATCACAGTACCCGAAATTGAGGAGATTTCTGCTCCTGTACTTGACGACATCACAGTACCGGAAATTGACGAAATTCCTGCTCCTGCAATCGATGACATCACAGTACCGGAAATTGACGAAATTCCTGCTCCTGCAATCGATGACATCACAGTACCGGAAATTGACGAAATTCCTGCTCCTGTAATCGACGATATCAAAGTACCCGAAGTTGAAATTCCTGCTATTGATGATATAAAAGAAACTCCTGTATCAGAAGAAGTTCCCGCTCCTGAACCGGCAAAACCTGCTCCGAAACCTGTAACACCCTCACCTGCACCGGTACAGCAAGCACCAAAACCGGTTACTCCTGTTCAGCCTGTAATTCCGCCTGTACAGCCTATGCCGCAGACTGCTGCACCTCAGCCTATGCCGCAAGTTGCGCCTATGGGAGTTCCTATGGGAATGGGTATGGGACAGATTGTAACCGTTCCGCAGCAGACAGGTTTCGACAAGAACGGTCAGCCGGTGTACGCTTATATGCAGATGATTTTTCAGGGCTACGACCAGAACGGTCAGCCGATTATGATGCCTATGCCGCAGAATATGATGGGAATGGGTATGGGTATGCCTGTGCAGATGCCTGTTCCGCCTGTTCAGCAGCCACAGCAGACAGAATATTCGTCACTTAATAAAAATTCAAGACTTCAGTCCATTCTTAATTCTCTTGATGAGCCTGTTTCTGAAAAGGAAATGACTATCGGACAGAAAATTGCAGCAGCAGAAGCCGCAAAGGGTTCACCTATTTCCGCAAACGTTTCAAAGATTGCAACAAATCCGCATTCACGTTCTACTTCACAGGCATTTATCAACGCTATTTCAGATGCAAAGGACGATACACAGAGCCTTACAGAAACTCAGGGACTTAAACCAAAGACAGTTGTTCTCGATTCCATTGAGGACGTTCTCTCGCAGCTTGGCGACAACTCACTGAAAGAGAAAAAAGAAAAAGAAGCAAAACTCCAGAAAAATGTGCCTATATATCAGGAATTTAAAACTCCGTCAAGACCATCTTCTTCTTTCTCCAGACCCGTTCCCTCCTCATCAAATTCGGGTTCAGCCATGTCTGACATTCCGCTTACAAAGGCACAGCAGAAAGAACTCAAGAGACAGCAGAAAATCGACGCTAAATTCCAGAAGGAAATGGCAAAGAGAAATAAATAATCATATGAGGTGAATTAATGGAATACAAAGATATAATTGCCGAACTCCGTAAAAAGCTCGGCAGTTCACCAGAAGAAAACGACAGAATACTTAAAGCAGAGGGTGAAAAGTTCGCACAGGCTGGAGACCTCGACAGTTTAAAGGCTGTCGGGGAACTCCTCCTCGAAAATATGCCCGAAGAACAGCGCAACGAAGTAAACCGCCTTACTCATATCGACGGTATGAGACTGGACGAGATGTACAATAAAATCGTCGGTCTTATCAATGAAAAGAAACCACTTGAAGCTATTCCGCTTGCAGAAAGACTTTACAAGAAGATAACTCTTGAATTTGCGGAAACAGAAAAAACAAAGTATGTTTCCCTGAGAAATCCATTTGAGGACAATCTCTGTCAGGCACTTTTCAAAACGGACAAGACCCTGAGCCGTACACCGTTTGACTTTGCCGCTTATATCACAACCTATGCCTATCTGCTTATTGAAACAGGCGCAAATATTGACGCAATTCCTGTGCTTGAACGTGCAATAGAATTCAATCCCGTTGATGTGGGCGCAAAATTTGAACTCACAGAAGTGTATAAACTCATACGCAACAAAAAAATGGTTCTTGAAATGACAAGACAGACACTCGCTGTTGCCTCGTCACCTGTGGCAATTGCAAGGTGCTACGAAAATGTCGGCTATACCCTTACTGATTTCGGTGAGTACGAAGACGCAGTCATATTTTACGTCGCAAGTACAATGTTCAACGCAAATCAGGCTGTTTCACTTGAATTACAGCACGTTGCTGACCTCAAAGGTACACCTGTTGTAATGCCGTCCCGTGAAAAAATAATAAAGACCATGAAGAAATACGATATAAATTTCGGCGTTGACAAAAAAGTCATTGAGACCGCCGCACAGCTTGCAACGTACTACCTCGGCAAAAAGGACATTCCCAATGCACTGAATGCACTGAAAATCATGTACGTTCTTACTCTTGATAAGGATATCAGAAAACTTATCATGCAGTTAGACCCGAAATATGCCCGCCAGTCTGCCGAAGATACAGCAGACGAAAACAGGGCAGGTATTAAGAAAACAGATAATCCAAATCCACAGGAATAAAGTCAGAAAAAGCACTCTTTTGAAGAGTGCTTTTATTTCTTGTGCAGAATTCACGAATACACAAACGAATTTACACAAAAATTCGTTTGTTTTCGCCGTTGACATTTCCCTGTTTTTGCGTTATAATTTAATTGTAAAAAACAAAACCGCACAAAAAAACGACCTTATAGGAGGAAAAACTATGATTTACCAAATGGACAAATGTGAAACACAATACGGGCTTATCATAAGTGAAACGTTATTTGGCGCATACGCACCAAACCACAAATTCAATGCTGTGGTCTTCACACCCTTTAATGGTGATTCCATTACTATATCCAGACACAACAAAGGAAGCTATCACACTACCGCCAAAAATCCTGCAAGAGTAAACGGTTTTACATTTATGACCAAAAAAGGTATCACTACGTTCGATATTGATATCAGAAACAATATCATCTACATTAATGAACTCCCACCGATTAATAATGCAGGTTCATCTTCAGGCAGCGGTTATACTGCTGCAAAATCCGAAAAACAATCCAAATGGTTTAAGGAAGAAGCACAATGGAAATAAAAGTGTATCATATTGAACCAGACGGAACGGCAATGGTGAAATTTGATTTATCGACTGCAAAAAAGCTGAAGGACGGGCAGACGCTCGTCTTTCAGCAGAATGATGAACCGTTTTTCATGCAGAAACAGAAAGCAGAGCTTGATACATCACGCATTGCGAATTGCTCCACAAGAGTGAAAGCTATTATTTTAATATACTTCTACTATGTTAATTTATGCGACCTCAAATCACCTGCTCCGTTCCAGAATTCCGTCAAAAAAGTTGCAGAAGAATTAGAAATCAGTTTATCAAGCGTGTATGACAAATTCACACGCCAGATAAAATGTACAGCCTCAGAATTTCAGAATCTCCTTGCAGAAGCATACAACGGCGATATAACTAATCTTCAGTCAAAATTACTGAATTATGCTGTAGTAAATAATACAGATTCTGACATTATTAAAAACTATCTCCCGAAAATAAATAAAATTTTATAACTTAAAAAGCACTCCGCAGAAAGAGTGCTTTTTTGTTGCCACTGATTAAAAAATAAAAAAAATTAATATTGACATTTTCCGTTATCTGCTGTATAATATACTTATATAATTAAAATGAAAGAAGGTATTGCAATGGCAAATGAAAAAAGTCTGAAAGTCCTCATTGTTGACGACGATAAAAATATATGCGACCTCCTCAGGCTGTACCTTGAGAAAGACGGCTACAGCGTTATTCTTTCCCATGACGGTGAAGAGGCTGTCGTGAAATTTCACGCTCTCAAACCTGATATGGTTCTGCTGGATATAATGCTTCCGGGTATGGACGGCTGGCAGGTTTGCAGGGAAATCCGTAAAAAATCAAATGTCCCGATTATTATGATTACTGCCAAAGGAGAAACTATTGATAAAGTTATCGGTCTTGAACTGGGCGCAGATGACTATATCGTCAAGCCGTTTGATGCCAAAGAGGTTATCGCCCGTATCAATGCTGTAACAAGACGTGCGGGATATGTCAATGTTGAACCCGAAATAAAAGAGGTTCACTATGACAAGCTGTCCGTCAATATGACACGCTATGAACTCAAAGTAAACGGCAAAAGCATTGACACTCCGCCAAAGGAACTGGAACTCCTCTATTACCTTGCCTCCAATCCTAACCGTGTTTACACAAGAGACCAGCTCTTAGACGAAGTATGGGGATTTGAATATTACGGCGACTCAAGAACTATCGATGTTCATATAAAGAGACTTCGTGAAAAGCTGGAGGGCGTTTCTGATAAATGGACACTCAAAACCGTGTGGGGTGTCGGCTATAAGTTTGAAGCTGAGGAAGAAGAATAATCGCTTCAGGGGACTTCTTATGCTGTCCCCTGTTTGATTTCGGAGGTGATGTTTTTTTGAATATCAAAGACAGCAATTATTACAGACTCTTTCGCTATACTATGATTATAATCCTTATCATAATTACAATCGCAGGAATACTGATAATAAGCATCTGCTCCAAATTATTTGAAAATTCAAGATTAAAAGATTTACAGAATGTCGGCAGTTTTTACATAACTTCCGTTTCAGCTGAATATATATCAGATAACACAGATTATATTGAATATTCTGACAGCCTGCGAAAAAACCTGATGGACAATCACGATGTAAGAATATGTATGTACAACAGCAACGGAAACTGCATCATTTCAGACTGCGGAAATCATGATATTATCGACGCAGATATGAGAACACGCATAGACAATGAAAAGGAAATCCTTGAATTTTATTCCTCCTCGCTCTCACAAAATGAACCGTATATGCTGTATGGGTCTGAATTTATGCTTGATGACGAGAATCTGTATCTTCTTGTATACGGCGGTACTGAAAATATCGACGCATTCACGATAAAAACCACCCTCACATATTTAGTCATTGCGCTTACTTCAATTGTTATATGCTATATTCTTATGAGATTAAAAATCAGCAGAAATATGAAATTTGAAGAGGATTTTCTCCGCATTATAGAAAAATATACAAAAGGAGATTTCTCTGAAAGTCTGTCAACTGATTTGTCGCCTAATCTTCAGCATATTTCCGAATATGTAAACACCCTTGCATCTAACTTTGAAAAATCAGAGGAAATAAGCAAAACTTTTATTGCAAACGTCTCTCACGAACTCCGCACGCCTATGACGACAATAGGCGGTTTTGTCGACGGTATTCTCGACGGAACTATCAGGAAAAGCAAACAGCATGAATATCTTGTTCTTGTTTCACAGGAAATCCAGCGGCTGCGCATACTCATAACTTCCATGCTCAATATGAGCCGTTTTGAATCGGGTACAATGTCGCCTAATTTTCAGGAAACAAACCTCACAGACCTCGTTATAAAAGTCGTGCTGATGTTTGAAAAGAAAATTGAGGATAAGCACCTTGAAATTGAAGAACTTGACAGCAGCCGCCTTACTGCCGTTATCGACCCCGATTTAATGCAACAGGTTGTGTATAATCTTGTGGAAAATGCTGTGAAATTTGTTAATGAAGGCGGTACACTTTCATTTTCATTTGAAAAAAAAGACGGTATATGTATAATCGGCATACGAAATACGGGTGAAGGACTGAAAGACAGTGAGATACAGCAGGTTTTCAACCGCTTCTACAAAACAGATTCCTCACGTGGAAAAGACAAGACAGGTCTCGGACTCGGCTTATCAATCTCACGCAAAATAGTACATCTTCATAACGGTCATATCGTAGTAAGGAGCGTTTATGGCAAGTATACAGAATTTCAGATACAAATTCCCGAAAATCCCACTCTTGTAAGCAAGGAGAAGTAATATGGACGAAAAAGAAAATATACACACCGAAAGTGAAACGGCAGACGAAAATATTTCCGGAACAATAAATGAAACAGATATTCCTGTACAGGAAAGTCCGCAGGCAGATTACAGCACTTCATTTGTGCATGAACCTATAGGATTTCAGCAGAATTCTCAGGTCAACTATGCGGAAATGAAAGCAATTGAGGAAATAAAAATAAAGAAACAGCATATCCGCCACGAACATACATTAATCATCATGTTCTTTATTCTCATTATGATTACTCTCATTCTCGGAATTTACGGCATTGCTGCTGATATAGCCGGCAGCGGAAAAAATCTTTCCGCATCAGGCAGTGTTCAGAATGTTGTTATCTATCAGAATGCAAAACCTGACGGCGCAAATGAACTTGAAAATTTCATTGACGAAAACGGCAGATATACTACAGAGGGCGCAGCGGCAGCTGTCCGTGAAAGCATTGTCGAAATATACACATATTCCGACTCACTTCATAAAACTCTTCTCGGTACAGGTTCGGGAGTTATCCTCTCCGACGACGGATATATAGTCACAAATGCTCATGTACTCGATGCAAAAGGCTATCATGATGTCCATACGGTTGATAATAAAGTATACTCCGCAAAAGTAGTCGGAAGAGATACAAAAACAGATATTGCTGTACTCAAGATTACCGCTGACAAGCTGTCGCCTGCAATTCTCGGCAATTCCGACGAAGTAATGGTCGGCGAACAGGTTATAGCCGTCGGAAATCCGGCTGGTCTCTCAAATACAGTCACGGACGGCATAGTTTCAGCAGTCAACAGAAAAGTAAAAAGCGACTCAACAGGATTTGAAATGGACTGTATTCAGACAAACGCTGACATAAGTCCCGGAAATTCAGGCGGTGCATTGGTGAATATGTACGGTCAGGTTATCGGTATAACATCATCGAAGTATGCAAGCACTCTCTATGAGGGACTTGGATTTGCAATTACAATCAACGAGGCAAAGCCGATTATCGAGGAACTTATAAACAACGGCTTTATAGGCGGACGTTTCAGAATAGGCATAACACTTATTGGTATGAACGACGCACCAAGTATCCTACAGATTGAAAGCGAACTCGGATTTGAACTTCCGTCAGGTTTCAAGGGTATTTACATTAACGATATTTCAGAAGACTGTGATATTGCAAATACTGAACTCAAAACCGGAGACTTCATAACGAAAATCGATGGTACTCCGGTAAGTACATACGACGAACTTTATAACGCTATCACTGCAAAATACGGAGCAGGAGACAAAGTTCCTGCAACGTGCGCCCATGTTGACGAAAACGGCGGAATATCACAATATGAAATAGAATTCATGCTCATGGAAGACACTTCGGGCGACTATTAATCACATAAGTTTTTTCGGACGTTTTGAGTTTACACCTGAAACTCCGCCGACTGCTCCTGCAACAATAAGCAGGAGCAGCTTTTTTATGTCCGTGAACTCACCTGCAAAAGCTCCGACGGCAAAAATCACGGCATACAGCACCGCACCGCATATAACGCCGTCGATAAGTCCACGATGACGGCGGTACTTTCCGCATATATAACCGCCTGCAAATCCTCCGGCAAAAAGTGAAAGTACAGTGAATATACCGGCAAACATCATGTTCTTGAATATAAAAAAGGCAAGCATGGAAAAAATCATACTGCACAGGATAATGCAGATAATTCCTGCCGAAACGGGTACAGCAAAACTGAAAAAAGTGTTTGTCCACAGGCTCTGGCGGTGACGACGCATGAAAAAACCTCCGCAAATAGAATTAGTAAATTCTATGCGAAGGCTTGTTTTATTATTCCTCTTCCTCGGCGGATTTTTTGGACTTCTTTTTCTTACTGTCTTCCGAAACAGCAGCAGTCTCAATAGGTGACTTTGTTTTCGGCTGTGACTGCTTTGCACGCTCGTTTGCAGAAGTATTTTCGGCAATTGCCCATTTCTTGATGCGGATTTTATTTCTCTCTCCGCCTGTTTCGATTACAATGTTATCGTCACCGATACGGACAACCATACCGACAATACCGCCGTTTGTTACAATTTCGTCGCCGACCTGAATGCTGTCCTGCATTTCCTTAGCTTCCTTTTCCTGTTTTTTCTGCGGTCTGATAGCCATGAAATAGAGGAGTACGAACATAATGAGCAACGGAATAACGAAAGTAAACAGACTGCTTCCGCCTGCTGACTGTGCTGTATCAGCGGCAGCTCCGTCCTCTGCAAAAGCATTCATAGCGGAAAAGCAGGCTGTGGACACAGCTGAAAGGACAGACGATAAAACAACAATAAATTTCTTTTTCATAATTATCTCCTTTTTACAAAAAATCCGTTCCCATTGCGAGAACGGATTTATATTCACTGATTAGTCAGCAAGCTTGATGATAGCCATTTCAGCAGCGTCGCCACGGCGAGGACCGATTTTGACAATCTGTGTGTAACCGCCGTTTCTGTCTGCATACTTGGGAGCAATCTCATCGAAAAGCTTCTTGGCAACGGACTCTTTAGTTACATAAGCCATTACCTGACGCTTTGAATGCAGGTCATTGTTTTTACCGATAGTAATCATCTTTTCTGCAACAGCACGAACTTCCTTAGCTCTTGTAACGGTAGTTTCAATTTTACCGTTTTCGAGAAGGAAAGTAACCATGCCTCTGAGCATTGCTTTTCTGTGGTCAGATGTTCTTCCCAGCTTTCTTGTACCCGGCATGTAATTCACTCCTTTTCTTTAAGTGATATAGTATTATTCTTCCTCAGAGGAGAGGTCAAAGCCCAGAGACTGAAGCTTTTCCTTAACCTCGTCGAAGGATTTCTTTCCAAGGTTTCTAACCTTCATCATTTCTTCCTCAGACTTGTTGATGAGGTCATCTACTGTATTAATTCCGGCACGTTTAAGGCAATTGAATGAACGCACGGACAAATCAAGGTCTTCGATAGTCATTTCAAGGATTTTCTCCTTGCCCTTTTCGTCTTTTTCAACGAGGATTTCAGCAAGTCCAGCCTCTTCGGAGAGGTCGATGAACAGTTTGAGATGTTCGTTGAGGAGGTTAGCAGCCTGAGACAGAGCCTCTTTTGCGGAGACAGTACCATCAGTCCATACCTCCATAGTAAGCTTGTCATAGTCAGTAACCTGTCCGAGACGGGTATCTTCTACAGTATAATTAACCTTCAGAACAGGTGTATAGATGCTGTCTACAGCAATAACATCAACGGGCATATTAATCTGCTTCTTGTTTCTTTCAGCGGAAACATATCCTCTGCCCTTGTCGATAGTGATTTCCATGTAAAGTTTTGCATCTTTACTCAGGGTAGCGATGTGCATACCTGGGTCAAGAATAACAACTTCAGAATCATTCTGTATGTCATTGGCTGTAATTTCACATTCGCCCTCTGCCTCAATATAAACAGTCTTAGGACCGTCGCCATAGAGTTTGGCAGTAAGTCCCTTGATACTGAGGATAATTTCTGTAACATCTTCCTTTACGCCCGGAATTGTTGACAACTCATGGTGAACTGTGCCATCTTTGCCCGAAAGCTTTACAGATGTAACAGCTACACCCGGAAGTGAGGAGAGCAGCACACGTCTGAGGCTGTTTCCAAGAGTTATACCGTATCCACGCTCAAGCGGTGCTAAAACGAATTTGCCGTATTTGCCGTCACTTTTAAGTTCGACAATGTCGATATCCGGCTTGTTGATTTTTTCCAGCATAAAAACCCTCCTGTTTCGCAATAAGTGTTTACGAGTTCAGTCCCAGTAATCAGCAGATTACTTAGAATAAAGCTCAACGATGAGGTGTGTAGCAACCTCGTAATCAATATCCTCAGCTGACGGAAGACGAGTAACTGTAGCTGAGAAGTCGTCCTTCTTAGCATCGAGCCATACAGGAACAATTCTGTCCTTTGTCTCTTCAACTGTGTTCTTGAACTTATCAGTAGTTCTGTCCTTCTCTCTGAGAGCGATAACGTCGCCGACTTTCACTCTGTATGAGGGAATGTTGACTTTCTTGCCGTTTACAGTATAGTGACCGTGGGAAACGAGCTGTCTTGCCTCATGTCTTGTGAGGGCGAGACCCATTCTGAAAACAACGCTGTCAAGTCTTGATTCGAGACAAGTGATGAGGTTGTCACCAGCCTTGCCTTCCATTTTTGAAGCAATCTCGAAATAGTGATAGAAAGGCTTTTCGAGCACTCCATAGATAAATTTCAGCTTCTGCTTTTCCTTAAGCTGAAGTCCGTATTCAGAAACTTTCTTTCTGTTATTGGCATTCTTGAAACGCTTGGACTCTTTCTTTGAAACACCCATAACAGCAGGGCTGATACCCAGAGTTCTGCACTTTTTAAGAATAGGTTCTTTCTGTACTGCCATTTAAAACACCTCCGATTTGATTAGACACGTCTTCTTTTGGGAGGACGGCATCCGTTGTGCGGGATAGGAGTAACGTCCTTAATCATTCTGACTTCAAGACCTGCTGTCTGAAGCGCTCTGATAGCTGCCTCACGTCCTGCACCCGGTCCTTTTACATAAACCTCAACGAACTTGAGACCATGCTCCATTGCAGCCTTTGCAGCTGTTTCTGCTGCTGTCTGTGCTGCGAACGGTGTGGACTTCTTTGAGCCTCTGAAACCGAGTTCTCCTGCACTTGCCCATGAAATAGCATTGCCCTGAGTGTCAGTGATTGTAACGATTGTGTTGTTGAAAGTGGACTGAATATGAACTGCGCCGCTTTCGATGTTCTTGCGCTCTCTACGTCTTCTGACTGTAGTAACCTTTTTACCCTTCTGCTGTGCCAAAGCTCATACCTCCTTACTTCTTCTTGTTAGCGATTGTCTTTACAGGACCTTTACGTGTTCTTGCGTTTGTCTTGGTTCTCTGTCCTCTTACGGGGAGACCCTTTCTGTGACGAACACCTCTGTAACAGCCAATCTCAACAAGTCTCTTGATATTGAGTGCAACTTCACGACGAAGGTCGCCCTCAACAGTGTAATTTTCATCAATATAGTCACGAAGTTTAGCTAAATCCTCTTCAGCCAAATCCTTAACTCTTACATCGGGATTTACGCCTGTATTAGCGAGGATATCTGTTGCAGTCTGACGACCTATTCCGTAGATATAAGTGAGACCAATCTCAATTCTCTTATTCTTCGGAAGGTCAACACCGGCTATTCTTGCCATAAATTATACCTCCATTGAATATGTTCAGGATTAGCCCTGACGCTGTTTGTGCTTGGGGTTTTCACAGATTACCATGATTCTGCCCTTACGTTTGATAACCTTGCACTTTTCGCAAATAGGTTTTACTGAAGGTCTGACTTTCATTAGGAAATACCTCCTCTTTTTTACTTAACTCGCCAGGTTATGCGACCTTTTGAAAGGTCGTAAGGTGACATTTCAAGTTTCACCTTATCGCCCGGCACGATTCTGATATAATTCATTCTGAGCTTGCCCGAAACGTGTGCGAGAACCTCGTGACCGTTTTCAAGCTGAACTTTGAACATTGCATTAGGCAGAGCGTCTGTGACAACGCCCTCAACCTCGATTACGTCTTCCTTTGACACTTAAATAACCTCCTCTTGCTCTTCGCTCTTAAAGTCCTTAAGAAGCGTCCTGAGCTTTTTATCAGTTATACCGTTAATATCAATCATACTGTTAGTGCGGCAGACGTGCTTTATATTCTTGCGTTTCGGTGAGGCAAGCTTCCTGCTCTTCCCGTCTGCAATAAAGCAGTATTTATCATCTGCCGAAACAACGACGAAAAGTCCTCCGCCGTCACGTCCGGCATTTGCCCGCACAACAGAACCTGTATTAAGCTTCACAATAAATTTCCTCCGTCAAGGTTTGGTCAGAATGACGGGACCGTCAGGAGTTATTGCGATTGCGTGTTCAAAATGAGCAGACAGCGAACCATTTCTGGTAACCACAGTCCAGCCGTCTTTGAGAGTTTTTACATCGTCGCCCTTCTGATTAATCATAGGTTCGATGCAGATAGTCATTCCGGAAACAAGTCTCGGTCCGTGACCTGCACGTCCCCAGTTTGGTATCTCCGGCGATTCATGAACCTCTCTGCCGATACCGTGGCCGCAGTAATTTCTTACGATTCCGTAGCCTCGTGAAGCACAATATTCTTCTACAGCATGAGAAATATCTCCGATTCTTGCGCCAACTTTAGCCTGAGCAATACCTTCGTAAAGACTCTGTTCAGTAACCTCAAGCAATGCCTTTGCCTCATCAGAAATCTTACCGACAGGAAAAGTCCAGCAGCTGTCGCCGTTGAAGCCCTTGTACGCAGCTCCGGTATCGATGCTGACAATGTCGCCTTCTTTTAACCTGTGGTTTGCTTTCGGAATTCCATGAATTACCTCCTCATTTACTGAAATACAGGCATTTGCAGGAAATCCGTAAAGACCTTTAAAGCAGGATTTGCAGCCGTGTTTTGCGTAGTATTCGCCGACAAGCTTATCTACGTCAAGCGTTGACATACCCGGCTTTAATCTTTCGCCCGCATACCATATTGCGCCGCAGGTTATTTTTCCTGCCTCACGCATTATGGATAATTCGGACGGTGACTTAATAGTTATGCTCATTACTCTACTCCTACAGCAGCGAGAGTGAGTTTTGAAGTTTCTGCAACTTCCTCCTGACCCTTTACAGTAACAAGTTTTCCCTGTGCTGTGTAGTAGTCTTTGAGAGGAGCTGTTTTTTCGTGATAGGTAGCGAGACGTTCGAGAACAACTTCCGGCTGGTCGTCCTTGCGGATTACAGTCGCATCGCCGCACTTGTCACAAACGCCCTCAACCTTTGAAGGCTTGTATTCAATGTGATATGAAGCACCGCAGCCCTGACAAACTCTTCTGCCTGAAACTCTCTGCTTGATTGTTTCATCTGGCACGTCGATTTCAATCACCTTGTCGATTTTGATACCCATAGCATCGAGAGCTTCTGCCTGTGGAACTGTTCTCGGGAAACCGTCGAGAATGAAACCGTCCTTGCAGTCGTCCTCTGCAATTCTCTCTTTGAGAATACCGATAACGATTTCGTCGGAAACAAGCGCACCAGCGTCCATAGCAGCCTTTGCCTTAAGTCCATACTCTGTACCGTTTTTTGCAGCCTCACGGAGAATATTACCTGTTGAAATCTGCGGGATTCTGAGAGTGTCAGCAACAACTTCCGCCTGTGTTCCCTTGCCTGCGCCTGGCGCACCTAAAAAGATAAGATTCATATTTTTTCCTCCTTATTTAACTTATGAAAGGAAACCTTTGTGGTGTCTCATCATAAGCTGTGATTCAAGTGTACGGGTTGTCTCAAGGGCAACGCTTACAGCGATAAGAATTGTTGTACCGCCCATTGAAAGCGAACGGAGATTTTCGTCGAACATACCGAAGAAAATCGGGATAATTGCGATAATTCCGAGAAATACAGCTCCGACGAGTGCAATTTTGGAAAGAACTCTCTGAATGTAATCAGATGTGGGCTTACCTGGTCTTATACCAGGAATACCGCCGTTGCTCTGTCTGAGGTTGTTTGCGATTTCAACAGGATTGTACTGTATCGATACGTAAAAATAATTGAATGCGATAATAAGGATAAAATAAAGCACTGCATATGACCAGCTTGTTGTTGAGAAGAATTTACAGAAATGATAGTAAAATCCGCTTGTCTGTGTAACAGGTTTGAAAAGCTGGATTGTCTGCGGAAGCGACATAAACGACATTGCAAAGATGATAGGCATTACGCCGCTCATCATTACTTTTATCGGAATGTGCGTTTTCTGTCCGCCATACTGTTTTCTTCCGACTACACGCTTTGCATACTGGATTGGAATACGTCTTTCTGATTCGTTCATGAAAACGATAAAAGCAAACTCGAATATAATGAATACGACATAGCCGATAGCAACGAAGAGATATTTTGACGGGTTCTGTCCGATAAGGCGGACAAGAGTACCTGCGTCAACAGGGAAACGTGCAGCAATACCTGCAAAAAGTATCATCGATACGCCGTTTCCTATGCCTTTATCACTAATTCTGTTGCCCATCCATACTACGAAAGACGCACCGGCAACAAAGCAGGCAATTATAACAGCTGCGCTGAAATACATTTCCCAGCCTGAGATATACTTTACAGCATTTACTGTCAGACCGGTGGTTTCATCTGTACCTGTCATTCGTCTGAGGGTCAGATAATAGGCAAATCCCATGAAAACAGATAATGCAAGCGCAACACCTGCCGTAATTTTATTTAGTCTTTTTCTGCCCTCTTCACCTTCATCACGCAGTCGTTCAAGCGGCGGCAATGCATAAGTAAGCAGCTGCATGATGATTGATGCGTTGATGTAAGGTGTAATGGAAAGTGAGAATAATGTTGCCTGTGAAAGTGCGCCGCCTGTTATTGTGTTTAGATATTCAAGAAAGTTGCCGTTTGTAGCGTTCTGTTCCATCCAGCTTGAAACAACAGCTGAATTGAGGAACGGCACAGTGACCGCAGTTCCAAATCTGAAAATAACAATCATGAGCAATGTGTACAAAAGCTTTTTCCTGATTTCAGGAACACTCCAAGCACGTTTCAGTGTCTGAAACACATTACATCACCTCTGTCTTTCCGCCTGCCTTTTCAATCTTCTCTACAGCACTCTGAGAGAACTTTGCAGCCTTGACTGTAAGCTGAGCAGTAATCTCTCCGTTTCCGAGAACTTTAACGCCGTCATATACCTTTTTGATAAGACCTGAAGCCTTGAGAAGCTCTGCGTCAACAACAGTACCGTTTTCAAACCTGTTGAGGTCTGAAACATTAACGATAGCATACTTTGAAGCAAAGATATTGTTAAATCCTCTCTTTGGGATACGTCTTGCAAGAGGCATCTGACCGCCTTCAAAACCAATTCTTACGCCGCCGCCTGAACGTGCGTTCTGTCCTTTGTGACCCTTGCCGGCAGTTTTGCCGTTGCCTGAGCCGTGACCTCTGCCTACACGCTTTACAGCTTTGTTGGAATCCTTAGCCGGTGTTAATTCGTGAATTTTCATAGTTGCACCTCCTTAATTACGCTTCTGTAACCTCAATGAGATGTGAGATTTTATTTATTTTGCCCTGTGTCTGAGCATTGTCGGGCTGTGTTGTCACATCGCCGATTTTTCTGAGACCGAGTGAATTTGCAGTAGCAATCTGGTCTTTTTTTCTTCCGATGAGGCTCTTGATGAGCTTGATGTTCTTAGCCATTGTCAATGCCTCCTTAACCTAAAATTTCCTTAACGGACTTGCCTCTCTTTTCAGCAACTTCCTTGACAGAAGTGCAGGATTTAAGACCGTTGATTGTAGCTCTTACAACATTGCAGGGATTGTTGGAACGAAGAGACTTTGTTCTGATGTCCTTGATACCTGCAACTTCGATTACCGCACGGACAGGACCGCCTGCGATAACACCTGTACCGGGTGCAGCAGGTTTCATAAGAACTCTGCCTGCGCCGAACTCTCCGACGATTTCGTGAGGAATTGTAGTTCCCTTGAGAGCAATCTTGCAGAGATTTTTCTTAGCATCTTCGATACCCTTGCGGATAGCGTCAGGAACTTCGCCCGATTTGCCGAGACCAAAACCTACAGTGCCGTTGCCGTCGCCGACAACAACGAGAGCTGAGAATTTCATAATTCTGCCGCCCTTAACAGTTTTGGAAACTCTGTTAATAGCAACAACCTTTTCCTGAAGTTCAGGAGCCTGTGTTTCAATATTAGCCATTGTTTTACCTCCCTCTTAGAACTTTAAGCCGTTTTCACGTGCGCCCTCAGCGAGTTCCTTAACTCTGCCGTGATAGAGGTAGCCGCCTCTGTCGAAAACAACTGCTTCGATACCCTTTTCAGCAGCATTTTTAGCAATCATTTCGCCGACTTTGCGTGCGCCTTCAGCGTTGCCGCCGTTGCCCTCAAAACCTTTGTCCATGCTTGATGCTGAAGCAAGAGTAACGCCGTTTACGTCATCGATAATCTGAGCATAAATGTGCTTGGACGAACGGAAAACATTGAGACGAGGACGCTCAGGAGTACCCGAAATCTTGTTGCGGATTCTCTGATGTCTTTTAATTCTTGCCTTATTGCTGTCAAATTTCTTTATCATAGCAATCTGCTCCTTTTAATTACTTCTTGCCCTTGCCGGCTTTACCTTCCTTGCGGATAATACGCTCGCCGGCATATCTGATACCCTTGCCCTTGTAAGGCTCAGGCGGACGTTTTTCACGGATTTCAGCTGCAAACTGACCTACAGCCTGCTTATCGATACCGCTTACAACAATTCTGTTCGGCTGAGGAACGTCAAGCTTGATAGTGTCTGTTTCCTCAAAAACAACAGGATGTGAGAAACCGAGATTAAGATTAATCTTGTTTCCTGACTTAGCAGCACGATAACCAACACCCTCAATTTCAAGAGTTTTGGAATAACCGTTTGTTACACCCTCAACCATGTTTGCGATGAGAGTTCTTGTAAGACCATGAAGTGAACGATGTTTCTTGTCGTCGCTCGGTCTTGTTACTGTTACAACACCATCAGCAATTTCAATGCCGAGTTCTGTGCTGAACTGTTTTGTAAGCTCGCCCTTAGGTCCTTTAACTGTGATGCAGTTGTTGTCATTCTTGACTTCTACACCTGCCGGAACTGTGATGGGCATTCTGCCTATTCTTGACATAATGAAGTTCCTCCTTACCAGATGTATGCAAGAACTTCGCCGCCGACATTAAGCTCTCTTGCCTTTTTGTCAGTAACGATGCCCTTTGAAGTTGAAACGATTGCGATGCCCAGACCTTTTCTTACCTTAGGCATATCTGCACAGCTTGAATAGATACGCAGACCGGGCTTTGAAACTCTCTTGAGTCCTGTGATAACCGGTGACTTGTTGTCGCCGTATTTAAGCGTGATTCTTATAACACCCTGCTTTCCGTCCTCAATAACCTGAAAACTCTTTACATAGCCCTCGTCAACGAGAATCTGTGTGATAGCTTTCTTTACATTTGAAGCGGGAACGTCAACTGTGGCGTGCTTAGCAGTATTCGCATTGCGGATTCTTGTTAATAAATCAGCGATTGTATCTGTGATTTGCATTCAGATGACCTCCTTTTCGTATTTTACCAGCTTGCCTTTTTAACGCCGGGGATTTGTCCGTCGTGTGCAAGTTCTCTGAAGCAGATACGGCAGATGCCGAATTTTCTGAGATAAGCGTGCGGTCTGCCGCAAATCTTGCATCTGTTGTATGCTCTTGTGGAATACTTGGGAGTTCTCTTCTGCTTGTTAATCATTGCCTTCTTAGCCATTTTTATTCCTCCCTGATTACTTGATGAACGGTGCGCCGAGGAGTGAGAGAAGTTCTCTGCCCTCTTCGTCGGTAGTAGCTGTGGTGATGAAATTGATGTCCATACCTCTTACCTTGTCAATCTTATCATACTCGATTTCAGGGAAGATAAGCTGTTCCTTGATACCTGTAGAATAGTTGCCCTTACCGTCAAAAGAATTTGCACTGATACCTCTGAAGTCACGTACACGGGGGAACGCAACATTGAAAAGCTTGTCAACAAATTCATACATCTTTTCGCCTCTGAGTGTTACTTTAACACCGATAGGCATACCCTCACGGAGTTTGAAGTTAGCAACTGACTTCTTTGCTCTGCAAACAACAGGCTTCTGACCTGTGATTGCAGCGATGTCTGTCATGATAGCGTCGATAACCTTTGCATTGTCCTTAGCCTCGCCTGCGCCAACATTGATAACAACCTTTTCAAGCTTCGGAATCTGCATAACACTCTTATAGCCGAATTTCTTCATCATAGCGGGAGCAACGTCGCTAACATAAAAATCTTTTAATCTTGCCATTGTCGTTTCTCCTTTTAATTATTCAAAAGACTTGCCGCACTTTTTGCAGGCACGGAGCTTCTTGCCGTCCTCAAAAACGTGACCAACTCTTGTGGGCTTGCCGCACTTAGGGCATACAAGCTGAACTTTTGAAGCATAAACAGGTGCTTCAGTTCTTACGATACCGCCCTGCTGACCCATTCTTGTGGGTTTAACGTGCTTTGTTATCATGTTGATACCCTCAACGATAACCTTACCCTCTTTCGGGCTTACTTCTACAACCTTACCGGTTTTTCTGTCACCGTTCTTATCGTACTTGTCCTCATATTTGCCTGTGAGAAGTACAACGGTGTCACCGGTTTTTACGTGAACTTTACTCATATATTGTGACACCTCCGATTAAAGAACTTCCGGAGCAAGGCTGAGGATTTTTGTATATTCCTTTTCACGAAGTTCTTTGGCAACTGGTCCAAAGATACGTGTGCCTTTCGGGTTCTTGTCTTCTTTAATAATAACAGCAGCGTTCTCATCAAAGCGGATATAAGTTCCGTCTTCTCTTCTGAGACCCTTTGCTGAACGAACGATAACTGCCTTTACAACGTCGCCCTTCTTTACAACGCCTCCGGGTGTTGCTTTCTTAACGGAAGCCACTACAACGTCACCGATATTTGCATATCTGCGGCGAGTACCACCCAGAACTCTGATACACATAAGCTCTTTTGCACCTGTGTTATCAGCGACCTTCAAATAAGTCTGCATCTGAATCACAGCGAGTTCCTCCTTTCAAGCATAAAGCTTTTTAAAAATTACTTAGCCTTTTCAATGATGTTTGTAACACGCCATCTCTTGTCCTTGGAAAGCGGACGTGTTTCCATAACTTCAACACGGTCACCGATTTTGCACTCATTGTTCTCATCGTGAGCCTTGAGTTTAACGGTACGCTTGATGATTTTCTTGTAAAGCGGGTGTTTAACGTTATCAACGATAGCAACTACGACGGTTTTGTCCATCTTATCGCTTACAACCTTACCTACTCTTGTTTTTCTAAGGTTTCTCTCAGTAGACATTAGCTAAATCCTCCCTTTCTTACTGCTGTGCAAGCTCTGCTTCACGCAAAGTTGTCTTGACACGGGCAATATCCTTCTTTACTGCCTTAAGACGAGCTGTGTTTTCAAGCTGATTTACAGCGTGCTGAAAACGGAGAGCGAAAAGCTCTTCTTTAAGGCTTGCGAGCTTCTCGTTGAGCTCATCAACTGACATTTCTCTGATTTCTGATGCCTTCATTACTGCTCAACCTCCTGCTCTGCTTTAGTAACGAACTTACACTTGATAGGAAGCTTGTGCATAGCGAGACGCATAGCCTCTCTTGCAATTTCTTCCGAAACGCCCTTGATTTCAAAAAGAACTCTGCCGGGCTTTACTACTGCAACCCAGTATTCAGGCGAACCTTTACCTGAACCCATTCGTGTTTCAGCAGGTTTTTCTGTAATCGGCTTGTCAGGGAAAATCTTAATCCATACCTGACCGCCTCTCTTGATATAACGTGTCATGGCAATACGGGCAGCCTCAATCTGATTGGAAGTAATCCATGACGGCTCTAAAGCCTGAAGACCGTAATCACCGTATGTTACCTTGTTACCTCTGTATGCCTTACCCTTCAGACGTCCTCTGTGAACTCTGCGGTATTTTACTCTTTTTGGAAGCAGCATTACTGATTACCTCCTTCTCTTTTGCTGTCACGGTTGAAATTTCTTCCGCCACGTCTGTTGCCGTCACGCTTGTCATCACGGCGGCGTCTTTCAGGGCGTTCACTCTTCTTTTCAACCTTTTCTCTCTGAGCAGCAGCCTTAGCAGCATCGCCCTTGAGAACTTCGCCCTTGTAAATCCATACCTTTACGCCGAGCTTTCCGTATGTTGTATCAGCCTCAGCAAAACCGTAATCGATGTCTGCACGGATTGTCTGAAGCGGGATTGTACCCTCGTGATAGCTTTCACTTCTTGCGATTTCAGCTCCGGCAAGTCTGCCTGAAACCTTAACCTTGATACCCTTTGCGCCGAGACGCATTGTTCTGCCGATAGACTGTTTCATAGCACGTCTGAAAGATACTCTGTTTTCAAGGTCGAGAGCAATCTTTTCAGCAACAAGCTGTGATTCCATATCAGGCTGTTTAACCTCGATGATGTTGATGTAAATTCTGTCCTTGTTCATCTTCATCATCTTGCCGAGCTTTTCTCTGAGTTTTTCAATTTCTGCGCCCTGTCTGCCGATAACAATACCTGGCTTTGCGCAATGAATGTGTATTCTTACCTTGTCCGAAAAACGCTCGATTTCAATTCTGGGAACACCTGCTGCATACAAGCTCTTCTTAATGAAGTTACGAACATTGTAGTCCTCAACGAGAATGTCGCCGAAGTCTGCCTTGTTTGCATACCAGCGTGAATCCCAATCTTTAATAACGCCGACACGAAGACCGTGCGGATTAGCTTTCTGTCCCATTAATCAGACCTCCTTGGGATTATTCTTTTTCTTTAAGAACAACTGTAATGTGTGATGTTCTCTTTAAAATTCTATATGCTCTGCCCTGAGCTCTCGGCATAATTCTCTTCATGATAGTGCCAGGTGTTACGAAACACTCTGCTACATAAAGATTATCGCCGTCCATGCTGAAATTATTTACAGCATTTGCCTGAGCGGACTTTACCAGCTTTGCAACGATAGGACTTGCAGCCTTCGGAGTAAGCTCCAAAGCAGCAAGTGCGGTATCGAGAGGCTTGTTTCTGATAAGGTCAAGAACAATCTGCACCTTTCTTGGTGATATACGAGCATTTCTCAAATAAGCTCTTGCTTCCATCTTAGCTCCTCCTTCCGCTTATTTCTTACCGTTGTTTGATGTTTTTGAACCTGCATGACCTTTATAGGTTCTTGTAGGAGCAAACTCGCCGAGCTTGTGACCTACCATATCTTCTGTTACATAAACCGGAACGTGCTTACGACCGTCATGAACAGCGAATGTGTGACCTACGAAATCAGGGAAAATTGTGGAAGAACGGCTCCATGTTTTAAGAACTTTCTTCTCGCCTGCTTCATTCATAGCCACAACTCTCTTAAGGAGAACCTCCTGGACGTATGGTCCTTTTTTAGTGCTTCTGCTCATTATTCAGTTCCTCCTTTCGATTATTTGCCGTTGCGGCGTTTTACGATGAACTTGTCTGTTCTGTGGTGCTTTTTACGTGTCTTGTAACCGAGAGCAGGTTTGCCCCATGGTGTTACAGGTCCGGGACGTCCGACAGGTGACTTGCCTTCACCACCGCCGTGAGGGTGGTCGCATGGGTTCATTACTGAACCACGTACAGTAGGTCTCCAGCCCATGTTTCTGACACGTCCTGCTTTACCGTAGTTAACGTTCTCATGGTCGATATTTGAAACCTGTCCGATAGAAGCCTTGCAGTTAACCGGAATTTTTCTCATTTCGCCTGAAGGAAGTCTTACAAGTGCATACTTGTCTTCCTTACCCATAAGCTGTGCCTGATTTCCTGCGCTTCTTACAAGCTGTGCGCCCTTGCCGGGATAAAGCTCGATAGCGTGGATAAATGTACCGACAGGAATATCAGCGAGCTGAAGAGCATTTCCTGGCTTGATGTCAGCCTCTGAACCTGATTCAATTTTGTCGCCGACTTTAAGACCGTTAGGAGCAAGAATGTATCTCTTTTCGCCGTCCTCATACTGAACGAGGGCGATAAATGCACTTCTGTTCGGGTCATATTCAAGTGTAAGGACTGTTGCAATCATGTTATCCTTATTGCGCTTGAAGTCAATTACACGATATTTTCTTCTGTTTCCGCCACCTCTGTGACGAACTGTAACTCTGCCGTAGCTGTTTCTTCCCGACTTTTTCTTCATGGGTTCGAGAAGGCTTTTCTCCGGCTCAACCTTTGACAGAACTGAGTAATCAGTTACAGTCATCTGACGTCTTGACGGCGTCGTAGGCTTGTAGGATTTAATAGCCATTTATTTCACTCCTTGTTATAATGCGTTGTTTGCGGAAGCATTACTTCCATACTGTCCGTATTATACGGAATTAATACATACCCTCGAAGAATTCAATTGTCTTGGAATCGGGTGTAAGAGTAACGATTGCCTTTTTCCATGAAGCAGTTCTGCCTTCAAATCTGCCCATGCGCTTCATCTTTCCTCTGACGTTCATAGTTGTAACCTTTGCAACTTCAACTCCGAAAAGCTTTTCCACTGCCTTCTTGATTTCGGGCTTTGTAGCATCTTTGGCAACCTTGAAAGTATATTTGCCTACCTGAAGACCGTCCATGGACTTTTCAGTGATAACAGGCTTGATAATAATATCCTGAGCAGTTTTCATTATGCATATACCTCCTCAATTTTTCCGACAGCATTCTTTACAACAATGAACTTGTCATAGTTGAGAATATCATATACATTAAGAGTATTTACAGCAGCAGTCTTTACGCCTGGAATGTTTGCTGCACTCTTTATAACTTTTGCGTCAGCCTCAGCAGTAACGATGAGAGCCTTGCCATCTACGCCGAGTGCCTTAAGCATTTCAACAACTGTCTTTGTCTTGTAGCTGTCAAGTGTAAGAGAATCAAGAACAATCATGTTGTTGTCGAGAACTTTTGTAGAAAGGGCAGACTTCATTGCAAGTCTTCTTACTTTCTTGTTGAGGGCATATCTGTAGTCTCTTGGTTTCGGACCGAGAGCAACACCGCCGTGAACCCACTGCGGAGCTCTTGTTGAGCCCTGTCTTGCATGACCTGTTCCCTTTTGTCTCCATGGCTTGCGTCCGCCTCCTCTTACTTCTGTTCTTGTAAGAGTTGACTGTGTGCCTTGTCTCTGGTTTGCAAGGTAATTTACTACCATAGCGTGCATAACTGCCTCGTTTGGAGTAATTCCGAAAACTGCGTCATTAAGCTCTGTTTCGGAAACCTGATTGCCAGCCATATCAAATACTGAAATTGTAGACATTTGCGTTTCCTCCTTCCTTAAGCCTTAACGCTGTCAACGATATAAACGATTCCGCCCTTTGGACCGGGAACTGCACCTTTGATAGCGATGAGATTGTTTTCTGTGTCGATTTTTACGATTTCAAGGTTCTGTACTGTAACCTGTTCAGCACCCATGTGACCTGCCATGCCCTTGCCCTTGTAAATTCTGGAAGGTGAGGAGCAGGCACCCATTGAACCTGCCTGTCTGTGAACAGGACCTGTACCGTGAGTTTCCTTAAGTCTGTGCTGATTGTGACGCTTGATTGCGCCCTGAAAGCCTTTACCTTTGCTGATGCCGACAACGTCAATTGCGTCGCCTACTGCAAAAGTGTCAGCCTTTACGATGTCACCAACATTGAGTGCATCGCAGTCGTCAAATCTGAATTCCTTGAGAGTTTTCTTGCAGGCTACGTCAGCCTTTGCAAAGTGGCCTTTCATTGGCTTGTTAACTCTCTGGACTTTTACGTCGCCATATCCGAGCTGGAGTGCAGCATAACCGTCATTTTCAACAGTTTTCTTCTGAACTACAACGCATGGACCGGCTTCGATAACTGTAACAGGAATAACTTTTCCTGCTTCGTCGAAAATCTGTGTCATACCGATTTTCTTTCCGATAATGCCTTTCTGCATTCTGATTTCCTCCTAAACAGGTTATTGGTTAATGCGGTTTTTCGCATCAACATGACCGACGGAATACCGTCATTTTTCTGCAAGCGCAATGCAGATTAATTACTTAATCTCCATAACAACGTCTACGCCGGCAGGAATTTCAAGCTTATCAAGAGCAGCAGTTGTCTTTTCTGTAGGACGGAGAACATCGATAAGTCTCTTATGAGTTCTCATTTCAAACTGCTCACGGCTATCCTTATATTTGTGAGTAGCACGGAGAATAGTAACAATTTCCTTATTTGTAGGGAGCGGAATAGGTCCTGAAACTCTTGCGCCGCTTCTCTTAGCTGCTTCAACAATCTTTGCTGCTGCAATATCAACAGTAGCGTGGTCATAGCCCTTAATCTTGAATCTGATTTTTTCGTTGACTGCCATTTTTTCGCCTCCTTAAAAATTCTGCGGGGACGCAGATGAGATACACACGCAACCACGTGTACCGTCCGCACCCGAATAAAAAACGCCCGAAAAATTATTTTTTCCGAGCAGGTACAGACAATCAGACACATACAGACAGAATGAGCATATAAATGTCGTCTGAAACACAAACTGTGTCCGTTATCCCTGTCGCCCGGTTTGAAATCGGACATACTCCATGGAAATTACCTGCCATACCGACAGCAACCTTCCACTTCGCCGCATATCTTTCGCAGTCAGTACAGCAAGCTGTACTCAACTCAACATATATATTCTATCACAAATTCCATAATAAGTCAAGCTTTTTCATATAGATTTTCCTACAGAAATATATGGACTTTTTGTCTGATTTTTTGTATATCTCAGACAAAAAATCCGTATTTTTTTATATTATTCATCTTTTTCACGTTTCTGCATGTTAACTGTGTTAAGAAAAGAGGCAGGGTCAAGACAAACTCCCTGATAGCGGACTTCAAAATGACAGTGATTTCCGAAAGAATTTCCCGTGTTGCCGACAAATCCGATAAGCTGTCCTTTTGAGACGTACTGTCCCTCAACGGCATAGGTGCTTATCATGTGCGCATACACCGTCGCATAGCCGTTTGCGTGTTCAATCATTACAACATTTCCGTATCCGCCGGAGTTCCAGCCAGCCGCAACAACAGTTCCTTCCTGTGCGGCATATATTTCCGTACTTTCAGGTGCGGCAATGTCCATTCCCTTGTGATTTCTGTCGCTGATAAAACTGTCACTTACCCAACCGCCGTCGACCGGCCATCCCATCTCTCCAGTACCAGTAAGCGGTGAGCCGAAATATACTGTCTGTGGGTCATCGGGGCTTGCGGAATAAGTTCCTACACCGATTGTCTCAACAACAGGTTTTTTTGTGACTTCACTTTTCAGCACCTTTCTTGCGGATTCTATGCCGTCAATATATGTTATTTCTATTGTACTTTTCTTTTCTCCTCTTTCGCCTTTCACAAGCAATGCCCTTGTTCCGACGTTCAGCGAACTTGTTTCAACTTCAAGCGTCTGATAATCGAGAAAAGAAAGTGTTTCCATTTCACGAACATACTGTATCGGCAGATAGCTTTCACGTTCCACAACATAGAGAAGTTTTCCTTTTTTTATGCCATCCTTTGCTGTCGGGTTCATTTCATTGAACTCGTCGAGTTCCATTCCATACTTCTGGATTATATCAACAACTGTTTCTCCCTCTTCTGCAAAATGGACGTGCTTTTTCTCTTTTGACGATGTAAGGAGGTCTATAGTCTCCTGTTCACTCCTGATACTGCTTTGCAGATATATTCCCTGCGTGAACTCAATTTTATTTACATAGGAAATATCATAAACAAGTCCTTCAGCATCATATTCAAGAAGTCTCCTGTCAAGTGCGTCCTCAATTTTCTTTTTGTCCTGCACTGCCCCGATAAATTCGCCGTCGATGTATATTCCATAAGCCTCGCCAAGTTCCTTCTCCGACGCTTCAAGCATTTTGTCAGCAAGCTGTCCTGCACTCATCATCTTATCACCGTCTGAAATTATCCTGAGTGAAAATTTCGCCGACAAATCAACAGCTTCATCGCCCTCTGAATAGGATATTCTCTGCTGTACGTCCCTTTCAGCCTTCTCAAAATCAGTTTCGGCGGAAATTATACCCATATCCTTGCCGTTGTACTCAACTGCTATGCCGTACTCAAGTCCAGAACCGTAGTTTATTACTCCCACGAGAAATGCGACTGATATAATCGGTAAAATCCAGTTGAAAGCCGTATACAGCACGCCGTCTTCCCCGAAAAAGAACGAGCCTATCAGCTTTACGACTGCCTGTCTGTATTCTTTTCCGCCCTGCTTACGTGCAGTCTTTACATTGTGAGAAAGTTCGTTTGATATGCGTACCCTGTTTCTGTAAGGTTCTGTCAGTTCCCTGAAAAGCCATTTTACTGCTCTTCCTGCAAACGAAAAAATTTCACCGATTTCAGAGAAAATAAATTTTATCGTCCTGATAACCACAAGAAGTATCGCCGATATGAATTTGACTGTGAAAAGTCCTGCCCTCACAAGAAGAGCCGTCAGTAATTTCAAAATAACACGCTCCTTTTATTCTCCTGTATGATAACTGTAGTTCAGCATTTCCGCTGTGTAGCCGTTCAGCCTGTCCAGCAACGGCAGAACATCTTTTTTTGCCGACTGCAAATCATGCTCAAGATAATTTCCGCATTCCTCCGCCGTACAGCCCGGAATTTCACTGTCATACTCCGCTATGAACTTATATGCGTCCTTTACAAGCTGTATAGCCTCTTCACCGCTCATATCGTCCCTTGTGAGAAGATAAAATCCGGTACGGCAGCCCATAGGTCCTACATATATTATACTGTCGCTGTGACTGCTGTTTCTTGCGTAAGTCGCAAAAAGATGCTCTATCGTGTGGAGCGATGGACTTGAAATATATGTTCCGCCGTTCGGCTTTACCATGCGGACATCGTATGTGATAATATCACCGTCAATACGGGATATGTACATTCCTACACCGAATTTTGTGTGGTCTACCTGAAAACTTGCTATTTTTTTCATAATTCAATTCTCCTGTTCAATTAATTTAACAATATCCTGCGGAAGTGCAGAATTTATTATTACTTTTTCCTTAGTTTCGGGCAGAATAAACTCCATTCTGCCACAGTGAAGTGCCTGCCTCCCTATATCGTCACGCAGACCGCCATATAAGTCATCGCCTGCGAGTGCGTGACCGATATACGCAAAATGTACTCTTATCTGATGTGTACGCCCTGTTTCAAGATTTACTTCAAGAAGTGTGTACTTTTTATTCGCCTTTATACTTTTATAATGTGTAACCGCCCGTTGTCCGTCTTCACGCACACAACGGACTATAATACTTTCACACTCCCTTGCTATCGGAGCATCTATTGTCCCCTCTCCGACGATATTTCCGTGTACTACAGCAAAGTACGTCTTTCTGCACTGTTTCTGCAATAAGTTCGCTGAATACGGATTTTTGGCAACAGCACACAGTCCAGATGTATCCTTGTCAAGACGGTTGACAGGACGGAACGTGAGTTCGGGATAAAGATACGCAAAAAGATTTCCCAACGTATCTTCACGGTGGCGGACGGACGGGTGTACTGGCATTCCGCTAGGCTTGTCAAAAATCACAAGACTTTCACTCTCAAATGCAATTTCCGCATGAAGACTACCATTCGGTTCAATCTCATTCCGCTCTTCACTGTCAAGCATAAGCATATCGCCGTTTTTTACAATATCGACTGTGCGTATAAATGCACCGTTGCAGGTAAGTCCGCCGTCACGGTTTTTCAGCTTTTGCAAAAGTCTCCGTGATACGCCTTGACCACGAAGATAATCCTGCACTGTGACCGGACTTTCCGATTTGACTGTAAATGAAATCATGTTTCTCCCCTCTGCCTGATTTTCCGTGCAAACAGACGTTTTCTGCGTTCAGGCTGAACACTTTTTGTGTATTCGTCCTCTTTAAAAAAAATGGAAATCCCGACGGCATAGGCTGACGCTGTTTCGGGAATTACAAACGGTATCGCAATAACCGTAATCAGCGGTATCAGGAATATCAGTCCCACGCCCACAAACATCTTTTTTCGCCCTCTCATAAACCGGAATGACATGAAAACTGCTCGGATACCGCTTTTTTCAGGGTATTCCGCAAGCAGAAAAGGTACTGAACTCATACTTATCTTCACGGAAATCCAAAAGAAAAAAAGTGTGATACACAATGCACCTGTGTTTGAGGCATAAAAAAGCTGTCTGCTGTCCGCCGAATTTGATAAAATACTTACTGTGTATATTCCTGAAATAACGGCTGGCAAGAGAGCTGCTGTGCTTATGAGTTTGCGCATAAAAAACGACGACAGACTGCGGCGGATAAAACGTCCGCTGAGGAGCATATCGGAAAAAAGCGACTTTTTCTCAGTATCTCCTGCAAATTCAAGCAGACGGACTGCCGTCCCGCACCACAATGGTGCAGTAACTATCCAGCGTATAAGCGTGAAAACCACTGCAATCACAAGCTGTTCAATACTTTCGCCCGTGAAAAGTCCGAGCGGTGTGAATGCGCCGAAATAAAGCAGTATGCTGTACAATGCGGCTTCCGCAAGACGAAAGAAAATCTCTGCAAATAACGGTGGAAGGCATACAAGGAGTACTTCCCTCCGCCTGTGCTTTATTTTCCGCCTTGAATAACCGATTAATTCCAATGTTTTCATAACAGTTATCTCCCTGAAAGATTTCTGTTATTATATGAAAATTATGGGCGATTATTCATCTGCAATCCTGTCATAAGGACAATAGCCCATAATCTCAAACGCCTGAGAATTAAGCCACATCTGCGTTGTCACCATTATGTCAAAGCCCTCTCCTGCCTTTGCCTGAAGGTATTTCGGGTCATATTTGGGCAAGCCGAAACAGGTAAGCATATTTGTTATAATTCCTGCGTGAGTTATTATGGCCACATGGGATATGCCCTCCTGCATCATGTCTGTGATTATATTGTGGAGTGCAGAAAATACCCTCGCTGTCATTTCCTCAAGACTTTCTCCCCTCGGCGGTCGTGTATCTTTTCCGCCTTTCAGCCACTGCTTATAGTCGTCACGGTTTATAAGTTCGCTGACTGTTTTTCCCTCAAATTCACCTAAATTCAGTTCACGAAAACCGTCCGACTTAATAATTTCAGTTTCGGGAAACAGAATTTCCGCTGTTTCGGTACATCTGCAAAGCGGCGAACTGTATACTCTTTGTACTGACGGATAATCAAATTCGTCCATTTTAGATGCAAGCTCGCCTGCTCCTTTTGCGGACAGCGGCATATCAGTCGAGCCGATATATATTCCACTTTCATTCGCCTCTGTCATGCCGTGACGGATAAGACTTATTCTATAGCCTCTCATTTTGTCTCCTTTCGACAAATTATTGTCATAATTTCTCATCAAATTTGAATAATATGAATATTTACATATTATACATTTTGTATTATAATAATATTATACCAAAAATATACTATATGTTAACAAATAAATCTACAGGAGGATTTAAGCACATGAACTCAGATTTCGCACGTATAATCACACTGCAAAGGAAAGAACGTCACATAAGCCAGAAACAAGCCGCTGCCGATTTGGGTATCTCTCAGGCTCTGCTTTCACATTATGAAAAAGGTATCCGTGAATGCGGTCTCAACTTTCTTGTGAAAATCGCTGATTATTATAATGTATCATGCGATTATCTTCTCGGACGTACCCCCGAACCCGAAGGAAAAGTCATCACTATAGAAGATATTCCTGACGACGACGGAAACAATAACCTGAAAATGCCGTCACCCGAAATCATCAACTTCAACAGACGTATCATAAACAATTCAATCAGTCTGCTTTTCAGTCTCGCACAGAAAGCCGGCAGTATCACGCTTATCAAGGAGGTTTCCAGCTATCTCATGCTGTCGGTGTACAAGCTGTTCCGCATCGTGTATAATGCAAATCCGCACAACGACCAGAAACTTTTCAAAATCCCTAAAGTAATCGCAAACGACAGCGCAAATGCTATTATCTCAATGAGTGAGGCGGACATAAAGGCTGCGTCATGCGGTATTGCTCTCGACGGCAACGACTGCGTTGACAACTTCGATACACTGTACATCACTACCGCCACTCTGCAAAAGGATTACGCTCAGTATTCCTCTTCAATGCTCAATCTTATAAAAAGAAGTGAGGAAAGCATTGCAAGAACCCGTGAAAGATACCACGGCGCAGACGACAAATTCTGATTTCATTATCCCTGATTTATTCAGGGATTTTTATTTTCTTCCCATTTTTTAACTCTTTTCCGCATGAAGCCAAACCATATAACAGCAGTCAGAAGCGGAATGATTAAAAGCCAGTACAAACGGAAAGACGTATTTTCTGTTACCGCATAATCACTGCCTGTTTCATTATCAGTATACCGCAGATTACCATAATGCACATAATATCGTCCTTTATCCGTTAAAAGTTCGTCATCATGCTGTTCAAGACCGTTCCAGAATTTTTCTGTGTTCTCATCAGCAGGACATGAATAAATATCATATTCGTCAAAACCTTTTATCCTGATAACATTATAATCATTACCGAAATCACCTGATAAACTCAGATAAACAAGCAGAATATCATTATCCCAGTCTAAATTTATCTTTGTACGGGTAATATTGGTATAAATAGTAAAATCATATATACCGTTCTCATCATAAATATTAATATTATTATTTATACATACGGCTGTTCTGCCGTCATCTGAAACATCAAAAAAGTCTATCATTCCTGTCTCTTCTTCATACGAAAAACTGAGATTAAACCTACTCTCATCAGATTCGCATTTTTCCGTAATCAAAGGCTCACTTTCTGCTTTTACCGATGTTTCAGCAAAAAACGGAAAAGTGACTGACAATAAGAATATAAATAACATTATTATATGTTTTTTCATATTCCCAGTGCAATTACTGCCATATTCTTTGTAATTTCTCCTGTGGCGAATTTTCCTGTTTCCTTATCGTATTCAATGACAAGCTGTATTCCTCTCATCTGCGGAGTATTATAGATATGGCGGAGGAGTTCCTCTGCTTTACAGTATGTGTACGCCTTGCTCGTTGCAGCAGCCGTTTCAATATCGGGAAAAACAAGAAAATAATTGTTTCCGTCATGCCTCACAACAGCAAGCTGGTAATTATAGCCGTCGTCGGTTTCCTGCGCCGCACCCGTCACAGCCGCTATTACTTCCGCACCAGCCTTTACCATGAGTGCAAGCTTTGTGCCGACGGCAAGGTCGACTGCCTGTCCTGATATATCCGGACTCTCCGCAACTTTTCTGTAGAGTGCCGCTATCATCTGCCAGTCGTTCATTTTTTCTGACATAAAATACACTTCCTTTGTGTTTTTTAATAATTATATCATAATCATCACGGTTTGTCAATTCATTGTATAATTTTTGATACTTTTGAAATAATAATAAATATAAATCATATCAGGAGGGAAACAAATGGCAAAATATCTGTCGCAGGGAGTTTTTTCACTCGATACCCCTGTAAAAATCGAAAGTTTCGCTGCTGTTGTCGGCGAAAAAGAGGGACAAGGTCCTCTGGGTGATTTTTTTGACGAAATTGTCAATGACAGTCACTTCGGACAGAAAACGTGGGAGCAGGCAGAAAGCAAGTTTCAGCTTGAGGCGGTAAGTCTTGCAGTACGCAAAAAAAATCTCACAAAAGAAGATATTGACGTTATCTGTGCAGGCGATTTGATAAATCAGTGTACAGGCTCTTCATACGGTCTCAGGGAACTTTCAATTCCATTTCTGGGATTGTATGGTGCCTGCTCCACAATGGCAGAGGGACTTATTACAGCATCTCTCACCATAGAAAGCGGTATCTCAAGACGTTCCGCTGCCGTGACTTCCTCGCACTTTTCCACCGCTGAGCGACAGTTCCGTGCGCCTTTATCCTACGGCGGTCAGCGCACTCCCACTTCCCAATGGACGTGTACCGCTTCGGGTGCTGTACTTCTTTCAGGCAGTGGAAACTGTGGCATTTACGGCGGCTGTATAGGAAAAATAGCCGACATGGGTGTTAATGATATAACAAATATGGGCAGTGCCATGGCTCCTGCCGCATCTGCAACGATACAGCGTTATCTTCAGGCAACGGAGACTTCTCCCGATGATTACGACTGCATTGTAACAGGTGATTTGGGTGTTATGGGAAGTACTCTTCTTGTGGAACTTCTGCAAAAACAGGGTATTGACATTTCCGGACAGCATAAGGACTGCGGCGTGCTTATATTTGATAATGATACACAGGATACACATTGCGGAGGTTCAGGCTGTGGTTGCAGTGCGAGTGTCCTGTGCGGATATTTTCTGCCAATGCTCGAAAGAAAAGATATAAAAAATATGCTTTTTATCGCAACAGGCGCACTCATGTCTACCATGTCCGTACAGCAGGGAGAAAGCATTCCTGCTGTTGCACATCTTGTTCATATAAGGAGAGATTGATTATGATTGAAATACTGAAAGCTTTTATTGTCGGCGGAATTATCTGCGCTGTAGGACAGCTTCTCATTGACTACACAAAACTTACTCCCGCACGTATACTCACGGGATTTGTCGTGGCAGGTGTTTTTCTGTCGGCAGTCGGACTTTATCAGCCGCTTGCCGATTTTGCAGGTGCAGGAGCAACAGTACCACTGACGGGTTTCGGGCATCTTCTTGCAGACGGTGTGCGTGACAATGTTGACAAAGACGGCTTTGTCGGAATTTTCACAGGCGGTCTCACTGCGTCTTCAGCAGGAATAACTGCGGCACTTCTCGCAGGTCTCGCCGCCTCACTTGTATTCAGACAGAAAGACAAGGCATAAAAAATAAGGACTGCCGTATCAGAGCGACAGTCCTTTATATTTATCTTCCTTATGTTCTATCAGAAAATATTACTCTTCTTTTTCTTCGTCTTCTGTATTTTCTTTATTTTCACCGTCAATAGCAGCTTTTCTCTTTCTGCTGTCAGCAATGAATGCCTCAATCAATGCAACTGCGAAGTATACTACCAGAGCGATTGTTTCGAGTATGATAAGCGGCATTTTTGCATTTTCGATAACACGGTCAATCTTATCTGAAGAAGTATTTGTTGCAGGTACAAGAACACTGTAGGCATTCTTGAATGTTACATTCTTGTAATAATCTTCCGATGTATCAGCAACAAGATTGATGATGTTGCTTACTTTTTCATTGAGTACAGCGAGGTCTGTTTCAACTTTTTCAATCTTTGCAGCTGAACCGACTCCACCGCTTTTCAGTGCTTCCTGACGCTCCTTATAGAAGTTTATACTCTGTTTTGTTTCTGCAAGACTTGTAACAATCTGATTTTTTTCGTCAATCATCTTGTCATACTGCTCCGAAGAAAGAGTTGACTGAGTATCTGTATCATTAGAGCCTGCTCCGAATACAATAATCTGGTCTTTCTCATAACTTTCGATAGAAGCCTCATATGATTTTATTTCCTCTTCATATTGTGATTTCAGTCTTGTAAGCGACTTTATTCTGTATTCATAATAAGCGAGTGCGGAATCCTTGTCTTTGGTAAGATTATTAACAGCAATATACGACGAAACCTTATCAAGGTCAATCGTTTCAACAGTATCTATAGCCTGATAAAGATCTGAGAAAGTATATCCTGTATCAGATGAGCGGAAACGTGTCTGGTCCTCATTTGCAAGACGCTTTACATAGTTTTTAAGTATTGAGATACTGTTGTCGAAAAGGTCGATTGCCTCTGTATAGTCATAATCTTCGTAATTGATTATGTTTACAGCATTTCCGAGCGATTCGTTATATCCATATACCTCATAGAAATAGCTGTTATACTGGTTGAGTACAGCATTGAATACTGATACGGCATCATCATCAGAAAATGATGTATTGCTGTAGTTGAAATATACATGATACTGCGTAGAGAAAAACGTCTTTTCAAGAATTTTCTCTGCGGCACTTACATTTCCGCTTTTGTCAAGAACACTCTGATAAACAGTAAGACGGTCTACAGCGTCTCTTGGTGTAACACCATAGATTGTAATTCCCTGTCTTATGTTTTCGAGTTCCTCCATACCCATGCCGAGAGATGAGAGTGCATCTTCGATTACAGCAGGATTCTTGATTGAATATGGGTCGAATGTTTTTCCTGCTGGGTCAAGACCCTTTTCTATGCCGTCATAAGAAAATCCGACAAGTGCGTGAAGGGCTGCTTTGTTTACGTGCGTTGTAATGCCTGCATATCCGAAAGCAGCTCCGACGAAAACAACCGCAACTACTATCCATATCAGCAGATACTTACGCAGCTTTTTCAGAAGAGTGGAAAAGGAAATGACCAGTTCTTTGTCTTCTTCCTCCGGATTTTTTATCATAATGTTGACATTACGTTCCTCTTTTTTTGCCATTTTTACCTCCTGTTTTGTCTTTTATGTCTTTATTGATATTGCCGGAATAACTCCGGCTTTAATAATAATACCACTTTATTTTAAAAATGTCAATGGTTATTTCTGTTTTGTGATATTTTCCAGAAATCATACAAAACATGATTTTTCAAAACATAAATTTTTTACCATTTTTACTCAAAAAAGAGTTCTTTAAGTTCAATATTTCCCGATACTGAAAATTCAAGGGTCACGTCGAATTTTTTGCCGAGATTTCCCACAGAAACGGCAATATCTGTCCAGCTGTCCGCAGGAGTAATTCTTTGCGGAATACCGTTTATCTCAACAGTTCCCTCGCCTGCTCCACGATAGGAAATACCGATTTTTTTCGGTTTACCTGAAAAATAACGGTACATCACAAGTGTTTCTCCGCTGATTTCCGCAATGAAACGCTCGCCGTCCCTGTGATTTACATTAGGGAAAGACGTATCGAAAATTCTGTTTGAACCGTGCGGCATATTACCATTGGTGATACAGCAGGCAATCACAGCAGGATAACGTCCCTGTGCTTTCAGTGCGCCGTCATTAAGTCCGCAGCTTGTTATTTCAACCTGTTCTATACTTCCGTCGTCAGCTATGTAAATCTTTTCCGCACAAGCCTGTCTGCTGTAATCCGATTTGTGCGTAAGCCTGTGATAGAACACATACCACTGACCGTTTATCTCAATGATACTTCCGTGAGTTGTGCCTGTCATATTCATACGGTGTCCGTCGTCAATGCCGTCCATACCTACATCACCATTTGAAACAATAGTACCGCCGTAGACAAAATCCCTGTCGGGATAGTCGCTGACTGCATAACATAGCTCATGATTTTTCTGTGAGGAGAAAATAAAGTAATACTTATCCCCGACTTTTCTCATGGAACTTGCCTCAAAAAATTCGTGACCGCCGAAATCGGCATCGTAGGGAATAATATGCCTCGCATCTTCTTTCACTGTAAGCATATCGTCTTCCAGCACAACCATACACGCCCCGTTGACATTATCAGGAGTATTCAGGATTTCCTCAGCAGTTTTATTGTACCTCTCCATGACTTCCGCAAGTTTTTCCTTATCATGAGCAAGAATATCATTGCTTTCATTCATGTACTGTGTGCCGTAGTATATGCGGATTGTGCCGTTGTCGTTGAATGCGCACGGGTCAAAGCAGACGTATTTTTTCATAGGCGTACCGTCGGGATAGCGGATATATCCCAGATATTCGTATTTTCCGGCAGGAGTATCGCACACTGCGACTGATATAGGTCCGAAATATCCGCCGAAGCCGTAATCGCCCGAAAGGCAGTAATACAGATAGTATCTGCCGTCATTACCCTGCACAACGTCGGGAGCGTACATATACGGACGCTTTCCGCTGTAATCGGGGTCTTGCCTTGCACTGTAGGTTACGCCGTCGCAGTGCCAGTCGGACAAATCATCGACGGGTGCGGAATACACCGTATAGTCGCCCATACAGAAAGTACGTCCGCCCTCGTAATCGTGCGAGCCGTAGAGATATACCCTGTCGCCGAAAATATGCGGTTCGCCGTCGGGAATGTACTCATCAAGCGGCAGAAACGGATTAAAAACCTGTTTTTTCATATATATTTCCCTTTACTAATCCATATCAGGCGGAGGACCATACACAACAGCCGGCATATCGTCTGCCGGATTGTATTCCCCTTCAGCAGATTCATTTGTTGTCTGAATTTCTGTGACTTCCTCTGTAGTTGTCTGTTTAGTCATTTCTTCAACAAGAGGTGCTTCATATTCCGACTGTATATTGTCATAATACGGGTCATATTCTGTCGTCGGCGGTTCTGAACTCATGTCCACAGGCGGTCCATATACATTCTGAACATTATCGTAAAACCAGTCACATGAAGTCATGCTGACTGCCGATGTGAGAATAAGTGCAGTCAGGGCGGTTTTCTTTGTCTTTTTCATAAAATCACCTTTATTCGTTTATGTCTGTATTCTGTTCGTCCTCATCTGTCTCAATATTTTCCGTGACCGATATTTCGTCCGCCGGAGGTTTCATAACGTCCTCATCGGGCGGAGGTCCATATGCGCAACTGAAAGACGCAAGTGCAATCAGTACGGCTTCCGTGCCTAAAATTATTTTCTTTGATTTTTTCATATCGCATGACCTTTCGCCTTAATTACATCAACAACACTGTCAACGTACTTTCTGCATATTTCCTCTGTCTGAGCCTCTGCCATTACACGGATAAGAGGTTCTGTACCGCTTTCACGGACAAGCATTCTGCCGGAAGTACCCAGTTCCTCAGAAGCCTTTGCGACTGCTGCCTGCACATCAGGGTCAGCCTGAGCGAGTGCCTTATCCTTGACTTTCACATTTACAAGTACCTGCGGATATACTGTGAACGGTGCTGCGAGTTCGCTGAGAGTTTTCTTGCTTCCAATCATAGCCTGCATCATCTTGAGGCTTGTAAGTATACCGTCGCCTGTCGATGCGTACTTCGAGAAAATTATGTGTCCCGACTGTTCTCCGCCGATACAGCAGCCGTGTTCCTTCATGTACTCATAGACGTACTTGTCGCCTACTGCTGTTTTTGCGTAATCTATTCCTGCTTCGTCAAGTGCCTTGAAAAATCCGAAATTAGACATGACAGTCGCAACAACTGTATTGTTAAGGAGTTTATCTCTCTTCTTCATGTAACAGCCGTAAATATAGAGGATATGGTCGCCCGTGATGAGATTACCCTTTTCGTCAACACAAAGACAGCGGTCAGCGTCGCCGTCGTAGGCAAAACCGACATCAAGACCGTTTTCGACAACGTATTTCTGTAAATTCTCAATATGCGTTGAACCTGCATTCTCGTTGATGTTTACGCCGTTCGGATTTGCATTGATAACGTGAGTTTCAGCGCCAAGCGCATCGAATACAGCTTTTGCGATAGTCCATGAAGCACCGTTTGCGCAGTCAAGACCCACTTTAATTCCTCTGAATGAATAAACGCCGAGAGAAATGAGATAGCCGATATATCTGTTTCTGCCTGCAACATAGTCAACGGAACGTCCGATTTTTTCGTTTTTTGCAAATGGAATTTCTTTCCATTCCTGTCCGAAAACGTTCAGTTCACCGTCGAGATAAGCCTCAACAAGTGCGATTACGTCATCTTCCATTTTTTCGCCGTTGCCGTTGATAAGTTTAAGACCGTTGTCGTAGTACGGGTTGTGACTTGCGGAAATCATAACAGCACAGTCGAAGTTGTCAACCCTTGATATATATGCAACGGACGGAGTTGTTGTAACATGGAGCAGATAAGCGTCCGCACCCGAAGCAGTAAGTCCGCCGACGAGTGAATATTCAAACATATAGCTTGAACGGCGTGTGTCCTTGCCGATTACAATACGTGCAGGGGTATCGTCGCCGCTGCGTTTTTTCAGTTCACCGTAGTACCAGCCAAGAAATCTTCCGACCTTATATGCATGGTCTGCTGTAAGGTTTTCATTTGCTGTACCTCTGAAACCATCTGTGCCAAAATATTTTCCCATGATTATTCTCCTCAATTATAAATTTATAATTACTGCATAACTCTGTTTTTTGTTATGTCAAGATAATTGTATCACATATTTTATTCATAGTCAAGGCAAAAATTGCAGAAAATTAAAAAAACATATTTCCGGAATTAACATTAAACATAATTAACAAAATCTTTTTTCTGATTGTGAATTTACATAAAATGCACAGATAAAGATGTTAAAAATAGTTAAAAAGGCTGAAAATGAATAAAACGCTTGACAAAGTGAAATAATAGTGGTAAATTATTATTAGCACTCGGAGAGTTAGAGTGCTAAAAGCATCAGGACTTTTGAAAGGTTGTGTTATCGTGGACGACAGAAAGCTGAAAGTACTTGCTGCTGTAGTTGACGAATTTATCAGAACAGGAGAGCCTGTCGGTTCAAAAGCAATATCAAAACTGGAGCATATAAAAGTCTCCGCCGCAACTATAAGAAATGATATGGCAATGCTTGAACAGCTCGGCTATCTTGAACAGCCTCATACTTCAGCAGGAAGAATACCGACTTATCTCGGTTACCGGCTTTATATTGACGAACTTATGACTTTGCCCGAACTTTCAGACAGCGAAAAAGCAAAACTTGACGAACTTCTCGGAAACGAGGATACTCCCGAAGAACTTCTCATACAGAATGCAGCTACGGCACTAACCGAACTTACTCAATGCGCCGCCGTCGTTACAAATTCCGCTCCCCGCTTTTCCGTTATCTCCAAAGTCGAGGTTATCCCGACGGGAAAAAGACTTTATGTAATTCTCCTTATTACTTCAAACGGAAGTATAAAAAATAAAGCCTGCCGTCTGGAATTTGATTTGAGCAATGAACAGCTTGAATTTTTCACCCACTATGTCGAACAGAATTTAAGCGGCGTTTCCGTTGACGAGCTTTCAGAAGAAATGCTTGATAAAATGATTACAGCGGTCTCTGCATATATGGTAAGCCTTTCACCTCTTGTAAAAGGCATCTGTGAACTTTCAGAGGATTTGAAGCAGCAGCAGTTAACAGTAAGCGGAAGCGAAAAACTCCTGTCCTGCGACGAACTCGACAAAATGGAAGTAGTCCGCTTTATCGAACATAAACACGAACTAACTGACCTGCTCGAAGAATCATTCAGCGGTGTGCAGATAAAATTCGGTGCAGACGGCAATTTCGCCATAGGCAATTCAAGCATGATTGTTTCAAAATACCGCAAAAAAGGTAAAGAAGCCGGCTCTCTCGGAATTATAGGTCCTATGAGAGTTGACTATAAAAAAATTATTCCATATATCGAATACCTCACTCATAAGATTTCTGACCTTATGTCTGAGGACGACGAGAATATTACGTCTCCGCCCGATAATACGCCGGATACGTAGAAAGGAGCAGAAATGGACAAGGAAAATAATTGCAGCGAAGAAATTCTTGAGGAAAAAGTTCCGGAAGAAGTTCCGGAAGAAGTTCCGGAAGAAATTTCAGAAGAGGCTCAGGACAGTCAGACTGCCGATGAGGAGGACGCTGTAAGCGAATACAACGATACAGCTGCTCAGTTTGCCGAAATGGAAGAGGAACTTTCAAAGGCAAGAAATGACTATATCAGGCTTTATGCTGAATATGACAACTACAGAAAGCGTACTGCCAAAGAAAAAACAGAATCATATTCAAACGCTTCCGCAAAATGCATTGAAAACCTCCTGCCAGTAGTTGACAGCTTTGAGCGTTCTATGGAAGTTGAGTGTTCCGACGAGAATTTCAGGAACGGTCTGAATATGATTTTCAATCAGCTGAAAGATTTTCTTGATAAAATGAATGTCAAGGAAATTGATGCTATGGGCAAGGAATTTGACCCGAATTTCCATAATGCAATCCAGCAGCTTACCGATACGGATTACGCCGCAAATCACGTCTGCGCCGTATATCAGAAAGGCTATGTGATGGGCGATAAGCTTATCCGTCCTGCTATGGTTGCCGTGGCACAGTAATATTAATCCTGAAAATATATCAGACCTTTTAAAAAAGTTTCTTCTTTGAAAAATATACTTCTTTAAATTTTAGAAAGGAAGTGTTCTTAATGAACATAATAAGATATAAGGAAATTTATTTTTTCTTTGAAGACAATGCAGAATATTTATGCGAAAATTGCCTGCTTAAATATCATTACCCAAGTCGTTTTCCGATTACCATAGACAATTCACTTCATGAATTTGTTGAAAACTATTACTATTATCTCTGTGACTTACCTACTAATTATGATAGGCTTTTTACAGAAGGCGCATTATGTAAAGAATTGACCGGATTAAAATATATAATATGGGTTGATAATTTTGGTAAAGACAGAAACGTCGGACACAACAAGCCAAGACTAAAGGTGGAGTATAAAGGCAAACATTATCCTTTATACTTTAAAGATGAAGTTGAATTTGCAAATCCCGGCACTCCAAAAGAGTTATTAAAAGAACTGCCAAATATTCAGAAATTTGTATATGATAACAGAAATATACTTTTAGCACAATGGTATCGTAAATTTAAAACGTTTGAGGGATTTAAAAATAAAATTGCACAAAATCAATATCAAGCTGAAATTATTGATAGAAAAACATTAGATAAGCTTTTATCAGATTAATAATTAACTAAAAGGAAGTATATATGAAGAAGAAACTTTTTTAAAAGGTCTGATATATAAGAAAGGTTATGATATTATGATTGATGTAACAAAGCCTCGCAGTTATATTGAAATTCTTGAAAATTGGAATGAAGGCTGCTGGTTCAGACTAAAAGCAGAAACTAATTTTGTTCTGCCCCTTGAAGTATTTTCATGGTTCAATGGATGCTGTCTGAAATATGTACACGATTTTCACCCCGACGGAACAGAATTCTGCTATGGCGATGATAATCTCTATACTGATTATCCTGCGGTAGCTGTATTGATAGAGGACTGTCTGTATTATATATCAGTCAGCGAAAATCCTAAAATACTTGCCGAATATCCGCCTGAATACAAAGAACAGGTCAGAGAAGTCCTTGATTTTGTAAGGACACACCATGAATGTTTAAGCCTGCACTGGTATGGCGAACTTCGTGATGATGATATTTGTGATGTTGCAGAACTTGATAAAAAAATGATATACAGAGGAGAAAGAGACTATGAATATAAACGCCATATCAAGCAATGCAGAAGAATAACTGAAAAATTAAAACAGCTTAAAGACGCCGGAAAATTTCACGGCGATATATAACAAAAATACATTAGGCTTTTAAGGCTTATTTATAGAAAGGAAGATTTTTTATGGGAAAAATTATTGGTATTGACTTAGGTACAACAAATTCATGCGTATCTGTTATGGAAGGCGGAAACGCTGTAGTTATCCCGAACAACGAGGGTGCAAGAACTACACCTTCTGTAGTCGCTTTCACAAACAACGGCGAACGTCTCGTAGGACAGGTAGCTAAAAGACAGGCTATCACAAACCACGACAGAACAGTTTCTTCTATCAAGAGACACATGGGTTCAGACTATAAAGTTACAATCGATGACAAAAAATACACTCCTCAGGAAATTTCCGCAATGATACTTCAGAACCTCAAAAAATCCGCTGAAGATTATCTCGGTCAGCCTGTTACGGAAGCTGTTATCACAGTTCCTGCTTACTTCACAGACTCACAGAGACAGGCTACAAAGGACGCAGGTCAGATTGCCGGTCTTAACGTAAGACGTATCATCAACGAGCCTACAGCTGCTGCACTTTCCTATGGTATTGACAAGGAAGAAGACCAGACTGTTATGGTTTACGACCTCGGCGGTGGCACTTTCGATGTATCTATCATTGAAATGGGTGAAGATGTTCAGCAGGTACTTGCTACAGCCGGAAACAACCGTCTCGGCGGCGACGACTTCGACCAGCGTATCATCGACTGGATTGTAAGCGAATTCAGAAGAACAGATGGCGTTGACCTTTCAAATGACAAAATGGCTGGCCAGAGACTTAAAGACGCTGCTGAAAAGGCTAAGATTGAACTTTCTTCAACAACAACTACAAATATCAACATTCCTTTCATTACTGTTGACGCAACAGGCACTCCGAAACATCTCGACCTGACACTCACACAGGCTAAATTCAATGAACTCACAGCAGACCTTGTTGAAGCAACAATGGGTCCTGTACGTCAGGCACTCAGCGACAGCGGACTTAATATCTCTGAAATCGATAAGGTTCTTATGGTAGGCGGTTCTTCAAGAATTCCTGCTGTTCAGGAAGCTGTAAGAAAACTCATCGGCAAAGAACCATTCAAGGGTATCAATCCTGACGAATGTGTTGCACTTGGCGCAGCATATCAGGGCGGTATTCTCGGCGGTGAAGTTGAAAACGGTCTTCTCCTCCTCGACGTTACTCCGCTTTCTCTTGGTATTGAAACAGCCGGCGGCGTATGCACAAAGATGATTGAGAGAAACACAACAATCCCGACAAAGAAATCACAGGTTTTCTCAACTTATGCTGACAATCAGCCTGCCGTTGACATCAACGTACTTCAGGGTGAACGTGAATTTGCAAAGGACAACAAACAGCTTGGTACTTTCCGTCTTGATGGCATTGCCCCTGCTCCACGTGGTATCCCACAGATTGAAGTTACTTTCGACATCGACGGAAACGGTATCGTCCACGTTTCCGCAAGGGATTTGGGTACAGGCAAGGAACAGAACATCACTATCACTTCTTCCACAAATATGTCCAAGGAAGACATTGACAAGGCTGTAAAGGAAGCTGAACAGTTCGCAGCAGACGACAAGAAACGCCGTGAGGAAGTTGATACAAAGAACGAAGCTGAAAACCTCGTATTCCAGTGCGAAAAGGCTCTCACTGACTTCGGCGACAAGGTTTCCGCTGACGAAAAATCTGCTATCGAGCAGAAGTGCGCAGCTCTCAAGTCTGCAATTTCTGCAAACAACGGTGCAGAAATCAAGTCACTTAAAGAGGATTTGCAGAAGGCTTTCTATGACCTCTCATCAAAGGTATACCAGCAGGCTGCCCCGAACGGCACACAGGGCGTTGACCCGTCACAGTTCACAGGCAACATGGGCGGAGAAGCTCCGTCAAACGACGACGGTGTTGTCGATGCTGATTTCACAGAAGTCTGATTGAAACTTAATTAAACAACTTATCATCAGGGCGGAATAATTTCGCCCTGTTTGGTGTATAAACCGATGTTATTTCGGCGGATTGGAGAGTATTTATGGCAGATAATAAAAGAGATTATTATGAAGTTCTTGGCATACAGAAAGGTGCGTCAGAGGACGATATAAAAAAGGCTTACAAGAAAAAAGCCAGAGAATATCACCCCGACCTGCACCCCGACGACCCGACCTGCGAAGACAAAATGAAAGAAGTAAACGAGGCATACGAAGTTCTTTCCGATGCTGAAAAGAGGTCCCGATATGACCAGTTCGGTCACGCAGGTGTTGACCCAAGCTACAGCAACGGCGGCGGCGGTTTCAGCGGTATGAGCGGTTTCGGTGATATAGGAGATATTCTTGAAAGTATGTTCGGCGGTTTCAGCGGATTTTCCGGAGGAAGTTCACGCTCAAATGCAAATGCCCCACGACGTGGCTCTGATATTCAGGAATCTGTACTTATAAACTTTATGGACGCCTGCAACGGCAAAAAACAGGATATAAAGCTTTACCGCATGGCAACCTGCGAAAGCTGTCACGGAAGCGGTGCAGCAGCAGGAAGTTCCCCTGAGGTATGCCCCGATTGTCAGGGCCGTGGAAGTATAAGAGTTGCACAGCGTACTCCTTTCGGCAATATTTCCTCAACAAGACCCTGCACACGCTGCGGAGGAAAAGGCAAGGTTATAAAAAATCCATGCACTTCATGCAGAGGCGTAGGAAGACTGAAAGTTCAGGAAACAGTCAGCGTTGATATTCCGGCAGGAATTGACAACGGTCAGACGCTTCGTCTGAGCGGTAAGGGCGACTGCGGTTTCAACGGCGGACCTGCCGGCGATTTGCTCCTCAATATTTCCGTGAAAAAACACCCCATTTTCAACCGTGACGGCTATGATATAAACTGCGATATTCCAATAACCTACACTGAGGCTGTTCTCGGTGCGGAAATCACTGTTCCGACAATTGACGGCGATGTCGGTTTCACTATATCCGAAGGTACTCAGAACGGTTCTGTATTCCGTCTCAAAGGCAAGGGAGTTAAAAAAATCCACCGTTCCGACCGTGGAGACCAGTATGTAAAGATTTATGTGGAAATTCCGAAAAATCTTTCCAAAAAACAGAAAGACTTGCTCAAGGATTTTGAAAACTCGCTCACAGAAAAAAATTACGCTAAAAGACAGAGTTTCTTTGATAAAATCAAGGCAAAATTTGATTTCTGACAACAGAAAGTCCGCTGAAAAGGCGGACTTTTTTATTGAAATTCTTCCCTGTTTCGTCAGGGATTTTTTTTGCTGATTGTACGCATGACAATTTTTTTAAGTCTCTCACAGGTATCATCGGGGAAACTCATAATAAAGGTGAGTGCCTGTGCGTGAGCCTCTTCGTGCGGAAGTTTCAGAAATTTGTGAAAGAATGTGTATACTTCACTGAAATTCCGGAGAATTTCCGATACCGTTTCTTCTCCATGCGGAGTAAGTACAATACTGTTGCAGAAATCTTCATATATAAGTCCGGAATTTGCAAGACAGCGCATGGTTTTACTTACACACGGGCGTGATACTCCTAAATGACGTGATATGCTTACACATTTTACATATTCGTCCTGCTCCGAAAGTTCTTTTATTGCAACAAGATACTTTACCTGTGCCGAACAATGTTTCATAAGTTCCTCCTTTATTTATCTGAATCAATAAGATGCCAGTAACCTTTAAGATATATTGCACCAGAAATGACTGTGAGTGCGGTGGAAATCCATATAAGTGCAGGAATGATGTATTTATCAACAGCTTCCGTCAAAAACTGCGGAAAATTGAAACTGAAATCTTGGCAGGCACTCAGCCAGACAAGTGACGCTATAATCGCAACCATTGTGAACGCTGTTTTCAGCTTGCCCCATATTCCTGCCGCAACAACAATTCCGCTGTCCGCCGCAAGAAGACGAAGTCCGGATACCATAAATTCCCTTGCGCAGATTATGATAAACGGTATCGCACCCATGTTTATTTCAGGAATTTCAACGAATACAGCAAGTGCGGAGATGACAAGTACTTTATCAGCAAGCGGGTCTAAGAATTTGCCGAAATTCGTTACAAGATTTCTCGCCCGTGCGATTTTTCCGTCAAGCGCATCTGTGATTGACGCTGCTGTGAATATCAGCAGGGCAAAAAGATAATGAAACGGAATTTCTATATACATGAAAAGCAGAAAAAACGGAATAAGAAAAACTCTCAACAAAGTAAGTTTATTCGGCAGGTTCATTCCGCAATCACCTCTCCAATCAGGTCATAATCAAGTGTGTCCGTAACTTTTATCTTCACATACTCGCCTACAGACAACGGCTTTTCCGACATGAAAAATATTTTTCCGTCAATATCGGGTGCGTCCATCTGTGTACGTCCGAAAAAACACTCAGCAAAGCGGTCGAAGCCCTCGACTACTGCTGTCAGTTCGCAGTCCATAAGTTTTTTATTATTGTCATAGCTTACTTCCAGCTGCTGTTCCATTATGATTTCCGCACGGTGTGCAGCGATTTCAGGTTCAATCTGATTTTCAAATTCAGCCGCTTTTGTACCCTCCTCCGCAGAATAAGGGAAACAGCCTAGTCTGTCAAATCTTACACGCCGGACAAATTCCGCAAGCTGATTGAACTGCTCCTCTGTTTCACTGGGAAAGCCGGTAATCAGCGTAGTTCTGAGGATAACGTCCGGTATCTTCTCACGGATATGACTGAACAGATTTTCAAGTTTTTCCTCGTCGCCCCAGCGGTTCATGCGGTTGAGTATATCGCCGTTGCAGTGCTGTATCGGGATTTCAAGATACTTTACAAGTTTTTCCTCTCCTGCAATAGTATCAAGCAGTTCGTCTGTAATACGTTCAGGATAGCAGTAAAGCGTGCGTATCCATTTCAAGCCGTCGATTTTGCATAGTTCCCTGAGAAGTTCGGGAAGTTTCGATACACCGTACAAATCCTCACCATATCGGGAGGTGTCCTGTGCAATCACAACAAGTTCAGTAACGCCGTTTTCCGCAAGCTGACGTGCTTCTGCAAGTACGTCTTCCATAGGCACACTTCTGTATTTTCCTCTTATCGACGGAATAGCGCAGTAGGTACAGCAGTTTGAACAGCCTTCGGCAACTTTGAGATAACTGAAAAAAGGCAGGGTTGATATAATTCTGTCGCCTGTAAGTTCTGCATCAAGTTTCGGAGCAAAATTTATAACTCTCTCGTCCGCAAGCACTTTGTTAAGTATATCAACAATATCCTTGTTGTTGCCTATGCCGATAACTGCGTCGGCTTCCGGAAACTGTTCCGCAAATTCGTCCTTATAGCGTTCCGTAAGACAGCCCGTGACGATTATTTTCTTTATAGTCCCCTCATTTTTCAGTGTTGCAAGTTCAAGAATTGTCTCTATAGCCTCTTCCTTTGCAGACTGAATAAATCCGCAGGTGTTTACTACAACAACATCTGCAAGACCTGCTTCCGTGACAAGTTCATATCCGCTTTTTCTCAGCTTGAATAACATTCTTTCACTGTCAACAAGATTTTTTGAACAGCCAAGCGATACCATTCCGACTTTTATTGACATATTATTCTCCCTCCTGTTGTTCAATATTGTCAAAGTACTCACGCACAGCACTGTTGATTTCGTCAAATCCGTAGCCGTACCGCACAAGAGCATTTTTCACCTTTTCTATGGACTTTCTGTCTGTTCTGTCCGTCAAATAACGGCAGTGCTTTTTCTCAAGCAGTTCCATGAGATTTTCCATGTACATATCATCATATCTGCCCAATGCCTCCTCAGCAATTTCCTCGCTTATACCTTTGAGGAGTATCTCACGCTTTGAACGTCTGTAGCCGTATTTTTTTGCCTCCACAAGCCTGCGTGCAAGTCTCTCTGCATATCGACTGTCATCAATTATTCCTGCTCCTGTTAGTTTTTTTATGACATCACGGCAGAGCTTCTCACTTTTATAAGTTTTAAGTATCTTCTGATAAAGTTCCTCCGCCGAATAATCCCTGTAGTCAAGACAATACAGGGAGTATTCATAGGCACGGCGGAAATTAGACGCATATATTATCTTTTTCAGTTCGTCACGCTCAATCTGCATACCCGTTCTCAGTCCGAAATCAACTATTATATCTATATGCAGATAAAGTCTGCGTTCTGTGTCAAGTTCGACTTCGTAAGTCTTACCCTTATAATGTTTCAGCCGTGTGATTTCCATTACTCTTCAGCAGGTGTAAATTCGTCGAAATCGTCGTCTGCGTCAACAAGAACATCGTCGTCCGTATCTGTTTTCTTTGCAGTTTCAACCTTTACAGGTACAGGTTTTGTTTTCTTATCTGCCTTTTCCTTTGCGATTTCGTCTTTGCGTGCAAGAATTTTCTCCTCAATCTCTTTCATGAGTTCAGGATTGCCTGCAAGAATTTCCTTGACGTTATCACGACCCTGTCCAAGTTTCTGGTCTTCATAGCTGAACCATGAACCGCCTTTCTTGATTATATCCAAATCAACCGCAATGTCAAGGACTTCGCCTGTACGTGAAATTCCTGTACCGTAAATCATGTCAAATTCAGCCTCTTTGAATGGCGGAGCAACCTTGTTTTTTACTACTTTACAGCGTGTACTTGCACCGATTACCTGTGAGCCGTCCTTGATAACTTCTCCTCTGCGGACTTCAATACGAACTGAGGAATAGAATTTCAAAGCACGTCCGCCTGGTGTTGTTTCAGGATTGCCGTACATTACACCGATTTTCTCACGTATCTGGTTTATGAAAATAGCAACACAGTTTGATTTTGAGATAGCCGCTGTAAGTTTTCTCATAGCCTGAGACATAAGTCTTGCAAGCTGTCCGACGTGCAAATCGCCCATTTCTCCGTCGATTTCCGCACGGGTTGTCATTGCGGCAATAGAGTCAAGTACGATTACGTCGATACTGCCCGAACGAATAAGGGCTTCGGCAATTTCAAGTGCCTGTTCACCGCTGTCGGGCTGAGATACAAGAAGATTGTCTATGTCAACGCCGAGTGCCTGTGCATAGGTAGGGTCAAGAGCGTGTTCAACATCGATAAATGCAGCCTCTCCGCCCATTTTCTGCGCCTGTGCAACTACTGAGAGTGCAACCGTCGTCTTACCTGAACTTTCAGGACCATAAATCTCAACAATACGTCCTCTTGGCATACCGCCTATGCCCAGTGCCATATCAAGAGTCATTGAGCCTGTCGGGATTGCATCAACGTTGAGAGTTTTTGTCTGTCCGAGACGCATTACAGCTCCTGCACCGTATTTCTTCTCAATCACCTTGATTGCACTTTCAAGCGCAGCTTTTTTGTCCTCCTGTGTAGCTGCCTTGACAATTATGGGCTTTTTTGCGAGTTCTTTCTTAGCCATTTACTTTTCCTCCTGTTTCTCAGCCGTTGCAGTGCGGATTATTCCGCCTGCATCTTCTGTAAATTTTATATTTATAAAATTATTTAACTTCAATATTTCCGCCACATCATCATGCTGGTTCATGCCGAATTCATAGCAGATATATCCGCCTGTTTTCAGCGAATTTCTCCATATCTTCGTGATTGACCTGTAGAAATCAAGCCCGTCCTTACCGCCGGAAAGTGCGGTTTCGGGTTCAGCCTGTACTTCTTTCTGCAAGTCCTGCATTTCCTCTGCCGTGAGGTACGGCGGATTGCTTACGATTATATCAAAATCCCTGAATTTTCCGGCAGTTTCAGGCAGAAGTACGTCCGCCTTTACTGCTTTTACCGCTGAATTATTTAATCTTATATTCTCTTCAAGGTATTCATAAGCTTCATCATACTTTTCAACCGCCCACACTTCCGAACATGGAATTTCCTTGTCAAGCGTTATAGCAATACAGCCGCTTCCACTGCATAAATCAAGGATTTTAGGCGATTTCAGGTTATTTTTTCCACATATATCAAGTACATTCTCAATCAGTGTTTCAGTGTCGGGACGTGGTATGAGTACGCCCTTGCCTACCCTGAATGTGTACTTCCAGAAATCCCATTCGCCCAGAACGTACTGCAAAGGCTTACCCTTACAACGAAATTCAATATCATCATATATTTTGTAAATATGGGAACTGTTAACTTCCTTATCCGGCTTGAAAAGCGGATTTTTTTCTCTGAATACCTGCTGAAAAATGCACATAGTATCAAATTCAGCATTTTCAATGCCGTTTTCCTCCATGGATTTCACACAGCTTTTATATAATTCAATCCGGTTTACCATTTATCTTCCTCTTTGTCTTCGGGTATGCAGACTTTAAGTGCTGTTATTGCAATTTCAATCATACTGTCATCGGGTTCACGGGTTGTTATCCTCTGCATTGCAAGTCCGGGAGCAGACAGTATCTTCGTGAACAGATTGTCATGAGTTCCGGCAAGACGTATGCACTCATACGATATACTCACAACAACCGGAAGTGTAAGTATGCTTATAAGCGACCTCTGCCACCATACAAGTCCTTTAGGCACAAAGCACATCACAAATATGCCTATAATCAGCACTATGAATATGAAACTCGTTCCGCACCGCTTGTGAAATCTCGTCTGCTGGCGGACGTTCTCAATAGTCAGCGGAAGTTCAGCCTCGTGGCACGCAATTGTCTTGTGTTCTGCACCGTGATACATATACTGCCTTTTTATGTCTTTCATCATGCTTACTGCCCACATATAAAGCACAAAAAGTGCGATTTTCACTATTCCTTCAAATATTGAACGGACTACGCCCATTTCCGCAACTTTCGGGATAAGTCCGACAAGAAATTTAGGAAGTACAAAAAACAGTCCCAGAGCCATTACAACACCAAGAACAGAACCTATAACCATAATAATATCAGTTGCTGTTCCGCTGAGCTGTTCCTCCTCTTCCTCTTCAGTCATCTGCTTTTCTGCGGATTTCATTGTGTACTTGTAACCCTTGATAAGCGACGAAACAAAATTGAAACAGCCTCTCACAAACGGAGTTTTCTTGTACCACGGGGCTTTTTTCCCATTGTTTTCGTCCCATGTTTCGAGGTCGATAGTGCCGTCGGGAAGTCTGCAAGCCATTGCCCCCTTTGTCGGTCCTAACATCATTATACCCTCAATAAGTGCCTGTCCGCCTATTTTGGATTTGAATTTTTCTTTTGACATCTTTTCATCTCCAGTCTTATTTTGCAGGGAGAGTGATTTTAACCTGTGTACCCTTGCCCTCTCCTGCGCTTGATATGTCCATAGTACCGCCGTGCATTGCTATGATTTCGTCCGCAACGGCAAGACCAATTCCCGAACCACGTCTTGTGTGGTTAGCTTTGTAAAACTTAGTCTTGACTTTCGCCAAATCACTTTCTTTTATTCCACAGCCCGTATCGACTACAGTCACGATGATTTTATTGTCCTTTGAACGTGCCTTTATTGTGACTGTATCGCCTGACGAGGAATATTTCACGGCATTGTCAATTATGTTAATGAATACCTGTCTTATTCTGTTCTTGTCGCCGTAAACAAACGGCAGCATTTCAGGTTCTTCGTAAATTATGCTGATATTCTCACGTCTCGCCTTGTCACTGTAGATAAGCACAGCGTCGCCAAGTTCCGCAAGAATATCCATGTTTGCATTCTGCAAAGTAAAGTGACCGTTCTGCATACGTGAGAAGTCGAGGAGTTCCTCAACCATCTGCGAAAGACGTTCAGTCTCATTCACGATAACGCCCACGCCCTTTTTCATGGTATCGGGATTTTCTCCGCCGTCCACCATAAGAGTTTCGGCCCAGCCTTTTATAGCAGTAAGCGGAGTTCTGAGTTCATGTGAGACAGATGATATAAATTCATTTTTCATTGCCTCCGCCGACGAAAGTTCGTCTGCCATGTGATTTATAGCCGTACATAGTTCACCGATTTCGTCGTCGCTGTTGCTTTCTATACGCACTGAAAAGTCACCCATTGCAAATTTGTGTGTAATACTGCTTATCTGACGTATCGGCTTGACAATCGAGCCTGCAAAGTAAAGTCCTGTTATGACAATAATAACTATAATTGAAATACATACGGCTGTAATGAACAGAATATATCCTTGTATCGTGTTGTCAATTTCGGTAAGGGAAGTAACCATGCGCACTGAACTGTATTCGCTGTTGAATGAGGAAATCGGCACGGAAACCGCAAGTATTTTCTCACCGCTTGTAAGTCTGCCGATATAGTTTCCCTCACCCTCTTCCATAGCCTGTTCGTAATCCGGCATAACGGAGTCTGCTTCAGGAGAAAATCCGGACGAAGTAAGCACAACACGTCCTTTGGAATTTATCGCCATGAGTTCAATCTTGTCCTTTTCATTGAAAGTTTCAAGCAGATTACGCATTTCCGCCGAAAAATTGGCTGAACTGTCCTGTGAATGTATACTCAGCACGCTTGTAACCGCATTTATCTTTGAAACAAGATACTGTTTTGCAGAATTGTAATAATAACTCTGTACAGCATAGATGACAACCATTTCAATTACAAGAAGTGCAAGAATGATTACGCCTAAATTATTGAAAATCCAGCGTTTTGTGATACTTTTTTTAGCCATTACTGCATATCATTCCATTTATAGCCGTATCCCCATATAGTGATGATATATTTCGGGCTTGACGGTTCTTCCTCTATCTTCATGCGTATTCTCCTGATATTCACATCGACTATCTTGTCGTCGCCGTAGTAACTTTCACCCCATATATGATTGAGTATGCTCGCACGGTCAAGGGCGGTATTCTTATTGTTCATGAAATATTCAAGTATCTGGTACTCAACCTGTGTGAGTTCAATAGGTTCACCGTTCTTCGTGACTGTACGGCTTTTGAGATTGAGAACAAACGGTCCGCTTTCAATCACAGACTGCTTTTCGTTCTTTATGAAACTCATGCATACACGGCGATAGATTGCGTCAACTCTTGCAGTGAGTTCAGAGGGGGAAAACGGCTTTGTAATATAGTCGTCCGCACCAATCATAAGACCGCTTACCTTGTCCATTTCCTGAGTTCTTGCGGTCAGCATGATAATGCCGATAGTTGAACTCTTTTCCCTGATTTTCTTGCAAACCTGAAAACCGTCAATACCAGGCATCATAATGTCAAGCAGAACGATGTCAAAATTACCGTGTTCCTTCTCAAAAGTTTTCAGTGCCTCTTCTCCGCAGTTAACGTCGGTAACGTCATATCCCGCACGCCGCAGATTAATGACGATAAATTCACGGATTGTATCTTCATCTTCACAGATAAGAATACGTTTCATAATAATTCACTCCCATATTAATTTTTATAGACAAATCCTATAGCCACGTCCGCCTGAGTGATTGACAAATCATCGTTGGACGGCGGAATAAATGCAAGATACGACAAATCACCTTTTGTGCGGATGAGCATATAACCTGTGTACAGCCTGTCCTCACGGGAGGCTTCGTCTTCCGCACAGCAGATACGCAGCAGTTCCCTGCCGATTTCCCCGTCTTCTGCACCCTTGTTATATTCGCAGAAAACTATCTCATCATTTATAGCATCTCTCTTTATTGTAACTTTATTACGCCATTTTTCAGGAAATATAAAAATATATCCGTCGCCTATACTGTAATAGGACGTATATTTAAGTTCGGGTTCATTGTTTTCGTTGATGTACAGCCAGTTCGTAAGGTTAATCTGTTCGCCCTCCGAGGCATTTTCATAACCCGGAGAGATAGTCTGCACGGGAATTTCAAGCTGTCCGTCGCCGTCAACGTCATATGAACTACAGCCTGACGGACGGAGAGTTGAATTTGAACCGTCGGGATTTGAAAAAATCTTGTGCAGACCGCTGTCGTCCATATAGACTATATCCGTCTGGATAAACCCTGCACCCGAAACAGCGTCAATATAAAGCCCCCTGTTTCCTCCGCTGATTTCACCATAGCCCACGCTGTCAAACTCCGTGAAACTTCCGCTCAGTTCAATGTAAGACTGATGATACATTCCTTTGTTGTCGAGTTTATACGCTTCTATCACGGCAGGTTCATTATTCGAAGAGCCTTTCAGCAGGAGAAATTCATTCTCGCTGTCATTGTCGAGGTCAGTTATATCCATAAACGAATACGAACCTGAAAAAGTAGCTTCAAGCTGTCCCGCACTGTAGCTGTAAATCGTCACTTTCTTTTCACTTCTGTTAATAAGACTGCTGCCGATGATAAGGTTCATGCGCTGATTTGCACCTAAATTTGAAATCATGACACGTTCAATCTCCGTACCGTCGGCAGGCGTATCAAAAACAGACCTCCACTTTCCGTTGTCACTGTCAAGAATATTTATTCTCAGCGTGTTTTCCTCAACGGCAAGACCTGTTTTCTCATAGAACACAACAGCTTCATTTCCCACGTCGCCGTCAATATCCTCAACAATAAACGCAGACAGATATTTTCCTGATTTGGGATATTTCAGACTTATCGAATCTCCGACAGCGTCCGTAAGCGCACTGTAAATCTGTTCCTGCTCCAGACTAAGCTTAGGAGGAGACATCAGCGTATCTATGCTTGTGCCGAATGCACAGCCCGTCAGCATAAATACAATGAGAAAAACCGCAGGAATAAGTTTACGCATTTTTCGTACTTTCCCTGTCATTTAATTTAACATATTCAAGTTCTTTTTTGATTGCCTTGTATGCAGGACGGATAATTCTGTTTCCTGTAAGGAGTTCCTCCATTCTGTGTGCAGACCAGCCTGCCATTCTTGCAACGGCAAAAAGCGGTGTGAAAAGTTCGTCGGGTATGCCTAACATACGGTAAACAAGTCCCGAATACATATCAACGTTGGCACACATTGATTTTGTACTTCCTTTGATTTCCTTGAAAATTTCCGGAGTAAGTCTTTCAACTGTTTCAAGAAGTCTGAATTCTGCCTCTATTTCTTTTCCCTTAGCAAGTTCAAATGCCTTTTTCTTGAGGATAACGGCACGGGGGTCGGAAATTGTATAGACAGCGTGTCCCATACCGTAGATAAGTCCCGATTTGTCGTTGGTCTCTCTGCGGATTGTACGGCGCATATAGTCTGCAACCTCGCCTTCGTCCTCCCAGTTTTTTATATTAGCCTTGAAATTGTCAAGCATATTGATAACCTGTATATTCGCACCGCCGTGCTTTGGTCCTTTGAGGGCGCATATTGCGGAGGAATACGCTGAATACGGGTCTGTACCCGATGATGTAAGCACCCTGCAAGTGAATGTGGAGTTATTTCCTCCGCCGTGTTCAGCCTGAAGCATGAGAAGTGTGTCGAGCATCTGTGCCTCATCTTTGGTATACTGTCTGTCGGGACGGAGCATTGACAAAATACACTGCGCCGTGTTCTCCTCATAGTTGATAGGGTGCATAATCATGCTTGCGTTGTCGAACATACGTCTTTTTACCTGATAAGCGTTAACCATTATTACAGGAAGTTTCGCAATAAGACTGATTGCTGTTCTCATTTCACTTTCAAGTCCCTTGTTCTCGCAGTCGTCGTCGTAAGAATAAAGTGCAAGGACGGAACGTGCAAGCTTGTTCATGATATTCTTTGACGGAGCTTTCAGAATCATATCCTCAACAAATCCGCTCGGCAGGTCTCTTTTGAGTGAAATATATGTAGAAAAAGTCTGCAATTCCTTCTTTGTTGGAAGATGCCCGAACAGGAGCAGGAAAACAGTCTCTTCATAGCCGTATCTGTCTTCCGCCTCAACATTTCCCACTATATCATTGATATTATATCCTCTGTAGATGAGCTGTCCGGGTATAGGCTCAACTTCTCCCTCATTCATGAGATAGCCATGAACATTACAGATATTTGTAATTCCTGCAACAACACCCGTTCCGTCGCTGTTGCGAAGACCTCTTTTGACGTGATATTTTTCATAAAGATTTTGTTCAATAGCAGAATTTTCTGAAAGGTTTCTGCATAAACCTGTAATATTAGCACCTGAAATAAATGAAGGCATATTACCACACTCCTGTTATAAATTCATATATAAATTATACACTATTTTTCAGGCTATGTCAATCTTTATATTTTATACAAGGAGAAAAAAATGAAAAAAATAATACTTTCCGTTGTCCTGCTTGCTGTATGTACCGCTGTTGTACCGGCAGTTCCTGCCTGTTTATCGGGAAACAGCACAGAAAAAAATACTCCCGATGTTGTACTTGAGGAATACATTTTCACAGAATTTTCAGACGAGCCTTATAAAGTGCTTGACGTTTCAAGCGGACAGGTTCTCGAAGTCCCTGTGCGTGATTACGTCATAGGTGCGGTCTGTGCAGAAATGCCTGCGTCCTTTGAAGAAGAAGCACTGAAAGCACAGGCGGTTACTGCTCATACCTATGCGGAAAGACAACGAAGTACAGCACAGAACTCTCCCGAACTTAACGGGGCTGATTTCTCAAATGATACTTCAAAATATCAGGGATATTTCACCGACAGTCAGATTAAGCACTACTTCGGCGATAACTACGATGAGTACTACGCAAAAATCAGCAGTGCAGTCGACGACGTTCTGCCTTATATCCTGACTTATGAGGAAGAACCTGCCATTGCTGCTTTTCACTCCATGTCGTCGGGAATGACGGAGAGTGCAGAAAATGCGTGGGGAACTCCTGTTGATTATCTTGTCCCCGTTGACAGCAGTTATGATACTTCCGCACCACGCTACACGGAGGAAGTCACTTTTGACAAGGCACTGCTGAAAAACTGCCTTGAAACTTCCTTTGATGTAACTCTGGGCGACAATATGGCGGAATGGGTTGTCCCTGCCGAAATATCGCAGTCCGGAACTGTCCTCACTGCCCTCGTGGGAGATAAAACTGTAACAGGAAACGAAATACGCACCGCACTTGACCTGCGTTCCGCCGATTTTTCTGTGGAGTATTCCGACGAACAGGCAACTTTCACTACAAAGGGCTTCGGTCACGGCGTGGGAATGAGCCAGTATGGAGCAAACGCAATGGCAAGTGAGGGAAAATCATGGAGAGAAATACTCGAACACTACTACACGGGCTGTACAATATCAGAGGTAAGTGCAGACTAACATTTTGAGGGTTTACAAAAGTTAACAAACATACTTTTTTTTTGTAAAAGAGTTATAATATATTATACAGTCAATCAGGAAGGAGAGTGAAAACCTATCAAAACAGTAGAGATTTTTTCGGACGGTGCTTGCAGTGGAAATCCGGGAGCTGGCGGTTACGGTACTATCCTCCGTTTCGGAAATGTTGAGAAAGAAATTTCAGGCGGTGAGGCGCACACCACCAACAACAGAATGGAACTCATGGGCGTGATTGCAGGTCTCTCCGCACTAAAAGAACCGTGCAACGTTGTACTCACAACTGACAGCAAGTATGTCGTTGACAGTGTAACAAAAGGCTGGGTTTACAGCTGGCAGAAAAAAGGCTGGAAAAAATCCGACGGAAAACAGGCTCTCAATGTTGATTTATGGGAAAAACTACTCCCACTGCTTGCAAAACACAATGTTACTTTCAACTGGGTCAAAGGTCATGCAGGTCACCCCGAAAATGAACGCTGCGACAGACTTGCAGTTGAACAGAGAGATAAATATAATAAATAAAGGAGCGTTGAAATGGAAAAACGATTTATTTATGCCGATAATGCAGCAACAACTGCTGTTTCTGAGGAAGTCCTCAACGCAATGCTGCCACATTTCACAAAATCATATGGCAATGCGTCAAGTATATATGAACTCGGCAGAAACGCACAGCGTGACATAGAAAATGCAAGGGCAAAGGTCGCAAAAGCTCTCGGTGCAGACCCGAATGAGATTTACTTCACAAGCTGCGGTTCGGAGTCTGATAACTGGGCTATTAAATGTACTGCCGAAAGATTGTCCAAAAAGGGCAAAAAGCATATTGTTACTTCTGTATTTGAACATCATGCAGTGCTTCATACTACAGAATATCTCGAAAAACACGGCTTTGAAGTGACTTATGTTCCTGTTGACGAAAAAGGTCTCATCAATCCCGAAGATGTTAGAAATGCTATACGTGAAGATACGGCACTTGTTACTATCATGTACGCAAACAACGAAATCGGTACAATCCAGCCGATTGACGAAATAGCAAAAATCTGTAATGAAAAGAAAGTGCTTTTCCATACCGACGCTGTTCAGGCTGTGGGTCACGTTGAAATCAATGTACACAAACAGGGAATTGATATGCTGTCACTTTCAGGTCACAAGATACACGCACAGAAAGGTATCGGCGCACTCTATGTACGCAAGGGAATTGCTCTGCCTAATCTCATTCACGGCGGAGGTCAGGAAAGAAACAAGCGTGCCGGAACTGAAAATGTTCCTGCTATTGTCGGTCTCGGTGTTGCGATTGAAAACGCCTGCCGTAATATTGCCGAAAAGAGAGATATTATCACCCCTCGCAGAAACAGACTTATTGACGGCATTCTTAAACTTTCTTATACACGTCTCAACGGCGACAGGGACAAGCGTCTGCCCGGAAATCTGAACATCTCAATTGAGGGTATCGAGGGCGAAAGCCTGCTCCTTATGCTCGATATGTACGGCATCTGCGCTTCGTCGGGTTCTGCCTGCACTTCCGGTTCTCTTGACCCGTCACATGTCCTGCTTGCAATCGGTCTGAAACACGAAATCGCTCACGGTTCACTCCGTCTTTCAATCGAAGAGGACGTTACTGATGATGATGTTGACTATATTCTCGAAGTTATCCCGAAAGTTGTTGAAAGATTACGTTCAATGTCGCCTGTATGGGAGAAAATGATGAAGGGCGAAAGCTATGAATAATAAAAAGCCGTGCATGAAAATCACCCTCACCGATACAAAGCCCTCGATTTTTGAGAGTAAAATCGGTGGAACGGGGTATATTCCGCATGACAAGGATTTCCCGACAGACAGTCAGGGAAATCAGCTAAGACTTCTCGCACAGATAGAGTGCGACAAAATTCAGCTTGACGGTTTCATGAAAAAAGGACTTTTGCAGTTCTGGATTTTAAATAACGATGTTCTTGGCATGAATGAATGGGGTACGACTAATCAGGACGGTTTCAGAGTTATATATTATCCCGAAATTGATAAAACCGTAACAAAAGAGGAAATTGAAGAAAAATTCGTAAAGAACGACTATGACGACGATGAAGATGAATATTTTCCTGTTTACCGTGAATGCGGTATAAGTTTTGAATATATTGAGGACGGAGAAATCCACGAAGGAATTATCGGTCATAGGGTCGGCGGTTATCCGTATTTTACTCAGGAAGACCCACGTGACGAAAAACAGCTTGAATATTACGATTTCCTGCTGTTTCAGCTTGATACAGATTGTATCGGTGACGAAGATGTAGTTATGTGGGGAGATTCAGGCATAGGAAATTTCTTTATAAACAGTGAAAAACTTAAAAACTGCGACTTCAGCGATGTCCTCTATAACTGGGACTGCTGTTAATATACTATTAAAAGGAGACTGAAATAATCATGATGTACAGTGAAAAGGTTATGGACCATTTTTCAAATCCACGCAATGTGGGCGAAATAGAAAACGCTGACGGTGTAGGCGAAATCGGTAACGCTAAATGCGGAGATATTATGAAAATGTATCTCAAAATAGACAACGGTATTATTACAGACGCTAAATTCAAGACTTTCGGCTGCGGTGCTGCTGTTGCTACTTCCTCAATGGCTACCGAACTCATAAAGGGCAAATCTATCAACGACGCACTTAAACTTACAAATGACGCTGTTGTTGAGGCTCTCGACGGACTTCCTGCCGTAAAAATCCACTGCTCCGTACTTGCTGAACAGGCTGTCCGTTCCGCTCTTGCAGACTACTACACAAAACAGGGCATTGACCCCCTCCCGATTGTCGGCGAGATTAAAATGCCAGAAGAATAATATGGAGATAACAGAGGTTAAAGAAAATAAAAAACGTTTTCTCTCACTGCTTTTGCTGGCTGACGAACAGGAAAACATGATAGACCGCTATCTTGAAAAGGGTACTATGTTTATACTGAATGATGACGGTGTAAAAGCGGAATGCGTTGTTACAGACGAAGGCAACAAAATTCTCGAAATAAAGAATATTGCCGTAAACCCTGAATTTCAGGGCAGAGGCTACGGTAAAAAACTTATAGACTTCCTTACGGAATTTTATTCAAAAAATTTTGATACCCTACAGGTCGGAACAGGCAACAGTCCGCTTACTGTCCCTTTCTATGAGAAATGCGGATTTAAACGTCACCACACAATAAAAAATTTCTTTACTGATAACTACAACCACCCTATATTTGAAGACGGTGTTCAGCTTATTGATATGATTTATATGCAGAAATCTATATAAATTCCTGTAAAGACGAATTATCAAATCAAACTCAAAGATTTTCTTTCTACAGGATATTAATATGTCAAATATTATTGGAATAAATGCAAATTCGCCTGTCAATGAACAGCTTTCAGTGAGCAACGGTGCAATGGACGTTCTTATTAACGTTTTACTGCTGAGCGGTTCGGAAATCGCAGTAAGTGACAATGAAAAAATGCTGATTGTATGGCTTGCCGAAAAAGACCAGCATAATATCGGACGTGGCGGAGCTGATTTTGATATTGCACAAATGCCGTTTACTGTATCAGGTTTTTCACAGGAAAAATCATTTTTGATAAGAGTTACAGAAAACGCTTTAAATAAAGTCGGCTGGAGCAGGCTGGACTATAACCCGAACGAAGAAATTATAATGCCTTTACTTGAAATGTTCAGAAAACTTATTGAAAAACTGACCGTAAATGACATCTCAGAAAGTGAACGCCAAAAATGGCTTGATTGCGCTGAAACTGATGACCCTGTAAAATGTGGTTTTCCGAAATGCAGAAAACATGGTACTCTTCTTTCGCTTTACGGCTGCCAGATTTGCAATAACTGAAGGAACGTTTTCTGTACGGCACTGCTAAAGTCATAGCATTTTTGATTTATATTCAGAAGTGCTATGACGTTTCTGTTGACAAAACTATTTTTATGATGTATAATTTTACTAAGATAAACTGGAATTTGTAGGAGTATATAGTTATGAGTAATGAAGTTATAAAATATTATGAAAATTATAAGGAAGAGGACAGAATTACAACAAATAATGCAAGACGAATTGAATTTCTTACTACTGTCAATTGGTTTGATAAACTCTTTAAAAATAGTCTTAATATTCTGGATTGTGCTGCTGGAACAGGAGCATATTCATTTTATCTGGCTGAAAAAGGACATAAAGTAACAGCAACTGATATAACCCCAAGACATATAAAATATATAGATGAGCATTTAAAAGATAAATCATATAAAATGAACACAAGCGTTTTAGATGCGTCTGATATGAGTTGTTTTTCAGATGAAACATTTGATGTAGTTTTAAATATGGGACCTTTTTATCATCTGACCAATAAGGAATTAAGAAATAAATGTTTTGAAGAATCCCTAAGAGTTCTAAAAAGGGACGGTTATCTGGTTACAGCATATATCCCCAGATTATATCTTAATCAAATGATTGTAATGTCCGGTGACCAATATTTAGATAAAAATCTGCTTAATCAAATCAGGGATACAGGCATATTAAAACATGATGACCCTAAATGTTTTTGGACAGATACATATTATTCATCATATGATGAAATGCAGGACTTATATAAAAAATATCAACTGGAAATAAAAGAACATTTCGCACAAGATGGATTAGCTCCATTATTTCATGAAAAAGTAGACCACTGGAATGATGAACAATTTGAAATATGGTTTAATTACCATTTATCAGTCTGTTCAAATAAATCCATTATAGATATGAGTAATCATGTAATAATTATAGGACAAAAGAAATAGACAAATTCTGATTTATATAAGTAAACGAATAACAAAAAACTAAGCCCGAAAGCAGTTTTTTAAAGCTGCTTCAGGGCTTATACTTCTTTATGAGTAACGCTTGTTATGCTGTCCTGTTTTTACTTCTTTCCGCTGAATATTCCGCTTATTACCGGTACTGCCACACTGAAACCGAGTGCGGCGAGAAGTTGGTTTGATGTGAGTGTTACCGTCTCAAAAATACTCTGCAACGGCGGCAACAGAACTGCCAATGCAAGTACTGCAAATGATACAAGTACAGCAAGTATCAGCTTGACATTATTGAATGGATTTATCCCGAATATTGAACGGTTTTCGGACTTGCATTCAAAGACGTGTATAAGCTGCGACATGACGAGAGTTATCAGCGCACCCGTTCTGCTCGCTTCAACACTTCCGCCCATACGCATTATTACTGCAAATGATGCAAGTGTGGATAAACATATGAATATTCCCCTGAATATTATTTTACTCATGAGACCGCCTGCGAAAAATCCCTCTGTCGATTTGCGTGGCGGTTTATTCATTATGTCACTGTCGGGCGGTTCAAGTCCGAGTGCGATTGCAGGAAGTCCGTCCGTCACAAGATTTACAAGAAGTAACTGCACAGGCATGAGAATTATAGGCATTTTCATGAGTATTCCAAGAAACATGGTGAGGACTTCCCCGATATTACACGAAAGCAGATAGCGGACAAATTTTCTTATATTTGAATAAACACATCGTCCCTGCTCCACCGCATTTACAAGAGTAGCAAGGTTATCGTCGAGGAGTATAACGTCAGCGGACTGCTTTGTAACGTCCGTACCCGTAACGCCCATTGCAACGCCGACATCTGCCTCCTTGATTGCAGGAGCGTCGTTTACTCCGTCGCCCGTCATGGTGACTATTTCACCTTTGCGCTTGAAACTCCGCACTATCCTGAGTTTATGTACCGGCTCAACTCTCGCAAAGACTGTGTAGCTGTCAATGCACTTGTCAAGCTGTTCGTCAGTAAGTCTGTCAAGTTCCGCACCCGTCATTGCCTTACCATTACGGAGAAGTCCTGCTTTCCGTGCTACTGCAACAGCGGTATTTTTATGGTCGCCCGTTATCATGACTGTTTTTATATTTGCGCTGGCACACTTCCTGATAGCAACTTTAGCCTCCTCACGAGGTGGGTCGAGCATACCCGAAAGTCCCAGAAATACGAGATTTCCACGATTTTCGTCGAAAGTATCGGATATACAGAAGGCAAGTGCAAGAACTCTGAGTGCCTTGTCGGACATCTCCTCTGTCTTTGCGGAAATCCTCTTCCTGATTGACGGTGTAATCGGCAGAAGTTCGCCTTTTCTGCTCATGTACTGTGTACAGCGTGGGAGAATGACCTCTTCTGCTCCCTTGAAGTAAATTTTTTTGTCGGAATGCTCTGCACAGTGTACGGCCATAAACCGTGTTTCACTGTCAAACGGAAATTCACGGAGTTTTGTGGAATTTATGTTCTCTCTTGTTATTCCTGCCTTTGCCGAAGCCACAAGAAGTGCGATTTCAGTCGGGTCACCCGTTACATTCCATTCGCCGCTGCCTTTGAGTGAACCTCTCCTCCGTCCCGATGATGCCTTTTCAGAACTGATAACGGCTGTTGAACACATTACTCCGCATTTCAACGTTTCCGTGAGTGCCTTTTCGTTCATCGGGTTGACTGCCTTGTCTCCCTCTGTTACTTCTCCTGCTATACGATAACCCATTCCCGTGAAATTGTAATTGCTGTCAACGGTTGCTATCTCCGTTACTGTCATCTTGTTTTCCGTGATTGTACCCGTCTTGTCAGAACATATTACAGAAGCACAGCCCAGTGTTTCAACGCTGTGGAGTTTGTTTACAAGTGCTTTCTGTTTCAGCATACGGCTTACAGCGAGTGCAAGTGCGATTGTGACTGTTGCAGGAAGTCCCTCCGGTATAGCTGCTATAGCGACTGTTATTCCTGTCATAAGCATTGTGAAAACGTCCTCGCCACGAAGCACCCCTGCTCCGAATACAGCAAAACACACCACAAGGCATATTATTGCAACAACTTTTCCCAGTTCCGCAAGACGTTTCTGCAAGGGCGTCATTTCCTTGTCAATGTCCGCAATAAGTTCAGAAATATGTCCCATCTGCGTGCGTGTTCCCGTAGCAATTACTTTCGCCCTGCAAGTACCCTTTACCGCAGAAGTTCCGCAATAGACAATATTCCGCTTGTTCATGCTGTTGTCATTGTCACTTGCAAGACCTGCTTTCTTCTGTGTCGGCTCACTCTCTCCCGTCAGTATAGCTTCGTCCGCAAAAAATCCGGCACAGTTCAGTATAACGCAGTCCGCCGGTATTCTGTCGCCTGCCTCCAGTTCGATTACGTCCTCCGTTACGAGTTTTGACGCATCTATTTCTTTCAGTTTGCCGTCACGGTAGCACTTCGCTGTCGGTGATGTCATGGACTTAAGTGCCTCGAGAGTGTGTTCTGTACGGTACTCCTGTATAAAGCCTAAAATCGCATTGAGCAGAACTATAAGTATAATTGTTATGGCATCTGATACCTCGCCCAGCAATACAGATACAACCGTTGCCGCAAGAAGTATCATAACCATAACGTCCTTGAACTGTCCGGCAAATATCCTGACTGCACTTGTTTTCTTTTTCTCCTCCAGTGTGTTAAGTCCCTCCGCTTTCAGCTTTGCGGACGCTTCCTTTTCTGTAAGTCCCATAATATATCACACCATTCTGACTTTTTTATTACAGAATATGCGGAAAATTCCTGCGATATACCAAAAAAAGCCTTGCAAGTTCAACTATATAATAATATTTAATCAATTAATAGTCTTTTTAAAAAAGAGATTAGAAATATCTTGACAAATTCAACATTATTATGTATAATATAATTAATAGAAAAACAGTTCACAGCAATATTTTAAGTCCAGCTAAGAAAAGTCAATAGGCAGGAAGTTGAATTTACAAAAAGTT
>CAYWPN010000008.1:0-88938 GCA_964460175.1 uncultured Alistipes sp. | reverse complement strand
TTAATTGATTCTTACTCCATTTTGAAAGTGATTGGCGAAAATTGATTTGCGTGATTAACAGAAAAAATCACTTGACAACAGAATAAAAATATGTTAGTATATCTATATAATAAAAATCTGTGACGAGGAAGGCTTTTTCCGCCGTGATATTTTCAGAGAACTGCCGTTCGGTGCGAGGCAGTAATATCAAGGATTAAGCACACCGCCTCCGAGTGCGTCCAATACACGCCGTTTTGCCTGCGTTACAAGGCTTTATGAGGTGCGGAACTTATGTTCTGCATGAAATCGGGTGGAAACACGGTAAATTTATCGTCCCTTTTGCTGTCTTTTCGGCATGGGACGATTTTTTATTAAAATTAAAAGAGGTGATTTTATGAGCAATATAAAATACAATAAGGAGCAGGAGGCTTTTGAACTCCCTTACAAGCTGTGGGACAAAATGATTACTGTCCGCTTTTACACTGACAGTGAGGATGATATTATGGAAAATCTCAGCGATATTGCTGTCCGGCTTGAAACAGTAAACGGCGGAAAATCCACGATTGCAAAGGCTATCTGCGATGAGGGTCTTTACAGCGGAGACAACGACGCACTGAAAGATTTCCTCTGCCTTGAAAGCGTTTATGTTGACATCGACGAGGACGAAATCGTTGTCTGCTTCACCGTATCAAGCACCGACGGCTATATGTGTTCTGTTAATATGGAGCTTTATGACGGCGAATTTGAAATTACAAGCAGAAATTAAAGGAGAATGTAAAATGATTAAATTAATTTTAAAGGACGGCAGTGTGAGAGAAATTGAAAACTCTGCTCCTGCCTGTGAAATTATCAAGGGTATCGGCATGGGTCTTTATAAGGCTGCGTGCTGTGTGAAAATCAACGGCGAAGTCAAAGACCTCCGCACTGTTGTTGACGGCGACTGCGATTTTGAAGTCTGCACTTTCGATACTGTTGAAGGTAAAAAGACTTTCTGGCATACTGCGTCTCATATTCTCGCTCAGGCTGTCAAGAGACTTTATCCCGAAGCTAAACTTGCTATCGGTCCTGCTATCGACAACGGTTTTTATTATGACTTCGACCTCGAAAAGCCGTTCACCCGTGAGGAACTTGACAAGATTGAAGCCGAAATGAAAAAAATCGTCAAGGAGGGTATTGCTCTTGAGCAGTTTGAACTCTCTCCCGAAGAGGCAATTGCTAAACTCAAGGAAATGGACGAGCCTTACAAGGTTGAACTCTGTGAGGAACACGCCGGCAAAGGTGAGCCGATTTCTTTCTACAAGCAGGGCGAATTTGTCGACCTCTGTGCAGGTCCGCACCTTATGACTACTGCTCCTGTCAAGGCATTCAAACTGCTTTCATGTACAGGCGCATACTGGCGTGGTTCAGAAAAAAATAAAATGCTGTCAAGAGTTTATGCTGTCGCTTATCCGAAAACCGCTGACCTCGACGCTGATTTGAAACAGCGTGAAGAGGCTAAACTCCGTGACCACAACAAGCTCGGACGTGAACTTGAATACTTTACTACTGTTGATTATATCGGACAAGGTCTCCCTATACTGCTGCCAAAGGGTGCAAAGGTTATTCAGATACTTCAGAGATGGGTTGAAGATGAAGAGGCAAAACGTGGCTGTCTGCTTACCAAAACACCTTATCTTGCTAAAAGGGAACTTTATAAAATTTCAGGTCACTGGGACCACTATCTTGATGGAATGTTTGTTCTCGGTGACCCTGACGACGAAACTAAAGAATGTTTTGCACTCCGCCCGATGACCTGTCCTTTTCAATATCAGGTATTTCTGAACAGACAGCGTTCTTATCGTGACCTGCCTATGAGACTGACTGAAACTTCAACGCTGTTCAGAAAAGAAGACAGCGGTGAAATGCATGGTCTTATCCGTGTCCGTCAGTTTACTATTTCCGAAGGACATTATATTCTCCGTCCTGAACAGCTTGAAGAAGAGTTTAAGGAATGTCTGGAACTTGCAAAGTATATTCTCGGTACTGTCGGACTTCTTGAGGACTGTACTTTCAGATTTTCTCAGTGGGACCCGAATAATACTGAAAAGTATATTGGTACTCCTGAACAGTGGGACGAGGCTCAGACAATTATGGGGAAAATTCTTGACGATTTGGGCGTTGAATACACTATCGGTATTGACGAGGCTGCTTTCTATGGTCCTAAACTTGATATTCAGTACAAGAACGTTTTCGGCAAGGAAGATACAATTGTTACTATTCAGGTTGACCAGCTTCTTGCAGAGCAGTTCGGTATGGAATATGTTGACGTTGACGGCTCTAAGCGTCGCCCGTATATCATTCACAGAACTTCACTCGGCTGTTATGAGCGTACACTTGCATATATGATTGAAAAATATGCAGGCGCAATGCCCCTCTGGCTTGCTCCAGAACAGGTTAGAATTGTTCCCGTTGCTGACAGACATCTTGACTACTGCCGTGAACTTATGGCAAAGCTTGAGGCTATGGGCATACGCTGTTCAATCGACGACAGGGCAGAGAAAGTCGGAAAGAAAATCCGTGACGCAAGACTTGAAAAACTCCCGATGTGGATTACAGCAGGCGACAAGGAAATCGAAAACAATACCGTTTCCGTTACTTCCAGACGTGAGGGCGACCTCGGTTCTATGACTATGCCTGAACTCATGGCAAAACTCGCAGAAGATATTGCCAATAAGGTAAGATAATTATGCGGTATATAAAGGCTGATGTGAAAATAAGCCGGTACGACCTTAAAGGTCTTATCGGCTTTGTCAGAAATATGAAAAAAGGCGGAAAAGCTGAGACTGTTCTGTCAATCGTGCAGAAAGTCCCCGAAAAGATACTTGTCGGGATTGTCACAAGCAAAATCACACGGAAAGCCTTTCTTCCGCCGGTTATTGCAAAGGTGAACAAGAAACTTTCAGAAGAGGGAAATATTATGATTGATAATCTTGAACTTGAAAACACAGGCGACAGAAGTCTTGAAATCAAGGTAAATGTGAAATTCAAGGACTATGCTTCGTTTCTTCCGCTTGTTATGGATAAAGTCGGCGATAAAATCAAGAACGAAAGAATTAATTCGATTGTGAATACTGCTGTAAACGTTATCTTTTCGGAAGTCCCCGACGACGTTAAGGACAGAATAATCAACGGCATTATTTCCGGTACTGCCGGCGATATTTGCAGTGTTGCAAACGATATGCTCAGAAAAAAGGACGTTCCTGCACAGCTTGGCGGTATTGACATCAAGGCTGGAAAATAATCATGACTGCTGTATCTGAAAAGATACAGCAGTTTTTTTACAATATTATTGACATAGTTAATAGAAAGTGATATAATAAAATAAAAAATATGTTGAGAATGATGACATGAGGTGATTTTTCTATGAAAAAATATAAAAAGATAATTTCAGCAGTAATGGCTCTTGCGGTTTCTGTTATGCCCTTGCCGGACGGATTTTCTGCGGTTATGAGCAATCCGGTTGTTTCGCACGCTGAAAGTGTTGAAGGTGTTACAGACGACGGTTTTGGTTATACAACATTTCTTTGGCAGATACATATTACATCTTATGAAGGCACAAATCCTGATGTTGTTATTCCAGAGACAATCAATGGCTCCCCTGTATGTGAAATATATGATGGAATATTTGCGGACAATCAGACGATAAAAAGTGTGGATTTTTCAAATTCAAAATATCCTTATTCAATAGGTGCGGGAATTTTTGAGAATTCTTCTGTAGAATCTGTAATCCTCCCGAAAAATATCAGCTGTATTCCCAACAACACATTCAAAAACTGCAAAAACCTTAAAAATGTAGATTTCGGCGACAATATTCTTGTAATTCCCGAATCTGCTTTTGAGGGTTCGAGTTATGTTCTGCCAGATGAAATGGCTTCTAAAGTTAAAAATGCCTGCTATGAAAATTCAACGTCTGGTTACGTTATTACTGATGAATGGCAATATAGTCTGGACTATGGCAACCAAGCCCGTTTAAAAAAATATCTTGGAAACGATACAGATATTGTCATTCCCGAAACTATTGACGGCATACCTGTAGTTGATATCAACAACGACATTTTTGACGGTGTTGTAAATTCTGTTGTTATACCTTCCAAAATAAATGACTTTAATGCTCTTATTGATTTGAAATATCCCGAAGAACTGAGAAGAATTGAATTTAAATCCCGGACATTAGAAATATATGATGGAATTCAGAAATATAATATCGAAGAAATAACTATGCCGATTCCTGTTGACTATGATGATAATCATATTCTTAATAGCAAATTTTTTAGTAACTGTCAGACAATAAAAAAAGTTGAATTTGCTAAGGGTAAAGGCGACCTTACACTTGAAAAAGGTGCATTTGGAAACTGTTCCGCACTTGATACGGTTATTTTTAATAAGGGCTATGATTTGATTACTTTTAATAATAATGCTTTCAGAAATTCGTCAATAAGAAAACTTGAAATAAATGCAGACTGTGAAATAAAATTCAAAGCATTTGCTGGATGTAAAAATTTGCAGGAAATTGTATTTAATGGAAATGTCGATGCACTTAATGGTGCTTTTGATGATTGTACGATAAATAATATTATTTTTGGTGATACATCAATAACTGTTTCTTCAGGTGCTTTTAACGGTCACAATTCACTTATGAATATAAATTCCAAACCTGCATTTGATGAGTCTACAGGCGATTTCAATCCCGAATACAAAGATTTTATTATCAGAAATTTCAGCGGTGCTGATGATGTCGGATTTGTCAACGAGTATATTACGTGGCACGTTAAGGACATTGTGAATAAATATACAAATGACAGTATGAGCGATATGGAGAAAATAAAAGTCCTGCATGACTGGGTATGCGACAATGTTTCCTACAGTACAAAAACAGTATCAGGTGCGGAAGAACATAACGACCTCTCACCGTTTCTTACAGGAGTAACAGTCTGCGACGGCTATGCGAGGGCGTTCAATCTGCTTGCCAACGAGGCTGGCATTGAAACTTACTACATCTGTAGCAATAATCATATCTGGAATGTCGTAAAACTTGGCGGTCATTATTTCCATGTAGATACAACGTGGGACGACGGCGAATCATCTTACAACTGGTTTCTGAAATCCGATGACGAAATGAGGTCTGAGACAAGTTCACACAGCTACTGGGAGTTAAAAACTCCGTCGTCTCTGCACAGTTTTCAGAAAGATACTCTGCCCGAATGCGCTTATCCGATGGGCGACTGCAATACGGACGGTGATATTTCCGTTGCCGATATTGTAAAGATGGAAAGGTATCTTCTTGGTGCTGACGCAGTCAGTCCCGATGATTTTGTGCTGTATGACCTCGATTTCAGCGGTGATGTGGACGTTTTTGACATGATTGAAATGCGTGGGCTTATTGCCGGAAATTCAGGAGAAATTCCCTACGGGGACGATATAAATCTCATGACGGACTGGCTTCTCGGCAAAACGGACAGTTTCAATCCTGAATGGGATTTCAACGGCGACGGCGTTGTTGATGTTTTCGACCTGATTATCCTCCGCCAGAATTTGTCATAGTATCAGGTGCTGAATATGGATTTCAGTATCATAAGGATTTTTCCGCTTACGCTTTTTGAGTAGACAATTTCCGCCGCTCTGTCGGGACGGTTTGTGATAATATTATCAACTCCCAGTGAAATCATTTTCTGCATATCGCTTGTACCGTCGACGGTCCACACAAAAACACGTTTTCCGTTGCGGTGCGCTTCATTTACCACTGCCGAATTAACAAAAATATGATTGAGACTTAATGCGTCGATACTTTTCAGTCTTGCAAACGACGTGACAGCGGCAGTATTAGCTATAAGTCCCGTTTTTATTCGGGGATTTATTCTTTTCACTTCTTTCAGTATATTGTAGGAAAACGACGTTATATAGCATGAATTTTCCAGTCCGTATTCCTCAATTAATTCCACTGTTTTCTGTGTTGTAAGTTTAGTGTTTCCATTGTCCTTGATTTCCACGTTGTACAGTATTTCGCCACCGACAGTATCGAAAACTTCGGACAGCAGCGGTATTCTTGCGTCGCTGAAATCCTCTGTTTTCCTGAATTTGCAGCCTGCGGAGAACTCCTGCAATTCTGCGTAGGTGTAGTCGCTTAATTTACCCGTGCCGTCTGTTACACGGTTAATTTCTTTGTCATGGAAGACAACAACCTGCTCGTCAGCTGTAAGCTGTACGTCGAGTTCAATGTAGTCCGCACCGCTTTCGACAGCATATTCAAAAGCGTACATTGTGTTTTCGGGGGCGGCATAGGAAAATCCTCTGTGTGCCGTAATCTGTGTACGGGTGACTATTCCTGTGAGAGAACTTATGTTTCCTTTATAAAATTCTTTCATATACCTGTAATTCAGCAGAAGTGTGACCGATATTGTCGAAATTATTATTATTGCTTCAGCCGGCTTTTTTAATTCAGTATGTTTTATATCGGGCAGATTTATTTCCTCTTCCGGCGGAATATCGCTGAAAAATGTTCCTGTAAGCCTGCACATTATTGCAGGAGCAATAAGAAATGACGATACAGCAGAGAATACCTGTTTTGCGTATCTCAGTACTTTCAGGGCAGACAGGAATGCTTTTTCAGGATTGGAAAATCCTTTGATAAAAAGGAGTATCACAAAACTCACAGCAAAAGTCACGAGTGCGGTCAGGGCAGTCATGAACAAAGTCCACAGAATTACTGAAAACACTTGCCGTATCTTCTTTTTTCGTGTATCAATAAGTCTGTGACTTTGCTTTGTACATTCACTGAATGACTTGTCTGTAAGAAAAAGGAAATGAAGACTATAGCTGTAACTCACTGCAATGAAAATCAGCAGTATTTGCAGAAGTGCGTACACAATTATTGCAGGAGCAGTGCCGACTGATTTGAATACGGTTTTGAGTATCGGCATAACGGGCATCATGAATGCTCCCGACGACAATGTGAACTGCACAAGAGGCATGAACGCCATGAATTTCAGAAAACTGGAAATGCCGTCTTTTCTGAATGACTTTCTGAGTGCTGAAAATCCTGAGCGGAACATTCCGCCGACCGTTATTTTCTCTCCCTTCGCATAGTACGAAAAACAGGCAGTAAGCGCAGAAAGTTCCACGAATGTGAAAACTGCCGTGAAAAAGAGTACAAGCAGTATTAAAATAATCGTTGACGGATTTTTGAAGTAAACCCATGCTTTTTCGTCGGAGATGTAATTGACTCCCGAAATCTTCATTGTAAGTTTTAAAAGCAGTGTGAGTAAAGGTGCGCCGAGTGCTGTAATCATCAGCTTGAAAAGAAGTTCAAACAGTATGAAATGCGGTAAGGCACGGAAAAATATTCTGATTGATTTAAAAAAATTTGTTTTCATATTCACATTATATCTTATATTCACGGGTTTGTCAATAAAAGAATTGGCTGTATTATAAAAAATACAGCCTTTCAAGAAAAAATTATAATAATAGAAGGGGAATTGGGGGATTTTCATTAATCCTCTTATATTATATCTGCTTTTGCTTAAAATAATCTTAAAAAATCAGATTAGTGAATAAATTTTGCCTTTATGACAGCATATCCATATGGGTTGATTGTAAGGCAGTCGCCGGAAAAATCGCCGTTGAACTCCTCAAAATCTTTGAAACGGTCAAGTATCTGTGATATATTGCTGATTTTTACTGTGTCCTCTGTTCTGTTGACAAATATGATATAGTCAGTTTCGCCTTGTCTTGTGAAAGCAATGACACGCTCGTCAACCATTTGTCCGTCGTTGATTACAAAATAAGTTCTGCCGTCCTTCATGTTGGGGATAGACTTTCTCACACGGCTGAGTTCTGAAACGTAGCTGATAAGTTCGTGGTCTTCATTGCCCCATGGATAACATCGGCGGTTGAAAGGGTCTTTGTAGCCTTGCAGACCTGCTTCGTCGCCATAGTAGATACTCGGCACACCAGGCAGGAAGAACATGAGTGCCATAGCTGCTTTGAGCATATTCTTTCCCTTTACATACTGTTCGGGAGTAAGGTAACGTTCCGCCATCCAGTCCTTGCTTTTATCGTCGCAGTAGTCGCCAGCAAGACGGTTTATCGCTCTTTCAATATCGTGAGTTGAAACAAAGTTCATGAGTATATCAATCGACGGCTTAGGATAGTTTTCAAGAATTGTCATGACAGAGTAGATAAAGTCTCTCGGATTTCCGCCCTTGACAAAATTGATGATAGCTTCACGGAAAGGGTAGTTCATTACGCTGTCGAGCTGTTCGCCGAGAAGATAACGTCTCTTTACGCCGTAGCTTTCCTTGTTGGAAGCATCTTCCCATACTTCGCCGATGATGATTTTGTCGTCGCCGTAAGACTTTACTGATTTTCTCAGATTATTCAGAAACTGGTCAGGGAGTTCGTCTGCAACGTCGAGGCGGAAACCTGCCGCACCCTTGTCAAGCCAGTAATGAAGTACGCCCTCATCACCGCATATAAATTCCGTATAGGATTCATTGTTTTCCCACACATTCGGCAGTGTGTCAATTCCCCACCATGCCTCGTATGTTTCGGGGTAGTTGATAAAGCTGTACCATTCATAGTACTTGCTGTCTTTTGACTGGTATGCGCCGATAGTATCATATCGTCCGAATTTATTGAAGTAACGGCTGTCTGCGCCTGTGTGGGAGAAAACGCCGTCAAGGATTACGGAAATACCGTACTTTTTGGCTTCCATGCAAAGTTCCCCGAAATCGTCATTAGTACCGAGAAGAGGGTCGGCATTCATGTAGTCGGCAGTGTTGTATCTGTGGTTTTCGTGCGACTCGAAAATCGGGTTGAGGTAGATACAGGTTACGCCGAGATTGCTGAGATACTGTAATTTGGACTGTATACCTGCAAAGTCTCCGCCGAAGTAATCATTATTCCAGACGTGACCGTTGTGGTCGGGCTTGTAAAAAGGCGTACCGTCCCAGTCGTCACGCATAACACGTCCGTAGGGAATATTTTCATGAACCTTTCCGCTTTTGCAGAATCTGTCAGGGAAAATCTGGTACATAACCCCGCCTTTGAGAAAATCAGGAGTATTATAGTCCTGTGCATATATGGTAAGCTGGAAAAGTCCTCCTTCCTGCACTGCGCCTTCATGGCAGTTCACACGCTTGATGTAATTTCTTATTCCTCCGCTTGTATAGCAGAAATAATAGTAGTGTACGTCTGTATAGCGTGCTGTGAAATCGCATGAATATACGAAACATTCCTTTTCTTCCGCAGACACCTGCATGGGCAGGAAACGTTCCTTGAAGCCCGTGCGGAAAAGCACCATAACAGGCGGAAAATCAGGGCGTATATCTTTTGGAAGTCTTATAGAAAAACGGCAGGTTTCAAACTGTCTTAATGCACCGAAGATTGATTTGTAATCAAGATGCCATGTATCATAAATAGGTTTCATAATTTTTCTCCATAATCAAAAGTATTTTTGTAAGTTATTTTACATCGCAAAAAAGGGAACGGACTGAAACAATTCGTTCCCCCTCTGGAGTTTCGGTTAAATCTTAGCGGAGATGCCAGATATTGTCAGCATATTCAGTAACAGCACGGTCAGCGGAGAAAATTCCTGCGCCTGCGATGTTGTTGAGCGACATCTTAGCCCACTTTTTCTTGTCATTGTAGCACTCTGTGATATAAGCCTGTGCCTTGCGGTAGCTGTCGAAATCGGCAAGAACCATATAAGGGTCACGTTCCTTGAGTGAGTTTGCAACGTCGTTGAAAGTACAGCCGTTGATACCGTGATACATACGCTCAATAGCCTCTTTGATTCTGCTGTCGGAGTTGAAGTAGTCATTCGGATTGTAGCCTTTTACCTTGAGAGCGTTTACTTCAGGAGTTGTCATGCCGAAGATAACAATATTGTCGTCGCCGGCAGCGTCCTTGATTTCGATGTTTGCGCCGTCAAGAGTACCAAGAGTAACAGCACCGTTGAGCATGAACTTCATGTTTCCTGTACCTGAAGCCTCTGTTCCTGCAAGGGAAATCTGTTCTGAAATATCAGAAGCAGGCATAAGGTGTTCGGAAAGTGTTACGCAGTAGTTTTCAAGGAATACAACCTGAAGTTTCTTGTTGATTTTCGGGTTCTTTCTGATTTCCTCTGAAATTGCCCAAATCATCTTGATAATCTGCTTTGCAAGGTAGTAACCCGGAGCAGCCTTTGCAGCGAAGATATAGGTCTTGGGAGTGAACGGAGCGTCAGGATTTGCAAGGAGATAAGAGTAGTCAGCAAGAATATTCATGACATTGAGGTGCTGTCTCTTGTATTCGTGGAGACGTTTGACCTGTACGTCGAAAATTCTGTCAGTATCGAGAATAATTCCCGACTTTGACTTTACATACTTGGCGAACTTCTTCTTGTTTTCCTGTTTTACTTCCATGAGCATATCAAGAACAGTATCATCGTTTTCAAATGCACGGAATTTTTCAAGTTCTGCGGCATTTTTTATGAAACCGTCGCCGATAGTGCCTCTGAGGAGGTCAGTAAGTCCCGTATTGGACTGATACAGCCATCTTCTGTATGCGATACCGTTTGTAACGTTCTTGAATTTTTCGGGAGTGTTGTTGTATTCGTCTTTGAATACTGATTCCTTGATAATCTCAGAGTGGAGCTTTGATACACCGTTTACGCTGTGTGAAGCAACAACGCAGAGTGTAGCCATGTGTATCATGTTGTCCTTGATGATTGACATTCTTGTTGTCTTTGCGCTGTCGTTGCCGTTCTTCTCCATAAGTTCCTGACAGTATCTGTTGTTGATTTCAACAATGATAGAGAAAATTCTCGGGATAACTGTTCTTACAAGGTTAACGTCCCATTTTTCAAGGGCTTCTGCCATAACAGTGTGGTTGGTGTAAGCGAAAGTTTTTGTGACAATATCCCATGACTTCTCCCATGTATAACCGCAGTCGTCAAGGAGAACACGCATAAGTTCAGGGATAGCGAGTGTCGGGTGAGTGTCGTTTATATGGATTGCAACCTTGTCAGCGAGGTTTTCAAGAGTGCCGTAAATCATCATGTGATTGTTTACGATGTCGCCGATTGAAGCTGCGCAGAGGAAATACTGCTGTCTCAGACGGAGACCTTTTCCCTCAGCGTGATTGTCGTTAGGATAGAGGATTTTAGAGATAGCGTTTGCAGTAGCATTCTGTGCGAGAGCCTTTGCATAGTTGCCCTCATTGAATTCGCTCATATTGAAGCTCGGTGCTTTTGCAGACCACAGACGGAGTACGGAAATTCCTTCACCGCCGTAACCTGCAACGTACATATCGTAAGGAGTAGCAACAACAGTGTTGTAGTTTACATGGGAGATATAGTGATACTGGTTGTCCCAGTATTCCTGAATTTCGCCCTCGAAGTGAATATCAATTGAAAGTTCGGGCTTGGGAACAAGCCATACACTTCCGCCCGGAAGCCAGTTGTCAGGAAGTTCAGTCTGCCAGCCGTCCTCAAGTTTCTGCTGGAATATACCGTATTCGTAGCAAAGGGAGTAACCCATTGCGGGGAAACCCATTGTAGCAAGACCGTCAAGATAGCAGGCAGCAAGTCTGCCGAGACCGCCGTTGCCGAGACCGGCGTCCGGCTCATGCTCGAATATCTTTTCGAGGTTGATTGTGTATTTTTTCAGCATTGCACGGACTTCTTCTGCAATCTCAAGGTTATAGAGACTTGTCTTGAGAGAACGTCCCATGAGGAACTCCATAGAGAGATAATAAATCTGCTTGCCTCCAACAGAATGAGTGTGATTTACAAAGCTCTGTCTCTTTGCGCCGAGAATGTCAACGATGATAGAGGAAAGAACCTGATATACCTGTTTGTCGGAAGCCTCCTCAGGAGTTACGCTGTAGAGTGCCTGAAGCTTTTTTGGAAAATCAGCTTTGATTTTATCCATAATAGCGGTTGTGTTTGAATTAGCCATATAAAATCTCCAATCTGCCGTAAAAACGGCGGTTTCAACTGTTTGTATAATTGTTCTTTTGTTCTACTTACGGCATACAAATCTTAATGCCGCTTATGAGTACAAACAGTATATACTTATATTCTATCATATTTTCATATTTTTTTCAACTGTATAATTACACAAATATTTATCAACGTAATTTGCCATATTACTGAAAAAAAGTAAATAAATCGTCTGTTTGTCAAAAAAAGACGAAAAAATCTTGTGCAGTTCGACGAATTAACAATTAATTCACATTTGATTTTGTGCATTAATACAATAAAGATATACAGTTAACGGAATGTTATATAATTAAAAAATAAAATTTGAAAAATATATAAAAAACATTTGAAATTTTGGGAATTATGTGATATAATATGTTTAATACAAGTGTAGAAACTTATTTTACAAATGAAAGGAACATGAATTATGCAAAAAAAGAAAAGATTTTCAATACTTAAACTTCTTGTTGTAATCATCTGCATTACATCTATCATCATTTCGCTTGCGGCGAATATTCTCTTTTCAAAAAACAATGTGCCGAGCATTTTCGGAAGAGTTGTTTATGTCGTCGGGGAAAATAATCCAATGGAAGGCGATATTACAACAGGTGCGGCACTTATCGCAAAGGAGGCGGCTGATATAAGCGTAATCGCAGGTGATATTGTTGTCTGCTATCCTGCTGACAGCCCTGAAAATCTTTGCCTGAGAAGTATCAACTATGTTGTTGACGCTGAGGACGGCACACAGAGATATTTCACAAGAGATACTTTCCATGAAGACCAGACAGACTCAATCTCCAAAGACAAGATTGTTGCAGTCTGCACAGGTTATCCCGAAAGCTATGAACTCGGACAGTTCATAAACTTCGCTATCAGCGTGAACGGAATTTTAACTCTTCTTGTTGCGGCAAGCGTTATCCTCCTGATAATTATTATTGCCTCAATTGTCGGTTCTCATTCTGAAAAAGACGACGAAGAAGAGGAAACAAATATCTATGATTATGACGACAGCAAAAAGAAAAAACGCAGAAAAGAAGCTCCTCTTTACAATACAAACACAAACCCGCTTGCAAATCCCGAACTTGAGCGCAAGAAGATGTCAATTGCGGATAATTTCAGTCAGAAACAGGTCAATCCAAACTCGCCTTATCAGAAAGAAAGAGAAAAAGAACGCACAATGCAGTTTAAGGCACAGCGTGGAAATGTACAGCCTGAAAATAATGAAAATACAGCGGTTTTCCGCAGACCCGACACAACCACAACTGCCGATACCCTCAGGGAGGAAATGCTCCGCAAAACTGCCGATGCTGAAAAAACAGGCGTATACAGCATTAAAGGCGGTGTTACTCAGGAAGTTGTCAGCGATAATACAGGCATTATTTCAAAATCCGAAGTCGAACAGCTTTCACGCAGAGAAACTTCTGTAAACGAGGTGCAGAATATTGCAGATATTCAGAAATCCGCACAGCCTAAGCCGGCATCGTCCAGACCTGCTTCGTCAGGCGGTTCACCTGATATTTCTGATATTATCAGAAAAACAGAGTCCGAACGCCGTAAGAAAAGTCCTTCTGATATGTCCGTTGACGACCTCCTCAGAATGATTGAAAATGAAAAGAAGAAACTTTAATATCCCGTTGCAGACGTTGAAAAAACGTCTGCTCGCTTTATATGAGAGGTAATCAATGAAAAAAAACGGATTATTGAAACTTGTGCTTGTTCTTACTGCCATTATGGGACTTCTTACTGTGTTTTTTCTGTTTACGTCAGTGAAACAGGCGGAAAACAACGTATATATCACAATTGACCCCGATACTGTGGAGTTTATCCAGCTTGAACCGCCCGAAGACGGCGATACGGTTGCAATTGTCGATACAACTCTCGGAGAATTCAGATTTGTTCTCTATCCCGAACAGTCGCCGAACGCAGTCAGAAATTTTATCGAACTCGCACAAAGCGGCTACTATGATAATACCTACGTTTTCAGCTCGGAAAGCGGTGCTTATTCCGCTATGGGAAGTAAACTGAAAAACGGCGAAATGCCGGAGGATTACGACAAATCCCGTGAACTTGTCGAGCGTGAACTCAACCAGAATCTGTGGACTTTCAAAGGTGCTGTCTGTGCGCTGAATACCACTGTTGACCGCTCATTCAAAGAGAAAATTTTCGGCGGAGGAACTTATTTCAACGGAAGCCGTTTTGCTGTCCTCAATACAATTGAATTTGACGACGAAACAAAAAAAGCTATCCTTGAAAGTTCCGAAAACGAAAAACTCAATCAGGCTTTTATCGACAACGGCGGTATACCTAATTTCGCACAGCAGATGACTGTTATCGGACAGACTTATGAGGGAATGGAAGTCGTTGAGGCTCTTTCAGATCTCGAAACGGAAAGCAGTGGTGTATATAATATTCCCAAAGAGGATATTATGATTAATTCTGTTGTAATTTCTGAATATACGTCCGGAAACGGCAAATAATACGTCAATTGATATAATTATCACAATCTATTCCATAAAGCTTTTTCTGATAATAACCAAAAATATCGGGAAACTCTTTACAAACGGTTTTTTTTGTAGTATAATAATATGGTCAAGAATTATGAATTTTTTATAAATAAGAGGTCTTATGTTATGATTAAGAAAAAATTACTCGCATTCATTCTATGCGGAATTACTGCTGCTGCACTTCTCACAGGCTGCGGCGATGAACCTTCAGCAAGTAACGGCACGCCGGCGGACAACAGTTCACAGGCAACAGAAATCACTGCTCCTGAAAACGTTGATATTATGAACTATACCGCTCCGGAAAAGGGCGACCAGATTGTTGAACTCACTTTCAGGGACTATGGTACTGTTAAATTCAGGCTTTTCCCTGAATACGCCGAAATGGGCGTTGAGAATTTCGTCGGTCTTGCAAATGACGGATACTATGACGGTCTTACTTTCCACCGTATAATACAGGATTTCATGATACAGGGCGGTGACCCGCTTGGTACAGGCATGGGCGGAAAATCCCTCTGGGGAAGTTCTTTCGACGGCGGTACTGACCCGCATCTTATCCACCTCCCCGGTGCTGTTGCCTATGCTAACTCCGGCACAACCGCTTCAGACGGCAGTCAGTTCTATATCGTCACAGGCGAAGAAGCTACTGATGAAATGTTCGCTTACTATGAGCAGAACGGCAAGCTTTTCTCCGATAATGCTAAGGAACTCTATAAACAGTACGGCGGTACACCGTTCCTCGACGGCGGTTACACCGTTTTCGGACAGGTTATCGACGGTCTCGATATAATCTATACACTCCAGTATGTTGATACAGATGCAAACGACAAGCCGATTAATGATGTCATCATTGATAAAGTCCGTATCACTGAATACAACGGAGAGGAAATCAGATGGCACATTTCCGATTATCCCGATTACGTTGACCCGACTGCTCCCGAAAATGTTGACATTATGAACTACACAGAACCTGAAGCCAGCGAAAAAATTATAAAAATGAACATCAGGGACTATGGCGAAGTTAAGATAAAGCTTTTCCCTGAATACGCTCCGGAAGGAGTTGAAAACTTCATTGGTCTTGCAGAACAGGGCTATTATGACGGTCTTACTTTCCACCGTGTTATAAATGATTTCATGATACAGGGCGGCGACCCGAAAGGTGACGGTACAGGCGGAGAAAGTATATGGGGTGAAAAATTCGACGGCGGTACTGACGCACATCTTATTCACCTCCCCGGTGCAGTTGCCTATGCTAATTCAGGCTCAACAGCAACAAACGGCAGTCAGTTCTATATTGTTACGGGCGAGGAAGCTACCGAAGAGATGTTTGAATACTATGAACAGAATAAAATCCGTTTTTCCGATAAATCAAAGGAAATGTACAAACAGTACGGCGGTACGCCTTTCCTTGACGGCGGTTACACTGTTTTCGGTCAGGTTATAGACGGTCTTGATGTTGTTTTTGAAATTCAGAAAACCGAAACAGATGAAAATGACAAGCCTGTCGAGGACGTTATTATCGAAAGCGTTACAGTTGAGGAATATGACGGCAGTGAGATTAAATGGCATATCTCAGATTATGATACAGCAGATACAGATACAACAGACAGCACAGATACAGAAAACACCGGCGAAGAGACTACAGATACCGCCGTTGAATAAAAGATAAATTGCAGAACAAATCCGGCATTTCTGCCGGTTGTAAGGAGAGAAATATTTTGGATAAATTTGTCATTAAAGGCGGAAGAAGTCTTAAAGGCGAAGTCACAATAAGCGGTGCGAAAAATGCCGCTGTCGCCATTCTTCCCGCTGTTATTCTGTCAGATGAGGTTTGTGTAATTGAAAACGTTCCGTCAATAAGCGACGTAAATATCTGCCTTAAAATTCTGAGTGAAATGGGTGCGGAGATTACAGCCGTCGGAAAAGACGCTTACAGAATTGACCCGACTACTATCAATAAATTCTGTGTGCCGTATGAACTCGCAAGAAAAATGAGGGCTTCCTATTATTTTCTCGGCGCACTTCTCGGAAAATTCGGCAAAGCAAGAGTTCCGATGCCGGGTGGGTGTCCTCTCGGCGCAAGACCTATCGACCAGCACCTCAAGGCATTTACTGCTATGGGTGCAAAGTACACATTAACTCAGGGAATGATTGACCTGACCGCTGAAAAACTCAGAGGAGAACAGATTTACTTCGACGTTGTGACAGTCGGAGCAACCATGAACGCTATGCTTGCAGCTGTAAAGGCGGAGGGTCTTACCGTTATTGAGAATGCCGCCAAAGAACCGCATATCGTTGACCTTGCAAATTTCCTCAATTCCATGGGTGCGAATATTATGGGCGCAGGTACGGACGTTATTAAAGTGCGTGGAGTTGAACATCTTCACGGTGCGACTTATGCTGTAATTCCAGACCAGATTGAAGCAGGTACTTTCATGGCTGCTGTTGCTGCAACAAAGGGCGATGTTCTTATTAAAAACGTTATCCCGAAACATCTTGAGTCCATTACAAAGAAAATGGAAAAAATAGGCGTAAGCATAGAACAGTACGACGACAGTATTCGTGTGTGGGTTGAAAAACCTCTTGTGAAGTCAGACGTGAAAACCGCTCCTCACCCTGGGTTTCCGACTGATATGCAGTCACAGATTGCCACTCTTCTCACTCTCGCAAAGGGTACAAGTATAGTCACGGAAAATATATGGGAACAGCGTTTCGGCTATGTTGACGAACTTCGCCGCATGGGAGCTGATATAACAGTAAACGGCAAAGTCGCTCTCATTGAGGGTACCGGAAAGCTTATGGGCGCACCCGTCAAGGCGTGTGATTTACGTGCAGGAGCTGCACTTATTATCGCTGGTCTCGCCGCAAGTGGTGTCACGGAAATTTATGATATATACCACATAGAACGTGGTTACGACTGTATGGAAGGCAAACTCCGTGCGCTTGGTGCAGATATTGAAAAAGTCAGCGTCCCCGACGAAATCGAGGAGAAAAAAGACGATATAAATAAAGCTGTATAAAAATAAAGCTGTGGGAAATCAATCTCACAGCTTTATAATATGTAATAAATATTATGTGTGGAGAATATTAACTAATGGAAAGATTGATTAGCAAATGATTAAAGTTGATGGCAGAAAGATTATAACAAATACAGGTGAATTATTATTTGAAAAGAATGTTATAGAAGCTGTTGAAGAAAATGACATAATTGTTATTGTTTTTGATACTGATGAGTATAGAAATGTGTATTGTTACACAATCAATAATCAGCTTTTGTGGCAGATAGAAAAAGTTCCAGTTGAAATAGGTGGAACAAGAGAATGTACATATGTTGGTGTAAGTTTAAATAATGGTGTTTGTAGAGTTATTGATTTTTTCGGTAGAAGTTTTGTTGTTGACATTACAAACGGAAAAGTAATATCTATGAATATTGTTAAATAGAAAATAAGCTGTGGGAAATCAATCTCACAGCTTTTTTCTGCCTATTTTTGCACCGTATTTCACAATTGTTTCAAGTCCTTTGGCGGAATTTTCAAGTATACCGCTGTTTACTTCAATCATATCTTTTTCAAAGAGGAGTACGACAGTAGAACCGCCGTATTCAAACATACCCTTTTCCTCTCCTTTTCTGAAACGGTAAACATTGCGGTGGTGATTTTTTATTCTGCCCACAAGCATTGCCCCGACTTCAATCTGTACAACGTCGCCGAAATTATCCGTGTGGAGTATGGTAAATTCACGGCTGTTGCGCTTATAAATATTGTACTTCTCAAGTGCAATCGGGTTGACTGTATGGAGTTCGCCTTTTATATGGACGTTATCTGTCTGTATGCCGTTGTCTATGTAGCAGTAGCGGTGATAGTCGTCCACGCACAGACGGAAAATCATGCAGTAACCGCCTCTGTAACGTCTTGCAATAAAGCTGTTGCGGAGTAAATCCGCCGTTCTGTAATATGAGCCTTTTATTTTAAATATACTCCTGTCACTTATTCTGTGTACCGTCAGCCTTGCGTCGCACGGACTTATAACGGCGTTCTTACTGTAGTCAACCGGTCGGAGTTCGGGACGTATCTGTCTTGTGAAAAAGTCGTTGAATGATTTGTATTTCTTTCTGCGGTATTCCGAAAGATTTATTCCGCTTTTTTCGATAAACGGCTTTATCAGGAATATTGAAAACGGCGTATCCATGAATACTCCCACGATTTTTGAAATCGCCGGCATGGTGAGAACTTTCAGCAGAAGCCGTCCGCCTGTTGTTCTGTAGAGAAACTGAAGTGCTTTGTCCTGTCCGTCTGCCATCGCTATCCCTCAATACCGGTATTATTACAGCCGTTCTTTATGTCGCCGTAAACCGTCACGGAATGACCTGCGAACATATCGTCATCACAGAACCAGAATACAAATCTGCCGTCGCTGTAAAAAGTAATATCGCACAAGTCAATACGTTCAGCAAATTCCTGCTCCGTGATTTCGGGCGGTTCTTCACTTCCCTCATCTTCTTCGTCATAATCATCGTATGCCCATTCGTTAGCAAGGTGAGTGAGATATTGTGCGGCGTATTTTCTGACAGTATCGTCCCACTCCTGCTGGTTCTTTACCATATCGGTTGCCGTTGATATTGTATTGTTCAGTTCAGTCTCGTTGCTGTTGCTGACGTTAAGCGAAAAATCCACATCATTCCCGCACCAGTTAACCTTGCCCTCAAACCATTTAAGCTCCTCGTTGTAAAACATTTCGCCGAGTACTTTGTCATATATTTTTTCCATAAATTACCTCCTTGCATTCGCAAGCATAAGCTTTATTCTGTTTTCCTGATTTACCCTTGTCGCACCCGGGTCGTAGTCGATAGCGACTATATTTGCATTCGGATTGTCCTGCTTTATCACTCTTGACATTCCTTTTGCCACGATGTGATTTGGCAGACACCCGAACGGCTGGGCGCAGATGATATTTTCAACTCCCGACTGTGCAAGCGATGCCATTTCAGCAGGTATAAGCCAGCCTTCACCCATAACAACGCCTTGATTGATGTATTTGTCCGCAAGTGAGCGGAGATGTTCAAAATCGTGGAGCGGTTCAAATCTGCCGTCTTCTTTCATGATTTTTATGAGTTCTTTCTGCTTTGAATAAATCAGCTTGTAGCCCATTCTGTAAATCTCTGTATTGAGATTTTTACTGTCATAAAGTCTGGCATCGTTGAACGTTCCGACAGCGCAGTACATGACAAATTCAAGGAGCGACGGCACTATCGGTTCACAGCCCTCTGAAATCAGGAAGTCCTCAAGATGATTGTTCGCAAGAGGGGAATACTTCACATAAATTTCGCCGACAATTCCGACCTTTATCTTCTTTTCTTTGGTCAACTCAACCTTGCCGAAATCGCTGAGGATATTTCTGTAGAGTTTTTTTGTGTGCGTGTATTCACTGCTTCCCGTGCGGAAAATATCGCCTAACTTCTTCTGCCATTTGTCAAGGGTTTTCTGTGCGTCGCCTTTGTTTACTTCATAGGCACGGCATTTGTTATAGCAGGTCATGAGCAAATCGCCGTAAAGCACAGCGTAAAGCAGTTTGAAGAACATAGGTGCTGTTATCCTGAATGCGCTGTCCTTTTCAAGTCCGCTGAAATTGAGCGATACCACCGGAACTTGCGGAAAATTGCGTTCAACAGCCTTGCGGAGCAGGTGAATATAATTCGAGGCTCTGCACCCTCCGCCCGTCTGTGTAATCAGCAGTGCGGTCTTGTCAACGTCGTACTTACCGCTTTTCAGTGCGTCCATGAACTGCCCGATAACAAGGAGTGCAGGATAGCAGGCATCGTTGTGGACGTTTTTCAGTCCCTCGTCAACGACGTTCCTTGTCTCATTTTGAAGGAGTTCCATTTTATAGCCCTTACTCTCGAAAATCGCTATCAGAAGTCTGAAATGTACGGGGAGCATATCAGGCACAAGGATAGTGTGGGTTTTAATCATTTCTTCTGTGAATTTAACGTGTTCTGCCATAAAATCACCTCATTTCTGTTCCATTGCCGCAACAAGACTTCTAAGTCTTATTCTTGCCGCACCTAAATTATTGATTTCGTCTATTTTAAGCTGTGTGTAAAGTTTACCGCCTTTTTCGAGTATACTCCGCACCTCATCGCTTGTTACTGCGTCAATACCGCAGCCGAATGATACAAGCTGTATCAGCTGCATATCGGGCTGTGTCGTGACGTACTGTGCCGCACGGTAAAGTCTTGAATGGTACGACCACTGGTTGAGTACGTGCAGTTCAGGAGTGTGTGCGAGATGTGCAACGCTGTCCTCTGTTATTACTGCCATTCCGAGACTTGTAATCAGCTTGTGTATGCCGTGGTTGATTTCACGGTCTATATGGTACGGTCTTCCTGCGAGGACTATTATTTTCCGTCCCTCAGCCCTTGCCTGTGTAATGATTTCCTGTGCCTTTGCGGAAATATCGGACTGATGTTTATAGTAAGCCTCATAAGCCTTTTCCACAGCTTCAGGAATTTTTCCGCCGATATTATATTGTTTCAGCGACTGTTTCATTACTCTTATTATATTTTTGTGGTTATTCAAATCCATGTAAGGATAAATGAAATTTTTTTCGTTAAGACGTGGATTGTTTGCTATAAGGAGTTCAGGATAGTAAGCAACAACAGGACAGTTGAAATGATTGTCACTTTCGCCCTCGTCTATGTTGTAACTCATGCACGGATAGAATATGAAGTCTACTTTCTTGTCAAGCAGATTTTCTATGTGACCATGAGTGAGTTTTGCGGGATAACATACTGTGTCCGATGCAATTGTATACTGTCCGAGATAGTATATATCACGGTCGCTTTCGTCGCTGTATACTGTTTCAAATCCAAGGGAAGTGAAAAATTCGTGCCAGAAAGGTATCTGCTCATAGAAACTCAGTGCAAGGGGAAGTCCCACTTTTGCAATCGGATTTTTCGGCTGGTTTGTACTGCGCATGGCAAGTATGCTGTTGTACTTGTATTCATAAAGATTAGGGACGTTGTTTTTCTTAGCCTTTCCGCTTCCTTTTTCACATCGGTTGCCTGAAATGAAGTTTCTGCCCTTGCCGAAATTTATGATATTAAGCTGACAGTTCGCCGTACAGCCTCCGCACTTTGCGGATTTCGACGTGTAGGAGAAGTTTTCGAGTTCCTCACGGGAAATAACAGCAGATTTACCGTCGGAATTTTCTTTGGCGTACAATGCACAGCCGAATGCACCCATAAGTCCGGATATTGCAGGACGGATAACGTTTCTGCCGAGTTCTTTTTCAAATGAACGCAGTACAGCGTCATTGAGGAAAGTACCGCCCTGAACGACGATATTTCTGCCGAGTTCGTCGGGGGAGTTCGCACGGATAACTTTATATATAGCGTTCTTGATGATTGACATTGAAAGTCCTGCGGAAATATCCTCAACAGTCGCACCGTCTTTCTGCGCCTGTTTTACTGAACTGTTCATGAAGACGGTACAGCGTGAACCAAGGTCAACGGGGTGCTTTGCGAAAAGTCCGAGCTGTGAAAACTCCGCAATATCGTAACCCATAGCCATTGCAAAAGTCTGAATGAAACTTCCACAGCCCGACGAACACGCTTCATTCAGCATAATGCTGTCAATAGTATGATTTTTTATCCTGAAACACTTTATATCCTGTCCGCCTATATCGATAATGAAGTCAACGTCGGGGCAGAAATAGGACGCAGCCTTGAAGTGCGCCACTGTCTCGACTATACCGAAATCAACAGAAAGTCCTGCTTTTATCAGGTCTTCGCCGTAACCCGTCACAGCAGAACCTTTTATTGTTATATCGGGGTTCATTGTATCGTAAATTTTTCTGACCTGTTCTGCTATCTTGTCGAGGGGCTGACCCAGATTTGAAGCATAATGATGATATAAAATTCTGCCGTCGTCGGAAATAAGCACAAGTTTGGTAGTCGTTGAACCTGAGTCTATACCGAGATAAGCGTCGCCTTTGTATGTTCTTATATCAGCGTAGCCTAAATCGAATTTCCTGTGACGGTCTATGAAGTCGTCATAGTCGGACTGCGTAGCGAAAAGCGGTTCACCTGTAACGATATTGTCCGAGACTTCTGCATTTTTTATTCTGCTGATAAGTTCGTTTATTCTGTATGTATCATCAGTTTCCGATGCGTATAAGGCACAGCCGTATGCAACGAAAACAGGAGCGTCATCGGGGAATACAGCGTGTTCACTGTCGAGGGCAAGAGTTTTCACGAACGCCCTTTTCAGTCCTTTCAGGAAGTGAAGAGGTCCGCCGAGAAAAAGTACTTTTCCTTCGATAGTACGTCCCTGAGCGAGACCCGAAACAGTCTGGTCAACGACAGCCTGAAAGATACTTGCGGAAACGTCCTCACGTCTTGCACCCTGATTGAGCAGCGGCTGAATATCGGATTTTGCGAAAACTCCACAGCGTGAAGCAATCGGGTAGGTTTTCTGTGCATTGAGGGAAAGTTCGTCAAGCTGGTCTGCCGTAATGCCGAGGAGCGTTGCCATCTGGTCGATAAATGCGCCCGTACCGCCTGCACACGAGCCGTTCATGCGCTGTTCAACTCCGCCTGTGAGGAAGATTATCTTTGCATCTTCTCCGCCGAGTTCGATTACAGCATCTGCGTCGGGATATTTTTCTTTCACTGCAAGAAAAGCACAGTGAACCTCCTGCACAAACGGAAGTTCAGCGGAATTTGCAAGTCCGAGACCTGCCGAACCTGTGATTGATACGGTGAATTTTTCGTCGGGGTAGATTTCTCTGATAAGCGACAGCTGTTCCGAAACAGTTTCTTTCACTTTCGAGAAGTGACGCTGATATTTTGAATACACGATATTTCTTTCAATATCTGTGATTACGGTTTTGACGGTAGTTGAACCTATATCAATACCGAGAGAATATTTATCTGCCATTATATATAACCTCATTCAGAAATTTTTCATATACAAATATTATACTACATTTTTGTGAAAAAATAAAGTGGTATTTTGTGAAAATATTTTTTGTGAATATTTCACCAAATATAAACGATTATATGTATGATAATATACAGAATATATATAGCAATAAAAAATATATATTTGAAATTTCAGTTTTTTGTGATATAATATAATTATAGTAAGAAGCGAGTGTGAATGAGCTTTCTGAATGTTTTTTTCATAAAACTATCCTTTATAAAAAATGAGAAACCGTCCTCCAAAGGTTTCTCATTTTTTTGTTATTCGCTGTCGTATTTATCCATCATATTATTTGTATATTTTACAATAAAGTTCATGAAGTCTTTAACAATCCTGTTGCTTTCGCTTGTTCTCTTGCATATAACAATATCGCTTATTTCTATTTTTGCATAGGAGCATTTTCTGATTACAAGATAATCGGGAGAAATAATGTGTCCCGAAGTTGACGGGGAAGTCCACATATAAGTGTTCGGAAGCATATCGAGGAGCATTATTTTGTTTCCGCTGTCATGCACGCATATTCTGTTGCGGTTATTGTTTTCCTCATAGTTTTCATTGATAAAAGTTCTGCCGAAAAGGTTTATTTCGTCGTCTCCGTGAACTATTTCAGTGAAGTTGTTCAGCACCTCAAAAGGAACGTCCTTATGCTTTGCGAGGGGATTATCATGCCGCATAAGAAGTTTCATGCGGAAGTTCATAAGATTTCTGTAAGAAAGTTTGCGGTTTGAGAGAGTTTCTGTATATATATCAAGCTGACTTTTCGGCAGACGGATAATTCCTACGTCAGCCTTACCGCTTCCCACATACTCGATTACACTGTTTGTCATTACTTCAAGTACATCTATATTTATTTTGTTGTCGGGAGATATTGTCTGAATCCATTCGCTTATAACCGACGCAATGTATGACGAACGTGCGGACGCAATTTTCAGCGATACACTGTTGTTTGTCCTGTTAGTGTAGTCAGACTCAAGCGAGTGCATACTTTCGACAATATCCTTTGCCCTCAGCAGAAAAGTCTCACCCTCAGGCGTAAGCACCATACCATTCGGGGTACGCCAGAAAATCGGTATACCTATTTCTGTTTCAAGTTCTTTCAGTGCTATGCTGATATTCGGCTGTGCCTGATAGAGATTTTTAGCAGCAGCAGTTATGCTTCCCGCCTGTGCGATTGCTATTATATATTCCAGCTGCTGTATTTTCATGAATATCACTTCCTTTTCAAAGTAATTATTTATATATTATAACATATATTTCTGTAATATGCAAGAGATTTCTTTTAATTTTTACAAAATTCATTGACAATTGCCCGCTGTTATGTTATTATGTTAACAGGAGTGTGATAATATGATAGCTGTTATATGGGCAACTGCCGTTATTGCAGTTGTTCTGCTTGTATTTTCTGTTGCTGCTGCAAAGAAGATAGAAAAGCGAATAAGGAAAAAAAGTGAACATGAATTCAAGAAAACTATGTACTATTTTCTTGACATACCATACACTGTCTTTATAACGCTGATTTCCGTGTTTCCTCTTCTGGGTATGCTCGGAACGGTCACTGCACTGCTTTCGCTTGACTTATCAGGTGAGACCGAAGCACTCAAAGCGAATTTCTTTCAGGCACTCGATACAACAATGTGGGGAATTATTTTCGCTGTAATTTTCAAGATTATCAACGCTTTATTTCAGCCTTTCATAGAAGCACAGATTGAAAAATCAAAAAATCTTCTGGAGAAATCATATGAATAAAAGGGAAATAATACTCGATTTCACGTCCCTGCTTGACGTTATCATGATAATTCTTTTCTTTTTCATTCTTTTCAGTCACATTGAGACGATAAATGCAATTGAGGAAAAAGAAAAAATGCAGGCGGAACACAGTCAGATTATTGAGGAGGCGGAGCAGATAAAATCCGATGCGGAGGAACTTCTCACAGAAGCGGAAATAAAGAACAGTCAGGCAGAAAAACTCCTTGCGGAAGTAATGCAGTCCGACAGCAGAACAGCATATAATATTGAAGGTATCGATGAGTTCAGCAAGGGACTTAACCTGAGAATTAATCTCAATATGAACGGCGGTTCGGGCGACTGGGAACTTGACGTTTTCTGCGGTGACGACTTTTTAGACAGTATTCAGAAAAGTACTCCCGAAACTATGAAGCAGTCATTTGCGCATATCGTTGAGGAAAAAGGCTATACAAGCGAAGATACTGTTCTGTGTGTGTTTACATTCAATGCAGGCGAAAGCGGTACACGTTCCGCATACAAGGCGACAGGAGAGATGTTTGAACTCTTTACAAAGGATTATCAGCACTTTTTCTGTTCAGAGGCTGATATTTCCATAGAAAAGGAGTGAATGACTTGAAAAGAAGTTACAGGGGTGCATTCTGGATACCGTTTATCATAGGCGCAGTACTTGTACTTGTTATTGTGGGCGTTCTGATTTACGCATTCGGCGGAAAAGGTTTCGGCGGAGGTCTGGGCGACCGTGAGGGGAGTGGTTTTGTGCCTGCTGACGTAAGTATTTCCGAACCCGAAACACAGAATGTTGAGTACATGGAAATAACCGTTTCAGGAAGTGATTATCTCTTTCAGAATAAAAAAATGACCGCCGACGAGATTATAGCAGAACTTAATTCCCTTGAAGAAAAAATGCCCGTGAAAGTCACTGATGACGGTGCTTCGATAAAAGCCTATGACGTTCTTGTCGGAATTCTTAGTGAAAATAATATCAGATACATAGAACAGGAGAACGATTGACTATGAAAAAATTCTTTAAAGGCTTGCTCTGGATTATTGCCATAATTATCCTTGTTGTATGTGCGCTGATTATCTATCAGCTTGCAACAGGAAAGGATATTGAATTTCCGTCATTTATAAATATAAATTCCTCACAGGAGCAGGCTACTGCTGAAAATCCGGAAGAAACAGCAGGCGGAAATAACGGCAATGTGCAGTACAGCTACTATAAAGTAACTGTTTCGGAGGACAGATACTTAACGGCGGACGGCGAACTTACTCTTGACGAACTTATCAGCGAAATTTCAGCTCTTGGTGAAGGTTACGCCGTGGAAATCACCGACGACAATGCAACTCTCAAGGCTTACAAGTCACTGACTGATATACTTGACGAAAAGTCATTGCCTTACATGGAGGACGGTGAGTTACATGAGTAAAAGTGATATTACTGTGATAAATGATACTCCGGAATATAATCTGATATGGGATAAGGTATATTCAGTTCTCAAATTCAAGCCGGACTGTTCCTATACAGGTCACTCAATGAATGTGCCGCTGCCGTTTCAGATTGATATGCCGTATTCTGTGTATGCTATAGATGATATGACTGAAGAGCAGTTTGAGGAAGATTTAATCATGAAATGCCTGATAAATTGCAATATTTTTCAGAAGAAGTGGTATGCTCTGGACTGGCATCACAGTGCGTTCAAATTCAATCCATGTAATATTGACAAACAGCAGAAAGTTATATGGGTGAAAGACAGAAGATACAGTGGCGGCGGATATAATGCCTATTTTCCGTCATTCTGTCCCGACGGAGATTATTATTTCTTTATAGATGAGGATTTCGCAAACGGTTATCTCGGACACCCTTGGCGGCAGGAAATATGGGTATTCGGCTCAGACTTAATAAATGAAATACAGAAAGTGTATCAGAAGCTGGGCTGGGCAATTATTAAATAAAATAAAAAACTCCCTGCTGCAAGGGAGTTTATTTTATATAGCCTCTTTAAGTGCTGATTTTGCTTTTGATACAATAGTCTTGTCGTTTTCGTATGAGAGGATATTCGAGGCATACGATATATCAACCCACCGTATTTCTGCGATTTCGTTTTCCTGCGGGTGAAAATGTACATTTCTTGCCTTTGCGAGAAAATACACAACAACTTTCAGAGTATCCTTTTTCGGCGAATAAGTGACTGTTTCCCGAAAACTCGGGTCGATTATTACATCAATATCAGTTTCTTCCTTGATTTCACGCATTGCTGTTTCAAATTCTGTTTCTCCCTCTTCAACATGACCTTTCGGGAATGACCAGTGACCGCTGTTGACGTGTTTTATAAGCAGAATTTCCGTATTTCCGTGATATTTGCGGTAGACGACAGCTCCGCATGATTTTTCGTGAAGCATTATATACCCCTTTCTGCCATTCGGCTCATCGGCGTTTGTATGAACTTAGTAACAATTATAGCATATTTTGTATAATTTGTCTATAGCTGATATTGTAAAAAAAGTAAAATAAATACATAAAAATGCCTGTAAAGAATTTTTACAGGCACATTTTATTGTAGATTCCTGTGACAGAAATTCAAATTCCTGTTTGATTTCTGTAAACCGTTTTTCGTCTGCTTTTCGGGGATAACTTAAATTTCTGTAATTCCTGTAAGTATTTCCGGCTTATTAAAAACAGGTTTTCTGCATATCTGTAATATCACAGATTTTGTTAAATATTTTTATTTAATAAAACACTGCTTTTTTACAGTCAGGAAAGTGTTACAGAAATTACAGTAATTCGACTTTATACCTGTTTACAGCCGTTTATGTAGTTACAGAAATTATACAGAAATTCAAATACCTGTTACAGAAATTTCAGAATTATATATAGCCGAGCGATTTCAGTACAAACAGCCATGCAGTGAGAGTAAAGGCACTGCCGAGAGTTGTCAGCATGACGGCAAAAGCTGTAATCGTTCCGCTGTGACCGAAGTTTTTCGCCATGACAAAACAGCTTCCTGTTGTGGCACTTCCGAGCATGACGAGTATTGCAATCAGCTTTTCGTCCCTGAAACCGAAATGTATTGCTAACGGCAGGAAAACTGCGCAGAAGAGAATGAGTTTCAGGAATGTTATTCCCAGTGTTACAGGAAGTTTGCCTTTTGCGTCGCTTGCCTTGAATGACGCTCCGAGTGCGATAAGTGAGAGGGGAGTTGCCATATTTGCAAGGTAAGTCACGGATTTTTCAAGTATAACAGGCTGAGGGATTTTCAGCAGAGACCATATCATACCGACAGCTATACCTAATATTATGGGATTTGTGATAATTCCTTTAAGTGTATCAAGAAAAAGTTTCTTTCCGCCGCCTTTTTTGTCGGGGGAAGTAAGTGACAGTGCGGTAACGGCGATTATATTGTATAACGGGACTGTTCCTGCAATCATAAGAGCCGCCATAGTTGCTTCACCGTAGATATTCTTGACGAATGCTATTCCGAGTACCGCCGCACTGCTCCTGTACGATGCCTGTATGATTTCTCCACGTTCCGCCTTGTCCTTGTGCATGAGAGAGTAGGCGAAGGCAATTCCCACACTCAAAAGAGTTGCGGAAATGCAGAAGACGACAAATTCCGTGTCCCATACCGCACGGAAATCGGCGTGGGACAGGTCAGTGAAGAGGAGTGCAGGGAGTGTTGTTTTAAAGGTGAACTTATTTAGTTTTGCTGTTGTATGGTCGTCGAGCAGACCGGCTTTCTGACAGAACCACCCGAAAACCATCATGAGAAATACGGGTACAGTCGCATTGAGACTGAAACCCAGATTTTCAAGAAACATTAAATCATATCCTTTTTATAATCCTGATTAATTCCTGTCCTGATTTACTGAAAAAATATCAGCGACTTCATTCAGCGTTATATAAGCAAGAGGGTCTATTTTCTGCACGATGTCTTTCATTTTCATGACCTGAAATCTGTTGACGACGAAATAGACAACTTTTCTGTCCGCACCCGAATAACCGCCTTTTGCTTTTATGACAGTCATTCCGCACCCGAACTCCTTTTGCAGTTCAGCACATATTCTGTCCGCCTCTGCCGTCACGATAAATGCAGCCTTTGAACGCTCCAGACCGTCCACAATAAAATCGACCGTTTTCAGTGCGGCGAAGTATGTAACTATGGAATACAGCGGTAAAATCCAGCTGTCTATGACAAATCCGCATATGATGTACAGGATTATGTTGTACACCATGACAAAAGAGCCGACAGAAAGACCCATTTTCTTTGCGAATATAACAGCCATAACCTCTATGCCGTCAATTGCACCGCCGTAACGTATTGCAAGACCGCTTCCCACACCCGAAATCACACCGCCGAACAGCGCACACAGAAGCAAATCGGTTTCCGCAAGAGGCGAAGCCGTGCTTACGTCCACGGGCAGTACGTCTGTAATCAGCCATGCGGTGACGGAGTAGATGATAACGGCGTAGATAGCGCATATCGTGAAAGCTCCGCCCTGCTTTTTAAGACCATAAAGAAACAGCGGTATATTGAGCAGAATAAGGCACACGGAAAGCGAAAGCCATTCAGGAGTTACCTGAGAAATCAGCATGGCAGTTCCCGAAATTCCGCTGTCGTAAAGTTTCACAGGAGTGAGAAATAGTGTTATCCCGAAAGCATTGACAATTCCTGCAATTGTAAGCATAAAGAAATTTATGGGTCTGATTGTTCTGAGTTCATTTAAAAATTTCTTCAATTATTTTTTCCCCTTGAAAAGTCCGCCGAGTTTGCCGGTTATATCGTCGATACTGATTTTTGCCTTGATACCGTCGATAATTTTGTTAATCTGCTCGTCGGGCAGGTCAATTCCAAGAACACTCTCGACTGCCTTTGTCGGATTTTCCTTGAATTTTCTGCTGAAATCCTTGTCATTCTTTACCTTGCTGACGAGTTCGTCGATTTTTGCTTTGATGTCCATAAAAAAACCTCTTTTCAAAAAATTTACAGTAATATTATAGCACATCTTTCTGAAATAATCAAGGGAAATACATGATTTTTATTATAAAACAAGTCCCTGTTTTCGGCACAGGGACTTTTCTGCTTATTCTTCTGTTTTTGCTGATTTCCTGAATTTTGATTTCTGTCCGAAATTCAGCGAGGAAGTAAGTATCTTATCGGAATTGAATAATTTCAGTGCAAGGAACATACATACCGCAAAGACAACAGCCTGATATGCAAGTCCACCCCAGAATACCGCCATGTTCCCGAACATTATATTTGATATTGCGGAGAATGTATGAGTGAACGGTATAGCGTAGACGACGATTTTTGCCAGCAGAGGAAGTGCGTTTATATCCGCAAGCATTGAAATCATGTACGGCACAAGTGCGCAAATCATTATCGGCAGTATAACCATCTGCGACTGTTTTGTATCGGTAACAAGTGCGCCGAGTACGATTGATACTGAAAGGCATATCATTATTGTCAGGAAAAGCTGTAAGCCAATAAGTATATAGTCTCCTGCGCCGAGTGTGAGACCAAGTTTCTCCATTGCCTCGTCAACAGGAAGTACCTGCACAGCAAGAGTTCCAGCCATTTCACTTTCTATACTTTCCGTTGCTCCTGACATGAAGTAGGAAAAGCCGAACATGAACACAACTGCATTGAGGAGGGCGACTATTCCTGCGGAGAGGGTTTTTGCGCCGATAACAGCCGTTCTGCTTACCGGTGCGGAGAGGAGCGTTTCGAGTGTCTTGTCTATCTTTTCATTGGCTATAGCACCTATAATTGTCTGAGAAGTCATCATTATAATAAGAAATACAATAATAGGCAGGAGCATATTCTGCATGGAAATCTTACTGAGAATGCTGTCCGCACCGATTTCAGCTGATTTGTCGCTTACTACAGTATGTTCCCTGACTGCTAAAGGCTCATTCATTTTCGCTATGTCTTCCTTGCTGAGACCATACTGCTGTGCGATTACGTCCGACATACAGGCGGAAATGAGATTTACCGCACCGCTGTTGCTGTTGGTCATGTTGGACATCATTGAGGCGGAGTTCATGGACGAAAGGCTGATTAATTCAGGAGTTTCACCGTTCATGAACTGTTCTGTAAAGCCTTCGGGAATTACAATCATAGATGTTTTACCTGAAGCGTCGAGTATACCTGCATATCCGTCTCCGCTTGTGGTGTATTCGTTCACTTCCGCACCGCTTTGTCTCAGGGCTTCTGTCAGCGAATGAGTTAAGTCTGTATCGTCCCTGTCGCTTATATTTACAGTGTATTCCTGTTTCAGTGTTTCAGATACGGTAGTATTCATAACCTGTCCGAGTACCATAAATAATACAACATAAACCGCAAGCATGATGATAAACTGTGCGTTGATGAGTTCGGCGAGTTCTTTTTTTAGCAGATTAAAGAATTTCATTTCCTTTCACCACCCTTTCAAAAACTTCCTCAAGATTTGGCGCATTATAACGCTGTTTGAGTTCGTCGGGTCTGCCTGTCACGAGCAGATGACCCTTTGCGATAATTCCCACACGGTCGGAAACAAATTCTATTTCAAGCATATTGTGCGACGAAAGCAGAAATGACATACCGTCATTTTTTGCGAGGTCCTTAATCATCTTGCGTATTTCGAGCGCATTCAGAACGTCCAGACCGCTTGTAGGCTCGTCAAGAATAGCGAGTGCGGGTTTTGTCATGACTGCACGGGAAAGAAGCAGACGGCGTATCATACCACGGCTGTATGTTTCTATCTTGTCGTTCAGACGTTCACCAAGATTGCTTATCTGTTCCGCCCTTTCAACAAATCCTGCTATTTCGTCAATATCAGTTGAGAAAAGACCAGCCATAAATCTGAGGTACTTTTTTCCCGTCATATTCTTGTATGCGCCTGCCTCGTCGGGTAGATAAGTGATACTCTGCCGGACTTTCTCCGGTTCTTTCAGTATGCTGTAGCCGTTCACGACTGCATCGCCCTCCGTTGCGGTCAGGAGCGTGGAAATCATACGGATTGTCGTTGTTTTTCCTGCGCCGTTTGAACCGATAAGCGAAAAAATTTCTCCCTGTTCGATGTCAAATGAAATCCTGTCAACCGCAAGTACTTTTGAATACTGCTTTGACAGCTGTTTCACTTCAAGTATTTTTGCCATAAAAGACCTCCTGTTTTTTTATAATTTTAACATAAATATTTCTGTTTGTCAATATTCCCTTGACAATAAATAATAAATTTGTTATAATTCTGTTAGATGACTATACGGAGATTATAACTTATGATTAAAAAATTTATATGCTGTTTTATTTCAGTGCTTATGATATGCCTCTTCATGCCTGAAAACTCCGTCAGGGCGGACGTTTACTATCCTATTGAGGAAAAAAGCGACTGCATGAGTTTCGGTGAATACTACGATTTGTATTCCGCAGAAACAAGACCTGCTCAGGAAATAACTGTCATGGGTACGGATTTCGTACAGAAGGACGGCGATTTCTCTGTCGGCTATGATGCAAGGGACGATGCACTTGTCTGGGAAAGCAGTTCGGGGGAAATCTCATGTACTGTCAATGTTGCCGAAACTGGTATTTACTGCATGGGCGTGAGTTACTTTCCTCTTGTTTCCTCCAGTCACGAAATTGAACTCTCAATGAAGACAGACGGCGAAATTCCGTATGATACTGCTGAAAGAATAGTCCTGAAAAGAGTATGGGTGAACGGGAATGAAATCAGCACTGATATGCGTGGAAATCAGGTGCGTCCGTCACAGGTGCAGTGCGGTATGTGGCAGGAAACTGTTGTCGGTAATCCCGACGGACTTTCCACAGAACCTCTGTTCTTTTATCTCACAGAAGGTACTCACGAAATTTCTTTCACTTCTCAGCGTGCGGAATTTGTCATTGACTGTATTGAATTTTTCAATCCGCAGGAAATTCCGGAGTATCAGCTCCATGACGTTTCGTGCGGAAATCCGTTTGTGTTCAGGATTGAGGGAGAAAATGCAGTTTATAAGTCCGACGCAGTTCTTGCCCCGACTTATGACAATTCAGACTGCGGAGTGTCTCCTGCTGAACCTGTGAAAGTGGTGTACAATACAATCGGTGCGGACGGCTCATGGAAAAGCCCTTTGCAGTCGCTTACTTGGGTAATCCCTGCCGGAGACGTTCAGAACGGCGGCTGGTTCAGAATAGGCATAAAGGCAAGACAAAATCAGATGAGAGGACTTTATTCCAGCAGGCGCATTTATATTGACGGCAAAACTCCGTGCAGGGAACTTGAACAGGTGAATTTTTTTTACAACAGAAAGTGGAGCCTGACTGTCCCTCAGACAGAACAGGGCGAAGATATTTATGTTTATCTGGAGGGCGGTATTTCCCACACTATCACTATGGAATGTGTTACAGGAGAAATCAGCGAACCGCTCAGACGGCTTGACGATACTGTCAGTGATTTAAGTGATTACTACAGGCAAATTCTCATGATAACAAGTCCTTATCCCGATAAATACACTGATTACTATGTACACGAAAAAATTCCAAATCTTATTGATGAGTTCAGCAGAATTTCTCAGGAACTCAGGGATATTCAGGCGGAAATCGAAACGGTATCAGAGGGTTCGGAAGTCGCTTTATTGGGAAATACGGCTGTTATTCTTGATAAATGTGTGGAAAAGCCTCTGCGCATACCCGACTATCTTTCACAGATTAAAGACAGTATAACTTCACTTTCGGCAGTCATGCGTGATTACAGTGACCAGCCTCTTGAAATCGATTACATTGAATTTGCGACGGCTGGTGCTGATTTCTCTGAATTTGAAGACGGTTTTTTCAGTCAGCTTTCATTCAGTTTCAGGTCGTTTGTCGGCTCATTCTTTGAGGACTACACTACTCTTTCGGACGTTGAGGACAAAGAAGCTGTTGAAGTGTGGGTAGCACTGGGACGTGACCAGTCGCAGATTGTCCGTGAACTTACGGAAAGCGGTTTCATGGCGGAAAATAATATTCCTGTTGCAATAAATCTTGTTTCGGGCGGTATTGTTGAGGCTTCGCTTTCGGGAAAAGAACCTGACTGCGCTTTGTTTCTCGGCGGAGAATTTCCGGTAAATCTTGCTTCACGGGGACTTCTTGCCGATGTATCACAGTTTGCGGACTTTGAAAGTGTTGCGCAGAGATTTCAGGAAAACGCACTCACACACTATCAGTACAACGGCAAAACCTACGGACTGCCGTTAACTCAGACTTTCCCGATGATGTTTTACAGGACGGATATTCTTGCGGAACTCGGCATAACTTCTCCGCCTGAAACGTGGGAAAATCTCATTGATATGCTCCCTGCGCTCCAGCGGAACTATATGTCAGCAGGACTTGTTCTGCCGTCTGCGAATATTTCTCCTGCGACAGAAAGCGGTCATACTTTCGCACTTCTCCTTTTACAGCAGGGAATGACTTACTACAACGACGATTTCAGTGCCTCCGTATTCGGTGACATACGTGCCGTAAGGGCGTTTGAACAGTGGACGGACTTCTATACGGACTACAGTTTTGAGCAGTCCTATGACGCATTCAGCCGTTTCAGGACAGGCGAGTACCCCATTGTTATTGCGGACTATTCTTTTGCGGGAAAGCTTGAAACTGCGTCGCCTGAAATCAAAGGCTTGTGGGACTTCTGCAAAGTCCCTGGTACTCTTGTAAACGGTACTGTTTCGCATTCCGCAAACTCAACAGGTTCAGGAGCGGTAATTTTCAGCAGTTCAGAAAAACAGGAACAGGCGTGGGAGTTTATAAAGTGGTTTACTCAGGACGACGTGCAGGCTGATTTCGGCAACAGGCTTGAGGGCATTACGGGTGCTATAGGTCGCTATGAGACTGCCAACATCAACGCTATGGGCAGTCTGTCGTGGTCGGAACATCAGCTTGAAAGACTTCGTGAACAACAGGCGGAACTCAGGGAAATTCCCGTTATTCCTGCCTCGTATGCGGTCACACGCAACATCATGAACGCTTTCAGGGAAACCGTCAATGACGGAGAAAATCCCCGTGATATGCTTATATGGTACAGCCATGATATAAATGACGAAATAGAGAGAAAAAGCAAATGTATAAATTAAAAAATCTGTGGCATGACGTTAAAAAGAACAGGGAATGCTATTTAATGCTTGCGCCGTTCATGGTGATTTTTATAGTGTTCACTGTAATTCCCGTAGTTATGTCGTTTCCAATCGGCTTCACGGACTTCAATATGGTTCAGCCTCCTGAATTTGTAGGGCTTGACAACTACATAAACCTGTTTCTTGCGGACAAGGTATTCATAAAGGCGGTACGTGTTACGATAGTATTTGCGGTAGTTACAGCCCCTGTGAGTTATATAATCTGTTTTCTGCTTGCTTGGCTGATTAACGGACTTCCGCATAAACTCCGCACATTCCTCACGCTTATTTTCTACATTCCCTCAATGGCGAACGTTTATTCCGTGTGGAAGATTATATTCAGCGGAGATATGAACGGCTGGCTGAACTCTTTTTTAATAGAAACAGGCTTTATACAGTCGCCTGTGCAGTGGCTTACAGACAGCCGTTATGTACTGGGAGTTACTATAACAGTGCAGTTATGGCTTTCGCTGGGAGCTGGTTTTCTTGCACTCAGCGCAGGTTTCAGAAATATCGACAGAAATCTATATGAACAGGCATATATTGACGGTATGAGCAGTAAATGGCAGGAACTCGTCTACATAGTAATTCCCTCAATGAAACCGCAGATGCTTTTTGCAGGAGTTATGCAGATTGTGAGTTCATTCACCGCAGGAACTGTCGCACAGGAACTCGTCGGCTTTCCCTCGACTGATTACAAGGCGCATACTATCATGACTCACGCTTATGACTATGGCTGGGTACGCTGGGAAATGGGCTACGCTTCTGCTATATGTACAGTTCTTTTTATTGCCATGTACATCTGCAACAAAATAATCAGTCGTCTTTTCAGGGAGTAGATTTATGATTAAAACAAGAAAACAGAAGGCAGGAACTTTTTTTACCGCCCTTGCGCTTATACTTCTCGGAGCGTTCATGTTTCTGCCGATATATCTTACTATAGTTATGTCACTGAAACCGCAGGAGGAATTATTTATCTTTCCGCCGAAATTCTATACTCTCCGTCCTACACTTGATAATTTCAGGAGTATGTTTGATTTGCTTGACAACAGCCGTGTACCGTTTCTGAGATACCTTTTCAACAGTATATTTGTTACGTTCACTGTGACTTTCCTGCAATGCGTGACCGTCTCAATGGGAGCGTTTGTCCTTGCAAAATGTACTTTTCCGGGCGGAAAACTTATTAATTCCCTGATTGTCACCGCCCTGCTGTATCAGAGCAACGTAATTTACATAATGCAGTACGCCGTCATGTCGCAGATTGGCATAGTTGATACTCCTCTTGCACTGATACTGCCGTCCGTCGCCTCACCTATGGGACTTTTCCTCATGAAGCAGTCAATAAGTCAGATGCCGGACGCAATTATAGACGCAGCAAAAATCGACGGAGCAGGACTTTTCCGTATATGCTGGCAGATTGTCATGCCCAACCAGAAACCTGCCCTCATGACTTTGATTATCTTTGCTTTTCAGTCGTCATGGAACTTGCAGGGCGGAAATCTTGTCTTTCAGGAGCAGTATAAAACGCTCCCGACTGTCATTGTGCAGATTTCCTCTTCTGGTATTGCAAGGGCAGGAGAAACCATGTCCGCTTCGGTGTTCATGCTTATTCCGCCTGTTATCGTCTTTACTCTTGCGCAGAGACAGGTTATCGACACTATGGCTCATTCGGGAATTAAAAGTTAATATACTTGAAAGGAGTGATAGCCATAACTTACAATTATGACAAATGGAATGAAGCTGTACCCTCGCAGGCAGGCTATACCGCAGAACGTTCAGTGACAGGTACGGAACTCGGCGCAGGTGATTTCAGCAGTCCGTCCGATATATTCTACAGTGAAAACGAACAGCTGTTCTATATTGCGGACACAGGAAATGACAGAATAGTTGCCGTAAATTCAGATTTCACGGAAGCAGTACGCATATATGACGGCTTGAATATCAAATCACCCACGGGAGTTTTTGTGAGCGACTATATCTATATCGCCGAAAGTTCACGCATTGTCGCTATGGACAGGGACGGAAATATCATAAAAGAAATAACAAAGCCCTCCTCTGAATTATTCGACCAGCAGAAAACTTTTTCTCCGCAGAAGATTGCAGTTGACAAGGCAGGAAATATCTATGCTGTACTCAGCAATATAACAACAGGTTCTGCCGTGTTCGCTCCCGACGGCTCATTCACGGGCTTTTACGGTGCGGACAGCGTTCAGACTACTGCCGGCGTTATAAGCAGTTATATTTCAGATATGTTTGTTTCAGACGAAAAAAGGGCAAGACGTTCACGGAATATTCCGACGAGCATCACAAATTTTGATATAGACGGCGATTTCGTCTTCACCTGTACGGCTTCCCGTGAAGATGCAGTAAAGAAACTCAATTCCGCAGGAAAAAACGTTTTTTATAATAAAGAACTTACGTTCGGCGACTATACTCCCATGTACGACACTTCACAGAACAGACTTATGAAATCCGAAATCATTGACATTGACATTTCAGAGGACGGCTCTATAAACTGCCTTGACCGCACGGCAGGACGTGTATTCCGCTATGATGAGGACGGTGAACTTCTCTTTATCTTCGGCGGAACAGGAAAGCAGGTCGGGAATTTTCAGCAGGTCTCCGCTATTGAAACGGCAGACAGCAGAATTTTTGTTGCTGACAGCATGAAGAACAGCATAACTATATTTACTGAAACTGATTTCGGGAATATCGTCAATGAGGCTGTATCGCTCTACAACGGCGGTTACTATGAAGAGGCTCTTGAACCGTTCAGGGAAGTCCTGAAACGTGACGGCTCTTACAGGTACGCATACAAGGGAGTTGCTTCCGCTCTGCTCAGACAGGGTGACTATAAAAATTCCATGAAATACGCTGAAATCGCAGGAGAACAGGAAATCTACAGCAAGGCATTTGAGGGCTACAGACAGGAATTTGTCCGGAATAACGGCGGTTACATCTTCATAGCCCTGATACTGCTTGTTCTTGTATTATTCCACAGAAAACGGAGAAAACGCAGATGAACGAATTATCGTGGCTTAAATATGCTGTAACTCACATCTTCGAGGGATTTGACGATATGCGCTGGAAGAAATCGGGTTCACTGAAAATTGCGTGGGCTATACTCTTTCTGCTCTTCTTTTCACGTATCGCACAGGAACGTCTTTACGGCTTTCAGTTCCGCACCTCATACGACAAGACTTTCAGCATTATTCCGTACATTGTAAGCAGTTTTGTACTCTTCTTTGCGTGGGTGACTGGCAACAACGCCGTGAGTACGTTCCTTGACGGCGAGGGGAGTACAAGAAATATCTTTATCTACAGTTCATACGCACTTGTGCCGTACATCGCACAAAGTCTGATAAATACTCTCCTGTCGCATATTCTGATACGGGACGAAATTGTGTTCATGCAGGCAATAGAAATAACTGGCATACTGTGGAGTGCAGTGCTGATGTTTTCCGCAGTAAAAGCAGTCCACCAGTACACTCCCATGCGGACGATTGTTTCAATCCTGCTTACTTTAGCCGCCATGTTCATTATGCTCTTCCTGCTTATTCTCTTCATGGCTCTCATACAGCAGTTATGGCTGTTTCTCTCGGCAATCTTCACCGAAATAAGCTACAGGCTCAGGAGTTAGGCACAATGAAACGGTTTATTTTTGTTATACTTATAGTTCTGCTGGTGCTGATAAGTCCTGTGGCACAGGCTGTAGAGATTTCCACAGTACCCGCTGTTGAAACTGTTGAAAACTCAGGTGGATTTTCAGGTACAGGTTTCAGGGAGTGTGCGGAAAATGACGGCTATATTATGCTTGTTGAGGATATATCAGGAATTATCGCACTGAAAAACAAGAGTACAGGTTATATATGGTACTCCTCTCCGCCCGACGCTGATACGGACGAAACAGCTTCAGAACTTATAAAAAATGAGATACTCTCTTCAAACGTCCTGCGATACGGCATTCCTGAAAAGCGTACAGACAACAATTATCTGCGCTCCAATACAGGCGACTGCGATTTCACAGTAAGCGATATTGAAAACGGCGTGCGGATTTATTACAGGTACAGTGCAGGATTTGAGTTCCCCGTCGAATACGTCCTTGAAAGCGACTGTCTCAGGGCAAGTCTGAAAACGGCTGAAATCAGGGAGACAAATCCCATGAACATCGCAACGGAAGTCACAGTTATGGGAAGTTTCGGAGCAGGCGGAGATGAGGACGGCTATTTTGTTATTCCCGACGGTTCGGGTGCGCTGATACGCTTCAACAGCAACAGGACTTCCGATACAAACGCCTACTCTCAGTCCGTCTACGGCGACGATATTACCGCTGTACCCACGACAAAGGGTGCGGATACCCAGCAGATTTACTTTGCGATGTACGGCATTGTCAAGAAGGACAACGCTATGCTTGTTGTGGCGGAAAGCGGTTCGGCAAACGCAGGTATATCAGCAAAAACCGCAGGGCAGTCCAACAGCAGATACAACCTCTGCCGTTTCGTATTCAGGCTGAGGAACAGCGATACTTTCTACATGGCTGGCAGCAGTACAGATAAATTCACGGTCTTCGAGCAGGGAGCAATAGGGACAGATGATATTGTCCTGAAATATTATCCCATTGCAAAGAAAAATGCGGACTACATTGATATTGCGGAAAAGTACAGGGAATATCTCATGCAGAACGGTCTTGAAAAAAAGAACAGCAGTTCTGCACTGTATATCAATCTTTATGGCGGTGCGGAAAAGAAAAAGAATATACTCGGTATTCCGTTCACCATGAAACAGAGTATCACAGGCTATTCGCAGGCAGTCGAAATTCTTACGGAACTTCAAAGCAAGGGTGCGGACAATCTTGTTGTCTCCTACAGCAACTGGACTGACAACGGTATGGAAAACAAAATTGATACGACTGCTTTTCCGTCGGGTACTCTTGGGGGAAAGGCTGATTTCAACAGGCTTGCGGAATTTGTAAGGGAAAATAATATTCTCTTCTTTCCCACTGCTGACAACAGGGACTTTGTTTCGGGGAACGGCTATAATTCGCTGAACAGTACCTGCATACGTGTTTCAGGTCAGTACTCACGCATTGTAAGCTATGACAGGGCATACGGCATTCCCGACGGTTTCAGCAAAAACAAGTCTCTTCTCTCGCCTGAATATTTTGAGGAAGTCTTTACAGAGACGGCGGAGAACTATGTCAAATCGGGCTTCGGCGGAATTTCTACAGCAACGCTCACAACTTCCCTGTACGGCGACTACAGCAGGGATAAAATTACAAGGGCGAAATCAAAGGAAATCACGCAGAACTCATTGCAGACGCTTTCAGAAAGTCTCAGCGTGCTTGCCGACGGCGCAAACGACTATACACTGCCTTATGTCAGTCACATAACGGATATGCCGGTAAGCTCCAGCAGATTTGACATTTTCAGCGAGGATATTCCATTCATGCAGATTGTCCTGCACGGAATTGTGCCGTACACTTCCCCAGCGGTCAACAGTTCGCCAAATCCGCAGAAGGATTTACTTAAAGCTGCTGCAATGGGCTGTCTGCCACTGTACGACCTCACAGCAGAGGAAACGGAAGTTCTGAAAGATACAGAACTCGACGTTTACAGCTATTCCAATGCTGACGGCTGGCTTGACTATATTGCGGAAAATTATGCCGAACTCCGTCCGCTGTACGAGAAAATTGCAGAATGCACCATCACAGATTACTCAGCCGACGGAAATATCATTACTACTACATATTCCGACGGTACTGTCACTGTCGTTAATCTTGAGGAACTTACTGTAAAATGGAGATAAGGTATGGCGAAAAAATTAACATATCAGAAACGTAAAGCCCTGTGGGGCTATGGATTTATAGGACTGTGGCTTGTCGGTACGATAATATTTTTCCTGATACCGCTTGCGCAGTCATTGTGGTGGTCATTCAATAAAGTGACAATAGACACTGGGAAATCTTCGACGGAATGGGTCGGCTTGTCGAATTACTTCTATGCGCTCAATACCGACGAAAAGTATCTTGTTTACTTAAAAGATATGCTTGTCGAAACACTCTGGAAAACTCCGCTGATACTCATTTTCTCACTTTTCACTGCCGTCATACTCAATCAGAATTTCAGGGGACGCACTCTCGCAAGGGCAGTATTCTTTCTGCCTGTAATCATTGCAACCGGTCCTGTTTACGAAATAATCAGCGGAGATATGGACAGAACAGGAAATATGGGTGCAGGGCAGTTTTCAACCCTCTTTTCCACCGATTTGGTGGGCGAACTTCTGCAATTTCTCGGGATTTACGGAATAAGCGACAAAATGAATACAATGATTTCGCAAATCGCAGATAATATTTTCGGGATTGTATGGTCAAGCGGAATACAGATACTTGTTTTTCTCGGAGCATTGCAGAATATACCGAAATCCGCAAGGGAAGCCGCTTTGATTGAGGGTGCGGACGGCTGGTTTTATTTCTGGAAAGTAACTTTTCCTTATGTAAGTCCGTTTATTCTTGCAAATCTTGTTTTCACAGTGATTGATACTTTCACAAATCCCATGAACAAAGTCATGAAACGCATACTCACACTGCGCTCGGAATTTAAATTCGGTGAGGCTTCCGCTATGGTCTGGATTTATTTTGCTGTAGTGCTTTTTTCAATCGGTATTGCAGTAAATATCACACGGAGGAACAAAAAATGAAGAGAACAAAAATTCTCTGGGCAGTATTCCGTGCGGTTATACTTATCGGACTTGGATTTGTTATAGTTTATCCGTTGATTTATATGATAAGCTGTGCGTTCCGTGACAAGTCGGATATGACCGACCCTACTGTTATATGGCTTCCGCACCGCTTTACCTTGTCTGTAATTAAGGAGACCATGCAGGCTATGGACTTCTGGAATACGCTGAAAAATACAGTTTTTCTTAATATAGGCTGTTCACTCGTTCAGGTCTGTTCGTGCGCACTTACGGGCTATGGCTTTGCAAGATTTGATTTCAAGGGAAAAAATATTCTTTTTGCTGTTGTCATCATGATGATACTTGTACCACCGCAGATAATTTCAATGCCGTTGTATTCGCTTTTCCGTCATTTCGGTTTCGGCAGTTTCTCGCTGAATTTAATCAATAATATGCTTACGATGTATCTGCCTGCAATTACAGGAAACGGCATAAAATCGGGACTTATGATACTGATATTCAGGCAGTCTTTCAGCGGTCTCCCACGGGAACTTGAGGACGCTGCATATATAGACGGCTGTTCGCCTCTGCGGACTTTCATTCAGGTAATCGTACCTAATGCGAAATCTGCTTTTCTTACTGTGTTCCTGTTCTCAGTCGTCCTCTACTGGAATGACTATTATGTCAGTTCGACTTTCTTCACCAATAATCAGACTGTCGCACTCATGCTGAAAAATCTTGATACGGAACTTAAAATCCGCCTGTTCAGTTCTGCTTCTGTGGAAATCGACCCCCGTGAACAGATTGTATGGAAGGAGGCAGGCTGTCTTATTTCAATAATTCCCATGCTTATTATGTACGTCTTTTTGCAGAAACACTTCACTGAAGGTATTGAACATTCGGGAATTACGGGATAAAAAAAGGTAAAAAGAAAAACTCCCCGATGGCAAATCGGGGAATTTTTCATAAGAAAGAGAGATATATTAGGAAAAACGCTTGTTGTATTCGTTGTAAGCCCTGACAATGATTTCTGCGCAGAGTTCGTCGCCGAGTTCACTGCTGTTGAGGCAGAGGGAATACATATCCTTATCCTGCCAGCTTTTTCCTGTATTTACATTAAAGAACGTTTCACGCCGTTTGTCTGCCTTTTTCATAATGGTTTCGGCACGGTTTTCCTTTATGCCGTATTCCTCTACAGCACGTTTAATTCTTGCCTCCTGCGGAGCATATATATAAATGCTGAAACAACCTTTTTCTTCGAGAATATAATTTCCGCATCTGCCGACGAGGACGAAACTTTCCTCCTGTTCAGCGATTTCTGTAATGATACGGCTTTCCATAAGGAAAACTTTGTCCGACAACGGCAGACTTTCTTCCACTGAACGTGAATGATTAGCCGACAGCAGAAGAGAATACAGAAAACTTGTGGGAACGCTTTCCTCCGCACTTTCAAGATTTTCTGCCGATATTCCGCACCTTTCCGCAGTAAGCTCAAGTATTTTGCGGTTATAGTAATTTATGCCGAGTTTTTCTGCAACAAGATTTCCGATAACGCTTCCTCCGCTTCCATACTGGCGTTCAATGGTGATGATAGTTTTCTTCAAGGGAAAAACCTCCGTTTCAATAGATTACATTTCTTATATACTATTATACCCATATTTAACCATAATTTCAATACAAAATATGCAATAAATATAAAAATCTGTGTTTTTCACAACTTTTTGTTTAAAACATTGTGCATATTACCAAAAGAATATTATTTTTAAGCGAATAGAAGTATACCAAAAAAATATAATTCCATACTTGACATATATGCAGAAATGTTATATAATAGTAACAGGAGCTTTTATGCCCCGTCCAGAAATTATAATTATCAGGAGGTATTTTAACCATGTCACTTACAACAAATGCAAATGTCAATGCGTGGGTTGATGAGATGATTGCTCTCTGCAAGCCGGACAAGGTTGTCTGGATTGACGGCTCAAAGGAACAGCTTGACGAACTCACAAAACAAGTTACTTCTCTCCCTGACGGAGACCCCAACAAGATGTATTATCTCAATCAGGAGAAACTGCCCGGCTGTCTCTACCACAGAACTGCTGTAAACGACGTTGCCCGTGTTGAAGACAGAACTTTCATCTGCACAAGAACAAAAGAAGATGCCGGTCCTACAAACAACTGGTGCGACCCGCAGGAAATGTATGCAAAGCTCCGCCCGATGTATGACGGCGTTATGAAGGGTCAGACCATGTACATCATTCCTTATTCAATGGGTCCTGTTGCTTCTCCTATTTCTAAAGTAGGCGTTGAAATCACAGACTCTATCTATGTTGTACTTAATATGAACATCATGACAAGAATGGGCAAGGCTGCTTTTGACAAGCTCGGCGACAGCAACGACTTCGTCCGTGGTCTTCACTCAAAGGCTGATGTTGACCCTGAGAAAAGATATATCGTGCAGTTCCCTGAGGACAACACAATCTGGTCTATCAACTCTGCATATGGCGGAAACGTTATCCTCTCAAAGAAATGTTTCGCTCTCCGTATAGCATCATTCCAGGGTAAGAACGAGGGCTGGATGGCTGAACATATGCTTATTCTCGGCGTTCAGAAACCTGACGGCGAAACAAAGTATATCTGTGCTGCATTCCCGTCTGCCTGCGGTAAGACTAACCTTGCTATGCTCATTCCTCCGGAGGGCTACCTCAAGGACGGCTACAAGGTATTCACAGTCGGCGACGATATTGCATGGCTCAAGCCCGGCAAGGACGGCAGACTTTATGCTATCAACCCTGAAAACGGTTTCTTCGGCGTTGCTCCCGGAACAAATGCAAAGTCCAACTACAACGCACTTGCTTCTACAATGAAGAATGCTATCTTCACAAACGTTGCTCTCAACAATGCTGACAATACAGTATGGTGGGAGGGTCTTGACAAAAATCCGCCTGAGGACGCTACAGAGTGGACAGGTATCAAGACAAACGGCAAGGAATGGACATCACAGGTTGGTCCTGACGGCAAGAACAAGAAACTTGCTCACCCGAACTCACGTTTCACAGCTCCTGCTGTAAACTGCCCGTGCATTTCTCCTGAATTTGACAATCCCGAGGGCGTTCCGATTTCTGCAATCGTATTCGGCGGAAGACGTGCTTCAACAACTCCTCTTGTTTATCAGTCATTCGACTGGACACATGGTACTTATGTAGGTTCAGCTGTTTCATCTGAAACAACTGCTGCTGCTGCCGGTGCTGTAGGTGTACTCCGTCACGACCCGATGGCTATGAAGCCTTTCATCGGCTACAATGTAGGCGACTACTGGGCTCACTGGCTTGAAATGGGTGAAAAACTCGGCGACAAAGCTCCTAAGATTTTCAATGTCAACTGGTTCAAGCAGGACGAAAACGGCAACTTTATCTGGCCTGGTTTCGGCGACAATATGCGTGTTCTCGACTGGATTATCAAGCGTTGTGAAGGTACTGTTGACGCTGACGAAACTGCTATCGGTTATCTTCCTAAAAAGGAAGACATCAATGTTGCAGGTATCGAAGACGAAGTAACTCCTGAAATCATGGATAAGCTCCTCAACGTTGATACAGACCTCTGGAAAGCTGAAATCGCTGAAATGAGAAGATACTACAACGACGACATCGCAGCTAAGGGCGGCAAAATTCCGCAGGCTCTCTACGACGAACTTGACAAGATTGAAGCAAGACTTAACAAGTAATTTTCTTTGAATATAATGCAAAAGCACTCTCTTTAAGGGAGTGCTTTTTCTGTTGCTGTTATATTTATATTCATGCTGAAAAAATATTATAAGAAATTATTGAATATGTATTGACAAATTTAATAATATGTGATATAATACAAAAAAAGTGATATGTGAGGTTTTTATTATGAAAAATGATAATGAAAAATGTATCATAAGTATGTTTAAATCTTTTATTTGTGGTACATTGATAAGTAATTTTTGTTTTGGTACTATAATGTCAGCGAATGCAGTTGTTATAACAAAAGGTGAAGAGATGCAACGATATGTTAATAATGTTTCTTTCACTATGTATAATTCATTAAGTACTGGACGTGAAGGCAGTGGTTCTTATAAAATTGCAAGAGCTTATACTTCTGTTGAGGCTGAACAGAATCTTGGCAGTAAGTTTATGGGTGTAAGGCCAATGCTGTATGATTCTTCTGGAAATGTAGTTGAATATGGAGATTGGCATTATACTTCTTCGGATAATACAGCCGGTATAGTTGCTTCAGTGACACACAGTGTTTTTTCAGGTTCGCCTTCATTCTTTTCATGGGGATATGTACAAATTTGGGACGGATATAAATATATAGAATACCGACCACCTGCAACAGGGAAATTAAATAATTATTCACAAATAATTGAGGAGGAATAAACTTATGAAAAAAAGTTTAAGATGTGCAGTTTCTGTAATTTCATTGATTGCCGGTTTTTCTGTTGTATCTGCGTCTTTGGTTTATGCAGGTACAGAAAAAGAAGCAGATACTGTATATAATGATGACGCTGTAACTGAAAATGTGGAATACAGTGTTAATGCTTACGGACAGACTTATGGTATTGAAAATAAGAATATAGTAGGAGAAGTACACACCGGAGATTTTCCTGACCTTATTCCTGCTATTGGTGATAACGGAAAAAAAGGATATGTGTACATGAGAGATATTCTCGGAGAACCTCCGGCATCACCGGAAGAGGTACTTAAAATTCAGGAATCAAAAGATAACGGCACTTATTCTCCGAAAGTTATTAATGTTTATGAAAGTGACGGAAAAACTATAGTTGACGTTTTTACTGAAACATTATGTGATTGATAAAAAGTCACTCATTGCAGACGACTGAAAAGCACCCTTAAAACAGGGTGCTTTTTTGTTGCCTTACTTTACGTTCTTGAGGAGATTGGAGAAAGCAAGAGCCTTGTCCATATTGCCGTCGATTTTAAGTTTTCCTGTTGAGAAAGCAACAACGCCGTCAAGCTTGCCGTTCATCATCTTAAGGAAATTGTCTGTCTTAATGCAGATAGTGCAGTCTGTATCGTTGTATCTGTAAGGCTGAATATCAACTCTGCCGTCCTTTACCTCGATATAGAACACGCCTGGTTCTTTCTGCTGGTCAACGTTGTCAATGTCAGAAGTTTTCATGTCAGTCATTCTGAAGTTCAGCGCAAGAAAATTGCAGTCTGAAACGTCGAATTTCTTTGCCATATCTCTGAGCATTGCTAAAAGTTCGCTTAATTTCATGGGAATAAGTCCTCTCTTTTTTTATTGATATAATTATTATATCATTTTTTCTTAAAATTGTCAATAATTATTTTTACCAAAGATACCTGATAAAATTTTCAGTCCAGTATTTTTTTGGCAGAACCATAACGGAACAGCAGTCATCGCAGGCAATTATTGGTAAAAACCAGCCTTTCAGATACTTTTTCGGCAGATGCTGTCTGAAAACCATAACAGTTGTAAAATACGCTGTTGCATTGCATACTTCCGGTGCAGTTTCTGTTATTGCCGGAATATCTTTTATATATACGGGAACATTAAACAATCTTTCATGTTCATCTGTAACAGAATCAACAATCCGCTTTATTTCGGGCGGTGCGTTTTCTGTATTTTTGAAGGAATATATATAACTTGCCGCTTTATTAAGCAATTCCGGATAAACATTGAAAAAATTATCTTTTGAATATATGATATTCATCGGACAGTCGCAGGAATAATAGACATTAAAGGGATTGTATTTATGAAAAAGAAGCTCATTTGCCTGAACTATCACACCATAATATACTTCTCCTTCATTGATAAGCTTATCAGCAGATTGATAAATATCGCCCAGAGGGTCTTTTTTCACCCAGTAAACCATAGGCGGTTTTGTTCTTTTTACAGGGCGGGCTGCTGAAAGATTATGTCTCATTTCATTCAGTTCAGTCAGAAGATTTCCCATTATATAGCAGTTTTCTCTTCGAGATATTTAACAAGGTCGTCAATAGCAACACGTTCCTGTTCCATGGTATCACGGTCACGGACGGTTACGCAGTTGTCTTTCTCGATAGTATCGAAATCGACAGTAATACAGTACGGAGTACCGATTTCATCTTCACGGCGGTATCTCTTGCCGATTGTACCCGTTTCGTCGAAATCGCACATAAATTTCTTTGAAAGCATATCATATACTTCCTCAGCTTTGGGAGTGAGCTTCTTCACGAGCGGAAGTACAGCGCATTTGTACGGTGCAAGAGCAGGGTGCAGATGCATAACAGTACGGATTTCCTTCTTTTCCTTACCGTTTTTGTCAACGGAAACAAGTTCCTCTTCGTCATAAGCCTCTGTTACTATCGACAGGAACAGACGTTCCACGCCAAGAGACGGCTCAATAACGTAAGGAATATACTTTTCGTTTGTCTCAGGGTCGAAGTATTCAAGTGATTTTCCGCTTGTGTTGATGTGCTGTGTGAGGTCATAGTCTGTACGGTCAGCAACGCCCCAGAGTTCGCCCCAGCCGAACGGGAAAAGATATTCAAAGTCTGTAGTAGCCTTTGAGTAGAAACAGAGTTCTTCGGGGTCATGGTCACGGAGACGGAGGTTTTCTTCTTTAAGTCCGAGAGTAAGCAGGAAGTCTTTGCAGAAGCTTCTCCAGTAGCTGAACCATTCGAGGTCAGTATCTGGCTTGCAGAAAAATTCAAGTTCCATCTGTTCAAATTCACGTACACGGAAGATAAAGTTACCTGGAGTGATTTCGTTTCTGAATGACTTTCCTATCTGTGCAACGCCGAAAGGTACTTTTTTACGTGTAGTACGCTGAATGTTTGCGAAGTTTACGAAAATACCCTGTGCAGTTTCGGGACGGAGATAGAGTTCGGACTTGCTGTCCTCAGTAACGCCCTGAAACGTCTTGAACATAAGATTGAACTGACGAATATCAGTGAAATTCTGTTTACCGCAGTTCGGGCAGGTGATACCCTTTTCCTTGATATAGTCCATCATCTTCTCATTGCTCCAGCCTGCAACGTTAGTACCGTCGAAATCCTCAATAAGATTGTCTGCACGGTGGCGTGTATGGCACTCCTTGCAGTCCATGAGAGGGTCGGAAAATCCGCCGATGTGACCCGAAGCAACCCATGTCTGAGGGTTCATGAGGATTGCGCTGTCAAGTCCTACATTGTACTTGTTCTCCTGTACGAATTTTTTCAGCCATGCGTTTTTGATGTTGTTCTTGAGGAGTACGCCGAGCGGACCGTAGTCCCATGTATTAGCAAGTCCGCCGTAAATCTCAGAACCGGGGTAAACAAATCCCTTTGATTTGCACAAATCAACGATTTTGTCCATTACTTTTTCAGTATTTTTCAACATATTTAACATACCTCTTTCAGATATAATCATCTATTATATTTTACAGCATATTACAGATTTTGTCAAGTATAATTCTGCGGTATTCCTTTAGGACCAACATAATAAGTATTCTTATCAAAGCCCATGATAATCATAAGTATCGGCGAAAAGAATATCATGCATACGTTCCATGCGGTCGGTTTGCCGTAAGATTTGCCGAACATATAACTTACATATCCTGCTATTACACAGACCGGAATCATAATGGCAAAAGCCATAAGCATTAAAATAATATATGCAAAACCGGCTGCTTCACTGTCTGAGAAAAATTCCAGCATAAAGCCCGCAACAGCCGAAAATACCATATATACCACACTTATTCCGAGATATATCCAGCCGATAAGATAATTTCCCGTTGCTATTTTAGCCATGACAAAGTAGTTGTACACAGGAATAAGCGATGCCCAGCCATGTTCGCCGGCTTTTTCAAAAAGTTTCCATTGTGATATAACCTGTAGGACTGCCATTGCAATTGATATTGAACCCATTGCAATGCAGAACAAAAAATAAATTATAGCTATTCCGCCAATAATCTCCATAATATCAGCCTCACTTTATTTTATTTACTTCCGTACCCTGTCTTGTCTCCTTGACTTCATAGCCGAGAGCAGTAATCCTGTTTCTGAGTTCGTCGGCAAGAGTGAAGTTCTTTTCTTTTCGTGCGGACTTTCTCTGCTCAACAAGTTCCATGACTTCCGCAGGTATTTCCTCAGCAGGTGCTTCAATGATTTTTCTTGCATTCTCAATGAGATTAAGTCCGAGAACCTTGTCAAATTCCTCAAAAAGTGCAAGTTTAGTGAAGTTGTTTGCACCTGAATTAAGTACATCGTATATTGTAGTAATTGCATTTGCTGTATTCAAATCGTTGTCGAGGGCGGAAGTGAATGCTGACATAAGTCTGTCATATTCGTCCTTGTCAAGCGGTTCATAGGTATCTGAGATAAGGGGCTTTATTTTTGCAATCAGTTTGTTGTAGGTGATTTTTGCGTTGTCAAGGTTTTCCCACGAGAATACAAGCGACTTTCTGTAATGAGACTGCAAGCAGAAAAATCTGTATACAACAGGGTCGTAACCTTTTTCCTCAAGGAGTGATACGGTGAGAAATTCTCCGCTCGATTTGCTCATCTTACCGCTGTTTGTATTGAGGTGCAGAACATGAAACCAGTATCTGCACCATTCGTGGCCGAGATACGCCTCACTCTGTGCGATTTCATTGGTGTGGTGCGGAAAAGCGTTGTCGATACCGCCGCAGTGAATATCGAGGTATTCGCCCAGATTTTTCATGCTTATGCACGAGCATTCGATGTGCCAGCCCGGATAACCTGTACCCCATGGTGAATCCCATTTGAGTTCCTGTGAATCGAATTTTGATTTGGTAAACCACAGAACAAAATCGGCTTTATTACGCTTATTGTTGTCCTCCTCAACACCTTCACGCACTCCGACAGCCAAATCTTCTTCTGTGAAGTCATTGAATACGTAGTATTTTTCGAGTTTTGAAGTATCAAAGTAGATATTTCCGCCTGCCTCGTAAGCGTAGCCCTTATCCATGAGTACAGAGATTACCCTGATAAATTCGTCGATGTAAGTAGTTGCAGGGACAACAACATCAGGCGTTTTAATGTTGAGTTTTGCGCAGTCCGCAAAGAAAGCGTCCGTGTAGAATTTTGCAATCTCCATGACTGCCTTATGCTCACGTTTTGCACCTTTCAGCATTTTGTCGTCACCTGTATCGCCGTCGCTTGTAAGGTGACCAACGTCTGTGATATTCATTACACGCTTTACGTCAAGCCCTGTGAAACGCAGGTACTTTTCAAGTACATCTTCCATAATGTAACTTCTGAGGTTGCCTATATGTGCGTAGTGGTAAACTGTAGGTCCGCAGGTGTACATACTTACCTTTCCTGCTTCACGTGGCACAAATTCCTCTTTTTTTCTTGTTAACGAGTTATATATCTGCATATAAAAATTCCTTTCACATTATATATTTATCAAAATCCAGATTATCTCCGTTAATTTCAATACTTTCAGAAAGTTTGCCGAAATATCTTTCAGCACATTTTTCAGCCTGTTCACGATTTTCAAAAATTTCTATGTCTTGAATACATATTCTGCTTTCAGTTTCAACCAGCATAATCCAGCCTGTATTATTTGTAAGATGTACAAGGTAAACAGCAACAGGATTGCTGAAAACCGGCTCTTTTCCGTGTGTTGACATTGAGTAGCAATGTTCCATACTGTTGTTGTATTCAATGTTGCTTTCAGTCAGGACATATTTTAAACATTCAGTCATTCGGAGTTGTTTAAATTCGTCATAGATTTCAAAAAATCTGTCAAACGCCTTTTCCTCGTCGTTACCGCAGTTATTGAGTATGATATTGCACCACCCTGCTGTTGACGAACTTTCATTGTATTTTATTTTTGCAAATTCGTGCATGAACCAGAAGTCCAGCGGAAAAAGACGTGTACAATATATTTTTGCATTTCTTCTGCCCATAATGTAGCCGTTTATCAGCGTTTCAAGGTAAGTGATGTGTTTTTTTCTGATACACATAGTCGGACGTTTTCTTATTGCACCAAGAATATCGTCAAATTTTTTCATGTCAAAAATTTTTATATCGGATTTTCCGGCAAATCTGCAAAGTGCGTCGAAAACCTTGTGATACACAACCTGATTTGGATAACGTCTGTAATCGGCGAAAATATCGATACCAGTACCATAGAAATGCTGTAGGATAGCCGCCGCACAGCCTGCACTCCTGCTCTGACCGTATTCGCACTGGCAGATTATATTCATACCATTATTATAGGCAGAATAGATAAATTCCGCAAGTTCATCAACTTCAGGGAAGTAAACATCATAGCTCAGACCTTTTTTCGTGAGATAGCCAATATCAAGGTCATCAAGTTCACTGTAGAAAACTTCGTCCGCATAGCCGTAATAGTCAACACAGTCATAATCGCTGTCAATATGCTTGATTTGCGGGTCATAGAAACTGATAACGGCGGTATTTTTCGGGAATTTCCCGTCAGCTATCATCTTTTCGGCTTCTGCTCTTGAATAAACTGATACTTTCATAAAATACCTCCGTTATTATTATGCAAACAAAGAAATGAAACTGTTATAATCCCTGATTTTTTCAGTCAGTCCGAGACCGGACAAAGCTGCGTATATAGCCGCCGACTTCGCCTGAGTACTTACACTTTTCTGCGGATTGAATTCAATATCAGTGAAACCGTTGTATTCCGGCAGTTTCTGTGCGAGTTCCTCATTTTCAAGGACCGCATTGAGGTAGATATAATCATAGAAGAGCGACTGCGGAACAAGCGGAAAATCCTGACCGTCAAACCTGAACTTAATAAGTCTGCCGCTGTTTTTCAGACGTTCATCACGTTTTGCGTCTCTGGGCGGTACGAGCATCAAATCAGTGTACTGACAGCCGTTTTCAAAGACTTTTCCTGCCTGATACACGTTTTCTACGGGAATACTTCTGTCAAGTTCAGGGACGTACTTCATAAGATTGAATGCACTGAGTTTCACGCCTGTATCAACAAGTGACTTACTTGAAATCTCCAGAGGCTTACCGTCTGGGTAAATCAGCATGAAACCGTCGTGGACTGCCCTGATATTCTTCTGTTTCTGCGTAATCGCAAAACCGCCGTTCCACTTAAATTCGATATTGACAACGTCATAGAATGGTGCTGAATTTTTCGGTATAAAAACAGGTCTTACTGCCATGTTACACCTCCGGATTTAAATTATCAGCCAGATTGCCGAGACGTTTAAATTCACCTTTTCTGAGCATTTCGGCTATTTTTTCAAGCGTTTTTATAGTATTTTCTTTTGTCGAAAAGTTTGCAGGTACACGCTCTCCTTTTAAAACATAATACGTGGATACAGTGCTGTAAAGTTCAGGGTGTGCGTTGTTATTTCTGAAATACTCGACTGTTTTTTTATTCGTCGAAAGAAAGGCAAAAATAAAAACATTTTTTACAGCTTCTTCTGCCGTACTATCGGAATTTTCAGGGGTTCTGTACTGCACTTCAAAGTGAAAGTCGATTTTTCTCCAGTCACTGCCCTTGCGGATAATCTGAAAATAGTTATCCTGAATCTGAGCTTTTTCGGGACTGTCGGGCTTACGATAATCAGAAAGACAGAAATCCTCTGTGCTATTGAAAAAGTCCTTGATAAGCCTTTTTGTTTCATCTGAAAAAGTAATGCTTGCCATAATTAAAAACCTCCGTAAAAGAATGATTATAATTATAACACATTTAAAATCATTTTTCCGATTTTTTCAGGTACATTTTAAAAATTCTCTGTTATGCACAAAATAAGCAGTAAAATATATGCAGAATGACTATTGCTTTTTCAGTTCGTCGAGTTCTTTTCTGAGACTGTCAACTTCCGCCTGAAGTCTGCAAAGTTCCTGAGAAACAGGGTCGGGAATGTGTATCTGGTCGATGTCTTTCGTACATACTTTCTTTCCGTTCATTTTGACGATATGCGCAGGTACTCCGACAGCCGTGCAGTTGTCGGGGATTGCATTCAGCACAACGGCATTTGCTGCTATCTTTACATTATTGCCGACTGTGAACGGTCCGAGTACCTTTGCGCCTGCTCCGACAAGAACGTTGTTTTTCAAGGTAGGGTGACGTTTTCCTTTGTCCTTACCCGTACCGCCGAGAGTAACTCCCTGATAGATTAGGCAGTTGTCGCCGATTACAGCAGTTTCACCGATAACAACGCCCATACCATGGTCTATGAAAAGTCCCCTGCCGATTTCTGCACCTGGGTGGATTTCTATACCCGTCTTGTTTCTTGCCCATTGAGAAATAATTCTTGCTGTTGTAAAGTTTTTGCGCTTATAGAACCAGTGAGCAAGTCTGTAGCACCGTATTGCACGGAGAGTGGGATAAGTCAGCAGAATTTCTATTGTGTTTCTTGCGGCAGGGTCACTCTGTCTGATAAGCCTTACATCTCTTACTGTAGTTTTCAGAAAATTCAACAAATATATCACTCCTTAAGCAGTTTATCCGATTTTTATAACTCCTTTTTTTTCGAGATTATAGAGAAAAGCAAATCTTGCTTCATCACGGCATTCAGGTTTAATCATATAATATATATATGTTTCTATCATATTCAGAATTGTTGCGGTGCGTCCTTCAATTTTGAAATGCTGAAACCCCATAGGAACATACTTTTCCCATATATCATCAGGTGAAATATTGTTGCTTAACTTCATATTGTCAAAAATACATCTGTCACCGCAGCCGCAGTTCATTTCCGTTGACGTTTTCGGATTTATGGGCTTATTCGGATTTTTTGCGGTATGTTCACATATTTCAATTTGCAGTAAACCTACTCTTCTGTAGTGTTCCGTGCGCATTTTACAGTTGGGGTCGCAGCAAGGATTTATCAGGATTTCGCACTTCTCCTTATGCTTAATCTGTTCGAGGAGGTCGAATTTATTATTGAAGTCGTAATCGAGCACAACAAGACTGTAATCTTTTTCAAGTTCCTCATTCAGCCTGTCGATTTCAGTAATGCGCTTGCAGGTGGAGCTTGTCAGCTTGTAATTCGGGTACTTTTTTCTGATGTATTCCTCTAAAACCGATGAGTTTACTATGACTTCATTCAGACCGTTGCCGGCAAGTTTCATGATGTCATTGCAGAATTTATCATTGAGGTGCTTTTTTTCGAGTACAGGATTTGTGAATGTAAATCTCAGCGGTATATTATGGCTGTTGAATGACTTTATTACGTGCTTTGCAAAATCCAGACCGCAGACACCGCTGGTATTTCTTCCGCCATTCCAGAGGGACTGCGGAAAAGTACCGAAAACAGAGGCAATCTCCACGCCCTCACGGAAATACTGAGGACAGTTTTCAAGCATGGAAACGAATACGAAATTAAGTCCGAAATGCTGTGCAAAATCGGGAAGATGGAATTTTACTTTCATATAAATTCTCCTTATGTGAACATCAGTGCATGACTGTTTTCAAGTGCCTTGAGAAGTTTAAATCTTGCTTCGTCACGGCATTCTGGCTTTGCCATATAGTACATATAAGTCTCAATAAGATTTAAAGGACTTGCTGTTCTGCCCTCAATCTTGAACTGCTCAAATCCCATAGGAACATATTTTTCCCATATATCGTCGGGAGTTATATGGGTGCTGAGATTTCTTATATCGAATGCTCCACGATGACCATAAGGGCAGTTTCTGAAATTGTGCTTATCGTATACATCGGCATTGAACGGCATATCAGGATATTTTTTTATGTGTTCATTGTATGCAATCATCTGTCTGCCGATAGTTGCGTAATGCTCCGAACGGAGTTTACAGCCCGGCTCACAGCAAGCATTGACAAGAAGCTCGCAGTCTGCCTTGCGTGGAAGTTTTTCAAGAACTTCAAAATTATTGTTGAAATCGTAGTCGATAACGACAATATGATAATCTTTTCCGAGTTCCTCATTGAGTTTCTCAACGTCCGTAATACGTTTGCAGGTGGAACTCGTCAGTTTGTACTTCGGATAATTTTTCCTGATATAGTCCTCGAGAAGAGGCGAAAAGACAATAGCCTCATTAAGACCGTTATTCGCCATATTCATTACCATATTGCAGAAAGGGTCATCGAGGTGCTTTTTTTCAAGCACAGGATTGGTAAACGTAAAGCGGAGAGGAATACCTCTGTTATTGAACTCCTTCAGTACTCTCCTGACGTATTCCTTATCGACAACACCAGGCTGCGGACGACCGCCGTTCCATACAGACGGCGGAAAAACTCCGTAGAAAGATGCAATCTCTACACCTTCACGGAAATACTGCGGACAGCCTTTCAGCATTTCCGCAAACATAAGATTTAACTTAAATCTTCCTGAAAAGTCGGGCAAATGAAATCTTACTCTCATAATTTTCTCCTTAATTTATTTAACACAGTCGCCTCTTTCGTCAGCGATTTCATATCCTGTCGTCTCTATCCGTCTTTGCAGACAATTACGGCATTCTGCTGCTTCCTCACCTGTACAGATTTTGTTGTCATACAGGCTGTATTTTTTTCTGACTTCTACAGGTGACAAATTCGGCATAACTACATTACAGCCTGTTTTCAGTCCCATTTCTCTTCCGTTCGGTGAAATTGTACCGAGTGCGGTGGTTGCAGGGAGCAGGACTTTCGGGAACATAAGTCTGAGAATACCGAGCAGACGCAGGGTAAGTTTAAGAGTACCGCCTTTTTCGTCCCTGAAAGGCGTATCCTTATGCGGTATAAACGGACCTATTCCAATCATCTGCGGTTGCAGTTCCTGCATGAAGCGTATATCCGAGATAATATTTTCAGTTGTCTGAAACGGTGCGCCGACCATGAAACCTGTTCCGACCTGATAACCGAGTTCACGCAGATTATAAAGGCACTGCTTACGGTTTTCAAGACTCATTCCATGAGGGTGCAGACGGCTGTACAGCTCATTATCCGCAGTTTCATGGCGGAGGAGATACCTGTCCGCACCAGCCTCTTTCAACCGCTTATAGCTTTCAAAGGAACGTTCTCCGAGTGAGAGTGTGACAGCGCAGTCGGGATATTTGTTTTTCAGGTCATATATCAGTTTGCAGAGATAATCGTCAGTGAAAAAAGCGTCCTCACCGCCCTGTAGTACGAAAGTACGAAATCCGAGTTTATGCCCTGTTTCCGCACAGTTCATTATATTGTTGTAATCAAGTCTGTATCTTTCGGCGGATTTGTTGCTCCGTCTGATACCGCAGTAATAGCAGTCATTTTTGCAGTAGGACGATATTTCAATCAGACCTCTCAGAAATACTTTTTTTCCGTAATATTTCTGCCGTACTTTGTCAGCATATTCCACAAGATTTTCAGCCGTTCCGCACTCGATAAGCTGTTTCAGTCCATCATCAGACAAATCGCCTGTCCTGTATAATTTCTCAACTAATTCACGCATTTCAACCGCCCAGTCTTATCATCTCGTCAATGCACTTTCTTGCGGAAGAGATAAGCGCATCACTCATGATGATTTCAAAAGCAGAACCGTCGTTCATACCCATAAGAGTATTGTACACATCGGGCAGAGTAGTCAGTTTCATGTTGCGGCAGACAAGATTTTTAGTAAGCGGATAGAATTTCTTGTCAGGGCAGTCGTATTGCAGATGTTCAGCGATTGAAGTCTCTGTACCGATAATAAATTCCTTGCAGTCGGATTTTTTTGCAAAGTCCATGATACCGCTTGTTGAGCCGACGTAATCGGCAAGGGCGGTAACAGCAGGAACGCACTCGGGGTGCGCAAGGAAAAGGGCTTCAGGGTGTTCCTCACGGGCTTTCTTTACTTCGCTTACAGTTACGCCTGCATGGGTCGGACAGCCGCCGTGCAGGAGTTTTATATCTTTTTCGGGGATTTGTTTTTTTACCCATGCGCCCAGATTGCAGTCAGGGATAAATAAAATCCTGTCTGTATCAAGTGCCTTGACTATTCTGAGTGCGCTTGATGACGTTACGCATACATCGCAGACCGTTTTCAGTTCAGCAGTCGTGTTGATGTAAGCAACAACAGTCCTGTCGGGTTCGGAAGCCTTTATCTGCGCAATCATATCCCTGTCCATCTGTTCAGCCATAGGACAGCCTGCGTCTTTATTCGCAAGGAACACACGTTTTTCGGGCGAAAGCATTTTAGCAGTCTCCGCCATGAAATGAACTCCGCAGAAGAGAATATTTTCCGCATCGGTTTTTGCTGCGTCAACACTGAGTTTATAGCTGTCGCCGGTGTAGTCTGCTATTTCGACTATTTCCCTTGCCTGATAGCTGTGCGCAAGTATAGCCGTATTAGTTTCTTTTTTAAGTTTCAGGATTTTCTCCTGCAATTCACGTACTGTCATAATAATCACCTGTTCATATAAGTTGTTTCTGCAATCACTTCAACTTCAACAAGGACGTTTTTCGGGAGTGTTTTTACTGCAACACAGCTTCTCGCCGGAAGTCCTGTGAAGTACTTGCCGTAAACCTCATTGAATGCGGCGAAGTCGTTCATATCGGCAAGAAAACAGGTAGTCTTTACTGCCATTTCAAACGACGAGCCTGCTGTTTCGAGTACAGCACCGAGATTTTTCATAACCTGCTCGGTCTGTTCCTCAATGGTGGTTGCCTCAACGGTGTTTGTAAGCGGATTTATTGCAATCTGTCCGCTTGTGTATACCATGTTTCCTGCAATAACAGCCTGTGAGTAAGGACCTACTGCTTTTGGTGCTTTTTCTGTATTGATTTTAATCATTTCAATCAAATCCTTTCTTGCTGGGTGACTGATAGTGACGTATATTTCTGTATTTCTTACTTCTCTTTATAAAGAATAAAAATATAATAAAGTTTATAAATACAGCGTTTATGTGTCACTATCCGTCACCATAAAAATCAGTCGTTTGTAATTTTAAATCCGTTGTCTCTGAGTGCGGACTTAATCTGTTCGATATGCTCGTAGTTTCTCGTTTCAAGGACAATGCGGAGGTAACAGCCATTCACGTCCGAACCCTCGTTTGCACGTTCATGGTGAATAGAGATAACGTTTCCGCCGAGTTCAGCAATAATCTTTGAAACGTCCATAAGCTGTCCGGGTTTGTCAAGGAGTTCAATATTGAGAGTGCTGTTTCTGCCGGTCATGAGAAGTCCACGCTTGATTACACGGGAGAGGATAGTAACATCGATGTTGCCTCCCGAAAGCAGACATACTACTTTCTTGTCCTTTACAGGTACTTTATTGAACATTGCCGCCGCAACAGATACAGCACCTGCACCCTCGGTAACAAGTTTCTGCTGTTCCATGAGTGCAAGAATAGCTGCGGAAATTTCGTCGTCCGTAACCGTAACAATATCATCGACGTATTCCGAAACAAGTCTGAATGTGTTTTCACCTGGTTCTTTTACTGCAATACCGTCCGCAATTGTCGATACGCTTTCAAGGCACTCAATCTGACCGTCCCTTACTGCATTGAGCATACTCGGTGCGCCTGCTGCCTGAATACCATACACCTTGATATTCGGATTGAGACTTTTTATTGCAAATGCAAGTCCGGAAATAAGTCCGCCTCCTCCTATCGGTACGATTACAGCATCCATATCGGGTACTTGTTCAATGAGTTCAAGACCGATTGTTCCCTGACCTGCAATGACGTTCTCATCGTCAAACGGGTGAATGAAAGTATAGCCGTATTCGTCACGCTGTCTGAGTGCCTCTGCGTATGCGTCGTCGTACACGCCTTTTACAAGGCAGACTTCCGCACCATAACTTTTCGTTGCCTCTACTTTGGATATGGGTGCGCCGTCCGGCAGACAGATTATTGACTTTATACCGTTCTTTGCGGCAGCAAGTGCAACTCCCTGTGCGTGATTTCCTGCGGAACAGGCGATAACTCCCTTTGCCTTTTCCTCGTCGGACAGACAGGACATCTTGTAGTAAGCACCACGCACCTTGAATGAGCCTGTAATCTGCAAATTCTCGGTTTTGAGCCATATATTAGCTTCGGGATTGATTTTCGGCGCATAGATAACGTCTGTTTCCCTGATAACCTGTTTCAGAACATATTTTGCATGATAGATTTTATCTAAAGTCAACATTTTTTACATCTCCATAATTAACTGATTAATAAACTGACGGGCAGTTCTTGGTGAACGACCGTTTCCCGACGATATAGCGAACTGTTCTGCTTTAAGTATTATTTCGTCATCGGGCAGATTTATGCCGTGTGCCTTTGCAAGTTCGATTGCAATGGCAGTATAATTTTTCTTGTCGGGACGGCTGAAATTCACACGAAGTCCGAAACGGGCAGACAGCGACAGCATTTCCTGCATGGTATCATTTTTGTGAACGTCGTCGCCCTCACGGTCTGAAAAACTCTCCTTGATAAGATGACGGCGGTTGCTTGTGGCGTATATTGCGATATTGTCCGACCTCGCCGATACAGAACCTTCAAGGACGGCTTTAAGTGCGCCGAAACAGTCCTCGCCGGAAGTGAAACTCAAATCGTCAATAAATATAATGAATTTCAGCGGATTTTCACTTAATTCCTCAATAATAACAGGAATATCCTTAAGCTGTTCCTTTGTGATTTCCACAAGTCTGAGACCCCTGCCGGCGTATTCATTGACAACAGCCTTGACCGTTGAAGATTTTCCCGTGCCTGCGTCGCCGTAAAGCAGTACATTCTGCGCCTTTCTGCCATTGACGAGTGCAAGAGTATTGTCGATTACAGCCTGCCGTTCACGCTCATATCCGTAGAGTTCAGAGAGTTTCTGCCTGTCTGGATATTTCACGGGGACGATTTCTCCGCCTTTCATGCTGAACATGGTGTATTCAGCATATTTACCGTAACCGTAGCAGTGAACAAGTTTCAGACGTTCCATATAGCTTCCGATGATGTCAACAGGAGAGTTTGTCCATTTCGGCATAAAGCCGTCATAATCTGTTTCGTCAAGAAAATCTTCGGGCGTGAGTTCTGAAACTTCCTGAAAGAATTTCAGTTCATTCAGCAGACATTCCGTCATTTCCTGCGGAATTGTTTCGCCTTTTGCCGATTTTCTGATGTATAGGTTATCGTTTTCAAGGACTGCTTTCAGAATGTATTCACTGATGTTCACATAGTCTTTATCGTAAAGGGAACTGACGAAATCGCAGTAATAGTCAACAAAATCACTGTCACTTGCCGAAAGAAGATACATAAGGTCGCTTATAACGGTATCTTTTCCGATTTCCCGAAAAATGACGACTGTATGTTTCTGCGCCGCAAGTCTTTCAAGTTTTTCACTCATATAGCTTCAAGAACCTTTTCAGTAATTTCTGTGCAGGTAAGCGGTGTACCCTCAGCACTTCCCATAAGGTCGGCAGTTCTCCAGCCGTCGTTGAGTACCTTGTCAACAGCCTTTTCAATACAGTCTGCCTCATCTGCGAGACCGAAAGAAAATCTCAGCATCATTGCACCTGAAAGAATTGTAGCAATCGGATTAGCCTTGTTCTGTCCTGCAATATCGGGTGCTGAACCGTGAATAGGCTCGTACATTCCTCTTGTTGTCGCACCCATGGAAGCACTTGCAAGCATACCGATTGAACCGGTAATCTGTGAAGCTTCGTCGGAAAGTATATCGCCGAACATATTTGAAGTAACGATTACATCAAACTGACGTGGGTTGCGTACTAACTGCATAGCTGCGTTGTCAACAAACATATCACTGTACTCAACTTCGGGGTATTCCTCAGCAAGTCTGTGCATAGTCTTTCTCCAGAGACGTGAACTTTCAAGAACGTTTGCCTTGTCGATACTGCAAAGCTTCCTGTTGCGCTTCATAGCGGAGTCAAATGCAACTCGTCCGATACGCTCGATTTCGGTAACGCTGTAAGCCTCAGTATCAAAAGCCTCTTCGCCGTATTTACCCTGTCTGTAGCCTCTGTCACCGAAATAGATACCGCCTGTAAGTTCACGGACAATCATCAAATCAAAACCGTCGCCGACAATTTCGTCTTTCAGCGGAGAAGCGTTGCGGAGTGCGGGGTAGAGTTTAGCAGGACGGAGATTTGTATAAAGTCCGAGTGCTTCACGTATGCCGAGAAGTGCCTTTTCGGGTCTGTTGTTACCCGGCTGGTCGTCCCACTTCGGACCGCCTACTGCTCCGAGAAGTACGCTGTCGCTTGCAAGACAGCCGTCAACAGTTTCCTGCGGTAACGGCTTGCCTGTTGCGTCGATTGCACAACCGCCGATAAGATACGGTGTAAAATTAAACTTGTGACCGAATTTTTCAGCCACCTTTTCAAGTACGGCAACAGTGCTGTCCACGATTTCAGGACCTATTCCGTCGCCTTTAAGAAGTGCTATATTAAATTCCATTTCCATAATTCTCCTTTATTTTCAGTCCGACTGAACATCGGGCATTTTTTATATACAGTTGCTTTCAAGATTTCTGTAGTAGTCGTCATCTTTCCAAGGTGAACAGACTCCAAAAGACGAAAGGTGGGAGTTATTGCCTACATAAAGAACCTTATTTCCACGCACAACAAACGCAATATCTTCGCCCCATTCACCCACACCGTCAACGGTATAGGCAATTTCGTCGCTTTCACAATCAAAAAAAGTATACAAGAAATAAAAACGACAATATTTTAAAATATCCCTTATATTTTCAAGTTCATATTCCTTTTTACTGCTTTTTATTATAGCTGTGCAGATAGTGTCAACCATTTCGTCGGGCATATTGTTGAAGTGTTCAACGCACTTTTCAGCATATTCTATTGTGTCTGTAGACAGAAATATTTCAAGGTAATCATCGTCTGACTTACAGTCTTTAAATATTCTGCTTCTGAATGAACCCACCCTATCGTCTGTAGCAAAGGTACAAGGCGTTATATCTTCAATCATTATAAATACTCTTCATAGTCAACGCCCACATAGACAAGAGTACCATCCTTTATGACAAATCCGACAACTTCGCCCCATTCGCCTGCACCCTCAACAAAATAGCTGATTTTATCGTTCTCAGGAATATCAACAATAAGTTCAAAAAACCAGCAGTATTCAAGAATATCCCTGACGTTTTCAAGTTTGTATTCTTCTGTACAACTTTCGATAAGTCCGTGACATATTTCGTCGATGACATCATCAGGGAGCGAGTTGAAATGCTCCACGCACCTTTCGGCATAATCAGTAAGTGATAAATTTCTCAGACATACAGAAATCTCGTCAGTGTTTTCGTTTCTGAAGATTTTACTTATGAAACTTCCGCCTGCTATTCCCATAGGAGCGTCAATTATTCTTAAATCTTTAATCATAATTAAAGATATTCCTCATAGTCAACACCGACATAAGCGAGATTGCCGTCCTTTATGGCAAATCCGACAACTTCGCCCCATTCGCCCTCACCGCCGACAACGTAGCTGATACTGTCATTTTCGGGTACATCAACAGTAAGGTCATAGAACCAGCAGTATTCGAGAATATCCCTGACGTTTTCGAGTTCATATTCTTCTTCACAGCTTTCAATAATACCGTCGCAGATTTTGTCAATGACATCATCAGGGAGCGAGTTGAAATGCTCAACGCACTTTTCTGCATAGTCGAGAATATCGCCGTTTCTGAGACATACAACCAGTTCATTTCCCTCATCATTTTTAAAGAATTTGCTTGTGAAAGTACCTTCCAGTATTTCCTCGTCGGGAGCGATTTTCGAAAGGTTTTTAATTAGTTTACTCATAGAAATCTCCAATCGGCAGGAGCAGGAATAATCCCGCTCCGCATTTATTTTACTTGATTACGCCGTCAGCAATTGACTGAATAAGTCCGCCGTTTTCGATAATCTTCTGTACGAACTCCGGAAACGGTTCTGTCTTGAATTCCTGTCCTGTAGTGAGGTTTCTGATGATACCATTATCCAAATCAGCCTCTACTTTATCGCCCTCACTGATACCGTCAACAGCCTCCGGACATTCAACGATAGCAAGTCCGATATTGATTGAATTTCTGTAGAAAATTCTTGCGAAACTCTTTGCTATTACAAGTGAAATACCGCTTGCCTTTATTGCAATGGGAGCGTGTTCACGTGACGAACCACAGCCGAAGTTAAAGCCGGCTGTAATTATGTCGCCTGTCTGCACACGGGTTACAAAAGTCTTGTCCAAGTCCTCCATGCAGTGCGAAGCAAGTTCCTTGTGGTCGCTTGTATTGAGATAACGTGCAGGGATAATAACGTCCGTATCAACGTTGTCGCCGTATTTGATTACATTTCCTGTATACTTCATTTTACTTTACCTCCCATGGACTTGTGATTTTGCCTGTGATTGCGCTTGCTGCTGCTGTGGCTGGACTTGCAAGGTAGATTTCAGAATTAACGTGACCCATACGTCCGACGAAGTTTCTGTTAGTAGTAGCTACAGCACGTTCGCCCTCCGCAAGAATACCCATATATCCGCCTAAACACGGTCCGCAGGTCGGAGTTGATACTACTGCTCCTGCCTCAATGAATATTTTCAGCAGACCCTTTTCCATAGCGTCAAGATAAATCTGCTGAGTTGCAGGAATAACGATTACACGCACGCCCTTTGCGCACTTCTTACCCTTCATGATTTCAGCAGCTTCCTGTAAATCCTCAAGTCTGCCGTTTGTGCATGAACCAATTACTACCTGGTCAATCTTAATATCGCCGATTTCGCTGAAAGTCTTAGCGTTTTCGGGAAGATGCGGGAATGATACAGTCGGTTCGATTTCAGAAAGATTGATGTCAATTACCTCGTCATACTGCGCATCGTCGTCAGCTTTGAAAATCTGCGGTTCTGCGCCGTTGTGAGCCTTGATATAGTCAAGAGTAATCTGGTCTACTTCAAAGATACCGTTCTTTGCGCCTGCTTCAATAGCCATATTCGCAATGCAGAGACGGTCAGCCATTGAAAGTGAAGTAAGTCCCTCTCCTGTGAACTCCATTGAGCGGTACAGCGCACCGTCAACGCCGATTTTGCCTATGATATGCAGGATAACGTCCTTACCCGAAACGTACTTGCGGAGTTTGCCTGTAAGATTGAATTTGATTGCAGACGGTACTTTAAACCATGCCTTACCGATAGCCATACCGCAAGCCATATCAGTTGAGCCTACACCAGTTGAGAATGCGCCCAGTGCGCCGTATGTGCAGGTGTGGCTGTCCGCACCGATTACAGCGTAGCCGGCGGAAACAAGTCCTTTTTCGGGGAGCAGGGCGTGTTCAATACCCATTTCGCCTACGTCATAGAAGTGAGTTACATCGTTTGCACCGCAGAAGTCACGGCACATCTTGCACTGTTCAGCCGCCTTTATGTCCTTGTTCGGAGCAAAATGGTCCATAACCATTGTAACCTTGTCCTTATCAAAAACGCCCTCTTTATTGAGTTTGGAAAATTCCTTGATAGCAACAGGGGACGTAATATCGTTGCCGAGTACCAAATCAAGTTTTGCAAGGATAAGCTGTCCTGCCTGTACGCTTTCAAGTCCTGCGTGAGCCGCAAGAATTTTCTGTGTCATTGTCATACCCATTTTTAATCATTCCTTTCAAATGTAATTTTATTTGATAACTTCAAAATCAACCTGTACCAATTTCTTTCCGTTCGGAAGAGGGTACTCTATGGCTGATAAAAACCTGTAGCCAATATCATCCATGGACTTTGTTAATCCGTCTGTTTTCATCTGGTGATGAACACTGTCAAGACCGTCAAAAGAATGGAGGTAAGGCGAATCTGAAACAAAATCATCACCGTAATTAATCTGTATACCGCATGATACATACTTCGGCTTAACCTGTTCAATAACTTTCTGAAAACATTCATAGCCGATATATTCAATAAGCAGATTGGCGATAACAAAATCACAGGACGGCAATTTGTCTGTTTCAGAAATAAGGTCGATACAAAGGCATTTCATTGTGCCATCAAGATTTTTATATCTGTTCTGAACTTCCTGCAAATATTCTGCATTTATGTCCACAGCATAAACGGTATTGTATTTTTCTGTTTCAATATGCTCAAGTCCGTTTCCACCTGCAACGCCTGCAATCATAACACTGTCAACAGAATATGCGTTCAGTTGTTTTTTCGTCATACTGTTAAGCGTCTGCAATTGCATTATAGTATCCAGTTTCATATGACTTTCATATTCAGAAAGTTTAATAGATTTCCATGGATTATCCATAATTTTTTATACCTTTCAGGCATTATCCGATATTACTTTTTCAGAGTAGTAATACAAACTGTAGAAATAGTCATCAGGCATGGAATCGGGATTTTCAAAAAATTCGTCTAAATCATCTTCCGTGCAGTTTTCGGGAAGAAGATATTTTCCGTCAAGCATATCCGAAAAATGCGGTAATGGTTCAGCGTGTTCCATACTGTCCGCATCGGCACATATTTCAAGATAATGTTTAAAACATTTATTGAGCTGATTAACAATCCATTCAGTTTCGGGAGTATCAGTCTGCTTTGCCTTTTCAAGTATTCTCTTAAGGAATACAAGTGCAAACGGAGCAGGCGGAAACATCGTTGACTGATGTTCAAAGTCGGATATTTTGTCAAATGCTTTCTTTATCTTGCTGATGTTCTTCATATTGTCAAGTACAGCAAGATATTTGGGGTACTTCTTTGCTGTGCCGTATGCCGTTGCCATTCTGTCCCACGGTATATCCTCGATTTTCAGGCTGTCTATATATTCTCTTTCACTGCCCAACATGAAAACCTCCCGTCGATAATTATTTTTGTGTAATAGACTATGCTGTGGTCGTAATCTGCCTCGAAGCAGAAATCTTCTTCTCCATAGTGGTAATCAGGCAGAAGATATTTTTCGTCAAGTAAATCTTCAAAGTGCCATAAAGATTCGCCGTGAGCAAATTCATATACCCTGTAATCACAGCATTCAAGAATGTACTTAAAAATTTTCCTGATTTCCTCTGAAAGCCATTCAGCTTCGGGAGTGTGAATATTTTCTGCCTTTTTCAGCAGTCTTCTGAAGAAAATCATTACAAACGGCAGGGGCTGATAAAGCGAGTCCTGATGTTCAACTTCACACATAATATTGTCAAGTGCTTCGTCCATTTCGTCAATACTCTGCATATCCTCAAGAACGGAAAAGTATTCAGGGAATTTTTCCGCTGTACCGTATGCCGTCACCATTTTGCTCCACGGTATGTCTTCGATTTTAAGACTGTCGATGTATTCTTTGAAACTGCTCATAATCAAATCACCTCACTGTTATGTTTCATGTATTTTTTATATTGGTATAATGTCCATATTCAAGCAATTTTTTAACCATGCCGACAGTTTCATCATAGAGATACTCGCAGAAGTCCTTTGCCTGAAAGTCCATAACTTTTTCAATATCCTGAGCGGTTACAGTTTCAGCGTGAAAAGAAAACAATTCTTCATGGTCAATCCAATATATTCCGCAGTCCTGATTATTACCGTCAAACTTCATGCAAAACAACCAACCACCCTCATTGTCCCAGGTAAACGGCAGATAACCAAATTTTATCATCAGTTTACTGTAAGCGTCATAAATTCCGTTCATTTTAGCTGTCGGTGAGTTTTCAGAAAGATTTCTCTGGCAATCCCACAAGTGATAATATGATGTATAATATGCTCTCAGAGGGTCAGGCAGACGCATTCCTATTACTTTTTCAAGTTCTGCAATGTCATCTTCTGTAACGTCGGACGGTATCATTTTCCATGTTCTGAGTTCGACATTATATTTATCATCAATTTCAACTTCTCCTGTAAACATTCCGTCCGGAATTTCAACATAGTCCAAAACCTGTATTTCAGTTTTATCGTAAATTTTGAGAAGTTCATAGTATTCATCAAGAATTTTTCTGATTTCAGCACGGTATTCTTCAACAGATTTATTCATGTTTTTTCCTTTCACAACGCAGAACTGTCAATTCCGTCAAGAGTAAATTCTGCTGTTTTCTTGTCATAATACAGATGAACTTCCAGACCTAAATAATCATCTTTATACCCTAAATCAGTACCGGTTAAAGCAGTCTGAACGGAAAGATAATCCGTATCGTCAAAGCGGATTTCGCTTATATACCATTCACCAGTAAGAAAAGATTTTCGTGGAAACATATCCTCATCATCATTACATAAATCTTCGCAGTTTATATATTCTGTTATTGCAGTTTCCACTGTTGTCATTATATAATCATAATGTTCATAAAAGAAGCTTTCCAGTTCAGTACTATTAAAAGTGAGTTTTGGTTTCAGCTTATTTTCATATGATACATAATCATTATTTTCATTGGGAGTATCAAAAAACAACTGAGTTAATTTAATTGTCATAATATTACCTTTTTTTCGGAAACCACGGAATACAGCGATTTACATTCCTGCAATAATCAATGTATTCCTGTCTGTACAGTTCTGCAAGCCATTTTTCCTCTGTACGTTTCAGAAGTACAGACATATAAAGCCAGCATATCACCGGTATAACAAACAGAAACACATTGCAGGCAATGAAAACAGCTCCGGTACATATTATTAAAAATGCACTGTAAATAGGATTCCTTACAACTGAATATATACCGGAAGTAATAAGTCTGTTTTCCATAATACCGTCAGAAACCTTTGATTTATAGTTTGCAGAGTACCACATATAAGCACCTGAAACAATCAGTATTATTCCGATTATCAGAAATGGTATTTTCAGAGTGTTTATTCTGCCATACTCAAAAAATCCACAGACTGACATAATAATTCCGACTGCCGTCAATGCTAACTGCGGAATTACAATAAATGGTCCTACGCCATACACCGGTAAATGTTCTTTATTCTTCATTTACTTTCTGTTGATTATAGCACCTTTGTCAGCGGAGGAAACCATTGAAGCGTAACGCTTGAGATAACCTGTGATGTTCTCCTTTTTCTTGATAGGCATAGTCTTTTTACGCTCCTCAAGTTCTTCGTCGGAAACTTCGAGGGTGATTGTGTAATTAGGAATATCAATTGAAATAATATCGCCGTCCTTTACGTATGCGATAGTACCGCCGTTTACAGCCTCCGGAGAAACGTGACCGATTGCCGCACCTCTTGTTGCACCCGAAAATCTGCCGTCAGTGATGAGTGCGACTGTTGAGCCGAGACCTGCACCCTGAATTGCGGAAGTCGGCGAAAGCATTTCACGCATACCCGGTCCGCCTGCCGGACCTTCGTAACGGATAACAACAACGTCTCCGGCTTTAATTCCGCCCTCGTAGATTACCTTGATAGCCTCTTCCTCGCTGTCGAATACACGGGCAGGACCGCTGTGGACAAGCATTTCAGGAGCTACTGCACTTCTCTTTACTACGCATCTGTCAGGAGCAAGATTGCCACGGAGTACAGCAATACCGCCTGTTTCACTGTAGGGATTGTCAACCGGACGGATTGTTTCGGGGTCTTTATTGATACAGCCAGAAATATTTTCACCGACTGTCTTTCCTGTAACAGTCATGCAGTCGAGGTTGATTAAATTTTTCTTTGAAAGTTCGTTCAGTACGGCATATACACCGCCTGCCTCATTCAAATCCTCCATGTATGTGTGACCCGCAGGGGCAAGGTGGCAGAGATTTGGAGTTTTTGCGCTTATTTCGTTCGCAATGTCAAGATTGATGTTAACTCCGCATTCGTTTGCGATTGCAGGGAGGTGGAGCATACTGTTTGTGGAACAGCCTAATGCCATATCAGCAGTAAGAGCATTCATGAATGCCTTTTCAGTCATGATGTCAAGAGGACGGATATTCTGTCTGTAGAGTTCCATAACCTGCATACCTGCCATTTTTGCAAGCTTAATTCTTTCGGAATATACAGCAGGAATTGTGCCGTTGCCTTTAAGTCCCATGCCGAGTACTTCCGTGAGACAGTTCATTGAGTTTGCCGTGTACATACCTGAGCATGAACCGCAGGTGGGACAGGCATTGTTTTCGTATTCCTCAACGTCCTCAAGTGACATTTTACCTGCCGTATACGCACCGACAGCCTCAAACATACTTGAAAGACTTGTCTTTTTGCCCTTGACGTGACCTGCAAGCATAGGTCCGCCGCTGACGAAGATAGTCGGGACGTTTATTCTTGCGGCAGCCATAAGAAGTCCGGGGACGTTCTTGTCACAGTTCGGAATCATGACAAGTGCGTCAAAGTGATGTGCAAGTGCCATACATTCTGTGCTGTCGGCAATCAGGTCACGGGTAACAAGCGAATACTTCATGCCTGTGTGACCCATTGCTATACCGTCGCATACGGCAATTGCAGGGAATACTACAGGTGTACCGCCGTTCATGGCAACGCCTAACTTTACGGCTTCTGTAATTTTATCTATATTCATATGTCCGGGTACTATTTCGTTATATGACGAAACTATACCAACAAGCGGACGTTTCATTTCCTCTTTAGTATGTCCGAGAGCGTTGAAAAGTGAACGCTGTGATGCTTTTTCAACTCCCGAACAGAAAAAATTCTCACTCATAGTTTTTTACCTCTGTTCTATTAAAATTAATAAACTTGTCATAATGGATTACTGCATTTCCAGTTGGAAACAAGCAATGAAAAATCTGAAATATGCTTTGATAATTCTGTTTCAGCGTTTTTTATGCCGGCAATATCACTCATAAAAAACGAGTTTATAAGTTCATTTTCGTGTACATCAAAATTATTTTCAATAAGATAGTTTTCTACTTCATAGTCCCTTATACTGAAAAGCATATTTTCAGCTTTTTCTGAATGTAAGTATTTATCATTTCTGCCGTGTGCTTTATAACCCCATATTGTCACAAAGTGCCTTAATTCCGGAGATGATGACGGAAGTTCTGCCGAAAGCTGTACTCCTGTTATAAGGCAGTTTATCTGAAACTGAGAGAAGTGCATAATATACTCCTATTTTCTGTTATATTTTTTCCGTTGTTCATCTCTGAACTCTATCAGGATTTTTCTTGTCTCTTCGTCAAGGACATAGTCAAAATCATCATCGGGGTAATCAAATTCTGTTTCAGCCTGTTCAGATGTATCTTCATTCCTGCGTTTACGCCTGAAAAGTCTCAGACTGTATTCGCTGTACGGCATATAGAAACACGGAACGGAAACAATCAGGCAGATACCGCCCGTTACCGCAAGTGAAAGCTGTTTCATGCTGTCAGGTCTTTCAGGCGGTGCGATTTCAGTTTCCTGTGCGATACTCGTTTCAGTCCTGTTTCTGTCACGCTTTACGGAAATATCAGCCGAGAATATCAGAATAAGTCCGGCGATTACAAGGAGTATGCCCAGTATATAATTTATTCTGTACATAAGCGGTCATCTCCCTTTATTCCGCCATAATATTACTCCTTGTTTAATGAAAACAGTTGACGGAACTTTTATTAATCTTTTTTATGAAACTCCGACATTTCCATATTTACAAACCGTGAAATCATTTCTCTGTAAATTGCTTCAATCATGTCTGAGTCAGCACCGTATTCTTCAGCTTTTTCCCTTGCTTTTGCAATTACCTTTTCAACTCGACTGGTATCTTTAACGCCGTCTTCATCTTTCTTGAATTGTGATGCCTGAATAACATACGTTCCTCTTTCAGCAATTAACCTGATAATTTCATTATCAATTCTGTCGATATTTGTTCTTACTTCTTCCAGACTGTTGCATATCATAGGATTATCCTCCTGATTATATATTATAAAAACAGGTGACGGAACTGTCTGAACCGTCACCCGAATTAAGTCCGATTCACAGCCGAAAATCTTCGGAGTGCAAATCAGCAATAATCACTGCCAATTGCAAACTATCAGTTGTTAATGAACTTATCTTCTTCGTTGTTCCAGCTGTAGAGCTTTCTGATTTCCTCGCCGACTTTCTCGGAAGGGTGTTCGGAAGCGAGTTTTCTCATAGCCTTGAAGTGTACCTGCTTGCCTGCGTCGGACATATCGAGAAGGAACTCCTTAGCAAATGAGCCGTCCTGAATATCGGAAAGAACCTTCTTCATAGCCTTTTTGGTATCTTCTGTGATAATCTTAGGACCTGTGATGTAGTCGCCGTATTCAGCAGTATTTGAGATAGAATATCTCATACCAGCAAAACCGCTCTGGTAGATAAGGTCAACGATGAGTTTCATTTCGTGAATGCACTCGAAGTAAGCGTTACGAGGGTCATAGCCAGCCTCAACGAGAGTTTCAAAGCCTGCCTGCATAAGAGCGCATACGCCGCCGCAGAGTACAGCCTGTTCGCCGAAGAGGTCAGTTTCTGTTTCTGTTCTGAAAGTAGTTTCAAGAACGCCTGCTCTTGCTCCGCCGATTGCGAGACCGTAAGCAAGTGCAATATCCTTAGCCTTGCCTGTAGCGTCCTGCTGTACAGCAACGAGGCACGGAACGCCCTTGCCAGCCTGATATTCTGAACGTACTGTGTGACCCGGTCCTTTAGGTGCAATCATTGTAACATCAACGTCAGCAGGAGGAACGATACAGCCGAAGTGAATGTTGAAACCGTGAGCGAACATGAGCATATTGCCTGCCTCAAGATTTGGTTCGATGTCCTCCTTGTAAAGCTGAGCCTGCTTTTCGTCATTGATAAGTATCATGATGATGTCAGCCTGTTTTGCAGCTTCAGCAGCAGTGTAAACTTCAAATCCCTGCTTTACAGCCTTGTCCCATGATTTTGAACCCTCATAGAGACCAACGATAACTCTGCCCTTGTCGCCGAGTGATTCCTTAGCGTTGAGAGCGTGTGCGTGACCCTGCGAGCCGTAGCCGATTACAGCAATTGTCTTGCCGTAGAGAAGTGAAAGGTCACAGTCCTGTTCATAGAAAACTTTTGCAGTATTTTCCATTGTGAAAATCTCCTTTAAAAAATTATATTTATGTAATTGCCGGTTGAGCAATTATAAACGTTGCTTATAAGTAGTCCGAAAAACACTTTTTTCAACGGAAAACCATTGAATAAAAGTTTATTTTTCAGTTTTAAGGCAGTTATCGCCACGTTCAATAGCAACCATGCCTGTCCGGCACATTTCCATTATGCCGTATGGTTTCATGAGTTCGATAAATGCGTCAATCTTTGAAGTCTCACCCGTGAGTTCGCAGACGAGGGCAGTTGTTGAATAGTCCACAATCTTTGAGCGGAAAATCTCGACAGCCGTCATGATGTCCTGTCTTGTTGCAGGAGTGTTTCTTACTTTTATAAGCAGAAGTTCACGGATAACGGTCTCATGCGGGTCAAGGACTTCCACTTCCTTGACATCGTGGAGCTTTTCAAGCTGTTTGATGATACGATGTTTTATATCGTCGTCTCCGTGGAATACAACAGTAATGCGTGAAAATCCGCTTGACTCTGTTTCGCCGACAGTGAGACAGTCGATATTAAATCCACGGCGTGTGAACATTCCCGAAACTCTTGAGAGAACGCCTGAAACATTTGAAACGATAACTCCGATAACAAACTGATTGTTGTGCATAACTCTCACCTCACTTTATTTCTGTAATAATATCTTCGATAGAACCGCCGGGCGGTAACATCGGGAGAACAAATTCATTGCAGTCAACAGCGCAGTCGATAAGATACACGCCGTTGTAAGCGAATGCCTCTTCCGCAGCTTTTTTGAGTTCGTCCGCATTGAATACTCTTGCGCCTTTTGCTCCGAATGCCTCTGCAAGCTTGACAAAATCAGTTTTTCTTGCAAGTGTTGTGTTGGAATAGTGCTTGTCGAAGAAAAGCGTCTGCCACTGACGAACCATGCCGAGTACACCGTTGTTCATGATAACGATAACAAGCGGAGTATTCTGTGATACGGCGGTAGCAAGTTCATTGAGGTTCATACCGAAACTGCCGTCGCCGGTAAAGAGTACGGTACGCTTTCTTTCGGCAGCTGAAGCACCGATAGCTGCACCCATTCCGTAACCCATTGTGCCAAGTCCGCCGCTTGTAAGGAAAGTGCGTGGCTTTGTGAACGGATAACGCTGTGCAACCCACATCTGATGCTGTCCTACATCGGTAACAATAATATCATCTTCCGAAGCTGCTTTACTGATAATATCAATAATCTGATAAGGGCTGAGGTGATTTTTTTCTGCAAGTCCTGAATTTTCGCAGGGGTGAGTGCAGTTGTCACATCTCTTTTCAAATGCGATAGCGGCAGCACTTTCAAGTCTTCTCTGTTCTTCTGCACGGAGTTCCTTAATGCGCTTATTCCATTCGGGACGTTCTGTCTGTGTGAGCATAGGAATAAGCCTGAAAAGTGCGTCCTTTATATCGCCCTGAATTGCAAGGTTTGCAGTGATATTCTTGTCAAGTTCAGCGGAGTCAATATCAATATGTATAATCCTGAAATTCTTGTTGAAACGTTTCTTGTCGCCCGTAGCTCTGTCGGAAAATCTTGCGCCGAGTGCGATAACAAGGTCAGCCTCGTCCTGTGCGACAGATGACGCATAGTGACCGTGCATACCGTTCATGCCGAGAAAACGGGGGTGATTTGTCGGCAATGCGGAAAGTCCCATAAGAGAACAGCCGATAGGTGCGTCGATTTTGTCCGCAAGCATAAGGAGTTCCTGAGAAGCCTTGCTCATGGTAATTCCTCCGCCGAAGTAGATATAAGGGCGTTCGGAATTTTTAATCATTTCGGCAGCTTTGCGGAGTTTGCCGTCTGATGCGAAGTTCAGCGGATAAGGTCTTACCGGTTCTGCTTTCGGTTCAAAATCCCAGACAGCCGTCTGAATATCTTTCGGAATGTCAACAAGTACAGGACCACGTCTGCCTGATTTTGCAATTCTGAAAGCTGTACGGAGGGTATCGGCGAGTTCACGTATATCCTTTACAATGAAGTTATGCTTTGTAACAGGCATTGTAACGCCTACTATATCAACTTCCTGAAAGCTGTCCTTGCCGATGAGACTGCACGGAACGTTGCCTGTGATTGCAACCATAGGAACGGAGTCGAGAAAAGCTGTAGCAATTCCTGTTACGAGGTTAGTTGCTCCCGGACCGGAAGTTGCAATACATACGCCGACTTTTCCGGTCGCCCTTGCATAGCCGTCGGCAGCGTGGGAAGCACCCTGTTCATGCGCCGTGAGTATATGGTTTATTCTGTTTCTGTTGAGATACAGTTCGTCAAACAGATTGATAACCTGTCCACCCGGATAGCCGAAAACTGTATCACAGCCCTGTTCAATCAGGGTTTCAACAACGATTTTAGCACCTGATATTTTCATGATATATTTTCCTTCTTCTGTATATTTTATTGTTCAAGCGAAGTTTACCGTCTCTGACAAAAAAGCCCCCGACATTCCGCCGGGAGCTGTACTTCATGCTCACACTCATTGCGTGGATATATCAAGCAAGAGCGTTTTTATGGCAGAATGAATAACGACGGCAGTCAGAGACGTTAATGACTGCGCCGACAATAATGATGATACCGGAAGAAATATAAACCGTTCTCATTATGTTTCCGCTCCTCTTGAAAATGTTGTTAATAAACTTATTATATCATATTATTACAGCAAAATCAATAAGGAACGGAAAATTTGTTTATTATTTATACTTTCAACAGATTATTTTGTGCATTATTTTGAGCAAAGCATGACATTTACTGCTGTGACGAGTGCTTTTATTGAAGATACAACAATATCATTGTCAACGCCTGTTCCCCAATAGCTTTTGCCGTCCGCAATTATTTCCACGTAGGACACGGCTTTTGACGCTGAACCGACTTCGAGTGAATGTTCTGAGTAGTTGTTTATGCTGTAGTCAATGCCCGTGTAGGAGCGTATAGCGTTGCTGACAGCATCAAGTCTGCCGTTGCCTGTATCTGTTGCGACTGCCTTTTTGCCGTTGTATTCAATACTTACTGTTGCTTCTATGCCGTCGCACTGAACATAATGTGCTTCTGTTACGTTGAGCGGAGTTTTTATGTCAACAAAGTTTGTCTTGAAAATCTCATAAACTTCGTCGGGCATGAGTTCCTTGTGCTTGTGGTCTGAAACGCCCTTGACTGCATAGCCGACGACTTCACGCATTTTCTTCGGGAGGTCATATCCGAAACGTGTTTCGAGGATATATCCTATACCGCCTTTTCCTGACTGGCTGTTGATTCTGATAACGTCTGCGGAATATTCTCTTCCCAAATCTTCGGGGTCAATCGGGAGATACGGCACTGTCCAGTGTTCCGTGTGACCCTCTTCACGCCACTTCATACCCTTTGCGATAGCGTCCTGATGTGAACCGCTGAAAGCTGCAAATACGAGTTTTCCGGAATATGGCGAGCGTTCATAGACGTTCATGCGTGTAACACGCTGGTAGAGTTCTGTAATCTTCGGAATATCGCTCAGGTCGAGTTCAGGTTCAACACCCTGCGTGTACATATTCATTGCGAGAGTGATAATATCGACGTTGCCTGTACGTTCACCGTTGCCGAAAAGTGTACCCTCAACTCTGTCCGCACCTGCAAGCAGTCCCATTTCCGTATCGGCAACAGCACAGCCTCTGTCGTTGTGCGGGTGGAGCGATACGACTACATTCTCACGGTATTTCATGTTATTGCACATATATTCAACCTGATTTGCGTAAACGTGAGGCATGGAGAGTTCAACAGTAACAGGGAGATTTACAATAACCTTGTCATCTGCTGTCGGCTGCCATATATCGAGTACAGCGTTTGTGATTTCGAGTGCAAATTCCGGTTCAGTTCCCGTGAAGCTTTCGGGGGAGTACTCAAATCTGAAATTGCCTTCGTACTTCTCACGGTACTCCTTGCAGAGTTTCGCACCTGTTACGGCAATATCAATAATTTCTTCCTTACTCTTGCGGAAAACCTGTTCACGCTGTGCGAGACTTGTTGAATTATAGAGGTGTACAATGGCATTCTTACAGCCTTTGAGTGCGTCGAAAGTCTTTTTTATTATGTGTTCTCTTGACTGCGTGAGAACCTGAATTGTAACATCGTCGGGTATCATGTTCTGTTCAATCAGTGTGCGGCAGAACTCGTATTCCGTTTCGGAAGCGGCAGGAAAACCGATTTCGATTTCCTTGAAACCGATTTCAACGAGGAGCTTGAAAAACTCGAGTTTTTCACTGAGGCTCATAGGAATGATAAGTGCCTGATTGCCGTCTCTCAAATCAACACTGCACCATACGGGAGCTTTGTCGATGTACGATTTCTTTGTCCACTTCATTTCAGCCTGTGGAACATCAAAAAACTGTCTTGTGTATTTGCCTGCGTTTGTCATATTTATTCTCCTTAAGTTAAAATAAAAATAAAAAAGTCTCTCCCAAGCCGTAAGGCAAGGGAGAGACGAAGTTACAAAAATACTCCGTGGTACCACTCTCCGTTGGTGCAGTACGCACCCACTCAGTCTGTATCGGAAAAATACATATCTCTGTAACGGGAGAACCCGTTCAAGCCTAATTGCGAAGCTTTCAGCCGACTGCTCAGGGACGAGCTATGACCTGCGCCTGTCTGCCGGCTTACACCTGCTCCGGCTCTCTGTAAGACAAATCACGGGTTTTATTTCCCATCAAAGCATTTGTATATTGTCTTTATTATACATCATTATTTCCCGTTTGTCAAGAGGATTTTTGAAATTTTTAAATAAAATTTCTTATTTTTTGTAATATTTCATCTAAATATGTTTGAATATTAATGAAATGATTAATAAGCTTGCAAAGTTCGTCAAAGTTTGTAAAATTACTGTTCATTAGTATATCATATTCTTTGATTATATTATTGCAGCAATTGATAACATCATTTTTATAGGTCTTAAAATTTTCAGGTACATCTTTGTCATAAATAAAATCTCTTAATCCTTTAATTTCTATAGTAATATCCATAAAGGAATCATAATATATACCCATTGGAGTATCTGTTTTTATATGATATTTAAAATGAAATATCTCGTCTTTAATAACGTCTCTTAATCTCTGAAAATACCGTTTTATATACATTCCTCTGTTTGTAATAAATGTATTGACCATATCATCATTGTTCATAATTAACACCCTTTTTGTTTTATTTGATTTTCGGAAGAAATCACCAATGTAAACGATAACATCTTTGGTCTGTAAATTATACAATATTTTTTAATATTTGTCAAGTGTTTTCTGAAAAATTATTATATTTATATTAATTTCCGCTTTGACTGCTGTTATTATATGTTATATAAGTTTTATTAACTATGAGTTAATTTATATTATACAACACATAATTAATATTGTCAAGCGGATATGATAAAATAATTATAAAGGCGGTGATGTTGTGAATTTGAAATATTGCGAAATCTATCGGAGAATAGGTTTGAAAGTTCAGTATTACAGAAAGCTGAAAGGGCTTACGCAGGAACAGCTTGCGGAAAGGATTGACAAAAGCACGGCTTTTCTGGGTTCTGTTGAAGCACCGAATATCGACAGGGCAATGTCGCTTGATACGCTGTTCGATATTGCGGAAGTCCTTGATATTCCGCCGTACAAATTTCTTAAAGACGACTGAAAACAGATATTGACTGTTTGCGGAAAATGTGGTAGAATAGAAATATATTATTGAGATAAGGAGAATTTTTATGCACTATCAGATTATCGGAGAAACCGTTCCTGCTGTTGAATGCACGCTGAACGCAGGAGAAAGTATGTTCACGCAGTCAGGCGGAATGATTTGGCAGACTCAGGGAATTACCATGACAACAAATGCAAGAGGCGGTATCGGAAGAAGTCTCGGACGTATTTTCACAGGCGAGTCTATTTTCATGGCTAACTATACTGCTGATGTAAGCGGAGCAGTTGTTGCTTTCGGCTCAACTGTTCCGGGAAGTGTTATTGCCGTTGATATTTCTCAGGGCGAACTTATTGTACAGAAGGGAGCTTTTCTCTGTGCAGAACAGACTGTCGACCTTAAAGCGTCATTCACAAAAAAATTCACTGCGGGACTTTTCGGCGGTGAGGGCTTTATTTTACAGAAACTCTACGGAAAAGGTATGGCTTTTCTTGAAGTGGACGGCGACAAAATTGAGCGTATACTTGCACCCGGAGAAGTAATAAAAGTCGATACGGGAAACGTTGTTGCTTTTGAAACAAGTGTAAGCTATGATATTGAAACCGTCAAAGGACTGGGCAATATCTTTTTCGGCGGTGAGGGATTGTTCCTTACAAAACTCACAGGACCGGGAAAAATCGTTCTCCAGACTCAGAGTTTCAACGAATTTGCAATGAGAATTGCGTCAAGAATTCCGACGGCAAGATAATTATGGCAGTAATTTATCCGTTATTCAGTTCAAGCAGAGGCAATGCGGAGTTTATTGGTACAAAAAGAGGCGGTATTCTTATAGACTGCGGAGTAAGCTGTAAAAGACTTGTTCAGTCCCTTGAATATAATCACATACCGCTTTCGGCAGTGCAGGGGATTTTTATTACCCATGAACATACAGACCATGTTGCAGGTTTACAGGTGCTTACAAAGCATAACAGAATAAAGGTCTACGGACAGAAACTTACTTTGCAGAGTTTATGTGCCGGAAACAAAGTATCGCCCGATACGGAACTGATTGAAATGACAGGAAAGCCTGTTTCCTGTGGTGACTGCGAAATAAGCTGTTTTGATACTCCGCATGACGCTGTGCAGAGCTGCGGTTATAAAATCAGGACTTACGACGACAAGCTGTGCGCTGTCTGTACTGATTTAGGCAGGGTGACAGATACTGTATACAATGCGCTGACTGACTGCAATCTGGTAATGATTGAAGCGAATTATGATACGAAAATGCTCATGAACGGTACTTACACAGCAGATTTGAAAAGACGTATAATGTCTGATACGGGTCATCTTTCAAACGACAACTGCGGAAAGCTTGCACATGAACTCGTGAAAGCAGGAACAACACATATTCTGCTCGGTCATTTAAGTCAGGAAAATAATACTCCCGTACTTGCAGACAGTACTGTGCAGAGTTATCTCAGTGAATTTGCAAGAGGTAAAGACTACCTTATGGGTGTTGCACCTGTTGCGGCGGAGGGAGGCTGTGTGATATTCTGAACATCAATCTTATTGTTATCGGCAGACTGAAAGAAAATTATCTCCGTGAAGCGTGTGCGGAATACATAAAACGACTTGGCAGATACTGTTCATTTGAAATCCACGAACTTGACGAATGTCGTCTCAGCGAAACGCCGTCGGAGAAAGAAATTGCGTCGGCTTTGCAGAAAGAAGCTGTGCAGATAAAAAAATACATAAAAGGATTTGTTATTCCTATGTGCATTGAGGGAAAACAGCTGTCAAGTACTGAATTATCCGGAAAAATATCGTCGGCAGGAGTTAACGGTTTCAGTGCCGTTACTTTTATAATCGGCAGTTCATACGGTCTCGCAGACGAAATAAAGCAGACCGGTCACATAAAGCTGTCCATGTCAAAAATGACTTTTCCTCACCAGCTCGCAAGAGTTATGCTCCTTGAGCAGATTTACCGTGCCTTTCAGATTGCAGACGGCGGAAAATATCATAAATAACAAAAAGCACTCCGTATGGGAGTGCTTTTTTAATCAGTTTATGAAAGTCTGGCAAAAGTTTCCGCCGTTGCGTTTTATTTCTTTTGTGATTGCATCAAGTTTTAGGAGAACAGCACCTGCCGACGCAAATTCTCTCGGCGAACAGCGGTAGGCAGTACCCGAAACGTTCGGCTGTACGTATATATTTCCGATAAGGTACTTGTCTTTTATTGCCTCGAATACTTCAAGAGTAATATCTTCCGCCTGTTTATTTGAAATTTCACCGTTGTATACAAGGCAGAACTGGTTGCCGAAAGGATTGTAGATTTCCGCATAACTGCTGAAATTTTCTGAAATTTTCTTTGCTATTTCTGCAAGAAGAGTGTCGCCGAAATCATAACCGAAAGTTTCATTGATATTGCGGAAGTTGTCTATATCGAAGTATGCGATGTTTACGAAATTTGTTTCAAGGCGTTCTTTTATGTCATCATCAAGAGCATAGCGGTTTTTAAGGTCTGTTATTATATTTGTGTAGGCAAGGTTGCTGATAACGTCTTTGGAGCGGGCAAGGTTTTTGTTTGCATTTTCAACCTGTTTTTCTTTTCTGTGAATTTCCTCCATCGACTCTTTCATTTTGCGGAATGCAAATATACTGAAGAAGATTACAGCAGCATAAACGACAATAACGATGAGGATATTTCTTACAAGCAGATTTCTTGATGATTTCAGGAATTTTGAGCTTGAAATAATCATACATACACGCCAGTTTTCTGTTGCTTCTCCTGTAAATACATAGATACTTTCGCCGTCAAGATTTGTCTTGAAATATTCGCTTTCCTCAGCCTGTGCAAGAAGTTCCGCCATTTCCTCGTCTTCAAGGTAATTTTTGCCGGCTTCTCCGGTATCATTATGAGCGACAACCATTCCTGTATCGTCGACTATAAATGCGTAGCCCATGTTATTCAGGTTGATTTTCTGTGTGATTTCCTGAAGGTGCTTCAGTACAATATCAAGTGAAATAACACTTTTTCCGTCACCAAGCAGACAGCATACGGAAATAATCACTTCTCCTGTCTCCATATCTACGTAAGGAGGAACGATTACAATATCACCGTTTCCTGCTTTTCCGGCGGTGTACCATTCTCTTTCAGTCGGGACATAATCGGCAGGCGGTATCCAGTCGCTTCCGTCTATGTACTGTCCGCCCATATAGCCGTAAACTCCCGTGAAGTTTTCGTCGATTTCCTCCTGAAATTTTGTTGTCTCGAATTTGAGATAGCGTTCAATATCATCGGGGGTCACATTCTGATTGAGCATATAGTCGATATTATCAGATGTAATCCTCAGTGTATTTGTTCCCTGTGCGAGATATGCCTTGATTTCGCTTATCTCCGCATTCAGTGAGTTTGTGCCGACCGACTCCATGTTGTTTACTGAGTTTTTATAGAACGATACAAAATTGAACGTTACCATAAGTGCAAGTGCAACGAGCATGAAAGCAATTGTCACAATGAAGATGTTTTTTTCTTTTTTCTGCATACAATAAAATCCTTTCAGTAAAAATAGTTTATGTTTTATTATAACATACAACATCATACTTGTCAAGGAAATACTGAACAAATTGCTTCGCATTTCGTTAATCATTGATTACATATTCTGATTTCAGAAACTTTTTCTGAAAATGCAACTGATTATAACATAATGTTATTTTTGGTTGGTTGACGTTACATTTCTGCTGTGATATAATTAAATCATAACAAAAGCAGAAAGGAGCAGACAAATGGAAGTCCGTTTCAGTAATTTAAAGATATTCCGCAAACAGTTCGGGTATACACAGGAGGAAATCGCTGAAAAACTTGGTGTATCACGTCAGGCTGTCGCAAAGTGGGAGCGTGGCGAAACTCTTCCCGATATAGAAAACTGCATAAAATTAGCTGATATTTATGAGACTACAGTCGATATGCTTGTAAGAAATTTAGGTGCGGAGGAACACAGCGGTGATGGTAAGCATATTTTCGGCTGTACTCGCCTGAATGACAAGGGACAGATTACTCTCCCTGTGAACTGCCGTAAAGTTTTCGGACTTAAAGAGGGTGATAATATTCTTGTTCTCGGCGACGTTGAAAAGGGTATAGCACTTGTTAATCTGGGTAGTATTATGGGAAATATAAGCCGTATCAAAGATGAAATAAAGGGAGAAGACTGACATGAAAGCGGTTGAAGTGAAAAATCTGACAAAAAAATATAAAACAAAGACAGCAGTTGATAATGTCAGCTTTTCGGTCGGGGAGGGCGAACTTTTCGCACTTCTCGGAGTTAACGGAGCAGGCAAGACAACCACAATCCGCATGATGTCGTGCCTGTCTGTTCAGACTTCAGGAGAAGTTTTTGTATGCGGTCATAACTGTCTCACGGAGAGTAACGAAGTCAGGAAGATTATCGGCATATCTCCGCAGGAAACGTCCGTTGCGGAAAATCTTACAGTCCGTGAAAATCTTGAATTTATCTCCACAGTCTGTGGATTTGATAAAAATAAGATAAAGTCGCAGACTGATAAAATGATACAGCTTTTCAATATGGGAGAAGTGGAAAATTCAAGGGCAAAGACGCTTTCGGGTGGCTGGAAACGCAAACTTTCAATCGCTATGGCACTTATCAGTGAACCGAAAGTTCTGTTTCTTGACGAGCCAACGCTCGGACTTGATGTTCTTGCACGCCGTGAACTTTGGTCGGCAATTGAAAGTCTCAAAGGCAGAATAACAATAATCCTGACTACTCACTACATGGAAGAGGCTGAAAAACTCTCGGACAGAATTGCAATAATGGTGGACGGCAGAATTTCCGCCGTGGGAAGTCTTGAGGAAATCGAAAAAGTTTCGGGGAAAAAAGGTCTCGAAAATTCATTCGTGGAAATCGCAGAAAGGAGCAGAAAAAATGTATAGAATAAAGGCTTTTGCACTCAGAAATATCAAGGAATTGTCCCGTGACCCTTTGAGTTACATATTCTGTCTCGGATTTCCTGTTGTCATGCTGATTATCATGACTATAGTCAACGAGAGTATACCGCCTGAAGCAAACATGACTATTTTCAGGATTGACAATCTCGCAGGAGGTATAGCAGTATTCGGGCAGACTTTTGTCATGCTGTTCACTGCTATAACTGTCACCAAGGACAGAAACGGTGCGTTTCTTGTGCGAATGTACGCAAGTCCCATGAAACCGGCTGACTTTACAGGCGGATATATAATTCCCATGATTGCAATATCTGTAATGCAGAGTGTAATTGCGTTTGTTATTTCTTTTGTTGTTGCACTTATCACAGGTACGGAAATAAATCCTGCCGGACTTCTTCTTGCGGTTGTTGCACTCATTCCGTCAGCATTGATGTTCACAGCTTTCGGACTTCTTTTCGGTACTCTATTCAATGAAAAGTCCGCCCCCGGACTTTGTTCAATCATAATTTCTCTTGGTTCGTTTCTGGGAAATATATGGTTTGATGCAGAGGCGGCAGGCGGAGTAATGCTGAAAATGTGCAAGGCACTCCCTTTCTATTACTGCACAAAGACTGCACGTTCCGCAATTGCGCTTGATTTCGGTGAAATGGCACTTCCGCTGATTGTTACTTCATGCTGTGCCGTTTTATTTACAGTACTTGCGTCTGCTGTGTTCAGAACACGCATGAAAGCAGATTTATCATAATAAAAAATCCCTGATATTTCAGGGATTTTTGTTATCTGATAAGATTTGAAAGAGCGTATTCAAGGCACTGGATAACAAGCTGATTAAAGGAAATTTTGTTTTCGATAGCAAGAAGCTCCAGTTTTTCGGCAAGACCTGTGGGAATACGCAGTGTTTTCTGAACGTGGTCATAACCTTTTGAAATTTTGAACATAATATGGTACAGAAAACTTTTCACTCTGCTCCTGAAAAGCATACAAACGCAAGCGGAAATCTGTACTGATTTTCACCTCAGATAAAATATAAGTACTCCAAGTGTTTCAGGCAAGAGTAATATTATATCATTTATACCTGAAAATGTCAATATACAAAATACACAAAATTTCATAGATTTCTTTATTTAAGTTTTACATATTCTGCTGATTTTTCAGCCATTTTCTTAAGAATATTTTCTGTATAGTTGCAGTCAAACCATTCCGGAAGGTTTTCGTCTATGTAATTTTCGAGAATATCGGCAGCAAAACGGTATAATTTTATATCCGCCTCTTCCTCATAACTGAAAAGTTTGAGGGGTTCATTTGCGTGAACCATGTCACAGCGGACGTGATACGGGAGCAGTATAAAAAGATAACTGAAAGGTGAGATAATAATATGTTCCTTGTTATTCTCATTATAGTACCGTGATTTATTTATTTTTTTTTGATTTGATTTCCTTGCCGTTATCGTTAATTCTTTTATAGAGTTTTGCCCTGACTTTTTCGGCGAAACCGGCGTGGATATCTTCTATTGAATTTTCCGTGACAGCATTACCGTCCCATTCTGTGTTGATAAGACTTTTTATTTCCCGTGCGATAATATCAACGGATTTTCTGTCGGCAAATCCTGTCGGCAGATTATTTGCACGCATAAAAGCCTGAAGCTGATTCATTTCACTGTCGCCGCCCTCAACAGTTCCCTTGACGTACTTTTTAACCATTGTCCAGAAATAGCTGTACATTCCGTTGAATGCAAACCACATATAGTTAAATCTTTCTGTTTCGTATATCTTGCTTTTTGAGAGTATCACAGCAAAAAGGGCAGAAGTGAGAGTATCATAGCTGCTTTTTGTCTGATGCAGAAAGCATTTTCGGAAATACTGAACTGAATATTATCCATATGACCGAATTTATATGTATAATTATCCGGATTTTCCGGCATTTCATTAATTATAAGAGAATATTCGTATCTCATTCTTTAATCATCTCGTATATATTTTACTATAATTCTGTTTAAATTCAGAAAAAATTTAATGCTGTAGTATATTACTACAGCATTATTTATATATAGGATTTGTAAAAGTCTGCAATATCCGCAAACAGTTCGTCGTCTACCATATTGTGACCCTTATCCTCATATTGTCTGAAAACAAAACGGCTGTCGTCGGCGTATTTTTCATAGTAAATGTCATAACCGTATTGTATGGGAACTACAGTATCATCTTTACTGTGAACGATAAAAACGCCAGCCTCGGAATTTGCAAAGCCGTCCATAGCCGTAGACTTTGCGTAACTGCCGAACAGAAGTTTTTCATATGATTTGACATAGGGGAATATAAAATCCATGATAAAGCCTGTCATTTCTTTGCCCTGAGAATACAGCAAGTCGGCTGAACGGTTAAATCCGGAAACAGAGGCAACAGCTTTTACTTCGGGGTGATAGTTAAGCGCATTCGTTACGCAGTATCCGCCCCAGCTATGCCCCCAGAGGAATATGGGTAAGTCTTTTAATTCGTCAATCTCATCTAAATAATCGATGGCGCAGTTTAAGTCTTTCAAGCCCTGCGGAATACCTTTCATTGATTTACCGCCGCTTTCACCGTTGCCAGTTGCATCGTAAGCGAAAACGTCAAAACCGTTGCAGGCAAAATAATATATTGTACTCATGTAACCGTTATGACCGCCTGTGCCTATTCCGTGGGCAAGCACAACAACTCCGCAAGTGTCTGCTTTTTCAGTGTAATACCTGTACCCGACAAGAGTTTCATTGTCGTAAGATTTAAACTCATGCCTGTCAGCTTTCAGACCGTCAAAATCGGCTATTTTATATTCAGAGACAGTCTCATAACGTTTATTGAAAACGCTGTTATACAGTGCTATTGTTACGGTGTACGGGACTATCAGGAAAATCAGCAGTAACAGTAAAGCAATTCTTATAATCTTCTGCTTATTTATTTTTTTCATAAATCAGGAAAAAGACGAACCCGATAAGAGTTCGTCTTCTGAGTAATATTTTCGTGCAGATTAATACATTCCGCCCATACCGCCTGCGGGCATTGCAGCAGCAGGAGTTTCTTCAGGAATATCAGCAACGAGACTTTCAGTTGTAAGCACCATTGCTGCAACGGAAGCAGCATTCTGGAGTGCAGAACGTGTAACTTTAGTCGGGTCAACAATACCTGATGGTATCATATCTGTGTATACTTCATTGTAAGCATCGAAGCCGTAGCCGACCTTGCGTGAACGTCTGATTTTGTCAACGATTACACTGCCCTCAAGACCTGCGTTTTCTGCAATCTGACGGACAGGAGCTTCGAGTGCCTTGAGAATAATCTTTGCACCGGTCTTTTCGTCGCCCTCAAGACCTGAAAGCATTTTCTCAACAACAGGAATTGCATTGATATATGCTGTACCGCCGCCGGCAACGATACCCTCTTCAACAGCAGCCTTTGTAGCAGCAAGAGCGTCTTCAATACGGAGTTTCTTTTCTTTCATTTCGATTTCAGTAGCTGCGCCAACCTTGATTACAGCAACACCGCCTGCGAGTTTAGCAAGTCTCTCCTGAAGTTTTTCACGGTCGAAATCAGATGTTGTAGTTTCGATTGCGGCACGAATCTGTGCAACTCTTGACTTGATAGCGTCCTTGTCGCCTGCGCCGTCAACGATGATAGTATTTTCTTTCTGGATAACAATCTGTTTAGCCATACCAAGCTGTTCAATAGTTGTTTCTGAAAGTTCGAGACCGAGTTCGCTTGTGATAACTTCACCGCCTGTAAGGACAGCAATATCCTTAAGCATTTCCTTACGTCTGTCGCCAAATCCGGGAGCCTTTACAGCAGCTACCTTGAATGTGCCACGGAGGTTGTTGAGTATGATTGTTGTGAGTGCTTCGCCCTCAACGTCCTCAGCGATGATAACGAGCTTCTTGCCCATTTTAACAATCTGTTCGAGGAGCGGAAGAATTTCCTGAATAGAAGAAATCTTCTTGTCTGTGATGAGTACGAATGCGTCATCATAAACAGCTTCCATCTTATCAGTATCAGTAACCATGTAAGGTGAGATGTAACCTCTGTCGAACTGCATACCCTCAACAACTTCACTGTAAGTTTCAGCAGTCTTGCTTTCCTCGATAGTGATAACGCCGTCAGCAGTTACTTTCTCCATAGCCTCAGCAATAAGTTTTCCTACAGCTTCGTCGGCAGATGATACAGTACCTACTCTTGCGATGTCCTCTGTACCCTCAACGGACTTTGAATTGTCAACGATTGTCTTTACAGCAGCGTCAACAGCCTTTGCGATACCCTTTTTGAGTACCATAGGATTTGCGCCTGCTGCGATGTTCTTCATACCCTCACGGACGATAGTCTGTGCAAGGAGTGTAGCAGTAGTTGTACCGTCGCCGGCAGCATCGTTTGTTTTTGTAGCAACTTCCTTTACAAGCTGTGCGCCCATATTCTCGAAAGCGTCTTCAAGTTCGATGTCCTTTGCGATAGTAACACCGTCATTAGTGATAAGCGGTGCGCCGAACTTCTTGTCGAGAACAACGTTTCTGCCCTTAGGACCCATTGTTATTCTTACTGTATCAGCGAGTTTATCAATACCAGCCTGAAGGGCTTTTCTTGCTTCTTCACCATATTTAATATCTTTAGCCATGATAAATCAATCTCCTTTATAAAAGTTAGTCATTCAGTCAAATCAGTCAACGACTGCGAGAATGTCTTCCATTTTAACGATGATGTACTCCTCACCGTCAAGCTTTACGTTAGTTCCCGAATACTTAGAGATGAGAACCTTGTCGCCCTTGCTTACTTCCATTTTTACGTCGGCAGTGCCTGTGCCTACTTCAACAACAAAAGCGAAATCGGGCTTTTCTTTTGCAGAACCCGAAAGAATGATACCGCTCTGGGTTGTTTCCTCAGCCTCAGCCATCTTGACAACAACTCTGTCCTGTAAAGGTCTGATATTCATGATATATACCTCCTGAAAAAATATAGTCTCTCTTTTTAGCACTCTATCTCTCTGAGTGCTAATTATATTTTACCACGTTTTTCTATAAAATCAAGTACTATTTGCAATTTTCAGAATATTGCACAAATAAAAATTTTTATGTTGAATATATAAAGATATATTGACGTGAATTTTATCACTTTGATAAACCTGAGATAATCATATCTGTGATTTTTTCAATATGTTCACTTCTGAAATCCAGCAGACTTATACCGTTGTGAATAATTTTTCTTGCCTGTGGAATTTCTGATTTTTCCAGTGCAAGCACTGGAAGAACCATAAGCGGAATGAGCATATCGTCTGCACCTGTTATCATATCATTGAAATTTTTCCATGACAAAGTGCGAAGTCTGAAGTGACCGCCTGTATTTCCGATTTCCTTGTCATTGAGATAGTATACTATCTCAAAAGGCTGAAATTCTGTTCTGAAATTATTGCCGTTCAGCGATAATTCAATAGTGTTCGGGTTGTCAATATATTCCGTATTTTCGTCAACATACTGTGTAAAATTACCGCTCCATTCCAGTGCGTCATGAGTATCATATTCTTCATATATAAATTCACTGAGACTTAGAACTTGTTCTCATAGACGTTTTAGCAACAAATGGGCATGGGAAATGTAGATAA